>CAWAJJ010000024.1:0-472133 GCA_963782305.1 uncultured Actinomycetota bacterium | reverse complement strand
CGATAGGCTCCCGGGGTGCGTATCGCAAGGTTCACCACAGGCGACGACCCCCGTTTCGGCATCGTGACCGGCGACATCGACGACTTCGGCATCCCCGACGAGGACTCCGTGATCACGGCCCTGGTCGGAGACCCGCTGTACGTCGGGCTGCAGCCGACCGACGAGGCAGGTGCGACTCGCCGACGCCCGGCTGCTGAGCCCGGTCCTCCCGCGCAGCAAGGTGGTGGGCATCGGCACGCAACTACGCCGCGCACGCCGCCGAGATGGGCAGCGACGTCCCCGACGAGCCGCTGATGTTCCTCAAGCCCAACACCAGCGTGATCGGCCCGGGCGACCCGATCTTCTACCCGCGCCAGAGCGAGAACGTGCACTTCGAGGGCGAGCTCGCGGTGGTGATCAGCCGCATCTGCCGCGACGTGCCCAAGGAGAAGTTCGCCGACGTCGTCCACGGCTACACCGTCGGCAACGACGTGACCGCCCGCGACCTGCAGAAGAAGGACGGCCAGTTCACCCGCGCCAAGGGCTTCGACTCGTTCTGCCCGCTCGGCCCCTGGGTGGAGACCGAGCTCGACGTCAGCGACCTGCGGGTGCAGACGTTCCTCAACGGCGACGTGAAGCAGGACGGCCGCACCTCCGACCTGATCTTCGACGTCCCGACCCTGATCGCCCACGTGACCAGCGTGATGACGCTGCTCCCGGGCGACGTGATCCTCACCGGCACCCCCGAGGGTGTCGGTCCCATGAACGTCGGTGACGAGGTCGAGATCTCGATCCAGGGCATCGGCAACCTGAGCAACAAGGTGGTCACACGATGACCGATCCCGTCCTGGGCGACCTCGCCCCCGAGCAGGTCCGCGTCCGGTTCCCACCGTCGCCGACCGGCAACCTGCACGTCGGCAACGTGCGCTCCGCCCTGTTCAACTGGGCCTTCGCCCGCCACTACGGCGGCACGCTGGTGCTGCGCATCGAGGACACCGACCTCGCCCGCAACACCCCCGAGGGCTACGCCTCGGTGATCGACTCGCTTGCCTGGCTCGGCATCGACTACGACGAGGGCCCCGGCGTCGGCGGCGAGTTCGGCCCCTACAAGCAGTCCGAGCGGTTCGACATCTACCGCGACATCGTGACGCGGCTGCGCGAGGCCGGCTCGGCGTACGACTGCTTCTGCACCAACGAGGAGGTCGAGGCGCGCCGCAAGGCGTCCGGCTCCAAGGTCCAGGGGTACGACGGCTTCTGCCGCGCCCTCACCGACGAGCAGCGCGCGGCCTTCGAGGCCGAGGGCCGCACCCACGTCGTACGCATCCGGATCCCCGACCGCCCGATCGTCTTCGACGACCTCGTCCGCGGCGAGGTCGCCTTCCAGCCCGAGCACGTGCCCGACTTCGCGATCGTGCGCGCCAACGGCGACCCGCTCTACACGCTGGTCAACCCGGTCGACGACGCCCTGATGGGGATCACCCACGTGCTGCGCGGCGAGGACCTGCTGTCCTCGACGCCGCGCCAGATCGCGCTCTACGAGGCGCTCGAGGCGCTGGGCATCGGCACCGGCTCACCGCGCTTCGGCCACCTGCCGATCGTGATGGGGGAGGGCAACAAGCGCCTCTCCAAGCGCGACGCAGGTTCCGGGCTCGGCGAGTACGTCGAGCGCGGGTTCCTCCCGGCCGGCCTGCTGAACTACCTCGCCCTGCTGGGCTGGGGGATCGCCGAGGACCGCGACGTCTTCACGATGGCGGAGATGGCCGAGGCCTTCGACATCCGCCGGGTCAACCCCAACCCCGCGCGCTTCGACCTCAAGAAGCTCGAGGCGATCAACGCCGCCCACATGCGGCTGCTCAGCATCGAGGAGCTCGAGCAACGGCTCGTGCCGTTCCTCCGGGAGGCGGACCTGATCGAGGACCCGCCGACCCAGGAGGAGACGCTGAAGATCACCGAGGGCAGCGTGCTGGTCCACGAGCGCGTCGGCACCCTCGGCGAGGGCGCGGACATGCTCGCCTTCCTGTTCCTCGACGAGGTCGTCTACGACGAGACCGACGTGGCCAAGGTGCTCGACGAGGACGGGCTCGCGGTCGTCGCCGCGGCCCGCGAGGCGCTGGTGGCGATCGAGGACTGGAACGACGGCGACGATCGACGAGGCCCTGCGGGCCAAGCTGGTCGACGAGCTCGGCCTCAAGCCCCGCAACGCCTTCGGGCCGGTGCGGGTCGCCGTCACCGGACGCCGGATCTCGCCGCCCCTGTTCGAGTCGCTGGAGCTGCTCGGCCGCGAGCAGTCGCTGGCACGGCTCGACGCGGCTCCCGCGGCAGCGGCCGGAAGGCAGGGCTGATGTCCTACCCGCAGGGTCCACCGCCTGGTGGCCAGCCGCCGTGGCAGCCGGGTTACCCGCCGCCGCCGCAGCAGCAGCCCTACGGCACGCCTCCGCCGCAGCAGTGGCAGCCGCAGATGGTCGCCCACCCGCACCCGGAGCCGCGGCCCTACCCGCTGATGCTGCGCACCTGGGACTACGCGTGGTGGAAGCCGGTCGTCGGCATCCTGACCATGTTCCTGTTCGGCGGCTGCTCGTGGCACCGCTCGCTGCTGATGCCGATCCTGGCGATCGCGGTGGCCCTCCAGGGCGGGTCCGGGTCGTTCGCGGACCGGTTCATCGACTCCGCCAGCGTGGAGTCGGTCACGCCGGCCTCGATGCTCTACCTCAACCTGACGCTGGCCTCGCTGACCCTCGTGGCGATGGGGATCGTCCGGGTCGTCCACCGGCTGCGCCCGCGCTGGCTCTCCTCGGTGCTGCCGGGCATGCGGTGGAAGTTCTTCTTCGTCTGCGTCGGCCTCGCCGTCGTGGCGCTGGTCGGTCTCGATCGCTGGTGAGCGCGGCTGCTGCCGGACAACCCGAGCGATCTCGGCGGCAAGCCCAACGAGCTCACCGGCCGGCTGATCGCGACCGGCGATCGTGATCCTGGTCACCACACCGCTGCAGGCGCTGGGGGAGGAGTACGCCTTCCGCGGCTACCTGATGCAGGCCTTCGGCTCGCTGACCCACGGCATCGCCGAGTCCCTCGGGCTGAGCAGGACGGCGGCCACCCGGGTCGCCATCGGCTTCGCCCTGCTCGTGACCTCGAGCCTGTTCGCGCTGGCGCACGGCACCCAGAACTCCCCGCTGTTCTTCGACCGGTTCGCGTTCGGCCTGATGGCCGGCCTGATCGTCGTACTCGTCGGCGGGCTGGAGGCCGGCATCGCGCTGCACATCCTGAACAACCTGCTCGCCTTCGCGCTGGCCATCTTCTTCGGCGACCTGCAGAGCGCCCTGACGGTCTCCGAGGTGTCCTGGTGGCAGCTGCCCGTGACCATCGTCCCAGAACGGCGTCTACCTGGTGCTGGTGCTGCTGGTGGCGCGCCGGATGGGACTGCGCAGCACCACCACTCCACCGTGCCGCGGCCCGCACCCGTCAGCTGACCGCTCCGTCACCCGCCCCGATTGGTGGGTGACCCGGGCGTATGTGTATCTTTGACCCTCGGTTCGCCCGGATCAATCGCTGGCGGGCCGAATCCCATGGGGTATGGGGTAATTGGCAGCCCGACTGGTTCTGGTCCAGTTAGTCTAGGTTCGAGTCCTAGTACCCCAGCGAGCACGTCGATTTGGCTCCGCTGCGAGGCGGACGTTAGAGTCTCGTCGGCTCTCAGCGCAACCAAGCAGGCCCCCGTTGTGTAGTGGCCTAGCACGCCGCCCTCTCAAGGCGGTAGCGCGGGTTCGAATCCCGTCGGGGGTACAGATTCGAAAAGGGGTCCTGACCAGCGGAAGCGCTGGGAAGGGCCTCTTCGTCGTTTCCGGCATCGTGAGCAGTTGGCAACGGATTGGCAACAGCAGGGAGAGCGCTGGCAGCAGCGGCGGTCTTCAAGCGCTTCGCGCGCTCCGCTCACCGGGCGGCGTCCGTCGTCGCGGCCACCTCGTCGAGGAGGTCCTCGAACAGGTGCCCGTAGGTGTCCACGTGTCATCGTGGCCGAGGCGTCACGAGCCTTTCCTAGACGACCTTCACATCGGGCCGTAGGCGATGGCGAGACTCAGGGCGGAAGGGTGAGGTTGGTGTGGATGCGTGGGCGAAGCTTGTCGGTAGGTTCGGCCCCGGGGTGTACCAGGTACGGGTCCGGCCAGCGTCGTAGCAAGGGAACTGGCCCGAGGTGGGTGGCCTGCGCCGGCGGTTGTAACCGCCCGGTCATGCCGAGATCCGTATGTGCTGAGCAGCACTCGGTTCAGCGGGCGATAGTTTGCCCGAGTGACGGAGCAGCCTGGCTATGACGCTCTCGCCGATTCGTACGACGAGACGTTTGCTACTGGTTACGGGTCACGAGTAGAGCGCGCCGCTCTCGACATCTTTGCGGAGGCACTCCGCGGGCTCGAACCTGCCGGTCCGGTCGGCGATCGAGGGATGCAACGGGATCGGCCACCACGTCGCGATGCGCCTGCTCGCTGTCGGCGAGGAAGTCATCGATGTCCCGCCAAAGCTCTCGGCCCGGGCACGGGTCTTCGCTACCGGTCAGGGCCGCAAGACCGACGCAACCGATGCGCACTCGGTGGCGTTGGTCGGGACCCGGATGAGCGGGCTGCGCCCGGTGGTCAACGACGAGCAGCTCGCGGTGCTGCGGATCCTGGTCGACCGACGACGGTCGCTGGGTGAGGACCACACCCGGATGGTCTCCCAACTCCACCAGATGCTCGAAGACTCACTCAAGCACTTAGGGACGGGCCCGGGAGGACACCGGGGAAACGACTCTGACTCCAGCGCGACCGGCTCACATCCCCACACCAGCTCTTCGGAGAAGTCACTTCCCGGACCCGTCACCGACCACCCTAGAACACCGCTACCGACTGCGTCTTGACCCAGAAGGTTGCCAGATGCGGACGGGGGTGAGGAGCGGCAAGTACGGCGGTCCGGACGCCGCCGCTACCGTTGGTTGCATTGGCGGTGCCAAGCACACCAAACGCGTCATCCTCAAGAGACCAGGACAGCAAGGAAGCGGCACGTGTGGGTTGATGAGAACGGGGCGGCTCACACCGTATGGGTGCCACCCGAGGCAATCCTTGGGACGGAGGCCGTGACCGCGTTGCGCTCGGTGCCGCGCGACGTGGCCGACGCCGCGATCATCGAACTCGACGCGGCTGCCGAGTCGGTCCACGACGAGGCGACCGCGGGGGCGCCCACCGGGCCAGCGGAGCTCGACGAGGTCGAGATCGAGGATCTCGCCTACCCGCCGATGTTCCCGGGGCTCTCGCCTTTGGCCGAGGAGGCGCTCTCCGCGACCGTGCTGCGATTCTTGTCGGAGGTGCCCGCCGAATGGCGTGTCGAGGCCCTGGACGCGGTCTACGACGTCCTGGAACCCCCGTCGAACGACGAGGACTGACCGAGGCTGCTCTGTCGCATCACGAGGCGAGGTCGCGCAAGAAAATGCCACCTACTCCCTCCGCAAGGCCATGGGGCGAAACCCAAAGGCCGCTCGGATGTGGCGGGGAGGCCGCCCAGGCCACACACAGAAGCAGGCTGAGTACGGAGTGAACAAGGCTGGCCTCAACTGAAGTTGCGCAGCACCCAACCACGCCTCGATCTAACTGGACGGGTGCTCCTCGATCCACCGCTCGCCCCGACCGCTCGGGGCCTGTGGCTCAGTACCAGCCGACGCGCTGGGAGTGTGCCCACGCGCCCTGGGGGTTGCCGTAGCGCGCGGCGATGTAGGCCAGCCCCCAGGTGATCTGGGTCTCCGGGTTGGTCCGCCAGTCGGGAGCGACGTCCGCCATCTTCGAGCCCGGCAGCGACTGCGGGATGCCATAGGCACCTGACGAGGCGTTCTCGGCCAGGTGGTTCCAGCCGGACTCGCGCTGCCACAACGCGTCGAGGTACTGCCACTGGTCGGCCGCCGCGCCGAACTGGAGCATCAAGTGATATCCGAGCCCGCGGTTGGAGTCGGGGTCGACGTCGGTGGGCAGCACCTCGGGAGAGGCGCTGGCCATGGACGCGGCGATGCGCTCCGCGCGCCTGGCCAGCTGCTCCATGATGACGCGGCGCGGCACGCGGGCGGCGGCGCCGGTGCGCTTGACCGGAGCCTTCGTCCTCGTCGGGGTCGGTGCCTCGGTGGTCTGCGTCGCGACCGGCTCTTGGGACGAGGTCCGCGTCGGCTCGGCCGGTGCGCAACCAGTGGTCGGTAGCGCGACGATCAGTAGCGCGACGATCCTCGTGGCTGGCCGCCTGGGAACCCCTCGATACCTGCCGGTGTGTTGGCGCCGATGCCATAGTCGCCATTCCGTGCTTGCGTTCACCGGCACAGGGTGGCATGGGCCGTTGATCTGCGCACCGAACATCCGGATCTCGGCACGACCGCGCAGTTCGCGGCAGATCCGGCAACCAATACCCGTGCTCGGCGCCGTAGGACACTGTGTTGCCAAACGCGGACAGCCTCACAGGCGGAGAGCCCTCTATCGGTGGCGAATGGGCCGGCGCACTCATCCCATGGGGCATCTTGCTACAACGCCGCAATGTCGGTTTATGCCCTTTTTGTACTGTGTCGCACTAGGGTGCTGAATGAAGTGGACGTAGCCACACACCAGGAGCATCAGATGCCCGAGACTCAGCGCAGTGCACCGGCAGGGTGGTACCCCGACCAAACCGCCGCTGACTCGATCCGCTACTGGGACGGCCTGGCGTGGACTGCCTACCGGGCGCCTGCCCAGCCGTCCCCCCGCGACTACTGGAGCCGCTATTGGCACCGAATCCTGGCGACCGCGGGGGTCCTCGGCGCGCTGGGCGCGGTGCTCGGCTTCCTCAGCCGGGTTAGCGAGGACAGTTCCTGAGGGCGGGTCCTACTCCTACGCGCTCGGTCAGGCCATCGGAACCGCCATCAGTGTTGGGCTCGTCATGATCGCCTGCGCCTTTGTGGTCAACCTCGTGGTGGCAATAATCCCCTCGAACAGCAGGTAGTGCGCGCGCCATCAGCGAGGTCGATGCCTCGCGTCGGTCAAAACCCTCGGCGAGCTGGCGACCAAGGCCTCAGTTCGGCAGATGAGTGCGTTCCCGACCGGGCCGGGTCAGCTTGTCTTGCGGCTCCCGAGCCATGAAGCTGCCTGCTCGCTGGCTGCACTGTGTTGGTCGTCAACGGTCCCGAGGCGGCGTCTGACCTCTTCGAGATCGACAAGGTGATCTTCGAGGAGGGCGGTCGACGGTGCTGATCGGGTCGGGGTTGACCAGGTGCGGTTCAGGGGCCTTCACGATGGTGTCCGATTCCCGCTAGCAACTGTCGGTGGGGGCACGCAGACTGGGGACATGGATCTCGACCAGGACGCCTGCTACCGGGCGGTGAAGGGCCGTGACCGTCGCTTCGACGGGATGTTCTACACGGCGGTGCGCACCACCGGCATCTACTGCCGCCCGTCCTGCCCGGCCATCACGCCCCGGCGCGGCAACGTGTCGTTCTACCGCACCGCCGCGGGGGCGCAGGGTGCCGGTTTCCGGGCCTGCCGCAGGTGTCTTCCGGACGCCACCCCGGGTTCGCCGGAGTGGGACGTCGCCGCCGACGTCGCGTCCCGGGCGATGCGGCTCGTCTCCGACGGCGTGGTCGAGCGCGACGGCGTGGAGGGGCTGGCCGATGCGCTGGGCTACTCGACACGGCAGCTCAACCGCGTGGTCACCCAGGAGTACGGCGCCGGCCCGCTCGCGCTCGCCCGCTCACGCCGCGCGCAGACGGCCCGGGTGCTGATCGAGACCACCGACCTGACCTTCGCCGACATCGCGTTCGCCGCCGGGTTCGCAAGCGTGCGGCAGTTCAACGACACCCTGCGCGAGGTGTACGCCGCGACGCCGACCCGGCTGCGTCAAGGCGCGGGCTCCCGTCGGTCGACGACACGACCCGGGACGATCCGCACCCGCATCGCGGTGCGCGAGCCGCTCGCCGCCGACGACCTGCACTCCTTCCTGGCGATCCACGCGGTCCGTGGGATCGAGGCGTTCGGGCCTGGCTGGTACGAACGCTCGCTGCGGCTGCCCCACGGTCCCGCCGTCGTCCGGGTGGAGTTCTTCGACCGGACGCCCGGACAGGTGCCGTGCCTGTTCACCCTGACCGACGCCCGCGATCTCGCGCCCGCCATGGAGCGCACGCGGAGGCTGCTCGACGCCGACTGCGATCCGGTCGCGGTGGACGAGGCGCTCTCCGAGGACCCTGTCCTCGCCGACCTGGTGGAGAAGCGTCCGGGCCTTCGGGTCCCGGGGCAGCTGGAGGGCGTCGAGGTGGCCGTGCAGACGGTCCTCGGTCAGCAGGTCAGCCTGGCGTCGGCGCGAACGGCCGCGGCACGCCTGGTCGACGAGCTGGGCGAGCCCCTCGGACTCGAGGGCGACCACAGCGTCACCCGGCTGTTCCCGACTGCCGCGCGGCTCGCGGCCGTCGACCCGGAGACGCTGCGGATGCCGCGTTCCCGTGCCCGCGCCCTCACCGGGCTGGCCGCCGCGCTCGACGACGGTGCCGTGCGGCTCGACCGCAGCACCGACCGCGAAGAGACGCGCGCGGCGCTGCTGGCACTGCCGGGCATCGGCCCGTGGACTGCCGACTATGTCGCGATGCGAGCGCTCGGTGATCCCGACGCCTTCCTGCCCACCGACATCGGGGTGCGCAACGCCGCGACCCGGCTGGGCATCCGCGACGTGGTGGAGCGCAGCGAGGACTGGCGTCCCTGGCGGTCCTACGCACTGATGCGGCTCTGGTCGGTGGTGCTCGACGACATGGCGCCAGACCCACGAGTTCCGACCGGTTCGACGACGACGAAGGAGACATAGGGTGACGACGACGAGGGCAATGGAGATGACGACGATGTGGACCGTGGTGGAGACCCCGATCGACGACCTGCGGGTGGTGGCCCAGGACGGGTGCATCACGGCCATCGAGTTCAGCCCGTTCCGGATGTCGCCGAGTGGCGCGCCGATCGGGGAGCGCGACGACGACGACCCGCTGCTGCGCGAGGCGGTCGACCAGCTCACGGCGTACTTCTCCCGCGACTTGAAGGAATTCGACCTACCGCTCGCACCGAGGGGCACCGAGTTCCAGCAGCGGGTGTGGGAGCAGCTGCGCGGGATCGGCTACGGCGAGACCGCGTCGTACGGCGAGATCGCCCGCCGGCTCGGGAAGTCCAACGCCGCCTCGCGCGCGGTGGGCCTGGCCAACGGGCGCAACCCGATCCCGATCGTGATCCCGTGCCACCGGGTCATCGGTGCCAACGGCACCCTGACGGGGTTCGCCGGGGGACTGCCACGCAAGCAGACGCTGCTGGAGCTCGAGCAGGACGCCCTCTTCTGAGCGACCCGCGGTCACCTGCTTGGCTGTGCGCATGGCAGACGACCAGAGTGACGACGAGTCGACCGGAACCGTCCTCCTGGCCGGAAGTGCCAACCTGGCCATCGCGGTCGCCAAGCTGGTCGGCGGCCTGATCTCGGGATCGGCCGCGATGCTGGCCGAGGCAGCGCACTCCTTCGGGGACACCCTCAACCAGGTCTTCCTGATGGCCGCACTCAAGCGCAGCAAGAAGCCCGCCGACACCCTGCACCCGTTCGGCTACGGCATGGAGCGCTACTTCTGGTCGCTCATCGCCGCGGTCGGGATCTTCGTGCTGGGGGCCGGCTACTCGATCTACGAGGGGATCAAGGCGGTCCTCCACGCGGAGCCGCTGGGGAGCCTGCTGGTCACCTACATCGTGCTCGCCGTCAGCTTCCTGTTCGAGGGCACCTCGTGGCTCAAGGCGATCCGCCAGCTGCGGCGGGAGGCGGAGGACAAGGGTCGCGGGTTCTTCGAGCACCTGAAGATCACGCCGGATCCGACGGCCAAGACGGTGGCCTTCGAGGACACGGCCGCGCTGATCGGCATCGTCCTGGCTGCGGTCGGGATCACGCTGCACCACCAGACCGGGCAGGGCTTCTGGGACGGCGCCGCCTCGATCGCGATCGGTCTGCTGCTCGTGGTGGTGGCCTACTCGCTGGGGCAGCAGAACAAGCGGGCCCTGATCGGGGAGGCGCTGCCGGCGGAAGCCCAGGAGGCGATCCGGAGGACGATCATCGAGTCGGACGGCATCGACAGCCTGGTCGAGATGTTGACGATGCGGATGTCCCCGACGGAGGTGCTCGTCGCCGCGCGGGTGGACCTCGACGACACGTCAACTGTCGACGAGCTCGAGAAGGCCGCGGAGGAGGTCGAGCGCCGGGTGCGCGAGGCGCACCCTGAGGTCCGGCACGTCTTCCTGGACCCGACCGACGACCCCGACGAGAAGTGACCTACGGCGCGAGCGTCGTACGCCGGTAGTTCTCCAGCAGCTGCTGGACCTTGGTCTCGTCGCGGTCCGCCACCGGGATGAGCAGCTCGGCGACCACGTCGGTGAGCTCGGCGATGCGCCGGTTGAGCCGGCGGTTCTCGTGGACGGCGTCCTTGAGGTCGCGCACGAGCTCGGGAAGCGCGAACGCCTTGCCGAGGATTCCCTGGTGCCGCTGGGTGGCTTCGCTGCTCATGGCTGCTCCTGGACGGTGGGTGGTGGCGGTGGATGGATCGTCGGCCCAACGGACCTCGAGTCGGGCGGTGGCGGGATCGGTCCCGTCGAACAGGTCCTGGCCCGGACCGACCTCGCGGTGTACGACGCGGCCGCCCGCTGCCTCGATCTCGTGGACGAGCAGGTCGGTGTCGACTCGCCGGCCGAGTCCGTCGGCTGTCCTCTCCGGGAGGCCCGGCTGCGCGGCGGCGTACTCCAGGAAGAGCGCGCCGCCCCGACGCAGGGCCATCGACCCCAGCCGCCACAGGTTGCGGCGCGCCTCCTCGTCCAGGCAGCCGACGAGGCCGCGGGCGCAGAGATGGGGAGAAGCGGTCTCACGGGCGAGCTCGGCACCGGTGAGCAGCACCGTCCGGGTGTCGTTGAGCACCAGCACCCGTACGTCGGGCTCGGTGGCACGTCGGCGCGCCAGCAACCGCGAGGTCTGCCGGATCGCCACGCCGGCGAAGTCGAAGGCGATCACCCGGTGGCCGTGGCGGGTGAACCAGCCCGAGTCGCGGCCGTTGCCGCAGCCCAGGTCGACCACCGTGGCATCGGCCGGGATGCGGTCGTGGACCCAGGCAGCGAAGGTCGAACCCCTGCTCGGGATCTCGGCGCGTCGATAGCGGAGCATCTCGTTCCACGGGATCACGTCGGTGCGGAATCCCCGCATCCAGCCGTCGATTCGTCGCAGGCCGGGCTGGGGGTCGACGGGCTGGAAGGCCGGGTCCGGAACGCGCCAGCTCGGCCCGTAGAGGAACTCGAGCACGGCCTCCGGGTCGGCCGGCGCCGCGAGCTCGACGCCCTCGAGCATCACCGTGGAGACCGGGGTCAGTGCCTCCCGGGGAAGGTGACCGCTGCGTCCTCCCAGCTGGTAGAAGACGTCGCCGACGTGGAAGGCGCCGAACACGTCGACGTGCACGTTGCGCCCGTCGGGGAGCGGGAGGAAGAGCTTGAGGTCCGCACCCGACATCCGGACCACCTGCCAGCCGAGCTCGCGCATCTCGCGCTCCATCCGGTAGGACTCCCGGATGATGTCGGCGGGGTGGGTGTGGGCGCTGAGGTAGGCGAGGTCGGAGTCGGAGTCGTGGCCGATCATCCGTCCCTCGCGGACGGCGCCGAGCAGGCAGCCGTAGCTGACGTGGGCGTCGATGCCGACCTTGTCGCGCAGGTCCGCGATCGCCCGGGCGGTGCCCTCGGCGATGTGCCGTCGTACGTCGTCACCGGTCTCGGAGAAGACCCTCGTCAGGTGCCCCGCCTTGTCGACGGCGAGTGGATGACCCTGCGCGTCGCGGAACTCCAACGGCTCGGCACTGCCTCCGAAGGACACCTCGCCCTCGAAGAGGACGTCGTCACCGACGCTGTCGACAACGCTGACCAGCGTCGTCCCGTCGAGCTTGGAACGCATGATCTCCGGCCACTCGACCCGCCAGCCGCCGCGCGTGTGCACCCCGTCGCGTGGTGGGGAGAACGACCAGACGTACCTGCCCGCGAAGGACACCACGACCGGGTCGACCACACGCGCCGGCACCACGACGTGCTCGTCGGTGACGAGCGCCGGTGCGACGGTCGCGGGCATACGGACTCCGTTCGGACATCCAGGGATTTAAGTGTAGCGGTTGACTATACTTAAACGTCACCCGATGTTCGCATCACGCTACGACGTGTCGTGTCCGCGAGGGGGTCACCTGGCGTGTCGGCGTGACGCGTTCTCCTGGGCGATCCGTCGCAGCGTGAGCAGCACGGGTTCCAGGAGCAGCGTGCTGACGACCGCGTGCTCAGCCGCCTCGGCGCGGTCGGACTCGCTGATCGAGCCGACGTCGACCTCGGAGATCAGGTCGGCGGCCTCGGCATAGGTGTCCAGGAGAGCGTCTGAGGGCGGATGACCGAGCGAGGCGAGCGAGGACAGCGCTCCGGCGAGCGCGGCGCGATGCGTGCTGCTCTCGTCCAGCTCCCAGCCGCGTCGGCTCAGCAGCGCCTCGACGCGGGGGAGCTCCGCGTCACTGTCCGTGTCGGTGACCAGGGGAGCCAGGCGGGTGTGCGCACTGCCGATCGCCTCGTGCCACGACAGGGTGGTGTCGTCGATGGCGAGCAGCACCTGACGTACGTCGTCCAAGCGCATGCCGGCCACCTCGGTCAGGGCCCGGACCAGGCGCAGTCGGCGTACGTGTGCGTCGTCGTAGCGCGCCCGAGTGGCGCCCACGGCCTCACCCGGGGCCAGCAGCCGTTCGCGCAGGTAGTACTTGATCGTCGGCACCGGCAGGCCGCTGCGCTCGGAGAGCTCGGACATCCACATACCCAGATCTTGACATTGGATAGTTCTACTGTCCAATATTGGATTGTCGAACTATCCAATCTCTTCCCGTGCAACAGAGGGGTGTTCCCATGAGTGACGAGACACGGATCCTGGCCGGGATCCTGCTGCTGTCGTTGGTGACCGTCGAGACCGGTGGTCTCTACCTGGTCAAGCTGTGGCGCTCGAGCGAAGGGGTCACGGAGTTCCAGATCGGTTTCGCGCGAGCAGGCCACGCGCACGCAGGTGTGCTGCTGGTGCTCTCGCTGGTCGCTCTGCTCTATGCGGACACCGCCGCCCTCTCGGGCGCGTGGAACTGGATCGCCCGGTCCGGCGTACCGGCGGCCGCGATCCTGATGCCCGCCGGCTTCTTCGCGGCCTCGGCAGGACGCGGCCGGACGAAGCCGAACCCTTTCATCGCGGTCGTCTTCGCCGGCGCAGTCGTGCTCGCCCTCGGGCTCAGCGCGCTCGCGGTGGGGCTGCTGACGGCGTGACGGTTTTTCTGGTTAACCAGTGGAACTGCCACTTACCCACGTTGCAGCGTGGGGTAAGTGGCAGAGTTTCTGGTTAACCAGAAAAACCTGTGCCGCCTGCTGTGGCTACTCGGCTGCGGCGCGGCGCAGTGACTCGGAGAGACGCTCGGCGGCTGCGAGCACGGCCGGGGCGTGCATCCGGCCGGGCTGGCGGGAGAGTCGCTCGAGCGGGCCGGAGACCGAGACCGCGGCGATGATCTTGCCGCTGGGGGAGCGCACCGGTGCGGACACCGAGGCGACGCCCTGCTCGCGCTCGCCCACCGACTGCGCCCAACCACGCCGGCGGATGCCGGCGAGAGCGGTGGCGGAGTAGGCGGCGTTCTGCAGGCCGCGGTGCATGCGCTCCGGGTCCTCCCAGGCGAGCAGCACCTGGGCGGCCGAGCCGGCACGCATGGTCAGCTGGGAACCGATCGGGATGGTGTCTCGCAGGCCGCTGGGGCGCTCCGCCGCGGCGACGCACACACGGTGCTCACCCTGGCGGCGCCACAGCTGTGCCGACTCGCCGGTGATGTCGCGCAACCGCGCGAGCACCGGTCCGGCGGTGGCGAGGAGGCGATCCTCACCGGCCGCGGCCGAGAGCTCCGCCAGGCGTGGGCCCAGGACGAAGCGACCCTGCATGTCACGGGCCACCAGGCGGTGGTGTTCGAGGGCCACGGCCAGGCGGTGCGCCGTGGGGCGCGCCAGGCCGGTTCCGGCCACCAGGCCGGCCAGTGTGGCAGGACCGGACTCCAGTGCCGCGAGCACCAGAGCGGCTTTGTCGAGTACGCCGACTCCGCTTGTGTTGTCCATATTGTAATACTGCCGTCTCGTCTAGTGGGATGCAAAGTAAGGTTGCAACGCCCCACTCGCTTGAGGCGTTCAGTATGTGAAACGAAGCAGAAGGGATTCGGATATGGGTAAAACGCTGTCGGAAAAAGTCTGGGACGAACATGTGGTTCGCAGCGCCGAGGGTGAGCCCGACCTCCTGTTCATCGATCTCCACCTGATCCACGAGGTGACCTCGCCCCAGGCGTTCGACGGCCTGCGGCTCGCAGGTCGCTCCGTGCGACGCCCGGACCTGACCCTCGCGACCGAGGACCACAACGTACCCACGCTCGACTGGGACAAGCCGATCGCCGACCCCGTGTCGCGCACGCAGGTCGACACGCTGCGCAGGAACACCGAGGAGTTCGGCGTACGTTCGCACCCGCTCGGCGACGTGGAGCAGGGCATCGTGCACATCATCGGTCCCCAGCTCGGCCTGACCCAGCCGGGCATGACGATCGTGTGTGGCGACTCTCACACCTCCACGCACGGCGCCTTCGGCGCCATCGCCTTCGGCATCGGCACCTCCGAGGTCGAGCACGTGCTCGCCACCCAGACCCTGATGCAGGCACGGCCCAAGACGATGGCCGTCACCGTCACCGGCGACCTTCCCGACGGCGTCACCGCCAAGGACCTCGTGCTCACGCTGATCACGCAGACCGGCACCGGTGGCGGCCAGGGCTACATCGTCGAGTACCGCGGGCCGGCCATCGAGGCGCTCTCCATGGAGGGCCGGATGACGGTGTGCAACATGAGCATCGAGTGGGGTGCGAAGGCCGGCCTGATCGCCCCTGACCAGACCACGTTCGACTACATCGAGGGACGGCCCGAGGCGCCCAAGGGTGCCGACTGGGACGCCGCGGTGGAGCACTGGAAGTCGCTGGTCACCGACGAGGACGCCCGCTTCGACAAGGAGATCGTCCTCGACGCCTCCACGATGACGCCCTTCGTCACCTGGGGCACCAACCCCGGCCAGGGCGTGCAGCTCGGCGGAGTGGTGCCCGACCCGGCCCAGTTCGACGACGCCGACGAGCGCGTCGGTGCGGAGAAGGCGCTGGAGTACATGGCTCTCGAGGCCGGCACCCCGATGCGTGAGGTGAAGGTCGACACGGTCTTCGTCGGCTCGTGCACCAACGGCCGCATCGAGGACCTGCGCCTCGCTGCCGAGATCATCAAGGGACGCTCGGTCGACAAGGACACCCGGCTGCTCGTCGTACCCGGCTCGGTGCGGGTGCGCATGCAGGCCGAGGACGAAGGCCTCGACATCATCTTCAAGGAGGCCGGTGCGGAGTGGCGTGGCGCCGGATGCTCCATGTGTCTGGGCATGAACCCCGACCAGCTCACCCCCGGTGAGCGCAGCGCGTCGACGTCCAACCGCAACTTCGAGGGACGCCAGGGCAAGGGCGGGCGCACCCACCTGGTCTCTGTCCCGGTCGCCGCTGCGACCGCGGTGCGAGGCACGCTGAGCTCGCCCGCCGATCTGCCCGAGCTGGTTTCGACAGGTTCAACCGACGGAAGGGCCTGACCATGGACAAGTTCTCCACGCACACCGGTGTCGGTGTCCCGCTGCGGCGCAGCAACGTCGACACCGACCAGATCATCCCCGCGGTCTACCTCAAGCGGGTGACGCGCACGGGCTTCGAGGACGGACTTTTCGCAGCCTGGCGGGGCGATCCGTCGTTCGTGCTGAACAAGCCGGAGTACGCCGCCGGCTCGGTGCTCGTCGCCGGTCCCGACTTCGGCACCGGTTCCTCGCGCGAGCACGCCGTGTGGGCGCTGCAGAACTACGGCTTCCGGGCTGTGATCAGCTCGCGCTTCGCCGACATCTTCCGCGGCAACTCCGGCAAGTCCGGGCTGGTGGCGGCGCAGGTCGACGAGAAGGTCGTGCAACGTCTCTGGGACCACCTCGAGGAGTTCCCCGGTGCCACCGTGACCGTCGACCTGGAGTCGCGAACCGTCAAGGCTGGTGAGGGTCCTGACGCCATCGAGGACTCCTTCGACATCGACGACTACACCCGCTGGCGACTGCTCGAAGGACTCGACGACATCGGCATCACGTTGTCGCACGAAGAAGACATCGAGGCCTTCGAGAAAACGCGTCCTTCCTGGAAACCGGTCACAATTCACTGATTTCATGGGGCTTTTGGTGTAACTAGTCCGGCGACACGCCCCTTTCCCATTGTGGTACGGGTCACTTTTCCCTAGCGTGCAAGGGATTAGTCGGGCAAGGAGCTCGGCCGACGTTCACGAAAGGGAAGCTTGTGAACAAGAGTCAGTTGATCGACGCTCTCGCAGCTCGCTACGAAGGCAACCGCAAGGCGGCCTCTCATGCGCTCGAGTCCGTGCTCGACACCATCACCCGAGAGGTCGCGCGAGGCGAGAAGGTCGCCATCACCGGCTTCGGGTCCTTCGAGAAGCGAGTCCGCGACGCGCGGTGGGTGCGCAACCCGTCCACCGGTGCCCGGATGAAGGCCAAGAAGAAGGCCGTTCCGGCCTTCAAGCCTGGTGCGCAGCTCAAGGACGTCGTGTCCGGGGCCAAGAAGCTGCCGAAGCTCACGCTGGCTGCGGTGGAGAAGGCTGCGCCCGCGGCTGCGAAGCCGGCCGTGCGCAAGACGGCCGCGGCCGCCAAGAAGGCCACGGGCGGGACCACCAAGAAGGCGGCTGCGAAGAAGGCTCCCGCGAAGAAGGCTCCCGCCAAGAAGGCGGCTGCGAAGAAGGCTCCTGCCAAGAAGGCTCCTGCCAAGAAGGCGGCGGCGAAGAAGGCTCCTGCGAAGAAGTCCTCGCCGGCGGCCAAGAAGTCAGCGGCCGGAAGCACCCTCGCGAAGAAGTCGAGCCCGGCCGCGAAGAAGTCGGCTGCCAAGACCCTCGCGAGCAAGTCGACTCCCGCGAAGAAGGCACCTGCGAAGAAGGCGGCAGCCAAGAAGGCTCCCGCCAAGAAGGCAGCTGCGAAGAAGGCTCCCGCCAAGAAGGCAGCAGCCAAGAAGTCCTGAACCACGCACGATCTGGAGCGGCGGTGACCCGAGAGGGTCGCCGCCGTTTCGGCTTGTAACGCGGGGTTCACGTTTCCGAGGCCCTTCCCGGGAGGGGCCTCAGTAGCGCGAACCCCGCGTTACAAGCGGGTCGGCGGGCGGGTCAGTCAGGAGGTCGGGCGAGCTGCCAGCGCCCTGGTGGTGTGCGGGCCGACGCCGAGGTCCCGGGCCTGGGCCAGGTCGGCCTCGGTGTCGACGTCCATCCGCAGGGTCGCCACCTCTGCGCGGACGGGCCTGGCGCCGGACTGCTCGTGCCGATGGGCCGATTCGGGTCCGAAGTGGGGATCGAGGTCGATGCCCGGACCGGCCGCGAGCAGCGTCGTACCGTGCCCGGACGCGTCCGCGACGAACCACCGTGGCGTCAGCCCGGCTGCGAGCGCTGCATCGAGGTCGTTGGCGTCCAGGGACGGAAGGTCGGCACACATCGCGGCCACCCCGAGGGTCGGGTCGAGGAGCCGGGCCCGCACGGACGCATGGTGGAGCGCACGGTTGAGGTCGCCGTCCCCCTCGTCGGGGAGCCGAACGGCACCGCCGACCTCGAAGCCCGGCTCGTCGGTGACGACGTAGACCTGCGCGACGGCGTCGGCCCGTGAGGCGGCCGCGATCGCGTCGAGCGCGAAGGCCCGCATGAGCGGCTCCCGCTGATGGGGTTCGGGTACGTCGAGCCGCGACTTGGCCAGGGTCAGGGTCTTCACCGGCATCAGCAGGGCGAACGTGTGCGACATCGCCCACGATCCTCTCAGCCTGCCCGGAGAGCTACCGGAGAGGCCCCAGAGCAGTCCTGGCTCTGGCGCGTTCACACCCGGGTCGGAGACGGTCGTGGCAGTAGGCTCGCGTGGACGCGCCGGGCGAGAGATCAGCCGGATGAGAGATCAGGGGAGGGTCCACGTGGGGAAGGCCAGGCAGCTCCAGCAGAAGCGTGGCTGGGCATGGACGACGGTCGTCGCCATCGTCAAGCCCACCCTGCTGACCTTCACCAAGCGGGACTGGATCGACGGCGAGAAGATCCCCGCCACGGGCGGCTGCGTCGTCGTGGTCAACCACATCTCCCACCTCGACCCGATGACCCTGGGCTTCTTCCTCTACGACCACGGCCGGCTCGTGCGCTACCTGACCAAGGACGCGCTCTTCCACGCCCCGTTGATCAAGTACATCGTCAAGGACGCCGGGCAGATCCCCGTCCGCCGGATGACCGAGGGTGCGGCCAGCGCGTTCGACGCGGCCGTCGACGCCGTGAACCAGGGCGAGTGCATCGGCATCTATCCCGAGGGCACCATCACCAAGGACCCCGAGCGGCTGGCCCATGCGCGGGAAGACCGGTGCGGCCCGGATCGCGCTGGCGACCGGCTGCCCGGTGATCCCGATCGGCCAGTGGGGTGCGCAGGACATCCTGCCGGCGTACTCCGTGAAGCCGCACGTGTTCCCACGGCGTACGGCGCACTACAAGGTGGGTGACCCGGTCGACCTGAGCGACCTGATGGGCCTGCCGGTCACCAACGAGGTGCTGCACGACGCGACCGACCGGATCATGGCGGCGATCACGGCACTCGTCGAGGAACTGCGCGGCGAGACGGCCCCCGCCGTACGCTTCGACCCGAAGAGCTCCGGGGTCACCGAGATCGGCAACCCCCGCAAGAAGAGGCGGGCGTGAGATGAGCAAGGTCGCGGTGTTCGGTGCCGGCTCCTGGGGTACGGCGTTCAGCCTGGTGCTGGCCGACGCGGGCAACGACGTCACCATCTGGGGTCGACGGCCCGAGGTGTGTGCGGCGATCAACGAGCGCCACGAGAACACCGACTACTTCCCCGGGATCGCGCTGCCCGAGACGATCCGGGCGAGCGCCGATCCTGCAGAGGCAGCGGCGGACGCGGAGTTCGTGGTGCTGTCGGTGCCGTCCCAGAAGCTGCGCGAGAACCTCGCCGACTGGACCGACGTGATGCCGAGCGACGCCGTGTTCGTGTCCGTGATGAAGGGCATCGAGCTCGGCACCACCAAGCGGATGAGCGAGGTGATCGCGGAGGTCACCGGCGCAGGACCCGAGCGGATCGCCGTGGTCAGCGGTCCCAACCTGGCCCGCGAGATCGCGCTGCGTGAGCCGGCGGCCAGTGTGATCGCCTGTGCCGACGAGGCCGTGGCGCAACGGCTGCAGGACCTCTGCCACTCGCAGGCGTTCCGTCCCTACAGGAGCACGGACGTGCTCGGCTGCGAGCTCGGCGGGGCCTACAAGAACGTCGTCGCGCTGTGCGTCGGGATGGCCGTCGGGCTCGGGTTCGGCGACAACACGACCGCGTCCCTGATCACCCGCGGCCTCGCGGAGACCGCGCGGCTGGCGATGAAGCTGGGCGCCGACCCGCTGACCCTGATGGGGCTGGCCGGTCTCGGCGACCTGGTCGCCACCTGCTCCTCCCCGCTCTCCCGCAACCGGACCTTCGGCGAGAAGCTGGGCCAGGGGATGACCACCGAGGAGATCGTCGCCTCCACCCGCCAGGTCGCCGAGGGTGCCAAGTCGTGCGCCTCGATCTTCGACCTCGCCGACCGCAACGGCGTCGACGCCCCGGTCGCCCAGCACGTCGCCGGCGTGGTCGCCGGCGAGATCAGCGCCCGGGACATGATGTACGCGTTCATCGCCCGGGACACCAAGCACGAGCGGGACTAGCGCGGCGGCGGGGTTCGCCAACGGCGGCGGGACGCTTCGCGGCGCCCAACCACCCCTTCCGCTCGTTCCTCGCTCCAGGGGGGCCAGTCCCATCCACGGTCGCCCCGAAGGCCCCGCCGCCGTTGGCGAACCCCGCCGCAGGCGTCACTGGTCACGCGGGCTGCGGCGGAGCATCTCGACCCGGGCCGGGGTGGTGACGCTGGGGTCGGCGAGGAGCTCGATCTCGGTGATCAGGCCGTCGACGACGGTGAAGGCGAAGGCGACCTTGATGTCCTTCGCGTGCACCCATGCGGCACCCGGCGCGCCGTCGACGACGGCCGGACGCAGTGCGACGGCGCGGCCGTTGTAGGTCTCGGCGATGGTCTGCGCACCGACGAGCAGCTCCTCGGAGCCCATCAGCGCGGCGGCGGCGTCGGAGCGTACGACGGCGTCCGGGTCCAGCAGCGACAGCAGCTTCTCGAAGTCCCCCGAGCGGGAGGCCAGCAGGAAGGCGTCGACGATCTCCCGGTCGCCCGCGCCGGTCACCTCGTCGGGTCGCTGCACCCGACGTCGCCCACGGCTCGCGAGCTGGCGGGTGGCCGCGGGGGAACGGCCGATGATCGTGGCGATCTGCTCGAACGGCACGGCGAACATGTCGTGCAGCACGAAGGCGAGCCGCTCGGCCGGCGCGAGGGTCTGGAGTACGACGAGCATCGCGCCGCCCACCGAGTCGGCGAGCTCGGCCTCGAACTCGGGATGGCCGGGCTCCTCGCCGACGACCACGGCGTCGTCGACCTCGGCGTACGCGTCCTCACGCCTGCTCGTCCGTGATCGCAGCATGTCCAGGCAGACCCGGCTGACCACCGTGGTCAGCCAGCCGCCGAGGTTGTCGATGCCGTCCGTGCGCTGCAGCCGCAGCCACGCCTCCTGGACGGCGTCCTCGGCCTCGTGCGCCGACCCCAGGATGCGGTAGGCCACCGACCGCAGCCGGTCACGCTCCGCCTCGAAGTCCTGGGCCAGCTGGTCCTGGTCGCTCATGGTCACATCCTTGCCTCTCGTCGGCTCGGACGGATGACGGATTGCAGGGCGCGGGTGTGACGGGCCCTCTTGTAACGCGGGGTTCACGTCTCTGAGGCCCCTCCCGGGAAGGCACTCAGCGACATGAACCCCGCGTTACAAGCGACGCGACGCCGGGGTCAGCGGGTGACCTCGAAGGACTTCGTGAGCGTGGCCCTCGAGGAGTCCCCGGCGTACAGCTCGATCGTGCCGGGCTCGACGACGAACCGGCCGTCGTTGTCGTAGAAGCCGAAGTCGTCGCGGTCGATGGTGAAGCTCACCCGTCGCGACTGGCCCGGCGCGAGAGTGACCCGATCGAAGCCGCGCAGCCGGCGTACGGGCTGGGACAGGCTGGCCACGGGGTCGTGCAGGTAGAGCTGTACGACGTCGTCGCCCGCCCGGGAGCCGGTGTTCTTGACGGTCACCGTCGCCCGGACCTTCCCGTTCCGGCTGACCCGCGACTTGTCCAGGGTGAGACCGGAGACGGAGAACGTCGTGTAGCTCAGCCCGAAGCCGAACGGGTAGAGCGGGTCGCAGGTGGTCAGGTCGCGGTAGCGCGAGGTGTACTTCTGGGTCGCGTCACACGGCCGTCCCGTCGGCTCGTGGTTGTAGTAGATCGGCACCTGGCCGAGCCGCTGCGGGAACGACACCGGCAGCTTGCCGCCGGGGTTGACCTGGCCGAAGAGCACGTCGGCGACAGCGTTGCCGGCCTCGATGCCGGGGAACCACGCCTCGAGGATCGCGGGGGAGGAGCCGGCCACCTTCGACAAGGTGAGCGGGCGCCCGTTGAACAGGACCACGACGAACGGCTTGCCGGTCTTCGCGATCGCGTCGATCAGCTCCTGCTGCCTGCCGGGCAGGTCGATGTCCGAGCGGGACGTCGCCTCGCCGCTCATCTCGCGCGACTCACCGAGCGCCAGCACCACCTGGTCGGCGGCCTTGGCCTTCGCGACGGCGTCCGCGAAGCCGGTGGTGGTCCCACACTCACTCTCGGGCGTGTTCGCCGGGGGCTCCAAGGGCTCGAGGACGCAGCCCGGGCTGTACGTCGCACCCGGTGACTGGGCCTTCACACCGGTCCAGACACTCACCGCGTCCGTGTCGACGCCCTTGCCCCACCACGGACCGAGCATGGCGTGCTGGTTGTCGCCCAGGGGCCCGATCACGGCCGTCTTCTTCTTGGGGTCGAGCGGCAGGGCGCCGGCGGTGTTCTTGAGCAGGACCATCGACTTCGAGGCGGCGCTTGCGGGCGGCGGCCCGGTCGGATGCCGTGACGAACGACTTCGGGTCGATTGCCTTGGCCTGGTCGACATAGGGGTGCTCGAACAGCCCGGCGCGGAACTTCACGCGCAGGATCCGGCGTACGGCGTCGTCGAGCCGACTCATCGAGATGCGCTTCTGCGCGAGCAGCTGCTTGCCGTAGTCGCGGAGGTTGGTGCTGACCATCTCGGAGTCGGTGCCCGCCATCAGGGCGTGGGCGCCTGCCTCGGGGCCGTCCGCGGCGGTGCCGTGCCCGCACGGGCCCTCGTCGGGAGTCTTGGCAGGACAGGCGCGGAGCTCGGCCACCGCCGTGTAGTCGCTCTCGATGAAGCCGTCGAAGCCCCACTCCTTCTTCAAGATGTCGGTCTCGGTGGACTTGTTGGCGCATCCCGGGACGCCGTTGATCGAGTTGAAGGAGCACATGACGGTGTCGGCGCCCGCGTCAACGGCGGCCTTGAACGGCGGCAGGTAGACGTTGCGCAGACGCGACTCGGAGATGTCGGTCGTGTTGTAGTCGCGGCCACCCTCGGGCTGTCCGTAGCCGACGAAGTGCTTGACGCTCGTCAGTGCCTTGTCCGGAGCCGAGTAGTCGTTGCCCTGGGCACCCTTGACCCGTGCAGTGGCCATCGCGGAGCCGAGGAAGGGGTCCTCGCCGTTGCCCTCGACGATGCGTCCCCAACGGGGCTCGGAGGAGACGTCGACCATCGGGCTGTAGACCTGCTTGATGCCGACCGTCGCCGACTCCCGGGCGCCGATGCTGGCGTCGGTCTTCGCGACCTGCGGGTCGAACGAGCTCGCTGCCCCGAGCGGGACCGGGAAGATCGTCCGGTAGCCGTGGATGGTGTCGTAGGCGAACAGGATCGGGATGTGCAGCCGCGACTTCTCGACCGCGACGTGCTGGAGCTCGTTGATCTTCGCCGGGTCGGTGAGCGAGAACACTCCGCCGACGCCCTTCTCGGCATCCGCGGCCGTGACCTGGTTGTCGGCGAGCAGCTGTACCTGCTGCAGCTTCTCCTCGACCGTCATCCGGGAGAGCAGTGCGTCGACGCGGCGCTCGATGCCACGTTGCGGACCGGTCTTGGCGACCGCGAGCGCTCCCTTGCCGGGGGAGAGCGCGTCGGCCGAACCGACCCCGGCGATCCGGGTGCCCAGGAAGATGACGGCCAGCGCGATCGCGGCGCTGGTGATGATCCTCGTGACTCGCTTCATCGGCGACTGCCTCCCGCATGCGTCCCGAGTCGCGCCGCCTGGTGCAAGCGCGACAGCTGGGTGTGACTGTGGTCACACGGAGCTGGTCCGAGTGTCGTACGAGAAGGTGCCGGTGTTGCGGCGTACACGCCGGGCCGGGGGCTTGTAACGCGGGGTTCACGCTGCTGAGGCCCCTCCCGGGAAGGCACTCAGTGACGTGAACCCCGCGTTACAAGCGAAACTGGCGCGCTATCCGGTGGCGGAGTCCAGCGCCCGGGCGAGGTCCTCCCAGAGGTCCTCGACGTCCTCGATGCCGACGGAGAGGCGGATCAGGCCCTCGGGGATGGTGGCGGGCTCGGACTTCCAGCGGCGGCGCCGCTCGAGGCTCGACTCGACGCCGCCCAGCGAGGTCGCGTAGACCCAGAGCTCGGTGGCGTGCTGGACGAGGTCGGCGAGGCCGCCGTTGGGCAGGACCATCCCGATCATCCCGCCGAAGCCGGGGTAGCGGACCTCCGTGACGTCCGGTCGCTCACGCAGGCGGCGTACCAGCTCCTGGGCGTTGGCCTGCGACTTCTCCACCCTCAGCGGCAGCGTCCGGAGACCACGCAGGGCCAGCCAGGCCTCGAAGGTGCCGGGGATGGCGCCGAACAGGTCGCGCCGGCCCTTGAGTACGCCGTACAGCTGGTCGTCGCGGGTCACGATCGCGCCCATCAGCAGGTCGGAGTGGCCGGAGATGTACTTCGTCGCCGAGTGCACCACCAGGTCGACGTCCCACTCGAGGGGCTTCTGCAGGATCGGGGTGGCGAAGGTGTTGTCGACCACGACGTACGCGCCCGCCTCGTGCGCAGCCTTCGTGATCGCCGGGATGTCCGCGACCTCCATCGCCGGGTTGGTCGGCGACTCCAGCCAGACCAGCGAGGCGTCATCGCACGCGGCGATGACCGCCTCGGTGTCGGTGATGTCGACGAGCACGGGCTTGACCCGCTCACGCAGCTCGAGGTCGCCCAGCTGCATGATCGAGCCGTTGTAGCTGTGCCGCGGCGCGACCACCTTCTCACCGTTCCCGACCAGGTCGAAGAGCGTCGCGACGGCGGCGAGACCGCTCGCGAAGGCCAGGCAGCGCCCACCTTCCAGCGCGCCGAGCGCGTCCTCGAAGGCGGTCCAGGTGGGGTTCCCGTAGCGGCCGTACTCGAGGTCACCTCCCGCGACGTACGTCGAGGCCATCGTGATCGGGGTGTTCAGCGGCTGGTCGGGCTCGTGGGGAGGGCGGCCGAGGTGCACGGCTCGGGTGGCGGGTCGCATGTCGCCAGCGTATTTGGCGGCCTTCTCGCCGGTAGGGTCGGGCGCGTGAGGAAGCCTCGGGTCGCCGTCGTCTTCGGTGGTCGCTCCAGCGAGCACTCCATCTCCTGCATCTCGGCCGGGAGCGTGATCGCGGCGCTCGATCCCGAGAAGTACGACGTGGTGCCGGTCGGCATCGCCCCGGACGGGCGCTGGGTGCTCGAGTCGGCGGAGCCCGGACACCTCGCTCTCGGACCGGGCGGCGAGCTGCCCTCGGTCACCGGCGACCGCGAGATCGCGCTCACCCCCGGCCAGGGCCTGGTCGTCACCGAGCCCGGCGACGTGCCCACGCTGCTCGGGGAGGTCGACGTGGTCTTCCCGGTGATGCACGGACCCTGGGGCCAGGACGGCACCCTGCAGGGGCTCCTGGAGATGGCCGGCGTCCGCTACGTCGGCGCCGGTGTCCTCTCCAGCGCCGTGGGCACCGACAAGCACTTCATGAAGCAGCTGTTCCTGGCCGCGGGCCTGCCGGTGCTGCCCTACGTGCTCGTGCGGCCACGACAGTGGGAGCAGGACCCGGCCGCGATCCGGGAGGCCGTCGAGGCGCTCGACTACCCGGTCTTCGTGAAGCCGGCGCGGGCCGGGTCGAGCTTCGGGATCACCCGGGTCGACGCGGCGGAGGATCTCGACGCGGCCATCGAGGAGGCGCGCAGGTTCGATCCCAAGGTGCTCGTCGAGGCGGCCGCCCAGAACGCGCGCGAGGTGGAGATCGGCGTGCTCCAGGGGCTCGAGGGGGGCGACCCCGAGACCAGCGA
This sequence comes from uncultured Actinomycetota bacterium, assembly GCA_963782305.1. GTDB lineage: Bacteria > Actinomycetota > Actinomycetes > Propionibacteriales > Nocardioidaceae > Marmoricola. Next base: position 446,718 of record CAWAJJ010000024.1, on the reverse strand, counting down.
GCTCGCGGAGATCAAGGTGGGCGCTGAGCACGCGTTCTACGACTTCGAGGCGAAGTACCTCGAGCAGAGCTTCCAGATCCCGGCCTCGCTCAACCCCGACGTGGTCAAGACCGTGCGCGAGCTGGCCGTCCGCGCCTTCGAGGCCCTCGACGTCGAGGGTCTCGCTCGGGTGGACTTCTTCGTGCTCAAGGACGGGCGGGTGGTCGTCAACGAGGTCGAGACGATGCCCGGCTTCACCGCGACGTCGATGTTCCCGCTGCTGTGGCAGGCCTCCGGCCTGACCTACCCCGAGCTCGTCGAGCGCCTGGTGCGGCTGGCCACGGAGCGGAGCACGGGGCTGCGGTAGGGCCTACCCGCCCACCGGCGAGCACTTCTTGACCACGCGCGTGTGCTCCTGGACCACGTCGGCGAGGTCGACCATCGCTGCGACCGGCGGTCGGTACTGCGCCGGCAGGGTGACCTCGACCGCCGGCACCCGGCCGTAGGTCGTCATCACCACGTCGACCGACTGGTCGTTCATCCCCTCCTCGGGGACGAACCAGTCCATGCCGTTGACCGTCTGGCACCCGACCAAGGGGTCGTAGTGCGCCGGCTTGCCGACGCCGCACCGCAGCACGATGGGCGGGTCGCCCCAGGCGGCGCCGAGGGGGTTGCCCTTCGTCTCCCGCCGGTCCTGGTCGGAGACCGAGTCAGGCAGTGCCTTGACCAGCGACGCGCAGGCCTTCTGCTGGGCGGCGGGCACGTCCGTGTCGGGGACCTCCACCTTGCACCCCGTCAGCGTCAGGAGTACGGCGACGCCCGCCACCCCGAGGGATGACGGGCGTCGGAGAACAGGCGCGAGCGTCAGATGTGTACGACGGGGCACGTGAGGGTGCGGGTGATGCCGTCGAGGGTCTGGACCTTCGCCACGACCAGCTTGCCGAGCTCGTCGACGTTGCGGGCCTCGGCGCGCACGATCACGTCGTAGGGGCCGGTGACGTCCTCGGCGAGGATGACGCCCTTGATGTCGGTGATCCGTTGAGCGACCTCAGCGGCCTTGCCGACATCGGTCTGGATCAGGATGTAGGCCTGCACGACCATGGGGACTCCCTCGGTGGATCGGAAAACTCTGAACCGTCTCGCAACCTACCGGACGACCAGCCGGGGTGGAACCGACGGCCCCAACAGTTCGGCCGCCGTTGATCTGGTGGGATGGCGTCCATGAGCACTCCCCAGCCGTTCGCTGCCGACGCCACGTTGGCCGACGTGGGGGAGTTCGGCCTGATCGCGGCTCTCTCCGGCCGCTTCGAGCAGGGACCCCAGGTGTACGTCGGCCCCGGGGACGACGCGGCGGTCATCCGCACGCCCAAGGGTCACGTGGTGGTCTCCACCGACCTGCTCGTGGAGGGGAGGCACTTCCGCCGCGAGTGGGCGCCCGCGCGCGACATCGGGCGCAAGGCAGCAGCCTCCAACCTCTCCGACATCAACGCCATGGGCGGCAGGGCGCACTCGCTCACGGTCGGGCTCGCCGCGCCGGCCGACCTCCCCGTCAGGTGGGCGCTGGACCTGGCCGACGGCATCGCCGAGGAGGCGGCCCTGGTGGGCGCCACCATCGTCGGGGGCGACCTGACCACCGCGAAGGAGGTGGTGGTCGCCGTGACCGTGCTCGGCACCTGCGACATCGCGCCGGTGCTGCGCAGCGGTGCACAGGCCGGTGACGTCGTGGCGATGGCCGGCCGCCAGGGCTGGGCGGCGGCCGGGCTGGCCGTGCTGGCCCGCGGGTTCCGCTCGCCACGGGCGCTCGTCGAGGCCTACCAGCGCCCGCAGCCGCCGTACGCCGCCGGGCCGCTCGCCGCTCACGCCGGAGCGACCTCGATGATCGACGTCTCCGACGGCCTGGTCGCCGACGTCGGGCACCTCGCGCACGACTCCGGGGTCTCCATCGACCTCCACCGCGACGCCTTCGAGCTGGCCGACCCGATGCACGCGGTCGGCTCGGCCCTGGGCGTGGACCCGATGCAGTTCGTCCTCGGTGGCGGCGACGACCACGCGATCGTGGCCACCTTCCCCGCCGGGGCGGACCTGCCCGAGGGTTTTGCCGTGATCGGCTCGGTCAGCGCCGGTGAGGGTGTGGTCACGCTCGACGGGGCGGCGTACGACGGGCCGAAGGGCTGGTCGCACTTCCAGTGACACTCGTCCGGAGACAGCGAAACGGCGCATCCGGAGTCCGGATGCGCCGCTTCGGCAGGAGATCAGGGGGTCAGCGGGTGACCTTGCCGGCCTTGAGGCAGCCGGTGCAGACGTTGAGGCGCTTGGGCGACCCGTTGACGGTGGCGCGGACGCGCTGGATGTTCGGGTCGAAGCGACGCTTCGTGATCTTGCGGGACCAGGGACGGTTGTTGCCGAAACCAGGCTTCTTGGCGCAGATGTCGCAGACGGCAGCCACCGGGCACTCCTCGGGTTGAACTAGGGATTCGAATGGGGGTCCGGCGCCGACCACAGAAGGTGGTCCGGACAACCGCACGAGAATAACTCAGAGCCGTGGCTCGACGCGAATCGAGAGCGGAACAACTACGGTGATCCCTCACCATCACCGGGAGAGTACGACGAATGCCAGCACGCGAGGAGGTCGCCACCTTCGACCTCGACGTCGTACGCCGGTTCGCCGACCTCGCCGTGGACGGGCTCGCCGCGGCCCGTGAGGAGATCGACGCCCTCAACGTCTACCCGGTGCCCGACGGTGACACCGGCACCAACATGTTCCTCACCGTCGAGGCGGCCCGGGACGCCCTGGTGGCCTCGCTCGAGGCGCAGCCCGACGACCTGCGCGCCGGCATGCAGGCCTACTCCCGGGGTGCGCTGCTCGGTGCCCGCGGCAACTCGGGGGTGATCCTGAGCCAGCTGGTCGGGGCGCTGCTGCGCCGCATCGGCAAGGCCGGCCCCGACGACCGGTCGGCAGCGGTCTTCGCCGAGGGGATGGCACTGGCCACCGACGCGGCGTACTCCGCGGTGGGCAAACCGGTCGAGGGGACGATCCTGTCCGTGGCCCGCGCCGCGTCGGAAGCCGCGGCGAAGGCGGTCGAGATGCCGGAGGTCCGGCTCGGCGAGGTCGTCCGCGCGGCCGCCAGCGCCGCTCGCGAGGCGCTGGCGCTCACTCCCGAGCAGCTGCCCCTGCTCAAGCAGGCCGGCGTCGTCGACGCGGGAGGGCGAGGGCTGTGCGTGGTCCTGGACTCGGCCGAGTCGGCGATCACCGGCAAGCGGGTCACCACGACCACCCCGAGGGTCGGCACCTCCGCGATCCCGACGGCCAACGTCCCGACGGACGACCTGACCGAGGACGGCCCGTCGTACGAGGTGATGTATCTCCTCGAGACCGAGGACGACGCGATTCCCGCCCTGCGCCAGGCCCTCGCGCCACTCGGCGACTCGCTCGTGGTGGTCGGCGGCGAAGGCCTGTGGAACGTGCACATCCACGTCGACGACGTGGGGGCGGCCGTGGAGGCGGGCATCCGCGCCGGCTCGCCGCGACGCATCGAGGTCACCCACTTCGCCGAGCAGGTCGCCCGCGCTCGCGAGAAGCGGTCCGAGCGGCGTGGTCGCAAGCTGGTCATCGTCGCAGCCGGACCGGGGCTGGTCGAGCTCTTCAGCGAGGCGGGCGCGGAGGTGCTCCCGGGCGGCCCCGGCAGCCGGCCCAGCACCGGGCAGATCCTCGCGGCGATCGAGGCCACCGGCGCCCAGGAGGTGATCGTGCTGCCCAACGACCCCGACTCGATCGGGGTGGCCGAGGCCGCTGCGCACGAGGCCGAGGCGAAGGGGGTGCACGTGGTGGTCATCCCGACCCGCGCCCAGGTGCAGGGCATCGCCGCGCTGGCAGTGCACGAGCCTGGGCGGTCGCTGGACACCGACGTGGTCCAGATGGCGGCCGCGGCGCGTGGCGCCCGGCACGGGGCCGTGACGGTGGCGGCCAAGGACGCGATGACCACGGCCGGACCCTGCTCGGCCGGTGACATCCTCGGCGTGGTCCACGGCGACTTCGCGATCGTCGGCGAGGACCTCTACGAGGTGGCCACGGGCGTGCTGGAGCGGCTGCTCGGCGGAGGTGGCGAGCTGGTGACCTTGGTGGGGGGCGCCGAGGCAGGCGACCTGGCCGAGGCCTGCGAGCACTGGGTCCAGCGGACACACCCCGGGGTCGACGTGGCGCTCTACCGCGGTGGGCAGGAGCGCTACCCGCTGCTGATGGCGGTGGAGTAGTTGGTCAAGGTCTCGTGGGACTCGCCGGTGGCGGCGGTGGGTGGCAAGCACTACAAGAAGATCGTCAAGGCGACCGGCGTCGAGACCGTGGGTGAGCTGCTCGGCATCTACCCGCGCCGCTACGTGCGCAAGGGTTCCCTGAGCGAGCTCGAGGAGCTCAAGGAGGGCGACATCCTCTCCCTCGTGGGCGAGGTGGTCTCGTCGATCCAGAAGCCCTACCAGGACCGGCGTACCCACCGCACGGCGTACCGCCTCGAGGTGCGGGTCCGCGCCCAGGACGGCAGCCTGCTGCTGACCTACTTCGACAAGCACCAGAACACCGCCGACTGGCGCGCCACCAAGGAGCTGCCCGTGGGCAGCGTCGGCGTCTTCAGCGGCCGGTTGAAGTGGTTCAACAACCAGTGGCAGCTGACCAACCCGGCCTCCAGGATGTACGGCGGCTCCGGCAGCGACCTCGACGAGATGCCCGACCTGATCCCGCTCTACGCCTCCGTGGCCGGCGTCAACACCTGGCACTTCGAGGACACGATCCGGGTCGCTCTCGACCTCGTGGGCGACATCCCCGAGATGCTGCCGGCGGCGGTACGCGAGGCCGAGGACCTGATCGAGGCCGGTCCCGCGCTGCGCTGGATCCACCGGCCGGACACCTGGGCGCAGAAGGTGAGCGCCGAGAAGCGGCTGAAGTACGACGAGGCCTTCATCACCCAGACCGTGCTCGCCCGCCGCCGGGCCGCCATCGAGGCCACCGTCGCCAACCCGCGCCCGGGGGCTCCGGGCGGGATCCTCGACCGGTTCGACGAGCGGCTCCCGTTCAGCCTGACCGACGGGCAGCGCAGCGTCGGGGACGAGATCGCCGACGAGCTCGGCCTCGGCCACCCGATGCACCGGCTGCTGCAGGGCGAGGTCGGCTCGGGCAAGACGGTGGTGGCCCTGCGGGCCATGCTCCAGGTCGTCGACTCGGGCGGACAGGCGGCCCTGCTCGCGCCGACCGAGGTTCTCGCGCAGCAGCACCAGCGCTCGATCGAGGCGATGCTCGGCGACCTCGCCTCGGGCGGCTTCCTGGGTGGCGCCGAGGGTGCGACCCGGGTGGCGCTCCTGACCGGGTCGCTCAACGCGGCCGCGCGCCGGCAGGCGCTCGCGGAGGCAGCCGGCGGTGAGGCGGGCATCGTCATCGGCACGCACGCCCTGCTGGAGGACCGCGTCCAGTTCGCCGACCTCGGCCTGGTCGTCGTCGACGAGCAGCACCGCTTCGGGGTCGAGCAACGAGCCGCTCTGAACGCCAAGGCAGGCGCGCCGCCGCACGTGCTCGTGATGACCGCGACGCCGATCCCGCGGACAGTGGCGATGACCGTCTTCGGCGACCTCGACACCTCGACGCTGCGCGAGCTCCCCGCCGGCAGGGGCGACGTGCAGACCACCGTCGTACCCATCCAGGCGCGTCCCGAGTGGCTCCAGCGCGCCTGGCAGCGGGTGCGCGAGGAGGTGGCCGCGGGTCGCCAGGCCTACGTCGTCTGCGCGCGGATCGACCCCGACGAGGGCAGGTCGGACAACCCCGAGGCACGCCCGCTGAGCTCCGTGCTCGAGCTGACCCCGGAGCTCGCGGACGTGGAGCTGCAGGGGCTGCGGGTGGAGATGCTGCACGGGCGGATGGCGCCCGACGAGAAGGACAAGGTGATGCAGGCCTTCGCCGCGGGTGACGTCGACGTGCTCGTGGCCACCACCGTGATCGAGGTCGGCGTCGACGTGCCCAACGCCACCGCGATGGTGATCATGGACGCCGACCGGTTCGGCGTCTCCCAGCTGCACCAGCTGCGCGGGCGCATCGGGCGGGGAGGCCACTCCGGGCTGTGCCTGCTGGTGAGCGCCACCGACCCCACCGGCACCTCGATGGAGCGGCTGATCGCCGTCGCCGGGACCCGCGACGGGTTCGAGCTGTCGCGCATCGACCTCGAGCAGCGCCGCGAGGGCAACGTGCTCGGCATCGAGCAGAGCGGCGGCCGCTCGGCGCTCAAGCTGCTCTCCGTGCTGCGTGACGAGGACGTGATCGAGCGAGCACGCGCTGCGGCGACCGCCAACCTCGCCACCGATCCGGAGCTGACCGCCAGCCCCGCGCTCGCCGCTGCCACCCGCCGGCTGGAGGAGTCGGACCAGGCGGAGTTCCTGGACATGACATGACCGCTCCGGGCGCGTGACGTCATACGGTGCGGTGGCAATGGCAACCAGTTCGTATGACGTCTCGGGAGACGACACATGACACGCATCATCGGCGGGTCCGCGGGCGGACGCCGGCTCAGGACCCCCAAAGGAGAGGCCACCCGGCCGACCTCCGACCGGGTCCGCGAGGCCCTGTTCTCCACCCTCGAGTCGGACGTCGGCCCGCTGACCGGGCTGCGCTTCCTCGACCTGTACGCCGGCTCCGGTGCCGTCGGGCTCGAGGCGATGTCGCGGGGAGCGGGCGTGGTCACCTCGGTCGAGTCCGACCGGCGTACGGCGCGGCTGGTGCAGGACAACGCCACCGCGCTGCACTTCCACAAGGTCGAGGTGGTCGCCCATCCGGTGACACGGGCGCTCGGCCAGCTGCCGAGGGCTCCCTACGACGTGGTCTTCGCCGACCCGCCGTACGCCCTGGCCAACGAGGACCTCGAGTCCGCACTCGCCCTGCTGGTCGCCCACGAGTGGCTGGCCACCGGCTCGCTGCTCGTGGTGGAGCGGTCCGCGCGTGATGCGGAACCGGCCTGGCCGCAGGGGCTGGTACGCGTCCGGGAGAAGCGGTACGGCGAGACGGTGCTCTGGTACGTTCGCGCCGATGTCCCACCTTCCTGATGAGGAGCGCCCAGTGCGCAGAGTCGTGTGCCCGGGATCCTTCGACCCGGTGACCAACGGACACATCGACATCATCTCGCGGGCCTCGATGCTCTTCGACGAGGTCGTCGTCGCGGTCGGCATCAACAAGAGCAAGTCCCGCGCCCGGCTGTTCACCGCCGAGGAGCGCATGTCGATGCTGGAGAAGGTCTGCGCCGAGTTCCCCAACGTGACCGTCGCCGGGTTCGAGGGCCTGTTGACGACGTTCTGCGAGGAGCGCGGCATCGGTGCGATCGTGAAGGGGCTGCGGGCCGTCAGCGACTTCGACTACGAGCTGCAGATGGCGCAGATGAACTCCTCGCTGGTCGACGTGGAGACCGTGTTCATCCCGACCAGCCCGGAGTACTCCTTCCTGGCGTCCTCGCTGGTCAAGGAGGTGGCCATGTTCGGTGGCGATGTCTCCGGACTGATCCCGCCCGACGTGCTGACCCGGCTGACCGAGCGTCTGGCCGAGCGGGCACGCGAGGACCAGGGCTGACGATTGGCCGCACGCACGATCGGCCGGTAGACTCCCGGAGGTTCTGCATGTACCACGACGGAAGTGACCCCTTGCGCAATCTCGACCCGAGAGCGCCGCTCGTGCTCGACACCCGCGAGCTCGGCCGCCGCCCGGGGTCGCAACGCAAGAAGTCATTCTCCGCCGAGGCACCTGCAGAGCTGGGCATCGAGATCCTGGGCGTTCCCGAGGGCAGCAAGGTCGAGGTTGACCTGCGGCTCGAGGCGGTCATGGAAGGGGTTCTCGTCACCGGGACGGCGCAAGTCGAGCTGGTTGGCGAGTGCGCACGGTGCCTGGAGCCGATCGAGGACACCCTCCAGGTCGATCTCCAGGAACTGTTCGTGTACGACGACTCCCGTCACACCGCACCCGGTGACGACCAGGACGACGATGTCAGCCGGCTCGAGGATGATCTGATCGACCTCGAGCCACTGCTGCGGGATGCGGTCGTGCTTGCACTGCCCTTCCAGCCGCTGTGCCGGGACGACTGTCCGGGACTGTGCGTCGAGTGTGGCGCACGCCTCGCGGACGACCCGGACCATCGGCACGACGCACCGATCGACCCCAGGTGGGCCGCCCTCGGTGAGGTCGTCGCGGAGGAGAACGACGTACGACCCGCACCGCCAGAAGCCTGACCCAGAGAAGATCCAGAAGCTTTCCGAGCACGATCACCCCGAAACCCCAAGGAGCACCCCGTGGCTGTCCCGAAGCGGAAGATGTCGCGTAGCAACACGCGTCACCGTCGTTCTGCCTGGAAGGCCGTCGCGCCCTCGCTCGTGACCTGCACCAACCCGGCCTGCGGCTCGAAGCACCTGCCGCACCGCGCCTGCCCGCAGTGTGGGCAGTACGGCGCCAAGGCCGACCGTCGTCAGGTTCTCTGACCGCGAGGACTGGGTTGCCAGCAGGAGCGGGCTCGGCCGCCAGCGACGAGCTGCGTGAGGCGCTCGGAGATCCCACCCTGGATCCCGAGCTCCTCGAGCTTGCCCTGACGCACCGCTCCTACGCCTACGAGAACGGCAACCTGCCGACCAACGAGCGCCTGGAGTTCCTCGGCGACTCGGTGCTCGGCGTGATCATCACCGAGACGCTCTACGTCACCCACCCGACCCTGTCCGAGGGTCGGCTGGCCAAGCTGCGGGCGGCCGTCGTCAACGCCCGCGCGCTCGCCGAGGTGGCACGCACGATCGGCCTCGGCGTCCACATCCGTCTGGGCAAGGGCGAGGAGGCGACCGGTGGCCGCGACAAGGCCTCGATCCTCTCCGACACCGTCGAGGCGCTGATCGGGGCGGTCTACCTCTCCGGCGGCTTCGAGAACGCCGGCCGGCTCGTGCACCTCCTCTTCGACCCCCTGCTGGAGGCAGCTGCGGCGATGGGTGCCGGCCTCGACTGGAAGACGAGCCTGCAGGAGCTCAGCGCGCTGCACGGCTTCGGGGTTCCGGAGTACGTCATCGAGGACGCAGGCCCCGACCACATGAAGACGTTCACCGCCCAGGTCCGGGTGGCCGAGCGGCTGCACGGCCACGGGGTCGGCCGGTCGAAGAAGGAAGCCGAGCAGCAGGCGGCCGAGTCGGCCTACCGCACCCTCAGCTCCGAGCTGCCGCTCGCTGTGGACCCCTCCGCCGTGGGCGACGTCTGAGCCTCCCCGCGCCAGCGTCTCACCCCTTTCGGATGGGGCGCGAGCAGCTGATCCGGTCGTAGGGTGGAAAGTCCTGAGCAGCAAGCAGCGCTGCCGGGAAGGCGCGCCCGCATGACGACGAACGAGACAGAAGTCCTGGAGACGCATGCCATCGCCAAGATGAGCATGCCGACGCTGACCGCCATGGTGGTCGGCGGGATGGTCGGCGCCGGGGTCTTCTCGCTGCCTGCGCGCTTCGGCGTCGCGACCGGCATCCTGGGCTCTCTCATCGCCTGGGCGGTCGCCGGCACCGGCATGCTGATGCTGGCCTTCGTCTTCCAGAGCCTCGCCATCCGCAAGCCCGAGCTGGACTCGGGAGTGTTCATCTACGCCAAGGCAGGGTTCGGTGACTACGCGGGGTTCAACTCCGCCATCGGGTTCTGGGCCAGCTCGGTGGCCGGCAACACCTTCTACTGGGTGTTCATCAGCGCCACCCTGGGAGCGTTCTTCGACGGCTTCGGTGACGGGGACACCGTGCTGGCGGTGGCCCTGTCCACGGCAGGGGTCTGGCTGTTCCACTACCTGATCGCTCGAGGGGTGCGCGACGCCGCGGTCATCAACCGGATTGTCACCGTCTTCAAGATCATCCCGATCCTGGTCTTCATCGTGGTCCTGTTCGTCAACTTCGACGCGGGCGTGTTCTCCGACAACTGGACGGCCACCGGGTACGGCGACCTCGGGGACCTCAATGAGCAGGTGCGCAACACGATGTTGATCACGACGTTCGTCTTCATCGGCATCGAGGGTGCCAGCGTCTACTCCCGCTACGCGAAGAGGCGCGAGGACGTCGGGCGGGCGACCGTGCTGGGCTTCCTGAGCGTGCTCTCCATCTTCGCGCTGGTCACGTTGTCGAGCTACTCGGTCGTGCCACAGCCCGAGCTCGCCGGCACCCGGCAGCCCTCCATGGTCGGCGTCTTCCGGTCGGTGGTGGGCGAATGGGGCGAGGTGTTCATCAGCGTGGCGGTGATCGTCTCCGTGCTCGGGGCCTACCTGGCCTGGACCCTGATGGCGGCCGAGGTGATGTACATCCCGGCACGTGCCGACGACTTCCCCGAGTTCCTCGGCCGGGAGAACGAGGCCGGCACGCCGATCACGGCCCTCGTGGTGACCTCCCTCGGTGTCCAGGCACTGCTCGCGCTCACGCTGGTCGTCAACGACGCGCTGAACTTCATGCTGGACCTCGCCACCAGCCTCGCGCTCCTGCCCTACCTGCTGGCGGCGGCGTACGCGCTCAAGCTGGGGCTCACCGGCGAGTCCTACGAGGGAGTCTCAGCCGGGACCCGGCGCAAGGAGACGATCGTCGCCGGAGCCGCGACGGCGTACACGCTCTTCCTGTTCGACGCCGCGGGCGTGAAGTTCGTGGTGCTCTCCACCGTCATCCTCGCCCCAGCCGCGGTCCTCTACGTCAAGGCCCGCAGCGAGCACGGCCGGCGCCTGTTCACCCCCACCGAGCTGGCGGTCTTCGTCCTCGTCGTCGTCGGCGCGATCATCGGTGTTGTCGGGCTGTGGACCGGCCGCATCACCCTGTGACCCCGACAGAAAGGGAACCACCATGACCGATCACAACCCAGCGTCCTACGGCGTCCACTCGGAGGTCGGGAAGCTGCGCAAGGTCCTGGTCTGCGCGCCCGGCCTGGCGCACAACCGGCTGACGCCCACGAACTGCGACGACCTGCTGTTCGACGACGTGATGTGGGTGCAGAACGCCCAGCGCGACCACTTCGACTTCATGACGAAGATGCGCGAACGAGGTGTCGAGGTGCTCGAGCTGCACAACGTCCTCGCGGAGACGCTGGACATCCCGGAGGCGAAGGAGTGGCTGCTCGACCGCAAGATCACCGCCAACGAGGTGGGGCTGGGGCTGGTGGCGGAGACCCGCGCCTACCTCGAGTCGCTCGAGACGCGCGACCTGGCGACGTACATGATCGGCGGCCTCTCCGCCGACGACCTTCCCCAGGACTACCGGACCGGCTACCTCGCGCTCACCCGGATCTCGACCGGTGTGCGCGACTACCTGATGCCCCCGTTGCCGAACACGCTGTACACGCGCGACACGACGTGCTGGCTCTACGGCGGCCTGACGTTCAACCCGCTCTACTGGCCGGCCCGGCAGGACGAGACGCTGCTCTACAAGGCGATCTACAGCTTCCACCCCGGGTTCGTGGGGTCGACGACCTGGTGGGGCGATCCCGAACAGGACTGGGGTCTGGCCACGTTCGAGGGGGGCGACGTGATGCCGATCGGCAACGGTGTCGTGCTCGTCGGGATGAGCGAGCGCACCTCCCGCCAGGCCATCAGCCAGGTCGCCTCCGCCCTGTTCGCGGCCGGGGCGGCCGACCAGGTCATCGCCGCCGGGATGCCCAAGCTCCGCGCCGCGATGCATCTCGACACCGTGTTCACCTTCGCCGACCGCGACATCGCCACGGCGTACCGCGACATCGTCGACGGCATCGCGCCGTTCACGATCCGCCCGAGTGACAAGCCTCCCGGCGTCGAGGTCACCGAGGAGAAGGGCACCTTCGCCGAGGTGGTCGCGAGGGCGCTCGACCTCGAGAAGCTGCACATCATCGAGACCGGGGGAGACGTCTACGCCAACGAGCGCCAGCAGTGGGACAGCGGCAACAACCTGGTGGCCCTCGAGCCGGGCGTGGTGGTCGCCTACGACCGCAACACCCACACCAACTCGCTGCTCCGCAAGGCCGGGGTGGAGGTCATCACCATCGTCGGTGCGGAGCTGGGTCGCGGCCGTGGAGGCGGGCACTGCATGACCTGCCCGATCATCCGCGACGCCGTCGAGCTTCTGAGGAGTGCGAGCGATGTCCACCACCACATCGCGACGAGTCCCAGCGCTGGCAGGCGTCCTGCTCCTGGTCCTCGGGGTCGGGCTGTCCGGGTGCGGCGAGGACTCCAAGCCGACCCGCGAGAACGTCCGGGAGAAGCGCATCAACGACGGCGTACGCCGCGACAGCGTGAGCGCGCGGGTCGGCGACCTCCGGCTCCAGGTCGTGCGCATCGAGCGAGCCGGAGGGTGCTTTCGCCCAGGGCAGCAACAGCGCCCTGTTCCTGGCGATCTCGAACAGCGGTGACGATGACCGACTGGTCGCCGCCAGCAGCCCGGACGCGAGCTCGGTGGTGCAGCGGGAGGGGGCAGCACCCCCTGCGCCCGACATCGACATCGCCACTCCGGGAGGAGAGGTGCGTCTCGCTGCAGAGTCCCTACGGGCTGCACCTCGAGCTGGTGGACCTCAAGACGGATCTCGCCAACCGCTCGTTCGTGCCGGTGACGTTCCGGTTCGCCGATGCCGGAGAGGTGACGGTGAAAGTCGTGCTGACCAGCGTCGACCGACAGGTCCTGCCCAGCCCGAGCCCGAGTGCGGGGGGCTGAGGCCGCGCCGGTCTCCGGTGCGCGGCGCTGGCTGCGCCCGGTCGGCCTGCTCGCCTTCTCTGCGGCCTGCGCCTGGATCATCGTCGGCCTCGTCGGCGAGATCGACTGGGCCGAGGCCTGGGAGGCGGTCGGCAGGCTGGCGCTGTGGCAGGCGCCCGTCCTGCTCCTGGTGCTCGTCGTCCGCCAGGTCCTCAACGCCTCGCCCCTCGCGTTCTTCATCGACGGCCTCGGGATCCGGCGTGCGGTGCAGAACGATCAGGTCGCGATCATGATGTCGACGGTCGCGCCGCCTCCCGCCGACCTCGTGCTGCGCCTCGCGATGTTCCACTCCTGGGGCATCCCGGCCACCCGGGGACTCGCGGGCGCCCTGATGAACACGTTCACCTTCTACGCCATCCGGTTCGCGCGTCCCGGCCGTCGGACTGGTCCTGGTGGTGGCCTCCCCGGCGCCGTACCACGCGATCTACGGCTGGATCGCGTTCCTCGGTGGAGCTGCCACCGTCGCCATGCTCGTCGTGCTGTGGGCCGTCCTGCAGGCAGGAACGAGCCGCTGTCTGGGTCGGCGAGACGGGCGGCCGTCTCGCGCACCGGGTCCGGAAGTCGGTGGAGCCCGAGGCCTGGGCCGCTTCGGCGGTGACCTTCCGCGGGCACGTGACGCCGGCGTTCCCGGCGTGGGCTGCCGGCGTCCCTGGCCGCGCTCCTGGTGATGGTGGTCGTGGACGGGCTGCTGCTGACGATGTGCCTGCGCTTCGTGGGCGTTCCCGCAGCCGACGTCGCGACCAGCGTCGTGCTCGGGGTCTTCCTGCTCGCCTACCCGCTGACCTTCTTCCCGCTGGCCGGTCTGGGAGTCCTCGACGCCGTCGTGCTCGCGGCGCTGGTGGAGACGGGCGGACTGGCGCTGGAGCCCGAGATCGTCGCCGGGATCGTCGTCTACCGGGTCATCACCCTGCTGGCGCCACTGGCTGTTCGGTGCTCTGTCCATGCTCTGGTGGCGTCGAGGGAAGGTGGCGACATGAGCAGCAGGCGAGGCTCCGACCACGACATGCGGATCCACCAGGGGCTGCCCGACGACGTCGTCTCACAGGTCTCGACCGGTCGGCTGCCGATGCCCGACGAGATCAAGGAGCTGCTGGCCGCCGCCCACCGGAGCTATCGGGACGTGGCCGACGGGGCCGTGGCCGACTACATCCCCGCACTCGCCGCGGCGTCGCCCGACCTGTTCGGGATCGCGGTCGCCGGCGTGGGTGGACGTGTCTTCGGGGTCGGTGACGCGTCCCACCCCTTCACGATCCAGAGCGTCGCCAAGCCGTTCGTGTTCGCGCTGGTCTGCGAGGCCCTGGGGCACCGGGAGGTGCGTTCCCGGCTGGGCGTGAACGCGACCGGGCTGCCGTTCGACTCGGTGATGGCCGTCGAGCTGGCAGCCGACGGGCTCACCAACCCGATGGTCAACTCGGGCGCCATCGCCACCACCAGCCTGGTGCCCGGCCGCACCAGCGAGCTGAAGTGGCGGTTCCTCCGCGAGGGGCTCTCGCGGTTCGCCGGTCGCGACCTCGAGGTGGACGAGGCCGCGCTCGACTCCGAGCTCGCGACCAACGGCCGCAACGAGGCGCTGGCGCGCCTGCTGGTCGGTCACGGCCGGATCTACTTCGACCCTGACGAGACCACCGACGTCTACACCCGCCAGGGCGCCCTCGTGGTCACCGCGACCGACCTGGCCGTCATGGGCGCGACGCTGGCCGACGGCGGCGTCAACCCGGTCACGCGGCGAGCGCGTGGTCAGCCCGGACACCTGTCGGCGCACGCTGGCGCTGATGCTCACCGCCGGGCCTCTACGAGCTCTCGGGCGACTGGCTCTACGAGATCGGCCTGCCCGCCAAGAGCGGCGTCAGCGGCGGGATCGTCACGGTCGCCCCGGGCAAGGGCGGGCTGGCGACCTTCTCGCCGCCGCTGGACGCGGCGGGCAACAGCGTCCGCGGCCAGCTGGCGACCAAGCTGCTCTCCGAGGCGCTCGGGCTCGACCTGCTGGCCTCCGAGCACCGAGGACGGGCTGAGGCGCCGCACTACTCGCGGCGTAGCGAGGCCCGCAGCTCGTCGAGCATTTCCGGCGTCCAGCCCTTGGGCTGCGAGGATGGCCCGCCAGCCGTCCACGTGCTCGCCGCTGAAGTTGTGGCCGTGCCCGGGCGGCGTGGAGAAGCCCAGGGCGAGGTCGGCCGTCACCTGCCAGAACGTGACGAACGGGATCCAGCGCATGGAGCCCGACACGTCCGAGCCGCGTTCCTCCTCGAGCCAGTCGGGTCGCTGCAGGATCAGGTCAGGGCTCCACCAGGTGATCGGGTCCGAGGGCTGCTGGAGGTAGAGCACCCGCGTGCCCGTCCCAGGGCCTCCCTTCCGGCGGGATGCTCGTCCGGGCGCGGTTGGCGAACCGGATGGTCCGCCCGTCGCGGTAGACCGGCTCGATCTCCGGGCTGCCCCGGTCACGCGAGTCGACGAACTCCGCGGTAGAGCGGGTTGAAGCTCGGTGGACCGACGAACAGCGCGCCGTCCGTGCGGTTGGCGAGGTCGGCCTCACCGCTGAATGCGTTCTCACCGCCGAACGAACCGAGGCTCTCCCCGAAGACGTAGAGCTTCGGGCGGCCGTCGGCAGGCAGTCGCGACCATCGGTCGTACACCGCGTCGAAGAGGTCACGTCCCGCCACGCGTGCCTGGGTGTGGTCGACGAGATAGGACAGCGCCGAGGGGAGATGGGAGTACTGCATCGCCACGATCGCTGAGTTGCCGCCGCTGAGGTACTCGAAGCTGCTCGCGGCGCTCGGCTCGACCCAGCCGGTCCCCGTCGTGGTGAGCACCAGGAGGGACGCTCGCCTGAAGCCGCCGGCACGCTCGAGGTCGTCGACCGCGAGCGTGGCCTGGTCCTCGATGGTGTCGGCCGAGGCGGTGCCGGCGAAGATCCGGATCGGCTCCTCGGCCGGCTCGTCGGTGATCTTCGAGATGTCCTCCGCGTCCGGCCCCTTGCCGACGAAGATCCGCCCCTGTCGACCGAGCGAGTCCCAGGTGATCAGGGACCCCGGCCCACCGGAGCGCAGTTCCGTCGTCGGCTTGCTGACGTTGCCTGGTGTGGTGAGGTCGCCGACGGCGAGGCTGCCGTCGATGGCGCTGATGGTCCAGTTCCACGCGAGGCCGGTCGCCGTCAGCACGAGCGCGAGCGTCAGCACGACCACTCCCGTGACGCGCGCTGCACGACGACCCATGTGCCGTTCCAGGTAGGCCGCCAGCTTGCGGTACGCCGCCCGGAGGGTGCGTGCCAGGGCCACCAGCACGACGAAGACCACCAAGCCGAGAACGGGGATCAGCAGGGCGCCCAGCACGCCCTCCGGCGGGTTGCCGACGAGCTCGGCACTCTTCCGCTGCCAGCGCATCCCCAGCAGGATCGCGACGAGCAGCACCAGTGGCGCCGCGATCGCCAGGATCCGCCGGCCACGCGGGGTGGAGCGGTGTGCATCGCGGTCGGCGTACTCCCGCCACACCCACGCTCCGGCCACCCCGAGGCCGTAGCCGATCGCGCCGTCGACGCCGGCGACGAAGGCCTGGTAGGCGGGCGGTCGCGGAAGCAGCGACGGGGTGAACGAGAGGAACGCGAAGACCAGGGCGACCCAGAGGCCCGGCAACGTGTAGCGGCAGCGGTTCGTCACCGACGTGGCCAGCCTGGACACGCGGGCGGGTGGGGGCACCCTGTCAGTATGGGGCGGTGCCCGAGCTGCCCGAGGTCGAAGTCGTACGCCGTGGCCTCGAGGCGCACGTGCTGGGCCATCCGATCCGTCTGGTCGAGGTCCTCCACCCGCGTCCGGTGCGACGGCACGCGGGAGGTCCGACGGACTTCGCGGCGCGCCTGACCGGACGCACGTTCACCGCGGCCCACCGGCGAGGCAAGTACCTCTGGCTCGCCCTCGACGACGGCGACGCGCTGCTCGGCCACCTCGGGATGAGCGGCCAGATGCTCGTGCAACCACGCACGGCAGCCGACGAGCGGCACCTGCGAGTCCGCTTCGTGCTGGCCGACGACCTCGAGCTCCGGTTCGTCGACCAGCGGATGTTCGGCGGGCTGGCGATCTCGGACGGGGGAGCGGTGCTCCCACCGGAGATCGCGCACATCGCGCGCGACCCGCTCGACGGGGAGTTCGACGACGCGGCCTTCGTACGACGGGTGCGGCGCAGCGAGTCCGGCATCAAGCGGCTGCTGCTCAACCAGAGCATCGTCTCCGGGGTCGGCAACATCTACGCCGACGAGGGCCTGTGGATCGCCCGGGTGCACGGGGAGCGACCGGGCTCGCGGCTGCGCAAGGTCGACGTGGAGCGGGTGCTCGCCGGCTGCCGCGAGGTGATGCTCGAGGCGCTCGGCCAGGGAGGGACCTCCTTCGACGCGCTCTACGTGAACGTCAACGGGCAGAGCGGCTACTTCGACAGGTCGCTCAAGGCCTACGGTCGCGAGCACCTGCCCTGCCTCCGCTGCGGTACGCCGATCCGGCGGGTCACCTTCATGAACCGCTCCTCGTTCTTCTGCCCGGTGTGCCAACCGGCCCCGCGGGTTCGTCGTACGCCCCTCCGGTCGGCCGTCCCCCTGGGCTGAGGCACGACTTGATGCCGACCGGGGGTGCGTGAGACTCTTGTAGACGGTCCGGACGGGCCGCCCCCTCGCTCCCTGGAAGGCACACTTCATGGCCAAGGCGCTTCTCGGTTACTCGATTGGCACAGACCCGCGAGCGGCCAACCGCCTCGCAGGGGAGAACCGGGTCCTCCGTCAGCGTGTGGCGGACCTCGAAGACATCGTGCTGCGTCTCCACAAGGAGAACGACGCGCTGGCCGAGGTCGCCTCGGAGTCGGTCGACCAGGCCGTCGCCCGCGACGGTTCGCTCGCCCGCACCTGACCCACCGCTGACGAGTCGCCGTTGGACCTCCCGTGGGTGATCCACGTGGAGAGGTCGTCCCCATGCGCAGATCCCTGGTCGAGACGGTGGTCCCGGCTCGACTCGGCACCTCGTTCCGGTGGCTGCTGGGGTCGAGCTGGATCTCCAACCTCGGGGACGGCATCATCCTGGCGGCCGGTCCGCTGCTCGTCGCCTCCGAGACCCGGGAGCCGCTGCTGGTCGCGCTGGCGTGGACCTTGCAGTACCTGCCCACGATGCTGTTCGCCCTGTTCGCGGGCGTGGTCGCCGACCGGGTGGAGCGGCGTCGCCTGATCGTGCTCGCCAACGCCAGCCGGGTGCTCGTGCTCGTCGTACTCTCCACGAGCGTCGCCACCGGCCAGGTCAACATCGCCGTCGTGCTCACCTCGATCTTCCTGCTCGGGACCGCTGAGACCTTCGCCGACACGACCACGGCGACCGTGCTGCCGATGCTGGTGGCCAAGCGCGACCTCGGCATCGCGAACGCGCGGCTGGTCGCGGGCGTGGTCACGCTCAACCAGCTCGTCGGCCCTCCGGTCGGCGCGCTGCTCTTCGCGCTGGGTCGCTCGCTACCCGTTCGTCACCCAGACGGTCTGCGTGGCGGTGAGCATCCTGCTCGTGCTCCGGATCCAGCTCCCCGCGCACGGTCGCGACAAGACGGCCGAGCCTGTCTCGATCCGATCGGACATCCGCGAGGGACTGATGTGGGTCTGGCGCCACGCCGCGGTCCGCACCCTGGTGCTCACGATCGTGACCTTCAACGTGACGTTCGGTGCCGCGTGGTCGGTGCTGGTGCTCTACTCGCTCGAGCGCCTGCACATGGGCGAGATCGGGTTCGGGCTGCTGACCTCCGCCCTGGCGTGCGGCGGCATCGTGGGCACGCTCTCCTACGGCTGGCTGGAGCGGCACGTCAGCCTCGGCAACATCATGCGCGTGGGCCTGATCATCGAGACGCTCACCCACCTGGTCCTCGCCCTGAACACCCTCCCGTGGGTGGCGCTGGCGGTGTTCTTCGTGTTCGGGGCGCACGCGTTCGTGTGGGGCACCACCTCGCAGAGCGTGCGGCAGCGCGCCGTACCCACCCAGTTCCAGGGGCGGGTCCAGGGCGTCTACATGATCGGCGTCACCGGCGGCATCGTCGTGGGCTCCGTGATCGGTGGCCTTGTCGCTGACAGGTGGGGCGTCACCGGCCCGTTCTGGTTCGCCTTCGTCGGCTCGGCGATCTTCCTGGTGCTGATCTGGCGCCAGCTGGTGCACGTCGCCCACGCCGACGCCGAGATCATCGCGGCCTCGTAGCCACCCCGGCACGCCTCCACGAATCCGGCCCTGCCCGCCTATAGGGTCGAGCCGCTGACCTTCCCCGTCGCAGTGTCCTGGCCCCCGGGTCTGAGAGGATGCCGCGTCCAGCACAGTGGACGCCCGACGACGCCTCAGGCTGGGAGCGCACGTTGTACCTCAAGAGCCTCACGCTCAAGGGCTTCAAGTCCTTCGCCTCCTCGACGACCCTCGAGCTCGAGCCCGGCATCACCTGCATCGTGGGGCCCAACGGCTCCGGCAAGTCCAACGTCGTCGACGCGCTGGCCTGGGTGATGGGTGAGCAGGGCGCCAAGTCGCTGCGCGGCGGCAAGATGGAGGACGTCATCTTCGCGGGCACGTCCGGCCGCCCGCCGCTCGGCCGCGCCGAGGTGATGCTGACCATCGACAACAGCGACGGTGCGCTGCCGATCGAGTACGCCGAGGTCACGATCAGCCGGACCATGTTCCGCAACGGCGGCTCGGAGTACGCCATCAACGGCAGCTCGTGCCGCCTGCTCGACGTCCAGGAGCTGCTCAGCGACTCCGGCATCGGGCGCGAGATGCACGTGATCGTCGGGCAGGGCCAGCTCGACTCGATCCTGCACGCCACCCCCGAGGACCGCCGCGGGTTCATCGAGGAGGCCGCCGGCGTCCTCAAGCACCGCAAGCGCAAGGAGAAGGCGCTCCGCAAGCTGGACTCCACCGAGGGCAACCTGACCCGGCTCAGCGACCTGCTCAGCGAGATCCGGCGCCAGCTCAAGCCGCTGGGCCGCCAGGCCGAGGTCGCGCGCCGGGCGCAGTCGGTCCAGGCCGAGGTGCGCGACGCCCGGGCCCGGCTGATGGCCGACGACCTGGTCACCGCCCGCACCGCCCTGGAGCAGGAGCTCGCCGACGAGTCGGTGCTGCTCGAGCGCCGTGCCGAGGTCGAGGCCGCCCTGACCGCCACGCGTGAGACCGAGGCCGCCCTCGAGGAGGCGCTGCGCGAGGACCTGCCCGCGCTGTCCCGCGCCCAGGAGACGTGGTTCGGGCTCTCCGGCCTGCGCGAGCGACTGCGCGGCACGGCCGGGCTCGCCGCCGAGCGCGTCCGCAACGCCGCCTCCCAGCCCGAGGTCCCCGCCGGGCGTGACCCCGACGAGCTCGAGGCCGAGGCCACCCGGGTGCGCGCCCAGGAGGAGGGCATCGACGCCGAGGTCGCCGGGAACCGAACCGCGCTCGAGCGGTGCCGTGAGCGCCCGGCAGGCGGCCGAGCTCGCCTTCACCGAGGAGGAGCGCCGGGTGACCGGGCTGCAGCGCGCCGCCGCCGACCGTCGCGAGGGCATGGCCCGGCTCCACGGCCAGGTCAACGGGCTGCGCAGCCGGGCCGCCGCCGCGGTCGAGGAGGTCGGCCGGCTCACCCAGGCTCGCAGCGACGCCGTCGCCCGCGCCGAGCGCTCCCAGCACGACTTCACCTCGCTCGAGTCGCGGGTGGCCGGCCTCGACGCCGGCGAGGAGGGCCTCGACGCGGAGCACGAGGCCGCCAGCTCGCTGCTCGGCGACATCGAGGACCGGCTCGCCAAGATCCGCACCGACGTCACCGCCGCCGAGCGCGAGCGCAGCTCGCTCAGCGCCCGCAAGGAGGCGCTCGAGCTCGGGCTCAACCGCAAGGACGGCGCCGGGGCCCTGCTCGCGGCCACGGACTCGGTCAGCGGCCTGCTCGGCTCGGTCGCCGCCCTGCTCACCGTCCGCACCGGCTACGAGGCTGCCGTCGCGGCAGCCCTGGGCAGCGCGGCCGACGCGGTCGCCGTACGCGACGTCGAGTCGGCGATCGGCGCCATCGCGCACCTCAAGGACGACGACCTCGGCCGGGCCGGCATCCTGCTCGGTGGTGGCCAGGCCGAGGAGTCCGCCTGGCCGGGCCTGCCGGCCGGAGCGACGTACGCCCTGGACGTCGTCGAGTGCCCCGACGATCTCCGCCCGGCCCTGGCCCGGCTGCTGCACAAGGTGGTGGTGGTCGAGGACCTGATCGCCGCGCAGAGCCTCGTCCGCGACGCCGCCGACCTCACTGCCGTCACCCGCGAGGGGGACCTGCTCGGTGCCCACTTCGCCGCCGGTGGATCGTCCAGCCAGCCGAGCCTGATCGAGGTGCAGGCGGCGGTCGACGACGCCACCGAGCAGCTCAGCACGGCAGCGCACACGCTCGAGCGGCTCACCTTCGACGTCTCCACCCTCGAGCGCGAGCGCGAGGAGGCCCGGCGCCGTGTCGACGTCGCGCTGGCCAAGCTGCACGAGTCCGACGCCACCCTGGCGGCGGTCGCCGAGGAGCTCGGCCAGTACAGCTCCCAGGTGCGCAACGCCCGCGCCGAGGCCGCCCGCCTCGACCAGGCCATCGAGGCCGCCCAGGTGGCTCGCGACAAGGACCTCGAGGGGCTGGCCGACCTCGAGGCGCGACTCGCCGCCGCCGAGGACGCCCCCGAGGAGGAGCCCGACACGAGCGAGCGGGAGCGTCTCGCCGAGGCGTCCCGCAACGCCCGCGCGGGTGAGATGGACGCACGCCTGGCCCTGCGCACCACCGAGGAGCGCGCCCGGGCCCTGCACGGCCGGGCCGACTCCCTGCTGCGTGCGGCCCGTGCCGAGCGCGAGGCTCGCGCCGCCGCGATCGCCCGCCGGGAGCAGCTGCTGCTCGAGGGCCGGGTCGCCGAGGCCGTGGGCCGGGGTGCGGCCGTCGTGCTCGCCAGGCTGGAGGAGTCCGTGGCGCTCGCCGCCGCCGAACGCTCTCGCGTGGAGCAGGCCCGCGCCGGCCGCGAGCAGGAGCTCCGCGAGACCCGGGTGCGCCTGCGCGACCTCGGCCGCGAGCTGGACGAGCTGGTCAGCTCGGTCCACCGCGACGAGATGGCCCGCACCCAGCAGAAGATGCGGATCGAGCAGCTCGAGGAGCGGACGCTCGACGAGCTGGGCCTCGACATCGAGGCACTGGTCGCGGACTACGGCCCCGACCAGCTGATCCCTGTGATCAACATCGAGGGAGCGGGTGACGGGGAGGCTCCCGAGCCGGTGGCCTTCGACCGCGAGGAGCAGACCAAGCGACTGCGCACCGCCGAGCGGGCGCTGGCCCAGCTGGGCCGGATCAACCCGCTCGCTCTCGAGGAGTTCTCGGCGCTGGAGGAGCGGCACAAGTTCCTCACCGAGCAGCTCGAGGACCTCAGGAACACGCGGCGCGACCTCCTGGACATCGTCCGTGAGGTCGACGAGCGGGTCGAGCAGGTCTTCACCGAGGCGTACGCCGACGTCTGCAAGGCCTTCGACTCGACGTTCTCGCGACTCTTCCCGGGCGGGGAGGGGCAGCTCGTCCTGACCGACCCGAACGACATGCTCAACACCGGCATCGAGGTCGAGGCCCGCCCGGCCGGCAAGCGGGTCAAGCGGCTCTCGCTGCTCTCCGGTGGCGAGCGGTCGCTGGTGGCGGTGGCCTTCCTGGTGGCCCTGTTCAAGGCACGCCCCTCGCCGTTCTACATCCTCGACGAGGTCGAGGCCGCGCTGGACGACACCAACCTGGGACGCCTCCTGCAGATCTACGAGGAGCTGCGCGAGAACTCCCAGCTGCTGGTGATCACGCACCAGAAGCGGACGATGGAGGTCGGCGACGCCCTCTACGGCGTGACCATGCGCGGGGACGGTGTCTCCGCGGTGATCAGCCAGCGGCTGCGCGAGCAGGAGTCCGCCTGAGCAGGTCCTCGCTTTCTTGGAGTGACCGCTCTAACATTGCTGGATGACTGACCGTCTCGAGCTCGCGCCGCGGCGTACCCGCACGATCGGGGTGGTCGCGCTGCTGCTGGGCGCACCGGTCTGCGCCGAGCTGCTCCAGGCCTACCTGGACATCACCGGCGACGCCGTCGAGGTCGTCTTCGCGGTGTTCTTCTTCGCGCCCCTCTACGGCGGCGCCGCCGTACTCATCCGAGAGGTCGCCGTGCGCACCGGACGCGGCTGGCCCGGGCGGCTGCTGCTGGCTGCCGCCTTCGGGGTGCTGATGACGACGGTCATCGACAACTCGTTGTTCACGCCCGAGAGCCCGGACATCGACTACTGGGACGACATCATGGGCTCGGCCCTGATCGGGGGCGTGAGCGTCTACGCGGTGACGACGTGGGTGATGGGCCACGTGCTGATGAGCGTGGGCGCCCCGCTGGCGGTGGTCGAGGGCCTGCTCCCCGAGGGGCGTGACCGGCCGTGGCTCGGCCGGTTCGGGATCGTGGTCCTCGCCCTCCTCGGTGTCGCCGTCGCGGTGTTCATCCACCAGGACCCGGACGCCCCGCCAGTGGACGCCTCCATCGCCGACCATGTGGTCTCCGTGGTGGTCGTGCTGGCCCTCGTCGTCCTGGCGATGAGTCCGCTGGGCCGGCCGCTGGCTCCGGTCGCGGGACGCGCGCCCGGGCGACCCCTGTGGCTCGCGGCTGCCGGGTTCGTGCTGATGGCGGCGTTCGACTTCGTCCCCATCTCGTGGGTCGGCGTGGTGGTCGCGTGGCTGGCGCTGGCGGCGGCGGGTGTGCTCCTCGCCCGGCGGTCGCGCTCGCCACGCTGGACGCCGCGGCACCTGGTGGCCTTCGCCTACGGCGGTCTCCTCGCGCGGACGACGACCGGATTCTTCTCGCCGGCGCCCGAGGGTGTCGGGCAGGCCGAGAAGCTCGCACAGAGTGCCGTCTTCCTGGCCCTGGTGCTCGGTCTCGGCGTGCTCCTGTGGTTGCGCACCCGCGAGCCGGCGCCGAGCGGGCACAATGGCGCCGATGACCGAGCGACCAGCACCACCCCGCCGCAGTGAGTACGTCGTCTGGCGCCAGGCCACCACGCGCTGGGCCGACGACGACATCTACGGCCACATGAACAACGCCCGCTACTTCGAGCTGATCGACACCGCGGTCAACGCCCACCTCGCCGAGGCCACGGGCGTGGACATCCGCGCGCTGCCGGCCATCGGGGTGGTGGCCGAGGTGGGATGCCGCTACTTCCGGGAGATCGGCTACCCGGCGCCGGTGGACATGGGCATGGTCGTCGACAAGGTCGGCACCTCCTCCGTCATCTACCGGATCGGGCTGTTCCAGGGCGACCCCGAGGGTGTCGGTGCCGAGGCGGCGGCCGAGGGTCGTTTCGTCCATGTGTACGTCGACAACACCGGCTCCGGCAGGTCGGTCAGCCCGCTCCCCGCACAGATCCGCGAGGCCGTCGTACCTCTGTTGAGAGACTGACCACACCGCGAGCCCAGACCGGTCAGGCGGCCTTGGATCGCCGTGGACACTGGGGTTTCACCCTTGACCGATCTCAGGACGAAGGAGCCCCATGGGTCTCATCGTGGTCGTGCTGGTGCTTGCCCTCGTGCTCGCACTGGCCGTCATCGTGTACGCCGCCTACCCCTACCGTGGCGAGGACACCCCGCTCGTCCCGTTCGTGGGCTCGGCCATGCGCCGCGGTGTGCAGTCGCTGCCGACCCTGGATCTCGAGGAGCAGGACCGACGGGTCTCCGTCGACGCCGACACGCACCGCTGAGCCCGCTCTGCCTGACGTTTGATTGGATCGCTCCATGAGTGCTGTCCTGATCTTCATCATCCTCGCCGTGGCGATCCTCGTGATCGGCCTCGTCGTCGGACTGGTCGCCCTGGTCAACGGGCGCAAGCAGCCCCCGAGCCGGGACCTGCCGGCGCCGGCCCCGAGTGGCACGATCACCGAGGAGCGTCCCCCGGCGACGCCCGCGCCCCCGGTCACGACGCTCGAGCGCCCGGAGGGTACGGCGGGCCGGCTGGTCCGCCTCCGTCAGCGCCTCTCCCGCTCCCAGGGTGGTCTCGGCCGCGGCCTGCTGGTGCTCCTGTCCCGGGACCGGCTCGACGAGGACACCTGGGAGGAGATCGAGGACACCCTGATCACCGCCGATGTGGGAGTGACCCCGACGCAGGAGCTGGTCGAGCGGCTGCGCACCCGGATGCGGGTCGAGGGCGTCGGCGCCGCCGAGGCGGGGCAGGTGCTGCGCGAGGAGCTGCTCACGCTGGTCGACCCCACGATGGACCGGTCCCTTGCGACCACCCCGACCGACGGTGTTCCCGCAGTCGTGCTCGTCGTCGGCGTGAACGGGTCCGGCAAGACCACCTCGGTCGGGAAGCTCGCTCGCGTGCTCGTCGCCGAGGACAAGACGGTCGTGCTCGGCGCGGCCGACACCTTCCGGGCCGCGGCCACCGAGCAGCTCAGCACCTGGGGCGAGCGTGTCGGAGTCGATGTCGTCACGGGTCCCGAGGGCAGCGACCCGGCGAGCGTCGCCTTCGAGTCGGTCCGCGCCGGCGTCGAGCGCGGGGTCGACGTGGTGGTCATCGACACCGCTGGGCGGCTGCAGAACAAGGCCGGCCTGATGGACGAGCTCGGCAAGGTCAAGCGCGTCGTGGAGAAGCAGGCGCCGGTCTCCGAGGTGCTGCTGGTCCTCGATGCCACGACGGGCCAGAACGGTCTCGTGCAGGCACGCGTGTTCCGTGACGTCGTCGACGTGACCGGGATCGTGCTGACCAAGCTGGACGGCTCGGCCAAGGGCGGCATCGTCGTCGCCGTGCAGCGTGAGCTGGGTGTCCCCGTCAAGCTGGTCGGCGTGGGCGAAGGTGCCGACGACCTGGCGCCGTTCGACCCCGAGACCTTCGTGGACGCACTGCTCGACCAGGGCTAGACGATCAGGCGCTGATGCCGTTCAGCACGAAGTCGACCAGCTCGTCGAGCTCGTCGAGGCGGGGCATCTCCTGACCGGAGATCGCACGGTTGGCGATCATGCCGCTGATCAGCTGGATCGCAACCGTCATCGGGATGTCGGCGCGCACCTCGCCGCGTTCGATCGCGCGGTCGAAGACGTCGGCGACGCGACGCTCCACCCGCAGGCTCGCCTCGCGGTACAGCGTCGCGATGCGCTCGTCGCGCATCGACTCCTTGATGGTGGTGCGGATGTAGTCGATGCCGGACGGGGAGTTGATGAAGGTGAGCGCCTGGGTGTACATCACGACCAGGTCGCCACGGATGGTCCCGGTGTCCGGGGTGGGCATCTCGTCGCGGTAGAGCTGCTCCATCGCGGCGACAGCGAGGTCTTCCTTGCGCGCCCAGCGGCGGTAGACGGTGGCCTTGCCGACGCCCGCGCTGGTGGCGACCTCGTCGACGGTCATGTTGTCGAATCCGTGCAGCAGGATCAGTGAAGCGGCCGCAGCGAGAATGCGGCCGTCTGCCTCGGGATCGCGAGGGCGGCCGCGCTTGCGGCGTACTTCTGGGACAGACGACTCGCTCACAGCAGCCCCCGCCCCCATGGTGCTGGCTTCCACGGAGTCGAGCATAGGTTCGCAAGCATCACCCCGTACGCCTTTTCCGAAATAGGCGCATTTCACCCAGCCGTAACACAACTCCCGAATCCGTGACGCCACCGAAACACCCGTCGCAGACCGCTGAAACCTGCCTCACGCAAAGTTGCGGCCACCTGGGGCCCCGACGTCGGACAACGTCGTCCTTGTGACGCGCGCGGCTCCGCTGATTTTCTCACTCACCACTGGAGGTTCCATGGACGGCTATTACGCGTGGATGATCGTCGCGACCGCGTTTGTCCTCATGATGACAACGCCCGCCCTGGCGTTGTTCTACGGCGGCATGACGCGGGCCAAGTCCGTGCTCAACATGATGATGATGTCCTACATCTCGATGGGCATCGTCGGCATCGTCTACGTCCTGTGGGGCTGGTCGATGTCGTTCGGCGGCGACGGAGTGTTCTTCGCCAACCCGTTCACCCTGTTCGGGCTCAAGGACGTGACGACCGACAACTACATCTACGTGATGTTCCAGCTGACCTTCGCCGTCATCACCGCTGCCCTGATCAGCGGCGCGATCGCCGACCGGGTCAAGCTCTCCTCGTGGGTGGTGTTCCTGCCCCTGTGGGTGACGATCTCCTACTTCCCGCTGGCGCACATGGTCTTCAGCTGCACCGACTCCGCCCTGATCTGCAGCAAGATCGGTGCGCAGGACTACGCAGGTGGTACGGCGGTGCACATCAACGCCGGTGTCGCCGGCCTGGTGCTCGCGATCATCATCGGTCGTCGGGTCGGCTTCCAGCGCGACCCGATGCGTCCGCACAGCCTGCCGCTGACCATGATCGGCGCCGGCATGCTGTGGGTCGGCTGGTACGGCTTCAACGTGGGCTCGATCGTCTTCGGTGACGATTGGTCGACCGAGAAGGGTGCCCTCGCCAACGTCGCGCAGTTCTACAGCGAGACCGGCCGGACCTTCACCAACACCACGCTCGCCACCATGGCGGCGATGCTCGGCTGGCTGGTCATCGAGCGCCTGATGCACGGAAAGGCCACCACCCTGGGCGCCGCTTCCGGCATCGTCGCGGGCCTGGTCGCGATCACCCCGGCCTGTGGGGCGGTCGACGTCAGCGGTGCGATCGCGATCGGTGCGATCGCCGGTGGCATCTGCGCCTGGGCAGTCGGGCTCAAGTTCAAGTTCAACCTCGACGACTCGCTCGACGTCGTCGGGGTCCACCTGGTCGGCGGAATCGTGGGAACCGTGCTGATCGGCCTGTTCTCCACCGCCGACGGTGCGGGCGGCATCGACGGCCTGTTCTACGGGGGCGGCTTCGGCTCGCTCGGTGACCAGACCCTCGGTGCGCTCGTCGCGATCGCCTGGTCCGGTGTGGCCACGGCGATCATCGGACTCATCATCAAGTACACGATGGGTTGGCGGATCACCGAGGAGGACGAGGTCAACGACGGCATCGACCTCGCCCAGCACGGTGAGTCGGCGTACGACTTCGCCTCACTGGGTGGTGGCGGACACGGTATTCCGAGCGGCGCGGCCGCACAGGCGAACGCCGAGGCGAGAGGGGTCAACGCATGAAGCTCGTGACAGCGGTGATCAAGCCGCACAAGTGGGAAGAGGTCCGTGCAGCGCTGGAGGCATTCGGCGTGACCGGCATGACCGTGAGCGAGGTCAGCGGGTACGGACGACAGAAGGGTCACACCGAGGTCTACCGGGGCGCGGAGTACGACATCGCCCTGGTGCCGAAGATCCGCATCGAGATCGTCGTCGACGACGGCGATGTCGAGGACGTGGCCGGGATCGTCGTCAAGGCGGCGCAGACCGGGCGCATCGGTGACGGCAAGGTCTGGGTCTCGCCCGTCGACAGCGTGGTGCGGGTCCGGACCGGCGACCGCGACGAGGCGGCCATCTGACACGACCGATCGATCTCGCCCGCGGGTGCTCCTCCGTCAGACACACGCTGTCTGACATGTGGGATGCGCCCGCGGGCGAGTCGCGTGTTCGCCAGTGTGCAGCCCATGGCTCTCCTCACCGGCACGCCTGTCCTCCTCGTCCACCGCATCGACACCGGCGACACCGCCTGGCTGCTCGCCGCCTCGGCGATGGTGCTCCTGATGGCACCCGGCCTGGCCCTGTTCTACGGCGGGATGGTGCGCTCCAAGAGCGTGCTGAACATGATGATGATGACCTTCGGTGCGCTTGCCGCGATCACCGTCATCTGGGTGCTGGTCGGCTACTCGATCGCGTTCGGCGACGACCTCGGTGGTGGGCTGGTCGGCGACCCGCTGCAGCACTTCGGGCTGGAGTCGCTGGTCTCGGAGGGCGCTGACACGTGGCTGAGCGTGCCGGTGATCCTGTTCGCGATGTTCCAGGGGCTCTTCTGCGTGATCACCGGGGCGCTGGTGTCCGGGGCCATCGCCGACCGGGCCAGGTTCGGGGCCTGGATCGTCTTCGTGTCCGTGTGGACGGTCCTCGTCTATGCGCCGGTCGCCCACTGGGTCTTCGACCTCGACCACCCCGGTCATGCCGGAGGCTGGCTGGCGAACCGGGTCGGCACCATCGACTTCGCCGGCGGCATGGCCGTGGAGATCTGCTCCGGCGCCTCCGCCCTGGCCCTCGCCGTGGTGGTGGGGACCCGGGTCGGGTTCGGCAAGGACGCCATGCGGCCGCACAACCTGACCCTGGTGATGCTGGGAGCCGGGCTGCTGTGGTTCGGCTGGTACGGCTTCAACGCCGGCTCCGCGCTCGGTGCCAACCACACCGCCGCCGTCGTCTTCGTGACCACCAGCTGCGCGGGAGCCGCCGGAGCCGTCGGCTGGCTCAGCCTGGAACGCCTCCGCGACGGCCACGCCACCACGCTCGGCGCCGCCTCCGGAATGGTCGCGGGACTGGTGGCGATCACCCCCAGTGGCGGATCCGTGACGCCCATGGGCGCCCTGCTGATGGGCCTGGTCGCCGGCGTGGTCTGCGCCCTGGCGGTCGGCGTGAAGTACCGCTGGGGGTACGACGACTCCCTCGACGTCGTCGGGGTGCACCTCGTCGGCGGGCTCGTCGGGACGATCGGCATCGGCCTCCTGGCGACGGCCGCCGCCCCGACCGGGGTGGACGGCCTGTTCTACGGCGGAGGCGTCGACCAGCTCGGCCGACAGCTTCTGGGTGCAGCAGCCGTGCTCGCCTACGCGTTCCTCGTCTCGGGCGCGATCGCGTGGGTGGTCGACCGCGTGATGGGCTTCCGTATCGACGAGGAGCACGAGGTCAACGGGATCGACCTGGTCATCCATGCCGAGACGGCGTACGACCTGCACGCGACCGCGGGCTCCCGAACGAGCGGATCATTCCAAGCACCGAAGGCCACCAGCGGGCCCTTCGCGGCCCCGGGCCCCGAAGCCTGAGAGGCTGCACCCATGAAGATCGTCACTGCAGTGATCAAGCCCCACAAGTGGGAAGACGTCCGCACTGCCCTCGAGGGCGTGGGCATCACCGGGATGACCGTCAGCGAGGTCAGCGGCTACGGGCGGCAGAAGGGCCACACCGAGGTCTACCGCGGCGCGGAGTACGACGTGGCGCTGGTGCCCAAGATCCGGCTGGAGATCGTTCTCGACGACGACGACGTCGAGTCGGTGACCGACGCGATCGTCGGCGCGGCCGCCACCGGCCGGATCGGCGACGGCAAGGTGTGGGTCTCCCCGGTCGAGAGCGTCGTACGCGTGCGCACCGGTGACCGCGACCAGTCGGCCGTCTGACATGTGCCTCGCCCGAACGTCCTCGACGGACTGAGCCGAGATGACCGCAGCCGAGCGCGCCGAGCGAACGCGGGCGGCCGACCAGCTCTGTGCCAAGGCGTTCGAGTCTGCTGGCTGTCCCGACGTCGGTGTCTCGCTGGTCGCCGTGGGTGGCTACGGGCGAGCGGAGCTGGCGCCGTTCAGCGATCTCGACGTCGTGCTCGTCCACGACGCTGCCGTCGAGACGGGGGAGTGGGCCGGCAAGATCTGGTATCCCCTGTGGGACTCCGGCGCCACCATCGACCACTCGGTCCGCACGGTCGAGGAGGTGCTCGAGCAGTCCGCCGCTGACCTCAGGGTCGCGACGGGGATGCTCGACGCACGCCACCTGGCCGGAGACCCCAACCTCACGCTGCGGCTGCGCAGCGCCGTGCTGACCCAGTGGCGCCGTGACGCGCGCACCCGGCTCGACGAGCTGCGCCAGCTGGTCTCGGAGCGCGGCCGGATGAGCGGGGAGCTGGCGCACGCCTCAGTGCCCGACCTCAAGGAGTCGGTGGGCGGGCTGCGCGACGCGACGGTGCTCAAGGCCCTGGTCGCGAGCTGGCTGGTCGACGTACCCCATGGCGACCTCGAGCGCTGCCGGATCGCGCTGCTCGACGTCCGCGACGCGCTGCACACCGTGGCCGGCCGGGCGACCGACCGGGTGGCCCAGGAGTTCTGGGAGGACATCGCCACCGAGCTCGGGCTTCCGGACGGCAACGCGGCCCAGGTGCACACCCGCACCCTGGCCAGGCGCCTCACGCACCTGTCCCGGCTCGCCTGGCGGCGGGCGGAGGCCGTGCAGCGCCGACCCAGCGCCGGGGTGCAGCGGCGTCCCCGGCTGGACACGATCGCCCCCGGACTGGCCGTCTCCTACGAGGAGGTGGTGCTGGACCGGGGCGCCAAGCCGGCCAACGACCAGCTGCTCCTGCTGCGCGCGGCGACCGAGGCGGCCGAGCGCGACCTGGTGCTGGCGCCGACCGCCGCCGCGCGGCTGGTGCGGGAGAGCCCGGCGCTTCCCGACCCGTGGCCTGCTGGTGCCCGCGACCTGTTCGTCCGTCTGCTCGCGGCCGGGCCCGGGCTGCTCGGCGTGTGGGAGACCCTCGACGAGACCGGGGCGCTGGAGCTGATCCTGCCCGAGTGGGAGCGGGTGCGACTGCTGCCGCACGCGTCGGTCGTTCACCGGTTCACCGTCGACCGGCACCTGGTGGAGACCTGCATCGAGGCCTCGAAGCTGATCCAGCGGGTGAACCGGCCCGACGTGCTGATGGTGTCCGCGCTGCTGCACGACATCGGCAAGGGCCAGCTGACCGAGCACTGCGTCGCGGGGGCGCCGATCGCCAGGGACATCGCCGAGCGGATCGGCTTCGACGCTCGGGAGGTCGAGCTGATCGGCGCGCTCGTGCGCTGGCACCTGCTGCTTCCCGAGACCGCCACGACGCGTGACCCCGACGACCCGGCGACGATCGAGCTGGTCACCGCGAAGGTGGCCGACCGCGAGGAGCTCGAGCTGCTGGCAGCGCTCACCGAGGCCGACGCCCGCGCCACCTCGGAGAAGGCGTGGACCACCTGGCGGGCGCAGCTGGTCAGGAGTCTCGTACGACGGTCCGCGGCCGCTCTCGACGACGAGCCGGTGCCCGACGACGAGGCCACCGAGATCGAGCTGCCCGACCGGGTGAAGGCGAACAACGACGCCGTGTCGGTGATCGCAGTCGACTCTGCCGACGGCTCACAGATCACCGTGGTCGCGCGCGACCGGATCGGGCTGCTCGCGGACGCCGCCGCGACCCTCGCGCTTCAGAAGGTCTCGGTGCGGGCAGCGCGGGCCTGGACCCAGGACGGGTTCGGCGTCTCGGTCTGGGACGTCGCCGAGCACGGCCTCGACGACATCCTGCTGCGCCAGCGGATGGAGGCGATCGTGGACGGCCGCATCGACGCCAAGGGCAAGCTGCGGCGGGCCAAGCCGGTGAAGCTCGAGCCGACTGTCGCCGTACGCGCCGACGCCTCGCCGCGTGCCACTGTCATCGAGGTGCGCTCCGCCGACCGTCCCGGGCTGATCCACACCGTGTGTGCCGCCCTCGCCGGCATCGACGTCTCCGTGCGCTCGGCACACGTCTCGACCCTGGGACCCCAGGCGGTGGATGTGTTCTACGTGCAGGAGGCCTCGGCCGGCGCTCTCTCGGAGGAGCGCGCTGCCTCGGCGGCCCATGCCGTCCGGCAGGCGCTGGTGGACACCTACAGTCCGGAATGAGGGGCCCGCGCGGGGTGCGGCTAACCTTGGGCACTGGCTCTGACCATCGGCACCCGAGGAACCCCACACGTGTTCGCCACGCTCTCTGATCGTCTCTCAGACACCTTCAAGAACCTCCGCGGCAAGGGAAAGCTCTCCGAGGCCGACATCGACGCCACCGGGCGCGAGATCCGGCTGGCGCTGCTCGAGGCCGACGTCGCCCTGCCCGTCGTCAAGGACTTCGTCGCGGCGGTCAAGGAGCGAGCGCGCGGAGCCGAGGTCAGCCAGGCGCTGAACCCGGCCCAGCAGGTCATCAAGATCGTCAACGAGGAGCTCGTCGCGATCCTCGGCGGCGAGACCCGTCGCCTGCGGTTCGCCAAGAACCCGCCGACGGTGATCATGCTCGCCGGTCTCCAGGGCGCAGGAAAGACCACGCTGGCCGCCAAGCTGGCGCTCTGGCTCAAGGACCAGGGCAAGAGCCCGATGCTCGTGGCCGCAGACCTCCAGCGCCCCAACGCCGTCAAGCAGCTCCAGGTCAACGGTGAGCGCGCCGGCGTGACCGTGTTCGCGCCCGAGCCCGGCAACGGCGTCGGGGACCCCGTGGCCGTCGCCCGCAACGCCATCGCGGAGGCCAAGCGCACGCTGCACGACGTGGTCATCGTCGACACGGCCGGCCGGCTCGGCATCGACGAGGAGCTGATGAAGCAGGCCGCGGACATCCGCGACGCCGTCAACCCCGACGAGGTGCTCTTCGTCGTCGACGCGATGATCGGCCAGGACGCGGTCAACACGGCGCAGGCCTTCCTCGACGGGGTCGGGTACGACGCCGTCGTACTCACCAAGCTGGACGGTGACGCCCGCGGTGGTGCCGCGCTCTCGATCGCCCAGATGACCGGCAAGCCGGTGATGTTCGCCTCCAACGGCGAGAAGCTCACCGACTTCGACCTGTTCCACCCCGACCGGATGGCCGGCCGCATCCTCGACATGGGCGACCTGCTCACCCTGATCGAGCAGGCCGAGAAGACCTTCGACGCCGACTCCGCAGCGAAGGCCGCCGCGAAGCTGCAGGGCCAGGGCGGCGAGTTCACGCTCGACGACTTCCTGGACCAGATGCAGCAGGTTCGCAAGATGGGCTCGCTCACCAAGATGCTCGGGATGCTCCCCGGCATGGGGCAGTTCCGCGACCAGCTCGACAACTTCGACGAGCGCGAGATCGACCGGATCCAGGCGATCATCCAGTCGATGACGCCGTACGAGCGGGCGAACCCGAAGGCCATCGACGGCTCC
Source organism: uncultured Actinomycetota bacterium (assembly GCA_963782305.1). Taxonomy (GTDB): domain Bacteria; phylum Actinomycetota; class Actinomycetes; order Propionibacteriales; family Nocardioidaceae; genus Marmoricola. The sequence goes on along the minus strand of CAWAJJ010000024.1, from coordinate 413,263 downwards.
CGCCGCGCCCGGATCGCCAAGGGCTCGGGCCGCCAGGTCTCCGACGTCAACCAGCTCGTCGACCGGTTCTTCGAGGCCCGCAAGATGATGCAGCAGATGGCCCGCGGCGGCGCTCCCGGCCTCCCCGGCTCGCCCGGCATGGGCCTGGGCAAGAAGGCCAAGGGCCGCCAGGCGCCGCAGGCCAAGAAGAGCAAGGGCAAGCGCGTCTCCGGCAACCCCGCCAAGCGCGCCCTCCAGGAGTCCGGCGCCGGCGAGAAGCCCGCCGCCGCTTCCGGGAGCGCCTTCGGCCTCGAGCCGGGCCAGGACCCGCCCGCCGAGTTCGACCCCACCCAGCTGCCCGACCTGTCGAAGTACCTGAAGTAGCCCGGGACGTCATACGACCTGGTTGTCATGACGACGCCGTCGTATGACGTCCGCCCGGCGGTCAGGCTGCTCCGTCCGGTAGTAGCCTCCGCGGCATGGCTGCACTGAGATTCCGGGGACCGGTCCTGCCCGACGGAGAGGCGCGTGACCTGTACGTCGTCGACGGGCTGGTCACCTACGAGCCCCAGGCGGGTGCCGAGACGGTGGCCGAGGGCTGGATCGTCCCGGGGCTGGTCGACGCGCACTGTCACCTCGGGCTCGACGACGACGGGCCGATCAGCGACGCCGAGACCGAGAAGCAGGCCATCGAGGACCGCGATGGCGGTGCGCTGCTGATCCGTGACTGCGGCTCGGCCGCCGACACCTCCTGGATCCACGAGCGCGAGGACCTGCCGCGCCTGATCCGCGCCGGTCGGCACATCGCCCGGACCAAGCGCTACATCCGCAACTACGCCCACGAGATCGAGCCCGACGAGCTGCCGGCGTACGTCGCCCAGGAGGCGCAGCGCGGGGACGGGTGGGTGAAGCTCGTCGGTGACTGGATCTCGCGTGACGCGGGCGACCTGACGCCGTCGTTCCCGCCCGAGGCGTTCGCGGAGGCGATCCGGGTGGCCCACGAGCACGGTGCCAAGGTGACTGCCCACTGCTTCGGCAACGCGGTGCTCAAGGGTCTGCTCGACGCGGGCATCGACTGCATCGAGCACGGGACCGGTCTCACCACCGACCTGATCGAGCAGATGGTGGCGGGCTCGACGGCCCTGGTGCCCACGGTGATGCAGCTCGAGAAGTTCCCGCAGTACGCCGAGGCCGGCGCCGAGAGGTTCCCCGCCTACGCCGAGACGATGACCGACCTGCACCGCCGCCGGCGCGACACGATCATGGCGGCCCATGAGGCGGGGGTGGCCATCTATGCGGGGTCCGACGGAGGCGGCGTCTCCCGGCACGGCAACCTGTCCGGCGAGGTGGTGGCGCTGGCCGGTCTCGGTCTGAGCTCCGAGCAGGCGCTGGGCGCCGCGTCCTGGCGGGCGCGGGAGTGGCTCGGCCTCGACGGCGCGCTGTCGGAAGGGACCGCGGCCGACTTCGTGGTCTACGACCGTGACCCGCTCCAGGATCTCTCGGTGCTGGCGGAGCCGAAGCGAATCGTGCTGCGTGGCACACCTCGTCGGCTGATCCCGACCCCGAGGTCGTCGCGGCGCTTCGTGCGGCGGGATGTGTCTTCGCCGAGGAGGAGGCGGCGCTGCTCGTCGCGGAGGCGCGCAACGGTGGCGACCTGGCCCTGATGCTCGCCCGCCGGGTGGCGGGGGAGCCGCTGGAGCAGGTGCTCGGCTGGGCGGAGTTCTGCGGGCTGCGCATCCGGGTCGCCCCCGGGGTCTTCGTGCCCAGGAGGCGTACGGCGGTGCTGGTCGAGCTCGCCACCGCCATCGCCTCCAACCTCGCCGTGGACCCGAACCGTCGCCCGGTCGTGGTGGACCTGTGCTGCGGCACGGGCGCGATCGGCGTGGCGATCGCCGACGCGCTGCCCGGCGTCGAGCTGCACGCTGCCGACGTCGACCCGGACGCCGTCGCCTGTGCCCGTCTCAACGTCACGATGGGTCAGGTCCACGAGGGTGACCTCTACGAGGCCCTTCCGGAGGACCTGCGCGGCCGGATCGACGTACTCGTTGCGAACGCTCCCTATGTCCCCACCGACGAGATCCGGCTGATGCCTCCGGAGGCGCGCCTGCACGAGCACCACGTCGCGCTCGACGGCGGGGCCGACGGCGTCGCGATCCACCGGTTGGTGGCGGGCGGGCGCCCCCGACTGGCTCGCCCCGGGTGGGAGCCTGCTCATCGAGACCAGTGAGCACCAGGCGGCGTACACCGCTGAGGGGTGCCGCGCGGCGGGCCTCGAGGTGGAGGTGTTCGGGCCTGACGAGCAGGGGATGACCGTCGTACGTGCGATTTCGGGACCACGGCAGTCATCTGGCACAATGACGCGCTGAGCCGTACGCCGGCCGGGCCCTCTCACCCGGACTGCGAACGCCCACCGGAATCCACCGCACCTGGCCCCACCGGGTCGCGAGGATCCCAATCACTACACACTCTCAAGGAGACACCACAAACGTGGCCGTCAAGATTCGTCTGAAGCGCATGGGCAAGATCCGCCAGCCGTACTACCGCGTCGTCGTCGTCGACGCCCGCAAGAAGCGGGACGGCAGGGTCATCGAGGAGATCGGCAAGTACCACCCCAAGGAGGAGCCCTCGTTCATCGAGGTCGTCTCCGACCGGGCGCAGTACTGGCTCGGGGTCGGCGCACAGCCCTCCGAGGCCGTGGCAGCGCTCCTCAAGGTGACCGGCGACTGGCAGAAGTTCAAGGGCCTGCCGGGGACCGAGGGCACCCTGCGGACCAAGGAGCCCAAGCGCGACAAGCAGGAGCTGTTCAACGAGGCCCTCAAGGACGCCGCCAACGAGCCCAAGGGCGACGCGGTGACCAAGAAGAAGACCTCCAAGAAGATGACCGAGTCCTCGACGGTCGACAAGACCGCCGAAGCGGCCGAGAAGCCCGCCGAGGCCGAGAAGACCGAGGCGCCCGCCGCCGAGGCCAAGCCCGCTGCCCCCAAGGCCGAGGCTGCTCCCGAGGCTCCGGCCGCGGAAGCTGCCGAGACCCCGGCTGCCGAGGCTGCTCCCGAGACTCCGGCCGAGGAGTCCCCGGTGACCACCGAGGCCGCCGCTGACGCCGACGTCGCCGACGCCGAGAAGGCCTGACCGGATGCTCGCCGACGCCCTGGAGCACCTGGTCCGCGGAATCGTGGAGCACCCCGACGACGTCGTGGTGGAGGACAAGCAGCTGCGCCGCGGCTCGATCCTCGAAGTGCGCGTGCACCCCTCCGACCTGGGCAAGGTCATCGGACGCGGCGGCCGCACGGCCACCGCGTTCCGCACGGTGGTCAGCTCGCTGGCCGGCCGTGGAGGCGCGCGCATCGACTTCGTGGACGTCGACCGCAAGCGATAGCCGCTCGTCGACGTGCCACGAAGCAGTCAGCACCGTGTGGACGTCGACCGCAAGCGCTAGTCGTAAGCAACAGCCGACAGGGGCACCTTCTCCCGCGTGGAGAATGGTGCCCCTGTTGCATCTCACGAAGGAGCAGGTGTGTCGGAGGACTACGTCGTGGTCGGCCGGATCGGCCCTGCGCACGGGCTGAAGGGCGAGGTGTTCGTCGAGCCACGCACCGACGAGCCCGGCCGCCGCTTCGCCCCTGGCGCCACCCTTCGCACCCCGACAGCCGCCCTGACCGTGGCCACCTCACGCACCCACAGCGGCAAGCTGGTGGTGCGCTTCGAGGAGATCGACGGCCGCAACGCCGCCGAGGCCGCCCGCGGCACCGAGCTCACCTGTCTCGTCGACCCGGACGAGCGGCCCGAGGACCCCGAGGAGTTCTACGACCACCAGCTGATCGGCCTCCGCGTGGAGACGACCGACGGTGACCTGGTCGGCGAGCTCGCTCGCATCGAGCACGGCGCGGCCCAGGACCTGCTGGTGATCACCGCGCCGGACCGCGAGATCCTGTTCCCGTTCGTGTCGGTCTTCGTCCCGCAGGTGGACGTCCCGGGCGGCCGGATCGTCATCGACGACCAGCCGGGTCTGCTGGACTTCGAGCCGTGACCATGCGCATCGACGTCCTCTCGATCTTCCCGGACTACCTGACCCCGCTCGGCCTCTCGCTTCCCGGCAAGGCGCAGGAGAGCGGCCTGCTCGACGTACGCGTGCACGACCTGCGCGACTGGACCCACGACCGGCACCGCACCGTCGACGACACCCCCTACGGCGGTGGCGCCGGCATGGTGATGAAGCCCGAGCCGTGGGGGGAGGCCCTCGACGCCGTCGTGGGCGAGGAGAGCGGTGCCGTCCTGGTCGTGCCGACCCCCTCCGGGGAGCTGTTCACGCAGGCCGTCGCCGCCGAGCTCGCAAGCCGTGAGCACCTGGTGTTCGCGTGCGGACGCTACGAGGGCATCGACCAGCGGGTGATGGACGACGCGGCCACCCGGATGGAGGTGCGCGAGCTCTCGATCGGCGACTACGTGCTCAACGGCGGCGAGGTGGCGGCGCTCGCGGTCGTCGAGGCCGTCGTACGTCTGCTGCCGGGGTTCATGGGCAACGCCGAGTCCCTGGCCGAGGAGTCGCACGCGGACGGGCTGCTGGAGTACCCCGTGTTCACCAAGCCGGCGACCTGGCGCGGTCACGAGGTTCCCGAGGTGCTGCTCTCGGGTGACCACGGGCGGATCGCGCGCTGGCGCCACGACGAGTCCCTACGACGGACCGCGGACCGCCGTCCTGACCTCGCCCATCCCTCGAGCGCCGTCGACGTCGGCGACCTGGCCGGCGAGGTCCGCCTGGCAGTCCCGGCCGACGCGGGGGAGCTGCTCACCCTGATGCGGGCCTGCTGGGTGCAGGAGCAGCACGCCAACCCCGGCGTGTTCATCCCGCCGCTGCACGAGGACCTCGCCGACGTCCAGGCCTGGATGCAGGAGTGGACCACGCTCGTCCTCCGAGTCGGCGGACGTCTTGTCGGAGGGGCGCGCGGCCGTCGGGAGGGTGACCAGTGGGACGTCGGCCGGGTGATGGCCGCGCCCGACCTGCAGGGCCGTGGCCTCGGGCGGTTCATGCTCGCTGCGATCGAGGAGGCCGCGCCCGCGGACGTGACCGGCTACGTCCTGTTCACCGGGGCGAAGAGCGAGCGCAACATCCGGATGTACAAGAAGGCGGGCTACAGCCTGCGTGGTCCCGAGCCGACGGCCCCGGGCGCCGTACGGCTGACCAAGCGGCGGCGTACGACCTAGCGCTCGGATTCGCTGTTCCCGGGCCTCTGTGGCAAAATCGCTCCTTGGCTCAGCGAGCCAGAACAGCCGGTCCGGCCTCGTGTCAGTCCGGTGCTCACGGTCCACCTGCCACAGGGGGCGGCCCGTACGGCATACCCGCTGAGCCACCCCGATCGATCAACCACCATCCGTGGGTGACCTGTGGCAGTCACGAGGAGACATCATGTCGAACGTCATCGACGAACTGTCCGGCGCCATCAAGCGCGACGACGTGCCCCACTTCCGGGCCGGCGACACCATCAAGGTGCACGTCAAGGTCGTCGAGGGCAACCGCTCGCGTCTCCAGGTCTTCCAGGGCGTCGTGCTCCGGGTCCAGGGTTCCGGCATCGGCCGCACCTTCACCGTCCGCAAGGTCTCCTTCGGCGTCGGCGTCGAGCGCACCTTCCCGATCCACTCGCCGATCTTCGACTCGATCGAGATCGTCACCCGCGGTGACGTCCGCCGCGCGAAGCTGTACTACCTGCGCAACCTGCGCGGCAAGGCAGCCAAGATCAAGGAGCGCCGCGAGGCCTGAGCCTCTGGCTTCGTGCGACCCCTTGCGCCCAGTCATCTAGGCTCAGGACGTGACGAACGTGGGCGAGGCCGTGGGCTCGAGTGACCGATCCGGGGAAGAGCCGCCGGTCAAGCCCAAGAAGAAGCCGATGCCCCTGTGGCAGGAGACGATCCTGCTGCTCGGGCTCGCGCTGATCCTGGCGATCGTCATCAAGACCCTGTTCGTGCAGGCGTTCTACATCCCGTCGCCCTCGATGGAGCCGCAGTTCGTCAAGAACGACCGGATCCTCGTGCAGAAGGTCTCCTACTGGGGCAGTGCGTCCCCGAGCCGCGGCGACATCATCGTCTTCGAGGACCCCGGCAAGTGGCTCGACGAGTCCGAGACCGCCAGCCCGAGCTCCCCGGTCACGAAGGTGATGGAGAAGATCGGGCTCTACCCGACCGGTGGCCACCTCGTGAAGCGCGTCATCGGCATCGGCGGCGACCGCGTGGTCTGCTGCGACGCCAAGGGTCGGATCACGGTCAACGGCAAGGCGCTCGACGAGAAGGCCTACCTGCCCAAGGGGATGGCGCCCTCGGAGATCAAGTTCGACCGCACCGTCCCCAAGGACCACCTGTGGGTGATGGGTGACAACCGCGGCTTCTCCTGCGACTCCCGCTGTCACATGGGCGGTCCCGGTGGCGGGTTCGTCGACAAGGACCTCGTCGTCGGCAAGGTGTTCGCGCTGATCTGGCCGGCGAAACGGGCCCAGATCCTCCACCGGCCGGAGACGTTCAAGGGCGTCCCCAACGCGAAATGACGACCCGATGACCACCCTGCCCCGCGGATCGACCGTGCGCCGCGATGCCGGCCTGTACGGCTACGAGCGGGCTCTGCGCCGGGCCGGGCTGGCACCGGTCGCCGGGGTCGACGAGGCCGGTCGCGGTGCGTGCGCCGGTCCGCTGGTGGCCGCGGCGGTGATCCTGCCGGAGGGCAAGGCCGGCGTGGTCCCGGAGCTGAACGACTCCAAGCTGCTGACCGCCAAGGCCCGCGAGCGCTGCTACACGCAGGTGCTGCGTCGCGCGCTCGCGTGGTCGGTGGTCGTCATCGAGCCGGGGGAGTGCGACCGGCTCGGCATGCACGTCGCGAACGTCGAGGCGCTGCGCCGCTCGCTGGCGCGGCTGGACCTGCGGCCGTCGTACGTCCTCACGGACGGGTTCCCGGTCGACGGCCTCGAGGTCCCGGGCCTGGCCATGTGGAAGGGCGACCGCGTCGCCGCCTGCATCTCGGCCGCATCGGTGATCGCGAAGGTGACCCGTGACCGGATCATGTGTGAGCTGCACGAGCAGTTCCCGGCGTACGACTTCGCCACGCACAAGGGCTACTGCACCTCGGAGCACACCGAGGCCCTCGACGAGCACGGCCCGAGCGAGGTCCATCGGATGAGGTTCGTCAACGTGCGGCGTGCCGCCGGGATCATCGACCCGCCACCCTTCAGTCTGGAGCCCCAGCTGGAGCTGTGGGACCCAGAAAATGCCCCAGAGAATGTCCCAGAAGACGCCGACCTGCAGGAGGTTCTGCAATGAGCACCGAGGATCTCGAGAAGTACGAGACCGAGATGGAGCTCAACCTCTACCGGGAGTACCGCGACGTCTCCGGCATCTTCAAGTACGTCGTCGAGACCGACCGGCGCTTCTACCTGTGCAACCAGGTCGACGTGAAGGCGCGCACCGAGGCCGGTGACGTGTTCTTCGAGGTGACCCTGACCGACGCGTGGGTGTGGGACATGTACCGCCCGGCCCGCCGACTCGCCAAGAACGTCAAGGTGCTCACCTTCAAGGACGTCAACGTCGAGGAGCTCAGCCACAGCGAGATCGAGCCCCCCAAGGTCTGATCCGCCGACGACCGGTTCGCGTCCACAGGGGCTGGTCGGGGGCCACTGATCCACAGGCACCGGCCTCTCGCGGCTGCGCTGTCCGGGTCGTCGGGTGTCCTTGCGTCCATGAGCAGTGGTGCACGCAACAGCAACCTCGGGTCGTACGGCGAACGCGTCGCCGCCCAGCGACTGGTCGACCAGGGCATGGTGCTGGTCGACCGCAACTGGCGGTGTGACCTCGGCGAGGTCGATCTCGTCCTGCGCGACGGGAACGTCCTCGTCTTCTGCGAGGTGAAGACCCGCAGCTCTGCGGCGTACGGCCACCCGCTCGAGGCGGTGACCCCGGCCAAGGGCGCCCGGCTGAGGCGGCTGGCCGCGCGCTGGCTCGCGGAGCACGACGTCCACGCGCCCGAGATCCGGATCGACCTCGTGGGCGTGCTGCTCGCCCAGCGTGGTGCCGCCGAGGTCGAGCACGTGCGGGGCGTGGGCTGATGGTCGCCACCACGCACACGGTCTCGCTCCAGGGCGCGATCGGCCACGTGGTCGACGTGCAGGTCGACCTCTCGGACGGCCTGATCGCGACCGCACTCGTGGGCCGCCCCGACACCTCCATCATGGAAGCCCGTGACCGGTGCCGGGCAGCGGTCAACAACAGCAGGTTCACCTGGCCCAACACGCGCCGGACCACGATCCTGCTCTCGCCGGCCGACCTGCCCAAGCGCGGGCCGCACTTCGACCTCGCCATCGCCGTGGCGGTCCTGGCGGCGGCCGACTCGAAGTTCCCGCGCCGCTCGCTCGAGGGCTCGGCGATGATCGGCGAGCTCACGCTCGACGGCCGCATCCGCTGCGTTCCCGGGGTGCTGCCGATGACGATGGCCGCTGCGGCGAGGGGCATCCACACGGTCTACGTCCCCGAGCCGCAGACGGCCGAGGCGGCCATGGTGCCGGGCATGCAGGTCTTCGGGATCCGGTCGCTGGCCCAGGTGGTCGCCCTGCTCACGGGTGTGGAGGTGCCCGAAGCGCCCGAGGTCGAGGGGCTCTCGGGATCACCGCTGCTGTCCTGGCGCGGCGAGGAACGACTCGAGGACCTCGACATGCTCGACGTCATCGGGGTGGCAGATGCCCGCTACGCGGTCGAGGTGGCGGCCGCAGGTGGGCACCATCTGATGCTCACGGGCCCCAAGGGCTCCGGCAAGACGACCCTCGCCGAGCGGATCCCGGGTCTGCTCCCGGACCTCAGCGACGACGAGTCCCTGGAGCTGACGGCGGTCTACTCGCTCTGCGGCTCCCTACCGGCGGGAGCATCCCGGATCGTCAGGCCACCCTTCCGTGCCCCTCACCACTCCGCCTCGCGCACCGGGGTCCTCGGTGGCGGGTCCGGCCGGGTGCGCCCGGGCGAGGTGAGCAAGGCCCACCTCGGTGTGCTCTTCATGGATGAGTTCCCACTGTTCCCGACCGACGTCGTGGAGGCGCTGCGCGAACCGCTGGAGTCAGGTGAGATCTCCATCTCGAGGGGCGAGGAGGACGCCACCTACCCGGCTCGCGCGATGTTCGTCTTCGCGTGCAATCCATGCCGATGTGGTGCCTACCACCCGTACTCCCGTGACCACGACTGCAGGTGCGGGGAGGTCAAGCGCCGGGAGTACCGCCGCAAGATCTCCGGTCCCATCGCCGACCGCGTCGACATCACCCGCTTCGTCGAGCCGGTCACGGGGCGGTCGCCGGACGCCGAGCCGCTGCCGATCGACGACCGCGAGTCGAGCGCGACCATCCGGCGGCGGGTCGCCCTGGCCCGCGCACGCCAACGGGACCGCTATGCCGATCACCCGTGGCGACTCAACGCACAGGCGCCGGGACCGATGCTGCGCGAGCTCTGGCCGCTCACCGACGGCGCCATGCTGAGACTCGATGCGGAGGTGTACGCCGGCAGGCTCACCCGGCGCGGAGCGGTGCGCGTCCACCGGGTGGCCTGGTCGGTGGCCGATCTCCTCGGCGTCGAACGGCCGGGGGTCGACGAGCTCGACACAGCCCTGAGGCTGCGTTCGGCGGCACCGTTGCTGCTGAGCAGCCTGCCCGGCCACGCCGATGTCGCGACCGCGGGCGAGTGGGCGTGACGGGGGCACCGGAGGCCGAGCGTCTCGCGCGCGTGGTCCTCTCGAGGATCGGTGAGCCGGGCGACCCTCGGCTCACTGACCTGGTCCACGAGCTCGGCGCCGTACGCGTGCTGACCAGCCTGCGCGAACAGGCTGCCGACCGCGAGCTGGGTGCGGACCTCGCGGAGCGGCTCGCGGCGGTCGACCCGGGGCTCGAGCTCGAGCGCGCGTCGAAGAGGGGGATCAGGTTCGTCGTACCCGGTGACGCGGAGTGGCCGGAGCCGCTGGACGACCTCGCGCACGCACCCCACCTGCACGAGCGCGGAGGAGTCCCCGTCGGCCTCTGGTGCCGAGGTCCCCTGCGGCTCGACGAGGCGACCGAGCACGCCGTCGCGGTGGTGGGATCACGGTCGGCCACGTCGTACGGCGCCGACGTCGCCACGGAGATCGGCGGCACGCTGGTCGCTGCGTCCTGGACCGTCGTCTCGGGAGCGGCCTTCGGCATCGACCAGGCGGCGCACCGCGGAGCTCTCGTCAACCGGGGTCGCACCGTTGCGGTGCTCGCCTGCGGGGCGGACCGTGCCTATCCGGCCTCCCACAAGAGCCTGATCGACTACATCGCCGACGTCGGCCTGGTGCTGTCGGAGGCGCCGCCGGGGTGCGCGCCGACCAGGATCCGCTTCCTCGCCCGCAACCGGATCATCGCGGCACTCTCCCGCGGCGCGGTGGTGGTCGAGGCGGCCGTGCGCAGCGGCGCGCTGAACACGGCGAGCTGGGCCGGCGGACTCGGTCGCACGGTGATGGGCGTGCCCGGCCCGGTCACCAGCGAGCCGTCGGCAGGCGTGCACCAGCTGATCCGGGCGCGCGATGCCGTGCTGGTGACCAACGGGGAGGAGGTCCTCGACGCCGTGGGTCCGATCGGCACCTTCATGCTCGCCGAGCCGCGCGAGCCCGAGAGCGTCCGTGACCGGCTGTCCACGCGCGAACGTCAGGTGCTCGACGCCGTGCCACTGGTGCGCGCGGTGGACTCGGGCTCGATCGCCCGCGCGGCCGGCATCGCCCACGGCCGCACCAAGGAGGCGCTGCTCGCCCTGCACCGGGTGGGCCTGGTGGAGCACTCCCTGGGGCGCTGGCGGGTGGCGTCGAGCGGCGAGTCGGCGTGAGGCAGGTGTTCACTGGCCGGCAGTCGCGCCTGCGGACCAGCGGCCCTCCGGGTTCGTACGCTGACGAGATGGAGGACCTTCCCGAGGCGATGGCCACCGCCCTCGCGGCGTACGAGCGCCATCTCGCCTCCGAGCGCGACCTGTCCGCGCACACGGTGCGGGCCTACGTCGGCGACGTCCGCGGCATGCTCGAGCACGCCACGGCCCTCGGTCACACCGATCTGCGCTCCCTCGACCTCCGCACCCTCCGCAGCTGGCTGGCCAAGCAGCAGACGCTCGGGAAGGCGCGGTCGACGATGGCGCGCCGGTCCACCGCCGTTCGCGTCTTCACGGCCTGGGCACTGCGCACCGGCCGGGCGGACACCGATCCCGGCGCGTCCCTGGGCTCACCGAAGGCGCACAAGCCGCTGCCACCGGCCCTGAACGCGGCCGAGGCCCGGCAGCTGCTGGAGGCAGCGGCCGTGCATGCCGACGACGGGAGCGCCATCGGGCGACGCGACGTCGCGATCCTCGAGCTGCTCTACGCCACCGGCATCCGGGTGGGGGAGCTGTGCGGGCTCGACATCGACGACGTCGACCGCGGGCGACGGGTGGTCCGGGTCCTCGGCAAGGGGCGCAAGGAGCGCACTGTGCCGTACGGCGTGCCGGCCGACCGGGCGATCGGGCTCTGGCTCGAGACCGGTCGTCCCGCACTGTTCAGTCCGGGCGCCGGTGCCGCGATGTTCCTCGGGGCCCGAGGCAGCCGGATCGACCAGCGAGCCGTGCGGACCCTGGTGCACGCGCGCCTCGCCGAGGTGCCCGATGCGCCGGACATGGGACCGCACGGACTTCGGCACACGGCCGCGACCCACCTGCTCGAGGGCGGCGCCGACCTGCGCACGGTCCAGGAGATGCTCGGCCACGCCTCGCTGTCCACCACGCAGATCTACACGCACGTGACCACGGACCGTCTGCGCCAGGCCTACCGGTTGGCCCACCCCCGCGCCTGAACCCAGCTGCTCGCCGTCAGGGCGTGAGCAGGCCCTGGATGGCGCCGCCGTAGAGCTCCACGATGTCCTCGTCGGTCGCGGCGAGCGTGACCGGGTCCTCCGCCAGGAACAGGCTGCTCAGCAGCCCGCCCACCTGTGCAGCGACGAGCGCGGCGCGCAGCTCGCGCCGGTCGCCGGTGAGCCTGGAGGCGATCGGCCCGATGAAGATGTGGGCGGTGCTCCGGGAGAGCTCTTCGCGGACCGAGGGGCGGTCGGAGGCGCGGATCAGGGCTGCGAAGTTCTGGCGCAGGTGGGTGCCGGCCTTGCTCAGGAAGTGCTCGACGAGACGTCGTCCCAGGGTCTCCATCGGGCCGGAGGTCACCTCGCTCACGCTGTCGCGCGGGTCGATCGTCTGCAGGAACAGACCTTCCTTCGAGCCGAAGTGCCGGATCACGAGGGCCGGGTCGACGTGGGCGGCGGCGGCGATGGCCCGGACGCTGACCCCGTTGAACCCGTGCTCCGCGAACAGGGGCGTCGCGGCCGCCTGGATCGCCGAGCGGGTCGCCTGCCCGGCAGCACGCGGCTGGCTCGTCGAGGTGGTGTGCCCGTGAGTCACGGATGCAATGTACGTCACACGCCGACTCGGTCAACAGTGTTGACCGACGCCCTGGCACGTAGTTGACTACAACAACGTCTTGCCTCATCGATGTGGCACGGCATCCCTACGACGAGCGAAGGAATGCGCATGTCCTCAGGCCCGACCGCCCCCGCCGGGGTCCCGTCCGTCGACATCGCCTCCGAACCGCCGTCGAAGGCCCTGATCACCGTCGTGGTGCTCTGCTTCGGCGGCCTGACCGCGTCCTTGGTCCAGACCCTGGTGATCCCGATCCAGGGTGAGCTGCCGCTCCTGCTGCACACGTCGGCCGCGAACTCGTCGTGGGTGATCACCGCGACCCTCCTGGCCGCAGCGGTCGCCATGCCCATCGCGGGACGCCTCGGCGACATGTTCGGCAAGCAGCGCGTGCTGCTCGTCAGCTCGGTGATCCTGCTGGTCGGCTCCGCGGTCTGTGCCATGTCCAGCACCCTGCTGCCGATGCTCGTCGGACGGGCCCTGCAAGGCCTGGCCATGGGGTTCATCCCCGTCGGGATCAGCCTGATGCGCGAGGTGACCCCGCCGAAGATGACCTCGACCGCGATCGCCTCGATGAGCGCCACCCTGGGCGTCGGCGGCGCGATCGGCCTGCCGCTGTCGGCCTGGGTGGCCGACGCCTTCAACTGGCACGCCCTGTTCTGGATGTCCGCCGGGCTCGCCCTCCTCGTCACCATCGCGGTCGCGACCCTCGTCCCCCACGTGAAGGACGCCGTCGGCGGGCGACTCGACGTGATCGGGGCCATCGGCCTCAGCGTCGGCCTGATCCTGACGTTGATCGCCGTCTCCAAGGGCAACTCCTGGGGCTGGGACCAGCCCCGCACGCTCGGCACCCTCGCCGGCGGTGTGGTGGTCCTGCTCCTCTGGGGGTGGTTCGAGCTCCGGGTCGACCAGCCGCTCGCCGACCTGAGGGTGACGGCGCAGCTGCCGGTGCTGCTGACCAACCTCGCCGCCGTCGCGATCGGCTTCGGGATGATGGCGCAGGCGATCGTCGTCCCCCAGCTCCTCCAGCTGCCCGAGGCCACCGGCTACGGGATCGGGCTGACAGTCCTCCAGGCGGGCCTGCTGATGGCCCCCGGCGGCCTGATGATGCTGCTCTTCGCTCCTGTCTCCAGCCGGCTGATCCAGAATGCGGGGGCCAAGCGCACGCTGGTGATCGGCGCGACCGTGCTGGGCAGCGGCTATGTCGTCGCCGCCTTCTTCATGCACACCCCGGTGGAGCTGCTCGTCGCCTCCTGCATCGCCTCGGCGGGTGTCGGCATCGGGTACGCCGCGATGCCCACCCTGATCATGGCCGCAGTCCCGATGACCGAGGCGGGTTCAGCGGTCGGGATCAACGGGCTGATGCGCTCGATCGGCACCACTGTCGCCTCGGCCGTCATGGCGGCCCTGCTCACGTCGTCGACCACCGACTTCGGCGGCTTCCAGCTGCCGACCGAGTCGGCCTTCCGGGTGTGCTTCATCGTCGGCGCCGGGGCGGCGTTCCTCGGTGCCCTGATCGCGGCGGCGGTGCCGCTCACCAGGCGAGCTGCGGAGCAGACCAAGGCGGCAGCGGCGGCTCCCGAGGACTCCCCGGCTGCACCGGTCCACTGAGCGGCAGCAACCTGATCGGACCGGCGCCGACCAGCGTCAACGGGTCCAGGTAGGCGTCGCCCCGTCGCAGGCCCCAGTGGAGACAGGTCAGCGGGAAGCAGTGCGAGGACACCCGTTGCAGGGTGCCGATGACGTCTCCGGGGCCGAGCACGTCGCCGACCTGCACGCTCGCGCTGACCGGTTCGTACGTCGTTCGCACGCCACCGTGGTCGACCACCACCACGCCCCGGCCGGCGAGTGGGCGAGCGAAGCTGACGGTGCCGCCGAGCGAGGTGTGCACCGGCTGCCCCACGTGACCGAGGAGGTCCACTCCGCGGTGACCTGCACCCCACACCTGGTCCGGCGGGTCGAAACCCTCGACCACCTGGGGCCTCGGCGAGAGCGGCCAGAGTCCGTCGCGGCTCGGTGCGGGGTCAGCCAGGGCCGGGGCACCGAACAGGCCCAGCAAAAGGCTGAGTGACACGACGGCGGCGAGCAGGACGAGGAAGCGCATGGGGCGAGGATGCCGCCGGGCGGGACCGGCCGCGACGTAGGTCCGCGAAGCTGTGGAAACAGCCGCCTTTCGGGGTGGTTGTGGACGCCGGCTGGCACGTTTCGACAAGCCCACCGGGCGCGGATAGAGTGTGGGCAGCAACCCGCACGGGTTGACTTCGCACGCTCGTTTCCGTGTCGTCCCGCTCAGTTCCTCGGCAGGACGGAAAAGCACGGGCGAGGGCTCTCAGTCCCTGGACAACAGGGTCGGGCCCCGCACGGGCGTCAGGGCAGGACCCCCAGCGACACCGGGGAGCTCTGCAACCGAACTGAAAACAGTCGGTGCGCGTCAGCGTGCTCCGACATCACAGGAAGAATCAACATGGCAGTCGTCACCATGCGCCAGCTCCTCGAGAGCGGCGTCCACTTCGGGCACCAGACCCGTCGCTGGAACCCCAAGATGAAGCGCTTCATCATGACCGAGCGCAACGGCATCTACATCATCGACCTGCAGCAGTCGCTGTCCTACATCGACACCAGCTACGCGTTCATCAAGGACACCGTGGCCAAGGGCGGCACGATCATGTTCGTGGGCACCAAGAAGCAGGCCCAGGAGGCGATCGCCGAGCAGGCGACCCGCGTCGGGATGCCCTACGTCAACCAGCGCTGGCTCGGTGGGATGCTCACCAACTTCCAGACCGTGCACCAGAGGATCAACCGCCTCAAGGAGCTCGACGACATCGACTTCGACGACGTCGCCGGCTCCAGCCGCACCAAGAAGGAACTCCTCTACATGCGTCGCGAGCAGATCAAGCTCGACCGCACCCTCGGTGGCATCCGCGAGATGAGCCGGACCCCGTCCGCCGTGTGGATCGTCGACACGAACAAGGAGCACCTCGCGGTCGAAGAGGCGCGCAAGCTCAAGATCCCGATCATCGCGATCCTGGACTCCAACTGCGACCCCGACCTCGTCGACTACCCGATCCCGGGCAACGACGACGCCATCCGCGCGGTCGGCCTGCTGACCCGCGTGATCGCCGACGCCGTCGCCGACGGCCTGATCGCCCGCTCGGGTGTCAAGACCGACGGTGACGCCAAGGGCATCGGCACCGACGAGCCGCTGGCCGACTGGGAGCGCGACCTGCTCCAGGGCGAGGCCGACAAGGCCGCCGTGGCCGCCACCAGTGGCGACACCAAGACCGAGGACACCCCGGCCACCGAGGCCACCGGTGCCTCCGTCGAGGGTGCTGCCGCCAAGGAAGCCGCTGACGCCCCCAAGGCCGAGGCTGCTCCCCAGGCCGAGGCGCCCGAGGCCGCTGCCCCGGCTGCTGCCGAGGAGTCGCCCGTCGCCGAGGTGACGCCCGCCGTCACCTCCGTCGAGTCCGCCCCCGAGGCTCCTGCCGAGACCCCCGCCGAGGCACCTGCTGCCGAGGCCGACACCACCGCTGACGCCCCCGCTGAGGACGCAGCCGCAACGACGAAGGAGGACTGAGCGTGGCGATCTCCGCCGCCGACGTCAAGAAGCTCCGCGACCACACGGGCGCGGGGATGATGGACTGCAAGAAGGCGCTCGAGGAAGCCGAGGGCGACTTCGACAAGGCCACCGAGCTGCTCCGCATCAAGCTGGGCAAGAAGGCCGCCGAGCGTGGTGCCGAGCGCACCGCCTCTGCGGGACTGGTGGCCACCTCTGGCACCGCGCTCGTCGAGCTGAACTGCGAGACGGACTTCGTCGCCAAGGGTGACGACTTCATCAACACCGCCCAGCAGATCGCGGACGCCGCAGCCGAGGCCCGACCGGCCGACGCCGAGGCGCTCAAGGCGGTCACGATCGGCGACAAGACCGTCGACGAGATCGTCAAGGACCTTGCGGTCCGCATCGGCGAGAAGATCGAGCTCGGCCGCGTGGCCGTGTTCGACGGTCCCGTCGTGGCCTACATGCACCGTCGCGCCTCCGACCTGCCGCCCGCCGTCGGCGTGCTGGTGGAGTACGACGGCTCCGACGAGGACGCCGCGCGTGGTGCCGCCATGCAGGTGGCCGCCATGCGCCCGACGTACCTCACCCGCGACGAGGTCCCCTCCGACATCGTCGAGAAGGAGCGCTCGATCGCCGAGGCCACCTCTCGCGAGGAGGGCAAGCCCGAGCAGGCCATCGCCAAGATCACCGAGGGTCGCCTCAACGGCTTCTACAAGGAGGTCGTCCTCCTCGACCAGCCGTCGGTCACCGACAGCAAGAAGTCGGTCAAGGCCGTCCTCGACGCCGCCGGTGTCCAGGTCAAGCGGTTCGCCCGCTTCGAGGTCGGCGCCTGAGGGTCACCCCGATCAACTAGGTTGTCGGCAGACGTACACGTTGGAGGCCGGTTCGATGCACGCTCACCGCAGCATCGGGCCGGCCTTCGGCGATCACTCTCTCGGAAGGGGATGACATGAGCGCCTACAAGCGGGTCCTGCTGAAGCTCTCGGGCGAGGTCTTCGGGGGCGGCCAGATCGGTCTCGACCCCGACACCGTGCGGAAGATCGCCCAGGAGATCGCGGTCGTCGTACGCACCGGCGTCGAGGTCGCGATCGTGACCGGCGGCGGCAACTTCTTCCGCGGCGCCGAGCTGCAGCAGCACGGCATGGACCGTGCGAGGGCTGACTACATGGGCATGCTCGGCATCGTGATGAACTGCCTCGCGCTGCAGGACTTCCTGGAGAAGGAAGGCATCGAGACGCGCGTGCAGACCGCGATCACGATGGGCCAGGTCGCCGAGCCCTACATCCCGCGCCGCGCGATCCGCCACCTCGAGAAGGGCCGCGTGGTCATCTTCGGCGCCGGTGCCGGCATGCCGTACTTCTCGACCGACACCGTGGCCGCACAGCGGGCGCTGGAGACCAAGTGCGAGGTCGTGCTGATGGGCAAGAACGGTGTCGACGGCGTCTACAACGCCGACCCGCGCACCCACCCCGACGCCATCAAGTACGACGAGCTCACGTTCACCGAGGCCCTCCAGCAGGGACTGAAGGTGGCCGACGCGACCGCGTTCGCGCTCTGCATGGAGAACCACATGCCGATGATCGTGTTCGGCATGCAGCCCGAAGGCAACATCCTGAAAGTCATCCAGGGTGAGAAGATTGGCACGCTCGTCGGCGCCGGTGACGCGCCGCCGCCCGGTCACGGCAACTAGTACTTTCACCACGAGGAGAGATGCGTTGATCAACGACACCCTGAGGGACGCCGACCAGAAGATGGCCAAGGCCGTCGAGGTCACTCGAGAGGAGTTCTCCGCCATCCGTGCGGGGCGCGCGAACCCCTCGATGTTCTCCAAGCTGACCGCTGACTACTACGGCACGCCGACCCCGATCCAGCAGCTCGCCGGCTTCACCGCCCCCGAGGCGCGGATCATCCTGGTGCAGCCGTACGACGTGGGCGCGATGGCGGCCATCGAGAAGGCCATCCGCGAGTCCGACCTGGGAGTCAACCCGTCCAACGACGGCAAGCTCATCCGGTGCGTCTTCCCCGAGCTGACCGAGGAACGCCGCAAGGAGTACATCAAGATCGCCAAGACCAAGGCCGAGGACGGCCGCATCTCGGTGCGCAACATCCGCCGCAACGCCAAGCAGGCGCTGGAGAAGCTCGAGAAGGACGGCGAGGTCGGCAAGGACGACGTGACCGGTGCCGAGAAGCGGCTGGACGCGACGACCAAGCAGCACACGGACCAGATCGACGACATGCTCAAGCACAAGGAAGCCGAACTGATCGAGGTCTGAGTCCCAGCCATGACAGAGACCCCACCAGCGCCGGCCCAGCCGGAGAAGTCTCCGGGCCAGGGCTCCGCGAAGAACCCGGGCCGCGCTGGTCGCAACCTGCCGGTCGCCATCGCGTCGGGCGTCATCCTCGTGGCGGCTGTGGTGTTGTCCCTGGCGTTCTGGAAGCCGGCGTTCATCTTCCTGGTGGCCGCTGCCGTGGTGATCGCCGTGTGGGAGATGGCCCGGGCGCTGATGACCCGCGGCATCGACATCCCGCAGGAGCCGCTGATGCTCGGCGGCGTGGTGATGCTCTTCGTCGCCTACCTCTTCGGCGCGCCCGCGCTGGTGACGGCGACCGCGGTGACCGCGCTCGCGACCATGCTGTGGCTGCTGCGTCGCGGCGTCACCGGCTACGTCCAGAACGTGAGCGCCTCGGTGTTCACGCTGATCTACATCCCGTTCCTCGCGTCGTTCGTGGCGCTGCTGCTGGCCGAGGACGAGGGCGTCCGGGGAGTCCTGGCGTTCATCGCCGTGACGGTCGCCTCCGACATCGGCGGGTACGTCGCCGGCGTGCTCTTCGGCAAGCACCCGATGGCGCCGGTGATCTCGCCGAAGAAGTCGTGGGAGGGGTTCGCCGGATCGGCCATCGGCTGCGTGGTGGTGGGCTACCTGGTCGTCGTACCCCTCCTGGACGGGGACTGGTGGGTCGGCGTCATCCTCGGACTCGTGACGGTGGTCGGCGCGACCCTCGGTGACCTGTGCGAGTCAGTCATCAAGCGCGACCTCGGGATCAAGGACATGAGCCAGGTCATCCCCGGCCACGGCGGCATGATGGACCGGCTGGACTCGCTCCTGGCCACCGTGGCACCGATCTGGCTGATGCTGCACTACCTGGTCTTCTAGGGGTTGCCGCGGCGGCCGTGGGTCCGGGGAGCGTCGTAGCCACCCTCGGGCGGGACCATCTCCGCACGCAGGCCGAGCAGGCGGATCGGCCGCTCGTCCTCGAGCAGGCCGAGCAGGTCCAGGGCCGTGTCCGCGATCACGTCGGCGTCGTACGTCGGCTCGCTGAGCTTCCGGCTCCGGTTGACGGTGAAGAACGGCGCGAAGCGGACCTTGAGGTGCACCCGGTCGCAGGCGCGGTCCTCGCGCCGGATGTCCTCGACCACCTGGACGGCGAGCGTCCTGATCGCGGCATCGATCTCGTCGGGCGTCACCAGGTTCTGCTGGTAGGTCGTCTCCCGCCCGTGGGCCCGCGCCACCCACGGGGTGTCGTCGACCGTGGCACTGCTGACTCCGCGCCCGAGCCGCCCGATGTGCGGCCCGGTGTTGGGGCCGAACTCGGCAGCCAACGGCTCGTCGGGTGTCTCGGCGAGCTGGCGCACCGTCTCGATGCCGAGCGCCGCCAGGCGTTGCGAGATCCGGCTGCCGATGCCCCACAGGTCCTTGGTGGGCCGCTCGCCCATCACCGCGAACCAGTTGTCGCGGGTGAGGCGGAACGTCCCGCGCGGCTTGCCGAAGTCGGTGGCGATCTTGGCGCGCACCTTCGTGTCCCCGATGCCGACCGAGCAGTGCAGCTCGGTGGCGGCGAGCACGGCGGCCTGCAGGGTGCGCGCGACCAGCTCCGGGTCGTCGGTCTCGATGCCGACGAACGCCTCGTCCCAGCCGAGCACCTCGACCACCGCTCCGGGGATCGCGCGCAGCGTGTCCATCACGACCGCCGAGGCCGCGTCGTACGCCGGGCCGTCGACCGGCAGCAGCACGGCCTGCGGGCAGCGGCGTACGGCGATCTTGAGCGGCATGCCCGAGTGCACGCCGAACTCGCGCGCCTCGTACGACGCCGTCGAGACCACCGCGCGCTCGGTCGGGTCGCCGCGACCGCCGACGATCACGGGCAACCCGGCCAGCTCGGGCCGCCGCAGGATCTCCACCGCGGCGATGAACTGGTCCATGTCGACGTGCAGGACCCAGGGCGCCATGGGTCAATCCTGCCGTGCGACCGGGCGGGGATGAGAGGCTGACGCCGTGTACCCCACCCTCGGCGACCTCCTCGGGATCGACCTGGGCGTCGACACCCACGGGTTCTTCGTGGGGCTGGGCGTGATCGCGGCGACTCTCGTCTTCGTGCACGAGGCCCGTCGGCGCGGGCACAACGACGAGCGGCTCCTGATCGTCGTGACCGGAGCCCTCGTCGGCGGAGCGCTGTTCATGCGCCTGGGCACGTGGACCCAGCACCTCGACCTGCGCGAGAACGCGACGCTGGCCGAGCAGTGGGCCTACGGCAACCGCAGCATCCTCGGCGGACTGGTCGGTGCCTGGCTCGGCGTGCACGTGGCCAAGAGGCTGTGCGGCTACCGGCTGCGCACGGGTGACCTGTTCGCGCCGGCCGTGGCGCTGGGCATGGCTGTGGGTCGCATCGGCTGCCTGCTCAGCGAGCTGCCCGGCAGCCCTACCGGGTCGTCGTGGGGCATCACCCTGGACCCCGCCACCGCCGCCCGGCTGGGCGCCCCACCCGGCGTACCGCTGCACCCGTCGTTCGCCTACGAGATCGCCTTCCACCTCGCGGCGTTCGCGGTCATCTGGTTCTGGCTGCGGCGTCGGGAGCTGCCGCCGGGGGAGACGTTCGTCTGGTACGTCGCGGCCTACGGCATCTTCCGCTTCCTCGTCGAGTTCGTGCGCGGCAACGAGGTGGCCTGGCACGGCCTCACCCGTCCGCAGCTGTTCCTCGCCGTGACCATCCCGTTCGTGCTGCTCCGGATCGTGCTGCGCGCACGCTCCGGGGCCTACAGTCCCGACCGAGCCGAGGAGCTGGTGTCCCAGTGAGCACACGCACAGGACCGGGGATGCCGCTGCGCGGCGACCGGATCCACCGCTACGTCAACGCGTTCTGCCCGCTGTGCCACGAGGAGGCGCCCGAGCGGCCGCTCGCCGAGGTCCAGCGGCTGTCCGGCTGGCTGGTCGAGCGCAACGACCGGATCTGGCTGGAGCGCGGGTGTACGACGCACGGCCTGGTGCGCACGCTGTACGACGAGTCGCCGGAGATCCTGACCTACCTCGAGCAGTGGACGGCCCCGACCAAGGTGCACACGCCCGACGTCACCGGCAACTTCGCGCCGGTCCCAGCGGCGTACGCCGACGGGCTGCCCGAGATGCAGACCCAGCACACCTGCATCCTTCTCCAGGACCTGCTCGACCACTGCAACCTGAAGTGCCCGACGTGCTTCGCCGCCTCGGCCCCGGCGCTGGCCTCGGTCGTGCCGCTGGAGCAGGTGCTCGCGTCGATCGACGCGCGGATCTCCCGGGAGAACGGCCGGATCGACGTACTCATGCTCAGCGGCGGCGAGCCCACGCTCTACCCCTGGCTGGCCGAGCTCCTCGACGAGGTGGCCAAGCGCCCGATCGTGCGGGTGCTGGTGAACAGCAACGGCCTGGCCATCGCCCAGGACGACGTCCTTCTCGAGACGCTGAAGCGCCACCGCGAGCGTGTCGAGATCTACCTGCAGTACGACGGTGAGACCGCCGAGGCCTCGACCCACCACCGCGGCGCCGACATCCGCAGGTTCAAGGAGCGGGCGATCGAGCGACTCTCCGGCGCCGGGATCTTCATCACCCTGACGATGACCGCTTCGCTGGGCGTGAACGACGACGAGATCGGGTTCGTGATCAAGCGGGCCCTGGACACGCCGTACGTCGGCGGCGTCACCATCCAGCCCGTCTTCGGCTCCGGACGCAGTGCCGGGCTCGACCCGATGAACCGGCTGACCCACACCGGCGTGCTCGCCCGCCTGGAGGAGCAGACCGCGGGACAGGTGACCTGGCGCGACCTGACCGCGCTGCCCTGCTCGCACCCGCACTGCTGCTCGGTCGGCTACCTGCTGCGTGACGACTCCGGCACCTGGAAGTCCCTGGTCGAGCTGATCGGGCACGAGCGGCTCAAGCAGTGGCTCGACCTGGAGCCGGACATGCTGGCCAACCGGATCGCCGACGACGCGATCCCCGACCAGCTCCGTGCCGTGGTCAAGGGATCGCTGCTCGACCTGCTCTCGGAGCAGTCCTCGCTCTCGCACCCGTCGATGTCGACGATCTGGAGCGACATCTGCACCAACTGCGATCTCGGCATCGGCACGCTGGCCACCCTCGCCGCCTCGCGGCTGCCCGGACAGCACGAGCGCCTGCGCCGGATGCTGGGGGAGCGGGTGCTCCGGGTCACCGTGAAGCCGTTCATGGACATGAACACGATGATCGAGGAGCGGCTGACGCAGTGCTGCGTCCACGTGGCGACGGTCAACGGCGAGACGGGGGACCACCAGTGCGCGCCGTTCTGTGCGGTACAGGCGTGGGCTCCGCTGTCACAGAGCCGGATCTCGACCGCCGTCGGGCTGCCACTCGTCCCGGCGGGAAAGCCGTGAGCGACCCGCGCCAGGTGCGGCCGCCCCACCTCGACCCGCCGGTGGAGGACCAGGACGAGCCACCCTTCGACCCGCTGAAGCTCTGCGTGTTCGCGACCATCGCGCTGCTCGGCTGGCTGCTCGGCCCGTGGGCGCTGCTCGGCTTCGCGCTGCTGGCGGTGGCCGGCTACGCCCGCGCCAGGCACGCCGGCCTGCTCCGCTCGAAGTGCAAGCTCGGGGACACCCGGCTCGTGCTGCTCTACCTTGTCGTCCTGGCTGCCGGCGCCGGCTTCGGCATCTACCAGTCGCTCAGCTGAGTCACCGATCGAGAGGAAAGACCGATGTCGCAGCAGCCCCCCTCACCGCCGTACGGCGGGCCTCCGGGTCCCTATCCGCCCAACCCCTACGGGCCGGGACCCGGGCAGCCGCGCGACGGCATGTCCAACAAGGCGAAGTTCTGGATCGGGGTGGCCCTGACGATCCCGGTCCTGATCGTCGCGGGGATCGTCTCCGGTGCCAGCTCGGCAGTCGTCGAGGGTGTGGGCGGCGATGCCTCCGCCGGAGCCGCAGTGGCGGGAGTCGTGGGGCTGCTGCAGCTGGCCGTGTTCGTTGCGGCGGTGATCATCGAGAAGACCCGCTGGTTCGCGCTGGGGGTCCTCGCCGGCACGGCCACCCTGCTGATCCTCGCAGCCGGCGCGTGCGTCGTACTCATCATCGGGCTCTCCCAGAGCTTCAGCTGACCCTCCGGGACGTCATCCGAACCGGTAGCCATAGCCGCCAATTCGGATGACGCTGGCGCGGATGGGAGGATGGGTCGGTTGTGACTGAGACCATCAAGACCCTTCCCCTCGTCTTCGAGGAGCCCAAGGGACGCGGGAAACCCCCGCGCCACCTCGCTGACCTGACCCCGGCCGAGCGCAAGGCGCGGCTCGAGGAGCTGGGCCTGCCGGGCTTCCGGGCGCGTCAGCTCTCGACGCACTACTTCTCACGCCTGGTCGACGACCCCGAGCAGATGACCGACCTGCCCTGCCGGCCAGCGCGCCGAGCTCGTCGCGGGGCTGCTGCCCCACCTGATGACCGCGCTGAAGACGCAGGAGGCCGACAAGGGCACCACCCGCAAGACGCTGTGGAAGCTGTTCGACGGCTCGCTGGTGGAGTCCGTGCTGATGCGCTATCCGGGCCGTACGACGATCTGCGTGTCCAGCCAGGCCGGCTGCGGCATGGCCTGCCCTTTCTGCGCGACCGGCCAGGGTGGTCTGCAGCGCAACATGTCCACCGCCGAGATCGTCGAGCAGGTCGTGGCCGGTGCCCGGGCGCTCGCGCGCGACGAGGTCGCCGGTGGGCCTGGTCGCATCTCCAACGTGGTCTTCATGGGCATGGGCGAGCCGATGGCCAACTACAAGGCCGTGATCGGTGCCGTACGACGGCTCACGGATCCCGCCCCCGACGGGCTCGGCATGTCCGCGCGCGGCATCACCGTGAGCACCGTCGGCCTGGTGCCGCGGATCAACCAGCTCGCCGAGGAGGGCATCCCGGTGACCCTCGCACTGAGCCTGCATGCGCCCGACGACGAGCTGCGCAACGAGCTGGTCCCGATCAACACCCGGTGGAAGGTGGGCGAGACCGTCGAGGCCGCCTGGAACTACGCCAGGGTGACCAAGCGACGCGTCTCCATCGAGTACGCCATGATGCGCGGCATCAACGACCAGGCCTGGCGCGCCGACCTGCTCGGCGACGTGCTCAACTCCTACGGCGACTGGGGCTGGGTGCACGTGAACCTGATCCCGCTCAACCCCACCCCGGGCTCGAAGTGGACCGCCAGCGACCCGGCCGACGAGCGCGAGTTCGTACGCCGACTCGAGGCCAAGGGCATCTCCACCACGGTTCGCGACACCCGCGGGCGCGAGATCGACGGCGCCTGCGGCCAGCTCGCCGCCGAAGGCTGAACCGCGCGGAATAGTCAGAGGCAGGCCTCGTTGGGCCCTGTATGACCACTATTGCGATCATCGGAGCAGGCAAGGGCCTCGGCGCGGCCGTGGCACGCAGGTTCGGCAGGGAAGGCTTCAGCGTCGGGCTGATCTCCCGCCACCAGGGACGTCTCGACGCGCTCGCCGCCGAGCTCGAGCAGGACGGCGTGCAGGCCAGGGGATTCACGGCCGACGTGCGCGACCCGGCGAGCATCGCCGCGGCCCTCGAGCAGGTGAGCGAGACCCTCGGCCCGATCGAGGTGCTGCAGTACAGCCCGCTGCCCCAGAAGGACTTCATGCGTCCGGTGCTGGAGACGACTCCCGCGGACCTGAAGGGCCCGATCGAGTTCTCGATCTACGGCCCCGTCGCCGCCGTCCACCAGGTCGTCCCGGGAATGCGGTTCCTGCCGGAGGGATCGAACCCCAGCATCATCTTCATCAACGGCGGATCCGCCGTGAAGCCCGGCCGCAACGTGACGGGGACGTCGATCGCGTTCGCCGGCCAGGCGGCGTACGCCGAGCTCCTGCACGAGGTCCTCGGCGAGGAGGGCATCTACGTCGGGCAGCTGATCATCGGCGGCCGGATCATCGAGGGCGACAAGGAGAAGGACCCCGACGTGCTGGCGGACCGGATCTTCGCGCTGCACACCGAGCGCGACACGTTCCGGGAGCAGATCAGCGCCGACTAGGCCATGTCGGCAGGCTTGCGCACCAGCAGCTCGGTGTTGCGGTCGGTCGCCAGCCCGGCGGCGTCGAGCTTGGCCTGCGGGTCGTTCACGGACAGCTCCCGGGACAGGCTCGCGAGGCTGACCGTCGAGCCGAGGTCGCCGCGGTAGTCGGCCGGTCCGGCGTGGTCGAGGATCGTGGTGAAGATCGAGAGCGTGTGGTCCCGGTTGTCGGTGACCTCGATCAACCGGGCCTGCTGCGGGTAGTCGATGTGCGCGGCGGTGTTGATCTCCCAGAACCCGCCGGTGCCGTCCGCGCGCTTGTGCGCCGTGATCACGTTGCGGTGCGTGTGGCCGTTGACCCACGCGACCACACGCTGCTGGCTGAGCAGGTAGGCCGTCACCTCGTCGCCGAGCACCCGCGGGCTCGGGTCGCCGCCGGTGGCCACGAACGGGTTCGTCATGCTCGAGCTGGTGTGGTGGCTGAACACGATCACGGCCTTGCCCTTCGCCGACTCCACGGTGCTCTTGAGCCAGGTGAGCTGGTCGGCGTCGATGGAGCCGTCGGCGTACCCGTTGGGGTTGACCGTGTCCATCGTGACGAACCGGAAGCTGCCCAGGTCGTAGGAGTAGTAGCCGGTGTCGGTGTCTCGGTTGTGCTGCGTGAACCCGTGCCCGCGGGGCAGGCCTGAGGTCTTGAAGTGCTCGTCGACGATCTGGCCGCGGCTGAGCTGGCGGCGGTTGACGTCGGCGCTGACGAGCTTGGCGTACGGCGAGACGGTCACCCCGCCGATGACCTGGTCCAGCGTGCTGCCCTCCGGGTCGAGCAGGTCGGCCGGCGTCACACCGGCCGGCGGGGAGATCACCTTGACGCTGCCGGTCGCGAGCGCGTTCGTCGGCACCGTCTTCGTGGGGAAGTTGCCCTGCGAGAGGCCGTCGTGGTTGCCGAAGCAGGTGTACCAGGGCAGGTTCAGCCCCGCCGCGGTGAACGGTCGCCTCGCGGCGTCGAGCAGCTTCGGGATCACCGGGAAGCCGTGCTGGGCGCGGTAGGTGTCGTCGGCCAGGGAATGACCGAGTCCTGCCGGAGTGCCGCCGGGGTGCCAGTAGTGCGTGTCGTAGTACACCGGGTCGGCGTCCATCACGCCCTCGTAGCGGTTCAGGGCGCCGCTGTCGGGCACGACCCGCTCGCCGTCGAGGACGTCGATGTTCCAGCGGATCTCGTTGTACTGGCAGTTGTCGGAGTTGTCGCCCGTCTCGATGGCGAACTGCAGCGGACGTCCGGTGACCGGTCCGCACCTCACGGCGTTGACCGCCCGCACCATCGCGTCGCCGACCTGGGCCGAGAGCATCTCCTGCGGACGGTAGGCGGAGGCGAAGATCCCGGGGGTCTGACCGGTCGCGTTGGGGTCGTCGTAGCGGTCGGTCCACTCAACCCGCGCGGGGGACTGGTGGTCGACCACGTGCACGTCGCTGAGCTGGGCGAAGGCGAGCAGCCCGCGGCGGGCCTTGGCCCTGCCAGTGCCGGCGGCCACGCCGAGGTCGGTGCGCACCAGCCGCGGGTCGGCGCCCTTCGCCACGACCTTGCGGTAGCCGCGCGCGTTCGGGGTGCCCGGGGCGTAGGTGCCGGTGGCGGTGGTGCGGCCCGCGGCGACGGCATCGGCGGCGAGGGAGCCGAACACCATCTCGCGGGTCAGCGCCGACACACCGCCCGCGACGAGGGCAGACTTCAGCAGGCCACGGCGGGTGAGTTCCATGTTGGTGACAACGAACTCAGGTGCGCCGGGTCACGTCTCGTAACACCGCGATTCGGTGGACACCGCCCAGTGGCCGGGGCAGGATGCACACCACCAACCGCCCGACCGAGGAGTGCACTGATGGCTGAAGAGCCGCAGCCGGAGAAGCTGAAGAAGCTCAACCGGCTCGAGGACCTGAGTGACAAGGACCTCAAGACGGTGATCAACAAGGGTCGTCACGTGCACCTGCCGGCCAACTGGTCGCTGATCTGGGAGAAGACTCCCGGCGACAAGGCCTACCTGATCGTCGAGGGCGAGGTCGCTGTCCGCAAGGGCAAGGAGGAGGTCGCGCGCCTGGGCCCCGGTGACGTCATCGGTGAGATGGCGATCGTGGGTCACAAGCTGCGCTCCGCGAGCGTGGTCAGCCTCACGCCCGTCGAGGTCATCCACTTCACCAAGGAGTCGTTGACCGAGCTCCTCGACGAGGTCCCCGCGTTCGGTGACGCACTGCGGGGGACCACCTCCGACCGACTGGGCACCCCCAAGGACTGACGCGCGTGGCTGAGCGCCGCGACCACCGGGAGCTGATCGACCTCCTCGAGGTGTTCCTGCTGGGTGAGGAGCCCTCGCTCACCGGTCAGCAGCTGGCCGACGAGGTCGGCATCCCCTTCGACGAGGCACGACTGCGCTGGCGGTCGCTGGGCTTCAGCGCCGTCGGTGCCGACGAGCCTGCGTTCACGCACGCCGACCTCGAGGCACTGCGCCTGACGCAGCGGCTGCTCGAGATCGGCCTGATCGACGCGGAGGACGAGTCCGCCCTGGTGCGCACCCTCGGGCGGAGCTTCGCTCGCCTCGCCGAGTGGCAGATGGGCCTGCTGGCCAAGGTCATCGACCCGGACACGATGAGCGTCGACGAGCTGCGCGGGGTGATGGAGGAGGTCACCCCGGCGGTGGAGTCGCTGCAGAACTACGTGTGGCGTCGGCACACGCTCAGCGCTGCCTCGCGGCTGCTCCTGGCGGCACCCCACGACGAGGACGACGACGACGAGAAGGTCGAGGGCGAGGACGGCACCACGATGGGGGTGGGCTTCGCCGACATCGTCAACTACACCCGGCAGAGCCGGTCGCTGTCCCGCAGCGAGGTCGGTCAGATGGTCGACCACTTCGAGGAACGCTCGCTCGAGATCATCTCCGCGCACGACGGCCGGATCATCAAGACCATCGGCGACGAGCTCCTCTTCGTCGCCGACTCTCCCGAGGCGATCGCGCGCATCGGGCTCGAGCTGACCGAGGAGGCGGGCCGCGACGAGGAGTTCCCCGAGATCCGCGTCGGGCTCGCCTGGGGTCCGGCGCTGGCGCGACTCGGCGACGTGCTCGGCCCGGTCGTCAACGTCGCGTCCCGGCTGACCTCGATGTCCCGCCCCGGGCACGTGCTGATCGATCGCTGCCTCGCCGACGAGCTCGAGGGGAACGAGCAGGTCCGGCTGCGCAAGCTGCGGCGTACGTCGGTCCGCGGCTACCGCAAGCTCGAGCCCTGGTCACTGCGCAGGCCGCCGGAGAGGGCTCGGGAGGAGGAGCCCGCGAAGAACGGGACCAGCTGACTGGTCTCGTCGACCAGGTGGACGTGATCCGCGAGAGCACGATCGTCCGCAAGGGCCTCGATCAGGGGCCAGGCCGGGAAGGTCTTCGTCCAGTACTCGCGGCCCACGAAGACCATCGGCGCCACCTCGGACTCCGTCGCGTAGTAGTTGGTGCACGCCGCCTGGAAGATCTCCTGGACGGTGCCCGCCGCGCCGGGCAGGAAGACGATCCCCGCGCGGCACACCTCGAGGAGCACGTCCTCGCGGATCGCGTTGCGGAAGTACTTCGCCACCACAGAGCTGAACGCGTTCGGCGGCTCGTGGCCGTAGTGCCAGGTCGGGATGCCGAGCGAGCGCCCGGTGTCCGCGAGGTCGCGGACGCTCTCGAGGGCCGTCAGTGCCCACGCGGTGACATCGGGGCGGAAGGTCGGCACGCGCGCGATCTGCTCCAGCACACCGTCGAGGGCCCTGGCCGGCTGGTCGGCGAGGCGGGCGCCGAGGTTCGCGGCCTCCATCGCGCCCGGCCCACCGCCGGTGGCGACGGTGAGCCCGGTGCCGGCGAGACCGTGGGCGAGGTGCGCCGCCTGGGCGTACGCCGGGTCGTCGCGCGTGAGCGCGTGGCCACCCATCACCCCGACGATGCGCCGCTTGCGGGTCAGCTCCTCCAGCGCGTCGTCGATCGAGTTGTCGTGCAGGGCCTGGGCCAGCAGGTTCTTCAGGGAGCGGCCCTTCGCCGTACGCCGTGACCAGGCCCAGATGAGCGCGTCCGGCGTGCTCTCGTAGCCCTTCTCGACCCCGTCGTAGAGCTCGCCAGGGGTGTAGAGGTGCGCCCGCCACGGGTCGAACGGGACGTCGGGCACCGCAGGGAAGAGCAGCGCGCCGCCTGCACGGAGCCGGCTGGCGGTGTCTTCAGGGATCGTGCAGCCCAGGAACAGCGCCCCTCGCGGATCGAGGCGACCGAGCACGTCCACGCGCTCGCTCAGGTCGACCCCCTGGACCTGCCAGCTGCGCATCGAGCCCTTCGTTCCCTTGGAGCTGCCGGACTCGGCCCTGGTCGCCGCGCGGTCGAACTGCTCCAGCGACTCGATCTCGATCATGCGCCGATCATGCCCCGGTGACGCCGGAGGAGCGCCTGTGGCCCGGCCAACTAACCTGCGGGCATGACCCCGAACGTGAGCTTCGCCCTGCTCGACCTGGCCGTGATCGCCGGTCGCGGGGACGACCCGGTCGTGGACCGGATGAGCCATGCGCGACTGCTCGAGGAGGCTGCTGCGCTGGGAGGCGTCATCTGGCACCTCGGCGTGCGACCCGGCCTGCCCGTCGTGATCGACCTCGAGTCCGACCTCGATGCTGTGGTGGCTGCCCTGGCCGCCGCGCGCATCGGCGGGATCGTGGCCACCGAGGACCATCCCGACGCGCCGGTCGCGCTCGTGTCGGCCGGCTCCACGGTCCCCGGTGAGGGGCGGGTGCGGATCGTCCGCGGTCAGGGCGTGAGCGAGCCCGACCTCGAGTGGGACGTCATGCTCCGCGCCGGTCGCACCGACCCGGCGGCGGCCGAGGTGCTGGATCCGGCCTCGGCGTACTCCCCGGAGCGGAGCGTCGCCGAGCAGATCGAGGTGCTGACCGCCTCGGCGCCGCCACACACCGCCGCGGAGCTCCGGGGCCTGCTGCAGGTCTGAGGGCGGTACGCCGGGGAGCGCTGACACAATCGGCGGTGTGAGCTCACGTCGCGACATCGTCATCCTCGGGTCGACCGGGTCGATCGGCACCCAGGCACTCGAGGTCGTGCGGGCCAACCCCGACCGCTTCCGGGTCGTCGGCCTGACCGCGGGCGGGTCGCAGCAGGAGCTGTTCGAGCAGCAGGTGGCGGAGTTCGGTCCGGCGTACGACGGGCTGGGCGAGGATGCGTCCACCGAGGCA
Source organism: uncultured Actinomycetota bacterium (assembly GCA_963782305.1). Lineage (GTDB taxonomy): Bacteria > Actinomycetota > Actinomycetes > Propionibacteriales > Nocardioidaceae > Marmoricola. Next base: position 382,782 of record CAWAJJ010000024.1, on the reverse strand, counting down.
GCCGGGCTGGCCTGCGACGTGGTGCTCAACGGGATCACCGGCGCGGTCGGACTGCGGCCGACGGTGGCCGCGCTCGAGGCTGGGAACACGCTCGCGCTGGCCAACAAGGAGTCGCTGATCATCGGCGGCCCGGTGGTCACCGCGCTCGCGAAGCCCGGTCAGCTCGTGCCCGTCGACAGCGAGCACAGCGCGCTGGCGCAGTGCCTGCGGGGCGGCCGCGCGGAGGAGGTACGCCGACTGGTGCTCACCGCCAGCGGAGGGCCGTTCCGGGGCCGCACCCGCGAGGAGCTCGCTGATGTGACGCCGGAGGAGGCGCTGAACCACCCGACCTGGGACATGGGCCCGGTCGTGACCATCAACTCGGCCACCCTCGTCAACAAGGGGCTCGAGGTGATCGAGGCGCACCTCCTCTTCGACATCCCCTTCGACCGCATCGAGGTGGTCGTGCACCCCACCAGCGTCGTGCACTCGATGGTGGAGTTCGCCGACGGCTCCACGCTGGCGCAGGCGAGCCCACCCACGATGCTCATCCCGATCGCGCTCGGCCTGGCCTGGCCGGACCGGGTCCCGGACACCGCTCCGCCGGTGGACTGGACGAGCGCACAGACGTGGGAGTTCTTCCCGCTGGACGACGGGGCCTTTCCCGCCGTACGCCTCGCACGGGAGGCGGGTCAGCTCGGCGGCACCGCGCCAGCGGTCTACAACGCCGCCAACGAGGTGTGCGTGGAGGCCTTCCGGACCGGCCGGCTCGCGTTCGTCGACATCGTCGACACGATCTCGACACTGCTCGACAAGCATCGCCTCAACACCCACGACGTACGCTCTGAGCGAGAACTCACCGTCGACGACGTGCTGGCTGCCGATGCCTGGGCGCGCACGCAGACCCTCGAAGAGCTGAAGGAACCCACCCGATGACCGTGCTGATGTATGCGCTCGGGGTGCTGGTGTTCGCAGTCGGTGTGGCCGCCTCGATCGGTCTCCACGAGATGGGGCACCTGCTGCCCGGCAAGTTCTACAACGTCAAGGTGACGCAGTTCTTCGTCGGGTTCGGCCGCACGATCTGGTCGAAGCGCCGGGGTGAGACGGAGTACGGCCTCAAGGCGATCCCGCTGGGTGGCTACTGCAAGCTCATCGGGATGGTGCCCCCAGCACCCGACGAGGATCCCGACCGCGTGCGCAACCGCAACACCGGGATGTTCGCCCAGCTGGTCAGCGACGTGCGCACGGCGGAGTACGAGTTCGTCGACCCGCACGACCACGACCGGCTGTTCTACAACAAGCCCTGGTGGCAGCGCGTGATCATCATGGGCTCCGGGGTGGCGATCAACATCGTGATCGCCTTCATCCTGTTCGCCTTCATCTTCATGGGTCACGGCATCCCGAAGGCGACCACCACGGTCGAGTCGGTGTCCAAGTGCGTGATCGCGGTGACCAAGGAGAACCTCGGCAAGACGCCGCGCGAGTGCCGGTCCGACGACCCCATCGCTCCCGCGCTGGCGGCAGGCGTCAAGCCGGGGGACCGGATCGTGTCGTTCAACGGCTCTGCGGTGGACAGCTGGACCCAGATCCGCAACGAGATCCGCGCCAACGGCGACAAGACAGCGACCGTCGTGGTCGAGCGTGGGGGCAAGCAGGTCACGCTGCACCCTCGCACCGTCGTCTCCGCTGTCCCCGACCTGAAGAACCCGAAGGCGATCACCAAGCGAGGCTTCCTCGGCGTGGTGCCCACCCAGGAGAACGAGCGCCAGGGTGTCGGTTTCGTGGTGACCACGATGGCCGACGGCACCTGGCAGACCCTCAAGGTCATCGGGACGATGCCGGTGAAGCTCTACCACGTGGCCCGGGCATCCATCGGGCTCGAGGAGCGCGACGTCAACGGCCCGATGAGCGTGGTCGGTGCCGGCCGGGTCGCCGGGGAGATGGCCTCGGCGAACCAGGTGTCCTTCGCCGACAAGTTCTTCTCGTTGCTCGCCCTGCTCGCGGGCCTGAACCTGTTCCTCGGGCTGATCAACCTCGTGCCGCTGCCTCCGTTCGACGGTGGCGGGATCGCCACCACCCTCTACGAGGCCGCGCGTCGAGGAATCGCGAAGCTGCGTCACCGGCCTGACCCCGGTGCCGTCGACAGTGCGAAACTGCTACCAGTCACCTACGTGATGGCCGGGCTCATCCTGTTGATGAGCGTCCTGCTGATCTTCGCCGACATCGTGGCGCCGATCTCGTACACGTAGTCCGACCCAGAAGGAAGAAGCAATGACCTCGATTTCGCTCGGCATGCCCGAGGCGCCACCGCCGGTGCTCGCCCCCCGTCGCCGGACCCGCCAGATCCAGGTGGGCAAGGTCGGGGTCGGGAGCGACAGCCCGGTCTCGGTGCAGTCGATGACCACCACGCTGACCTCGGACATCAACGCGACCCTGCAGCAGATCGCCGAGCTCACCGCGTCGGGCTGCGACATCGTCCGCGTGGCCTGCCCCTCGGCCGACGACGCCGAGGCCCTGCCCGCGATCGCCCAGAAGTCCCAGATCCCGGTGATCGCCGACATCCACTTCCAGCCGAAGTACGTCTTCGCCGCGATCGAGGCCGGTTGCGCCGCCGTACGCGTCAACCCGGGCAACATCAAGAAGTTCGACGACCAGATCAAGGAGATCGCCCAGGCGGCGAAGGACCACGGCACCTCGATCCGGATCGGCGTCAACGCAGGGTCGCTGGACAAGCGCCAGATGGAGAAGTACGGCAAGGCCACACCCGAGGCCCTGGTCGAGTCGGCGGTCTGGGAGGCCTCTCTGTTCGAGGAGCACGACTTCCACGACTTCAAGATCTCGGTCAAGCACAACGACCCCGTGGTGATGGTGCGCGCCTACGAGCTGCTCGCCGAGGCAGGCGACTGGCCGCTCCACCTCGGCGTCACCGAGGCCGGTCCCGCCTTCCAGGGGACGATCAAGTCCGCGACCGCCTTCGGCGCCCTGCTCAGCCAGGGCATCGGCGACACCATCCGCGTCTCGCTCTCCGCGCCTCCTGTCGAGGAGGTCAAGGTCGGCATCCAGATCCTGCAGTCGCTGAACCTGCGGCCCCGCAAGCTGGAGATCGTGTCGTGTCCGTCCTGCGGCCGCGCCCAGGTCGACGTCTACAAGCTGGCCGACGCGGTGACCGCGGGTCTCGAGGGGCTCGAGGTGCCGCTGCGCGTGGCCGTCATGGGCTGCGTGGTGAACGGCCCCGGTGAGGCCCGCGAGGCGGACCTCGGGGTGGCCTCGGGCAACGGCAAGGGTCAGATCTTCGTCAAGGGCGAGGTGATCAAGACCGTGCCGGAGTCGCAGATCGTGGAGACCCTGATCGAGGAGGCCATGCGGATCGCCGAAGGCATGGAGGCCGAAGAGGGCACCTCGGCGCAGGTCAGCGTCTCCTGACGGTTCCGCCCTGGCTCAGCCCTGGGAGGCCTGCGCCTTCTCGATCTGGACCAGTGCGATGTTGGACTCCGCGTAGGCCGGGCTCTCGCTGGAGAGGAAGGCCAGGTCCTTCACGGCCTTGGCCACGGCCGCGTCGTCGCTGAGCTCGGCGACCCGCGCCTGCTGCCACGCGGGTCCCTGCTGCTGGGTGGCCAGCGGCGCCTGCGTGGTGAGGGCCTTGAGTGCCGCCGCGATGTCGGCCGGCTTGGGGGCGGGGTTCGCGGCCGCCTTCTTGGCCTTCTTCTTGCCCTTCTTCGCCGGGCTCGGCGAAGGTGCCGGCGGACGCGGCGCGGCCGCGTAGGCCTCGGCGTCGGCCTTCACCTCGTCGAGACGCAGCTCCATGTCGTACGGCGCCAGCTGGGCGCTGAACTTCGCGAGGTCGTCCATCGCCTTGCTCTGCTCCTCGATCGCCGAGCCGCAGCCGTTGCCGGACGCCGACGACGCGTAGTAGTCGACGGTCGCCGCGATGCTGTTCCAGCGCGCCGCGAGATCCGAGGGATTGGTCTTCGTGTCCCGGCCGCCGACCTTCGACTCGAGGTCCTTCCACTTGTCCCGGCAGGCGAGCGCGGACTTGCTCGGCCCGTCCTCGTCACCACTGCTGCTGCCGCAGGCGGTGAGCACGAGCAGCAGGGTGAGCAGGAGTCCGCGGAGCATGTACGCACCGTAGACCCCGAGCAGCCTGTGCGACGGTGAACGCAGGCTTCGTCCCGTGTCGTAGGCTCCGGGCGTGGTCCGGACGAGCCAGAGCATCCGCGTGCTGGGACCTGGCGACGTCGCCGAGGCCCTGGCTCTGGTGGCCACCGATCCGATCGCGAACGTGTTCGCCGACTACCGCACCCGGATCACCCAGCTCGACACCCGCTGGCTCGGTGGCGAGATGTGGGGCTACTTCGAGGACGACCGGATGGTCTCCATGTGTCACGTGGGTGCCAACCTGGTGCCGGTGAACGCCACCCCGGCGGCGTGCGAGGCCTTCGTCGAGCGGGCCACGAGGTCCGGGCCGAAGAGCTCCACGATCGTCGGCCCTCACGACGCCGTCGCGCTGCTGTGGGCCGGGCTCGAGGAGCACTGGCCGCGTCCCCGCGACTTCCGGTGGAACCAGCCGCACCTCGTCGCGACCGCACCCGCGTCCGTGCAGGGCGACCAGCTGGTGCGGCGTACGACGAAGGCGGAGGGTGACATCCTCTACCCGGCCTGCGTGGCGATGTACACCGAGGAGGTCGGCATCTCGCCCGAGGTCGACGGTGGGAAGGACCTCTACCGCGCCCGGGTGAACCAGCTGATCGGGCGTGGCTGGTCGTTCTCCCGGATCGAGGACGGCCGGGTCGTGTTCAAGGCCGAGGTGGCCTGCGCGACACCGAGCGCCTGTCAGATCCAGGGCGTGTACGTCGACCCGGAGCTGCGCGGGCAGGGACTGTGCGCCGCCGGCATGGTGACGGTGGTCGAGACCTGCCTGCGTGAGATCGCTCCGGCGGTGTCCCTCTACGTCAACGCGCACAACACCTCCGCGCGGGCGGCGTACAAGCGTGCCGGGTTCGAGCAGACCGGCACCTTCGCGACGCTGATGTTCTAGGTTGACGCCATGACCGCCGCCGCACCGCTGAGCCGGGACATCAAGGTCCTCGCCACCGCCTTCGTCGCCTCCGGGATCGTCCACCTGGTCCGGCCCGAGACCTTCGAGCCGATCATGCCGAAGATGGTGCCGGCCCACCGCGAGGTGATCTACGCGAGCGGCGTCGCCGAGCTGCTGTGCGCGGCCGGTCTGTTGCACCCGGTGACGCGGAAGGCCGCCGGCTGGGGGAGCCTGCTCATCCTGCTCGGCGTCTACCCGGCCAACTTCAAGATGGCCGGCGACGCCCTGAAGACCGACAACACCCAGTTCAAGACCGCGGCCATCGCACGCCTGCCGCTGCAGCTGCCGATGATCCGGGCCGCCTTGCGGGCCGCACGCCCTTCTTGAGCCGCCTCGAAACCCGCGTGCTCGGCTCCCGAACCCCCGGTTAGCCTTCACCCATGATCCTCCGCATGTCGAAGCTCTTCGTACGGACCCTGCGAGAGGACCCCGTCGAGGCCGAGGTCCCGAGCCACCGGCTGCTGCTGCGCGCCGGCTACATCCGCCGTGCCGCGCCGGGCATCTACTCGTGGCTGCCGCTGGGACTCCGGGTCTTCCGCAAGGTCGAGCAGATCGTGCGCGACGAGATGGACGCCATGGGCGCCCAGGAGCTGCAGTTCCCCGCCCTGCTTCCGCGCGAGCCCTACGAGGCGACCGGCCGCTGGACGGAGTACGGCGCCGGCATCTTCCGGCTCAAGGACCGCAAGGGCAACGACTACCTGCTCGGTCCCACGCACGAGGAGATGTTCACCCTGGTGGTGAAGGACCTCTACTCCTCCTACAAGGACCTGCCCGTCTGGCTCTACCAGATCCAGACGAAGTACCGCGACGAGGCGCGTCCCCGTGCCGGCCTGATCCGTGGCCGAGAGTTCGTGATGAAGGACTCCTACTCCTTCGACGTCAGCGACGAGGGCCTGGACGCGTCGTACGCCGCACACCGCGCGGCCTACATCAAGACGTTCGACCGGTTCGGCTTCGACTACGTGATCGTCAAGGCGACCAGCGGCGCGATGGGCGGCTCGAAGTCGGAGGAGTTCCTCGCGCGCAGCGAGGTCGGCGAGGACACCTACGTGAGCTGCAGCAACTGCGACTACGCCGCCAACGTGGAAGCGGTGCAGGTGCGGGCGCCCGAGGCCGTTCCCTACGACGACGCCCCGGCCGCCCACGCCGAGAAGACGCCGGACACCCCGACGATCCAGACGCTCGTCGACCACCTGAACGCGGAGTACCCCCGCGGCGACCGTCCCTGGCACGCCGGGGACACCCTGAAGAACGTGCTGGTCGTGCTCAAGCACGCCGACGGCACCCGCGAGCCGCTGGCGATCGGCCTGCCCGGTGACCGCGACGTCGACCAGAAGCGGCTCGAGGGGATGATGGAGCCCACCGAGATCGAGGCGATGGACGAGGCGGAGTTCGCCAGGCATCCCGCGCTGGTGAAGGGCTACATCGGGCCGGCCGCGCTGGGGGAGGAGTCCGCGAGCGGCATCCGCTACGTGGTCGACCCGCGCGTGGTCGAGGGCACCCGCTGGGTGACCGGCGCCGACGTCCCCGGGAGCCACGTGCTCGACCTCGTCGTCGGCCGTGACTTCACCCCCGACGGCACGATCGAGGCGGCGGAGGTCCGCGACGGCGACCCCTGCCCCAACTGCGACTCCGGTGAGCTGCACACCGCCCGCGGCATCGAGATGGGCCACATCTTCCAGCTCGGTCGCAAGTACGCCGAGGCGCTGGACCTCAAGGTGCTCGACGAGAACGGCAAGCTGGTGACCGTGACGATGGGCTCCTACGGCATCGGGGTCTCCCGCGCCGTGCCGGTCATCGCCGAGGGCAACCACGACGAGCTCGGTCTCGTCTGGCCACGCGAGGTCGCTCCGGCCGACGTGCACATCGTCGCCACCGGCAAGGACGCCACGATCTTCGAGGCCGCTGCCCGGCTGGCTACTGACCTCGAGGCCGCCGGAGTCGAGGTCCTCTACGACGACCGGCCGAAGGTGAGTCCCGGGGTGAAGTTCAAGGACGCCGAGCTGATCGGCGTGCCCACGATCGTCACGGTGGGACGCGGGCTCGCCGACGGCAACGTGGAGGTCAAGGACCGCCGGTCGGGCGAGCGCACCGAGGTGCCCGTCGGCGACGCCGTCGACCACCTGGTCTCCGTGGTACGTGGCTTCGAGACGGGTCGCTGAGTCCCTCTCTTCGTTCCTCAGTCGCGGGGCGTGAGGTACCGCTGCGCGATGCGGCGCAGCTCGGCCACCTCGGCCTCGGCGTCGAAGCCCTCGTCGCCGCACATCAGGTAGAGGGTGTCGACCAGTCCGAGCAGCCAGCGCCCGGCGCGGGCAGGGTCCAGGCCGGCGTCGACCTCGCGCTCGGTCGCTGCGCGACGTACGAGCCGCTCGAAGGCGCTGCGCACCCGAGCATCGCCCTCCTCCAGCAGCGCGCCGAACTCCTCGTCGTTGACGGCCAGCTGGAGCATCGCCCCGACCAGTCCTGGAGCGTAGGGATCGCCGGCGTCGCGGCACAGGTGGTCGAGCAGCCGCCAGATCTCGTCCAGCGCGCGGTCCTCGTCGAGGGTGGCGAGCAGCGCGTCGTTGACCGCCTGGTCGTCGGCGAAGATCGCGAGCATGATCGAGCGCTTGTCGCCGAAGTAGTGGAACAGCGTTCCCGACCCCACGCCCGCTGCCTTGCAGATCTGGGCGGTGGTGGCGCCGGTGTAGCCACGCTCCGCGAAGACGACCGCGGCCGCCTCCTGGATGGCTGTACGCCGGGCGGCGTGGCGTACGGGGTCAACGGTCCTCACGATGGCCATTCTGCTGGCCGGGGTCCGTCTGCTCCGCGGCGACCCGCTTGCGCCGGCGTACCTCCCGGACGGCGATCGAGACAGCGACGAGGAACCCGACGACGTACTTCATCCAGCCGAGCTCGACCTCGGGGAGCCAACCCAGGAGCCTGTCGACGAGGGGCTCCACCCACTGGAACAAGGGCGCCAGGTAGCGGCTGGGATCGAGGTACTTCACCCACTCCGGAGGGTGGAGGTCCGGCAGGTCCACGTCGAGCGCGGGCAGGAGACCGCTGAACAACGCCTTGAGGAGTGCGCTCACGCCGAGGATCGCGAGCACGGTCCCGACGACGTTGATGACGACGTGGCGCGCGGCGTAGAGGTTCGGGTGTGCCTCGCCCCAGGCGTGCAGGCGGGCCTGGCGCGTTGCCGGCCGGAGGCGCGTAGGGGACGCTGCGCCGGCGTACGTCGCCCTGTCCGGGCTCGACCAGGACGCAGTTGGCGACGCGGCCGGTCCACCACCAGACCACGCGGGTCGGGTGGCCGGACTCCTGGCCGAGATCCACGTGGCCGATCTCGTCACTCGTGCCGGCGTCGACCTCGGCGTCGTCGACGAGCAGCCGCGCACGGTTGGGCTTCTTCTCGCCCTGCTCCACCCAGGTCTCCACGCGGAGGTCGGCGCCGTGGGCGCGGAGGGTGTACGACGCGGTGGCGGTGCTCATGGATCAATAGTAGAGCACGCACTCCATTAAAGCTTGTTCAGCTCCTCGAGGTCCTCGTCGGTCGGCTCCCAGCGCAGCGCGGCCGCGTTCGTCCGGACCTGCTCGCCCCGGGTGGCGCCCGAGATGACCGAGGAGACGGCCGGCTGGGCGGCCAGACCGGCGATGGCGACGTCGAGGATCGAGAGACCACGCTCCTCGGCGTACGCCTCGATGGCCTCGATCCGGTCCCACTCGGCCTTGGCGAGCCAGGCGGAGCGGCTGGGATCCAGGGCGGCGCGCGACCCCTCAGGAGCATCCGCGCCGCGCTTGTACTTGCCGGTGAGCAGGCCGTACTCGAGCGGGAAGAACGGCAGCACGCCGAGCCCGAACCGCTCGGCGGCCGGTCCCACCTCGTCCTCGAGCTCACGGTCGAGCAGGGAGTAGCGGTTCTGCACCGAGACGAACCGCTCGTGGCCACCCGTTCGTGCGGTCCAGTCGGCGTCGGCGACCTGCCATCCGGCGAAGTTGGAGCACCCGATGTAGCGGACCTTGCCTTCATGGACCAGCTCGGTCAGCGCGCCGAGCGTCTCCTCGATGGGCGTCACGTCGTCGGGCGCGTGCAGCTGGTAGAGGTCGATGTGGTCGGTCTGCAGCCGCCGCAGGCTGGCCTCCACGGCACGCCGGATGTAGCGACGCGAGCCGCGTACGCCGTGGTCCGCGCCGTTGGCTCCCTGCATGTCCATCCCGAACTTGGTCGCGAGGACGAACTCGTCGCGCCGGCCCCTCAGGGCCTGGCCCAGCAGCTCCTCGCTCGAGCCCGGACCGTTGCCGTAGATGTCGGCGGTGTCCAGCAGGGTGACGCCGACGTCCTGGGCCGCGTCGAGGATGTCGGCGACGCCGTCCTGGTCGACGCGACGGCTGAAGGCGTTGCACCCGATGCCGACCGCGCTGACCATCAGGCCGGAGCTGCCGAGGGAGCGGTAGGTCATGTCCATGCGGCGACCCTACGGAGTCGCCCGGAGACCGTCGACGAGGGCATGGAGCGAGGAGCGCATCTCCTCGCGTGCCGCGTCGGGCTCCTCGGCGTGGGCGACGTAGAGGGCGGCCTCCTCGAGGGCGCCGACCAGGACGTGGGCCAGCGGGCGCACCGGTCGCGTGACGAGGGCTCCCGAGTCCATGGCGGCGGCCAATGACGCCTCTACCAGTCCGAGGCTGGTGTTCAGGCCGATCTCGCGCCAGGTCTGCCAGCCCAGCACCGTCGGGGCCTCGACGAGGGCGAGCCGGTGCACCTCCGGGTCCTGGCAGGCGGCCAACCAGGCGTCGACGCCGGCTTTCAGGACCGCCGCGTCGTCGCTGTGCCCCTCATCGGGCCCCTCGGCCCCTCATCGGGCCCCTCGCCGAGCTGCGCGACAAGCTGTGCGGCAAGTCGCTCGACGAGGTCGGCCTCGATCTCCTCGAAGACCGCACGGAAGATGCCCGGCAGGCCGTCGAACTGGTGGTAGAGAGCGCCCCGTGACACGCCGGCGGCGCGCGCGATCTCTTCGGTGCCCACGTCGGCGTAGCCCCGCTGGGCGAACAGGGACCGAGCCGCGCTGACCAGTGCGGCTCGGGTGGCCGCGCTCCGCTCCGGCTGGGTGCGCTTGCTTTTCATACAGTCTGTCTGTAACTTACGTACACCATGTACGCAACATACTCCGACGACACCGTTCTCGACCTGCAGGCCGGCCCCGTCCGGTGTGTCGTGCGGGGCCCCGAGGGGGTGCCCGACGCACCGGTGCTGCTGTTCGTCCACGGGTTCCTGGTCGACGGCGGGGTGTGGGGCGAGGTGCCGGAACGCCTGGCAGAGCTCGGATGTCGCACCGTGACCGTGACGCTGCCACTGGGGGCGCACACCGTCGCGATGCGACCCGACGCCGCGCTGTCGCCCGCCTCCGTCGGCCGGATGGTGTGCGAGCTGATGGAGGTGCTGGACCTGCACGAGGTGACCTTGGTCGGGAACGACACCGGGGGAGCGATCTGCCAGCTGGCCCTCCGCCATGACTCGAGTCGCGTGGCTCGGCTGGTCCTCACGAACTGCGACGCGTTCGAGGTGTTCCCGCCCCGCCCGTTCGACCTGCTCTTCCGTGCGGGCCGACACCCCGGGCTGTTCGGCACCGTCATGCGGGCGACCAGGATCGCGCGGGTCCGGACCGGCGTGCTCGGGTTCGGTCTGCTGTCCCGGCGGCGGCTCACTGCGGAGGAGACCCTGCCCTGGGTGGCGAGCTACTGCGGGGATCCCGGCGTACGACGCGACGTGGCGCACTTCCTGCGGGCATGGGACCCGCAGGTGCTCGTGGCCGCCAGCGAGGCACTGTCCGGGTTCGACAAGCCGGCCCTGCTCGTCTGGGCTCCCGAGGACCGGTTCTTCAAAGTCGCGTTGGCGAAGCGGCTCCTGGAGGTGCTGCCCCGTGCCGAGCTCGTCGAGGTGGCCGACGCCCGGACGTTCGTGGCGCTCGACCAGCCCGCCCGGGTCGCCGAGCTGGTCCACGAGTTCGTGGGCCGCCAGTGCTGACCGGGTGACCCCCTCCCAGTACGGTCTGCGCATGCAGATCGACGCAGTGATCTTCGACTGGGGCGGCACCCTGACGCGCTGGCACGACATCGACTTCCACGCCGAGTCGATGGCGCTCGCCCATGCCGTCGTGGGCACCCAGGGCGAGCCACACCTGCACGTCGAGGCCCTCCGGCACGCCAACCAGGTGATCTGGGGTCGCAGCCGTGACCACCAGCAGAGCTCGACCGTGGCCGACCTGTTCACCGAGGCCGGGCTCGCGCACGACCCCGAGCTGCTCACCCACTACCGCGAGTTCTGGGAGCCGCACACCGCCACCGACGCCCAGGTCGCGCCGCTGTTCAGGTTGCTGCGCGAGCGCGGCACCAAGGTCGGCGTGCTCTCGAACACGATCTGGCCGCGCGCCTGGCACGAGGACTTCTTCCGTCGCGACGGGGTGCTCGACCTGATCGACGGCGCCGTCTACACCAGCGAGATCCCGTGGACCAAGCCGTCACCACACGCCTTCGACGCGGCGATGGAGGCCGTCGGCGCGACCGACCCCGGTCGCTGTGTCTACGTCGGCGACCGGTTGTACGACGACATCTGGGGTGCGCACAACGCCGGCCTCAAGGCGATCCACATCCCGCACAGCGTGATCCCGACCGAGCAGGTGGGCCACTCCGAGGGGGACCCGGACGCGGTCGCGCACGAGCTGGCCGAGATCCCGGGGCTGCTCGAGACCCTCTGACTCCTCAGCCGGAGGCGCCGCCGGTGAAGTTCCAGGAGGCCAGGTGCAGCGCCGGGCAGGTCCAGCGGGGCGAGGTGGTGGTGTAGGTGTCGCCGGGTACGGCGGACGCCGTGACCCCGACCGCGCGCACGTTGCCGGGCGCCAGCGCCTGGGCGTAGGACTGGGTGAACCGGAAGTTGCTGACCGGCCTGGTGATCTCGCCGTTCTCGATCAGCCAGACGCCGTTGCGGGTCAGGCCGGTGATCGCGAGGCTGCGCGGGTCCAGGATCCGGGTGTACCAGAAGTCCGAGACCAGGATCCCCCGCTCGACGCCGGCGACCAGGTCCGCGACGGACTGGTCGGCGGCCGGCCCCTCGACCTCCGACGACACCGGGAGGCCGGACTCGCTCGGCTGCAGGACGAGGTGTCGAGGGACCGGCCCGAAGGAGAGCGCCTCGCCGTGACCGGTGCTGCGCGCGCCGGCCTCCGCCGCTGATCGACGGTCGTGGGTGACGGCCAGCGTGCGCCCCTCCTGCACCAGGGCCAGCCGTTGCTTGGGCGTCCCCTCGGCGTCGTACGTCAGACCGTTCGTCACCGGGTCGTCGAGGATCGAGATCGTCGGGTCGAACTGGTCATCGCCGACACGGATGAAGGAGGTGCGCTCGTTGACCGCCTTCCCGTTGAACCCCGCCGCGGCGAGGTTGCCGAGGAGGTCGGCGACGGCGGTGGGCTCGAGGACCACCTCGTAGCGACCTGGCGGCAGCTCCACGGGTTCGGTCCAGGCCCGTGCCTTCGCAGCGGCGCGAGTGCCGAGCGCGGCGCCGTCGAGATCGAGGAGCCGCAGGGGAGCCGCGCGGGCGACGCCGTCGGCCCGCCCGGAGCGGGCGATCCCGGACAGCCCGGCCTCGACCGCCTCGCCGGTGAGCGACTGCCCTGACGAGCTGGCGAACGCACCCGTCCAGTGGTTGGTGCGCACGTAGCCGGCCGTCTCCAGACCTCCAGCCGCCTCGACGAAGTCCTTGACCACCTGGGCTCGGTCGGCCGGTGAGGCAGCGGCCGTGTCCTGGTCGACGGGTTCCGCGTCCCCAGCAGCGGCCGGCGAAGCCAGACCCGGCCAGGTGGGGTCGACGGGTGCCGTGCGCACGGAGTCGGCCACCCGGTCGACCAGCGCACGCAGGTCCTCGTCGGACACCACAGAGGCCGAGCCGGACGCCGTCCGGCCGTCGTGGTGCACGACGAGCCGCACCGTCGTCCCGTCCTGGGCGACGTTCTGGTGGATCACCGAGTTGGCGAACCGGGTCAGCGAGAGCCGGTGCCGGTCGGCCTGCGCGGACACCTCGGCACCCGTGACGGCTGCGCGGGCCAGGTCGACGGCCTGGCCGGCGAGCGAGGACTCGTTCATGACCGCACCCCCACCCGCACGTTGCGGAACCGGGCGGGCGCCGAGGGATGGCCGGTGTGGCCGGTCTGCCCGGGCTGGCCCTTGCCGCAGTTCGGGGTGCCCCAGGCCACGATGTCGCCGGAGAGCATGTCCATCGAGGACCAGAACTGCGGCCCGATCCCGGTGTACGTCGGGTTGCGGAGCAGCCGTCCGAGCCGGCCGTTCTTCACCTCGTAGCCGACCTCGGTGCCGAACTGGAAGTTCAGCCGGCGGTCGTCGATCGACCAGGAGCGGTTGGTCTCCATGTAGATCCCGTCGTCGGTGTCGGCGATGATCTCGTCGAACGTGTGCGGCCCGGGCTCGAGCCCGACGTTGGTCATCCGCACCATCGGCAGCCGCGACCAGCCGTCGGCACGCACGCTGCCGCCGTAGTCGAGCCCAGCGACCGCGGCGGAGTCCCGGCCCGCGAGGACTCCGACCCAGATGCCGTCGCGCACCGCGTCGCGCTTGGTGGCGGGAGTGCCCTCGTCGTCGTACCCGAACGAGCCGAGCGCGCCGGGGATGGTCGGGTCGATGGTGATGTTCATCAGCTCGGAGCCGTACTTCAGCGAGCCGAGCTGCGCCAGGTCGAGCCACGAGGTGCCGGCGTACGCCGCCTCCCAGCCGAGGATCCGGTCGAGCTCGATGGCGTGACCGACCGACTCGTGGATCTGCAGGGCCAGCTGTTCCGCACCCAGGATCAGGGTGGTCTCACCGGAGGGACACAGGGGAGCGGTGAGCAGCTCGCGCGACTCGGCGCCGACCCGGGCGGCGTTGCCGAGCAGGTCGAGTCCTTCGACGAACTCCCAGCCGCGGGTGCCGTACTGGCCGCGGGCCGCCGGCCAGGAGCGCCTCTGGGTCTCGTCGTCGCCGATGGCGGTGGACATGATCCCGGCGCCGCTCTCCCGGATGTGCTGGTCGATCCGGTGGCCCTCGCTCGAGACGAACCACTTCTCGGTGTCCCAGATCTGGTACTGCCCCTCGGCGAGGTCCGCGCCGTGCTCCCGCATCGTCGCGGTGGCACCGACCAGCAGGTCGCCCTTGTCCGCGAGCGAGACCGTGAACGGGTCGATGGCGCAGTCGCTCGCCCAGGATCCGGTGACCGCCTCGCTGGGCAGCAGCGTCGAGTCGTCACGGCCGACCATCGCGCTGGCCGCGGCGATCTCCGCCGCCCGCGTGCCGGCGGCACGCGCTGCCGCGTCGCTCAGGTCGGGTACGGCGAAGAAGCCCCATCCAGAACCGACGAGTGCCCGGACCCCGATGCCCGAGCTGGTGTCCTGGTCCAGCGACTCGACCTCGCCGTTGCGCGCGGACATCGACTCGTAGCGACGGTGCATCACCCGGGCGTCGGCGTAGCGTGCGCCGGCATCGAGTGCTGCCTGGACGGCCGTCTCGGCGGCGTCGTACTCACTCATCCCCCGACCCTAGAGGCAGTCGGGTCGAGCCTCGGCCGAGGCCCAGCCAAGCCTCAGCCCAGTCTCAGCCCAGCCTCAGCCCAGTCCGGGGAAGTTCGTCGGCGCGGCGCCGAAGGCCACTTCCCGAAGGGCGCTCGCGTCCAGCGCCGTGATCGCCCAGCGCCGGTCGGCACCGGACGTGTTGGCGACCAGCTCGCCGTAGGTGCGGGTGATCCGGCGCTCGAGGGTGCGCGCCACTGTCTCGATCTGGTCGGGCGTGGACGTGGGGCCCGGGGGCTCGTAGTCCGTCTTCGCGGCGACCGGGTCGGCGCCCTTGGCTGAGACCAGCACGGTCAGCCGGTCGCGGGAGTCGCGGTGTGCGTCGTAGGTCTGCTCGAGCCTGGCGAACAGCACCGGCTGCTGGGACTTGGAGGACTGAGCGCCGAGCAGTCCGTAGAGGTGCACGGCGGCGTGCTCGGCGGCGAGCGCCTTCTGCAGCGCCTGGACCGGGGTCATGCCAGCACCGCCAGGCGCTGGCTGATCGCGGCGCCCATGCTGGCCAGCAGCCGGGCGAACTCCCCGCTCTGTGCCTGCAGGGCGAGGCCGTCGAGCGTGTCGTGCAGCCGCTGTTCCCTGGCCCGCAGGTTGCGCAGGGCCACGTCTCGCTGGCGGGCCACGGCGTACGGCGCAGGAGCGGTGCTCGAACCAGTGGTGGCGCGATCGGGGACCGCATCGGCGAGCGAGGCCTCGTGTGCCTTGTGCAGCTGCGCGAACGGGGCCAGCTGCGCCCGGGTGGCGGGGAACCGGGTCTGCGTCTGGGTGACCGCGGTGCGCAGGACCTTGATCTCGGCCAGTGCCCTGGTCGCGACGGCGACGTCCGGCGCGAGCTCGGCCGACTCCTGGGGGGTCTTGTCCTTGGAGACGGGGTTGTCCACGCTGCACCCGCTGAGCGCGAGGCCGGTCACGGCACCGACGGTCAGCAGTGACCGCCGAGAGAGGGAGCCGGAGGCGGGGAAGTCGACCACGCCCCGAATCCTAGGGCGCTCGCCACGACGGCCTCGGGATGGTCGGTTCGCGTGGCGAGTGGCGCTAGGGTGAGATCAACACAACAGCACAGCAGGGAGGTCTGGAGCCATGCCGACGGCGGACACCAGAGATCGCCTCGCTGAGGAGCTGTCCGGTCCGATCGGGGACCTCGGGCTCGACCTGGAAGCGGTCGACCTCACGAGCGCCGGCAAGCGACGCATCCTCCGCGTGGCCATCGACAAGGACGGCGGCGTCACGATGGACGACATCGCCGACGCGACCCGCGAGGTCTCGCGTGTGCTGGACGACACCAGCCTGATGGGCACCCAGCCCTACACGCTCGAGGTGTCCTCACCCGGGGTCGACCGACCACTGACCATGCCTCGCCACTGGCGACGCAACACTGGACGACTGGTCAAGGTGACGCCCCACGAGGGGGAGCCGACGACCGGCCGGATCACCGCCACCGACGACGACGGTGCCGTGCTCGATGTCGAGGGCACCGAGCAGCGCGTGGAGTACGCCGCGGTGAAGAAGGCCAAGGTCCAGATCGAGTTCAAGAAGGAGTCACCCTGATGGACATCGACATGAGCATCCTGCGCATGCTGGAGCGGGAGAAGGAGATCTCCTTCGAGGTGCTGGTCGAGGCCATCGAGCAGGCCCTGCTCACGGCGTACCAGAAGACCCACGGTGCCCAGGAGAACGCCCGCGTCGCGCTCGACCGCAAGTCGGGGCACGTGACGGTGATGGCCCAGGAGACCGACGAGGAGGGCAACCTCGTCCGCGAGTACGAGGACACGCCTGAGGGGTTCGGCCGGATCGCCGCGACCACGGCGAAGCAGATCATGCTGCAGCGCCTGCGGGACGCCGAGGACGAGCGCAAGTTCGGTGAGTTCTCCGGCAAGGAGGGCGACATCGTCTCCGGGCTGATCCAGCAGGGCCGCAACCCCGATGACGTGATGGTCGACCTCGGCAAGCTCGAGGCGCTGCTGCCATCAGGGGAGCGAGTGCCCGACGAGGACTACTCGCACGGGACCCGGATCAAGTGCCTGGTGATCAGCGTCCGCAAGGGCATGCGTGGACCCCAGGTGATGCTCTCGCGCACCCACCCCAGCCTGGTCAAGAAGCTGTTCGCGCTCGAGGTGCCCGAGATCGCGGACGGCACCGTGGAGATCACCGGGATCGCCCGTGAGGCCGGTCACCGCACCAAGATCGCGGTGAAGTCCAACGTGCAGGGCGTCAACGCCAAGGGTTCCTGCATCGGCCCGATGGGCCAGCGGGTGCGGGCCGTGATGAACGAGCTGCACGGCGAGAAGATCGACATCATCGACTGGTCGGACGACCCGGCGACGCTGGTGGGCAACGCCTTGAGCCCTGCCCGGGTCTCGAGCGTGACCGTCGTCGACGAGGCCTCGCGCTCCGCCCGCGTCGTCGTGCCCGACTTCCAGCTCTCGTTGGCGATCGGCAAGGAAGGGCAGAACGCACGGCTCGCCGCACGGCTCACCGGGTGGCGGATCGACATCCGGTCCGACGAGGCGCCGATCGCGCCTCCGCTCCCCGCGGAGTGACCCCGAACAGGGCGCCTCAGCTCCGGCCCTTCCCCCGCGCGATCTCGGTGCCGAGCGCATCGAGGCGCTGCTCCCAGAGGCCGCGGAACTGCTCGAGCCAGACGTCGACGGCGGCCATCGGCCCGCCGTCGATGGCATAGATCCTGCGTGACCCCTCGGGACGGGACGCGACGAAGCCGCTCTCCCGGAGCACGCGCAGCTGCATCGACACGGCCGGCTGACTGATCCCGAACTCGGCCGAGATCACCTCGGTCACCTCGCCCGACGAACGATCGCCCAGGGCGAGCACCTCGAGGATGCGGCGCCGTACGGGGTCGCCGAGGACGTCGAAGGCCTCCATGCCGGGCGGCTACGACTCTTCCGGCGTCGCGGTGTACGCCGCGGTGCACCTCTCGGCGGCGGCCCGCGCGGCGGCCGGCTCGGTGCCGAAGTCGATGCTCGCCCGGGCCCAGGCCTCGCTGGTCGAGGTCATCAGCTCGATCAGGTAGGCGCGTCCCTCGGGTCCCGCCATCCATGCCTCGAGCTCGGCGCGCGGGGTGTCGGGCGAGCCGAGGTGCTCGGCCAGACCCATCAGGGCCATCTCCCAGCCGATGCCGACCGCGCCGGGACCGAACTCGTCCCACATGTCCTGGCCGACCATCGCGGTGTGCTCGAGCAGCAACCGGGTGCCGTCGTCGACGTCGTCGAGCGTGACGTCGACCCAGCTGACCTGACCGCCGAACTCCCAGGTGACCGCGAGTGTCCGCGGTGGTTCGCAGAGCAGGATCTCCCCGCCGGCGTTGCCCTCGAGCTGGAACCGGCCTCCCAGGCGCAGGTCCCCGGACACCGGCCCGAACCAGCGCGGGATGCGCTCGGCGGTGGTGAGCGCGTCCCAGACCTCCTCGGCCGTGGCGTCGTAGATCCGCTCGGCGGTCAGGACGCGCATCGTCTCCCCGTCGCGCTGCGTGGTCCGGAGCCCACGGGTGACGGCACCGAGCTGTTCTGAGGGCGTGTTGAGCATGTGGATCTCCTCGCGGTCGAATCAGGCTGCGATGATATCACTGTGGGCTGATACTGGCACCCCGAGAGTGCTCGGTTCGGATAAGCGCCGTCACCCCGGTAGAGTGTTGGCCGGTGGTTCCACAACTCGACATCTCGACGCGCGCCGACGGTCCCATACGGACGTGCATCGGGTGCCGGGAGCGAACCACCAAGCGTGAGTTGCTGCGGATCGTCGCAGGGATGGACGCGGAGAGCCGATCCTGGTTCGTCGTACCCGACCCGAGTGGCACCGCACCTGGACGTGGGGCGCACCTGCACCCGACGGCCCAGTGTCTTGCACTCGCCGAGCGCAAACGTGTCTTCGCCAGGGCCCTGCGGCATGATTCCGGGGGGTCCGAGAAAAGAGGGACACTGAGCCTCGAGCGGTTGAGGGAGCACCTCGCACAGACCGAACTGTCTTAGTCAGCACCGACCACAAGAACTGGAGCATCAGCTCATGAGCCTGCGATGAGAACCTCGCGATGAGCATGCACATCAACTAGCGGTCCGCAGACTCCCTGCCTGAAATCCAGGGACTCGGACCAGGAGGAAACACGTGGCCAAGGTCCGAGTCCATGAACTCGCCAAGAAGTACGACGTCCCGAGCAAGGACGTCCTCAAGATGTTGAACGACCTGGGTGAGTTCGTGAAGGCACCCAGCTCGACGGTGGAGCCCCCCGTCGAGAAGAAGTTCGAAGACAAGTACGGCGCCGATCTGCTCGCCAAGGCTGAGGCCAAGGCGGCGAAGAAGGCTGCCAAGAAGGCTCCCGCCAAGAAGGCCGCCGACGCCGTCGAGGCCGAGGCACCTGCTGCCGAGGCGCCGGCCGAACCGGCCGAGGTCGCCGCACCCGCGGCCAAGGCCGAGCCGGCAGCTCCGCGCTTCACTCCCGGTCCGCGTCCGCGCGTCCAGGCCGTCCCCGAGCCGGAGGACGAGCCCGACGTGGCGCAGCCCGCCGCCGAGGCGCCCCAGGAGGCTCCCGCGGCCGAGGCGGCTCCCGCCCCGACCGAGACCGAGGGCGGCGACGGTGTCGCTCCGGCAGCCAGTGCCGGATCCGGCTTCAAGCCCGGTCCGCGCCCGGCCCGTCCCGGCGCACCGCGCCCGGGCAACAACCCGTTCTCCTCCACGCAGGGCATGGGCAGCCGACCGGCACCCACGCCCGGAGCCGCGCCCGGCGCGGCCCCAGGTGCTCCCAGCACCGGTGCTGGTGACTCACGTCCGCCCCGCCCGCCGGCGGGACGCGACGGCATGCCCCGTCCCAACCCGGCGATGATGCCCAAGTCCCCGGCCGCCTTCGGTGGCGGCCCCGGCGGCGCTCGTGGTGGTCCTGGTGGCCCCGGCGGCGCACGCGGCGGCCCCGGTGGACCCGGCGGCGCTCGCGGTGGACCCGGCGGTGCTCCGGCCCGCGGTGGCCCTCCCGGTCGCAGCGGCGGCTTCGGTGGCGGCGGTGGCGCACCCGGCATGGGTGGCGGCCCCGGTGGTCCCGGTGGCGCCCCAGGTGGTCGCCCGGGTGGTCCCGGACGCGGCCGTCCCGGCCAGCGCGGCAGCACGCAGGGTGCCTTCGGTCGCCCCGGCGGCCCCTCGCGTCGTGGACGCAAGTCGAAGCGCGCTCGTCGTCAAGAGTTCGAGCAGATGGAAGCGCCGACCATTGGCGGCATGCGCGTCCGCAAGGGCAACGGCGAGACCGTTCGCCTGGCCCGCGGCGCCTCGCTGACGGACTTCGCCGAGAAGATCGGCGTCGATCCCGCCTCGCTGGTGCAGATGCTGTTCCACCTCGGCGAGATGGTCACGGCGACCGAGTCGGTCAACGACGCGACGCTGCAGCTTCTCGGTGAGGAGCTCAACTACACCGTCGAGGTCGTCTCCCCCGAGGACGAGGACCGCGAGCTGCTCGACTCCTTCGACCTGCAGTTCGGGTCGGACGAGGGCGACGAGGCCATGCTCGAGGCACGCCCGCCGGTCGTGACCGTCATGGGTCACGTCGACCACGGAAAGACCAAGCTCCTCGACGCGTTGCGCACGGCCAACGTCGTCGACAAGGAGGCCGGTGGCATCACCCAGCACATCGGTGCCTACCAGGTCCACACCGAGGTCGACGGAACCGATCGCACGCATCACCCTGATCGACACCCCGGGCCACGAGGCGTTCACCGCCATGCGTGCCCGTGGTGCCCAGGCGACCGACATCGCGGTGCTCGTCGTGGCCGCCGATGACGGCGTGATGCCGCAGACGGTCGAGGCGCTCAACCACGCCAAGGCCGCGGGCGTCCCGATCGTGGTGGCCGTGAACAAGATCGACAAGCCGGACGCAGACCCGACCAAGGTCCGTGGCCAGCTGACCGAGTACGGCCTGGTGCCCGAGGAGTACGGCGGCGACGTCATGTTCGTCGACGTCTCGGCCAAGTCCCAGCTCAACCTCGACAAGCTGCTCGAGGCGGTCGTGCTGACTGCGGACGCCTCGCTCGACCTGCGGGCCAACCCCGACCAGGACGCCCAGGGCCTCGTGATCGAGGCACACCTGGACCGTGGTCGTGGCCCGGTGGCGACGATCCTCGTCCAGCGCGGAACGCTCCGTGTCGGCGACTCGATCGTGGCCGGTCCGGCGTACGGCCGGGTGCGCGCCATGCTCGACGAGCACGGCGACACCATCGAGCAGGCGGACCCGTCGCGGCCCGCGATGGTGCTCGGTCTCTCCGGTGTCCCCGGGGCAGGCCAGAACTTCATCGTGGTCGAGG
Source organism: uncultured Actinomycetota bacterium (assembly GCA_963782305.1). Taxonomy (GTDB): domain Bacteria; phylum Actinomycetota; class Actinomycetes; order Propionibacteriales; family Nocardioidaceae; genus Marmoricola. The sequence goes on along the minus strand of CAWAJJ010000024.1, from coordinate 361,834 downwards.
ACGACCGGATCGCGCGGCAGATCGCCGAGCGGCGTGAGTCGCGCGAGCGGGCGGCCATGCAGGCCAAGCGTCGCGTGCGTCGCAGCCTGGAAGACTTCATGGCCTCCATGGAGAAGGGCGCGGTCCAGGACCTCAACCTGATCCTGAAGGGCGATGTCTCCGGTTCCGTCGAGGCCCTCGAGGACTCGCTGGCCAAGATCGACGTCGGCGACGAGGTGTCGCTGCGCGTCATCGACCGCGGTGTCGGTGCGATCACCGAGACCAACGTCGACCTGGCCGCCGCCTCGGACGCGATCATCATCGGGTTCAACGTCCGCCCGCAGGGCAAGGCGACCGAGATGGCCGAGCGCGAGGGCGTGGAGATCCGCTACTACACGGTGATCTACCAGGCCATCGAGGAGATCGAGGCTGCGCTCAAGGGCATGCTCAAGCCGGAGTTCGAGGAGCAGACGCTCGGACAGGCGGAGATCCGTGCGATCTTCCGCAGCTCCAAGATCGGCAACATCGCCGGTTGCATGGTCACCAGCGGCCTGCTGCGACGCAACGCCAAGGTGCGCCTGATCCGCGACGGCGCGGTCGTGGCCGACAACCTCGACCTGGCCTCGCTCAAGCGTGAGAAGGACGACGCCTCCGAGGTCCGCGAGGGCTTCGAGTGTGGTCTGGTGCTGCGCGGGTTCAACGACATCAAGGAGGGCGACATCGTCGAGGCCTTCGAGATGAAGGAGATCCCGCGGGCCTGACCTGTGGGTGAGGTGGTGGTTTTTCTGGTTAACCAGTGAAACCACCACTTCCCCACGCTGCAACGTTGGGTAATGAAGGTTTTTCTGGTTAACCAGAAAAACTGCGGGGAGAGGAAGAGATGAGCAACCCACGCGTCAGGAAGATCGCCGACCGGATCAAGGTGATCGTCGCCGAGATGCTCGAGCGGCGGATCAAGGACCCGCGGCTGGGGTTCGTCACGATCACCGATGTGCGCGTCTCCGGGGACACGTTGCAGGCCTCGGTCTTCTACACCGTGCTCGGGGCCGACGAGGACCTGCAGGGGACGGCGGCAGCGCTGGCCTCGGCCAAGGGCCTGATCCGCGCCGAGGTGGGCAAGCAGCTCGGGATGCGGCACGTGCCGACGCTCGACTTCATCCACGACGCGCTGCCCGAGACCGCGCGACAGATCGACGACCTGCTCGAGCGGGTCCGCGCGGCCGATGCTGCGGCGGCCGAGTCGGTCAGGGCCGGGGCGTACGCCGGGGAGCCCGATCCCTACAAGAAGCCCCGCGAGATCGACGACCCCGTGGACCTCGACGACCCGGCCGACCCGGCCGAGTCCGAGGACGAGTGATCGACGGCCTCAGCGGCCTCGTCATCGTCGACAAGCCGGCCGGCCTCACCTCGCACGACGTGGTGGCGAGAGTGCGCCGTCTCGCCGGCACCCGCAAGGTCGGGCATGCCGGCACGCTCGACCCGATGGCGACCGGGCGTACTCGTGCTGGGGGTCAACCGCGCCACCCGCCTGCTCGGCCACCTGCTGGTCACCGACAAGGTGTACGACGCCACGATCCGGCTGGGATCCTCCACCACCACCGACGACGCCGAGGGCGAGGTGGTCGCGACCTCCTCGACCGCCGACGTCGAGGAGGAGTCGATCCTGGCCGTCCTCGGTGGACTCGTCGGCGTGGTCGACCAGGTGCCGTCCGCTGTGTCGGCGATCAAGGTCGACGGTCGTCGTGCCTACGAGCGCGTGCGGGCGGGGGAGCAGGTCGAGCTCCCAGCACGCCAGGTGCGGATCGACTCGATCGAGATCCACGAGACGCGGCTCGGTCCCGACGGGGTCGACGTGGACGTGACCGTGCGGTGCTCGAGCGGCACCTACATCCGAGCGATCGCACGTGACCTGGGCGAGGAGCTCGGCGTCGGGGGCCACCTGACCGCCCTGCGGCGTACGGCCGTCGGCCCGTTCGGGCTCGACCGGTCCGGCACGCTCGAGCAGCACCAGGCCGAGCTGGCCGTGATGCCCATCGGCGAGGCAGCCCGGGCCGGTTTCCCGTCGTACGACCTCGACGAGGAGCAGGCCACCGAGGTGCGCTTCGGGCGCAAGCTGCCGGTGGACCTGGACAACCCGGGTCCGGTGGCCCTGTTCGCGCCCGACGGTGAGTTCCTGGCGCTCTACGAGCAGGTCGCGGATGCGGCCGAACCGTTGGCGGCGGCGGTCGCGGTCTTCGTCTGATCGGGGCGCCAGTAGTGTTCACGCCGTGCGAATCTGGCGTTCTCTCGACGACGTGCCGACCGACCTCGGCCGCACGGCGGTCGTCATCGGCAACTTCGACGGCGTCCACCTCGGCCACCGGCACGTGGTCCAGCGCGCCCGCGAGATCGCGGACGCGGACGGGCTGCAGGTCGTGGCCGTCACCTTCGACCCACACCCCATCGCCGTGCTGCGGCCCGAGCACGCGCCACTGGCGCTGACCACCATCGAGCGTCGCTGCCACCTGCTCGCCGAGGCGGGCGTCGACGACGTCCTCGTGATCCCGTTCTCTCGCGAGATCGCCGCGTGGAGCCCCCAGGACTTCGTGGACCGCGTGATCGTCGGAGGCCTGCACGCCTCGGCCGTGATCGTGGGGGGCAACTTCCGGTTCGGTGCCAAGGCCGCCGGTGACGTCGCGATGCTCACCGAGGCCGGCAGGTCGCAGGACTTCCGCGTCGTCGGCGTCGCCCTGGACGGCGGACCGCAGGTCTGGTCGTCCACCTACGTCCGCACCTGTGTCGCCGGTGGCGACGTCGAGGGTGCGGCCGAGGCCCTCGGACGCCCCTACTCCGTGGTGGGTCCGGTCGTGGTGGGCGAGCGCCGGGGGCGGGAGCTGGGCTACCCGACCGCCAACGTGCTCACGGGTGGTCTCGCCGCTCCCGCCGACGGGGTGTACGCCGGGTGGCTGACCGTGCTCGACCAGGAGAACGGGCAGCGCCCGACCGGCGACCCGCTCCCGGCCGCGATCAGTGTGGGCACCAACCCGACCTTCGACGGCGAGCGGGTACGCCGGGTGGAGGCCTATGTGTTGGACGTGACCGACCTCGACCTCTACGGCGAGATCGTGGAGATCTCCTTCGTCGCGCGGATCCGGGGGATGGTCAAGTTCGAAGGGGTCGAGGCCCTGATCGAGACGATGGCCGAGGACGTCGTACGCACGCGTGAGCTGCTCGGCCTGGGGAAGTCGTGAAGCGTCCGCCCGCGACGGACGCGCTGGCGGCCACCGACCAGTGGTTCCTGCGCAACGGCCTGTCCTACTTCGTGCCCGAGCAGCGCGCCGGGGCCAAGGCGGCGCTGAGCCTGCGCAGGACGCTGCCGCTGCTCCTCCTCGCCGGGCTGGCGGCCGCCGCCGCGGGTGCCGGTCTCGCGCTCGTCGCGGACGAGTTCAGCTTCGCCCCGGCGACGCTGGTCACGATCGGGATCCTCGCCGCCACCTGGTACGCCCTGACCGCCCTGAACGCGCGGCCCATCGTCACGTGGGCCCTCTCCCAGACCTTCGGCAGCCTCCGCACCCTGCTGCCGATGATGAGCCGGGCCCTGCCCCTGCTCCTGCTGTTCGTGACGTTCCTGTTCATCAACGCGGAGGTCTGGCAGGTCACCTCGCGCCTCGATGGTGGAGTGCTGTGGCTGACGGCGCTGCTCTTCGGCCTGATGTCGGTCGCGTTCCTCCTCGTCCGGCTCCCCGAGGAGGTGGACAAGACCGACGACGACGTCGACGACGCCTTCCTGCTGAGCGCGTGCAGCGGGACCCCGCTGGAGCAGGCCTGTCGTGAGCTGGTCGACGACCCGACCGCCGACCCCGGCTCCTATGCCGAGGTGACCGGGTTCGAGCGTTGGAACCTCGTGCTCGTGCTGGTGATCGTCCAGACCGTGCAGGTGCTCCTGCTCGCGGTCACGGTGTTCTTGTTCTTCATGCTCTTCGGCGCGATGGTGATGACGAACGACGTCGTCGTGGTGTGGATCGGGGAGACGAGCGTGCATGCCATCCCGTGGCTGCCGAACGTGACGCTGGAGCTGTTCCAGGTCTCGGTGTTCCTCGCAGCGTTCTCGGGGCTCTACCTCACCGTCTCGACCGTCACCGACGAGACCTACCGGGAGCAGTTCTTCTCCCAGGTGGAGCGTCAGCTCGAGCGCGCGGTGGGCGTCCGGGCGGTCTATCTCGCGGTTCGCGACCGCGAGGCTAGTCGGCCAGCTGCCGCTTCATGACCTTGCCCGTGTCGTTGCGGGGGAGGTCGTCGAGGAACACCACGTTGCGCGGCACCTTGTAGCCGGCCAGGTGCTTCTTCACGTGCTGCCTGAGGTCGTCCTCGCTGGCTGACGCGCCGGACTGGAGCACCACGTAGGCGTCGAGCCGCTGGCCGAACTTCTCGTCGTCGACGCCGATCACGGCCGCCTCCCTCACGTCGTCGTGGCCGTTGAGCGTCTCCTCGACCTCGAGCGGATAGACGTTCTCGCCGCCGGAGACGATCATCTCGTCGTCGCGGCCGACCACGAAGAGCCGACCGGCGTCGTCGACCCGGCCGAGGTCGCCGGAGACCATGTAGCTGTCGTGGAAGGACTTGGTGTCGCCCGAGGTGTAGCCCTCGAACAGGGAGTCGCTGAGCACGGTGATCCGGCCCACCTCGCCCGGCGGGACCTCGCGGTCCTCGTCGTCCAGGATGCGCAGCTCGGTGCCCACGACCGGTCGCCCGGCCGTGTCGGGGGCGACGCGGAGGTCGGCTGCCGTGGCGGTGCTGATCAGGCCGGCCTCGGTGGCGTTGTAGGAGTTGTAGACCACCTCGCCGAAGCGGTCCATGAACTTGATGACGGCCTCGGGACGCATCCGCGAGCCACTGGCCGTCACGAAGCGCAGCTTCTCGAGGCGGTAGCGGTCGAGCGTCTCGTCCGGCAGGTCGATGATCCGCTCCAACATCACCGGTACGACGGCGAGCCCGGTCGCGGAGTGGCGCTCGACGAGCTCGAGGATGGCCTCCGGGTCGAACTTGCGACGCATCACGACGGTGCAGCTCATCGTCCCGGAGATGGCCAGCTGGCCGAACCCCCAGGCATGGAACATCGGTGCGGCCACGACGGTCGTCTCGCCTGCCCGCCAGGGGATCCGCTCCACCATCGCGGCGAGCGATCCGGCCCCGCCGCCCGAGCGCGCTGCGCCCTTGGGTGTCCCGGTGGTCCCGGACGTCAGCAGCACGGTGCGACCGGCCCGTTCCGGCCGGTCCGGCCTGCGGCCGAGGTTCTTCTCCACGAGTACGTCGAGCGAGTGCGTCGCCTCGGTGGGTGCGTCGTGGTCGTCACGCCAGGCGATGACCTCGGTCAGGCCCTCGACCCGCTGCCGGGCCTCCTCGAGGAGCGGGGCGAACTCCTCGTCGTACACCACCAGGGTGGCCTTCTCGCGGAGCAGCACGTCACCGAGCTGGGGACCGGAGAAGCCGGTGTTCAGCAGGAGCGCGTCGGCGCCGATCCGGGCAGCGGCCGACAGGGACTCGACGAGCCCGCGGTGGTTGCGGCACAGGATCCCCAGGGTGCCGGGCCGGTCGCCCAGGAGATCGCGAAGCGCCACTGCCGCGGCGTTGCTGCGCCGGTCCAGCTCGGCCCAGGTGAGCGAGCCGCGCTCGTCGACCAGGCCGACGGCACCCGGGCTGCGTGCCGCGGAGAGCCCGATACCGGTCATCGCGTTGGCACCCTGCTGCCTGATGACCGCGGACTGCCGCAGGTACTTGTCCGGGCGCATCGGCGCGATCATCCCGCTGCCGATCAGGATCCGGGCGGTCCAGAGCATCCGGCGCAGCGCCTGGAGCAGCGCCCGCACGCGCGTCATCCGAGCACCGGGAAGCGGCGCTGGCGCTTGAGCTCGTTCATCGCGGTCTGCATCCGCTCACGGACGACCGCGTCGACCTCCTCGATGTCGGGGTCGGGCCCGAACTCCTCGGTGACGTCGATCGGGTCCAGCACCACGGTGCGGATCTTGGTGGGCAGCGGCAGGTTCGGCGGGAAGGCCAGGGTCAACCCGAACGGGAAGCCGAAGGTCACCGGGAGGTACTTCGTGCGCAGCAGCTTGTCGAGGTTGAGGACCTTGGCCAGGAGCTCCCCCCGGAACAGGTGGATCTGGTCCTCCTGCCCGCCGATGCTCACCACGGGGACGATCGGCACCCCCGCGCGCAGCGCCGTACGGACGTAGCCCTTGCGTCCGTCGAAGTCGATGATGTGGGCGCGCGACGAGGGGCGGAAGACGTCGTAGTCCCCACCGGGGAAGACGATGGTGACCCCGCCGGACGTGAGGACGGCGTGCGCGTTCTCCCTGGTCGCGGGCAGGAAGCCGGCCTTGCGGAAGAACGGGCCGCCGGAGCCCATGAACAGCATGTCGTGGGCGAGGACGTAGAGCGGGCGGTCGGGCCCGAACGCGTCGTGGAAGGCCACGGCCAGCACGGGCACGTCCATCGCGATCAGCCCGCCGGAGTGGTTCGACACCATCAGGGCGCCGCCCTCGGGCATGTTCTCCATGCCGGTCACCTCGGCGCGGTACCAGAGGCGGACCACGCGCCGCAGCAGCGGGATCAGGCCGGCGACGTACTTGCCGTCGCGGTAGCCCAGGCGCTCGTGGTCCTCCTCGGGGAGGTCGACATACATGGGCCTAAATCTAGAACGTGTTCTCGTTTTTGGATACGAGAACTAGAACACATTCCATTTTGTGCTTGCTGTGAGCGGGTCGACACCCCACACTTCCGGGGTGGAGCGCATGGAGGGTGTCGACGCGGGCTACCTCTACATGGAGACGCCGACCATGCACATGCACACCCTCAAGATCGCGATCATGCAGCCGGCGACGCCCTTCGAGTTCTCCCGACTGCTCGACGAGATCGTCGCGCGGCTGGCCGAGCTGCCGCCGCTGCGCCGCCGGGTGCTGCCGCCCCCGCTGAGGCTGCACCACCCGCTGTGGATCACCGACCGCTTGGTCGACCCGAGCCAGCACGTGTTCAACCACGAGGTTCCGGCGCCGGGAGGCATGCTCGGCCTGGAGGCGCTGATCGGCCGGGTCGCCGGTACGCCGCTGGACCGGTCGCGGCCGCTGTGGGAGATGCACGTCTGCCAGCCCTTCGAGGACGGCCGGGTGGCGGTGATCACCAAGATGCACCACGCCCTGGCTGACGGGGTGGCCGCGAACGCGCTGCTCACCGGACTCGTCGACGAGGCCGGCGCCGAGGTGCGCCCGGCCCGTGACCGTCCTCCCACTGTCATGCGGCTGGAGCCGACCCCGAGCTGGTTCTCCCAGCTCCGGCTCGCGTTGGTGGGGGCGATCGTCCAGATGGGCAGCGTGCCGGGGCTGCTCAGCAGGACGCTCCGCGCCGTGACGGCGCTCCTCCGGCACAAGCGCACGTCGTCGATCCAGGTGCCTCGCCCGATCCTCGACGTGCCGCACACCCCGTTCAACAACGCACTCACCGCGCGGCGCAACTTCGCCACCTGCACCCTCGACGTGGCGCAGATCAAGGAGGTCCAGCGGGCCCACGGCGTGACCATGAACGACGTGGTGCTCGCCGTCGTCGGCGGTGCCCTGCGCCGCTGGCTGCTCGAGCACGCCGAGCTTCCCGATCGTCCGCTGGTGGCGGGGGTTCCGGTGGCCACGGACGCTCCCGGGTCGGTGCCGCGGATGGGCGGCAACCGGGTCTCCAACCTGTTCACCTCGCTGGCCACGGACCTCGAGGACCCGCACCAGCGCCTGCTCGCGATCTCCCGGATCACGGGCGAGTCCAAGCTCGTCCAGCGGACCCTGGGCCCGGACATGCTGGTCGACTGGGTGCAGTTCGCTCCGCCGGCCCCGCTCAGCGCGGCGATGTGGCTCTACTCCCGCTCGGGCGCGGCCTCCCACCACCCGGCGCCGTTCAACCTGGTGGTCTCCAACGTGCGCGGCCCCGGCGAGGAGGTCGGGATCTCGGGCGCCGTGCTGCGCGACCTGTTCAGCGTGGGCCCGATCCTCGAGGGGATCGGCCTCAACGTCACCGCCTGGTCCTACGTCGGCCGGATGAACTTCTCCTTCCTCAGCTGTCCCGACCTGGTACCGGACCTGGCACCCCTCGTGGCCGAGCTCCCCCGAGCGCTCGACGAACTTCGAACAATGGAGGAAACCCCCCGATGAAGCTGCTCACGGCACCCAGCACCGCGATCCGACTGGCCCTCGCCCCCGGCACCTGGGCGGTGAAGACGGCCGCGAGCGCGGGAGCTCGCCGGGTGCTGCCGAAGCCGGCCTTCGACCGCATCCCGGCGGGGCGGATGGTCGAGCTGCCGGGCCGGGGGAGCACGTTCGTCATCGACGTACCCGGCCCCACACCCACGGCGCCGACGATCGTCCTCCTGCACGCCCTCGGGTGCACGGCCTACCTCAGCTGGGCGATGTCCATCGGTGAGCTCTCCCGCACCTACCGGGTGATCACGCTCGACCAGCGCTGGCACGGCCGTGGCATCCGCTCCGAGCGATTTCGCTTCAGCGACTGCGCCGACGACGTGGCCGCGACGATGGACGCCCTGGGTGTCGAGCGGGCGATCATCGCCGGCTACTCGATGGGTGGTGCGATCGCCCAGCTGGTGTGGCGCCAGCACCCGGAGCGAGTCGCCGGCCTGGTGCTGTGCTCGACCGCGCGGAACTACCGCGGTGCCTCCCGCGAGCGCCTCTTCTTCCCGATCCTCACCGCGGCGATGCACCCGATCTCCCGGCACGCGCTGAACCGCGTCGAGCAGCTCGCCGCGACCCTGCCCGAGGTTCCCTCGATGGAGATCGAGAACCCGGCTTCCTGGGGCAAGTCCGAGTTCCGCAGCACCAGCGCATGGTCGATGCCCGAGGTCCTCGGCGAGCTGGGCCGGTTCAACTCCGCCTCGTGGATCGGTGAGGTCGACGTACCGACGGCGGTGGTCGTCACCGCGTCGGACCACACCATTCCCGAGCGCCGTCAGCGTCGCCTGGCTGCCGCGATCGAGGGCGCGACGGTGCACGAGGCGGCCGGCGGCCACGCCTCGATCGTGCTCCGGGCCAACACCTGGGTGCCGATCTTCCTCGAGGCCGTCGCCGACGTGGTCGAGCGATCCACGGCCGAGGCTAGCGTCGCCGTCTGAGCCGGCTCGGGCCTTCTCAGGCCTGGCAGACGGAGACCGGTACGCCGTTGAGCGCGGCGTTGCCCGACACGTCGAGACGCTGCGGGTCGGTGAGATCGTTGATCGAGACCCCGGCGACCTTGCTCGCCTTGGACACCCGCATGCCCGCCGCCTGGTGCCCGTAGCCGTGGGGGAGTGAGACCACGCCGCGCATCATGTCCTCGGTGCCGCGCACCTCGGTAGTGACCTCGCCGACGCGCGAGGACACCGTGACCAGCGAGCCGTCGCTGAGACCGCGCGCGGCCAGGTCGTCGGGGTGCATCAGCAGCTGGTGACGCGGCTTGCCGCGGGTGAGGCGCTCGCTGTTGTGCATCCACGAGTTGTTGTCGCGCTGGTGCCGGCGCCCGATGAGCACGAGCTCGCCCTCGGCGGGGGCGTCGTCGAGCTGGGCGGCGATGGTCTCGCGCAGCCGTGCGAGGTCGGCCACGATCAGGTCGGGCGCCAGGTGGATCAGCTTGTCCTTGGTCTGCAGCCGCGCCGGCATGGTCGGCTTCAGCGGTCCGAGGTCGACGCCCTCCGGGTGAGAGCGCAACGCGCGCATCGTCGTACGCCTCCCCGTGAGCAGCAGCGTCGTGACCAGCGTCGACGGGCTGACGCTGAGCGAGACCCGCTCGGTGAGCGCCTTGGCCATGGGTTTCTTCTTGTCCAGCCGAGCATTCGTCCGCAGGGCGATCTCGCGGAAGATCTCCCAGTCGTGCATCGCGTCGTCGGCCTTGTCGAAGACCGGCGGGGTGAACCGGGCCGTGTTGCGCACGGCCAGGGTGTGGAAGACCAGGTCGTACTGCTCGCGCTCGAGCGCCGTGGTCGGCGGCAGGATCACGCGGGCGTTGCGGGTCGTCTCGTTGAGGTAGATGTCGACGGCGGCCATGAAGTCGAGCCCCGCGAGCGCCTCGCCGAGACCGCGGCCGTCGGGTGTGGAGAGCACCGGGTTCCCGGCGATGGTCAGCATCGCGCGGATCTGTCCTTCTCCTGGAGTGAGGATCTCCTCCTGGAGGACGCTGACCGGTAGCTCGCCCGCGAACTCGGGGACGCCGCGCACGCGGCTGCGCCAGATGTCGTAGTGGCCGCGTCCGACGATCGCCTTGCCGACGATGTCGACGGCCGGCTCGGGGAACAGCACCCCGCCCTCGCGGTCGAAGTTCCCGGTGAGGATGTTCAGGCACTGGATCGCCCACTGGCAGATGGACCCGAAGCCCTGCGTGGACAGCCCGATCCGGCCGTACGCCGCAGCCCCGTCGGCCGCAGCGAACTCCCGGGTGATCCGCCTGATCTCGTCGGCAGGCACTCCGGACGCCTCGGCGGCGTGCTCGGGCGTGATGTCCGCGACGGCCATCCGCACCGACTCGATGCCCTCGACGTACGCCGGCGGATCGGTGAGCCCCTCCTCGAAGAGGACGTGCAGCATCGAGAGCAGCACGACCGCATCGCTCGCGGGACGCACGAAGTGGTGCTCGTCGGCGACCTTGGCGGTCTCCGTGCGGCGCGGGTCGAAGACCACCATCCGGCCACCACGCTTCTTCAGGTCGCGCAACCGGTTGGGGAAGTCGGGCACGGTCATCAGCGAGCCGTTGGAGGCCATCGGGTTCGCCCCGAAGACGAGGAAGTAGCTGGTCCGGTCGATGTCGGCGATCGGGATCAGCAGCTGGTGGCCGAACAGCTGCCAGGCCACGAACTGGTGGGGGATCTGGTCGACGGAGCTGGCGCTGAACTTGTTGCGGGTCCGGAAGGTCTTGATCATCTGGATGCCGTGCGTCTGCGCCCCGAGGGAGTGCGCGTTGGGGTTGCCGAGATAGATGCCCAGCGCGTCGCGGCCGCCCTTGTTGATCGCCGCCGCGAGCCCGTCGGCGGTCAGGTCGAGCGCCTCGTCCCAGGAGATCTCCACCCACTCGTCGACGGCAGGACCCCCGTCGGTCGAGCTCGTCGAGACCCGCTTCACCGGACGGCGCAGCCGGTCGGGATCCTCGTAGACGTCGGCGAGAGCGACCCCCTTGGGGCAGATGTGCCCGCGGGAGAGCGGGTCGTTCTCGTTGCCGCGGATCGAGGTGACCTGGGGACCCTCCGGCCGGTCCTCGATGGTCAGCTCGAGCCCGCAGATCGCCTCGCACAGGTTGCAGGTGGCCAGGACCTTGCGCGACTCCGCGGTGGCTGGTGTCTCCATCCCGCGATCCTCGCACGCCACGCCCGGAAGCGCGGTGTACACGCTATTACGCATCGCGTAGTACTGTGCCGTGCATGGACACCACCCAGCTCCTCAAGGGAGTGCTCGACCTCGCGGTGCTCGCCGTGGTCGACGACGAGGACGGCTACGGCTACGACATCGTCCGGCGGCTACGTGACGGTGGGCTCGACGACATCGGCGACGCCTCGGTCTACGGCACCCTCCGGCGGCTCTACGCGGCCGGCGCCCTCACGTCGTACGTCGTGGCCAGCGAGACCGGGCCGCACCGCAAGTACTACGGCATCACACCGGCGGGACGCACCCAGCTCAAGCAGCAGAAGGACGACTGGTCGGCCTTCTCCAGAACCGTCACCCACATCCTCGAGGGAGTTCCCGCATGAACACGATCCTGACCACGCCGGACGTCAAGCTGTTCGTCAGGGCGGTGCGGGAGCACCTCGAGGATCTCACCGACGAGGAGCGGGAGGAGCTCGTCGGCGGCCTGGAGGGCGACATGAGCGACCTCGTCGAGGAGCGCGGCGTCGAGTCGCTGCCCGAGCCGGCGGACTACGCGCGGGAGCTGCGCGCTGCGGCGGGCTTCACGCCCGAGGCGGTCGTCGACCGCCGGCGGCCGAGGGCGCTGGCCGCGCGGGTCGAGGGGTTGCTGGACTCCGCACGAGAGCGGTGGGACCGCTTCGCGGGCGGTCTCCCGGGCAACCCCTGGGAGCTCGTGGTCGCGCTCCGTCCCGTCTGGTGGGTCCTTCGTGCCTGGGTCGCCGTTCAGCTGGTCGACCTGCTGTGGGGGTCCGGCGGGTACAACTACGGGCTCTCCCCGATCCCCTCCCTGTTGGGCTGGGGCCTGCCGCTGCTCGCGGTCGCGGTGCTCGGCAGCGTCCTGATCGGGCTCGGCAGGCTGTGGCCCGGCCCAGGACGAGGGCGAGTCGGCGGCCGGCTGGTGCTGCTCGCGCTGAACATCCTGGCGATCGCCGTCACCCCGGTGGTCCTGGGCTCGATCTACACCCCGGAGAAGGCGGAGGCCTGGTACGGCGGCGACACTGCCGGCATGGTGCAGCCCACGGACGGGCTCGCCTTCAACGGCCAGGCGGTGGCCAACATCTACCCCTACGACGCCCAGGGCCACCTCCTCACCGGCGTACAGCTCGTCGACCGCCAGGGGCGACGGCTCGCGGTCACCGAGGATCCCTACGGCGAGGAAGGGGGCTGGGGAGAGTTCGTGCACGCGCCGTGGCTGAACGGGCGCACCCAGCTCTACAGCGTCTTCCCGCTACCGGAGCAGACCGTGGACCAGGACACCGGAGATCCCGTCGGCGACCCGCGACTCCAGGCGCCGCCGTTCGCCTCGCTGCCGGCGGTGACGCTGCCCGGCGTACAGCCCAGCGTGCTGCTCTCGCCCGCGCAGGTGGAGCAGCAGCGCGCCGATTCGCGGCCTTCACGGGTCCGCTGATAGCCTTTGAGGGTTGCCCTCAGTGGTGACTTCCGCCGTGCAACGGCCGCGGACTCCATAGTGCCCGGGTGAACAGGCCCCGGCGCGCCGCGCAACTAGACGAAAGATGGGTAGCTCAACGTGTCGATTGGTACTGACGCAGATACCAAGAAGAAGATCATTGCCGAGTACGCCACCGTCGAGGGCGACACCGGTTCCCCCGAGGTGCAGATCGCGCTCCTGAGCTTCCGCATCTCGCACCTCACCGAACACCTCAAGCAGCACAAGCACGACCACCACAGCCGTCGTGGACTGCTGCTGCTCGTGGGCCAGCGTCGTCGTCTCCTGAACTACCTGGAGAAGACCGACATCGAGCGCTACCGCTCGATCGTCTCCCGCCTCGGCCTGCGTCGCTGACCTGAAACGCACTCACCTCCGGGTGGGTGCGTTTCTGCTAGACCACAACTGAACACACACCACACATCCCAGGAGCGGCCCGCGACCGCCGGCCTCCGGTAGTGGTTCTCGGAACATCAGTTCCGCGAACCTCGATCGAAGACCGGCCTTGACGCCGAGGCGCACGAGATCGCGGCTCGCTCCGCGAAACAGAAAGGGAAGCCCTTGACTGAGGGACCCGAAATCACAGTTGTCGAGACCGTTCTCGACAACGGCAAGCACGGCAAGCGCACCGTGAAGTTCGAACACGGTCTGCTCGCCCGTCAGGCAGCCGGTGCCGTCACCGCCTACCTCGACGACGAGACGATGATCCTGTCGGCCACGACGGCCGGCAAGCACCCCAAGGACCACTTCGACTTCTTCCCCCTGACGATCGACGTCGAGGAGCGGATGTACGCCGCGGGCCAGATCCCCGGCTCGTTCTTCCGCAGCGAAGGCCGCCCGGGCGAGGACGCGATCCTCACCTGCCGCCTCATCGACCGGCCGCTGCGCCCGACCTTCAAGAAGGGTCTGCGCAACGAGGTCCAGGTCGTCATCACCGTGATGGCGCTCGACCCCGACCACCCCTACGACGTACTCGCGATCAACGCGGCGTCGCTGTCCACCCAGCTCTCCGGCCTGCCGTTCTCCGGCCCCGTCGGCGGCACCCGCGTGGCGCTGATCGAGGGCCAGTGGGTCGCCTTCCCGACGCACAGCCAGCTCGAGAACGCCGTCTTCGACATGGTCGTCGCCGGTCGCATCACCGACACCGGTGACGTCGCGATCATGATGGTCGAGGCCGAGGCCACCGAGACCGCGTGGAACCTCGTGCAGTCCGGCACCCAGGCGCCCACCGAGGAGATCGTGGCCCAGGGCCTCGACGCCGCCAAGCCGTTCATCAAGCAGCTCATCGAGGCTCAGTCCGAGCTGGCCAAGCAGGCCGCGAAGCCGGTCCAGGAGTTCCCGATCTTCCTCGACTACGAGGACGACGTGTACGCCGCCGTCGAGTCTGCCGTGAAGGCCGACACCGCCGAGGCGCTCACCATCGCCGGCAAGCAGGAGCGCGAGGACCGCCTCGACGACATCAAGGCCGGCCTGCTCGAGAAGATCGCTGGCGACTTCGAGGGTCGCGAGAAGGAGATCGGCGCAGCGTTCCGCTCGCTGAACAAGGCGCTCGTCCGCGAGCGCGTGCTCCGCGACAAGGTCCGCATCGACGGCCGTGGCCTCACCGACATCCGGACGCTGTCCGCCGAGGTCGGCGTGATCCCGCGCGTGCACGGTTCGGCGCTGTTCGAGCGTGGCGAGACCCAGATCCTGGGCGTCTCCACCCTGAACATGCTGACCCTCGAGCAGAAGCTCGACACGCTCTCCCCGGAGAAGTCGCGTCGCTACATGCACAAGTACGTCTTCCCGCCCTTCTCCACCGGTGAGACCGGTCGGGTCGGCTCGCCGAAGCGTCGCGAGGTCGGTCACGGTGCGCTCGCACGCCGTGCGCTGCTCCCCGTGCTGCCGACGCGCGAGGAGTTCCCCTACGCGATCCGCCAGCTCTCCGAGGCCATGGGCTCCAACGGCTCCACCTCGATGGGCTCGGTCTGCGCCTCGACGCTGTCCCTGCTCCAGGCCGGCGTCCCGCTGCGTGCCTCGGTCGCCGGTATCGCGATGGGCCTGATCTCCGGTGAGATCGACGGCAAGCTCGAGTACGTCGCCCTGACCGACATCCTGGGAGCCGAGGACGCCTTCGGCGACATGGACTTCAAGGTCGCCGGCACCCGGGAGTTCGTCACCGCGCTGCAGCTCGACACCAAGCTCGACGGCATCCCCGCCGAGGTGCTCGCCGCCGCGCTGACCCAGGCCCGCGACGCGCGCCTGGCGATCCTCGACGTGATGGCCGAGGCCATCAGCGAGCCCGAGGAGATGTCGGTGCACGCACCGCGCATCATCTCGGTGCGCGTGCCCGTCGACAAGATCGGCGAGGTCATCGGCCCCAAGGGCAAGGTCATCAACCAGATCCAGGACGACACGGGCGCGACCCTGTCGATCGAGGACGACGGCACGGTCTACATCGGTGCGACCAACGGCGAGGCGGCAGAAGCTGCCCGCGCCGCGGTCAACGCGATCGCCAACCCGACGATGCCCGAGGTCGGCGAGCGCTACCTCGGCACCGTGGTCAAGACGACCAACTTCGGCGCCTTCGTCTCGCTGCTGCCCGGCAAGGACGGCCTGCTGCACATCAGCAAGCTGCGTGCGCTGGCCGGTGGCAAGCGCGTGGACAACGTCGAGGACGTCGTCTCGGTCGGCCAGAAGATCCAGGTCGAGATCGGCGAGATCGACGACCGCGGCAAGCTGTCGCTGATCCCGGTCGTGGACCAGAACGCCGAGACGGTGCCAGCGTCCGACGGTGACGACTCCGGCGACGACTCCGAGTGACCGGAAGGTCTTGAAGGGTCTCCCCGACGGCGTACGCCGGACCGTCCTGAAGGGCGGTCTGCGCGTCGTCACCGAGCACATGCCGGGCGTTCGCTCGGCCGCGGTCGGGGTGTTCGTGCAGGTGGGGTCCAGGGACGAGGCGGCGCAGCTCAACGGCGCGTCGCACTTCCTGGAGCACCTCCTGTTCAAGGGCACCCCGACCCGCTCGGCGATGGACATCTCCGCTGCCTTCGACGAGGTCGGCGGGGAGTTCAACGCCTACACGGCTCGCGAGTACACCTGCTACCACGCGCGCGTCCTGGACGAGGACCTGCCGATGGCGGTCGACGTGCTCGGCGACATGGTCACCGCTTCGTTGCTCACCTCCGAGGACGTGGAGGCCGAGCGCGAGGTGATCCTCGACGAGATCGCCATGCACGACGACGATCCCGACGACGTGGTGCACAACCTGTTCGCAGCCACCGCGTGGGCCGGCACGCCCCTCGCCCGCCCGATCGCCGGCACCGCCGAGTCGATCAAGGCGTTGAGCGCCACCCAGGTCAGGGGCTACTACAAGCGCCGCTACCGCCCCGAGGTGATGACGCTGGCCGTCGCCGGCAACGTCGACCACGACGACGTCGTACGCCGTGCCCGGCGAGCCTTCTCCCGCAACAAGTTCCTCGCCGGGGACGGACGCCCCGCCGGCCCCCGGCTGGCCGCTCGTCCGCGACCGCTGCGGTTCGGCGAGGTCTCCGCGTCACGCCCGTTCGAGCAGGTCAACGTCGTGCTCGGGATGCAGGGGCTGACCCGCTCGGACCCGCGGCGCTACACGCTCAACATCCTCCAGACCGCCCTCGGCGGCGGATCGAGCTCGCGGCTGTTCCAGGAGGTCCGGGAGCGTCGCGGCCTGGCCTACTCGGTCTACTCCTTCGGCCTCGGCTACTCCGACGCCGGGATGGTCGGCGTCGCTGCCGGATCGCTGCCCAGCAAGGCGGACGCACTCCTGCGCGTCGTACGTGAAGAGCTGGTGAAGGTAGCCGACTCCGGACTCACCGAGGAGGAGGTCGAGCGCGGCAAGGGCCAGGCGCGCGGCGGCGTCGTGCTCAGCCTCGAGGACAGCGGCTCACGGATGACCCGCCTCGGTGAGGCGGAGCTGTTCCAGAAGCGACTGCGCTCGGTCGACGAGGTCCTCGAGAACCTCGAGTCGGTCACCGTGGACGACGTGCACACCCTGGCCAAGGAGCTGTACACGCGGCCGCAGACCCTGGCCTCGGTGGGCCCGGCTCGTTCCTAGGCAGCGCCGCCGAACAGGCGCCTGAGTCGTTCCTCGATCGAGACCGGCGGTGGGTCACCGGGTTGTGGGGGAGGGCTCGATCGGTAGCGATGCCCGGTCGGGGTGGTGATCTCGATGACGTGCCTGTCCGAGGTCACGACGTCGGCGCGCCACCCGGGCGCCTCCTTGGTGTAGTTGCAGGCCTCGCAGAGGCCCTGGCCGTTCGGGGCGCTGGTGAGACCACCGCGTGCTGCCCGACGGGCGTGGTCGACGTGCGCGATCGGTGCGTCGCACCACGGTGTCCGGCACCACTGGTCGCGCACCACCACCAGCTGGCGAAGCTTGCCGCGGAACGTCCGGCGCTTGCTGTCCATCGCGACCAGCTCACCCGTGCCCGGGGCCGTGTAGAGGCGCCGGATCCAGGCCTTGTCGGCCTCGCGCACGATGCGGCGGGCGAGGAACGCCGGCACCGACCCGTAGCCGGTGAGGAAGGCCGACCCGTGGTCGCCGTGCACCAGCGCGTCCGCGTTCATCACCAGCTGGATCTCGACGCTGTCCCACCGCGCTCGACTGTCCGGTGAGTCGCTCGTAGAAGGTGTCCGCCATGATCTGGGCGACCGTCCGGACGTCACCCTGCGCGCGCAGCGACTCCGCGCGCTTGCGCAGCGAGGCATAGACCGCCACTCCCTGGACCACGGGGAGCAGGGCGGTCACGTTGCTCATCGTGTCCGGTGCCGGACGGATGCTGACCCGACGGTCCGCTTCGGCCTTCTGGTTGCGTCGCATGGCCGCACCTGGGTCCAGGCGGTCACCGATCTTCCGCGCGAGATCCGCGATCCGGCGGTCACCCGAGCCGGCCAGCTCGGGCGCGATCTCCCGGTCGACCTGCATCCGGTCCTCGCGGGACAGCATCGCGGTCTCGCGGACGACCAGGGTGGCGCGCCACTCACTGATCGTGCCCTCGGTCAGCGCGGCGAGTGTCTCGGGCAGGTCGCGCACGAGGCCGAGCGCGACCCCGAGGTGCTGCTGGCCCCTGGCGGGTGACTCACGCCGCGCGAGTGCCACCTGGCTCGCGACGCTCCGCGCCACCTCGCTGACCGGCTTGAGCGGTGGAGCAGCCTCGCGTTGGGAGCGGTCGAACTCCTCGGTGACCCTCGCCTGCGCGGCCGCCGCAGCCGACTTGAGCATCTCCAGGGCGGTGATCTGGTCGATCCGCTCGGCATCTGTCAGGTCCCGGCCGTCGTGCCCTGCCAGCAGCGTCACCCAGGCAGCCGGATCCACCGGCGCGGTGCTGGGAGCCGGTGCGACGAGTTGATCGAACATGTGTTCGATTTTACTGGACAGGCCTGGATCGTCAAGGCTCGCGGGGACATCTGTGGACAAGAATCCGTGCCTGGCCCGGCAGGACGCGACCCCGGCGTACCCCTGTGGATGGCGCCTGCAGATTCGACGACTTCGTGCCAACGTGCCGTCCCATGATCTGGCCAGCACCTCCTGACGACTACCCCTTCGACGACGCCTTCCGCTCCGGACCGTCCTACCGCGAGGAACGACTGCGTCACCTGGTCTTCCTCGACGGGCTTCTCGTCGACACCTGGACCGAACAGGCCCAGGGCACGGCCTACTGGGACCGCGCCCAGGAGCTCGATCGCGTCGCTCGGCCGCGCAGCTACGTCCCGGATCCGCCGCCGACCCCGCCGTACGAACGCATCCTCGAGTGGCTCGACTCCGTCGTCGGTGGCCGAGCCGCTGTGCTGGCGATGGACGACACTCCGCTCCCGGCCGTGGAGGTCCCCGGTTCCGGTGAGCATCGCGCCGAGGTGGTGGCCCTGCTCGAGAGGGTGTGCCGCGACTACTTCGACGACGAGTTCCTGAACGCGACCTGCGCCGCTCTCGCGTCGCTGGCGCTCATGGAGCCGAAGGCGCTCGAGGGGTTCGCAGGGGAGGTGGCCGGCGCACTGTGCTGGCTGGTCGGACGAGCGAACGGGCGCGTCGGCGCCGGGACCGCGGTCACCCAGCAGGTGCTCAAGCGAGAGCTCTGGGCGAAGAACGGCATCTCCTCGCGGGCGACGAGGTTCCGGCACCGCCTGCGGGAGCTGAAGCCGCCATCGCCCCCCTTCCGTCCGAGCTCCTGTCCCAACCTGCTCGAGCTGGGCAACGCCGCCTTCCTCACCAGTGAGACCCGGCGCGACCTGATCCTGCTCCGTGACCGCGCCCTGGCGGCCGCCTCCGCTGCGGTGGCCGACGAGAAAGCCCGGCAGGCGTCACAGCCCGCGGAGGTGGTAACCTGACCCCGTGACTCTCAAGGTGGGCGTGCTGGGCGCGCTGGGCAAGGTCGGTCGCGAGGTCTGCGACGCCGTCGAGGAAGCGGCCCGCGACGAGGGCGATCTCGAGCTCGTGGCCCGCATCGACGTCGACGACGACCTGCAGACGCTGGTCGACGAAGGCGTGCAGGCGGTCGTGGACTTCACCCACCCCGACGTGGTGATGGACAACCTGGAGTTCTGCGTCTCGCACGGCATCCACGCCGTGGTCGGCACCACCGGCTTCGACGCCGACCGCCTCGAGACCCTGCGCGGCTGGCTGGCCGACAGCGAGGGCACCGGCGTCCTGGTGGCTCCCAACTTCTCCATCGGTGCCGTGCTGATGATGCGGTTCGCCGCCGAGGCCGCACGGTTCTACGAGTCGGTCGAGGTCGTCGAGCTGCACCACCCCGACAAGGCCGATGCGCCCTCCGGGACCTCACGGCGTACGGCGGAGCTGATCGCCGCCGCGCGCAGGGAGGCCGGGCTCGGCCCGATCCCGGACGCCACCTCGACCGGGCTCGAGGGCGCCCGCGGGGCCGACGTGGACGGCATCAGGGTCCACGGCCTGCGCATCCGGGGCCTGGTCGCCCACCAGGAGGTCATCCTCGGCGGCGTGGGGGAGACGCTCACCATCCGCCACGACTCCCTGGACCGGGTCTCGTTCACGCCGGGTGTCCTGCTCGGGCTGCGCAAGATCGCCGACCACCCCGGCCTGACCGTCGGGCTCGAGGAGCTCCTCGAGCTCTAGCCCGCCCGGCCGGCATAAGTTCGGTCAAACGCGTATTCGTGCAGCGTTGCATGTTTGTGCAAAACAACTTCGTGAAGGTGCCAACCCTGAGGCCCCGGGGCAGGCTTGTCGCGAGGGAGTCTCCACCGGAGCTCCCTCGCCAACTTTCACGGAGAACGAGGGGGCCCGAGATGCGCCGGAGCGCGATGCTCAGTGTCGCCGCCATGACCCTCGCGGTCGCGGCGAGCGGCGGGGTCTCCGGGGCCCAGGCGGCCAGCTCCTCCGACGGCACCGCCCAGGCGATCGCCGCCGCGAAGTCGCACTCGGGTGCCACGCGGTTCGGCAGTGCGCAGGGTCTGGAGGGTGTCAGCACCATCGTGGACGCGGACGGAACGCGTCACGTCAGGCTCGAGCGCAGCTACCACGGTCTCGAGGTCGTCGGCGGTGACCTCGTCGTGCACCAGACGAAGGCAGGGGCCTGGAAGGGCAGCAGCCTCACGCTGACCAAGCCGATCACCCTCGGAGTCACTCCCGCCATCTCGCAGGCCCGCGCAGCGACCAGCGCCCTGGCCCCCAGCAAGGTCACCAGCTCGATCAGCAAGGAGAAGGTCGACGGCTCCACGCTGGTCGTGGACGCGACCGGCGTCACTCCACGGCTGGCGTGGCGCGTGCTCAGTGGAGGCACCCAGGCGAACGGCACGCCGAGTCGTCTCGCCACCTACGTCGACGCCGGCACCGGCAAGGTCATCCGCACCGAGCAGGAGATCGTCAACGTCAGTGGTTCGGGCCGGACCCTCTACAGCGGAACCGTGCCGCTGCAGGTGACGCAGTCCGGCTCGAAGTACTCGCTCAAGGACCCCACCCGCGGCGGGACCTACACGACCGACCTCAAGAACGCCGAGGACCCGGTGACCTGCCAGATCTTCGGCAGCGGGTGCCCGACCGGCACGACGTTCACCAGCTCCGCCTCGACCTTCGGCAACGGAGCCACCAGCAACCGCGCCACGGCGGGCGCGGACGCGCAGTACGGCAGCAACGAGACCTGGGACTACTTCAAGCAGGTGCACGGCCGCAACGGGATCTTCGGCACCGGGAAGGGCTCGTTCAACCGGACGCACTACGGCAAGAACTACGTGAACGCCTTCTGGGACGGCACCAAGATGACGTACGGCGACGGCGACGGGACCAACTACGGCCCGCTCGTGTCGATCGATGTGGCCGGCCACGAGATGAGCCACGGCGTCACGGAGAACACCGCCGGACTGACGTACTCCGGGGAGTCCGGTGGCCTCAACGAGGCGACCTCGGACATCTTCGGCACGATGGTGGAGTTCTTCGCCGGCAACTCGAACGACCCGGGTGACTACCTGATCGGCGAGGAGTTCGACCTGAAGAAGCATGTCGGCCTGCGTCGGATGGACAATCCCGCCTCTGACGGCGACTCGCTGAACTGCTGGTCGAGCAGGGCCAAGAACGTCGACGTCCACTACAGCTCCGGCATCGGGAACCACTTCTTCTACCTGCTCGCCGAGGGGTCCGGAGCCAAGACCATCAACGGTGTCGCGCACAGCTCGCCGACCTGCAACGGGTCCAAGATCACGGGCATCGGTCGCGACGCCGCCCAGAAGATCTGGTACCGCGCGCTCACCGTCTACATGACCTCGAGCACCAACTACAAGGGCGCTCGAACCGCCACGCTGAACGCCGCCAAGGATCTCTACGGCGCGGGCAGCACCAAATACAACACGGTTGCCGCTGCATGGAGCGCGGTCGCCGTGTCCTGACCTCCCTTCCCCCAAGGGAAGGTCAGGAGTCCCCCGGACGGGGGGTCGTGCTGGGCACACGACCTCCCGTCCGTTTCTCGACCGGCTCGTCCGGGGCCCATCTCGGGTGGCCCCGGACGCCGCCGGTCGAACCTCCGTGAGGACAACCGTCAAAGGCGCAGGAGTGCGGCGGTGAGCGCCGCGACGAAGACCACCACGATGAACGGCGCGCGCAGCAACAGCGCCACGAAGGCAGCGCCCAGTCCCGCGAGCCGGGCGTCGACACCCAGCTCGGGTCCGTCGGCCCCTCGCGTGACGAACACCTGCACGGCCACCAGCGCCGCGAGGAGTACGACGGGCAGCAGGTCGGCCGTCCGCCGCACCACCGGGTGCTGCAGCACCCGGTCGGGCACCGACATCCCGGCGAGCTTCAGCAGGTAGCACCCGGCTGCGCAGCCGAGCACGGCGAGCCAGATCACGGCTCGTCCGCGGGCTCGGTGGATTCGACGGGGACGGTGTCGTGCCCGATCAGCCCGAGACCGAGAGCCACCACCGACGCCGCGAGCACGGGTACGCCGGCAGGGGTGACCGGCACGAGGGCGAGTGCCAGCCCGGCGCCGAGCAGGGCCGCAACCCGGTTGCGAGCGCTGTCCAGCCTGGGCCAGAGCAGCCCGAGGAACGCGCCCCCGACAGCCGCGTCGAGACCGTAGGTCCGCGGGTCGCCGAGCGAGTCCCCGGCCAGGGCCCCTACGAGCGTGGCGAGGTTCCAGAGCACGAACACCGACAGCCCGGTCGAGAGGAACCCGGCACGCGCGTGCTCGCGGGTGGTGCGCGTCAGCGTCATCGCGGACGACTCGTCGATCAGGATGTGCGCGGCCGCGGCGCGCCGCGCGCCGTGCCAGTCGACCATGGGCGCGACCTTGAGGCCGTAGAGCGTGTTGCGGGTGCCGAGCAGCAGGCCGGACACCGCACCGAACAGCGGGTTGCCGCCGGAGCCGATCACCCCGACCAGCGCGAACTGGGAGGCGCCGGTGAAGACCAGCAGCGAGAGCGCACACGACTGCCACACGTCCAGGCCGCTGGTCACCGAGATCGCGCCGAACGAGATCCCGTAGGCGCCGGTCGCGACGCCTACGGCAATGCCGTCACGGACGATCGATCGGGTCGCGGCGTCAAGCGCCATCAGCCGCGTCCCGGCCCAGGTGCCGGTGGGTCCACCAGGGCCGTGTGCAGGCGCACCTGCTTGACGGTCGTCGTCCCGTCACCGATGAGGTCGAGGGTGCGGTGTGCGCCGTCGGCACCCCAGCCTGCACTGGTCAGGAACTCCCGGGTCGCGTCGTCGCCGGCCTGCAGCCAGGTCACGGCACGCTCGAACCGATCCGCGACCAGGGTGTCGACGCCGGCCTGGAGCAGCCGCGACCCGTGGCCCGCCCGGCGCTTGTGCGGGTCGACGGTGATGTCGGTGAGCTCGCCGACCTGGACGGGGTCGCAGTCGGGGTCGGACGCCGGCCCGGTCACCAGGAAGCCCGTCACCAGGTTGCGCTCCAGTGCGACCAGGACGCGGTTGCGGGCGTCCGCCGGGCGGCCCAGAGCCTGGCGCCAGCCGTCGGCGAGCTGGTCCGGGTCGAGGGACTCGAGGATCTCGGCCGGCAGCACGTCGGCGTACGACGACCGCCAGGCACGGACCTGGACGGCGGCGATCGCGGGGGCATCCTCGGCCCAGGCGACCCGGGCGGAGACGTCGGCGCTGGGCATGGGCCCATCCAACCACCGGGCCTCAGATGGGTTGGGGGTCGCCCACCTCGTCGGGCTGGTGCTCCTCGAGGTGTTCGAGGCGCGACTCCGCGCCACACAGCACGAGCGCGCCGCCGGTGCTCACCGCGAAACCGAACACGGCAACCGGCCACCAGCCCGCTCGGACCCCGTCGCCGAAGACGGCGAGGCCGACCACCGCCGGGCCCAGCGTCTCGAGCAGCACGAGCGGTGCTGTCGCGGCGGTCACCGAGGCGCGCTGGAGGCCGAGCGAGTAGAGCCAGAAGCCGAGCACGCCGAACAGCCCGATGGTGATCGCCGGGCCGACCGTGGCCAGGTCCCAGGTCGGGTCCACGAGGGAGCGGGTCGCGATCGGCGAGCCGCCGTACGCGATGCCCGCCAGGACGCCGAGCAGGACGCCGCCCCGCTCGCTGTGCAGCCGCATGGCGGCCAGGCCGAGGACGAGGGTCAGCAGGAAGGTCAGGTAGAGCGCCAGGGTGCGGTTCGTGTCGAAGACCTGGTCGCCGACCGGGCCCGAAGCACCCACGAGCAGGGCGAGTCCCACGACCATCGCGGCGACCGCGAGCCAGTGGGACGTCGAGAGCGGCTCGTGCATCACCCTGGCCGCGATGACGGCGGTCACCACCAACGAGGCGGCGATCCCGACCTGCGCGACGTAGAGCGGCACGTGCGCGATCGCCACCAGGTGCAGGCCCCAGCCCGCCAGGTAGATGACGCCGACGAGGACCATCAGCCAGGAGATCAGACCGTGCCGACGGGCGGCGACCGCCTGCACCACGGCGGCGACCCCGAAGAGCACCGCTGCGAGCAACGCCGCACCGAGACCGATCACCATGACGACCAGCCTCGCACGAGTATCTTGTCCTCATGCAGGCCTACCTCGACCTCCTCCGCCGGATCCTCGACGAGGGCGTCGAGAAGTCCGACCGCACCGGGACGGGCACGCGCAGCGTGTTCGGCCACCAGATGCGCTTCGATCTCGCTGCCGGGTTCCCGCTGGTGACCACCAAGAAGGTGCACACGCGGTCGATCTTCGGTGAGCTGCTCTGGTTCATGCGCGGCGACACCAACGTCAAGTGGCTCCAGGACCGCGGCATCTCGATCTGGGACGAGTGGGCCGACGCCAACGGCGACCTCGGCCCGATCTACGGCTACCAGTGGCGCTCCTGGCCGACGCCCGACGGCCGGCACGTCGACCAGCTCGCCCAGGTCGTCGAGCAGATCCGCAGCAACCCCGACTCGCGGCGCCACATCGTGTCCGCCTGGAACGTCGCCGACATCCCCGACATGGCGCTGGCGCCGTGCCACACGATGTTCCAGTTCTACGTGGCCCCGTCCGAGAACGGCGGGAAGCTGAGCTGCCAGCTCTACCAGCGCTCGGCCGACGTGTTCCTCGGCGTGCCGTTCAACATCGCGTCGTACGCCCTGCTCACGCACATGGTCGCGCAGGTGGTCGGCCTCGAGGTGGGCGACTTCGTGCACACCTTCGGCGACGCCCACCTCTACCTCAACCACCTCGAGCAGGCGGAGCTGCAGCTCACCCGCGAGCCGCGGGCCCTGCCGACGCTGCGCCTGGACCCTTCGGTCACGACCATCGACGGCTTCGACCTCGAGCACATCAGCGTCGAGGGCTACGACCCACACCCGGGGATCAAGGCCCCCATCTCCATATGAGGCGCGTGATCCTGGTCGCCGCCCGAGCGGCCAACGGCGTGATCGGGCGCGACGGCAACATCCCGTGGCGGATCCCGGCAGACTTCGCCCACTTCAAGCGGGTCACCGTCGGCCACCCCCTGGTCCTGGGACGTACGACGTTCGAGGGGATCGGCAAGCCCCTCCCGGACCGGCAGAGCATCGTGGTGACGCGGAGCGCGGACTGGTCCTACGAGGGCGTCATCGTGGCCGGCTCGGTCGAGGAGGCACTGAGGATCGGGGGAGAGCTCGACGAGACCGTCAACGTGGGCGGTGGCGCGCAGGTCTACCGGGACGCGATGCCGCTGGCCACCGACCAGATCCTCACCGAGGTGGCACTGGAGCCCGAGGGGGACACCCACTACCCGGAGTTCGTCGAGCTGGAGTGGCACGAGACCAGGCGCGAGGGTCACGGTGACCACGACCCGCCGTACGACATCAGGTGGCTCGAGCGCGCACTCTGACCACCGCATCACTAGGTTGAGGAAATGGAACTCCGTGTCTTCACCGAGCCCCAGCAGGGCGCCACCTACGACCAGATCCTCCGGGTCGCCCGCTCCGCGGAGGACCTCGGCTTCGGAGCCTTCTTCAGGTCCGACCACTACCTGGCGATGGGGGTCGACGGCTTCCCCGGGCCCTCGGACGCCTGGACGACGCTGGCGGGACTCGCGCGCGAGACCAGCACGATCCGACTGGGCACGCTGATGACCTCGGCGACGTTCCGGTTCCCGGGTCCGCTGGCCATCCAGGTGGCGCAGGTCGACCAGATGAGCGGCGGGCGGGTGGAGCTCGGCATCGGGGCCGGCTGGTACGCCGACGAGCACACGGCCTACGGCATCCCCTTCCCCGACACGGGGGAGCGCTTCGACCGGCTCGAGGAGCAGCTCGCGATCCTCACCGGGCTGTGGTCCACCGCCGAGGGTGACCACTTCTCCCACTCCGGGACGCACTACACCCTGACCGACTCGCCGGCCCTGCCCAAGCCGAAGCAGCAACCTCGGCCCCCGATCCTGATCGGTGGCACGGGCAAGCGGCGTACGCCGGCGCTCACTGCGCGCTATGCCGACGAGTTCAACATCCCCTTCAACTCGCTCGAGGTGACCGCCACCCAGTTCGGGCGCGTCCGCCAGGCGTGCGAGGACATCGGGCGCGACCCCGGCGAGCTGACCTGGTCCAACGCCAAGGTGCTGTGCTGCGGGGCGACCGAGGCCGACGTGCAGCGACGGGCAGAGGCCATCGGCCGGTCGGTCGAGGACCTGCGCGAGAACGACCTGGCCGGGACGCCGGCCGAGGTGGTCGACAGGATCGGCCAGTTCGGCGAGCTCGGCTCCCAGCGGATGTATCTCCAGACGCTGGACCTCGACGACCTCGACCACCTCGAGCTGGTGGCCGCCGAGGTCATGCCGCAGGTGTGATCCCGGGACGAGCTAGGCGAGCGGCCGGCCCTCGGCGTCGGGAACCTTGCGCAGCAGCATCAGGATCAGGTCGATCAGGGCCCAGATGCCACAGCCGCCCAGGGTGATCAGCTTGAGGATGCCGAGACCGGTGTAGCCGAGGTAGAACCGGTCCACGCCGAGGCTGCCCAGGAAGCCGGAGAGCAGCACGGTGACCAGCCACTCGCGGTGGGAGAACAGGCCGGGGAGCTGCTTGGCCTGGAACCAGCCGCCCGCGGACTGCTCGCGCACCTGCGCGTCGCCCTTGAGCTGGCCGGTGAGCGCCATCTGGCGCAGCTGCTCGAAGCCGTAGGGGCCGTACTCCTGGCCGAGGTGGGCCAGCATGAAGGCTCCGGTGACGGGCTGGGGCACCTGGGAGTACGGGCTGATTGGGGTCCGGCGGCTGCAGGTTGTCGCTCATGCCGAGAAATATAGGCGACGCGGCTGGGACAACGCCGTCGCCCGCGCTGCGGCCCGGGACGGATAACCTAGGTGGCATGAGCCTGCCTGCTGGTCCTTTCGGCCGCGTGCTGACCGCGATGGTCACACCGTTCACCGCCGACGGGGAGGTCGACCTCGACGGCGTCGCCCGGGTGGCCACCCACCTCGTCGAGCACGGCAACGACGGCGTCGTCGTCAGCGGCACCACCGGCGAGGCGCCGACCACCACCGTGGCCGAGGACGGCCAGATCCTGCGCGCCGTCATCGAGGCCGTGGGCGACCGCGCCACGGTGATCGCCGGCATCGGCACCAACGACACCCCGCACTCCATCGAGCTCGCCCGTCAGGCCGAGGCGGCCGGTGCCGACGGTGCGCTGCTCGTCTCGCCGTACTACAGCAAGCCCACCCAGGCAGGGATCGCCGCCCACTTCGAGGCGATCGCCGCGGTGAGCGACCTGCGCATCATGCTCTACGACATCCCCGGCCGCACCGGCATCACGATCGCGCCCGAGACGTTCGCGCGCATCGCCGAGAACGAGAAGTTCGTCGCCGTCAAGGACGCGGTGGGCGACCTGTTCCGCGGCGTCCAGATCATGCAGGACACCGGCCTGAGCTACTACAGCGGCGACGACGTGCTCAACCTCGGCTGGCTGACCCACGGCGGCGCAGGCGTCGTCTCGGTGGTCGGCCACGTCGCGGGGGAGCAGTACGCCGACATGGTGGCGCGGGTCGACGCGGGTGATCTCGACGGTGCCCTGAAGGTCTTCGGTGAGCTCGTGCCCGTGGTCGATGCCATCATGGGTTCTGCACCGGGGGTGATGACCGCGAAGGCTGCCATGCAGCTCCTCGGTGTGCACGACAACCGCGTGGTCCGCCTTCCACTCGTGGAAGCTGACGACACCCTGGTCGACGTCGTTCGCTCCGCCCTTCACGAAGCAGGTCTCCTCCGTTGAGCCATCCCCACCCCGAGCTGTCCGCACCACCGCCTCTCGCCAAGGGTGGCCTGCGGGTCATCCCGCTCGGTGGCCTGGGAGAGGTCGGTCGCAACATGACCGTCTTCGAGTACGACGGGCGGCTGCTCATCGTCGACTGCGGGGTGCTCTTCCCCGAGGAGAACCACCCCGGCGTCGACCTGATCCTCCCCGACTTCGACGCCATCCGGGACCGGCTCGACGCGGTCGAGGCGCTCGTGCTGACCCACGGCCACGAGGACCACATCGGGGCGGTGCCCTACCTGCTGCGCGAGCGCCACGACATCCCGCTGGTGGGCTCGCAGCTCACCCTGGCCCTGGTCGGCCCGAAGCTGCGCGAGCACCGGGTCAAGGACGTCGTCCAGTCGATCGTCGCCGAGGGCGACCGGATCAGCTTCGGCCCGTTCGACCTCGAGTTCGTGGCGGTGAACCACTCCATCCCCGATGCCCTCGCGGTCGCGATCCGCACGGGCGCCGGCATGGTGCTGCACACCGGTGACTTCAAGATGGACCAGCTCCCGCTCGACGGCCGGATCACCGACCTGCGCGCGTTCGCCCGCCTGGGGGAGGAGGGCGTCGACCTGTTCCTCACCGACTCGACCAACGCCGAGGTCCCGGGCTTCACCACCTCGGAGAAGAACATCTCCCCGGTGCTCGACCAGGTCTTCCACACCAGCAAGCAGCGGATCATCGTGGCCTGCTTCGCCTCGCACGTGCACCGCGTGCAGCAGGTGATGGATGCCGCCGCGGCGCACGGCCGCAAGGTCGCCTACGTGGGCCGCTCGATGGTGCGCAACATGGGCATCGCCCGCGACCTGGGCTACCTCAACGTCCCGCCCGGCCTGTTGGTCGACGCCAAGGCCCTGGCGGACATGCCGGCGGACAAGGTGGTGCTGCTCTCCACCGGCTCGCAGGGCGAGCCGCTGTCGGCGCTGAGCCGGATCGCACAGCGCAGCCACCACTTCGTGCACCTCGAGCCGGGGGACACCGTCGTACTCGCCTCCTCGCTGATCCCCGGCAACGAGAACGCGGTCTACAAGGTGATCAACGGGCTCAGCCGCCTCGGCGCCGAGGTCGTGCACAAGGGCAACGCCCTGGTCCACGTCAGCGGCCACGCCAGCGCCGGTGAGCTGCTCTACTGCTACAACATCGTCAAGCCCCGCAACGTGCTGCCGGTCCACGGCGAGTATCGCCACATGCTGGCCAACGCTGCGCTGGCCAAGGCCACCGGCATCGACCCGAAGCGGGTGGTGATCGCCGAGGACGGCGTGGTGGTGGACCTGGTCAAGGGCGAGGCGAAGATCACCGGCAAGGTCGAGTGCGGTTACGTGTTCGTCGACGGGAGCTCCGTGGGCGACCTCACCGAGAGCTCGCTCAAGGACCGCCGCATCCTCGGCGAGGAGGGGTTCATCTCCGTCATCGTGGTCATCGACTCCCAGACCGGCAAGGTGATCAGCGGACCCGAGATCCACGCGCGTGGCTTCCCCGAGGACGACCACACCTTCGACGAGATCAAGGACCCGATCATCGCCGCGCTGGACAAGGCGGTCTCCGAGGGCGTCGACGACGCCTACCAGCTCCAGCAGACCATCCGACGCGTCGTCGGCCGCTGGGTCGGTGGCCGGCTCCGACGCCGTCCGATGATCATCCCGGTCGTCCTCGAGGCCTAGGCCCGATGCCTGCCAACGGCGGTCCGGTCGACCGCGCCATCAGCTACGAGCAGTGGGGCCTCGACTTCTTCTCCGCAGCGATCAGCGAGGACCGGGTGCTGGGCGCGGTCAACACCATCGCCGGGCAGGGCATCGACTTCGGCCCGATCGCGGCCGGGCCCGGCGGGATCGCCAAGGTCCGGGCGTACGGCGAGATCGGGCAGGCCATCGCCACCAGGCTCCCGGGCGACCAGATCTCCTACCGGATCCTGCTCCCGGTCTCGCTCACCTTCGAGATCGACCTGCAGATCGAGAAGCAGAAGTTCGACGCCGAGCTGCTGGTGCCGTTGACGCTCACCGCGGTCGCCCTCAGCGGCGTGCGCATCTTCATCGAGGGGAAGCCTCCCCACGGCGACGAGGTGCAGGTCGAGCTCAAGGCCCAGGGTCTGCGCGCCTCGGTGCTCCAGCGGGTGGTGGGGGTGGAGGGCGAGCTGCGCCGCTTCGTGGCCAGCTACGTGGCCAAGGAGCTCGACAAGCCCCACGTCCGGGAGGCCAGGACCATCGACGTCTCCCGCGCGATCAGCCAGGTGTGGGCCTCGATCTCGCCACGGCACCAGGACCGGGGGAACACGCTGCCGGACAGCGTCACGGCCGATCTCAACGAGGCGCTCGAGCGCGAGATCCGCGATCACGAGGAATCATTCCTGGGAGGCCCCGATTCCGGTGACCAGCCTCACGCGTGAAGTGGTCTAAACCACGAACGGAAAGGGGCGAATCGCCCTAGAATCGACGTCGGGACCAGACCACACTGATCCTCTTACTGACCTGCGTCCACGGGGGCCCGTTCCGATGCAACTGACAGAGTCTCCTCGTGCCGAGGGGATCCGCCGTCTCTACGAGCTGATGCTGCGCGTCAACTCGTCGACGGACCTGTCCGAGGTGCTGGACGAGATCGCCCGCGGAGTGGTGGAGGTGCTCGGCTACGGCATCGCCGCGATCGCGCGCCTCGAGGGTGACACCTTCGTGATGACGACGGTCGCCGGTCCCGAGGAGGTCCGCGAGCAGATCATCGGGCGGCGTACGCCGGTGGCCTCGATCTTCAACGAGTTCGCCCAGGCCGATGAGTGGGGCGTGCTGCGGTTCGTGCCGCACGACCGGATGCCCGACGCGCTCGAGGAGTCTGCGTGGGTCCCGGACTTCGAGCCAGGCAGCACGGCCGACTCCTGGCACCCGCTCGACGCGCTCTACGCGCCGCTCTACTCCGCCACCGGCCAGCTGCTCGGCAACATGTCGGTCGACCTGCCGCCGGGCAACCGGATCCCCAACCGCGAGGAGCGCGAGCTGCTCGAGATGTTCGTCGTCCAGGCCGGCCTGGCGATGTACAACGCGCAGCAGCGTGAGCGGCTCGGCGACCAGGTGCGCATGGGTGACATGCTGCGTGCCGTGTCGTCAGCAGGCCAGCTCGCGGAGCTGGACCTGTCCCTGCGCGAGGCGGCGCAGGCCATCGCCCGGCACCTGCAGACCGACCACCTGTGGATCCGCTGCTTCCCGTCCGGGGACCTCGGCCAGGTCGAGCAGTCCGCGGCGTACCCGCCTGGCGACCAAGAGTCCAGCCACGAGCTGATGGCGGTGAAGAGCCTGCTGGCCATGCGTGCGTGGGAGCTGGGCCGGCCCGTGGTGATCCACCAGGGCAACGCCTGCCAGCTCGACGAGAGCCTCGACGAGGACCAGCGTGAGCTGGTCCGCGACCTGGTCGACGAGCACGAGGGCCACAGCCTGATGTTCGCGCCCGTGTGCGTGGGCCGGGAGCTGCTCGGCTACGTGCTGCTCGCCCGTGACCTCGAGATGAGCACCTGGACCCACGACCAGCAGGAAGCGGTCATGGAGGTGGGCAGGGCCCTCGGCCGGGTGGTCCTCAATGCCCGGCTCTACGAGCGCGAGCGTCACCTGGTGGGCGAGCTCCAGGAGCTCGACCGCTACAAGGGCGAGCTGATCGCGACCATCTCCCACGAGCTGAAGACGCCGCTCACCTCGATCATCGGCCACATCGAGCTGCTCGAGGACCTCGACACCGGCATCGGCTCCATCGAGGCGATCTCGCGCAACGCAGACCGCCTCAACCGGCTGGTGCAGAACCTGTTGAACTACTCCCAGATCCAGGACAAGCGCGAGACCGTGCGTGGCCCCGTGGACCTGCGCAAGCTCGCGGAGCAGAGCCTCGAGCTGATGACCCTGCAGGCCGAGAAGGGCCGGGTCGTGATGACCCTCGACAGCCCGCCTGACCCGGTGATGGTCACCGCGGACGCCGACGACCTGGGCAAGGTCGTCGACAACCTGGTCAGCAACGCCGTGAAGTACAGCCGGGCGGACGGCACCGTCCAGCTCGAGGTCGGCAGCAACGGCAAGCACGCGTGGGTGCGGTGTGCCGACACCGGTCTGGGCATCTCGGCGGCCGACCAGGTGCACCTGTTCTCCGCCTTCCACCGCTCGAGCAACCCGGAGGCGCTGTCGATCCCGGGCACCGGCCTGGGCCTGGCGATCTCGCGCCGGATCGCGCACATGCACGGTGGCGAGATCCTGGTCACCTCCGAGCTCGGCGTGGGCAGCACGTTCCGCCTGCGGCTGCCGCTGGTCGACGCCGACTCCGAAGGCGCGGAGCGCTAGTCCCAGCTCCTCCCGTCAGCCCTCTGGGGCGACACGACCGCGGTCGGGCGTGTGACGCATGGGACAGATGAGGTGTTCGGGGTAGATTCCCAGCATGGCGACCCGTACGTCTTCCCCGCCGGCGTCGCGTAGCAAGGGCACCCCTGCCCGCAAGACTGGACAGGGGAGCTCGACCTCGCGAACCCGGTCGACGGGAAGCAAGTCAGGGCGAAAGCCCGCCGCACGCTCGAGCGCGTCTGCCCGCAAGAAGAGCGGCCGTCCCGCACCCCGGGCAGTGCGCAGCGGCCCGGGACCGGTTGCCAGGGTCTTCACGGCCGTCGCACGCGTGCTGATGACCGCCTGGTTGGGCATCGCCCACGCCATCGGTGGAGGCGTACGCCGGATCGGCCACACCGCCGGCGAGCTCGAGCCCGAGCACCGTCGTGACGGCGTCGGCCTGTTCCTCGTGGGCCTGGCGGTCGTCGTGGCCGCAGCCGTCTGGTGGCAGCTCCCGGGCGGGATCGGCGAGTTCACCCGCACCGTCGTCGCGGGCTCGGTCGGACTGCTCGCGTGGTTCGTCCCGCTGCTGCTGTGCTTCGTCGCCTGGCGCAACCTGCGCGACCCCGAGCAGAACGGCCCGGCCGGCCGACAGGTGATCGGCTGGACGGCACTGCTCTTCGGTGTGCTCGGGATCGTGCACATCGCCAACGGCTCACCCAAGCCGGTTCTCGGCGACACCGCACGGCTCCAGCAGGCTGGTGGCGCCATCGGCTTCGTCGTCTCCAAGCTGCTGATGGACCTGCTGCAGACCGTCTACGTGGTGGTCCCCCTGCTGGTGCTGCTCGCCGTCTTCGGGCTGCTCGTCGTCACCGCCACGCCCGTCTACCAGGTGCCCGCGAGGCTGCGTGACCTGGAGCGTCGGATCATGGGCCGCGAGGTGCCGGTGGAGGCGGAGCCCGAGCCTGTCCCGGCGAAGCGCTCGCGCGGGCGTCGGATCGACGACGAGATCGACCCGGAGATGGGCGACCCGGCGTACGACTCACCGGTGCTCGAAGGCCGCGAGGTGAAGAAGCGCGGCCGCAAGAAGGACCCCCAGAAGGATGGGGAGATCGACCTCGACCTCACCGGGCCGGTCGACACGGACACGGCCAAGGAGACCCTCGAGGCCCCGCCGCACACCCCGCTCCCCGCCCGGGTCGAGCAGCTGTCGCTCTCCGGCGACATCACCTACTCGCTGCCCGACAGCCAGGTGCTCAAGCCCGGCTCGGTGCACAAGGCACGCTCCAAGGCCTCCGACGACATCGTCGAGCGACTCACCCAGACGCTCGAGGAGTTCGACATCGACGCCCAGGTGACCGGCTACACGCGCGGTCCCACGGTGACGCGGTACATCGTCGAGCTCGGCCCCGCGGTCAAGGTCGAGAAGATCACCGGCATCGCCAAGAACATCTCCTACGCCGTGGCCTCGGCCGACGTGCGGATCCTGAGCCCGATCCCGGGCAAGTCCGCGGTCGGCATCGAGATCCCCAACACCGACAAGGAGGTCGTCTCGCTCGGCGACGTGCTGCGCTCGAACAACGCGCGCAACGACCACCACCCGATGGTGGTCGGGCTCGGCAAGGACGTCGAGGGCGGCTTCGTGGTCGCCAACCTCGCCAAGATGCCGCACCTGCTCGTGGCCGGTGCGACCGGCTCGGGCAAGTCCAGCTTCATCAACTCGATGATCACCTCGCTGCTGATGCGGTCCACGCCCGACGAGGTGCGGATGATCATGGTCGACCCCAAGCGGGTCGAGCTGAACGCCTACGAGGGCATCCCGCACCTGATCACGCCGATCATCACCAGCCCGAAGAAGGCCGCCGAGGCGCTGCAGTGGGTCGTGCGCGAGATGGACATGCGCTACGACGACCTCGCCAACTTCGGCTTCCGCCACGTCGACGACTTCAACAAGGCCGTACGCGCGGGCAAGGTCGTCTTGCCGGCGGGCAGCGAGCGCGTGCTCGCGCCGTACCCCTACCTGTGCGTGGTCGTCGACGAGCTCGCCGACCTGATGATGGTCGCTCCGCGCGACGTCGAGGACGCCATCGTCCGGATCACCCAGCTCGCCCGGGCGGCGGGCATCCACCTGATCCTGGCGACGCAGCGACCCAGCGTCGACGTCGTCACCGGCCTGATCAAGGCCAACGTCCCCTCACGGCTCGCGTTCGCGACCAGCTCGCTGGCCGACAGCCGGGTCATCCTCGACCAGCCCGGGGCCGAGAAGCTCGTCGGCCAGGGTGACGGGCTGTTCCTGCCGATGGGTGCCTCCAAGGCCGTGCGCGTGCAGGGCTCCTGGGTGACCGAGGCCGAGATCGCCCTGGTGGTCAAGCAGTGCAAGGACCAGCTGCAGCCGAACTACCGCGACGACGTGACCGCTCCCGCGGCCGCCAAGCGTGACCTGGACGACGACATCGGCGACGACATGGAGCTGGTCGTGCAGGCGGTCGAGCTGGTCGTCTCGACCCAGTTCGGCTCGACCTCGATGCTGCAGCGCAAGCTGCGGGTCGGGTTCGCCAAGGCCGGACGGCTGATGGACATCCTCGAGAGCAGGGGGATCGTCGGCCCCAGCGAGGGGTCCAAGGCACGTGACGTGCTGATCAAGCCCGACGACCTCGACGACGTGATCTCGAACCTCCAGGAGGGGGAGCAGTGATGGGCGTTTCCGTTCGGCACAACTCGAGGATCGCCGCCGGCGTGGCCCTGGCCGCCGCGGTGATGACGGTCGCGTGGTTCTCCCGTGCCCTGCAGTCCGGCTCCGCCATCGACTGGGCCTGGTGCCTCGTGGTCGCCTCGGTCGGGCTGCTCCAGCTGCTCGTCGTCCGTGACGGACGCGCGCCGCTGATGGTGGCCGACGAGCAGGGCGTCCGCGTGCGCCGCGGTGAGACGTGGAGCGGGCTGCGCTGGCAGGACATCGAGCACGTCGAGGTCCAGTCGCCCCGTTCCTGGCTGCGTGACGGCCAGATCATCGTGCACCCCGCCTCCTCGGGTGGCGACGACGTGGAGGCTCCCGAGGGCGCGGCCGCGGTGAGCGAGGCCTACGTCGTACCGCTCGCCCGCACCACCAAGGTCGAGTTCGAGGACCTGACCGGTGACCTCGTCGCCGACCTGGACGCCCTGGCCAGCGGGCGCGTCCCGGTGCTGGTGCTGACCCGGATCGAGCAGGAGGCGCCGGAGAAGGCGCCCAAGGCGGAGAAGGCACCCAAGGCGCCCAAGGCCGAGAAGCCTCCCAAGACCGAGAAGCCTCCCAAGGCGGAGAAGCCTCCGAAGCCGGAGAAGGTCAGGTCCGAGCGCCGCGTCTGGGGCGGCATCCTCGGCCGCAGCGAGACCGAGGCCGACGTGGCAGAGGACCTGCCTGACGAGGCGGACGTTCTCGAGGAGCCTGCCGTCGAGCAACCTGTCGCCGAGGAGGAGCCGGAGTTCGAGCCTGTCGACCCCGGCCGGACGACGATCCCGGCCGCTCGCTCGGAGGTGGTCCGCGACTCCGTGCGGATCCTGCCGAACCCGCCGACCATCCCCTCCCAGCGCACCGCGGACAGCCCGGCTGTCGTCGCGCGCGTGGACGACTTCGTGGCCACCGAGCCGCAGCCGGCTCCAGAGGCCCTGATCGGGCCGCTCATCGCTGCCGCCCGCAACCGGGCCCGGCTGAGCATCGACACGCTCAGCGAGCGCACCCGGATCCGCCCGCACGTCCTGGAGTGCATCGAGGTCGACGACTTCGCGGCGTGCGGCGGCGACTTCTACGCGCGCGGTCACCTGCGCACGCTGGCGCGGGTCTTCGGTCTCGACCCGGAGCAGCTGCTCGCCCTCTACGACGACCACTACGCCAAGGCGGAGATCGAGGCCCGTCAGGTCTTCGAGGCCGAGCTCGCCACCGGCATCGGCGGCGGTGTGCGTGCGGCGTACACCGGCCCGCGCTGGAGCCTGCTGGCCGCCTGCGTGCTCGCGCTGGCGTGCGTGTGGGGCGTGGCCCGGATCTTCAACGACACCCCCCAGGAGCTGGTCAGCCCGGCGCCGAACGTGGTCGACTCCGCGGGCCTCGCCAAGGCTGACCCGGCCGCTGCGCCGAAGATGACCCTGGCCACCCTGGAGGTCTCCGCCTCCGGGGGCAGCCCGCAGGTGGTCATCCGCGATCGTGACGGCAAGATCCTGTGGGCCGGCAAGCTCGCCGAGGGCCAGCACCAGCAGATCATCGGTCTGGCGCCGTTCGACGTGACGGCCAGCATCGGCAAGGCCGTGAAGGTGTCCTACCTCGGCAAGCCGAAGGGGGCCGTCGGTGACAGCGAGGCCGCGGGGAGCAAGCAGTTCGGGTAGCAGCCTGCCCGCTGGCTGGTGAGGACACTGGGTTCGTGATTCCACGGGGGCGTCGGTCATACTCGACAGGCCTATGAACGCATCCGCCGCCTCTCTCGTCCGCCCCGATCCCTCGCCGACCACCGTCGCGATGGTGACGCTCGGCTGCGCCCGCAACGAGGTCGACTCCGAGGAGCTGGCCGGGCGGCTCGAGGCGGGCGGGTTCCTGCTGGTCGAGGACCCCGCCGACGCCGAGACCGTGGTGGTGAACACCTGCGGCTTCGTGGAGGCGGCCAAGAAGGACTCGGTGGACACGCTGCTCGCCGCCGCGGACCTCAAGGGCACCGACGGCGCGGTGAGCACGACCAAGGCCGTGGTCGCTGTCGGGTGCCTGGCCGAGAGGTACGGCGCGGAGCTGGCCACCTCGCTGCCGGAGGCCGACGCCGTCCTCGGGTTCGACGACTACCCCGACATCGCCGCGCGGCTGCGCTCGATCCTGGCCGGTGAGCAGCAGCACCCGCACACTCCGCAGGACCGTCGCAAGCTGCTCCCGATCTCGCCGACCGCCCGGGTCGACGCCCCGGCCTACCAGCCTGGTCACGGCGACCGGCGGCGTCTGGACTCCGGTCCGATGGCGCCCCTGAAGCTCGCCTCCGGCTGTGACCGCCGCTGCACCTTCTGCGCGATCCCCGCCTTCCGCGGCTCGTTCGTCTCCCGCCGGCCCTCCGACGTGCTGGCCGAGGCGCGCTGGCTCGCCGAGCAGGGTGCGAAGGAGCTGTTCCTGGTCAGCGAGAACTCCACGTCGTACGGCAAGGACCTCGGCGACCTGAGGCTGCTGGAGACGATGCTGCCGGAGCTGGCCGCCGTGGACGGGGTCGAACGGGTGCGGGTCTCCTACCTGCAGCCTGCCGAGACCCGGCCCGGTCTCGTGACGGCGATCGCGGGCACTCCCGGGGTGGCGGCCTACTTCGACCTGTCCTTCCAGCACGCGTCCAACCCGGTGCTGCGCCGGATGCGGCGCTTCGGTGACTCCGAGTCCTTCCTCGGGCTGCTCGAGCAGGCGCGCGCGCAGGCGCCCGAGGCCGGCGCGCGGTCCAACTTCATCGTCGGTTTCCCCGGTGAGACCGAGCACGACCTCGAGGTCCTGTGCGACTTCCTCTCCGAGGCGCGGCTGGATGCGATCGGCATCTTCGGCTACTCCGACGAGGACGGCACCGAGGCCGAGGGGTTCGAGGGCAAGCTGGACGAGGACGAGATCCGCGAGCGCGTCGAGCACGTCACCGCCCTCGCCGAGGAGCTCACCTCCCAGCGGGCCGAGGAGCGGATCGGCGAGCGGGTCGTCGTGCTCGTCGAGTCGCTGGAGGACGGTGCCGAGGGGCGAGCGGCCCACCAGGGGCCCGAGGTCGACGGCTCGACCATGCTGCTCGAGGTTCCGGCCGACGTCCGGGTGGGTGACATGGTCTCCGCACGGGTGGTCGCCTCCGAGGGCGTCGACCTGGTGGCAGTCGTCGAGGATGGCGTGGAGGAGGGACGATGACCCAGCCGGCCCCGAGCAACTGGAACGTCCCGAACGCGCTCACCACGCTGCGCATCGTGATGGTCCCGTTCTTCGGGTGGGCGCTGCTCCACGACGGCGGGTCGGACCTGACCTGGCGCTGGGTGGCGTGGGTGCTGTTCTGCGTCGCCATGATCACCGACAAGATCGACGGGGACATCGCCCGCAAGCACAACCTGGTCACGAACTTCGGCAAGATCGCCGACCCGATCGCGGACAAGGCGATGACCGGGATGGCCTTCGTGGGCCTGGCGATCATCCACGACTTCCTGCCGGCCTGGCTGTGGTGGACCATCACCGTGGTCGTGCTGTTCCGCGAGTGGGCGGTCACCTTCGCCCGGCTCTCGATCGCCCGCGACGTGGTGATGCCGGCCAAGCAGAGCGGCAAGGTCAAGACCACGTTGCAGGCGGTGGCGCTCGGTGGGTTCGTGGCCCCGTTCGGCCTGCTGACCGGCAGCCTCGAGGTCTTCGGGGACGTGGTCTGGTGGCTCTCGGCCGTGCTGCTCGCGGTCGCGGTGGTGCTGACCGTCACCTCGGGCATCGAGTTCGCGCGCGACGTCCTCAAGCACCGACGCGAGGCGCCGGTCCGGTCCTAGGGCCTCAGCTGCGCTGCCGGTCGCGGTAGGCGCGGACGTTCTCCCGGTTGCCGCACCCGGACTCGCAGAACCGCCGGGACCGGTTGCGGGACAGGTCCACGACGACGTCCTCGCAGTCGTCGGCACCGCAGGTCTTCAGGCGGTCCAGCTCCCCGCTGCGTACGACGTCGGTGAACGCCATCGCCGCCTCGACGAGCATCCGGGTCGCCAGCGGAGCGTCGTCCTGTACGGCGTGGATGTGCCACCCCAGGTCGTCGTGGTCCACGAGCTGGGGGAGTGCCCGGGCCTGGACGAGGATCTGGTTCAGGGCGGGGACGAGGTCCGCCTCCGTCAGGGTCCACAGCTCCCTGAGCCGGGGGCGCAGTGCCCGGACGGCCTCGAGCTCGGCCTGGTCGCCGGAGCGCCCGCCGGACCAGCCCTGGTCGTCGAGGAAGCGCACGAGGTCCTCGGTGGTGCGCAGGGCGTCCCCGTCGTCCTGGTCGGTGTTGACCAGTGCGGCGGCGGCCGCGAGGGCCAACTCCGTGTCATGAGCAAAAGTCACGTTGACTCCTGACCTCTCGTCCTCGTAGGGTAACCAGTGTACCTGCACTTCACCCCTTACAGGAGGTCTCGGATGTCCACCAGGTCCACGGGAGTCGGTCTCCTCATCGCCTTGGTCTCGGCGGCGACCTTCGCCACCTCGGGTCCGTTCGCGAAGTCGTTGCTCGACACCGGCTGGACACCGGGTTCGGTGGTGCTGCTGCGCATCGGGGGCGGAGCGCTGGTGCTGCTGGTGCCGACCGTCCGTGCGCTCCACGGTCGGTGGGGCCTGCTGCGGCACGGCTGGCCGCAGATCGTGGCCTTCGGCGTCGCCGCCGTCGCGGTGCCGCAGGTCGCCTTCTTCTACGCGATCCAGCACGTCTCGGTCGGCGTGGCCATGCTGCTGGAGTACCTCGGCCTCGTGCTCGTGGTCGCCTGGCAGTGCCTGGTCGCTCGCCGGCTGCCGCGTCCGCCGACCGTGATGGGCATCGTGCTCGCCATCGTCGGGCTGGTGCTGGTGCTCGACCTCTTCGGTGGCGTTCGGGTCAACGGGATCGGCGTGACCTGGGGACTGGTCGCGGCGCTCGGACTGGCGTCGTACTTCCTGCTGTCCGCGCACGTCGCCGCGCAGCCGCTGCCGCCCCTCGTGCTGGCAGGAGGCGGCATGGTCGTGGCCGCGGCCGGGTTCGCGGCGCTGGGCCTGGTGGGCGTGCTGCCGATGACCTTCTCGGCGGGCATGGCGGAGTTCTCCGGCTGGTCGTTGCCCTGGTGGGCGGCGGTGCTCGAGCTCGGGGTCGTCGCGGCGGCGACGCCGTACATCACCGGGATCGTGGCGACTCGCCTGCTCGGGGCCAAGCTGGCCTCGTTCGTCGGCCTCTCCGAGGTGATGTTCGCGGTGCTGTTCGCCTGGCTCCTGCTCGGCGAGCTGCCGCGTCCGGTCCAGCTGGTCGGCGGCCTGTTCATCCTCGCCGGCGTCATCGCCGTCCGGAGCGAGGAAACGCGCCGGCTCGTCGAGGCGGTCGACGAGCCTGCGCGTTCGTCAGAGGTTGAAGCGCGCCTGGCGCTCCACGAAGCGCCGGTTGGCGACGTTGCGGTAGTGGCGGACGATCGGGTCGAGCTCGAGCGCGTCGACGTCGTGGTGGCGCAGGACCAGCGTGGTGCCGTTGGGGCGGTGCAGCAGCACGGCCCAGTGCGCGGTGTTCGGGTCGCCGACGACGTCCACCGGCTGTAGGCCGTCGGAGAGGTCGAAGTGCTCGGACCCGCCGGTGTTGTGGATGTCCAGGATCGAGCCGTTCAGGCTCACCACCTGCGGCGTGCCGACGATCACGAGGGCCCAGAGGACCACCACGACGACGACACCGATCACCAGCGAGAGGAAGTTGTCCGACGTGCGGGTCTGCGCGTAGCGCAGGCCGAGGCCGGCGGTGCCGACGGCTGCGAGAGCCAGGAGGCCCCCGGCGACCAGGCGCGGGAGGTGGCTGGCCCGCCACTGCGCCTCGTGGGGAATCTGCTCGACGGCGACCTTCTCGGCGGGCTTGACCGTCTGCTTCGGGACGAGCACCGGGTGAGTGAGCACTGCTGCTTCCTCGACCTCGTCGACGACGACGTCGGTTGCGGCAGGGGCCTCGACCGGCGCTTCGACGGGCGCCTCGACGGGCGCCTCGACCGTGGCCACCGCCTCGACGACGTGGTCGTGGGTGGGCAGCATCTGGGTGGGGATCTGCTGCGGGCCGGCGGCCCGGTGCTTGCCGAGGATCGGCGCGTCGGTGGCCATCAGCTCACCGATCGACAGCAGCCGGTCGGTGTCACCGGGCTTGGCGGCATGGTGGGTGACCCGTCGTTGGGCCGGTGCCTGCGTGGTCTCGTCGATCTCGCTGCGGTGTCGCATGGTGTTTCCCCCGTTGTGCTCGAAAAGCGTTTTGTGCTCCCGGGTCCTGTTCGGCCGGTGGGGCAAGTGTGCTGCGAGAAGTGACACTTGCGGGCATCTGCCCGTTAAATCGTCTTTGTCGGACTAGACCACGATGTCGGATCAGTAGGGTGTTTCGCCCCGGGCGAGGTTCATCGCAGCGCTCACCAGCGCCAGGTGGGAGAAGGCCTGCGGGAAGTTGCCGACCATCCGGTCGCCGGCCACGTCGTACTCCTCGCTCAGCAGCCCGACGTCGTTGCACAGACCGACCAGTCGGTTCATCAGTGCGGTCGCATCCTTGCGCCGCCCCGCAAGGGCGAACGCCGAGACCAGCCAGAACGAACAGGCGAGGAAGGGGTGCTCGTCGCCCTCGAGCCCGTCCACACCGGACTTCGTGCGGTAGCGCAGCAGCAGGCCGTCGTGCATCAGGTCCTGCTCGACGGCCTTGATGGTGCCGAGCATCTTCGGGTCGTCGCCGTCGATGAACCGGACCATGGGCAGCACCAGCAGCGAGGCGTCCACCTCGTCGGTGTCGTAGTGCTGGGTGAACGTGTTCCGCGACTTGTTGAAGCCCTGCTCCATGATCTCCTCGCGGACCTGGTCGCGGAAGTAGCGCCACTCGTCGACGGGCCCTTCGAGCCCGTGCTTCTCGACACCCTCGATGACGCGGTCGAACGCGGCCCACACCATCACCCGGCTGTGCGTGAACCTGCGTTGCGGACCGCGGATCTCCCAGAGGCCGTTGTCCGGCTTGCGCCAGTCCTCGGCGAGGTCGTTGACCAGGGTGCGCTGCAGGCTCCAGCTGTCGCGGGTCTCGGTGACCCCGTGGTTGCGCGCCATGGACAGGGCGCAGAGCACCTCGCCGAGGACGTCGCTCTGGCGCTGGTCCACCGCGCCGTTGCCGACCCGGACCGGTCGGGAGTCGGCATAGCCGGCCAGGTGGTCGAGGGTGCGTTCCTGCAGGTGCCGGCCGCCTTCGACGGTGTACATGATCTGCATGTCGTCCGGGTCGCCGGCGATGGCACGCAGCAGCCAGTCGCGCCAGTGGTGTGCGTGATCGGCTCGACCGGCCGCGAGCAGCGACTCCAGGGTGAGGGCCGCGTCGCGCAGCCAGCAGAACCGGTAGTCCCAGTTGCGCTCGCCGCCGAAGTCCTCGGGGAGCGAGGTGGTCGGGGCTGCGACGATGCCGCCGGTGTCCACGTGGGTCAGTCCCCGCAGGGTGACCAGGCTGCGGACGACGTGCTCGCGCCACGGCCCGTCGTACTCGCAGGCGTCGGCCCACTTCTGCTGCTCGTCGAGGGTCCAGGCGAGGCGCTCGTCGACGTCGACCGCGGGCGGGATGCGGCGGTAGGAGGGCGTCCAGGTCAGGGTGAAGTCGAGCTCGTCGCCCTCGTTGACGTCGAAGGTCTCCTCGTGGTGCCCGTCGACCGCCGGTGGCAGGCGGGGGCCGGTGAGGATGAGCTTGTCGGGTCCCGCGGTCGCGATGATCGCAGGCCGGCCTTCGACCTCCTCGCGGTGCACCCAGGGTCGGATCCGGCCGTAGTCGAAGCGCACCACCCAGCTGTGCCGGAGCGAGACGGTGCCGCGCACACCCTCCACCCGGCGTACGACGTCGGCCCGGCGGTCACCGGTCGGCATCACGTCGGTCACCCGCATCTCGCCGGTGTCGGTGCGGTACGTCGTCTCCAGGACGGCCGTGTCCCCGACATAGCGGCGGGTGGCGGTGTGCTTGCCCGCGGGACCGACCAGCCAGTGGCCGTTGCTCGTCGTCACCCAGCAGCCCGGCGAAGCACGCGGGGGAGTCGAACTGCGGCAGGCACAGCCAGTCGAGCGACCCGTCGATGCCCACCAGGGCCGCCGTGTGCCCGTCACCGATGGCGGCATAGTCCTCGATCGGCAGCGACATGGGGGCAGGCTAGCGTTCAGACATGGGCTCTGAGGTCGCTACCGCACTTCATCTCACCCTGCTGGAACGGGGCGAGACCGTCGGCTGTGCCGAGTCGCTGACCGGCGGTGAGCTGGCCGCGCTGCTCAGCGGCACGCCTGGAGCGTCGGCGACCTTCGTCGGCGGCGTCATCAGCTATGCGACCCGTGTGAAGCGGGAGGTCCTCGGCGTCACCGCGGAGCGTGTGGTCTCGGCGGACTGCGCCACCCAGATGGCCCAGGGCGTGCGGGAGCTGCTCGGGGTGGACTGGGCGCTGTCCACGACCGGCGTCGCCGGCCCCGACCGGCAGGAGGGTCAGGCGGTGGGCACGGTGTACGTCGGCATGGCAGGCCCCTGGGGCGTCCGGTCCGCGCGGCTTGGCGCTCGAGGGCGACCGGGCCACGATCCGCAGCGCCGCCTGCACGGCAGCGCTGCACCAGCTGCTGACGGAGGCGTCGCGTGGATGAGCTGACCGAGATCGCCGACCGCCTGTACGCCGGAACCCCCGACGCCTTCACCGACGCGCGCAACGCGGCCGCCAAGGAGTGTGGCGACAAGTCCCTGGCCGCGCGGGTCAAGAAGCTGAAGAAGCCATCGGTCGCCGCCTGGGCGATCAACGTGCTCGTCCGGCGGGAGACCACCCAGATCGACTCGGTGCTCGAGCTCGCGGAGTCGCTGCGGGCGGCGGCGGAGGCGCTCGACGGCGACGAGCTCCGTGCCCTGACACGGCAGCGGCGCCAGCTGACCACGGCGCTCGCGTCCACGGCGCGGTCCCTGGCGCGGGACGCGGGCGTGCGGCTGACCGGACCGGTCGTCGACCAGGTGGAGGGGATGCTCAACGCGGCGATGCTCGACCCCGTGGCCGCGAAGGCCGTGCGGACCGGACGGGTGCTGACCGCGTTCACCTCGACCGGGGTCTCCGAGCTCGACGTCGTGTCGGTGGTGGCGGTTCCGGAGGACCTCGACGTGCAGGCTGTCCCTGTCGAAGGGCCGGGCGACGAGGACGAGACCTCGGCGCCCGTCGAGCTGCACGTCGTACCCGATGACGGAGCGAAGCGCGCTGCGGCGCAGGACGCCCTCGAGGAGGCGACCGGGCGGGTGGCCGAGGCCGAGCAGGAGCTCGCCGAGGTCGAGGCGTCCGTCGAGGGCCTCAACGCACGCCGCCTCCAGCTCCAGGGTGAGGCCGACGAGCTCCGGCGGCGGCTGGCCGGGATCGAGGACGACGTCGACCAGGTCGACGACGAGCTCGAGGAGGCCGGGGAGGCTCGTGACGACGCCCGGGCCGTGCTCGAGGAGGCCGAACGGACCCGCGCGTCGGCCGAGAAGGCCCTCGCCCGGCTCTCCTAGGCTCGGGACATGAGCCAGAGCGACGACGCACACCCCTCCCAGACCGAGCTGTTGCTGCGCTACCTGCAGCGTGAGCGCGAGAACCTGATCGGCACGCTGGACGGACTGAGCGACTACGACGTACGCCGACCGATGACGCCGACCGGCACCAGCCTGCTCGGCCTCGTCAAGCACGTCGCGAGCGTCGAGATCGGCTACTTCGGGGACTGCGTCGGTCGTCCCTGGCCCGAGACGATCCCCTGGGACAACGAGGAGGCCTACGAGGCGGGGGAGGACATGTACGCCCTGGCCGAGGAGTCACGCGAGATGCTGCTCGACCTCTACCGCGGGTCGTGGGCGTTCAGCGACGCGAACATCCGTGAGCTCGGGCTCGATGCGCCGGCCACCGTCCCGTGGTGGCGCGAGGAGCGCCGCGAGACGACGCTCGGCTACCTCGTCGTACACATGCTCGCCGAGACCGCCC
Source organism: uncultured Actinomycetota bacterium (assembly GCA_963782305.1). Classification (GTDB taxonomy): domain Bacteria; phylum Actinomycetota; class Actinomycetes; order Propionibacteriales; family Nocardioidaceae; genus Marmoricola. Next base: position 316,921 of record CAWAJJ010000024.1, on the reverse strand, counting down.
ACCACGCCGGGCATGCCGACATCGTCCGTGAGGCGATCGACGGCAGGGCCGGCAGCGACCGCGACGAGGTCGGCGACACCGAGCACTGGACCGCGTTCGTCGCGAAGATCCAGGCCGCGGCGGATTCCCACCGCGCCTGACCCCCAGGACGTCATACGAACCGGTTGCCATTGCGGCCAGGTCGGATGACGTTGTGGCCCGGGCTGGACGGGCGCACGCGTTCACGGTTGGATGTGGAACGTTCCAATGCCCACCAGAGGAGAGACCATGCGCGTCGGAGTACTCACCGGCGGGGGCGACTGTCCCGGCCTGAACGCCGTGATCCGGGCGATCGTCCGCAAGGGCGTCACGGAGTACGACTTCGAGTTCGTCGGCTTCCTCGACGGCTGGCGCGGCCCCCTGGAGAACCTGACCACCGAGCTCGGCGTCGCGCAGGTGCGCGGCATCCTGCCCCGCGGCGGGACGATCCTGAAGTCCTCGCGCACCAACCCGTTCAAGATCGACGGGGGCGTGGAGAAGATCAAGGACAACCTGGCCGCCAACGGTGTCGACGCCCTGATCGCCATCGGCGGCGAGGACACGCTCGGCGTCGCGACCAAGCTGGCCGACCTCGGCGTCAACGTCGTCGGGGTGCCCAAGACCATCGACAACGACCTGTCCGGCACCGACTTCACGTTCGGCTTCGACACGGCGGTGAACATCGCGATGGAGGCGATCGACCGGCTGCACACCACGGCCGAGTCGCACCACCGCGTGCTCGTCGTCGAGGTGATGGGCCGTCACGCCGGCTGGATCGCCCTGCACGCCGGGATCGCGGGCGGCGCGAACGTCGTACTCATCCCCGAGCAGCCGTTCGACATCGAGAAGGTCTGCGGCTACGTCGAGAAGCGGTTCGAGTCGCACTACTCGCCGATCATCGTCGTCAGCGAGGGCGCGACGCCCGTCCAGGGCGGGGACATGACGCTGGTCAGCGGCGAGAAGGACGCGTTCGGCCACGTCCGCCTCGGCGGCATCGGTGACCGGCTCGCCAAGGAGATCGAGGACCGCACCGGCAAGGAGGCCCGGGCCGTCGTGCTCGGCCACGTCCAGCGCGGCGGCACCCCGACCGCGTTCGACAGGTGGCTGGCCACCCGCTTCGGCCTGCAGGCGGTCACGGCCGTCCACGACCAGGACTACGGGAAGATGGTGGCCCTGCGCGGCGCCGACATCATCCGGGTCCCGCTGGCCGAGGGGACCGCGGAGCTCAAGCTCGTCCAGCCCGAGGCGTACGCCGAGGCCGAGGTCTTCTTCGGCTGACCTTCCGGCCGTTCGCACCCGATCGGCAACCTTCGTGGCCCATCCTGCGTAGTGATGGGCGTGAGGGACAACCAGAGCCGGCAGGACCGCGAGTTCGACGAGTTCGCGGCCAGTGCCTGGCCGAAGCTGCGGTGGACGGCGTACCTGCTCTCCGGGGACCGGCACCTTGCCGAGGACCTGGCGCAGACCGCGCTGGTCAAGACGTACGCCGCGTGGCGCCGCGTGCGTCCGGGCGAGGCCTACTCCTACGCCCGGCGGACCCTGGTCAACACGAACATCGACCGGCTCCGTCGTCGCCGCATCCACGAGGTGCCGGCGGACGAGCACCCCGAGGGCACCGTCGACGGTGAGAGCGACGGGGTCGACGACGCCGACCTCGTCGTCCGGCTGCTCCAGGGCCTGAACGAGCGGGAGCGCCGCATCCTCGTGCTGCGCCACTACTGGGACCTGAGCGAGGCGGCGGTCGCCGGCGAGCTCGGCGTCAGCGTCGGCACGGTGAAGAGCACCACCTCCAGGGCCCTCGCGAAGGTGCGCGTGGCCCACCCCGACCTGATGAGCACGAGAGGACTGAGCTGATGGACACCGACGAGCTGACCAGGCTGATGCACCAGACCACACGCGGGGGAGGCGATCCGCTCGACCTCGACCGCATCCGCACCCTGGGCCGGCGGCGCCGGCGGGCCGCGCGCATCGCGACCGGCACCGTGGCGGTGGCTGTCGTGGCCGTGCTGGGCGGCGTGTGGGCGCTGCTGGGTCCCGGTGGCGACGCGACCACGGTGCGCGCCGCGGCCCAGGACCACGAGGTCACGGCCCTGTCGGCGTACGAGAAGGGGGTGCTGGCCAGGGTGCCGGGCAGCTACGAGGTCGACGGCACTGTCGTGCTGACGGACCGCTCACCCGCGGACGCGGAGTCCTTCCTGCCGCCCGGAGTCCACATCACCGGCACGCCCGTCCCACTGGGCTTCCACGCGATGGTCGGCCCGGGTTACCTGATGTCGAAGAAGTCGGACACGGCTTTTCAGTCCAACGCTCCCAAGGGCAGCCAGCTGGTCATCGATGCCGGCCCGGTCTGGCTCGGGTGCACCACCAGCAAGAAGTTCCCCGACTGCTCGTCGATCGTGATCGCCAAGGACGCGGCAGGTGACTTCCGTTTCCTCTACGGGCTGGGCAGCGACAGCTTCCTCGAGCCCGGCGCGGAGATGGAGCTGTTCACCGACGACGACTTCTCCGGCCACACCTGGAGCCAGACGCTGATCGGCGGGTTCCACGGCGCTGACACGGCGCGGGTGACGGTGGAGATGACCGACGGCTCGCAGGTCGATGCACAGCTGGACGTCGACAGGTCGAGCAAGGGCAACACGCTGTTCTGGGCCAAGCTGCCGAGGTCGATCGCCTGGGTCAGGGCGTACGACGCGAAGGGTGATCTCGTCGCCGAACACAAAATTCGTGACTGCAAGGACCCGGTGGACTGCGAGGTTCGTTAGTCTCCTCTGACACGAACCTTGGAGGCCACCATGTCGGCGACCGAAACAGAGCCCCAGGACGTCAACGGGCCCGAACCGGACCTGAAACGGGTGATGGGCCCAGGCCTGTTGCTGCTGTTCATCGTCGGCGACATCCTCGGCGCCGGCATCTACGCGGTCACGGGCCAGATGGCGCTCGAGGTGGGCGGCATCGTCTGGATCCCGTTCCTGGTGGCCTTCGGCGTGGCAACGCTGACCGCGCTGTCCTACCTGGAGCTGGTCACCAACCACCCCCAGGCCGCAGGCGCCGCGCTCTACACGCACAAGGCGTTCGGCGTTCACTTCGTCACCTTCCTGGTGGCCTTCGGCGTGATCTGCTCCGGCATCACGAGTGCGTCCACCTCCTCCAACCTGCTGGCGACCAACCTGCTCGCCGGGCTCGAGGGCATCGGGATGGACGTGCCCGGAGGCAACACGGCGATCCTGATCGTCGCGCTGCTGTTCATGCTGGTCCTCGCGGCGATCAACCTGCGCGGGGTCGGCGAGAGCGTGAAGTTCAACGTGGTGCTGACCCTGATCGAGATCACGGCGCTGGTGATCGTCATCGGCGTCGGCTTCTACGTGATGGCCCAGGGTGACGCCGACCTCGGCCGGATCGTGGTGTTCAACTCCGGCAGCGAGCGCGGCATGTTCCTCGCGGTGACCGTGGCGACCGCGATCGCGTTCTTCGCGATGGTCGGCTTCGAGGACTCGGTCAACATGGTCGAGGAGACCAAGGACCCGCTCAAGGTCTTCCCGAAGATCATGCTCACCGCTCTGGGCATCGCGGTGATCTGCTACATCCTCGTCGCGATCTCCGTGATCGCGGTGATCCCCGAGGGACGCATCGAGAGCGTCGTCAGCGACGAGGGCAAGGTGCTGCTCGAGGTCGTCAAGACCGGTGCCCCCAACTTCCCGATCGACAAGGTCTTCCCGTTCCTCACCGTCTTCGCGGTGGCCAACACCGCGCTGATCAACATGCTGATGGCGAGCAGGCTGCTCTACGGCATGGCCAACCAGAAGGTGCTGCCGCAGGCCCTGGGCAAGGTGCTCCCCGGTCGTCGTACGCCGTGGGCCGGCATCGCCTTCTCGACCGTGCTGGCGCTGGGGGTCATCTGCGTGGTGACGCTGATGGCGGAGAACGACGTCATCGGCGCACTCGCGGGCACCACCGGGTTGCTGCTGCTCTGCGTGTTCGCGGTCGTCAACGTGGCCTGCATCGCCCTGCGCCGCAACCCCGGGCACCAGGGCGCCTTCCTCGCTCCCAAGGCCGTTCCGGCGATCGGCGCCGTCGCCTGCCTGTTCCTGGTCGGGCCGTGGGCACGCGACCGCGGCGACTGGATCCAGTACCAGATCGCGGGCGGGCTGCTCGCGCTCGGCATCGGGCTGTGGCTGCTGACGATGGCGATCAACAAGGCCACCGGACAGGGCAACGGGAAGTTCGAGGACGTCAGCAAGCTCGAGTCCTGAGCGGATTCGGGCGACCCGCGCGCGGCACGTAGTCTTGTGCGGTGTCCGAACTAGTTCCCGACCTGGCCTCCCTGCACGCCATGGGGCCGGCCCAGCAGCCGACGTACGCCGACCGTGCGGCCGTCGACGCCGCCGTCTCCCGTCTTCGTCGGATGCCGCCGCTCGTCTTCGCCGGCGAGTGCGACGAGCTCAAGGGCAAGCTGGCCGCCGTCGCCCGCGGTGAGGCGTTCCTCCTCCAGGGCGGCGACTGCGCCGAGACCATCGAGGGCGCCACGGCCGACAACACCCGCAACAAGCTCCGCGTGCTGCTGCAGATGGCCGTCGTCCTGACCTACGCCGCCTCGGTGCCGGTGGTGAAGCTGGGTCGTCTCGCCGGTCAGTACGCCAAGCCCCGCTCCTCCGACCTCGAGACCCGCGGCGACGTCACGCTGCCGGCCTACCGCGGCGACGCCGTCAACGGCTTCGAGTTCACCGCAGAGGCCCGCCGGCACGACCCGCAGCGGCTCGTGGAGGTCTACCACGCCTCCGCCTCGACGCTGAACCTCGTGCGCGCCTTCGTCACCGGCGGCTACGCCGACCTGCGCCAGGTGCACACCTGGAACACCGACTTCGTCCGAGGCTCCGAGGTCGGCCGCAAGTACGAGCAGGTGGCCGCCGAGATCGACCGGGCGCTCAACTTCATGAAGGCGATCGGGGCCGACCCCGACGAGTTCCACCGGGTCGACTTCCACTCCAGCCACGAGGCGCTCATCCTCGAGTACGAGCACGCGATGACGCGCACCGACAGCCGCACCCAGCTGCCGTACGACGTGTCCAGCCACTTCGTCTGGATCGGCGAGCGCACCCGCCAGCTCGACGGTGCCCACGTCGAGCTGCTCAGCCACATCCAGAACCCGATCGGGGTCAAGCTCGGCCCGACGACGAGCGCCGACGACGCGATCGCACTGGCCGCCAAGCTGAACCCGACCAACGAGGCCGGCCGGCTGACCTTCATCACGCGCATGGGCGCAGGGAAGATCCGCGACCACCTGCCGCCCCTGCTGGAGAAGGTGCATGCAGCGGGCATCGAGGCGGCGTGGGTGTGCGACCCGATGCACGGCAACACCTTCGAGGCGTCCTCGGGCTACAAGACCCGGCGCTTCGACGACGTGATCGAGGAGGTCCAGGGCTTCTTCGACGTGCACCGGGCCGTGGGCACCTGGCCCGGCGGGCTGCACGTCGAGCTGACCGGTGACGACGTCACCGAGTGCGTCGGCGGTGGCGAGGAGCTCCTCGAGGTCGACCTGGGCAACCGCTACGAGTCGGTCTGCGACCCGCGGCTGAACCGGGTGCAGAGCCTGGAGCTCTCCTTCCTGGTCGCCGAGATGCTGCGCAAGGCCTGAGGCGTTGCCCCGGGTCCGTGAGCTCACCGGCGAGCACCTCGAGTTCTGGCGCGAGCGGCACCTCTGCTCCGTGACGACGCTGCGGCGCGACGGCTCCCCGCACGTCGTACCGATGGGCTGTGTGGTCGACGCGGAGGCCGGCGTCGCGTGGGCGATCACCTCGCGCACGTCGCAGAAGGTCGCCAACCTCCGCAGCGGCAGCGACCCCCGGGTCGCGGTCTGCCAGGTCGACGGCCGCCGCTGGTCGACGATCGAGGGCGTCGCCGAGGTGCGCGACGACGCGGAGTCGGTCGCCGAGGCCGTACGCCGCTACGCCGAGCGCTACCGGCAACCACGGGAGAACCCGGACCGGGTGGCGCTGCGGATCCTCATCACGAGCAGCATCGGAAACGTCTGAGGTCAGCACGTCTGATAGGTAATAGGGGTGACCGAATCGGACCCCACGACCTCGTTCCACGACCTCGACGCGTACATCGACCTGCCCCGCGGCTCCGGTCTGACGCTCTCCCCGGACGGCACCCGCCTGGTGACCGCCGTACAGACCCTGGACCCGAAGCGCACCAAGTACGTCACCGCCCTGTGGGAGGTCGACCCCACCGGTGAGCGACCGGCGCGGCGGCTCACCCGCAGCGCGAAGGGCGAGGGCGGTGCGGCGTTCCTGCCGGACGGCTCGCTGCTGTTCACCTCGTCCCGGCCGGACCCGCAGGCCGGTCCCGACTCCGAGGACGACGACGAGGTCGCGCTGCTCTGGCTGCTGCCCGCGGGTGGCGGCGAGGCCCGGGTCGTGGGCTCACGACCAGGTGGTGTGGACGGCGTCCGGGTCGCTGCCGACACCGGGACGGTGGTGCTGTCGTCGAGCACCTTCCCGAGCTCGGAGACGCTCGACGCCGAGAAGGACAAGCGCAAGGAGCGCAAGGACAAGTCGGTCTCGGCGATCCTGCACCACAGCACGCCGGTGCGGTTCTGGGACGAGGACCTCGGCCCGGACGAGCCGCGGCTGTTCGCGGGCTCGCTGGACACCGACCTCGCCGGGGACTCGAAGATCGAGCTGACCGACCTGACGCCGGACGCCGGCCGCGCCCTGGAGCGGCTGGACTTCGACGTCAGCCGCGATGGTTCGACCATCGCCACGACCTGGGGCGTTCCGGAGCGCGGGGGGCTCCGGACCGCTCTGGCCCTGGTGGACGTCGCGTCCGGCGAGCGACGCGTGCTCGTGGACGACGCCGAGTTCGAGCACTACGGGCCGCGGCTCAGCCCCGACGGCACGCGCGTGGCCATCCAGCGCGAGAAGCGCTCCACCCCGCACGACCCGGGCGACCTGCGGGTCGCGGTCGTCTCGGTCGCCGACGGCACGGTGCAGGACCTGACCGGCGACTGGGACCACTGGCCCGCCGGGCTCGATCGAGTGGACGCCCGACGGCAGCGCGCTGGTGCTCGTCGCCGACGAGGACGGCCGGGCGCCCGTCTTCCGGATGGACGCCGCCTCCGGTGCGGTCACCCGGCTCACCGCTGACGACTTCGCCTACTCCGACGTACAGGTCTCGCCGGACGGCCAGCACGTCTACGCGATGCGGACGTCGTACGCCGAGCCGATGCGTCCCGTCCGCCTCGACGCCACCACTCCCGACCAGGACTCCGTGGTGCTGCGCGGGCCGAGCGAGACGCCGGCGCTGCCCGGCACCCTCACCGAGGTCGAGACCACCGGAGAGGACGGCTCTCGCGTGCGGTCGTGGCTGGCGCTGCCCGAGGGTGCTTCCGCGGACAGTCCGGCACCGCTGCTGCTGTGGATCCACGGTGGCCCGCTGGGCTCGTGGAACGCGTGGTCGTGGCGCTGGAACCCGTGGATCGCCGTGGCCAACGGGTACGCCGTGCTCCTGCCGGACCCGGCCCTGTCCACCGGCTACGGCCTCGACTTCATCGCGCGCGGCTGGGGCAGCTGGGGCGGTGCGCCGTACACCGACCTGATGGCGGCGACCGACGCCACGGAGGCTCGCGACGACATCGACGAGAGCCGCACCGCGGCGATGGGCGGGTCCTTCGGCGGCTACATGGCCAACTGGGTCGCCGGGCACACCGACCGGTTCAAGGCGATCGTCACTCACGCCAGCCTGTGGGCGCTCGACCAGTTCGGGCCGACCACCGACGCGCCGTGGTACTGGGCTCGCGAGATGACCCCGGAGATGTCGACGGCCAACTCACCGCACCTGCACGTCGACAGCATCGTCACCCCGATGCTGGTGATCCACGGCGACCACGACTACCGGGTCCCGATCGGGGAGGCCCTGCGGCTGTGGGCCGATCTCGCAGCCCGTGCCGAGTCCGAGGACGGCGAGATGCCGCACAAGTTCCTCTACTTCCCGAGCGAGAACCACTGGATCCTGACGCCTCAGCACGCGAAGGTCTGGTACGAGACAGTGCTCGCGTTCGTCGACCACCACGTGCTCGGCAAGGACTGGCGGACGCCGGACCTGCTGCACTGAGGTCGCCTCGTAGGCTCGAGTCATGATCGACCTCCGCTCGGACACCGTCACCCGCCCCAGTGAGGGCATGCGTCGCGCCATGGCCGAGGCGGAGGTGGGGGATGACGTCTACGGCGAGGACCCGACCGTCCTCGTCCTGCAGGAGCGGGTGGCCGAGCTGTTCGGCCACGAGGCCGCGCTGTTCACCCCCACCGGGTCGATGGCCAACGTGCTCGCGCTGGCCGCGCTGGTCGGTCCCGGCCAGGAGGTCCTGTGCGAGTCGCGGGCGCACATCCTGCGCGCGGAGCTCGGCGCGCACGGTGCGTTCACGGGCCTGACCAGCCGCACCTGGATCCACCCCGACGGCCAGATCGACCTCGACGCGATCCGGACGATGCACGCCCCCGACATGGGCCCGTTCTTCGTGCGCACCACCGCGATCTCGGTGGAGAACACGCACAACTTCGCCGGCGGCTCGGTGCTGCCGCTCCAGGACCTGCAGGACCTGCGGGCGTACGCCGACGAGGTCGGGTGCGCGGTGCACATGGACGGCGCCCGCATCTGGAACGCGCACGTCGCCCACGAGGTCCCGCTGTCGTCGTACGGCGCGATCACCGACACGATGGCGGTCTGCCTCTCCAAGGGGCTGGGCGCGCCGATCGGGTCACTGATGATGGGCAGCGCCGACCAGGTGGCCGAGGCCCGGGTGCTGCGCAAGCGGCTGGGCGGCGGCATGCGGCAGGTCGGCGTGCTCGCGGCGGCCGGCCTCTACGCGCTGGACCACAACGTCGAGCGGCTGGCCGAGGACCACGAGCACGCGCGGATCCTCGCCGAGGCCTGCGGCGGCGACCCGGAGCTCACCGAGACGAACATCGTGGTGGTCGACGTGCCCGACGCCCAGGCGCTGGTGACCGCGGCCCGCGAGCAGGGCGTCCTGGTCGGCGCCGTCGGGCCCTCGCGGGTGCGGATGCTGACCCACCTCGACGTGGACCGGGCCGCCGTCGAGCAGGCGGCGAAGGTGCTGGCCGGGCTGCTTCAGGCCGGGTAGTCAGACCCGGCGACCCACCGCCGGCGGGAGCTGCCGGACGGCCTGGGCGAGGGAGCGGAGATCGGCGCCGAAGAGGGCCTGCGGCCCGTCGCACAGGGCGTGCTCCGGGTCCGGGTGCACGTCGACGATGATGCCGTCGGCGCCGACGGCGATCGCGGCGCGGGACAGGGGTACGACGAGGTCACGGCGCCCGCCGGCGTGTGACGGGTCGACGATGATCGGCAGGTGGCTGGTCGCCTGCACGACCGGGACGGCCGAGATGTCGAGGGTGTTGCGGGTGCTCGGCTCGAAGGTCCGGATGCCGCGCTCGCAGAGCACGACGTCGAGGTTGCCGCGCTGGGCGACGTACTCCGCCGCCATCAGCCACTCCTCGATGGTCGAGGTCATCCCGCGCTTGAGCAGCACCGGCTTGCCGCACTCGCCGACAGCCTGGAGCAGGCCGAAGTTGCCGGCATTGCGGGTGCCGATCTGCAGCATGTCGGCGTGCTCGGCCACCACGGGGACGTCGCGCGCGTCGACGACCTCGGTGACGATCGGCAGCCCGGTGACCTCCCGGACGTCCGAGAGGATCTCGAGGCCCTTCACGCCCAGGCCCTGGAAGGCGTACGGCGACGTGCGGGGCTTGTAGGCGCCGCCGCGGAGCAGCGTGGCTCCGGCGGCCTTGGCCATCTCGGCCGCCTCGAGGGTCTGCTGGGCCGACTCGACGGCGCACGGACCGGCGATGAAGGTGAACGTCTCCGGCCCGATCGGCACCTGGTTGCCGGCCGGGCCGACGTGCACGGTGGAGCGCTCGGGGTGGTTCTGGAGGCTGACCAGCTTGTAGGGGTCGGAGATCCGGTAGACGTCCTGGACCCCGGCCATGCTGCGCAGGTTGAGCCCGTGGAAGGACTCGATGTCGCCCACCAGGCCGATGATCGTGCGCACCACGCCGCGGCTGACGAACGCCTGCCCGCCGGTCTCCTCGACGCGCCGGGTGACGTGCGCGATCTGCTCCTCGGTCGCCCCGGGAGCCATCACAACGACCATGGGTCGAGGGTAGGCAATCGTCCCGCTGGACGAGACGCGCATCCACGATGTGGAAGCCGTCACAGCCCCTCAGACGGCGAGGTGGGTGACCTCGGCCTCGATCCTGCGTCGCGGGACCAGCTCGACGATCAGCATCGCCGCCAGCACCAGCGCTCCGCCGAACAGCATCTTCTGGGTGGCCTCCTCACCGCCCAGCAGCACCGCGAAGAGCGCGGCGAAGACCGGCTCCATGCTCATGATGATGGCCGTCCGGGTCGGCGGCAGGTGGGCCTGTGCCCAGGTCTGCCCGAGCACCGCCGCGGCCCCGGCGAAGAGCGCCATGTAGACGACCGAGAGCCAGTCGCCGCTCGTCTGCGGCAGCACGATCCCGCCCGGCGCGGCGGCCGCTGTGCAGATCACGGCGATCACCAGGCACTGCACGATCGACATGCCGAGTGCGTCCTTGGCGGTGGACCAGGCGCCCAGCCCGACGATGTGCAGCGCGTAGATCATCGCCGAGACCAGGGTCAGCGCCTCGCCGTACCCGAGACCGAGGCCGGCGGAGACGTCACCCAGGGTGAGTACGCCGAGACCCGTGATCGCGAGCAGCACGGCCAGCCAGGTCAGCCAGCCGATCCGGGTGCGCAGCAGCAGGGCGGCGAACAGCGGCGTGCAGACGACGTACATCCCGGTGATGAACCCGGAGACGCTCGCGGCGGTGTGCGCAAGTCCAGTGGTCTGCAGGATCTGGGCGCCGCCGTACAGCACGCCGAGGACGACCGCATGGCGCAGGCGCTCGCGCGAGAGTCTGCGGACGGCACGGGGCGAGAGCAGCAGGATCGCGACCGAGGCGATCGCGAACCGCACGGCGAGGAAGTCCAGGACCGGCACCCGGTCGAGCAGGTCGTGGATCAGGAAGAACGTCGACCCCCAGCTCGCCGTGATCACCAGCAGGGCGAGCGTGGCGAGCACCCGGAGCCGCCGCTCGGTCATCGCGCAGCCCGGTGGGTGGCCACGGGATCAGGTGGGGCTCTGCCCGCGGGCGATCCTGCGCTCATGGGCACGCACGGAGGCGACGTAGAGCCTGGTGTCGTCGAAGTAGCCGTGACGTCGTACTGCCCCCAGCCCTTGGTAGTAGGCCGCGATCGCGTTCCGGTCGCGCGTGGTCCACGCCCGGAGCACCCGCAGCGTCATCACCCCGGCGAGCACGTTGTCGTGGGTGTCCTTCAGGCGCAGTGGGCGGCCGACGTACCACCGCATCCAGCGTCCGGTGTCGGGCATCACCTGCATCACGCCGAGGGCGCCGGTGCTGGAGACGCGCCGCTGCTGCCAGCCGGACTCCTGCCAGGCGATGGCGAGCGCGAGCTCGGGCGGCACGTCGTGCTTGCGGGCCGTCCTGACCACCAGCCGGCGCACCTGGTCGCGGGTCAGGCCCGCGTGCAGCCAGCCGTGCCCCGGTGGCCTGGTGCCGTGCAGCCTCAGCCACTCCGGGGTGCGGTGGTGCTTGGCGTGCTTGCGGACCGGGTGTGCTGCCGGGGTCCTGCCACCCGCTCGGCGGACGGCTGAGAGCACGACCGGGATCCGGAGGACCTGGCCCTGGGCCATGCCGCCGTCGGCACCGAGCCGGTTCACGCGGATCAGCTCCGCGGTCCAGGCGTGGTAGCGCACGGCCAGGCCGGTCGCCGTCTCACCGGGCCGGACGACGTGCCGGACGATCGAGCGGTCGGGGTGGCCCGGCCACGGGGTCGCCTCTGCCGTGCCCGGCAGCAGGCTGAGCGTGACCAGGGTGCTCGCGAAGCCGGTGACGAGACCGGTACGGCGAGCAGCGGGCGCGTCGGGGAAGTGACACCGTTGCGACGTTACCAGTGTGACTGGAGTGACAGAAGTTGACTCGCGGCCTGGGGTGTCAGGCGGGTCTCACACGATGCTGACGATGATCGTGCTGCCCTTGGGCACCTTGGCGCCGGCCTTCGGATCGGTGCCGACGACGTACTTGACGCCGATGTAGAGGCTCGCGTGGCGCTCCGTCACCTCGAAGCCGGCCGACTCGAGGCGGTCCTTGGCGGCCTCGTAGCCCATGGACACGACGTTGGGCACCGTCACCATCACCGGCCCCTTCGACACGACGAGGGAGACCACGTCGTCCTTCTTGCCGGTGCCGCTGTCGGGGCTCTGCGAGACGACGCGGCCCTTCGGGACGGTGTCGCTGTTGACCTCGTCGGTCTCGACCTTGAAGCCGAGCCTGTCCAGCGCCTTGGTGGCGGGCGCGACGGCCTTCCCGGTGAAGTCGGGGATCTTGATCGGCCGCGGGCCCCTGCTCACGATCACGTCGACAGCGGTGTTGCGGCGCAGGGGAGTCCCCGGCGTGGGGTCGGTCCCGATCACGCGGCCCGCAGCGACCTTCTCGTTGTAGCGCTCGATCGGCCTCGCCGAACTCGAGCTTGGAATCGTCGAGTCCCTGCTGGGCGTCGTCGAGCGTCTTGCCGCTGACGTCGGGCACCTTGTGCCGCTCGGGACCGAGGGAGATGACGGCGCCGACCGTGCCGTCCTTGCGGACCCGGTCGCCGGGCCCCGGGTCGGTGGAGACCACCGAGCCCCGGGTGACGGTCTCGTTGTAGGCCTCGTCGGTGACCTTCATCGACAGCCCGGCCTTGTCGAGCTTGACGCGGGCGGCGGCCTGGCTGATGTTGAGCACGCCGGGGGTGGAGGTGTAGCGGGCGACGCCGAGGTACCAGCCCGCCAGCGCGGCGAGCACGGCCAGCACCACGATGATCGTCAGCCAGATCGCGCCGCGGCGGGAGCGCTCGGGCGGGCGGCGCGGCGGCGGGTCGGCGCGGACCGGTCGGGGGTCGCGCGGGGGAGTCGTGCCAGCGAGCACGACCGGGCGTCGCGGTCGTCCTGCAGGCTGCTCAGGTCGTGCGGCTCGATGATCTGGGCCGGCAGCTCGCCGGTGGGGGTGCGGCCACCACCGACCGGGGTGGTCGGGGTGAGGTCGTCCATCAGGTCCGGGTCGTCGACGACGCCGTGCTCGAGGGCGTTGCGGACACGGCGTACCTGGTGGAGCAGGACCGTGGCGTCGGCCGGGCGCAGTGCGGTGTCCCGGGCGGTGGCGCGCGCGACCAGGGCATCGACGTACGCCGGGATGCCGGGCGTGCTCGCCGAGGGAGCTGGGATGTCCTCGTGGACGTGCTTGTAGGCGACCTGGATCGGGCTGGCCGCCTGGTGCGGCTTGTGGCCGGTGAGCATCTCGTAGATGAGCACCCCGACGGCGTAGACGTCGGCGCGGGCGTCGGCCTTGCCGTTGACCACGAGCTCGGGGGAGAGGTAGGAGACGGTGCCGATGAGTACGCCGCCCGTGGCGGTGTGCTGGGTCTCGGAGTTGATGGCGCGCGCCAGGCCGAAGTCGGCGACCTTGACCCGGCCGTCGTCGGCCATCAGCACGTTCTCGGGCTTCACGTCGCGGTGCAGGATGCCGGCGTTGTGTGCCGCGGACAGTGCGCCGAGCACCGGCTCGATCACCGCGAGCGCCTTGGCGGGCGACATCGGGGCTTCCTTGCGGATCAGGTCGCGCAGGGTCAGCCCGGGGACGTACTCCATCACCAGGAAGAGCGTGCCGTTGTCGTCGCCGGTGTCGAAGACGGCGACCACGTTGTGGTGGGCCAGCCGAGCGGCCGAGCGGGCCTCGCGCTGGAAGCGGCGTACGAACTCGTCGTCGTCGGCCAGGCCCTCGTGCATCACCTTGACCGCGACGGTGCGGTCCAGGCGCAGGTCGGTCGCCTCGTAGACGGTGGCCATCCCGCCGCGGGCGATCTTGGCGCCGACGCGGTATCTGCCGTCCAGGACGCGCCCGATCATCGCGTCGGCAGTGCGGTCCACGATCTCCTCCTGGGTCGGGCTGGGGAAGTAGGCCCGACTGACCAGCCAGTTTAGGCGGTCAACCGGCCCAGACCCGGGAGGTGACGGGCGTGATTGAGCGTGATGCGAGCATGGGCGCGTGAGCGAGAACACCCCCGAAGACGACCTGGCGACCCTGATCACGGACTGGCTGGACTGGAAAGCGGCCGCGACCGAGCTGCACGTCAGCGTGAGCAAGGTCCGGCAGTGGATCCGCGAGCACCAGCTGGCGGCCGCCGTACCCACCCCTGGCGCGGGTCAGCAGATCCCCGCCGAGCTCCTGATGGACGGCGAGATCGTCAAGGGCGTGCCCGGCCTGCTGACCCTGTTCTCCGACGGCGGCTGGGACGACCGCGAGAAGCTGACCTGGCTGTTCACCCCCGACGACTCGCTCCCGGGCCGCCCCATCGACGCGCTGCGGGAGAACCGGGGCTCCGAGGTGAAGCGGCGGGCGCAGGCGCTGGCTCTCTAGGGGGTGCAGTTTTTCTGGTTAACCAGTGAAACCGCCACTTCCCCACGTTGCATCGTGGGGATCTGCGAGTTTTTCTGGTTAACCAGAAAAACGTTTGACCTCAGACGGCCCGCTGGGTCGCGTCGGCGGCCAGCCCGGCCAGTACGCCGCGGGCCCGGTCGGTGATGTCGGCCGCTGCCAGCGCGGCCAGGGAGCGCTCGGTGAGCTGGCTGATCACGTCCTCGACCTGCTGCCGGGCACCGGAGCCGTCGATCAGGCGGCACAGCTGCTCGACGTCGCTCGGCGAGAGGGCGGTGCCGAGCGCGGCATCGAGGACCTTGGCCTCGGCCGGGGGCAGGGCGTCGAGCGCGAGCGAGACCAGCACGGTGCGCTTGCCCTCGATCAGGTCGTCACCCGCGGGCTTGCCGGTGATCGCCGGGTCGCCGAAGACACCGAGCAGGTCGTCGCGCAGCTGGAACGCCTCGCCGAGCGGCAGCCCGAAGCGGCTGAGCTGGGTGATCATCTCTGGGCTCGCGCCGGCCAGGGCGGCGCCGATGTGGAGCGGGCGCTCGATGGAGTACTTCGCCGACTTGTAGCGCAGCACCGTCATCGCGGTGTCGACGTCCGCGGCCCCGCGCGCCTGGGCCGACACGTCGAGGAACTGGCCGGTGACCACCTCGCTGCGGGTGAGGTCGAAGTAGCCGAGCGCGTCCAGCACCTGTTCCGCAGGCAGGCCACAGGTGCGCAGCAGCTCGTCGGACCAGCTGAGCAGGAGGTCGCCCATCAGGATCGCCGCGGAGGCGCCGTACTGCTCCGGGCTGGCGGACCAGCCGTGCTCCCGGTGGATCTGCTCGAACGCGCGGTGGGTCGCGGGCCGGCCGCGGCGTACGTCGGAGGCGTCCATGTAGTCGTCGTGGACCAGGGCACTGGCATGCAGCAGCTCGAGGGCGGAGCAGGCGCGCAGCAGGGCGACGCGGTCGACCGGCTCGCGAACCGCCTGGTGCCCCCACCAGCAGAAGGCCGCCCGGAAGCGCTTCCCACCGGACACGCTGACCCGGGCGTGCTCGACGAGACGCTGGGCGTCAGGACCGAGCCGGTCCAGCCACCGGGACTGGGTGCGGACGAAGTCCTGCAGCGTGGACTCGATGTCGTCGCGGAAGCCGGCACTGTCCCACCGGCCGTCCCACCCTTCGTGCTCCGAGGTCATCCGGCGAGCGTAGACCCGTATTCTCAGGGCCATGTCTCAGGGTTCTGCACGCATCGGTGACCTGTTGCGGCAGGGCGGGCGGTCGTTCTCCTTCGAGTTCTTCCCGCCCAAGGACGAGGCCGGCGAAGAGGTCCTCTGGCGCTCGATCAGCGAGCTGGAGCCGTTGGACCCGACGTTCGTCTCGGTCACCTACGGCGCAGGCGGCACCACGCGTGACCGCACCCTCGCGATCACCGCGCGGATCGCGCAGGAGACCTCGATGCTGCCGATGGCACACCTGACCTGCGTGGGCCACACGACCGACGAGCTGGGCAAGATCCTGACCGCGCTGGCCGAGTCCGGCGTACGCAACGTGCTGGCGCTGCGCGGCGACCCGCCCGGCGGTCCCGGGACCGACTGGGTCTCGACCGAGGGTGGGATCGAGTACGCCTCCGAGCTGGTCGAGCTGATCCGCCGCGTCAGCGACCTCTCGGTGGGCGTCGCGGCCTTCCCCGAGGGGCATCGCGACTCCGCGTCCCTGGACGACGACGTGGCCGTGCTCAAGGCCAAGCACGAGGCCGGCGCCGAGTTCGCGGTCACCGAGATGGTGCTGCGCGCCTCCGACTACAGCGGGCTCGTCGAGCGGGCACAGGCGGTCGGCGTCGACTTCCCGATCATCCCGGGCATCATGCCGATCCTGAACTTCACCTCGATGGCGAAGATGGTGGAGCTCTCCGGCCGCGAGATCCCCGACGAGGTGATGGCCCGGCTGGAGCCGCTCAAGGACGACCCGGCCGCCGTACGCGCCGAGGGGATCGCCATCGCCACCGAGCTCTGCGACACCCTGCTCGAGGAGGGTGCGCCCGGGCTGCACTTCTACACGCTGAACCGGTCCAAGGCGACGCGCGAGATCCACGCCGCGCTCTCCGTGCACGCCTGAGCTGTCCTCAGGCCGGTCCGATCGCCTGGGCCACCAGGGCCGCGGAGAGCCCGACCGAGGGCAGCCCCGCTCCCGGTGTGGCGTGGGCGCCGGCAGCGTAGACGCCGGGCACGGGCGTGGTGGGCCCGAGCCGTCGGGTCACGGTGTTGCGGCCCTGCCAGAGCACGCCGTACGGCGAGCCGCCCCACTCCTCGACGAGCTGGCGTGGCGAGCGGTCGACGCGCACCTCGACCTGGTCGCGGACGCGGATGCCGCCACGGTGCATCACGGTGACGATGTCCTCCGCGAGCCGGCCGCGCCCGAGCAGCGTCCAGGCGTGGGCGCCCGCCGGGGCCTGGCCGCCGGTGCGCAGCACCACCATGGGGTCGCCGTGGATGACCACCTCGGAGGGCAGGTCCGGCACCTCGCCGACGAGGCCGATGTGACAGGTGACCGGGGGGATCACCGGCATGGTGCGTACGACGAGCTGTGCCAGGGCCGGCAGCCGGCGCGGGTCGATCGCACAGACGACGTGGTCGGCCTCGATCACGCCCATCTCGGTGCGCACCCCTGCCACCCGGCCGCCGGAGAGCTCGAGGTCGAGCGCCGTGGTGGAGAGCAGCACGGTGACGCCGCGGGTCTGCAGGCGTGCGGCGAGCGCCTCGGCCAGCGAGCCCATCCCGCCCGGGATGGTCCAGGCGCCGAAGTTCTGCTCGACGTAGGTCCACATGCCCATCCAGGCGGGCACGTTGCGCAGGTCGTGGCCCTCGAGGGCCATCGGGTAGCAGGCGATCTGCCGCAGCCGGTCGTCCTTGAGCGTCTTCTGGGTCAGCTTCTGCAGCGTCAGCCTGGTGGAGAGCAACGCCTTGGTCTGCTTGCTGGCGTGCTCGGCGGAGAAGGGCCGCTCGAGCCAGTCACGGCGCAGCGACTCCCAGTCGTCGGCGAAGGCGTCGACGTACGCCGCCCACTCGGCACCCAGACCGTCCCCCAGCGAGCGGTCGACGGCCTCGATCTGGTCGGCGCGGCTCCCGGCGGGCAGGTCGAGCACGGTCTCGTCGTCGTCGTCGAACATGTGGCGCGCCACCGGCGAGACCGGGACCAGCTCGATCTCCTTCTCCAGCGGCCGGCCGGACTTGCGGAACAGGTCGCGCAGCACCGCGGGGAGCAGGGTGTGGGTGGGCCCGGCGTCCCAGCGGAACCCGTCCTGCTCGATGTAGCCGACCGCCCCACCGAGCCGGTTCGCCGACTCCAGCAGGGTGACCTCGTGCCCGTTCTTGGCCAGCCGCGCCGCGCTCGCGAGCCCGGCGTACCCGCCCCCGACCACCACCACGCGTGCCATGGCGGTCACCCTAACCGGGGCTGCAGGTTTCCCCGGCCGGCCGGGGAAACCTGCACTTGTCGGCCGTTGCAACACCCCACAACGTCAGGGGCCGGCCGACAACCCCACCCGCTTTGTCCGAACCGGCTCAGGCCCGGGCCCGCGACACGATCGCGGCCAGGGTCTCCGGGTCTCGTGCCACGACGGTGGTCCCGTCGTCGGCGGTGATGATCGGGCGCTGGATGGTGAGGGGGTCGGCGACCATCGCGGCCAGCCAGTCGGCGCGGTGCTCGGCGTCCTTGGGGTAGGTGATGCCGGCCTCCCGCGTCTCCTTCGGGCGGGCGATGTCCCAGGGCTCGAGCCCCATCCGGCTCAGTACGTCGGCCAGCTCGCCGGCCGTCGGGATGTCGTCGAGGTAGCGGCGTTCGGTGTAGGCGATCCCGGCTGCGTCGAGCTCCGCCTTGGCCGTTCGGCACTTGGAGCAGCCCGGGTTGATCCAGATCTCCATCCTCACTCCACCTCGAGCTCGTCGGCGCCGGTCATCTGCTGGAGCTCCTCGAAGGTGGTGCTGAACACCGCTGCCGGGTGGCCGGCGGCGGCCCAGATCTCGTCGTAGCGCCGCAGCCACGGGTCGAGGTAGGTCCGCACCGGCGCGGGGTGGGCGAAGGGGGAGACGCCGCCGATCACCTGGCCGGTGTGGCGTCGTACGAACTCCGGCTTGGCGCGCCGGAGCGCGGGGATGCCGAGGGTGGCGACGACCTTGTCGGTGTCCACCCGGTGCGAGCCGCTGGTGAGCAGCAGCAGAGGCTCGCCCTCGCTGTCGGGATCGTCGGCCGGCACCATGAACAGCAGGCTGTTGGCGATCGCCCCGGGCACGCAGCCGAGGGCGTCGGCCGCGAGCTGGGCGGTGTGCACCGAGTCGGGGAGTACGACGATCCGGCCCTGGCCTCCTCGGGCCTCGAGCTCGGCCCGGAACCGGGCGATGGAGCTGTGTTCGGCCTTCTGATCGCTCATGTCGGCAAGGTAGCGAACACCTGGTGGATTCGCTCTTGACGGGTTGTCGGAGGGGAGGTGTACCTTGAAGTTGTTCGAACACATGTTCGATCAAGCCCTGGTGGGGGATGACCTCGACCCCCATCCTCCACCAGGGCACTGACAGCGGGTCGAACGGCTGCGGAACAGATGAGGAGCACGAGGTGCGGCGCTACGACGACCCGGTGGAGGTGCGCAAGGGCGCAGACGAGGACCCCGACCAGTTCCTGTGGCGGGGACGGCTCTGGCAGGTGCGCGAGGTGGTCGCGCACTGGGTGGAGACCGGTGCCTGGTGGGCCAGGCGCACGGCCGACCAGGGGCCCGGTGGAGGACCCGGTGGTGGAGTCGACACCGACCTCCTGCGAGAGCGCGAGGTGTGGCGGGTGGCAGCAGCCCGGGGAAGGGTCGCTGCCTTCCAGTCACCGGAGCACGACCCCGGCTTCGGGGTCTTCGACCTGGTCTTCAGCTGGTCCGAGGGCAGCTGGCAGCTCGTCCGAGCGATGGATTGAGAGAGGCACCGAGATGACGACGAGCACCGCTCCCCACTTCCTGTCCGCGGCGACCCACTCCTACCTCGAGCGGGCCGCCGAGTCGCTGCGCGAGGCGATCACCAGCCCCACCGTGCCCGAGCGCTACGCCCATGCCCACGTCTCCGCACTCCGGGCGACTGCTGCCCTGCTGGCGGCCCGCGCCCAGCCGGCCCTGCCCAACCGGCGCCGGCCCCAGAAGAACGCCTGGGTGCTGCTCGCCGAGGTGGCCCCCGAGCTCAGCGAGTGGGCGAGCTTCTTCGCCTCGGGAGCCGGCAAGCGGGCCGCCGCCGAGGCGGGGTCGCGGCGTGCGGTCACCGAGCGTGAGGCCGACGACCTGGTGCGCGACGCCGACCGGTTCCTGGCCCTGGTGGAGACCTCGCTGGGCCTGACCGAGCACGTCCCGATCCGCGTCGCCTGAGGCCCGGACAGTGGCCGATCCCTTCGTACACCTCCACGTCGCGTCGGGCTACTCCCTCCAGTACGGCGCCTCGCACCCCCACGTCCTCGTCGAGCGGGCCGCCGAGCAGGAGATGGACACGCTCGCGCTCACCGACCGCGACGGCGCCTACGGGGCGGTCCGGTTCGTCAAGGCAGCCATGGCGGCCGGGATCCGCCCGGTGCTCGGCGTCGACCTGGCGTTCCCCTCGACCGGCTCCTCGAGGGCCGGAGGAGACAGTCGTCCGCGCACGCCGACCCGCGGTGGCGCCACCCGGGACGCCCGGCTGCCCCGGGTGACCTTCCTGGCCAGCGGGAAGGCCGGCTGGGCGGCGGTGTGCCGACTGGTCTCGGCGACCCACGCGGCCGGCCCCAGAAAGAACGGGGAGCGCGGCACCCCGGTGTGCACCCCTGAGCTCGTGGCCGAGCACGTCGCCGGCCGCGAGGTGCGGGTGCTGCTCGGACCGTCCTCGGAGCTGGGCCGGGCGGCGACGCTGCGGCGTGACGACCTCGGGGACGCCACGCTGCGCCGCTGGCTCGACCTGGTCGGGCCCGAGCAGCTCGTGGTCGAGGTCGTCTCCCACCGACTGCAGGGTTCAGGACCCGGCTCCTCCCCGCACGCCGCCCGGATGGCGGGGGTGGCCCGGTCGAGACGGGTGCCGACAGTGCTCTCCAACGCGGTCCGCTACGCCGACCGGCTGGACGCCCCCACGATCGACGTGCTCGACGCCGCCCGGCGGCTGGTACCGATGGACGTGCGCCACCTCGACCGCAGCAACGCCGAGGGCTTCTTGAAGTCCGGCAAGCAGATGCACGAGGTCGCCGAGGAGATCTGCCGCTTCGCCGGCCTCGGTGAGCACGGCTCCCGGGGGGCCACCGAGCTCCTCGCCCAGACCCGTGCCGTCGCCGACCAGTGCGTCCTGGACCCCCGCGAGGACCTCGGGATCGGCGAGGTGCACTTCCCCGAGTTCGAGGTCGCCTCCCCGGACACCGAGCTCAGAAGACCGCTGCGAGGGCGCGATCTCCTGGCGCTACGGCGACCGCCCCCGGCAGCGGATCTGGAAGCGGCTCGACGACGAGCTCTCGACGATCGGCCAGCTCGGCTTCTCTTCCTACTTCCTCACCGTCGGCGACGTCACCACGATGATCCGCGACCTCGGCATCCGCAGCGCGGCGCGGGGGTCGGGGGCCGGCAGCCTGGTCAACTACCTGCTCGGCATCTCCGGGGTCGACCCGATCCGCCACGGCCTGCTGATGGAGCGGTTCCTCTCCCCGCTGCGGCGCTCGCTGCCCGACATCGACATCGACGTGGAGTCGGCCCGCCGGCTCGAGGTCTACGACGCGATCCTCGAACGGTTCGGCACCGACCGGTGCGCCACGGTCTCGATGATGGACACCTACAAGGTGCGGCACGCGATCCGCGACGTCGGCGCCGCGCTCGGGATGCCGATGGGGGAGATCGACGCGATCGCCAAGGCGTTCCCGCACATCCGTGCCCGCGACGCCCGGATGGCGCTGCGCGACCTGCCCGAGCTGCGGTCCACCGGGATGGCCCGGGAGGCGGCCGCGGGGGAGTGGGGGACCTTCGACATGTTCTTCCGGCTGGTGGAGAGCCTCGACGGGCTGCCGCGCCACATCGCGATGCACCCGTGCGGGGTGCTGCTCTCCGACCGCACCCTGCTCGACCGCACGCCGGTCGAGCAGAGCTTCCTCGGCTATCCGATGAGCCAGTTCGACAAGGAGGACGTCGAGGACCTCGGCCTGCTCAAGCTCGACGTGCTCGGCATCCGGATGCAGTCCTCGATGGCCCACGCGGTCAACGAGATCGAGCGCACCGAGGGTCACCGGATCGACCTCGACGACGAGGTGCAGGTGCCCTTCGACGACTCGCGCACCTACGAGATGATCTCGGCGGCCAAGACCCTGGGCGTCTTCCAGATCGAGTCGCCGGGCCAGCGCGAGCTGGTCGGCAAGTCCGGGATCGAGGAGTTCTCCGACATCATCGCCGACATCTCGCTGTTCCGCCCGGGGCCGGTGAAGAGCGACATGATCACGCCCTACCTCGAGGTCAAGAACGGCTGGAAGCAGGTGTCCTACCTGCACGAGGACCTGCGCCACATCCTCGGTGGCACCCGCGGCGTGGTGGTCTACCACGAGCAGGTGATCGAGATCATCGCCCAGTTCAGCGGCTGCACCTATGCCGAGGGCGACGAGTGGCGCCGGGCCCTCGGCGACAAGGACGGCATGGCCGAGACCAAGACCTGGTTCTTCCCGCGGGCGCTCGGTCGCGGCTACTCGCTCCCGGTGGTGGAGCAGATCTGGAAGGTGATCGAGGCGTTCGCGTCGTTCGGCTTCTGCAAGGCCCACGCGGCCGCGTTCGCGCTGCCGACCTACCAGTCGGCCTGGCTCAAGGCGCACTACCCGGCGCACTTCCTCGCCGGCGTCCTCACCCACGACCCGGGGATGTATCCCAAGCGGCTGATCCTCGACGACGCCCGCCACCTCGGCATCGCGGTGCTCGGTCTCGACGTCAACGCCAGCGAGGCAGATTACGCCGTGGAGAGGCTGGCCGACACCACCCCCGTCATCGCTCCGGACCAGGTCGCGGCCAGGGTCGGCCGGTTCCAGCCCCGGGGAGGGATCTACCGGAGCCTGCCGACCCTGGAGCAGGGTGACCCCGGCGCGGTTCCGGCCTGGATGGGACACGGCTGGGGCATCCGGATCGCACTGGCCGAGGTGCGCGGCATCAACGACGGCGAGGTGAGCCGGATCGTGGGAGCGCGCGAGGGGGCGCCCTACGCCTCGCTGACCGACTTCTGGCAGCGCGCCCAGGTGTCCCGGCCGGTGGTCGAGCGCCTGGTGCAGGCGGGCGCCTTCGACACCGTCTACGGCATCGGCGGGAGCGGTGCCGGCCGGCGCAACCGGCTGACCCGGCGTGACCTGCTGCTGGAGATCGGCGACCTCGACCGGCTGCGCCGGGCCTCCGCCCGGGCCGGCACCAAGAGGGCGCGGGGGCTGTCCCGCTCGGGGACCGGGGACAGGCCGGAGGACGCGTCCTTCCAGCTCACCCTCGACCTGGGCGACGACAGCTCCGGGGTCCCCAGCGGGCTCCCGGAGATGAGCGACGGCGACCGGGTGCGGGCCGAGCTGGACATCCTCGGCCTCGATGCCAGCAGGCACGTGATCGACTTCCACGCCGAGTTCCTCGACCGGCTCGGCGTCACCCGGTCGACCGACCTGCTCTCCGCGCGCAGCCGCAGCCAGCTGCTGGTGGCCGGGGTGAAGGTGGCCACCCAGACCCCGCCGATCCGGTCCGGCAAGCGCGTCATCTTCCTGACCCTCGACGATGCCACCGGGCCGGTCGACGCCACCTTCTTCCAGGACGTGCAGGGTCCCTATGCCGCCACGGTCTTCGGCTCCTGGCTGCTCGTCGTCCGCGGGGAGCTGCGCCGCACCGGCCGTCGCGGGGTCTCGCTGCGGGCGACCGGCGCCTGGGACCTCGGGGCACTGCACGACCTGTGGCGCACCGACGGGATGGCCGCCGTCCACGCCGAGCTCGACCGGACGCCGGTGGGCCACGCCGACCCGGCCGACGGGTCATCTTCTGGGCCCAGCCGGGTGATGGTGCACACCAGCGGGTTCCGGATGTCGCCGTACGCCGACATCAAGCCCGCCGGTGGCTCACCCGGCACCGTCACCGGAGACGTGGCCCGCAAGCTGTGGCACCGCAGCCCGGGGAGCGCCGGATGACCCGACCACAGGGCTGGCTGGTTTCGACGCGCCGCTGCGACCTCGTTCCTCGGTCGCAGGCTTGCTCAACCTGCCTCCCCACGCCGTGCCCTCCTGCGTCGCGCCCGGCTAGGGTCGGCACATGGAGCGTCCCCTCGAACGTCGTACGGCCGCCCGCACCGCGGTGGTCTGGGACGCGGTGCGTGCCCGGCTCGAGGGCACCGGGGAGCAGCAGGTCCTCGACATCGGCGGTGGCACCGGCGGCTTCGCGGTCCGGGTGGCGGCCCTGGGCAACCGGATCACGGTCATCGATCCCAGTCCCGACGCCCTCGCCGCCCTGGCTCGTCGCGCCGACGAGCAAGGGGTGGCCGACCGGGTCACCGGGCTCCAGGGCGACCTGGGCAACCTGCGCGAGCTGGCGCCCGACGGTGGCGCCGACCTGGTGCTGTGCCACGGGGTGCTCGGCCTCGTCGACGATCCCGTCACCGCGCTGCAGTCGATCGCCTCGGTGCTGCGCCCCGACGGAGCGCTCTCGCTGCTGGTCAGCCAGCGGCACGCCGCCGTGCTCGCCCGGGCGATGGCCGGCCACTTCGCCCAGGCCATGCGCCTGCTCGAGGGCCGCCCGGAGGATCAGTCGACCGACGCCCGGTCCAGCGAGCGCCGGTTCACCGTCGACGAGCTCACCGGCCTGCTCGAGGAGGCCGGGTTCACCATCCGCAGCAGCCACGGCATCCGCGTCTTCACCGACCTGGTGCCCTCCTCCCTCCTCGACCTCGAGCCCGGTGCCGCCGCAGCCCTGCTCGAGCTCGAACGAGCAGTCTCCGAACGCCCCGAATACCTCACCCTCGCCAGCCAGCTCCACCTCGTCGCCACCCGCTAGGCCGTCAAGGGCACGCCGGGGGCGCGGTCGCTCAGGCGCGGCTTTCTCCGACCGGTGGTCCGGGGAGGCGGCGGCCACTGGCCGGAGCTGCGCGGCGGGTCCTTCGGGGCGACCGTGGATGGGACTGGCCCCCCGGAGCGAGGAACGAGCGGAGGGGTGGTTGGGCGCCCCGAAGCGTCCCGCCGCGCAGCGGAGGCCCGAAGGACCCCGCCTGCCCGGACCGCACGTCCACAGGAGCCGGGCATGACCCCCGACCCCTCCCTCGACTGTCCGATCCTGCACGTCGACATGGACGCGTTCTTCGCCTCGGTGGCGATCCGCGACCGGCCCGAGCTCGCCGACGTGCCGGTGATCGTGGGCGGGGGACACCGTGGGGTGGTGCTCGCCGCGAACTACCCCGCCCGGAAGTACGGCGTCCACTCGGCCCTCCCGATGACCCGGGCCCGGCGGATGTGTCCCGAGGCGGTGGTGCTCGCCCCCGACTACGCCGACTTCGAGGGGGTCTCCTCCTCGGTGATGGAGATCTTCCGGCAGGTCACCCCGATGGTGGAGGCCGTCTCCATGGACGAGGCGTTCCTCGACGTCTCCGGCTCGACCCGGAGGCTGGGCAGCCCGCTGCAGATCGCCGAGCACATCCGGGCCAGGGTCGCCGACGAGCAGCGGGTCACCTGCTCGGTCGGGGTGGCCGGGTCGGTCTCGGTGGCCAAGCTCGCCAGCCGCCGTGCCAAGCCCGACGGGGTGGTCGTGGTTCCGCCGCGACAGGTGACCCAGTTCCTGCATCCGCTCGACGTGGGCGAGCTCTACGGCGTGGGGGAGAAGACCCGCGACCAGCTGCACCGGCTCGGGCTGCGCACGGTCGGCGACGTGGCACACACCCCGCTGGCCACCCTGCAGCGAGGCATCGGAGCGGCGGCGGGCAGCCAGCTCCACCATCTCGCCTGGGGCACCGACCGGCGCACCCTGACCCCGCGCCGGACGACCCAGGACCCCGACAAGAGCATGGGCGCCGACGAGACCTTCGGCCGCGACACCGACGATCCGGCCGTGGTGCTGCGGGAGCTGCTGCGGCTCTCGGCCAAGGTCACCGGGCGGATGCGGAGGGCCGGGGTGGCCGGTCGCACGGTCACGCTGAAGGTGCGCTTCGCCGACTTCACCACCATCACCAGGTCCCGCACGCTGCCCGATGCCACCGACGGCACCGGGGAGGTCCATGCGACCGCAGCCGCCCTGTTCGACGCCCTCGGCCTGCAGCGCGCCCGGATCCGCCTGGTGGGAGTGCGCGTCGAGGGCCTGGTGCCACGCGAGCAGGTGCAGCGCCAGCTCGTCCTCGGTGCCCGGGACCGTGGCTGGGACGAGGTCGACCGCGCCTCGGACGCGGCGGCGCTGCGCTTCGGCGGGGGCGCCGTACGCCGGGCCACGCTGCTCATCGGTGACCGCCCCTGACGACTGTTCCGAGCCCGGATCCGAGGTGCCCAGGAGAAGTCCCAGGACAAATAACGATCACGATTTTTCGATCCCGTCTACCGACTTGTGGGGAGCCTGCCTAGACTCAGAGAGGTACCAGTCATTGCGGGAGGAAGCCGTGCCCCTTTCAGAGGAGGAGCTTCGTCTGCTCGAGCAGATGGAGCAGGCGCTTGCCCAAGAGGACCCCAAGTTCGTTTCGGCGTTGCGGGGCAGCACTCTTGAGCGGGTTGCGCGCGTCCGGACCGTTGCCGCTGTAGGCGTCTTCGTCCTGGGTGTGGTGATGCTCATGGGCGGCGCGATCAGCCAGCAGACCTGGCTCGGCATCCTCGGCTTCGTCGTGATGCTCGCCTCCGCCACGGTCGGCCTCGCCGCCTGGCGCGGACGGCACGCCCCTGCGGCGCAGCCGCAGCGGAGCGAGGACCAGCTCTTCGACTTCGACGACCACCCGCACCGTTTCGACGTGATCGAGGGTGGCCGCTCCTCCCGGCCGCGCAAGCTCCGTCGCCCCGGCGGCAAGCCGGCGCGCCGGACCGGCAACAAGGCTCCCAAGCAGGGCACCTTCATGCAGCGCATGGAGCAGCGCTGGGAGCGCCGCCGGCACCAGGGTTACTGACCCCTTCTCCGCACCACCGAGATCGGCCACAGCCGGCCGCGCCAGCCACGCTCCCGGTGCACGCTGCTCACCATGACCCTGCGCCACGCGCCCACGGTCTGCACGGTGCTGGCCCGGAGCTCGGTCCTGACGCCGGCATCGAGCGTGTCCGACCGGCCGCGCGCATAGCGTCCCTGCTCCACCCGGACGAGGAGCACCTCCAGTGACTCGAGGTCCTCGTCGTCTGCGTGCACCTGCCCGACGACGCTGCGTGCCTGTTCCCGCGGCGAGCGGCGTTCCGGCCAGGTCAGGCCGAGGTCCAGGGCGGTCGCGCGAAGCTCTGCCCACGCCCCTTCGGCAAGGTGCACCGGGTCGTTGCCCCGGAGTCGACGCCGGCGCTGGGCGCGGCGTACCAGCCCCGGCACCAGACCCAGGAGCAGGACGACGGCCAGGGCCGCCACCGGCCACCACGGCACCGGCAGGCCTCGGTTCTTCTTGGCGGAGACGTCGGAGGGCGCCTTGTCGGGCCTCGCGGCCGGTCCCTGGTTCGCGCTGTCGCTCGGCGCGGCCGAGGGTGCCGCGGCGTCGGTGGACTGGCGGGTCCATGACGGCGTGGAACCGGCCCGCTGACCGGGGGTGGGCTCGAAGCGGACCCAGCCGACGCCGCTGAAGTACATCTCGGGCCACGCGTGCCGGTCGTCGCTGGTGTAGAGGATCTGACCGTTCTGCTGGGCCTCACCGTCGAGGAACCCGACCACCACCCGCGAGGGAATCCCCAGGACGCGCCCCATCGCTGCCATCGCGGCGGCGAACTGCTCGCAGTACCCGACCCGGTCGTTGGTGACGAACGACGCGAGCATGTCCGTCCCTGAGCCTTCGCGCTGCTCGAGCGAGTAGCGGAAACCGCCCTTGGTGCGGAACCAGTCCTGCAGGGCGACCGCCTTGTCGAAGTCGCTCTCCGCACCGCGCGTCACCTCGCGGGCGCGCTCGGCGACCACCTTCGGCAGGTCGTCGGGGACCTTGGTCATGGTCTCGCGGAGCTCGCGGGGGGCCTTCACGGCCGTGTCCAGCAGCTTCGCGGTGATGCCCGGCGTGAACGCCTTGGCGGAGTACTTCAGCTCAGAGGTGTTGACGCCACCGATGTAGGCGACGTCGAGCGTGCGGGAGTCGAAGCGCCAGTTGCCGGGCACGTCGAGCTCGCGGATCGGGTAGGGCAACGGCAGCCAGGTGGTCGAGAAGCCGGGCGCCAGCTGGAGGGACCAGTTCGCCTCGGTGCTCCCGATACCGGGCACCAGGCCGGGTGGGCTGGGGATGGGTCCGTCCGCGTCGTTGCTCGAGGGCAGCACCCGCGGCGAGGGACGCCAGGCATCGTTGGTGAACTCGTCGAGCACCGCGGTCCGGAGGTACGACGTGGACCGCGCATTGGTCTTGGCGTAGACCAACGGGATGTGTCGCTTGACCAGCAGGTCGCGGCGCAGCCGGACCAGCGGGTTGTCGGAGGTGAGCTCGTAGCGTCCCGACCCACTGCCGGGACCGTCGCCCTTGTTCCGGTTGAGCAGGTCCGTGACGGGGATGAGGGGGGCGGCGACCAGTGCCAGCAGCACCGCCACGATCGAGACCTGCCACAGCGTCGAGAGCACCAGCTTCGTGGGTCGCTCCGACAACGGGTCGGCCCAGTCCCCGGCCGTCCACCAGCGGGCCACGACCCCGCCGGCCTCCGGGTCCCGGTCTCCCCACTCCCGGACGCGGTCGACGTTCTCGGCGGCGAGCAGCCTGAGGAAGAGCAGCGAGACACCGACGAAGACCGGCAGGGCCAAGGAGTCGCGCAGGATGCTCACCGGCACGCTGAGGGCGATCAGGAGCGGCAGCGCGATCAACGGCGGCCGTCGCAGTCCCATCGCGATGATGTCGATCGAGAGCAGCACGCCCAGCCCGCAGGCGACCAGCATCGCCTGCGTGTGGGCCGGGTTGGAGGCGACCGGTGACGCGTAGTGGTTCAGCGTCGCGGCGCCGTTGTTGATGACGAAGAAGAGACGGCGTACGGACTCCTCGGTCGGGATCACGCCGAGCAGGGACTCCTTCGGTGCGAACACCGCGTTCATCGAGACGAACGCGACGAGCAGCTGCACCAGCGCCACGACGTACGGCGGGACCTCGAGCATCCGGACCACCGTCCCGACGAGGACGATCAGCAGGCCCAGGAACAGGGTCGACCTCAGGAAGCCGCCGGGCTCGGTCACCATGCCGCTCCACGCGATCAGCGCCACCCAGCCCGCGCACAGCCCCAGCAGGGGTGGGCCGGGCCGCCAGCGGGAGAGCCTCAGCGAGCGGGTCGACGGGCTCATCGGCCGAGCTCCAGCCACGAGGCCGCGAGCGCTCCGTCGCGCTCCAGCGTGGTCGCCTTCCACCCGCTGCTGCGCAGTGCGCCCGTCGCCGGAGGCTGGGCGCGGTCGGTGCGGCTCCACGTCGACACGTCCAGCACCACGGCGTACGCCGCAGAGCCGGCGCTGGCCAGCCCGGCCAGGAAGCCGCGGTCGGCGTCGCCGAGGTGTCCGAGCACGGCGAGCAGCATCCCGCCGTGGTGCGACTCGTCGACCCATCTCGTGGACAGCTGCTCCTTGCGAGTCATGCCGAGCAGGGCGAGCCGTTCGAGCTGCTGCTGCAGGGTCGCCCCGCGGGAACCCTGGTGCCAGCCGTGTGCGGACGACTCGCCCACGGCGCTGACCAGCCGCACCTCGAAGTCCATCGCGACCAGGTTGCGCATGATCGACGCTGCAGCGCGCACGGCCGTCTCCATCGAGGAGTCCGCGCCGTAGCCGCGATGGGAGATCCGCCGGTTGTCGATCAGCAGGGTGCAGCGCGACTGCCACTGCTGCTCCTCGCGGCGGACCATCAGCTGGTCGGTCCGGGCACTGGTCGGCCAGTGGATCCGGCGCAGGTCGTCGCCGAGGCGGTACTCCCGGGTGGTGACGTCGGGGCTGCCCCCGCCGAGCAGGTCGCGCGTGCGGTTGTCGCCGGCGCCCGCCCACCGGCCGGTCAGCGGGATCCGGGGGAGCGGCTCGGTGCGGGGAGTCACCAGGATCGAGGCCGTCGAGGCCAGCGACTGGGTCAGGTCGACCATCCCGATCGGGTCGGCCACCCGGACGTGCATGGGCCCCAGCGGGTAGCGGCCGCGGTTCTCCGTGCGCACCAGGTAGCGCAGCGTGGTCTGCTCGTCGGGGCCGAGGGGCTCGATGACGAACCGCTTGCGCTCGCCGAGGGCCGCGGGGATCTCCTCCTCCATCAGCAGCAGGCCGGTACGCCGGCCGGAGTCGTTGCCGACCTGGACCTCCACCTGGGCGGTCTCGCCGGCCTCCACCTGGAGGTCACTCACGTTGCGGCGCAGCCACACGTCGCGTTCCTTGCGCCGCAGGAACAGCCAGGCCAGCAGCGGAACCACGGCGGCCAGCACCCCGATGCGCACGAAGTCGCGCTCCCCGATCTGGATGCCGCAGATCAGAGCAGCGACGCCGGCGGCGAGGAAGCAACGCCCCCGAACGGTCAGGTCCCGCACGCGATCACCGCCTCGCGCCTCGTCAGGGCCCGGAGGGGCCAGCAGGGGGAACGGGCACCTGCGCGAGCACCTGCGCCACCACCTCGTTCGTACGCCGCCCGCTCATCGTTGCCTCCATCGTGGGAAGCAGTCGGTGGGGCAGCACCTCGGGGGCCAGGTCGCGGACGTCGTCGGGCAGGACGTACTCGCGGCCCTGCATCGCGGCCCAGGCCTTCGACGCACGCACGAGGTGGAGCGTCGCGCGCGGGGAGGCGCCGAGCCGGAGGTCGGGGGAGCGGCGGGTCGCCGTGGTCAGGGCGACGGCGTAGCGCTGGACCACCTCGGAGACGTAGACGCTGTCGGTGACCTCGATGAGCTTGCGCACCTCCGCGGCGTCCGTCACCGGCTCGAGCTCCTCCAGCGGACGTACCCCGTCGCGTGCCGAGAGCATCGCGATCTCGGCGGACTCCACGGGATAGCCCATCGAGAGCCGCACCATGAACCGGTCCCGCTGCGCCTCGGGCAGCGCGTAGGTGCCCTCCATCTCGATGGGGTTCTGGGTCGCGATCACCATGAACGGCGAGTCGAGCGAGTAGGTCGTCCCGTCGACGGTGACCTGGGCCTCCTCCATGCACTCGAGCATCGCCGACTGGGTCTTGGGGCTGGCCCGGTTGATCTCGTCGCCGACGACCACGTTGGCGAAGATCCCGCCGGGGCGGAACTCGAACTGCCGGGTGTCCTGGTTGAAGACCGACACCCCGGTGACGTCGGAGGGCAGCAGGTCCGGGGTGAACTGGATCCGCCGGACGGTGCAGTCGATGGACCGCGCCAGGGCCTTGCTCAGCATCGTCTTGCCGACCCCGGGAACGTCCTCGATGAGCAGGTGGCCCCCGGCGAGCAGCACCACGAGCGCCGACCTGGCGATCTCGGGCTTGCCCTCGATGACCCGGGCGATGTTGCCCTGGATCCGCTCGGCGACCGCGCGCACCTCGTCGACGTCGCCGCTGCGCGACGCCCGGTCTCCCGCTCGTGCCTCTGGTCCACCCACGTCCGGTCCCACGTCTCCCAGCGCTCCTCCCCAGCCCTTCACCCCACCCGATCTGGAGGCGACTGGGTCAAGTGAAGCCCATAGCACCACACCAGTGCGGCGAGGAGGGAGTGGGTTCGTGGCGAAAAGGGGAGAGATGTGGACTGAAAGTGGTTGACCGGGGAGGGATGTGGAGTAAAGTGGTGCGAAGTGGAGGGACCTGGTGGTTCCAAGGGGTGGAGGGGAGCAGCAGATGTTCTCCGGCACCTACACCCCCAAGCTCGACGAGAAGGGGCGCCTCTTCCTCCCGGCGAAGTTCCGCGACGAGATGAAGGAGGGCCTGGTGATCACCAGAGGTCAGGACCACGCCCTCGACATCCGCACGCAGGCCGACTTCGACGTCTACGCCGAGAAGTTCCAGAACGCCTCGCAGACCGACGCCCGGCTCCGCGCCTACGGCCGGATGCTGTTCGCGCTGGCCCACGAGCAGGTGCCCGACAAGCAGGGCCGCGTCACCATCACCCCCGAGCTGCGCGAGTACGCCGGACTCGAGCGCGAAGCCGTCGTCATCGGCATCTACGACCGCATCGAGATCTGGGAACCGCGCGCGTGGACGACGTACACCGCGAACCAGGAACAGGCCTTCGCCAACCTCCAGGAAGAGATCTTCCCCGGATTCTAGTGACCGGCTCTCGAGACGACACGGCAGCACCCACAACTCCACAACGGTGATCGCAGGGCGAGGCTCGCGTCCGCTCCTCCCGCAGACCCCTCTGACGCACCTTCCCCGGTGTCAGATGAGTCGCTTCCTCCACACGGGGGCTGAGCGGACGGAGAACCTGGCCCTGCGATCCCCGGCAAGCAAGACACCGCACCACCACCGAAGAAGCAGTTCACGCACCACGATCAGGGCAACCTGGGGGTCGATTCCGATGAGCGGCAGCACCGTGACACCCGCACGGCGGGTCCGGCACGAGGTGCGCGACTCCCTGACCGTGATGGTCTTCTCGCTGGCCACCTCCTGCGCGGTGGCGATCCTGCTCACCGTCGCGGTCCGGTTCGGGAACTAGGCCTCTCGACCATGACCACTCCCACCCACGTCCCGGTGCTCCTCGACCGGGTCGTCGCCCTGGTCGCGCCTGCCCTCGAGCGTCCGGGCGCGGTCTTCGTGGACGCCACCCTCGGCCTGGGCGGGCACTCCGAGGCCGTCCTCGACCGGTGCCCCCAGGCCCACCTCGTCGGCGTGGACCGCGACGAGCACGCACTCGAGCTCGCCGGAGCCCGGCTGGCCCCCTTCGAGGGCCGGACCACGCTGGTGCACGCGGTGTACGACGAGATCCCCGACGTCCTCGACGAGCTCGGGATCAAGGCCGCGGACGGCATCCTGTTCGACCTCGGCGTCTCCTCCATGCAGCTCGACGTGCGCGAGCGCGGGTTCG
The DNA here is from genome assembly GCA_963782305.1 of uncultured Actinomycetota bacterium. Lineage (GTDB taxonomy): Bacteria > Actinomycetota > Actinomycetes > Propionibacteriales > Nocardioidaceae > Marmoricola. Next base: position 284,331 of record CAWAJJ010000024.1, on the reverse strand, counting down.
CCTACGCCGAGGACGCCCCGCTCGACATGCGGATGGACGACAGCGAGGGCCCCACCGCGGCCGACGTGCTGAACACCTACCCGGCGGGCGAGCTGGCCCGGATCCTGCGCAGCTACGGCGAGGAGAAGTTCGCCCGCCAGATCGCCCGCGCGATCGTCAAGGCGCGGGAGACCGAGCCGTTCACCGACTCCGCACGCCTGGTCGAGCTGCTGCGCGACACGATCCCGGCACCGGCCCGGCGTACGGGCGGACACCCGGCCAAGCGCACCTTCCAGGCCCTTCGCATCGAGGTCAACGACGAGCTCGGGGCCCTGCGCCGGGCGATCCCGGCCGCCATCGCCTCGATCGGCATCGGTGGCCGCGTCGTGGTGATGAGCTACCACTCGCTCGAGGACCGGCTGGTCAAGCAGGCCTTCACCGCCGGGACGGTCTCGCGCGTGCCGCACGACCTGCCGGTGGTGCCGCCCGGCTACGAGCCGCCGCTGCGCAGCCTCACCCGGGGTGCCGAGCAGGCCTCGGCCGACGAGATCGAGCAGAACCCGCGCGCCGCCTCGGTCCGGCTGCGCGCGGTCGAACGCCTGAACACCAATGAGCCAGCCACCACCAGGGGAGCCACCGCCGCATGAGCAGCCTGATCAACTCCGCCCGGGCCGGGGTCCGCACCCGGGTCCCACGCTTCGCCGAAGCCGCCGTCGAGCGTGCCCGTCTCACCGTGGTGCCGCCCCGACGGTCGCTGGGCCGCACCCAGGCCGCGCGTACGCCGTTCGCGGTGCTCGTCCTGCTGATGCTGGCGGCCGGCGTGGTCGGGCTGTTGATGTTCAACACCAACATGCAGCAGGCCTCGTTCAAGGCCACGGCGCTGCAGGACCGCGTGAACGTGCTCACCGCCAAGGAGCAGTCGCTCGACATGGAGCTCGACCAGCTCCGCGACCCCCAGAGCCTCGCCGTCGCGGCCAAGCACCTCGGCATGGTCGCCCCGTCGCAGCCGGCCTTCGTGCGACTCAGCGACGGAGCCGTGCTGGGCACGCCGACCCCGGCCATCCCCGCCGACGCGGTCCGGATCAACCCGCTCCCCTCGAAGCTGCCGGCCTCGCTGAAGCCGAAGACGGTCATCGTGAGGGTCAAGCCGAAGCCGCCGATCACCTCCACGGTCACCTCCTCTGGCACTTCTCCCAACGACACCCGCGGCGCCTCCACCACCCGCACGGGCGAAAGCGGTAGGAATAAGGCCAACACGGGCACCACCACCTCGGCCGATTCCGGAGCAACGCATTGACTCGTCCCCCAGGCAGGGCTCAGCGCAGGAGCGGGGGCAGGAACCGGGGCAGCCTGCGTGGCTCGACCCACGTGCGGCTGAGGGTCGGCCTCCTCGTCATCGCGATGCTGCTGTCCCTCTTCGGGGCCCGGCTGTTCCAGCTCCAGGGCGTCGACTCCAAGGCGTACGCCGCCCGCGCAGCCGAAGCCGGCCTGGTGTCCCTCGACCTGCCCGCCAAGCGCGGTCGCATCCTGGACCGCAACGGTGTCCCGCTCGCCGAGTCGGTGGCCGGCATGATGATCGTGGCCGACCCGACCCGGACCACCCCGCACGCCGAGGCGATCGCCAAGATCCTCGCCGACCGGCTGCACCTCGACTACTTCGACCTGCTCGCGAAGCTGACCAAGAAGAACGACTCGGTCCGGTTCGTCTACGTCGCCCGCAGGATCCCCTCGACGCTTGCCTCCAGCGTGATGGACGACCTCAAGAAGCACGACTACGCCGGCGTGGACACCCGCGCCGACCCGTTGCGCACCTACCCGGCCGGGGACGTCGCGGCCAACCTGATCGGCCTCGTCGGCGACGGGGGTGTTCCGCTGGCCGGGCTGGAGAAGAACTTCGACAAGCAGCTCGCCGGCAAGGACGGCAAGGAGACCTACGAGGTCGGTGGTGGCAACCGGATCCCGCTCGGCGACAACAGCACGATCAAGCCGGTTGACGGCAAGGACCTCCGGCTGACGATCGACCGTGACGTCCAGTGGTACAGCCAGCGGGTGCTCCAGCAGGCCGTGCAGGGCGCGAAGGCCGAGTCCGGTGCCGCGGTGGTGCTCGACTCCCGCACCGGCGAGGTGCTCGCCCTGGCGGACTACCCGACGTACGACCCGAACAAGCCGGCCAAGGTGAAGGAAGGCCTGCTCACCAGCAAGGGGATGGGCGACGTCTACGAGCCCGGCTCGGTGGAGAAGGTGCTCACCGCCTCGTCCCTCATCGATGCCGGGAAGGTCTCCCCGACCACCAAGATCAGGGTCCCCGGTGACCTGCCGGTGCTGGACCGCCACATCGGCGACTGGTTCGACCACGACCTGATCCGGCTGACGATGGCCGGCGTGATCGCGCGCAGCTCCAACATCGGCACGGCGCTCGCCGCCACCGAGTTCACCCCGGCCCAGCTGCGCGGCTACCTGTCCAAGTTCGGCCTCGGCCAGCGCACGGACGTCGGGGTGCCCGACGAGACCCGTGGGCTGCTGCCGCCCACCGCGCTGTGGTCGACGCTCACCCGGGCCCAGGTCGCCTTCGGCCAGGGGCTCTCGGTCAACGTGCTCCAGATGGCCACCGCCGTGAACACCCTCGCCAACGGCGGGGAGCTGGTCTCCCCGAGCCTGGTCAAGGGCCAGGCCACCACGGCGAAGGGGGTCGACGTCGGCACCGCGACCACGACTCGCAAGCGCGTCGTGAGCGCCTCCGCCGCGAGCCAGACCTCGCAGATGATGGAGCTGGTCACCACGCCGGACGTCGGGACCGCGCCGGGCGCCGGCATCGAGGGCTACCGGGTCGCCGGCAAGACCGGCACCGCCCAGGAGGTCGGCGGCGACTGCAACTGCTACGCCGATGGTGGCACCGCCGTCTCCTTCGTCGGGTTCGCGCCGGCCGACAAGCCGCGCTTCACCGTCTACGTCGTGATCAAGCACCCCACCGCGGGAGCGAGCGGCGGCGGCACTGCCGGACCGGTGTTCCGCAAGATCCTCAGCTACGTCCTCCAGAAGTACGCCGTGCCGCCGACCGGGACCCCGCCGTCCGCGCTGCCCACCATGTGGGGACCCGACGCCAAGCGCGCCGCGCGCGAGGCCGCCAAAAAGGGCACTGAGTAGCCTCGGGTGGTGCCCGAGCAGAACGACGAGCGTGAGCGAGTCGAGCGTCCCGCTGGTCTGACCCGGCCGAGCTCGCCACCGCGGACGCCGCTGGCACAGGTGAGTGCGTGGACCGGCGCCGAGCTGCGGGCGAGTGGGAGCGGCGCCGCGGAGACGGTGGTGACCGGCCTGTCGCTGAGCTCACAGCGGGTCCAGCCCGGCGACCTCTACGCCGCCCTCCCGGGCAGCCGCGCCCACGGTGCGGCGTACGCCCCCGAGGCCGTGGCGGCCGGTGCCGTCGCCGTGCTCACCGACGAGGCGGGCGCGCAGGCCATCGGCGACCCGGAGGTGCCGCTCCTGGTCCTGGAGAGCCCCAGGTCCGTGCTCGGCACCCTGGCGGCCCATCTCTACGGGGACCCGGCGCGTGCGCTGACCCTGATGGCGGTCACCGGCACGCAGGGCAAGACCACGACCACGCGCCTGCTCGAGGGTGGGCTCAGCGCGGTGGGGGTGAACGCGGCCGTGATCGGCACGGTCGGCACCAGGATCGGCGGGCGGGACGTGAAGACCTCGCTCACCACCCCCGAGGCGCCCGACCTGCACGCGCTGTTCGCGGTGATGGTCGAGCAGGGCGTGACCGCGTGCGCGATGGAGGTCTCCAGTCACGCACTCGTGATGGGCCGGGTGGCCGGGGTCGTCTTCGACGTGGCGGCCTTCCTCAACCTGGGTCGCGACCACCTCGACTTCCACACCGACGTGGAGGACTACTTCGCGGCCAAGGCGTCGCTGTTCACCCCCGAACGCACCCGTCGTGGGCTCACCAACGTCGACGACGCCTTCGGCCGGCGGCTGCTCGACGAGGCGTCGGTGCCGATGGTCACGTTCTCGCCCTCGGGTGCGCCGGCCGACTGGCGCGCCGAGGACGTCGCGCTCGAGCGCGCCGGCTCGGGCTTCACCGTGGTCACGCCGGAGGGCGACCGGATCCCTGCGCGGGTCCCCCTGGCCGGGGACTTCAACGTCGCCAACGCCCTGTGCGCGGTCGCGCTCGCCGGGGAGGCCGGCCTGGACCCTCGTCAGGTCGCGGACGGGATCGCCCGCAGCGGTGGGGTCCCCGGCCGGCTGGAGCTGGTCGAGGCGGGCCAGGACTTCCTCGCGATCGTCGACTACGCGCACAAGCCCGACGCGGTCGAGGCGGCGCTCGCGGCCCTGCGCCCGCTCACCGAGGGACGGCTCGTGCTGGTGATCGGTGCCGGGGGAGACCGCGACCGCGGCAAGCGGCCGCTGATGGGCGAGATCGGGGCGCGGCTGGCCGACGTGCTGGTCGTGACCGACGACAACCCCCGCACCGAGGACCCGGCGACCGATCCGCTCAGCGGTGCTCGCCGGGGTCGACCCCGCGACCGGGGCTGCGGAGATCCTCGAGATCGGCGACCGTCGTACGGCGATCCGGCGGGCCGTCGCGATGGCCCGGGCCGGCGACACCGTCGTGATCGCGGGCAAGGGCCACGAGACCGGCCAGGAGATCGGCGGCGTCGTACACCCCTTCGACGACCGGGACGAGCTCCGCGCAGCGCTGGCAGGACCGGACGCATGATCCCGCTGACCCTCGAGGAGATCGCCGGCGATCGTCGGCGGCACCGTCGTGGACGCACCAACGGGCCTCGAGGTGACCGGGCCGGCCTTCCTGGACAGCAGGTCCCCGGAGCCGGGTGGCCTGTTCGTCGCCTTCGAGGGCGAACGCGTCGACGGGCACGACTACGCGGCCGGTGCCGTGCAGGGTGGCGCGGCGGCCGTGCTCGGCCGGCGCGCGACCGGGGTCCCGTCCGTGCTCGTCGACGACGCCCAGTGCCGCACTGCAGGCGCTGGCCCGGGTGTTCCTGGAGCGCCGGCGGGCGTTGCCGAACCCGCTGACCGTCATCGCCATCACCGGGTCGCAGGGCAAGACGACGGCGAAGGACATGCTGGCCCGCGTCCTCGCCGACGGGGCGTCGACGGTGGCCACCGCCGGCTCCTTCAACAACGAGCTCGGGCTGCCGCTGACGGTGCTCCGTGCGACCGCTGAGACGCGCTACCTGGTGCTGGAGATGGGTGCCCGCGGGGTCGGTCACCTCGCGGAGCTGTGCGCGATCGCCCCGCCGGACGTGTCCCTCGTCCTCAACGTGGGCAAGGCCCACATCGGCGAGTTCGGCTCGCAGGCGCAGATCGCGGTGGCGAAGGGCGAGCTGGTCGAGGCGCTCTCGCACGACGGGACCGCCGTGCTCAACCTCGACGACCCGCTCGTCGCCGCCATGGCCGAGCGCACCAAGGCCCACATCCGGACGTTCGGACGCTCCGACGACGTGGACGTGCACCTGGCGCACCTCCGGCTCGACGACTTCGGCCGGCCCAGCTTCGACCTCGTCGCCGACGGCCGGACCGAGCACGTCACGCTGCTGCTGCTGGGGGAGCACCAGGCGATGAACGCCGCGGCTGTGACCGCCACTGCCCTGGCGGCCGGCCGGCCCCTCGACGGGATCGCCACGAGCCTGCGCGCCATCGACCACCTCTCGCAGTGGCGGATGCAGCTTCTCGAGCGCTCCGACGGACTCGCCGTCGTCAACGACGCCTACAACGCCAACCCCGACTCGATGCGCGCCGCGCTGGAGACCCTCGCGCGGATGGGTCGCGGCGGTCGGCGGACGGTGGCGGTGCTCGGGGAGATGCGCGAGCTCGGCCGCGACTCCGACGAGGAGCACCGCCAGGTCGGCCTGATCGCGGACCGGCTCGGGATCGACGTCGTCGTCGTGGTCGGCTCCGGTGCGAAGGGCGTGCACGACGCCCTCGTCGAGGCCCGCGGCGAGGGACCTGGGACACGCCCACGTCGAGACCACCGGGGAGGCCGGTGACTGGTTGCGCGAGAATGTGGCCGGCCCCGACGTCGTACTCATCAAGGCGTCCCGGGGTGGGCGGCTGGAACTGGTCGCGGACATGCTCATCGGGGGAGAGGAGACGGTCGGTTGAGAGCGATCCTGCTGGCCGGCGGCCTGTCCCTGCTCCTGACGCTCGTCGGGACCAGGTACGCCATCATCGTGCTCGCCAAGCACGGCTACGGCCAGCTGATCCGCGACGACGGACCGACGACCCACCACACCAAGCGCGGCACCCCCACCATGGGCGGGCTGGTGATCGTGCTCGGCTCGGTGCTCGCGTACTTCATCGCCACCTACGCCACCGGCAACACCCCGAGCGCGTCGGCGCTGCTGCTGATCTTCCTGTTCGTGGGGCTCGGCACCGTGGGCTTCCTCGACGACTACATCAAGATCTCCCGCCAACGCAGCCTCGGCCTGCGCAGCCGGGCCAAGTTCATCGGCCAGACCTTCGTGGCGCTGGTCTTCGGCGGGCTCGCGATCTCCCCCTGGCTGGAGGACGACCGCTTCCGGACGCCGGCCGGGCACGCCATCTCGTTCATCCGCGAGCCACGCGACCTCGTCCTGCCCTCGATCGTGGTGGTGCTGTTCATCTGGCTGTTGATCGCCGGCGCGAGCAACGCGGTGAACCTCACCGACGGTCTCGACGGGCTGGCGGCCGGCGCCTCGGTGATGACCTTCGGCGCCTACACGATCGTCAACATCTGGCAGAACAACCAGTGGTGCGGCCGAGCCTCCGGGCCGAAGTGCTACGACGTCCGCGACCCCCTCGACCTCGCCGTCGTGGCCGCCGCGATCACCGGCGCCTGCTTCGGGTTCCTGTGGTGGAACGCCTCGCCCGCGAAGATCTTCATGGGCGACACCGGCTCCCTGGCGCTCGGTGGCGCGCTCGCCGGGTTCGCCGTACTCACCCGCACCGAGTTCCTGCTCGCCCTGCTCGGTGGCCTGTTCGTGATCCAGACCCTCTCGGTGATCCTGCAGGTCGGGTTCTTCAAGGCCACGAAGGGCAAGCGGCTCTTCCGGATGGCTCCGCTCCATCACCACTTCGAGATGCTCGGGTGGGAGGAGATCACCGTCGTCATCAGGTTCTGGCTGATCGCGGGCATCTTCGTCGCCGCCGGTCTGGGTGTGTTCTACGCCGAGTGGGTTGCCGGGGTATGACCGACTCGCTCGACGCGCTCGGTCGGAACAGCGACTGGAGCAGGGTCCGCGTCGTGGTGGCCGGCTTCGGGGTCTCGGGGTACGCCGCTGCCGACAACCTGACCTTCCTCGGAGCCCAGGTGACCGCGCTCGACGACTCCGAGGCGGGCGACCGGCGCGAGCGGGCGGCACTTCTCGAGAGCCTCGGAGCCACGATCCGGCTCGGTACCGGCTCGACGGCGACCCTGCCCGACGACATCGACCTCGTCGTCACCTCGCCGGGCTGGGCACCGACCTCGCCGCTGCTCGCGCAGGCAGCCGACCGGGGCGTCCCGATCTGGGGTGAGGTGGAGCTGGCCTGGCGGTTGCGGGACCCCGAGAAGCCGGCCCCCTGGCTGGCGGTCACCGGCACCAACGGCAAGACCACGACGGTGCAGATGCTCGAGGCGATGCTGCGCGCGGAGGGCCTGCGCACCGTGGCGTGCGGCAACGTCGGGCTGCCGATCGTCGAGGCGGTGATGGACCCCGAGCCGTACGACGTCCTCGCCGTCGAGCTCTCCAGCTTCCAGCTCCACTACACCTCCTCGATGCAGGCGGAGTCGGCCGCGGTGCTCAACGTCGCCGAGGACCACCTGGACTGGTACCCCGGCGGCATGGAGGCGTACGCCGCCGACAAGGGCCGGATCTACTCCGGGGTCGAGCGCGCGTGCGTCTACAACGTCCAGGACCCGGTGACCGAGCAGCTCGTGGTCGACGCCGAGGTCCAGGAGGGCGCCCGGGCCATCGGGTTCACGCTCGGCACCCCCGCCGTCAGCATGCTGGGCCTGGTCGACGACGTGCTCGCGGACCGGGCGTTCATCGAGGACCGCCAGAACGCCGCCGCCGAGCTGTGCACCCTCGACGACCTCGCCACCAGCGCCCCGCACTACGTCGCGAACGCCCTCGCTGCTGCCGCGCTGGCACGCTCCCACGGGGTCTCCCAGGCAGCAGTGCGCCAGGCCCTGCGCGACTTCCGCCCCGACGGCCACCGGATCGCCGAGGTCGCTGTGATCGACGAGGTGACCTGGATCGACGACTCCAAGGCCACCAACCCGCACGCGGCGCTGGCCTCCCTGCAGGCCTACGACCCGGTGGTGTGGGTCGCCGGTGGCCTGGCCAAGGGCGCCGGCTTCGACGACCTGGTCGTGAAGGTGCGCGACCGGCTGCGCGGAGTGGTGCTCCTCGGACAGGACGCCCCGGTGATCCGGGAGTCGCTTTCGCGACACGCGCCCGATGTGCCCGTGATCGAAGTGGCCTCCGGAGAGACTGCAGGGGAAGGACCCATGGACCGCGTCGTCGAAGGGGCGGCAACGTTGGCACACCCCGGAGACACGGTGCTCCTGGCCCCGGGATGCGCCTCCATGGACATGTTCGCCAACTACGGCGCTCGCGGTGACGCCTTCGCCGCGGCGGTGCACAGGCGGCGAAGCTGAGGCGACGAGGAGGACCTGTTGAGCGTCACCACTGAGGCGCAGCAGCAGCAACCCGGTGTCGCCGGCTGGGTCGGCCTGAAGGTCGCGAGCATCCGTCGCACCATGGAGCGTCCCCTGACGTCCTACTACCTGCTCCTCGGCGCCGTCACGATGCTGCTCGCCATCGGGCTGATGATGGTCTTGAGCGCCTCGAGCGTCTACTCCTACCGCCAGAACGGCAGCAGCTACTACATCTTCCTCAAGCAGCTCACCTGGGTGATGATCGGCCTCCCGGCCGCGTGGCTGGCGAGCCGGATGAACCGCCGGTTCCTGCGGCTCCTTGCCTGGCCCTCGGTCCTGGTCGCGGTCGTGCTCCTGCTGCTGACCCAGACCAGCCTCGGCTTCACGGTCAACGGCAACCGCAACTGGATCGCGCTCGGCCCCTTCCAGATGCAGCCCTCCGAGGTCGCCAAGCTCTCGATCATCCTGTGGTCCGCCGACGTCTACGCCAAGAAGGAGAAGCTGCTCGGCAACCCCTGGCACGCGCTGCTGCCGGTGGCGCCGGTCGTCAGCGTGATCTCGCTCCTCGTGGTGCTCCAGCACGACCTCGGCACCGCGTTGGTGCTCTTCGCGCTCCTGCTCGGCATGCTCTGGGTCGTGGGTGTGCCGGCGCGCCTGTTCGGCATCGCCCTGTCCCTGGTGGGGGTGGTGGCGTTCTACCTCGCGGCCTCCAACCCCGAGCGGCGTGCTCGCCTGACGAGCTTCATCGACCCCTTCAAGGACTTCCAGGGCGACGGCTGGCAGGCCGGCCACGGCCTGCTCGGCATGTCGAGCGGCGGCATCTTCGGCAAGGGCCTCTCGGCCAGCCAGCAGAAGTGGGGCAACCTCCCGGAGGCGCACACCGACTTCATCTTCGCCGTGCTCGGCGAGGAGCTCGGCCTGATCGGCACCCTGCTCGTGCTCGCGCTCTTCGGCGCCATCGCCTACGCCGCCATCCGGCTGGCGATCAACACCAGCGACCCGTTCGTGCGCTACGTGACGGCCGGTGTCACGATCTGGTTGATGGCCCAGATGATCATCAACATCGGCATGGTGCTGGCGCTGCTGCCCGTCATCGGAATCCCACTGCCTCTCGTCTCGTACGGCGGGTCCGCGCTGGTGCCGTCCCTGGTCGCGCTCGGTCTGCTCGTCGGGTTCGCGCGCGCCGAGCCGGAGGCGGCCGCTGCGCTGCGCGCACGACGCGGAGAGCGCAGGAGCGACCGCCGTCGCGGTGGGCCGAACCAGCGTCGCGGCGCCTTCCCGGGTGCGATCTCTGCCGGGAGCGCCCGCTCGAGGCGCCCTTGATGGACCAGATCCAGGCTCCGCGGCGGGTCCTGCTGGCCGGCGGCGGGTCCGCTGGCCACACCTCCCCGCTCCTCGCCACCGCCGACGCGCTGCGGCGAGGGGACCCCGACATCGTGATCACGGCTCTCGGCACCTCGCGGGGCCTCGAGACACGGGTGATCCCGGAGGCCGGCTACCCGCTCGAGCTGATCCCGCCCGTGCCCCTCCCGAGACGGGTCGGAGCCGACCTGCTCCGCACACCGGGCCGGCTGCGCGGTGCGCTCAAGGCAGCCCTCGAGGTGATCGACCGGGTCCAGCCCGACGTCGTCGTCGGCTTCGGCGGCTACGTCTCGGTGCCGGCCTACCTGGCTGCCCGCAGGCGCCACCTGCCCCTGGTGGTGCACGAGGGCAACGCGCTGCCCGGCATCGCCAACAAGCTCGGTGCCCGGTTCACCACCCACGTGGCCACCAGCTTCCCCGAGACCGACCTCCCGCACGCCCACTACATCGGGCTGCCGATCCGCCGGATGATCAGCACCCTCGACCGGTCGGCGCTGCGCGCCGAGGCACGCGAGTTCTTCGGCCTCGACCCCGACCTGCCCACCCTGCTCGTGACCGGCGGGTCCCAGGGAGCGCGTCGGCTCAACCAGTCCGTTGCCGCGGCCGCGCCCGCGTTCGCCGATGCCGGCGTGCAGGTGCTGCACATCCTGGGCCCGAAGGGCGAGGCCGACCCCGAGGTGACAGCCGGCGGCCCGCCGTACGTCACGGTGGCGTTCGTCAGCCGGATGGACCTCGCGTACGCCGCTGCCGACGCGGTGCTCTGCCGTGCCGGGAGCAACACCGTGACCGAGGTCTCGGGAGTCGGCCTGCCGGCGATCTACGTCCCGCTGCCGATCGGGAACGGCGAGCAGGCCCACAACGCGCGCCCGGTCGTGGACGCCGGTGGCGGGCTGCTCGTCTCCGACGCGGCCCTCACCCCCGAGTGGGTGCGCAGCACCGTGCCCGCCCTGCTGACCGACCCCGAGCGGCTCGCGACCATGTCCGCCGCTGCCGCCAACGTCATCCCGCTCGACGCCGACGACAAGCTGGCCGAGATGATCCTGACCGCCCGCTCGGGCGGCGGGTCGCACCGGAGGACGCGGCGATGAGGGTCCCCGTCCCCGAGGTCCTCCTGCCCGCGGACCAGCTCGGCACCGTGCACTTCGTCGGCATCGGTGGCGCCGGGCTCTCCGGCATCGCCCGGATCATGCTGGCCAGGGGCATCACGGTGTCCGGCAGCGACGCCAAGGAGTCGCGCACGCTGGAGGCGCTGCGTGCGCTGGGGGCGGTGTGCCACGTGGGCCACGACGCGCAGAACCTGGGCGACGCCGACACCGTGGTGATCTCGACCGCGGTGCGCGAGACCAACCCCGAGGTCGTCGAGGCGACCCACCGCGGCCTGCGCCTGCTGCCGCGCTCGGCTGCCCTGGAGTCGGTGATGCAGGACCGCGTCGTGGTCGCGGTCGCCGGCACCCACGGGAAGACGACGACGACCTCGCTGCTGACCGTGGCGCTGCAGCACTGCGGTGCCGACCCGTCCTTCGCCATCGGCGGCGACCTCAACGAGACCGGCTCCAACGCCCACCACGGCAGTGGGGAGCTGTTCATCGCCGAGGCCGACGAGAGCGACGGCGCCTTCCTCGTCTACTCGCCCCACGCCGCCCTGGTCACCAACGTGGAGGCGGACCACCTCGACAACTACGGCACCGAGGAGGCCTACCGGGCGGCCTTCGACACCTTCATCGACCGGGTCTCCGTCGGCGGCTTCATGGTCGTGTGCGCCGACGACCCCGGGGCCGACGCCCTGGGCCGCACCGCGGTGGAGCGCGGGCACACCGTCGTCCGGGTGGGCGAGAGCGCGGACGCCGAGGTGCGGGCCGACGGCGTCCGGTTCCTGGGCGCCACCTCGACGTTCACCGTGGTCGACCGGGGTCGGCGCCTCGGGGAGGTCACCCTGCAGATCCCCGGGCGTCACTACGTCCTCGACGCGCTGGCCGCGCTGGCGTGCGGCCTGCGGCTCGGCTTCGGCTTCCGCGACCTGGCGCGCGGGCTCGCTGCCTTCAGCGGCACCCGCCGCCGGATGGAGCTCAAGGGCCAGGTCGGCGGCGTACGCGTCTACGACAGCTATGCCCACCACCCCAACGAGATCCGCGGCGACCTGCAGGCGGCGCGTTCGCTGGCGGGGGAGGGCCGGGTCGTGGTGGCCTTCCAGCCGCACATGGTCTCGCGCACGCGGATCTTCGGCCACGACATGGGCGTCGCGCTCGGGGCCGCCGACGAGGTGGTGGTGATGGACATCTACGTCGCTCGCGAGGATCCCGAGCCGGGAGTCAGCGGCGAGATGGTCGCAGCCGCCGTACCCCTCGGTCCGGCGCACGTCGTCTTCGAGCCCTCGTGGTCGTCCACCGCGGCCCATCTCGTGGACCGCGCGCGGCCCGGTGACGTGGTGCTGACCCTCGGCGCCGGTGACGTGACCCTGCTGGGTCCGGAGGTGCTCGAGCTGCTCGAGGAACGGGGTGTTCGTGATGACGATGCTTGACAGGCGCAGCCGCCGCGACTCCTCCGGGCCCGAACCGGCCAAGTCGCGCAGGTTCTCCCGCAAGAAGCGCGCCGCCCCCGACGAGGCGCCACCTCCCTCGGCCGGGCCCGACGAGGAGACCGTCCGGATCGCCCGCAAGGACTTCCGCAAGCGACGCAACGCCGGCCGCTGGCGCCGGGTGCGGTGGATCGTCCTGGCCGTGCTGCTGGTGGGGGTCGTGGCCGGTGCGGTCTGGGCGGTGTTCTTCTCCAGCTACGTCACCGTGCGTGGCGTCGACGTGACCGGCACCTCGACCCTGGGTGACGCACGGATCGAGCGCGCGGCCGAGGTGCCGACCGGAACGCCGCTCGCGCGCGTCGACCTCGACGCGATCCGGGCGCGGGTCGAGTCGATCGCGTCCGTACGCCGGGTCGAGGTCTCCCGCAGCTGGCCGCACCGCGTGCACATCGCCGTCACCGAACGCACCCCCCTCGCCGTGATCGACCAAGGCAACGGGCTGCGGGCGCTGGACTCCGAGGGGGTGCTCTTCGGCAGCTACGGAAACCGGCCCAAGGGCCTGCCGCTCGTCCGTACCGACCCCGACACGCGCAGCGAGGCCCTGGTCGAGACCGGCCGGGTGATCGACTCCCTGCCCGCGAGGATCGCCCGCCGGGTGGACGTCGTGGAGGTCGCGTCGGTCGACGAGATCGAGCTGGTCCTCGTCAACGGCCGTCGCGTGCTGTGGGGGAGTGCGGAGCAGTCCGACCAGAAGGCCGAGGTGCTGGCGGTGCTCCTCAAGCGACCCGGGCAGCAGATCGACGTCTCCGTCCCGGGCCGGCCGACGACCAAGTAGCCGGCCCGTCGCCCCCAAGAGAAATTCTTTTCTGCGGGGCGTGCCCGCGTGTTGCGCGGGTCCGTCGTCCCTGTCCACCTAACTTGGTCTCACAACCTCAGGTTGACATAACGTTAACCCTCTACTTCAGGGTTAGGGTTTTTCAGCCAGAGGGGCTTCCCCAGACACATCCGATAGTCGCTCTGCAGTCGGGCAGGGTGGCGAAGCACATGAGAGGCAACGCCGTGGCAGCACCCCAGAACTACCTGGCCGTCATCAAGGTCGTAGGTATTGGTGGAGGTGGAGTCAACGCCGTCAACCGGATGATCGAGGTCGGGCTGAAGGGCGTCGAGTTCATCGCCATCAACACAGATGCGCAGGCCCTGTTGATGAGTGACGCCGATGTCAAGCTCGACATCGGCCGTGAGCTGACCCGTGGACTCGGTGCCGGAGCGAACCCCGATGTGGGTGCGCAGGCGGCCGAGGACCACGCTGAGGAGATCGAGGAGGTGCTCAAGGGCGCCGACATGGTCTTCGTGACCGCGGGCGAGGGCGGTGGCACCGGCACCGGTGGCGCGCCGGTCGTGGCCAAGATCGCCCGTTCGCTGGGAGCCCTGACGATCGGTGTGGTCACCCGCCCGTTCGCGTTCGAGGGTCGCCGCCGCGCGACCTCGGCCGAAGAGGGGATCGCCTCGCTCCGCGAGGAGGTCGACACCCTGATCGTGATCCCCAACGACAAGCTGTTGATGATCTCCGACCGCAACGTGAGCATGCTCGACGCCTTCAAGCAGGCCGACCAGGTGCTGCTGCAGGGTGTCTCCGGCATCACGGACCTGATCACCACGCCGGGCCTGATCAACCTCGACTTCGCCGACGTCAAGTCGGTCATGTCGAACGCCGGCTCGGCGCTGATGGGCATCGGCTCGGCCCGTGGTGAGAACCGCGCCGTCGAGGCAGCCGAGCTCGCCGTGTCCAGCCCGTTGCTCGAGGAGTCCATCGACGGCGCCCAGGGCGTGCTGCTCTCGATCGCCGGTGGTTCCGACCTCGGCCTGTTCGAGATCAACGAGGCGGCCGCGATGGTCGCCGACGCGGTGCACCAGGACGCGAACATCATCTTCGGTGCCACCATCGACGACGCCCTCGGCGACGAGGTCCGGGTCACGGTGATCGCTGCCGGGTTCGAGGGTGGTCGGCCCAAGCGCCGCGAGGAGAGCCACGGGTTGCGCCCGCGGCCCGCCCAGGCGCAGAAGCCGCAGACGCAGGCGGAGACCCTGGCCGCCGCGCGAGCACTCGCCGAGCAGCGCAGGGCCGAGCAGTCGGCTCCGCGTCGCGAGCCGGTCACCGTCGGTGCCGGCCAGCGTTCCGCCGACACGGTGTCCGGGTCCTCGGGTCCTGCTCCGCAGCGGCCGGCAGCGCCGACCTTCGACGACGACGAGCTCGACGTCCCGGACTTCTTGAAGTAAGGGTCGAAAGCACTGGTGTACTCCCACCGCAGCAGCACCGGCCCCGTCGACCTGGCGTTCACCGACAGGTACGACGGGGTCAGTGCTGTCCCCTTCGACAGCCTCAACCTCGCCCTCGTCGGTGACGACGACCCGGAGGCGCGGCGCCGCAACACCGCGCTCCTCCTGGAGGACTTCGCGCCGGGCGCCGACCTCGCCGACATGGAGCAGGTGCACGGCCATGCGGTCGCCCGGGCCGGGGGGCCTCGGGAGCGGTGCGACGCGCTGGTCACCGACGAACCCGACACCGTCCTGATGGTCCGGGTCGCCGACTGCGTGCCGGTGCTGCTCGCCGATCCCGGCGCCGGCGTGATCGGGGCGGCCCATGCGGGGCGCAAGGGCGTCTTCGCAGGCGTCGTGGGTGTGTGTGTCGAGGAGATGCGTCACCTCGGGGCCACGGACATCACCGCCTGGGTCGGGCCACACATCTGTGGACGCTGCTACGAGGTGCCGGCCGCCCTGCGCGACGAGATCGCCGCGGTCGAACCGGTCACCGCCTCGACGACGTCGTGGGGCACCCCGTCCCTGGACCTCGGGGCCGGGGTGGCCGGGCAGCTCCAGCGGCTGGGCGTCAGGGTCAACGACGTGTCCCGGTGCACGCTGGAGTCGCCGGACCTCTACTCCCACCGCCGAGACGGCCCCCGTGCCGGTCGGCTGGCCGGCGTGATCCGATGGCGGGCGTGAGCAGCGACATGGACCAGCAGCGACGCGACGACATCGCCACCCGTCTCGATGAGGTCCGCCGGCGGATCGACCGGGCCTGCGCGGACTCCGACCGCTCGCCTGCGGAGATCACCCTGGTGGTGGTCACCAAGTTCTTCCCCGCCTCGGACGTCCGCGTGCTGGCGGACCTCGGCATCCGCCACGTCGGGGAGAACCGCCACCAGGAGGCAGTGGACAAGGCAGCCGAGTGCGCAGACCTGGGCCTCACCTGGCACTTCATCGGCGCACTGCAGAGCAACAAGGCAGCCGCCGTGGCGGGGTACGCCGACGTGGTGCAGTCGGTCGACCGGGCCAAGCTGGTCAGCGGGCTCAGCCGCGGTGCCGCCGACCGCGGGGTCGAGCTCGACTGCCTCGTCCAGGTGAGCCTCGATCCCCCCGATGCCGACGGACGCTCCGGTGCTCCGATCGACCAGGTCGCCGGGCTGGCGGAGCGCATCTCGGAGACCGAGGGCCTCCGTCTGCGGGGGGTGATGGGCGTCGCGCCGCTGCACGGCGACGCCCGCGAGGCCTTCGCCAGGCTGCGCGAGGCGGCGTCCGTCGTACGCCGTGCGGAGCCGGAGGCCACCTGGATCTCCGCAGGCATGAGCGGAGACCTCGAAGAGGCCGTCCACGAGGGCGCGACACACCTCCGGATCGGGTCTGCGGTGCTCGGTCCGAGGCCCCTCGTCAAGTAGTGTCCGAAGTGCCGTGGAAAGCGGCACACAGCGCCACGAGAGCAGAGGAATTCACTGATGAGCGCGATGCGGAAGATGGGCGTCTACCTCGGCCTGCTCGAGGACGCCGACGGCGAGTACGTCGACGCCGACAACGAGTTCGACGAGCCCCAGCGCCGCTCCGAGCCGCGTCGGGTCGAGCCCGAGCCCGCCCGTCCGGTGGCCAACCTCTCCGAGCGTCGCCGTCCGGCCCGCGAGACCCAGACGGCACGACCGACCAGCACGGTGTCACCGATGTCCAGGATCACGACGCTGCACCCGCGCACCTACAACGAGGCCCGCGTGATCGGTGAGAACTTCCGCGACGGCGTCCCGGTGATCATGAACCTCTCCGAGATGGACGACACCGACGCCAAGCGCCTCGTCGACTTCGCGGCCGGCCTGGTCTTCTCGGTCCGCGGCACCATCGAGCGGGTCACCAACAAGGTCTTCCTGCTCTCGCCCCCCAACGTCTCGGTGACCGCGGAGGACAAGCAGCGCATCGCCGAGGGCGGCTTCTTCAACCAGAGCTGACCTAGGCTCCAACCTGTGGGCATCATCGGCGCGATCATCGACACGCTTCTTTTCATCTTCATCGCCCTCCTCTTCGTGCGCCTGATCGTCGACTGGATCCAGATGTTCGCGCGCTCCTGGTCCCTCACGGTCCCGTGCTGGTCGTCCTCGAAGGCGTCTACACGACGACGGACCCGCCGATCAAGGCACTGCGCAAGGTGCTCCCGCCGCTGCGCCTCGGCGGGGTCGCGATCGATCTGAGCTTCCTGGCCGTCCTCCTGATCTGCTACATCCTCAAGTCGCTGAACGCCAACCTGCTTCTCTACCGCTGAGTCGCGGCGCGTCGTACGACGACGATCAGGACCCGGGAGGCCTCTCCCTGAGCCCGGCCGGACCCGTTAGGGTTCGCAGCAGCACGCATTCCCCACGAACGAGCGAGGACCAGGTGACGTCATGCCGTTGACACCCGAGGACGTGAGCAACAAGCGCTTTACTCCGGTGCGGCTCCGCGAGGGCTACGACATGGGTGAGGTCGACCAGTTCCTCGACGAGGTCGAGGCCGAGCTGGAGCGGCTGCTCGCCGAGAGCGACGACCTCAGGACCAAGCTCGCCGCGGCGACCGGTGGCGAGCCGCCGGCTCCCGCTGCTCCCGTGGTTGCGGAGAAGGCGCCGGAGAAGTCCGACGACGACAAGCCGGCCGACGGGGCCCCCGAGAGCTCGACGGAGACGCCGACCGGGTCGGCCGCTGCCGCTGCGCCGCGCGAGACGATCAAGGTGGTCACCCCCGCGGAGGCCTCCTCGGCCGCGCTCCGGCTGCTCGAGCTGGCCACCAAGAACGCCGACGAGGTCGTCGCCGAGGCCAAGGAGGAGGCCGACCAGATCGTCGGCGCCGCCCGCAACGAGGCCGAGCGCCTGGAGGCGGAGACCAAGGCCAGGAGCGAGCAGCTCGAGCAGGAGGCGCGCGCCCGTGCGCAGAACCTCGACGCCGAGACCGAGAGCAAGCGAGCCGCCCTGCTCGGCGACATGGAGCAGGAGAAGACCCGCCTCGACGGCGAGGTCGACACGTTGCGGGCCTTCGAGCGGGAGTACCGCAGCCGGCTGAAGAGCTACTTCAGCGAGCAGCTGCAGGCCCTGGACGCCACCAGCGAGGGCGACGACCTGCCCGACGCCGGCGACGCCCCGGGGCCGCGACGGCTGAGGTCGATCCTCGACGCCGACGAGGCCACCACCGACGACCCGACCGCCGAGCCTGCCGAGGACGAGACGCCCCCCAAGGGTTGATCAGGCCCGTTCGACGCTCAGCGCCAGGCCCAGGTCCTCGTCCGTCTGCGCCAGTGCCTCGGGTGTCCCGGCATCGGTGATCGTGGTGGCGAGGACCTCGTCAGCGATCAGGTCACGGTGCTCGACCAGGGCCGCTGAGAGCTCTGCGGCGTCCTTCCCGTCGAGCACCGCAAGGCTCAGCGCGATCCGGTCGGAGACCTCGAAGCCGGCGGCCTTGCGTGCCTCCTGGACCGTCCGGATGACCTCGCGCGCGAGTCCCGCCCGTCGAAGCTCCGGGGTGATCTCGAGATCGAGGGCCACGGTCTCGCCCTGCTCGTTGACGACCGACCAGCCCTCGCGCGGTCGCTCGGAGATGATCACCTCGTCGGCTTGGATCTCGACCGGCTCCCCGTCGAGCTCGACCGTTGCGCTGCCGTCGGCCGCCAGTGCGGCGGCCAGCGACTCTGCGTCGGCGGCGGCGATGGCGGCCGCAACCCGCGGGGTCTCCTTGGCGAACCGCTTGCCCAGCGCGCGGAAGTTGCCCTTGGCCGTGTGGTCGACCAGGTCTGCCCCGGCCGCCGAGAGCGGCTCGAGCCCGCCGATGTTGAGCTCCTCCGCGACCTCGGCGCGCAGCTCCGCGGAGAGGCGCTCGTAGGCCCCGGTCGCGACCAGGGCACGACGCAGCGGCTGCCGCGTCTTCACCTTCGCCTCGGCCCGGGCCGCCCGACCGAGCTCGACCAGCCGTCGTACGAGCCTCATCTGTCCGGCCAGCTCGCTGTCGACGACGGCGTCGTCGCGCACCGGCCAGGTCGACAGGTGCACCGACTGCGGCAGCGTCTCGTCCGTTGCGACGACGACGTCGCCCCACACCCGCTCGGTGATGAACGGCGCGAGTGGTGCCATCAGCTGGGTCACCAGGCCGAGGCACTCGTGGAGCGTCGCGAAGGCGTCCGCGTCGCCGTTCCAGAAGCGCCGGCGGGAACGGCGGACGTACCAGTTGGACAGGTCGTCGACGTACGCCGAGAGCAGTGAGCCGGCTCGCTGCGTGTCGAAGGCCTCCATCGCGACGGTCACCTCGCCCACCAGGCGGTGCGCCTCCGAGAGGGCCCAGCGGTCCAGCACGTGCCCGCCGCCACGGGGAGTCGTTCGCTGATGCCCACTCGGTGACCACTCCGCGAGGTTGGCGTAGAGGACGTGGAAGGCGACGGTGTTCCAGTAGGTCAGCAGGACCTTGCGGACCGTCTCCTGGATGGTGGTGTGCCCGACCCGGCGCGCAGCCCACGGGGATCCGCCGGCCGCCATGAACCAGCGCACGGCGTCGGCGCCGTGCTCGTCCATCAGCGGGATCGGCTCGAGGATGTTGCCCAGGTGCTTGGACATCTTGCGGCCGTCCTCGGCCAGGATGTGGCCCAGGCACAGCACGTTGCGGAACGACGACTCGTCGAAGACCAGCGTGCCGATCGCCATCAACGTGTAGAACCAGCCACGGGTCTGGTCGATCGCCTCGCAGATGAAGTCAGCCGGGTAGGCCTGCTCGAGCATCGCTGCCGACCCCTCGACGTGCGGGTAGCCCCACTGGGCGAAGGGCATCGAGCCGGAGTCGAACCACGCGTCGATCACCTCGGGCACCCGCCGTGCCTGCTGGCCGCAGGTCGGGCAGGCGAACACGACCTCGTCGACGAAGGGCCGGTGCGGGTCGAGCCCGGACTGGTCGGTGCCGGTCAGCTCGGAGAGCTCGGCCAGCGAGCCGACGCAGGTCTGGTGGTCGTCGGCACAGCGCCAGATCGGCAGCGGGGTGCCCCAGTAGCGGCTGCGCGAGAGCGCCCAGTCGATGTTGTTCTCCAGCCAGTCGCCGTAGCGGCCGTGCTTGATGGTCGAGGGGAACCAGTTGGTCTTCTCGTTCTCGCGGAGCAGGTCGTCCTTGATCTGGGTGGTCCGGACGTACCACGACGGCTGCGCGTAGTACATCAACGCGGTGTGGCAGCGCCAGCAGTGCGGGTAGCTGTGCTCGTAGGGGACGTGCCGGAACATCAGGCCGCGGGACTCCAGGTCGCGGACCAGGTCGGCGTCGGCGTGCTTGAAGAACTGTCCGCCCACCAGGGCGATGTCGTCGGCGAAGTGGCCGTTGGTCCCGACCGGTACGACGATCGGCAGCCCGTAGGCACGGCAGACCGCCATGTCGTCCTGGCCGAAGGCGGGGGACTGGTGCACCAGGCCGGTGCCGTCCTCGGTGGTGACGTAGTCAGCGAGCACCACGAGGTGCGGCGCGGTGCCGCCCTCCTCGACGGGCGGGAACTCCACCAGCTCGAAGGGGCGCTGGTAGGTCCAGCGCTCCATCTCCGAGCCGAGGACGGAGCCCTCGACGGTCCAGCCCTCGCCCAGTGCCGCGCTCGACCAGCGGCTCGGCGACCACGAGCCTCTCGGTGCCGTCGGTGGCCAGCACGTAGGTGACGTCGGGCCGTACGGCGACGGCCGTGTTGGACACGAGGGTCCACGGCGTCGTCGTCCACACCAGCAGCGCTGCGCCCCCATCTGCCCAGGGGCCGGAGGTGAGCGGGAACCGCACGTAGACGCTGGGGTCGGTGACCGTCTCGTAGCCCTGGGCCACCTCGTGGTCGGAGAGCCCGGTCTCGTCCCGGGGGCAGTACGGCGCCACCCGGTAGTCCTCGACGAGCAGGCCCTTCCCGTGGATCTCCTTCAGCGCCCACCAGACCGACTGGACGTATTCGGAGTCCATCGTCCGGTAGGGCTGGCGCATGTCGATCCAGCACCCCATCCGGTCGGTCATCTGCTCCCAGAGGTCGACGTACCGCTGCACGGACTCGCGGCAACGGGCGTTGAACTCGGCGATGCCGAACGCCTCGATGTCGGCCTTGCCGGTGAACCCGAGCTCCTTCTCGACGGCGAGCTCGACGGGCAGGCCGTGGCAGTCCCAACCGCCCTTGCGGTTGACCTGGTAGCCCTGCATCGTCTTGAAGCGCGGGAAGACGTCCTTGAACGTCCGCGACTCGATGTGGTGGGTGCCGGGGCGGCCGTTCGCCGTGGGCGGCCCCTCGAAGAAGGTCCAGCTGCCGGCTCCCGCGTTGCGGGCCACGGACTTCTCGAAGATCTGCTGCTCGCGCCAGAAGTCGAGCACGCCTGCCTCGAGCTCGGGCAGGTCAACTTGCGGGGGGACGGGGCGATACGGACTCACTGCGTTCCTTCGGCTTCGGCGGTGGAGCACTCGATTCCGAAGGGACGAGGTCGCCTGGCGGCTTCCCCGCGGTACCACCCTCCTTGGCCGGCAGATCCTGCTCGCCGACCCACTTCATGGGCGACCCGGGTGGGTCTCACCGCTGCCGGTTCTAGTCCGCAGGGACCTCGCGAGAGACCCTCCACGTTTCTTCCGGCGGCTCCGGGATGATTTTCCCCTCCACGCCTTGCGGTTGTTCCAGTGTGCCAGAACATGGAAGAGTGCTCCGACTGTGTGGCAGGTTTGCCTGCGGCACGGCGGGTTGAAGGCGGTCGACACGCAACATATCCTCGCGCCACCACGTATGACGCAGCTCATACCATCACCCGATAGGGGCCCCGGAGCCATGGCATCAGCGACCAGAAAGTCCTTGGCCAGCCGCGCTGGTGCTGCCGCGCGCAAGGTCGTCGGGCGTGGTACCGGCGCCGAGGCGAAGAAGGCCGCGACGAAGCCTCCGGCCAAGAAGGCTGCCGCGAAGAAGGCCGCCGCCACCAAGGCCGTCCCGGCCAAGAAGGCTCCGGCCAAGAAGGCTCCGGCCAAGAAGGCTCCGGCTAAGAAGGCTGCCGCCAAGAAGTCGCCTGCCACGAAGGCACCGGTGAAGCAGGCAGTCGCGAAGAAGGCCCCCGTGAAGAAGGTTGCGGCCAAGAAGGCCTCGGCCAAGAAGGCTGCCGTGAAGAAGGCCCCGGCCAAGAAGGCCCCGGCCAGGACCGCCGCCAAGACTGTGACCAAGCAGGCCCCCGCCACGCCCGTGGCAAAGAAAGCCCCCGTGAAGACTGCGACCAAGAAGGCACCGGTGAAGACGGCAGTGAACAAGGCCGTGACCCCGAAGACCACCGGCACCACGACGAAGCGGGCAGCGGCGCAGCCGGACCAGCTCGTCGTCCTCGAGGCCGAGGACCCGTGGACCAAGGCCGAGCTCAAGGAGGTGCGCGTCCAGCTGAACGCCGACGTCAAGCGCCTCACCGGTGAGCTGGCCGAGGTCGAGGGCGACCTCGCCGGGATGATCGAGAACTCCGGGGAGGGCGCCGGCCACGACCAGGCGGACGTGGGCTCGGCCTCCTTCGAGCGCGACCAGGAGATGGTCATCGTGAACAACGCCCGGGACATGCTCGAGCAGTCGCAGCACGCGCTCGAGCGGATCGCCAACGGCACCTACGGCCAGTGCGAGAACTGCGGCAACCCGATCGGCAAGAACCGGCTGATGGCGTTCCCGCGGGCCACTCTGTGCCTGAGCTGCAAGCAGCGCGAGGAGCGTCGCTGAGCACGGGTCGGACTTCCGGTCGGACTGCTGGCCGGACTTCTGGGAGGTCGGCCACCGGTCTGGCCTTCGCGGTCGCCGCGGTGGCGTTGTCCCTCGATGTCCTGAGCAAGCACCTGGCTGTCCGTGAGCTGACCGGGCGAGCACCGGTGGACGTGCTCGGTGAGTTCCTGCAGCTCGAGCTCGTCCGCAACCCCGGGGCGGCGTTCAGCACCGGCGAAACGCTGACCCCGGTCATCTCGGTGGTCGCGCTGGTCGCGGCCGCGGTGGTCTGCTTCTACGCTGTCCGGGTGCGCAACCGGGTGTGGGCCGTCGCCCTGGGCCTCCTGCTCGCCGGGGTGGTGGGCAACCTGATCGACCGGATGTTCCGCGCGCCCGGGCCCTTCCGGGGCCACGTCGTCGACTTCTTCGCGCTGCCGCACTGGCCGGTGTTCAACGTGGCGGACATCTGCATCGACGCCGCGGGCGTGCTGTTCGTGATCCTGCTCCTGCGTGGTGTCCGCCTCGACGGTTCCCGGCACGAGCACGAGGCCGACGGGACCCAGCGGTGACCGAGCAGGACGGTGAGCAGCGGAGCCTCGAGGTCCCCGAGGGCCTGGGCGGAGAACGGGTCGACGTCGCGCTCGCCAGGATGTTCGGCATCTCCCGGAGCAAGGCCGCGGAGCTGGTCTCCCGTGAGCTCGTGCACATCGACGGTCATCCCGCCGCCAAGTCCGACCGGCTGGTGCCGGGCACCCTGCTCGATGTCACCTTCCCCCGCCAGGCCGACCCGCTGGAGGTCGTCGCCGAGGTCGTGGAGGGCATCGGGATCATCCATGACGACGACGAGATCGTGGTCATCGACAAACCGGTCGGGGTCGCCGTACACCCCTCGATGGGGTGGACCGGGCCGACGGTGGTGGGACACCTGCGCGGAGCCGGGTTCCAGATCGCGACCAGTGGCGCCCCCGAGCGCCGCGGCATCGTCCAGCGCCTGGACGTGGGCACGTCGGGCGTGATGGTGATCGCGAAGAGCGAGCGGGCCTACTCGCTGCTCAAGAACGCGTTCCGCCACCGTGAGGTCGACAAGACCTACCACGCGCTGGTGCAGGGCCACCCCGATCCGCTCGAGGGCACGATCGACGCCCCCATCGGGCGGCACACCAAGTCCGACTGGAAGTTCGCGGTGCGCGAGGACGGCAAGCACAGCGTCACGCACTACTCGACCCTCGAGGCCCATCGGTTCGCCAGCCTGCTCGAGGTCCATCTGGAGACGGGGCGCACCCACCAGATCCGGGTGCACATGGCGGCCCTGAAGCACCCGTGCGTGGCCGACCTGACCTACGGCGCCGACCCCACGCTGGCCCAGCGGGTCGGGCTCGAGCGGCAGTGGCTGCACGCGGTCCGGCTCGGGTTCGAGCACCCTGGCACCGGCGAGCAGGTGGAGTACGAGTCGCCGTACCCCGACGACCTCGCGCGCGCCCTGGAGATCATCCGCAATGCCGATTGAGGAGTCGTTCTCCGAGGAGTTCGAGCTGCGGCCCGGATTCCGTGACGACCTCTACATGCTGCCGGTGGTCTTCCTCGCCGCCACGGCCGGCCCGGGACACCCACCGGAGACCCGCACGCCTGGCGAGGTCAGGGCCTGGTGCCTCACCCTGCTCGACCCGCCGGACCGGGAGCTGTGGGTCGCCGTACGCGGTGACACGCTGCTGGGGTTCGTGCTGCTGGACGGCGACTGGGTCAACCTGCTGTTCGTGCACCCCGACCGGCCCGCCCGTGGCGTGGGTACGGCCCTGCTCGACCTGGTCAAGAGCCTGCGGCCGGAGGGGTTCGGGCTGCGGGTCTACCAGGCGAACGAGCGGGCCCGTGCCTTCTACGTCAGGCACGGCCTGGTCGAGCTCGAGCGCACCGACGGCAGCACCTATCGCGACGCCGAGCCCGATCTGCAGATGGCCTGGCTGAGTGACGACCCGATGTCCTACCTGCGCGGCCGGATCGACGCCGTGGACGACGAGCTCGCGGTGCTGCTCGCCCGTCGTACGGCGCTCACGGCGGCGGTCCAGGACCACAAGGCCGCCACCGGCTCACCCGGCGGGCTGCGGGGACGCGACGCCGAACGGGAGGCCGAGATCGTCGCGCGGATGAGCCGGCACGTGCCCGAGCTGGGCGCCGAGCGGGTGGCCCGCCTGATGCACACGATCATCGAGGAGAGCCTCGCCGCCTGGGAGCAGCGGGCCGAGGAGACGGCTCCCTGACCAGCTCGACGGACCTCCACCGTCCCGGCTCGCCGGGTTTCAGGCGGCTCAACGGAGCGATGGTGCTGGCCGGGCTGTCGGCGTTCGGCCTGCTCTACGCCGCTCAACCGGTGCTTCCGCAGCTCGGCGACGAGTTCGGGGTCGGGCCGAGCGCCGCCAGCCTGGCCGTCTCGGCCCCGACCGGGGCACTCGCCCTCGCGGTGCTGCCGGCCGCCGCCCTGGCGGTCAGGTGGGGGCGGGTGCGGGTGATGCGGATCGGTCTCGTGCTCGCCGTGCTGCTCACTGCCGCTGTCGCGGTGTCGCCCGACTTCACCACGCTCGTGGTCCTGCGGGCGCTCTCCGGGGTGGCCTTGGCGGCCGTGGTCGCTGTCGCCATGGGACACGTCGGCGCCGAGGTGCATCCGGTCGGCCTGGGGTCGGCGATGGGCCTCTACGTGGCCGGCAACACCCTGGGCGGTGTGGGTGGGCGGCTGGTCACCGCAGGCGTCTCGGACGGCACCTCCTGGCGCTGGGGCATCGCCGCGCTGGCCCTGGTGGCAGCAGTCGTGACGGTCGCCTTCTGGCGGCTGCTGCCCGACCCGGTGGCCGAGGACGCTCACGGCGGCACGGATCCCGAGGCCGACCGGCGCGCACTGGCGACTCTGGTGCGGCGCCCCGGGCTGGTGGCCCTGGTGGTGGTGCCGTTCGCGCTGATGGGCGGCTTCGTCGCGATCTACAACTACCTGCCCTACCGGCTGTCCGCAGCGCCGTTCGACCTGGCGCCCGCACTGCTCGGGCTGGTGTTCCTCGCCTACCTCGCCGGTACGGTCGCCTCCGCGGCGGCCGGCCGGGCGGCCGACCGGCTCGGCCGCCCGCGCGTCCTCGTGGTCTCCGTGCTGGTGATGCTCGTCGGTCTGGGCCTGACGCTGCCGGACTCGCTGGCCATGGTCGTCCTCGGCCTCGTCGTGCTCACCGGCGGCTTCTTCGCCGCCCACGCCACGGCCAGCGGGTGGGCGCCCGTCGTGGCGGCGCCGTACGGCACCCAGGGGAGCGCGCTCTACGTGTGCGGCTACTACGCCGGCTCCAGCGTCTTCGGGCTGGTCATCGGCGAGGCCTGGGCAGGGGGCGGGTGGGGTGGTGTGGTGGCGGCCGTCGGCGCGCTCGCACTGGTCGCCCTGGGTGCCGGAACGGTGGTCGTGGGAGCGATGCGGCACCCGAGTGACTGACCCCCGTGTCCCTGTCGGAGGGCTCTGTCACGCTGACGTACGCTGACCTTCTTCCCCGCACGACCAGGCCGCAGCTGACAGTTCCGGCCTGTGCAGAAGACGGGTGTTCGCTCCAAAGTTCGGGAAGGGCTGATCGCGCTCCATGTCGAGCAAAGAAGGCTTCGTTCACCTGCACGTCCACACCGAGTACTCCATGCTCGACGGAGCCGCCAGGCTGGACGACATGTTCGAGCGGACCGCCGAGCTGGGCATGGACGCGATCGCGATGACCGACCACGGCAACGTGTTCGGCGCCTACGACTTCTGGTCCAAGGCCAAGAAGCACGGGGTCAAGCCGATCATCGGGATCGAGGCCTACTTCACCCCGAACACCTCGCGCTTCGACAAGAAGCGGGTGCGGTGGAACGACGGGGGGAACGACGACGTCTCCGGGTCCGGTGCCTACACGCACATGACCCTGCTCGCGGAGAGCACCAAGGGGATGCACAACCTCTTCCGGCTCTCCTCGCGCGCCTCGATGGAGGGCTTCTTCTACCAGCCCCGGGCCGACCGCGAGCTCCTGACGGAGTACGCCGAAGGCCTGATCGCCACCACCGGGTGCCCCTCGGGCGAGGTGCAGACCTGGCTGCGGATCGGCGACTACGACAAGGCGCGCCAGGCGGCCGCCGACTTCCAGGACATCCTCGGCAAGGACAACTACTTCCTCGAGCTGATGGACCACGGGCTCGACATCGAGACCCGCGTCCGTGACGGCCTGCTGCGCCTGAGCAAGGACCTCGGCATCCCGCCGGTGGCGACCAACGACTCCCACTACGTCCACCAGCGCGACGCCCCGTCGCACGAGCACCTGCTCTGCGTCTCGTCGGGCAGCGTGATGTCGGACCCGAAGCGGTTCCGGTTCAACGGCGACGGCTACTACATCAAGTCGCCCGCCGAGATGCGCGAGCTCTGGGGGGTGCGCAACGGCCTGCCCGAGGCCTGCGACAACACGCTGCTGATCGCCGAGCGCTGCGACGTGGAGTTCACCGAGGGCAACGGCACCTACATGCCGCGCTTCCCCTGCCCCGAGGGCGAGGACGAGAACTCCTGGATGGTCAAGGAGGTCGAGAAGGGGCTCAGCTTCCGCTACCCCCAGGGCATCCCTGACGAGGTCCGCAAGCGCGCCGACTTCGAGGTCGGCGTGATCACCCAGATGGGCTTCCCGGGCTACTTCCTCGTCGTCGCCGACTTCATCAACTGGGCCAAGGACAACGGCATCCGCGTCGGCCCGGGCCGCGGCTCGGGTGCCGGCTCGATGGTCGCCTACGCCATGCGGATCACCGACCTCGACCCGATCCAGCACGGCCTGATCTTCGAGCGGTTCCTCAACCCCGACCGCGTCTCCATGCCCGACTTCGACATCGACTTCGACGAGCGTCGCCGCGGTGAGGTGATCCGCTACGTCTCCGACAAGTACGGCGACGACCGGGTCTCGATGATCGTCACCTACGGAACCATCAAGGCCAAGCAGTCGGTCAAGGACTCCTCGCGCATCCTGGGCTACCCGTTCGCCATGGGCGACCGGATCACCAAGGCGATGCCCGCGTCGGTGATGGGCAAGGACGTCCCGCTCAAGGAGATCTTCGACCCGACCCACAAGCGGTTCGGCGAGGGCGGCGAGTTCCGCACGCTCTACGACGGCGACGCCGACGTGAAGACGGTGGTGGACACCGCGATCGGCCTCGAGGGGCTCAAGCGCCAGTGGGGCGTGCACGCGGCCGGCGTGATCATGTCCAGCGAGCCGCTGCTCGACGTGATCCCGGTGATGCGTCGCCCGGCCGACGGCGCCAAGATCACCCAGTTCGACTACCCGACCTGCGAGAAGCTCGGCCTGATCAAGATGGACTTCCTCGGGCTCCGCAACCTGACGGTCCTCGACGACGCGCTGATCAACATCGAGAACAACCGCGGCGAGAAGGTGGTGCTCGAGAGCCTCGAGCTGACCGACCCGGCGACGTACACCTTGCTCCAGAAGGGTGACACCCTCGGCGTCTTCCAGCTCGACGGCGGCCCGATGCGCGCGCTGCTGCGCAGCATGCAGCCCGACACCTTCGAGGACATCTCCGCGGTCGGCGCGCTCTACCGGCCGGGCCCGATGGGTGCGGACTCCCACAACAAGTACGCCCGCCGCAAGACCGGCCGCGAGGCCGTCGAGCCGCTGCACCCGGAGCTCGCCGAGGCGCTGCAGGAGGTGCTCGGCGAGACCTACGGCCTGATCGTCTACCAGGAGCAGGTGATGGCGATCGCCCAGCAGCTGGCCGGCTACACGCTGGGCCAGGCCGACCTGCTGCGCCGGGCGATGGGCAAGAAGAAGAAGGAGGAGCTGGACAAGCAGTTCGAGACCTTCTCCGCCGGCATGACCGAGCGCGGGTTCTCCTTCGGCGCCATCAAGGCCCTGTGGGACACGCTGCTGCCGTTCTCCGACTATGCGTTCAACAAGGCCCACTCGGCGGCGTACGGCCTGGTGTCCTACTGGACCGCCTACCTCAAGGCCAACTTCCCGGCGGAATACATGGCCGCGCTCCTCACCTCGGTGAAGGACGACAAGGACAAGATGGCGATCTACCTCAACGAGTGCCGCCACATGAAGATCCAGGTGCTGCCGCCCGACGTCAACGAGTCCGAGGCCAACTTCACCCCGGTCGGGCACCGACATCAGGTTCGGGCTGACCGCGATCCGCAACGTCGGCTGGAACGTCGTCGAGCAGATCATCTCCACCCGGCGTGAGAAGGGCCGGTTCGTCGACTTCGCCGACTTCATGGACAAGGTGCCCGCGCAGGTCTGCAACAAGCGGCTGATCGAGTCGCTGGTCAAGGCCGGGGCCTACGACGAGATGAAGCACGGCCGCCGGGCGCTGCTCGCGGTGCACGAGCAGGCGGTCGACCAGTACGTCGACATCAAGCGCAACGAGGCCATCGGCCAGGACTCGCTCTTCGGCGGGATGGACCCGGACGACGGCGGCTTCGGCGTCAGCGTCGTGGTGCCCGACATCGAGGAGTGGGACAAGGGGACACTGCTGGGTCACGAGCGCGAGATGCTCGGGCTCTACGTCTCGGACCACCCGCTGACCGGGCTCGAGCACGTGCTCGCCAACGCCGCCGACTGCACCATCGGCCAGCTGCTCACCGACGAGGACCGCCCCGACGGCTCGTTCGCCACCATCTGCGGCCTGATCACGTCGGTCACCCGCAAGATCACCAAGACCGGCAACGCCTGGGCGATCGTCACCGTCGAGGACCTCGAGGGCGCCATCGACGTACTCCTGTTCCCCAGCGACTACCAGCTCGCCGCCAACCTGCTCGTCGAGGACACCGTCGTCGCCGTGCAGGGCCGGCTGGACAAGAGCAAGGACCAGCCCGAGCTGCGCGGCAAGGCGATCACCACGCCGGTGATGGAGGACCGCGGCGGCACCGGTCCGGTGCTGATCACGCTGCCGTCCACCCGCTGCACCCCGCCCGTCGTCGAGCAGCTCAAGGAGGTGCTGCGCACCCACCCCGGCACCACCGAGGTCCGGCTCAAGCTGGTCTCCCGCGGCGCCACCCGGGTGCTGCGGCTCGACGACCGCCACCGGGTCTCTGCCTCACCTGCGCTCTACGGCGACCTCAAGCACCTCCTCGGTCCCGGGTGCCTGGGATGAGCTCGACAGACGCACCCGTGGTGCACGGCTCCGCGAAGTCGGAGGCTCGCTCGAGCCTTGTCGCCGGGGCCGTCGATGCTCTCGTGGTGGCCGTGTGGTCCATCGCGGCCGGGCTGCTCGGCGCACTGGTGTGGTGGCAGCTGACCCCGTTGCCGACGGTGGTGAGGTCCGCCGACGGCGCGGTGGTCGCACCCGAGCAGCTGGTCAAGGAGGTCAACATCGACGGCTGGTTCTTCGTCGTGGCGGTGGTCGGCGGGCTGCTCACCGGGGTGATCCTGCTGGCCTGGCGCCGGCGCGACCCGTTGCTGATGGTGGTCCTGGTCGTCCTCGGCGGAGCACTTGCCTCGTGGCTGATGATCCAGATCGGGCTGGCCCTGGGGCCGGAGAAGGAGACCACCGCGCTGCGCAGCCTGCCGGAGGGCGCCAAGGTGTCCATGCAGCTGAAGCTGCACGCCACCGGCATCGCCTGGATCTGGCCGATCGCCGCCGGACTGGGTGCCGTGATCTACCTCTGGATCCTGAGCAAGCCGCGCGACGAGGCTCCGACCCCCGACTGAACGGGTACTCTGCGCTGGTTCTGTCTGCCGTCCGGGGGAAACCATGTCCGACCACACTGCCGAGCTGCCTGACCTGCAACCCGAGCCTCAGCCCCAGCCACCGCGACGCAGCAATCGTGGGGTGATCGCCGTGGTGGCCTCGGTCGTCGCCGTGGTGATCATCGCGGGTGGCGGGTACGCCGCCTGGCAGTTCTTCGCCGGAGGCGGCCCCCGGCCCGCCGAGGTGCTGCCCGACACGACGTTCGCACTGGTGACCGTCGACCTGAACCCGTCGGGCGGTCAGAAGGTCGCGGCGATCAAGACGCTGCGCAAGTTCCCCAGCTGGAACAAGCGCACCGGGATCACGCCCGACTCAGACGTGGTCGAGGCGATCTTCGACGAGGCGTTCAAGAACGGCCCCTGCAAGGCCCTGGACTACGAGAAGGACGTCAAGCCGTGGATCGGCCAGCGCGCCGGGTTCGGTGGCGTCGTACTGGACAAGAAGCCGCGCCCGGTGGTGGCCCTGCAGATCAAGGACGCCGCCAAGGCCCGCACCGGTTTCGCCGAGCTGGCGGACTGCAGCGGCGCAGGCGACGGCGACGACTTCGGGTGGACGATCAGTGACGACTACCTGATGGTCAGCGACAGCGTGGCCCACGCGAAGGCGATCGCAGCGGCGGGCAAGAAGTCATCCCTGGCCGAGAACGCCGACTTCCAGAAGTGGACCGATGAGGTGGGCGGCCCCGGCATCGTGAACGCCTACGCCGGACCGAAGAGCATCAAGATCCTCTCCGACGGCCTGGGCCCCGACCTGGGCGGGCTCGACGGCATGGACGGCATGGAGGGGCTCCCCGGGCTGGCGGGAGGCGTCAGCCTGGACGGGAGCGGTGGCGTGGCGGCCGTCCCCGGCGCGGACACCGAGGACCAGCTGGCCGACGTCTTCAAGGACTTCAAGGGTGCAGCCGCCGGGCTGAAGTTCGCCGACGGCGGCATCGAGCTCGCCTTCGCAGGCGGGGGTGCTGCCAACGACAAGAGCCCGACCGTGGGCAAGCAGGTGGGCGACCTGCCCGAGGACACGGCCGCGGCGCTGGCTCTCGCGATCCCGGACAAGGCACTGGACAAGCTCAGGTCGAGCGGCCAGGAGGGCGACCTGCTCTCCCTGGGCAAGATGTTCACCGCAGGCACCGGGCTCGAGCTCCCCGACGACCTGATCACGCTGCTCGGCAGCTCGCTCAGCCTCTCGCTCGGTGGCGATGCACCGGCCGACCTCGATGACGCCGGTCCCAGTGACCTCCCGATCGGGCTGCTGGTCCACGGTGACGACGCCAAGATCAAGGCCGTCATCGCCAAGGTCGAGGCGAACACGGGGGCCAGGCTCGCGGACCTCCCCGCCACCCTTGCCTCCGAGGACGGCAAGGTGGCCGTCTCCACGCAGCCCGGCTATGCCGAGGACCTGCTCGACAACGGCTCCCTCGGGGAAGCGAAGAACTTCAAGGACGTCGTGACGCACGCGGGGGACGCGCAGGCCGTCGCCTACGTCTCGTTCGACGGTGCGTGGGGCGACGTCATCCGGAAGCTGGCAGCTGACGGGAACGACAAGGACGCCAGCGAGGTCGCCGAGAACGTCAAGGTGCTGCGTGCCCTCGGCATCAGTGCGTGGAGCGAGGGCAGCACCGGTCACGGTCTCGTCCGGCTGGTGCTGAAGTAGCCGGCTGCTCGACTGAGCTCAGCTGCGGCCGATGTGGGCGACCGTCGCGTCCAGCTGGGCGACCAGGTCGTTCGGCGCGATGCCCAGGTCGAGGCCGCGCTTGCCGCCGCTGACGTAGACGGTAGCCAGGTCGAGCGCGGACGTGTCCACCACCGTGGGGAGCTTCCTCTTCTGCCCCAGTGGGGAGATCCCGCCGACGACGTAGCCCGTCGTACGCTCCGCCGCGGCCGGGTCTGCCATCACGGCCTTCTTGCCGCCGACCGCCGCGGCGAGCGCCTTCAGGTCGAGCTGTCCCGAGACCGGGACGATGCCGACGACGAGGCTTCCGTCGACCTCGACGAGCAGGGTCTTGAACACCGCCGTCGGGTCGAGGCCGAGCTGCTCGGCGGCCTCGAGCCCGTACGACGCGGCGGAGCTGTGGTGCTCGTAGTGATGCAGCGTGAAGCTGACACCGGCACGTTCGAGGGCGGCGGTGGCCGGCGTACCACCTGATCGCGCGCGGGGCGACCGGGGAGCCATCAGTTCGGGGACCACCTGGTGCGCGCCACCTCGGTGGCCGGCAGCGAGGGCAGTGCGCGCATCGCGCGCATCTCCTCGTGCAGGGTGCGCCGGATCATCCCGAGCCGCACGCGCGCGCTCTCGGCCTCGAGCAGGGCCTGGCGCTGGGGGAGCGTGAGCAGGCAGGTGCTGGCGAGGGCATAGGAGAGGTACGCCGGGTCGCTGGGCATCTCACCCGCGAGCACCGGTCCGCCGCGGAGCTCGGAGAGCTGTTGGCGATAGGTCTCGAACGCAGCGAGCGCGGCCTCTGCCTCGGTCACCGAGTCGGGCTCGTCGTTGTCCGGGAGCAGCTCCACCTCGCCGCGCAGGAACGGGCCGGAGTTGTCCGAGTCGATCACCCGCAGTCGCTGCCGCCCGATCACCTCGATGTCGAAGCGGCCGTCGTCGTACGCATCGACCTCGGTGAGCTGCACCAGCGTCCCGACCCGGTGGGCCGACTGCATCCCGTGGTCACCGACCTCGTAGCCCTCGCGGATCGCGAGAATGCCGAAGACCCGGTCGAAGACGCTCTCGATCCCGGCCAGCTCGCGGACGAGCAGGCGGTAGCGCTCCTCGAAGATGTGCAGCGGCGTGACGACGCCGGGAAACACGACCGCGTTGAGCGGGAACAGCGGCACCGTGGTCACCTGACCAATCTAGGGGGTGGGACGCCCCTGTGGAGGCGACTGGACGCTCGGGGCGCCTTGCGCCGCTGGGGGAGACTGCAGCCATGAGCGACAGCGACTACGTCCGATCCGCAGAGCGAACCATCCCCGCTCCACCCTCAGCGATCTTCGGGCTGCTCAGCGATCCCACGCGCCACCCCGACATCGACGGCTCCGGGACCGTACGTCGGGTGAGGGCATCGGAGGCGTCACTGCGGCTGGGGTCGACCTTCGACATGCACATGAAGCGTGGTTTCGCCTACTCCACCCGCAGCACCGTCGTCGAGCTGGAGCCCGACCGCGTCGTCGCCTGGCAGACTCGTCCGCTCACCCTTCCGTTGCCGCTGTTCATCGGCGGCCGGATCTGGCGTTACGAGCTGTCCGAGGTCGAGGGAGGCACCCACGTCGTGGAGACCTGGGACCTCCGGCCCGAGCGCAACCGCGCCCTCGTCCGCCCGCTGGCCGGGGATCCCGTCGCCGACATGACGGCGACGTTGGAGCGCATCGAGCAGCTGGTCACGGCACCGTGAGCGATCCGCTCGCCGCGCTCGAGGCGGACCGCGACGAGACCATCCGCCGTCTCGCGGCGCTGACCGACGACTTCGCCGAGGTCGTGGCCGCGTCGCGCGACACCAACGCCGACGACGAGCACGACCCGGAGGGCGCCACGATCGCCTTCGAGCGTTCCCAGGTCGACGCCCTCGTGAGACAGTCCCGCCGCCACCTCGAGGAGGTCGACGCGGCCCTGGCCCGCGTGGCCGCCGGCACCTACGGAGTCTGCGAGACCTGCGGCCGCCCGATCGTCCCCGAGCGTCTCTCGGCTCGCCCCACGGCCAGGACGTGCGTCGCCTGCAGCTGAGGGCATCCAGGTGGTCGAGCAGCGAGCGAAGCCTTGCGTCGAGCAGCGAGCGCCAGCGAGCGAACAGTCGAGACACATCCCGTACGCCGACAGCGGATGGCGACCCACCGCCGGTTGAGCCTGTCGAAACCCCGCTGGGCAGGGTCTGGACATGCCGGTACCCCCGCCGGTCAGGGATGTACGGCGGGGTCCGGGGCGGTGGCCTCAGAAGTGCGGCGGGTCAGCCGGTGGGTCGGGTCGTCGGTCGGGGGTGACGTCGAGGGTGCCTTCGTGGTCGCGCAGGAACTGGTAGCCGTGCGGGCTGGTCCACAGGAACGACCCACGTTCCAGCGTCGTGTAGTTCCAGGCGGAGTGTGTTTTGAGCCGGTGATGTCGCCTGCACAAGGGTGCGATGTTGCACGAGCAGGTGGTCCCGCCCTGGTCGTAGGGGATGCAGTGCTCGGAGTCGCATTTCTTCGCTGGTCGGGTGCACCAGGGGAAGACGCACGTGTGGTCGCGTTCCTCGGTCTGCTCCTGGAGTCGCACTGGGACTTCGTAGCCGTTGACGTGGATGTGCTCGTTGAGGTCGATCACCGGCTTCACGACCACGCTCGTGTCGGGGTTGGCGCACCAGGTCGGACCTGGTCGGCGGTGACACCGGTGCGGGTGTTCTCCACCCGGGCCAGGTGCAGGCCGGCTTCTCCGCGGATGGCGGCGTCGCTGAGGTGGACGTGCAGGATGACCTGGCGGGGCTTGGGCTTCACGCTGGTTGAGCTTGTCGAAACCTCTGCACCCGCGGCCGTCTCGTCGGCGGCCTGGAGATCCAGGGCGAGCTGGTTCCGGGCGATCTCACCGACGGCCATCGAGCGGCGTACGTCCAAGGACTCCGTCTGACCCGCAGGCCTTGAGCGACTCGGCTGTCTGGGCCAGGGCGGTGTCGAAGTCCAACGCATCACCCAGGTCGAGCTCTCCCTCGAAGTGGGTGGTGCCGTTGAAGGAGACCTGCTGGTGATGGAACGTCACGTGCCGTCCGTCGGCTGCCTTCTGGTTCTTCTCCGCAGCGAGGTCGGGCATGAACCGGTCGATGGTCTCCTGGACCAGGCGCTCCAGGGCGGCGTAGCTGATCTTGTGCGCGAACGGTGCGACCTGCGCATCGACGTAGGCGACGGCTTCTTCGGTGAGCATCAGGGTGGCCTCGGCGATGCGGCGGGCCTTCCACGCCTGGAGGTGGCCGGACTGGATCCGGGCCCAGTGCTTGGGGAGTCGGTACTTCAGCTCGAGGCCCGGCGGAGATGACGGCTTTGCCGGCGTCGGTGGACTTCCCGATGGCCAGGGCGAACTCGGCGATGCAGAACTCCGCCACCAGTGGTGCACCCGGCCCGGCCAGCAGCAGGCCGTCTTCTCCGCCGCCGATCCAGGTCGCCGCTTCGTCGATCGACTCCGGTGGGTGCTGCTCGGCCCAGATCACTGCGGCGGTGAGGACGTCGGCCTCGGCACGGTCGGCGTCCGCGCGTCGGGTGCGGGCGAAGACCAGCACATCGTGGGGGCTGTCGAGCTCCTCGATGGTGGCTGGGCCGGTGCTGGTCATAGAGAGCAATTGAAGCACCGACCACTGACAGTGCCGCCCGAGTTTCCCCTTGTTTGGTGGGGGTTCCGGAAATTGGTTCAAGGAATTCTGACGGTGCCCGCGCGGCCGACCCACACGTTGGTTGAGCTTGTCGAAACCGGGTGACATGAGGCCCGGGTGGTTGCGTCGGTTGTTCGGCGTACTGGGTTTCGACAGGCTCAACCGACGGGGGTCGAGATCCCCTTTCGGCGTACGGACTGGTCTCGACTGATCCCTCGCTTCGCTCGCTGCTCGACCGGCGGGTGGATGGGTCCGTCGTACTCCTCACCGGGTTTCGAGACGCTCGCGGGCGCTCACTCCTCAACCAGCGATGAGTTCCGCGACGTCGCAGGCACCGATCAGTGGAGTACAGCTGGCGCCAGGTGCCAGCTGCACTCCACTGATCAGTTCGCTCCGAGGTTTGTTCGACCGGCGGTAGCTGGTTCGGTGCTCTACTTCGCCGGCAGCGAAGCTGCGTAGGAGGCGCCGATCTCGACCCACCGGCTGAGCGAATCAGCTGACCCTGCGACTGACGCGTCGACGTGTGCCCAGCCGTTCATCGCGCGGCCGTGCATCTCGAAGGGGGTCACGCCATCCTCGGCGAGCACCGACTCCAGGTCGGCGGGGTCGACGCGCAGCATCAGGCCGCCGTGGCTGCTCGCGCTCACCGCCAGGTTGCCGTTGACCAGGAACCCCAGTCCGCCGAACATCCGCTTCTCGGTCACCCCGGGACGATCCGCGAGCGCTGAGCGCACCCGGTCGGCAAGGTTCTCGTCGTACGTCATGCCTCAGGTTCCCACGCACCGCGTCCGGGCGCGGGGCTGTGGTCCGGAGTGCGGGCACGCCCCACCTAGACTGGGGCCCATGATTCGCCGGATCGATCTCCGGGACGGCAGCGCCGGAGCTGCCCCCGACTACCGCACCCTGGTGCCGCGCGCCGACTTCGACGTCGAGGCGGCGCTGCACGTGGTGCGGCCGATCTGCGACGACGTGCGTGAGCGCGGGGTGGCCGCGATCGCGGAGTACTCCGAGAAGTTCGACGGGGTCACCCAGACCGACATCACCGTGCCGCGCGAGGCGCTCACGAGCGCGCTCGAGAACCTCGACCCCGCCGTACGCGCCGGGCTCGAGGAGTCCATCCGCCGGCTGCGGATCACCTGCGAGGCCGAGCTCGGCACCGACACGGTCACCGACCTCGGGCCGGGTGCCCGAGTCACCCAGCGACTCATACCCGTCGACCGCGTGGGTCTCTACGTGCCAGGGGGCGTGGCGCCACTGGTGTCCAGCGTGCTGATGAACGTCGTCCCTGCCCAGGTGGCCGGGGTCGGCTCGATCGCGCTGACCAGCTCGCCCCAGAAGGCGTACGACGGGCTCCCGCACCCGACGATCCTCGCGGCCTGCGAGCTGCTCGGCATCGAGGAGGTGTACGCCGTCGGCGGCGCCCAGGCGATCGCGATGTTCGCGTACGGCGCGGGCCCGTGCCGCCGCGTCGACCTGGTCACCGGACCCGGCAACATCTACACGGTCAGCGCGAAGCGGCTGCTCAAGGGCGTCGTCGGCATCGACTCCGAGGCCGGCCCGACCGAGATCGCGATCCTCGCGGACGACACCGCCGATGCGGCGTACGTCGCGGCCGACCTGGTCAGCCAGGCCGAGCACGACCCGATGGCGGCGTCGGTGCTGGTCACCGACTCGCTGCGGCTGGCCGACGAGGTCGAGGCCGAGCTCGAGAAGCAGGTTGCCGCGACCAGGCACGTCGAGCGGGTGCGCACCGCGCTGTCCGGCGTGCAGTCCGGCATCGTGCTGGTCGACGACGTGGCCCAAGGTCTCGACGTGATCAACGCCTACGCCGCCGAGCACACCGAGATCCAGACCGCCGACTCGTCGCGCGACGCAGCCAGGGTCCGCAACGCGGGCGCTGTGTTCGTCGGACCCTGGGCGCCCGTGTCGCTGGGCGACTACTGCGCCGGGTCCAACCACGTGCTCCCCACCGCGGGCTGCGCGTGCCACTCCTCCGGGCTGTCGGTGCGCTCGTTCCTGCGCTCGGTGCACGTCATCGAGTACTCCCGCGACGCCCTGGCCGAGGTGGCCGACCACGTCGTCACCCTCGCCGATGCGGAGGACCTGCCCGGTCACGGAGCGGCGGTCAACGTGCGCTTCGGCCGACCGTGAGCTGGCCGCCCCTGCGCGCCGAGCTGGAGGGCGTGGAGCCCTACGGCGCGCCCCAGCTCGACGTCCCGGTCGCCCTGAACGTCAACGAGAACCCCTACCCGCCCTCGCGCGCCGTCGTCGACGACATCGCCGGGTCGGTGACGCTGGCCGCTGCCACGCTCAACCGCTATCCCGACCGGGAGTTCACCGAGCTGCGCACCGGGCTGGCCGCCTACCTGACCCGCGAGGCCGGCGCGACGATCACCCCCGATCAGGTCTGGGCGGCCAACGGCTCCAACGAGGTGATGCTGCAGATCCTGCAGGCCTTCGGCGGTCCCGGTCGTACGGCGATCTCGTTCGCCCCGACGTACTCGATGTATCCGGAGTACGCCCGCGACGCCATGACCACCTGGGTCGCCGGCCGGCGCCACGAGGACTTCAGCTTCGACTTCGACGAGGCTCGTCGGCTCATCGACGAGCACCAGCCCACGGTGATCCTGCTGCCGTCGCCGAACAACCCGACCGGCACGGCGCTCCCGCACGAGGTGATCAGCGAGCTCTGCGCCATCGCGCCGGGCGTGGTGGTCATCGACGAGGCGTACGCCGAGTTCAGGCGGGCCGGCACGCCGTCGGCGCTGGAGCTGCTCCCCGACCACCGCAACCTCGTCGTCACCCGCACGATGAGCAAGGCCTTCGCGCTCGCCGGTGCACGGCTCGGCTACCTGGCCGCGGCACCCGAGCTGTGCGACGCCCTGCGCGTCGTACGCCTGCCCTACCACCTCTCCGCGGTCACGCAGGCCGTCGCGAGCGCTGCTCTGCGTCACGCGGACGAGCTGCTGGGACGGGTCGACGAGCTCCGTGAGGAGCGCGACCGCACGGTGGAATGGCTCCGTGCGGAAGGATTCGAGGTCGCGCCGAGCGATGCGAACTTCGTATTGTTCGGTCGGTTCGACGATCGTGCGGCACTCTGGCAGCAGCTGCTCGACCGCGGCGTGCTGATCCGGATCAGTGGGCCAGAGGGGTGGCTGCGGGTCTCGATCGGCACGCCGGCAGAGATGAAAGCGTTCAAGGACGCACTGAGAGAGGTAACGCAATGAGCAGGACCGCGCGCATCGAGCGCCAGACGAAGGAGTCGAAGGTGCTCGTCGAGCTCGACCTCGACGGGTCCGGCCGCACCGACGTGTCCACGGGTGTGGGCTTCTACGACCACATGCTCACGGCCTTCGGGCGGCACGCACTGTTCGACCTGACCGTCCAGACCGAGGGCGACACCCACATCGACGCGCACCACACCGTCGAGGACACCGCGATCGCCCTCGGCGACGCGCTGCTGCAGGCCCTGGGCGACAAGGCGGGCATCCGACGCTTCGGCGACTCGCTGGTGCCGCTGGACGAGGCGCTGGTGCAGTGCGCCGTCGACGTCTCCGGCCGGCCCTACTGCGTGCACGTCGGCGAGCCCGAGGGCCAGCAGTTCGTCAGCATCGGTGACGCCTACCTCGGCTCGCTGACCCGCCACGTCTTCGAGACCCTCGCCCACCACGGGCAGATCGCCCTGCACGTCCGCGTCATGGGTGGGCGCGACCCGCACCACATCGTGGAGGCGCAGTTCAAGGCCGTGGCCCGGGCGCTGCGTGACGCAGTTGCGTTCGACCCTCGCGAGACCGGTGTGCCCTCGACCAAGGGCTCGCTGTGACCACCCCACGTGGCTGAGCCGATGCCGAACGTCACCGTCCTCGACTACGGCTCCGGCAACCTCCGGTCGGTCGTCCGCGCCCTCGAGCGGGCCGGTGCCGAGGTCACGCTCACGGCTGACCGCGACGCGGCGATGGACGCCGACGGTCTCGTCGTACCCGGGGTCGGTGCGTTCGCCGCCTGCATGGAGGGCCTCCGCCAGGTCAAGGGTCACGAGATCATCGGCCGTCGTCTCGCCGGTGGCCGCCCGGTCCTCGGCATCTGCGTCGGCATGCAGATCCTGTTCGAGCGAGGGGTCGAGCACGGTGTGGAGACCGCGGGCTGCGACGAGTGGCCAGGTGTGGTCGAGCGGCTGCAGGCACCCGTCGTACCCCACATGGGGTGGAACACCGTCGAAGCCCCACCCCAGACCGCGTTGTTCGACGGCATCGAGGACGAGCGGTTCTACTTCGTGCACTCCTACGGCGTCCGCGACTGGACGCTGGTCACCAACAACCGCACCCGGCCGCCACTGGTCACCTGGGCGACCCACGGCGGTGACAGGTTCGTCGCGGCCGTCGAGAACGGACCGCTCAGCGCCACCCAGTTCCACCCCGAGAAGTCCGGCGACGCGGGCGCCAGGCTGCTCGGCAACTGGGTGGGCGGGTTGATCGGGCGATGAGCAAGGAGCGCGCCGTACGGCGGGCCGAACGAGAGCGGGAGGCCGCGATCGTGGCCGCTGCGAGGGCGTCCACGGCAGAACGACGAGAACGCCGCGCGGCCCGCTCGCGCGCGGTACGTTCTCGTCTGCCCGTGCGGCACTCCCGGCAGACGGGGGTCCTCGCGGCGCGACGCCGGAAGCAGACCGGTGCGACGGTGGTCATGCTGCTCGTGCTCAACGTGCTGGTCTGGGTGATCTTCCCGGAGTGGCCGGCACGCGCGATGGTCCTGATCGTGAGCCTGCTCGCTGCCCCTGTCCTGCACACCATGCTGTTCCGTCGCTGAAACCGGAGGATCCCCCGTGAACGACCACCCTTCGACAGGCTCAGGACGACGCCTCGAGCTGCTGCCCGCCGTCGACATCGCCGACGGCCAGGCAGTGCAGCTCGTCCAGGGCGTCGCCGGTTCGGAGAA
Organism: uncultured Actinomycetota bacterium; assembly: GCA_963782305.1. GTDB lineage: Bacteria > Actinomycetota > Actinomycetes > Propionibacteriales > Nocardioidaceae > Marmoricola. Next base: position 243,875 of record CAWAJJ010000024.1, on the reverse strand, counting down.
GCGCTTCGGCGACCCGATCGAGGCGGCTCTGCGCTGGCAGGAGGCCGGAGCGGAGTGGATCCACCTCGTCGACCTCGACGCCGCCTTCGGGCGTGGCGACAACCGAGAGCTGCTCGCGAAGATCGTGGGCACGCTCGACATCGACGTCGAGATGAGCGGAGGGATCCGCAACGACGAGAGCCTCGGAGCAGCGATCAAGGCCGGCTGCCGCAGGGTGAACATCGGCACCGCCGCCCTCGAGTCGCCGGGCTGGTGCGCCCGGGCGATCGACAAGCACGGTGACCGGATCGCCATCGGGCTCGACGTGCGCGGCCAGACGCTGGCCGCCCGCGGCTGGACACGTGACGGCGGAAACCTCTACGAGGTGCTCGAGCGCCTCGACGAGCAGGGCTGTGCGCGGTACGTCGTCACGGACGTGAACAAGGACGGCATGCTCCAGGGCCCGAACCTCGAGCTGCTGCGCGACGTCTGCTCGAAGACCGACCGGCCCGTCGTCGCCTCCGGTGGGATCACCGAGCTCGCCGACCTCGAGGCGCTGATGGGACTCGTCGGCGACGGCGTCGAAGGGGCGATCATCGGCACTGCGCTCTACGAGGGCAGGTTCACCCTGACCGATGCGCTCGACCTCACCTGGCCCGGCCGAGCAGCTCCGTCACCGGAGGGTGCATGAGCCTCGCCGTACGCGTGATCCCGTGCCTGGACGTCGACGCCGGGCGCGTGGTGAAGGGGATCAACTTCCAGCAGCTCCGCGACGCGGGTGACCCGGTCGAGCTGGCCAAGGTGTACGACGCGGAAGGTGCCGACGAGCTGACGTTCCTCGACATCTCGGCGTCCCACGAAGGCCGCGCCACCACCATGGAGATCGTCTCCCGGACGGCCGAACAGGTCTTCATCCCGCTGACCGTCGGCGGAGGAGTGGGCTCCGTGGCGGACGTCGACCGACTGCTGCGTGCCGGCGCCGACAAGGTCGCCGTCAACACGGCCGCGATCCGTCGCCCGGAGCTGGTGGCCGAGATCGCCGACCGGTTCGGCAACCAGGTGCTCGTGCTGTCCGTCGACGCCCGGCGGGTCCCGGCCGGCACGACCGACTCCGGCTTCGAGGTGACCACCCACGGCGGTCGCACCTCCGCCGGTCTCGACGCGCTTGCCTGGGCCGTCCAGGCGGCCGAGCTCGGTGCCGGCGAGATCCTCCTCAACGCCATGGACGCGGACGGCACCCAGGACGGCTTCGACCTCGAGCTGATCCGCCTCGTCCGGCGCGAGGTGTCGATCCCGGTGATCGCCAGCGGCGGCGCGGGAGCCGTCGAGCACTTCGCCCCTGCCGTCGACGCCGGCGCGGATGCCGTACTCGCGGCGACGGTCTTCCACTTCGGCACCCTGCGGATCCCCGAGGTCAAGCAGGCGCTGCGCGACTCAGGTCACCCCGTGCGCTGACCTCAGGCTGCTGGCACCCAGCAGTACCCGTAGCGCTGACCTGCCGCCCACTGTGCCCGCGTCGGCCGCTCGAAGCTCCACGTGCGCTTGAGGTCTCCGTCGGCGCGGTCGGTCGCGATCACCTTGCACGCGTCGTCACCCGTGGCGGCCAGGTCCGCGGGCACGAATCCCGCATCCTTCGGAAGGTCCACCACGTCGACCGCACGCCAGGTGTGCCGCTCCGAGCAGACCACCCGGTCGAACCCGGGCTTGTCCGGTGCGGCCGTCCCGCACGTGCCGAACCGGTCGAGCGCACCCTTCTGGTCGAGGAGACCTTTCAGCCGGGCGGGCAGGGAGAGCAGCTGTCCCTCGGTGCGCACCGCCACGACGTCGCAGCGATACCAGTTCGCGCCGGCGTCGGCCTGCTCGAGCGACGGGCTGAACCACACCACCTCGAACTTGCTCAGTCGCTGAGCCGTCAGGTCGCCACCGACGAAGGAGCCGGGGCTGTCGGGGCACGCCTTCGCGATCTGGGCGCGCACGGTGCGCGAGTCCACGGCCAGGAGGTGACCGTCGGCCACGGGGTTGATCCGGCCCACCTTGAAGGTGACCGAGGTGTGCGGCTGCCGGCAGGGGACCGGCCCCGTGGTGTCCACCGGGTCGGTGGCCTGGTCGAGGGTGAGCTTGTGGCACTCGCCGACCCGAGGGACAGCCGGCGGTGGAGGTGCCTCCGCGGTCGTCGAGGCGCTGGCGCTCGGCTCGGGCGACGCCTCCGGGTCACCCGACGAGGAGCAGCCCGCGCCGACGAGGAGCAGCGGCACGAGGAGACCGGCGAGGCGGAGCGGGGTCATCGATCGGTCTTCGCCCAGCAGATCGAGCGCCGGTTGCCGGCCTTCCACTCGGCCTCGTGGAACCAGGTGTAGCCGAACTCGTACTCCACCGGGTAGTTCATCCAGGCACCCACCGAGTCCGAGCAGAAGTCGCGTGAGCGCACCTCGGAGATGCGGTCGCCGGGGTAGGCGTCCTTCGTCCCGCCGAGCTTGATCGTGGAGACGGCGCGCCAGTTGTGCTGGGCCGTGCACGCGACCTTCTTGGACTTCAGCACGGTCTCGCCGAGAGCGCACTTGAGCCATTCCTCCGGCGGCTTGGCGCGGAACAACCCTTTCGCGGTGGTGGGCAGCGCGGCGTACGCGGCGGCCTCGGCCGGACCGCCGACGAGGTCGCAGCGGTACCAGCGCGCTCCCTTGTCCCAACCTCGCTCGGAGGGACGGAACCAGGCCCAGCTCAGCTGGACCCGCATCGCCAGGCTCTCGTCCACCCCGATGAACCGCTCGAACGCGCGCTCGCAGGTCGGGAAGATCCACTTGCCGTGCCCCGCGGACTCGTAGGACTCGCCGGTGCTCGCCGGTAGCGTGCCGACGGCGAAGGTCTGCGAGGTGTGCGGCTTGGTGCACGCGACCGGCTCGGTGATGTTGCTGGCCTTCTCGGTGTCCTTCGGCGTCAGCACGTAGCACGCACCCAGCGTGGGTGCCGTGGTCTTGTCGGCGACCGTCTCCGGCTTCAGCGGCGCGGCACAGCCCGCGAGCAGCACCACCGGGAACAGCAGCGCCAGCACGGCGGCACCTCCCCGGACGGGAGTACGGCGAGGCACGTGCTGTTCCTCCGTCGGGTCGTGGTGAGGGTCACTGGGTGCGTCACTGGACGACCAGTGCCGCGATGGTACCGCCGAGTACGTACGCCGCCGGACCCTTTCCGCAGCGGCTCCCGCTCTGGTGGTCCCGTGGACGCTCTCGTTCAAACTTCACGGATTTGTGACTACCATCGTCGGCCGGGGGACCGAACGAGGAGCCTGAGTCTTGAGGGGAACCAATCTGAACCCCGCCCGTCGCGGCCTGACCGGCACGACTGGGGCGGTGTGGACGCGATGGACCTGATGTCGTCGTCGACCACCGGGTCCGCTGACCCCATCGCCGAGGTACGCCGCCTCCGGCGCCAGCTGGCCCGGGAACGGGCCCGGCGCCAGGCCGCCGAGACGATCGGCGCACGTGCCACCGCTGACCTGACCCAGTCGGTCCGTGAGCTGCGCTCGGCCCAGGTGGACCTGCTCGAGCGCGCCGACCAGACCCGGGTCGTCGACGAGCTCGCCCGGGCTCTGCGCCAGGACCTCGACTCGGCCGAGCTCGTCAACCGGGCCGCCGAGTCGGTGGGTCGCGCGACCGCGGTCGACCGTTGTGACGTGCTGCTCGTCGACGCGGACCTCTACTCGGCCGTGCAGGGCACCTGGAGCAGCTCGCGGGAGACCGCCGAGCTCCCGCGACCCGAGTCCTTCGTCGAGCTCCCCGAGGGCCTGAACGCACTGCTGCTCGAGACCGCCCAGCAGCTCTCCCCGCTCCAGATCGACGACGTCGAGCAGGACACCCGGCTCGATCCCGCGGATGCCGCCGAGATCGTCGAGGCGCTCGGCGTGCGCGCGCTCGCTTCCGTGCCCATCGCCTTCGGCGAGGAGGTGGTCGGCTGGCTGCTCCTCCAGTCGGTGCTGCCCCGCAGCTGGCAGGCGCGCGAGCTGGCCATCGCGGAAGGCCTCTCGCACGACCTGGTCTCGTCGCTGATCCAGGTGCAGGCCTACGAGCAGCAGCGTGAGTCCGTACGCCGGCTCGAGGAGCTCGACCGCGCGAAGGACGCCTTCATCTCGACCGTCTCCCACGAGCTGCGCACGCCCCTGACGAGCATCGTCGGCTATCTCGAGATGCTGACCGAGGGGGGCATGGGCGAGCTGAACGAGAGCGTCCACCACGGGGTGTCGATCATCGAGCGCAACGTCGACCGTCTCCGCGCCCTCGTCGACGACCTGCTCACCCTCTCGGCGTACGACGCCGCGCAGGTGCGTCTCGACCTGAAGCCGACCGACCTGGCCGCCGTCGTGGAGGAGTGCCGGCTGGCCCTCGTCCCGGCGATCGCGGCCAAGGGTCTCGAGGTCGCGGTGATCAGCGAGGACGCGCTTCCCGAGGCGATCACCGACCGCACCCAGATCGAGCGGGTGGTGCTCAACCTGCTGAGCAACGCGATCAAGTTCAGCCACGACGGCGAGGCGGTGACCATCCGGCTCGGCCACGACGACGACAACGTGGTGCTCGGGTTCGACGACACCGGCATCGGCATCCCCGCGGACGAGCAGGAACGGCTGTTCTCGCGCTTCTTCCGCTCCTCGCTCGCGATGGCCGACGAGATCCAGGGCACCGGCCTCGGCCTGACGCTCGTGCAGGCCGTCGTCGACTGGCACGACGGCACCGTCGACGTGGCCTCGGTGGAGGGCCAGGGCACCACGGTCACGGTGCGGCTGCCACAGGCTCGCTGAGCAGCGGTCCGCGGCGCTGCTAGGGTGGTCAGGTCATGTTGCGCAGCCTCCTCCTTCGCTGCCGCCGCGAGGTCTGATCCAGCCGGACCCCTCGCCGCGGAGAGTTTGCGATGCCGGCGACGTTCCTCCTCCGTGAGAGAAGACCATGACTCTGCAGCACTCAGGATTCAGCAACACCCAGCGCGACAGCGGCATGCCCGTGCAGCGCTACCGCGCGTTCCCCCCGATCGACCTGCCCGACCGCACCTGGCCGTCGGCACAGATCACCCAGGCACCTCGCTGGCTCTCCACCGACCTGCGCGACGGCAACCAGGCCCTGATCGACCCGATGTCGCCGGAGCGCAAGCACAAGATGTTCGACCTGCTCGTGGCCATGGGCTACAAGGAGATCGAGGTCGGCTTCCCCTCGGCCAGTGAGACGGACTTCGCGTTCGTCCGCCAGCTGATCGAGCGCGACAAGGTGCCCGAGGACGTCACCATCTCGGTGCTCACGCAGGCTCGCGAGGACCTGATCGAGCGGACCACCCAGTCGCTGGTCGGCGTGCACCACGCGAACATCCATCTCTACAACGCGCTCGCCCCGTTGTTCCGCCGCGTCGTGTTCCGCGCGACCAACGACGAGATCAAGGACATCGCGGTCCGCGGCACCGAGCTGTTCATGAAGTACGCCGAGCAGAACCTCGGTCAGACGATCATCGGCTACGAGTACTCCCCGGAGATCTTCACGAGCACCGAGCTGCCGTTCTCCCTCGAGGTGTGCGAGGCGGTCTCCGACGTGTGGCAGCCCGACGACGGTCGCGAGATCATCCTCAACCTGCCGGCCACGATCGAGGTGGCCACGCCGAACGTCTACGCCGACCAGATCGAGTGGTTCTCCCGGCAGCTCACCCGGCGCGAGCACACCACCATCAGCCTGCACCCGCACAACGACCGTGGCACCGCGGTCGCCGCCACCGAGCTGGCAGTGATGGCCGGTGCCGACCGCGTCGAGGGCTGCCTGTTCGGTCACGGCGAGCGCACCGGCAACGTGTGCCTGGTGACCCTGGGAATGAACCTGTTCAGCCAGGGCATCGACCCGCAGATCGACTTCTCCGACATCGACGAGATCCGGCGCACGGTCGAGTACTGCACCCAGCTGCCCGTGCACCCGCGGCACCCCTACGCCGGCGACCTCGTCTACACCGCCTTCTCCGGCTCCCACCAGGACGCCATCAAGAAGGGTCTGGAGGCGCTCGAGGAGGAGGCCGAGCGCGCCGGGCACCCCGTCGGCGAGCACCCCTGGGAGGCGCCGTACCTGCCCATCGACCCGAAGGACGTCGGCCGCACCTACGAGGCCGTGATCCGGGTGAACAGCCAGTCCGGCAAGGGCGGCGTGGCCTACGTGATGAAGTCCGAGCACAAGCTCGACCTCCCGCGCAGGCTGCAGATCGAGTTCAGCCGCGCCGTGCAGGAGCAGACAGACGGCGAGGGCGGCGAGATGACCTCCGCCGCGATCTGGGAGGCCTTCCAGCGCGAGTACCTCACCCGCGAGACACCGCTGAAGCTCAACTCGGTGCACACCTCCTCGGCTGCGGGCGAGAAGGACCAGCTCGACGTGAACGTCTACGTGGACGGCGAGATCCGGGAGCTGCACGGCTCGGGCAACGGACCGATCGCGGCCTTCGTGGACGCCATCAACGGGCTCGAGAACAACTTCGACGTGCGGGTGCTGGACTACGCCGAGCACGCCCTCTCCTCGGGTGGTGACGCGCTGGCTGCGGCGTACGTCGAGTGCGCCGTCGGCGACGACCTCCTCTGGGGCGTCGGCGTCGACGCCAACATCGTGACCGCCTCGCTCAAGGCCGTGATCTCCGCGGTCAACCGCGGGTAGCCCCCCAGGAGCTGCTCAGGCCGATCGGACCGCTGCCCTGACCAGGGGCAGGGTGACCGTGAACGTGGTCCCCGTCCCTGGTTCGGAGCGTACGTCGATCCGGCCTTCGTGGCTCTCCACGATGGTCTTCACGATCGACAGGCCCAGGCCGGATCCCTGGATGGCGCGCTCCTGCACGACCGAGGAGCGGAAGAAGCGGCCGAAGACCCGGTCGAGGTCCGACTCCGGGATGCCGAGCCCCGTGTCGGTGACGGTGAGCACCGCCGCCCGGGCCAGGGTGTTCGCGTGCACCTCGATGTGGACCTGTCCGCCGTCGGGGGTGAACTTCACACCGTTGGTGAGCAGGTTGGTGATCGCCCGCTCGAGGTGGCTCGAGTCCCCGTTGACCAGCACCGGCCCGGCGGGGAGCGAGTAGCGGACGTCGAGGTTGCGGGTGGCCAGCATGGCCGCGATGGCCGTCGCGCTCTCCTCCACCACGGTGCGCAGGTCGACGTCGGTGGTCTGCTCGGGGATCGCGCTCTGGTCGAAGGTCGCCAGCAGGAGGAGGTCGTCGGCCAGGGCCAGCAGCCGGTCGCCGTTGCGGGAGATCACCTCGACCATCTTCTGCTGCTCGGGGGCCAGCTCACCCACCATGCCGTCGGCGAGCATCTCCGCGCTGCCGATGATGCTGCTCATCGGCGTACGCAGCTCGTGGCTCACCGTGGTGACGAAGTCGTCCTTGACGTTGTCGAGGTCCTTGAGCCGGGAGACGACCTCGCGTTCCCGGTGGAGCGCGCGCACCAGGATCTCCTGGCTGCGGCGGGTGTCGGTGATGTCGCTGGCCACGAAGAGGTAGCCGAACAGGTCGCCGAAGGTGTCGGTGACCGGGTTGGTCGTCATCGAGACCTTCAGCGGCGCCCGCCCCGCGGGTAGCCAGGTCCAGTCGCGGGTCTCCGGGGACAGGTCTTCGGACGAGTGGTCGACGATGGCCTCGAAGGTGGTCCGGTCGTGTGCGCGCCCCGCATAGCGGGCGAGGTCCTCCGCGGCGATGAACTCGACCAGCTCCCGGCCGGTCGCCTCGTCGGCGTCGACCCCCAGCATGTGCTCCGCACCCGTGTTGAACAACGTGATCCGGCCGGTGAGGTCGGTGCCGACGAAGGCGATCGTGCGGGCAGAGCGCAGCAGGTGGTTGACCATGCCCGCGTTCTGCCGGGCGTCGGTCACGTCGGTCGCCGAGATCACGACCGTCAGGGGTGCATCGGCACTGGCCTGGTGCACGTCGCTGGAGAAGATCACGGCCATCTGCCGGCCGTCCTTGGTCTGCAGCTGTGCCTCGCCCTGGCGGGGCAGCTCACTGGTGGCGAAGAGCTCGCGCGCGCCCGCCTGCTGCTGTCCGGTCATCAGCAGCTCCCACATCGGCCGTCCGAGAAGCTCGTCCTCGGCGAAGCCGGTCAGCCTGCAGGTGGCCGGGTTGGCGGCGATCACGGTGCCGTCGGGGCGGGTCAGCACGATCATGCTGCTGGCGGTGTCGATCACGGCGCGGGTGTAGTTGCGCTCCGCCTCGAGGCGTTCCTGGAGCTCGTACGGCGCGGTCACGTCGACCAGGTGCAGTGAGAACAGCGCGTTGTCCTCGAGCTCCTCGATGAGCGACAGGGTGCCGTCGAGCCGCTTCCGAGAGTCGGCCACGACCCCGACAGGACCCGACCAACCCGCAGCCTTCCCATCGACGATGCGGCGTGCGGCGCTACCGAGATCGGGTGCCGTCAACAGGTCCGTCACCCGGGTGTGCGCGAGCTCGACCGAGGACAGCTCGAGCAGGTCGACGGTCGCGTCGTTGCACTCGGCGAAGAACAGGTCGTCGCCCACCTTGCTCACGATCGCCACCGGCACGCGCGACTCGGTGAAGTTGCGCCGGAAGGTCCGCTCGCTGGCCAGCACCTTGGTCATCGCATCGTCGTGCTGCTGCATCGCCTTGACGAGTGGCAGCCCGATGAGCACGAGGCAGATGAGGTAGAGCTGGGCATGCTGCGTGCTGCTGCCCGCGTTGAGGTCTGCGTCCGGCGCGAACGGGCCCCAGCCGTACTGGGTGAACAGCGTCAGCGCCGTGGCGTAGGCGATCTGCTCCAGCACGACGATCCACTCGTTGAACCGCACGGCGGCCCACACGATCAGGGGCAGCGGCGCGAAGCCCAGGGTGACGTCGGGTGCGGCGAAGGTGACCAGCGTCGCGGCCGTGAGCAGGGTCGACTGGGCGACCAGCTCCACGGTTCGAGAGGTCCCCGGAAGGCGATTCGACCGGTGGCGCAGGAGCGCCAGTGGCGCGAGCAGGACGACCGAGGCGGCGTGCGAGGGCAGGGTGAGTGCACAGGGTCGACCAGAACCCCTCGTCCAGGAAGCGGTCGTAGACCGCGGACACCCCGACTGCGGCCACCGTCGCCCCGATGGCCGCGATCGCGAACAACCTCCACACGTCATGGATGTCGACGAGGCGACGGCCGATGTACTTCGCCACCAGGAAGGCGACCACGATCGTCTCGGCGAGGTCGGCCAGCCCGAGCGCGCTCGAGACGAGGACCGAGCGGCCCATCGTCAGGTTGGCCAGGGAGAACGCCAGGCCCATGCCGACGAAGACGACAGGCCACCGTCCGCGGGGCGCCAGCAGCACCGCGAGCACGCCGATTCCCGCCGCGGGCCACCACGCGGCGGTGCTCCCCGTGGCGCGCCCGACGCTGAGGGCGCCGACACCGGCGAGGTAGGCGGCGACCACCAAGGCAGCCACCAGCAGCCCCCCCGAGCCCAGCCGTCCTCTGTTCACCTACTGATTGTCACCCAGAGTGGATGGTTTTGAGGCTTTTTGAGGCCGCCGACGCCGGACGGTCACGCTGGGGAGAGGGCCGACGTGCAAAGGTGTCGCCATGACCCTGGTTTCGGAGCGGATCGGGCAGTTCTTCCACGACGGCCACCGGCTCGAGTACACCGAGTACGGCGGCGGCGACCGGTGGGTCGTGCTCGTCCACGGCCAGCTGATGCCGCGCCGGATGCACCAGCCGCTGGCGCGCTACCTGGCCGGAGAGGGCGCCCACGTGCTCACCGTCGACCTCCTCGGCCATGGCCGCTCGGACCGCCCGGAGGACCCCACGGAGTACTCCATGACGGCGTTCGGTGAGCAGATGATCGCCCTGCTCGACGACCGTGGCATCGAGCAGGCCGTCCTGGGCGGCACCTCGCTGGGCGCGAACGCCTCCCTGGAGGCCGCCGTGATCGCGCCGGAGCGCGTGCGGGGGCTGATCCTCGAGATGCCCGTGCTCGACAACGCGCTGGAAGCGGGCATGCTGACCTTCGCGCCGCTGCTGTTCCTCTCGCGTTTCCTGCCGGTGACGATCCGCGCGACGCGCTTCGTGACACGCGCCGTGCCGAGGGGGGTGGTCCCGTTCTGGACCGGCATCGCCCTGGACACCATGGACCAGCGTCCTGCGCCGATGGCCGCCGCGATCCACGGGATCTTCTTCGGCCGGATCGCGCCGCCGTCACGACTGCGCAAGCGGATCGAGGTTCCCGCGCTCGTCGTGGGGCACCCCCGTGACCCGGTCCACCCGGCTGCCGATGCCGCGATGCTGGCCGAGGAGCTTCCCGCGTCCACCTTCGTGGAGGCGCACAACATCCTCGAGTGGCGGCTGCGTCCCCAGCGACTGAACGCGATCGCGGCCGAGTTCGTCGCCCGATGCTTCGACGGGGAGGCCGGCGCACGCCGGCTGCAGGGCTGATCCACCGTCCCTCCGAATGCCCGATTCCTGTGTGGTTGTACCAGTTGACCGGCTAGGGTGCAGCCACCGTTCGAGGAGAGGGATCACTCGGCATGCCGGCGCGCTCGACTCTGGTCTCGGAGATCCAGCAGCTCCTGACCGGGGAGCGCGCTGACCCACGCGCCGCGCAGCTGGTGTTCCTGATTCCCGTCTTCGTGGAGTTCCTCCTCCACCTGATGCCACCGGCGAGGTTCGACGCCAACTTCGTCTACGGGACCGCTGTCGCGCTGGTGCCCACGCTGGGCTCGGTCGCCATCGGCCGCGGGCTGCTCGCCGGGCGCTGGACGATCTGGCTCCCGGTGCTCGACGTGGTGGCGCTCGGCATCTACCGGATGTCGGACGACACCGCGATCGGCATCGCGGTGGCGTTCCCGGCCATCTGGCTCGGGCTGCAGTTCGGCCGCCGTGGGGTGGCCATCACGGCGATCACCGTGCTCGTCTGCTTCGTGCTGCCCACCTTGATCAAGTTCGGGTTCACTGTCGTCGCGTTCTCCCGGGTCACGCAGGTGACGCTGATGGCCGTGATCTGCGCGACCGCCGTGGCGATGACGGCGGACCTGTGGAAGTCGCAGGTCGAGCTGACCCGCAACAACGCCGCGCGGCTGGAGCTCGCCCTGACCGACCTGATCGAGCAGCGGCGCCTGACCCGGACGATCGTCAACGGCGTCGACGTGGGACTGGTGGCGATCGACGCGAAGGGCGTCTACGACACCATGAACCCGCGGCACCAGGACTTCATGGAGCTCGCCTACCCGCAGGGCCACGAGGGCCTGGCCGGCCAGACGGGCTTCGTGTACGACGAGGACGGCACCACCCTGATGGACGCGGACAGCATGCCCACGTCGAGGGCGGTGAAGGGAGAGGCCTTCCGGGACGTGCTGATCTGGATCGGGGAGGAGCCCGCCGAGCGGCGCGCCCTCGCGGTGTCCTCGACGCCGTACTTCCGCAGCGACGGCCAGTTCGGCGGAGCCGTGCTGGCCTATCACGACATCACCGAGCTGGTGCTGGTCTCGCGCATCAAGGACGAGTTCGTGGCCTCGGTCAGCCATGAGCTGCGTACGCCGCTGACCTCGATCATCGGCTACGTCGACATCATCCTGGACGACAGCGAGGACCTGCCCGACGAGGTGCGCGGCTACCTCGTCACGGTGCAGCGCAACGCCCGCCGCCTCCACCGGCTCGTCGACGACCTGCTGTCCACCGCTCTCCAGTCGGTGACCAAGGTGTTGGACATCGAGCGCCTCTTGGTGACGGAGGTGCTCGAACGATCCGCCTGTGAGGCCGGGAAGTCTGCGCTGGACGCGGGCCTGACGCTCGACTTCGACCCAGCCTGCGACGGCTCGGAGGTGTGGATCGACGGGGACGGGGAGCGCCTGGCGCAGGTCTTCGACAACCTGTTCAGCAACGCGATCAAGTACACGCCCAAGGGTGGTCACATCTCGGCGGGGCTGACCTGCGAGGAGGGCCAGGCCGTGGTGCGGGTCCAGGACAGCGGACGTGGCATCTCGCCTGCCGAGCTCGGTGAGATCTTCTCCAAGTTCTTCCGGAGCAACTCGGTGCTCACCGACGCCATCCCCGGGATCGGGCTCGGCCTGGCGATCACCAAGAGCATCGTCGATGCCCACGGCGGCCAGATCACGGTCTCCAGCGAGCTCGGGGTGGGCACCACCTTCGAGGTGCGGCTGCCGCTGGCCGAGCCCGAGGCGCAACCGGCCGCCTGACGTCTGCCACCCGTGGGGGCGGCGGGTCGCTCCCGGTTGTCCCCGCGGCAGGGGACAATGGGCCGCATGCCCCTGTACAGCGACGAAGCCATCGTGCTCCGCACGCACAAGCTGGCAGAGGCTGACCGCATCATCACGCTGCTGACCCGTGAGCACGGCGTCGTGCGCGCCGTCGCCAAGGGCGTACGCCGCACCTCCTCACGCTTCGGGTCGCGGCTCGAGCCGTTCACCCACGTCGACCTCCAGCTCGCGGTGGGACGCAACCTCGACACGATCACCCAGGCCGAGACCCGCACGCCCTACGGCAACACGATCTCGGCCGACTACGACCGCTACACGGCCGCCAGCGTGATGCTCGAGACGGCCGAGCGGCTGGTTTCCGAGGAACGGCAGCCGTCGGTGCAGCAGTACCTCCTGCTGGTCGGCGCGCTCCGGGCGATGACGGCGGGGGAGCACCGCTCCGGTGACGTGCTCGACTCGTTCCTGCTGCGCTCCCTGTCGGTGGCCGGCTACGCGCCGTCGTTCGCGGCGTGCGCCAACTGCGGCCTCGAGGGGCCGCACCGCGCGTTCAGCCCGGCAGCCGGCGGCACGCTGTGCCCGAGCTGCCGCGTGCCGGGATCTGCCAACCCGGCGCCCGAGACGCTGCTCCTGCTCGGCGCGCTGCTGGCGGGGGACTGGCCGGTCGTGGACGTGGCCGAGCAGCGCAACCGTCGCGAGGCCCGCGGACTCGTCTCGGCGTTCGTGTCCTGGCACCTGGAGCGGGCGCTGCGGTCGATGCCCTACGTCAGCGAGGGCTGAGCGTGCGCCGGTCCACCAAGCGGCAGGTACGCCGCCCCGACCCGCACCCCTCCGGTGCCACCGTCCCCGACGTCCCGCTCGACCAGGTGCCCGCGGCACGTCGCGATCATCATGGACGGCAACGGCCGCTGGGCCCAGCAGCGCGGGCTGCCCCGCACGGCCGGTCACGAGCAGGGAGAGAGCTCGCTGTTCGACGTCGTCGAGGGCGCGATCGAGATCGGCGTGAAGGCGATCTCCGCCTATGCGTTCTCCACCGAGAACTGGTCCCGTTCGGCCGACGAGGTGAAGTTCCTGATGGGCTTCAACCGCGACGTGATCCGTCGTCGCCGCGACGAGATGCACGAGCTCGGCGTACGCGTGCGGTGGGCGGGCCGGACCCCGAGGCTGTGGCGGTCGGTGATCAAGGAGCTCAAGGTCGCCGAGGAGCTCACCCGCGACAACGACGTGCTGACGCTGACCATGTGCGTCAACTACGGCGGCCGGGCCGAGCTCGCCGATGCGGCGCAGGCGATGGGTCGCGACGTGGCGGCGGGCAGGCTCAACCCCGACCGTATCGACGAGCGCGCGTTCGCGAAGTACCTCTACGTTCCCGAGCTTCCCGACGCCGACATGATCTGGCGCACCTCGGGGGAGCAGCGGCTGAGCAACTTCATGCTCTGGCAGGCGGCGTACTCCGAGATGGTGTTCAGCGACGTGCTCTGGCCGGACATCGACCGGCGGCACCTGTGGGCTGCGGTCGAGACCTACGCCAGCCGCAACCGCCGCTACGGCTCTGCCTGACTCTGGGCCTGATTGTGGGGCATTTCGGGCTCGATTTCGTGGCTCGATCGACCACTGTCGGATGATTTGCATCGTTCTGTGAGCATGTCGTCCGGTCTTCTGCCATTCTGGATCGGCTGGACCTCGGGGGGAGAAACGGAGGGCCGATGAGCGGGTACCAGACGCCTGCCCAGAGGACGAGGCACGGCGATCACCCCTTCCCCCTCCCCGGTGTGCTCGACCCGCGGTGGCTGCAGGTCGGCTTCGCGCTGGCCTTCATGGCCGCCATGGGCCTGCTGGTCGCCGGTGGTTCGACGCTGGCCCCCTCGTCCCTGATCGGGACGGCCACCCTCTTGTGCCTGAGCATCACCGCCGTCGTACTCGTGCTTCCCTGGGGACGCCTGCCGGGACCCGTGGTCGGCGTCGTACCCATCCTCGACATCGCCGCGATCGGCATCGCGTCCCTCGACTCCTCCGGCTGGGCCATCGCGCCGCTGATCGTGGCGCCGGTGCTGTGGCTGTCCTGGCAGTTCAACCGTCGTGGGGCGCTGGGCTCCGGCATCGCCGCGCTGGTGTTCGTCGGGGCTCCGAGCGCGTGGTACCTCGGCATCGGCAACGGGATGCTGGCCTGGTCCGTGCTGGTCCCGCTGGCCGTCACGGCGATCGGCTTCGCGTTCGTGCAGACCATGGACCGGGTCAGCTCCGACCGGGCAGAGCTGTCCCGCCAGCGGCTCGCCCTCGACGAGGCGGCCGCGACGATCGCCCGGCAGCGTGGCTTCGGAGAGGCCATCCTGGACACGGTGGACGTCGGCCTGGTGATGCTCGACAGTGCCGGCGAGGTCCAGACGATGAACCGCCGCCACGAGGACTTCATGCGGCTCGCCTTCCCCGAGGGGCACGGCAGGACCGTGACGGCCTACGAGGTGGACGGATCCACCATGCTCACCGAGGAGCAGATGCCCTCGCAGCGAGCGATCCGCGGGGAGGAGTTCGACGACTGCCTGATCTGGGTCGGCGGGGACCCGATGACCCGGCGGGCGCTCTCGGTCTCGGCCCGGTCGGTCCGCGACGACGACGGCGAGCTCGTGGGAGCGACCCTGGCGTACAAGGACGTCACGGAGTTCATGCGGGCCCTGCGGGTCAAGGACGAGTTCGTCGCCTCGGTCTCCCACGAGCTGCGCACCCCGCTGACCTCGATCCGCGGCTACCTCGACCTGGTGCTCGACGACGACGGCGTCGGTGAGGACTCCCGCGCGCTGCTGGAGGTCGCCTCACGCAACGGCGAGCGGCTCCAGCGCCTCGTCGCCGACCTGCTGCACACGGCCCAGACGGACGCCGGTTCGATGGACGTGGTCCGCCAGCGGGCCGACCTGGCTGCCGTCGTACGCGACTCGGTGCAGAACGCACAGTCCACCGCCCAAGCGGTCGGGCTGGAGCTGACGCTCGAGGCACCGGACCAGCTGTTCGCGGTGGTGGACAGCCAGCGGATGACCCAGGTGGTCGACAACCTGATCTCGAACGCGATCAAGTACACCCAGTCCGGGTCGGTCAAGGTCGTCCTGGCGGTCGAGGACCGGGTCCAGATCGACGTGATCGACACGGGCATCGGCATCGACGCGATCGACCGCGAGCGGCTGTTCACCAGGTTCTTCCGCGCCAGGCACGCACTGGACCAGTCGATCCAGGGGATCGGGCTCGGCCTGAGCATCATCAAGTCGATCGTGGAGAGCCACGGCGGCCGGATCGTGGTGGAGAGCGTCGTGGGTCAGGGCAGCCGCTTCCAGGTGCGGCTGCCGCTCGAGCTGCTGGCAGTCCCGGCGCGCCCGGCAGGCTCGACGCGTCGTACGACCGCCCGGGACACCCTGCCGGAGCCGACCTCGGCTCGCGTCCGCTGACTCAGGCCAGCTGCGGGGTCACCAGAAGATGCCGGCGGTGCGCAGCAGCCAGTCGCGCTCCCGGTCCGACTCCCCGACCATGTCGGCGTGCAGCACGATGTCCTGGGACGTCCGCAGGTCCTCGAACCGGATCGGCTGCGGCAGGTGGGCGTACTTGCTCTCGGTCGCAGTCTCGACGTCCTCGTCCATGCGCGCCTCCCGGGGTGTGGGCACCAGCCTACGTCGGCACCTCGGCTGGTCGAGCAGCGAGCGAAGATGGTCGGACCTCAGCTGGTCGAGCAGCGAGCGAAGCGAGTGGACAGGCGAGACCAGCCCGTACGCCGAAAGGGGGTCGCCGCCACCGCCGGTTGAGCCTGTCGAAACCCAGGGACGCCGACGCAGGGAGTCGACGCGACCACCAGCGCGCCTCGACGCGTGGACTCGAGTCACCAGGTGATTCGACAAGCTCAACCGACGTATGGTCGAGCGCTCGGACGACTCCAAAGTTCTTCGAACTGTTTTCCAGAACCCCCACCAAACAAGGGGAAACTCGGGCGGCACTGTCAGTGGTCGGTGCTTCAATTGCTCTCTATGACCAGCACCGGACCAGCCACCATCGAGGAGCTCGACAGCCCTCGTGATGTGCTGGTCTTCGCTCGCACCCGACGCGCGGACGCCGACCGTGCCGAGGCCGATGTCCTGACCGCAGCAGTCATCTGGGCCGAGCAGCACCCACCGGAGTCGATCGACGAAGCGGCGACCTGGATCGGCGGCGGAGAAGACGGCCTGCTGCTGGCCGGGCCAGGTGCACCACTGGTGGCGGAGTTCTGCATCGCCGAGTTCGCCCTGGCCATCGGGAAGTCCACCGACGCCGGCAAAGCCGTCATCTCCGCGGGCCTGGAGCTGAAGTACCGGCTCCCCAAGCACTGGGCCCGGATCCAGTCCGGCCACCTCCAGGCGTGGAAGGCCCGCCGGATCGCCGAGGCCACCCTGATGCTGAGCGAAGAAGCCGTCGCGTTCGTCGATGCGCAGGTCGCACCGTTCGCGCACAAGATCAGCTTTGCCGCCCTGGAGCGCCTGGTCCAGGAAACCATCGACCGGTTCATGCCCGAGCTGGCCGCGGAGAAGAACCAGAAGGCAGCCGACGGACGGCACGTGACGTTCCACCACCAGCAGGTCTCCTTCAACGGCACCACCTACTTCGAGGGAGAGCTCGACCTGGGTGATGCGTTGGACTTCGACACCGCCCTGGCCCAGACCGCCGAGTCGCTGAAGGCCTGCGGGTCCGACGAGTCGCTCGACGTACGCCGATCCATGGCCGTCGGCGAGATCGCCCGCCACCAGCTCGCCCTCGACCTCCAAGCCGCCGACGAGACGGCGCGGGTGCAGCAGGTTTCGAGCAAGCATCAGACGCATCATGCGGCAGAACAAGCCCAAGCCCCGCCAGGTCGTCCTGCACGTCCACCTCAGCGACGCCGCCATCCGCGGAGAAGCCGGCCTGCACCTGGCCCGGGTGGAGAACACCCGCACCGGTGTCACCGCCGACCAGGTCCGCACCTGGTGCGCCAACCCCGACACGAGCGTGGTCGTCAAACCGGTGATCGACCTCAACGAGCACATCCACGTCAACGGCTACGAAGTCCCCGAGCGGCTCCAGGAGCAGACCGAGGAACGAGACCACGCGTGCGTCTTCCCCTGGTGCACCCGGCCCGCGAAGAAGTGCGACTCCGAGCACTGCATCCCCTACGACCAGGGCGGCACCACCTGCTCGTGCAACATCGCACCGCTGTGCAGACGACATCACCGGCTCAAAACGCACTCGACCTGGGGCTACACGACGCTGGAACCTGGGTCGTTCCTGTGGACCAGCCCGCACGGCTACCAGTTCCTGCGCGACCACGAAGGCACCCTCGACGTCACCCCCGACCGACGGCCCGACCCACCGGCCGACCCGCCGCACTTCTGAGGCCACCGCCCCGGACCCCGCCGCACACCACCCTCGGCGGGGGCTACCGGCATGTCCAGACCCTGCCCACCGGGGTTTCGACAGGCTCAACCGGCGTTGGGCCGCCGTCTCGGCTCTCGGCGTCACGCGACGCTGGTCTCGACTGTCCACTCGCTTCGCTCGCTGCTCGACCACCAGGTGGTGCGGTCCGTCGTACGCCTCACCGGGTTTCGAGACGCTCGCTGGCGCTCGCTCCTCAACCGTCGGCCTACGGCCTTGGTCTCGATCGTCAGCAGTCGGCGCAGGTGCCGAAGATCTCCAGGGTGTGGCTGACCTCGGAGTAGCCGTGCTCGGTCGCCACCGAGCGGGTCCACTTCTCCACGGCCGGGCCTTCGATCTCGACCGTTGCGCCGCACGAGCGGCAGACCAGGTGGTGGTGGTGGGAGGTGCTGCAGCGGCGGTAGATGCTCTCGCCGGCCTCGGTGCGCAGGGAGTCGATCTCGCCCGAGTCGGCGAGGGCCTGGAGTGCGCGGTAGACCGTGGACAGGCCGACCTGCTCGCCGCGCTTGGTGAGCAGGGCGTGGATCTCCTGGGCACTGCGGAAGTCGTCGAAGGTCTCCAGGACAGCGCCGATGGCCCGCCGCTGCCGGGTGGGCCGCACCGTCGAGCCGGCAGCGTCAGTGCTCGTCATAGTGCCCCCCGTGGACCGCGTGCCGGTGCCCGTCGTGGATGTAGTCGACATGGTCGCCGTGCTCCACGGCCGGGTGACCGCAGCCAGGACCGTGGTCGTGGCCATGGTCATCGCCGTGCTCGTCGGTGGTCTCGTGGACGGACGGATCGACCGCGAGGAACGGTGCCCGCAGCCGGGCGCGGTGGCGGAGCCAGATGCCGATCGGCCAGGTCGCGACGAAGCCGGCGAGGGACAGCAGCACGATGGCCGGGCCGGGTGCCACCGTGGCGTGCTCCGAGACGAAGGCCGAGATGACCAGACCGCCGACCGAGGCGCCCGTGCCCAGCACCATCGCGGCACCGAGCGTGGTTCGGAACGACCGCGTCAGCTGCTGGGAGGTGGCCACCGGCACCACCATCAGCGCGGAGACGAGCAGGAGTCCGACGGTCCGCATCGCGACGGTGACGCTGACCGCGGCGAGCACCGCGATCAGCAGGTTGTAGCCGCGCACCTTGAGCCCCGCGACCCTGGCGAACTCCTGGTCGTGGGCGACTGCGAACAGCTGGGGGGCGAGCCCGACGCAGCACAGGATGACGACTGCTGCGAGCGCCATCGTGACGAGTACGTCGGCCACGGAGATCGTCGTGATCGCACCGAAGAGGTACTCCTGGAGCCGGGCGGCGCTCTGCCCGCCGAGCCCGGTGAGGAGTACGCCGCCGGCCAGGCCGCCGTAGAAGAGCAGGGCCAGCGCGACGTCGCCGTTGGTGTGCCCGCGCTCGCGGATCACCTCGATCAGGACGGCGCCGAGGACCGCGACCACGACCGCGGTCCAGGTCGGGGAGGTGCCGGTGAGCAGGCCCAGAGCAACACCGGTGACGGCGACGTGCCCGATGCCGTCGCCCATCAGGGCCATCCGGCGCTGGACGAGGTAGGTGCCGACCGCCGGTGCGGCCAGGCCGGTGAACAGGGCGGCGAGCAGGGCCCGCTGCATGAAGCCGTAGTCGAAGAGGTCCATCAGCTCCGCTCCAGGGGAGAGGCGACCTGGGGGGCGTGGTCGTGACGCCCGGTGGACTCGTGCCGCCGCGGCGGATGGTGGTGGTGCGAGTGCGGCTCGGCGAACGCCGCGTCGTGCACCTCGTGGTCGTCGAGCGGGGGACCGTCGTAGGCCACCCGGCCGTCGCGCATCACCACGGCACGGTCGACCAGGGCACGCAGGGGGCCGAGCTCGTGGGCGACCAGCACGATCGTGGCGCCGCGTTCCTTCAGCTGCCGCAGGGAGTCGGTGAGCGCGTTCTGGTTGGGCAGGTCGACACCGGCGGTCGGCTCGTCGAGGAAGAAGAGGTCGGGCTCCCCGGCCAGAGCGCGTGCGATCAGGGTGCGCTGCTGCTGGCCACCGGACAGCTGGGAGACCCCGTCGCGTGCCTTCTCGGTCAGGCCGACGACCTCGATGGCGTCGCGGATCGCGGCCCGGTCGACCTTGGACAGCGGGCGCAGCAGCTTGCGGCGGGTGAGCCGTCCGGAGGCGACCACCTCCCACACCGAGGCGGGTACGCCGGAGGTCGCTCCCGTGCGCTGCGGCACGAAGCCGATCCGCTGCCAGTCCTCGAACGAGTCGAGAGGGGAGCCGAAGAGGCGCAGCGACCCGGCCGTCAGCGGCAGCAGGCCGGTGAGGGCCCGGACCAGCGTCGACTTGCCGGACCCGTTGGCCCCCATCAGGGCGACGAAGTCACCGGTCTCGACCTGCAGGTCGATGCCGCGCAGGATCGGCCGCCCGCCGATGGCGACATCACCTCCGGTGAGGGCGAGGGGGACCTCCTGGGTCACTGACAACGGTCGGCCTTCCGCAGGGCGGCGAGGTTCTGCTTCATCAGGGAGAGGTAGTCCTGGTCGGCCGTCTGGTCGCTGAGTCCCTCGATCGGGTCGAGCACCGCGGTCGTGATGCCCATGTCGCGGGCGAGGGACTGGGTGAGTCGCGGGCTGACCAGCCGCTCGGAGAACACCGTCGTGATCCCGTCGGTGCGGATCAGGTCCTGCAGCCGGGCCAGGTCAGCCGGTGTCGGCTCCGCCCCGGGGGACAGACCGACCACGGGCTCCATCCCGAGACCGTACTTCGCCAGGTAGCCGAACGCATCGTGGGAGACCACCACGGTGTCGATGTCGCACGACGCCAGACCGGTCTCGTAGGACTTGTCGAGTGACTCCAGGTCCGAGCGGAGGTCGGCGGCGTTCGCGACGTAGTCGTCCGCATGGGCAGGATCGGCCTTGCCGAGCGCCCGGGCGACCGCGTCGCCGACCTCGGCAAGACGGATCGGGTCCTGCCAGAAGTGCGGGTCGAGTCCCTTCTCGTGAGTGGCGGGCTCGAGGTCGGCCACCTTCGCGGCGTCGACGGTCCGGCCGGTGGCGTTCTGGTCGATCGCGTCGTCCACGGCCGGCTGGAAGTCCCTCTCGTAGACCACGACGTCGGCATCGACGATCTCGGCGGTCTGCTTCGGCGGGATCTCGAGGTCGTGCGGCTCGGCGCCGGGCTGGGTGAGGTTCACGACGTCCGCGTGGTCGCCGCCGACCCGCTCGGAGACGAACTGCAGCGGGTAGAAGGCCGCCACCACCTGGACCTTGCCGTCCGCTGCCGTGGTGGGGCCGTCGTCCGAGAACGCGGCACACCCGGTGAGCGCCATCGTCGCGGCGATGCAGGACGTGGCCAGGACTGCCTTCATGACAATCATTCTCAGTTGGAATGAGAACCGTTGTCAAGTGAGGAGGTTTCGACAAGCTCAACCGGCGGAGGGCACCAGCCCGCGAAGCCCGCGGCTAGGGTTCGCGTGTGCTGGTCGTGAACAGGTTCCGTGTCCCCGAGGAGACGGCCGAGGAGTTCCGGGTCGATCTCGAGTCGGCGCTCGACGTACTCGCGCACCAGAAGGGGTACGCCGACGGTCAGGTCGGCCGCAACGTCGACGACCCGACGCTGTGGACGATGGTGACCCGCTGGCGCGACGTCGGCAGCTATCGCCGGGCCCTCTCGTCGTACGACGTGAAGGTGGGTGCGGTGCCGCTGCTGAGCAGTGCGATCGACGAGCCGTCGGCCTACGAGGAGCTCGCCGACGGTCTGAACGAGTCCGTCCCGCGGGAACTCCGGTGATCGCCACACCAGCCGGTCGATAGGCTGGCTCTTTGCCCGCCCGCAGCCAGCGGACGGGATCTCGAGTTCCAGGAGCTCCACCGTGGCCAAGCCGCCCCCGTCCGCTGTCGACCATGTCGTCTCCCTCGCCAAGCGCCGGGGGTTCGTCTACCCCTGCGGTGAGATCTACGGCGGCACCAAGTCGGCCTGGGACTACGGCCCCCTCGGTGTCGAGCTGAAGGAGAACATCAAGCGCCAGTGGTGGCGCTCGATGGTGCAGTCGCGCGAGGACGTCGTCGGGCTCGACTCCAGCGTGATCCTGCCGCGCAAGACCTGGGAGGCGTCCGGCCACGTCGCGACGTTCACCGACCCGCTGACCGAGTGCCAGTCCTGCCACAAGCGCTTCCGGGCCGACCACCTCCAGGAGGAGTACGCCGAGAAGAAGAAGATCGACGACCCGGACTCCGTCGATCTCAGTGGCCTGGCCTGTCCCAACTGCGGCACCCGTGGCGCGTGGACCGAGCCGCGCCAGTTCTCCGGCCTGCTGAAGACCTACCTCGGCGTGCTCGAGGACGAGAGCGGCCTGCACTACCTGCGCCCCGAGACCGCGCAGGGCATCTTCCTGAACTTCCAGAACGTCGTCACCAGCTCGCGCCGGAAGCCGCCGTTCGGCATCGCCCAGATCGGCAAGAGCTTCCGCAACGAGATCACGCCGGGCAACTTCATCTTCCGCACCCGCGAGTTCGAGCAGATGGAGATGGAGTTCTTCGTCAAGCCCGGCGAGGACGAGGACTGGCACCAGTACTGGATCGACGAGCGCACCCGCTGGTACACCGACCTCGGCATCAACCCCGACAACCTGCGCCACTACGAGCACGCGAAGGAGAAGCTGAGCCACTACTCCAAGCGCACCGTCGACATCGAGTACCGCTTCAACTTCACCGGGTCCGAGTGGGGTGAGCTCGAGGGCATCGCCAACCGCACCGACTTCGACCTGAAGACGCACTCCGAGCACTCCGGGCATGACCTCTCCTACTTCGACCAGGCCGCCGACGAGCGCTACGTGCCCTACGTGATCGAGCCCGCCGCGGGCCTGAGCCGCAGCCTGATGACGTTCCTCGTGGACGCATGGACCGAGGACGAGGCGCCGAACACCAAGGGCGGTGTCGACAAGCGCACCGTCCTCAAGCTCGACCCGCGCCTGGCCCCGGTCAAGGTGGCCGTGCTCCCGCTGAGCCGCAACGAGGCGCTGACGCCGAAGGCCAAGGCCCTGGCGGCCGAGCTGCGCGGCTTCTGGAACGTCGAGTTCGACGACGCGGGCGCGATCGGTCGCCGCTACCGGCGCCAGGACGAGATCGGCACGCCGTACTGCGTGACGATCGACTTCGACACCCTCGACGACGGGGCCGCCACGGTCCGCGAGCGCGACACCATGGGCCAGGAGCGCATCCCGCTCGAGGGTCTGCGCACGTGGTTCGCGGAGCGCCTCGTCGGCTGCTGAGGCCGTCGACGCCGGCGAGGCCGGATCGCTGAATGTCAACGAACCCGGCAGGCGGAGGGCACAATGTGCCCCGTGACTTCACCGCGTCGTGCCCGCACGGCCCTCATCGCCGCCCTGCTCCTGCCTGCTCTCATGCTGTCCGGGTGCGGGGGCGATGACAGCAAGGAGAAGCCGAGCGCGAAGCCCACGGTCGACCTGCCCACGGGCAACGTGAAGGTCCCGGACGGCGTCACCCTGACCAAGGCGGGCACCCAGCTGAAGTTCGGCGAGCCCGCGATGGTCGCCTACCAGCCCAACCCCCAGCGCAGCTCGGTGCTGTCGCTGACCGTCCTCTCCGCCCAGATGGGGAGGATCTCGGACTTCGCGGCCTTCCAGCTCGACGACGTCACCAAGACCTCGCAGCCCTACTACGTCAAGGTCAGCGTGAAGAACGTCGGCACCGGTGACCTCAGCCGGATGGGCATCCCGCTCTACGCGGTGGATGCGACCAACGCACTGGTGCGCTCCTCCTCGTTCAACAACGGCTTCGCCCAGTGCCCCTCGACGCCGCTGCCGGCGGAGTTCGGCGCGGGCAAGACCTACTCGGGGTGCCTGGTCTACTTCGTGCCCAACAAGGGCACCCTCGTCGAGATGAGCTACCGGCCGCTGCAGGCCTTCGAGCCGATCACCTGGCGCGGGACCGTCCAGCCGGCCGCGAAGCCCTCGAAGAAGCCGGGCAAGAAGGCCAAGAAGAAGCAGAAGCAGGCGCAGCCCTGAGTGCCCTGACCTCGCTGCGCAGCCTGCCGAGCACCCTTCGCCTGGGGTCGCTCGAGGTCGCCAACCCGGTCGTGCTCGCACCGATGGCCGGGATCACGAACGCGGCCTACCGACGCCTCTGCAGCGAGCAGGGCGCCGGCCTCTACGTCTGCGAGATGATCACCAGTCGTGGCCTCGTCGAGGGCGACGCGACCACCAAGCAGATGCTGGTCTTCGACGAGCTGGAGACGGTGCGCTCGGTCCAGCTCTACGGCACCGACCCGACCTACGTCGGCCGCGCCACCGAGATCCTCTGCGCGGAGTACGGCGTGGCCCACGTCGACCTCAACTTCGGCTGCCCGGTCCCGAAGGTGACCCGCAAGGGTGGCGGCGCGGCCCTGCCCTGGAAGCGCACCCTGCTCGGCGAGATCCTCCAGGCGGCGGTCAAGGCCGGGACGAAGTACGACGTGCCCGTGACCATGAAGACGCGCAAGGGGATCGACGAGGACCACCTGACCTACCTCGACGCCGGCCGGATCGCGCAGGAGGCCGGGGTCGCGGCGATCGCCCTGCACGGGCGTACGGCGATCCAGAGCTACTCGGGCACCGCCGACTGGGACGCGATCGCGCGCCTGGTGGAGCACGTCGACATCCCGGTGCTCGGCAACGGTGACATCTGGGAGGCCACCGACGCGGTGCGCATGGTCGAGCAGACCGGCGCCGACGGAGTGGTCGTCGGCCGGGGCTGCCTGGGCCGACCGTGGTTGTTCCGCGACCTGGCGGCCGCGTTCGCGCGGTGAGTCCCAGGACCGTGGCCCGGCCCCGCCTCGGCGAGGTGGCCACGATGATGCGCCGGCACGCCGAGCTGCTCTGCCAGCACATGGGTGAGGAGCGCGGCTGCAAGGAGTTCCGCAAGCACGTGTCGTGGTACCTCAAGGGGTTCCCGGTCGGCGGCGACCTGCGCCGCGCGATGGCGCTGGTGGTCACTCTCGAGGAGCTCGACGGGCTGCTCGTCCAGCTGGACGGCGACGCCGAGTTCCCGGTCTCCACGCTCGGCCTGCCGCGCGGCCGTCAGGGCAGCCCACGCCGCAAGGTGGCCCTCCCGGAGGGCTGGCTGGAGGACACCGACGGCACCGGTCACGTCGTCCGCGAGGACGCGTCGGAGACCACCGGAGGGTGACTGCGGGGTCCCGTGGCGCGACGATCGGCGTGGCGCAGGTCACGCACAGGGTGTGACGTACGCATTGGCCGATTCGTGGTCGTTCGTGATTCGATCGTGAGGTTCCCCCGTCACCAACGATAGGAATCACCGTGCCCCGAGGTCGTCCCCGAGGCAGGCACAGCCTGGAGACACCGCCGGTCGGTCCGCGTCGACTCGCCCTGCTGGCAGCCCCACTGGTCACCGTGCTGGCGGTCGGCCTCGGAGTCGCGACGAGCGGCTCCAGCCTGCCCGGCGTGAGCAGCAGCGCCTCCGGCAACGTGGGTGCTGCCGTTGCCGGCGCCACCACCACACCGAGCTCCGACCCCAGCCAGCGTGTCCTCTCGACGACGCGGTCGACCGAGCGCGTGCCGCTGGTCGACAACCGGGTGCCCAGGGCCAAGGGCAAGCTCTGGACGACCTCCGACCTCGACCTGCGGGTCGAGCCGCGTGAGAAGTCGAAGGTCCTGGGTCTGCTGGACTCCGGCAAGCACGTCGCCGTCACCGGTCGCCACCAGGGCGCCTACGCCGAGGTCGTCATGGGCCGGGTCGCCCGCTGGGTCACCGCCGACTACCTGAGCAAGGACAAGACCCCCGAGGCGATGGGACTGAGCGACCAGCCCTGTCCCGACGGCTCGTCGATCGAGTCGGCTCTGCAGCCCGCCTCCGTGAAGGTCTACCGCGCGGTGTGCGCGGCCTTCCCCGAGCTCTCGTCGTACGGCGGGCAGGACGGCCACGGCGAGCACGTCAACGGCCAGGCCATCGACTTCATGGTGCCCGACTCCTCGGTGGGGGAGCGTGTGAAGGACTACCTCTACGCCCACCACGCCGAGCTCGACCTGTTCGACATCATCTGGTCGCAGCACATCTGGACGATCGAGCGCAGTGGTGAGGGCTTCCGGTCGATGTCAGACCGTGGTTCGTCAACGGCCAACCACTACGACCACGTGCACATCATGGTCAACTGACCACAGGCTCCAGCTCAGAGACCGAGGTCGCCGCTCCTCAGCTTCTGCACCGCGTGCTGCGGGCCCGTGAACTCCAGCCCGGAGTGCTGCTCGCGACCGAAGAGGAACAACGCCAGCTCGGCCGGGGCGCCGCTCACCACGGCGGGCTCGTCACCCTTGCGGAGCACCGCCGAGCGTTCGCGGTCCTCCGTGGGCCAGCGGATCTCGACCGGGACCCCGGTCGAGCGGACGAGGGCCTTGCCGGCCATCCCGATGGACTTCCAGATCGCCTTCTGCTCCCGCTCGGTGAGCTCCCGGGGTTTCCAGTCCGTCCCGGCGCGGCGGATGTCCTCGTGGTGCACGAAGTACTCCAGGGTGTTGATCGCCCGGTCCAACGGAGGCAGCGCCATCGGGGACCACTTGGGCGGTCCGCTGCGCACGCGCTCCACCAGCGAGCTGAAGTCCTGCTGTGCCAGGCGCCGGGACGACCGGTCGGTGAGGCCCTCCAGCCTGGGCACCAGGATCCCCGGCGCACCGAGTGGGTCGCGCTCGCGGACGAGCAGGTGGATGACCAGGTCCTTCACCGTCCAGGCGCCGCACAGCGTCGGCGCCTGCTCCCCGGCCTCGAGTGCGGTGTTGCAGAGGGCTGCGCGCTCAGTGCGCGACATCGGCTCCATGCGCAGATCCTAGGGGGCACCGGAACCAGGTGCCGGGCCGCCGGCACGGAATCTCGGTGTGGAATGTCAGGACCCCGCTCTAATGTTGCACTCGTTGTGTCGACCTCACCCGAACCACGTCGCCCGTGAGCAGCACCAGGAGCTCTTCGACCCTGCTGGGCGGCTTCCGCGTACTCGGGGTCGCCATCCGTCACGAGCCGTGGGTGTTCACGCTGTCCACTCTCGGCAGCGTCCTGTTCGGGGCGCTCACCGTCGCCGACGCCTGGGTGCTGGGATGGTCCACCGACCACGTGGTGCTGCCTGCCTTCCAGTCGGGGGCCACCACGACCGGCGGACTGGTCGCGATCCTCGCGCTGTTCCTCGGGGTGGCGATCCTCCGGGCCGTCGGCATCGTGGCCCGGAGGCTGGGTGCCGGGATCATGCAGTACCGGATGCAGGCGACCTTCCGGCGCAACGTCACCCGCCAATACCTGACGCTGCCGATGTCGTGGCACCAGCGACACCCGACCGGGGAGCTGCTGTCGAACGCCAACTCCGACGTCGAGGCCGCCTTCGCCCCGATCGCGCCGCTGCCGATGGCGGTCGGCACGCTCGCGATGATGGTCATCGCGATCGTGCAGATGCTCTTCACCGACATCGCGATGGCGATCGTCGGCCTGCTGGTCTTCCCGCTGGTGATGGTCGTCAACGTCGTCTTCCAACGGCTGTCCTCGCCGATCTTCACCCGCATCCAGGCGCTGCGCGCCGAGCTCAGCGAGATCGCGCACGAGTCCTTCGACGGGGCCATGGTGGTCAAGACGCTGGGGCGCGAGACCGAGGAGACCGACCGGTTCGCGGCCAAGGCAAGGGTGCTGCGTGACGAGGGCATCCGCGCGGGCCGCATCCGCGCCGCGTTCGACCCGTTCCTGGAGAGCCTGCCCAACCTCGGCGTCCTCGCCGTCCTCGGCGTCGGAGTCCTGCGGGTGCGCTCCGGGACGGCCGATCCGGGTGACGTGGTGACCGTGGCCTACCTGCTGACGATCGTGGCCTTCCCGATCCGGTCGATCGGCTGGATGCTCGGCGAGTTCCCGCGCTCGGTCGTCGGGTTCAGCCGGGTGAGCAAGGTGCTCGACACGGTGAGCGACACGACGTACGGCGACGCGCGGCTGGCCGCAGCCGACCAGGGTGCCGCCCTCGTGGTCGACGACCTGAGCTACACCTACGAGGCCGGGCAACGGCTCCTCGACGGGGTGAGCTTCTCGGTCGAGCCCGGCCGGACGGTGGCCGTCGTCGGTGCCACCGCGTCCGGCAAGAGCACGCTCACCTCGCTGGTCACCCGGCTGATCGACCCGCAGGCGGGGGCTGTCCGCGTCGACGGCCAGGACCTGCGCGACCTGGCTCCCGGCGAGCTCGCCGCCCACGTGTCGCTGGTCCCGCAGAGCGCGTTCCTCTTCGACGACAGCGTGCGCGGCAACGTGACCCTGGGTGCGCCGCTGGCGGACGACGAGGTGTGGGAGGCCCTGCGCACCGCCCAGGCAGACGGCTTCGTCGCGGCGCTCCCGCACGGCCTCGACAGCCAGCTGGGGGAGCGGGGCACGACGCTCTCCGGCGGCCAGCGCCAGCGGCTCTCGCTCGCTCGCGCGCTGGTGCACCGGCCGCGTCTGCTCGTGCTCGACGACGCCACGTCCGCGGTCGACCCCGAGGTCGAGGCGCGCATCCTCGCCGCGATGCGCCGGCTCGGGGGCGACTCGACGCTGCTGCTGATCGCCTACCGCAAGGCCACCATCGCCCTGGCCGACGAGGTGCTCTTCCTCGACGAGGGCCGGATCGCCGACCGCGGCACCCACCAGGAGCTGCTGGAGCGCAACTTCGGCTACGCGAGCCTGGTCAACGCCTACGAGAACGAGGGGGTGACGAAGTGACCGTGAACCTCGAGCCCCTCGAGGAGCTCACCGCCGCCGGCACCAGCGTCGACAGCGGCGAGGAGATCTCCGCACGCGAGACCCTTCGGCGCGGGCTGGCTTTCTCGCCCGAGCTGTCCGAGGGCTTCGGCTGGACGCTGCTGCTCGCCGTGATCGGCACCGGCGGGCGGCTCGTCGTACCCATCTCCGTGCAGCAGACCCTCGACAAGGGCATCAACGGCCCCAACGGCGTGGACCTCTCCTTCGTCTCCACCATGGCGGTGCTCGCGGCGCTGGCGATCGTGGCGACCGGGCTCTCGTCGTACTTCATGACCGTGCGGCTGTTCACCGCCTCCGAGCGGGGCCTGGCCACGTTGCGGATCAAGGCGTTCCGGCACGTCCACGACCTCCCGCTGCTGACCCAGAACACCGAGCACCGCGGCGCCCTCGTCTCGCGGGTGACCAGCGACGTCGACCAGGTCTCGCAGTTCCTCGTCTTCGGCGGCGTCTTCGGCATCATCAGCGTCGGCCAGGTGCTGCTGGCGACCGTGGTGATGCTGTTCTACTCCTGGCAGCTGACCATCCTCGTGTGGGTCTGCTTCCTGCCGTTGTTCCTCTCGCTGCGCTACTTCCAGCGGCGGCTCTCGGCGGCCTACGGCGTCGTACGCCGCTCGGTCGGCGCGATGCTCTCGGCCATCTCCGAGCCGGTCGTCGGGGCGGTGACGGTGCGCACCTACGCGATCGAGAAGCGCACCCAGGACCGCATCGACGAGGCGATCCTGGTCAACCAGGTGGCCGCCACCAAGGCGCAGGGCCTCACCGCGTTCTCGTTCAGCCTGGGCGGCGTCTCGGCCGGGCTGGCCAACGCCGGCGTGCTCATCCTCGGCATCTGGCTGGGGCTCGCGGGAGACATCACCTCCGGGGTGGTCATCGGGTTCGCGTTCCTGGTGACCCTGTTCGTCGGGCCGGTCCAGATGGGCACCCAGGTCCTCACCGACGCCCAGAACGCGATCGCGGGCTGGCGCCGGGTGATCGGGATCCTGGAGACACCGGCCGACCTCGACGACCCCGGCCCCACCGGGCAGTCGCTCCCGCGCGGGGCGATGGACGTCGCGTTCGAGGACGTCTCCTTCGGCTATCCCGGCGGTCCGCTGGTCCTGCGTGACGTCACCGAGCACCTCGAGTCGGGCAGCCGGGTCGCCGTGGTCGGCGAGACCGGGTCGGGGAAGACCACCTTCGCCAAGCTGCTCACCCGGCTGATGGACCCGACCTCAGGGTCGGTCCTGCTCGACGGTGTCGACATCCGCTCCGTCGAGTTCGCCTCGCTGCGTCGCCGGGTCGTGCTCGTCCCCCAGGAGGGGTTCCTGTTCGACTCCACGCTGCTGGACAACGTCCGCTACGGCGACCTCGACGCCTCCCGGGAGCGCGTGCTCGCCTCGGCCGCCGAGCTCGGGCTGGGCGACTGGCTGGGCGGGCTGCCGCACGGGCTGGACACGCGGGTCGGCCAGCGCGGCGAGTCGCTCTCCGCGGGTGAGCGGCAGCTGGTGGCGCTGCTCCGCGCCCACCTGGCCGACCCCGACCTGCTGGTCCTCGACGAGGCCACCAGCGCCGTCGACCCGGCACTGGAGATGCGGATCGGGCGCGCCCTCGAACGGCTGATGAGCGGCCGCACCTCGGTCACGATCGCCCACCGGCTCTCCACCGCCGAGAACGCCGACGAGGTGATCGTCTTCAACAAGGGCAGGGTGGTGCAGCGCGGATCGCACGCTGCCCTGGTCGACCAGCGAACGTCCGACGGCGAGCCCGGCGTCTATGCCCTGCTCCACGCCTCCTGGGTGGCCCAGCAGTCCCGCTGAGGATCTCCTCGAGATTTTTCCTCGAAGCGGCAACCGATCGGGGGTCCCGGGCCGAAGGACTTGCATGGACCCCGGGCAGGCGATCGGCCTGCGCCTCGCGCGGCGCGACGAAGGTGCGCTCGAGGAGGCCTACGGTGCCTACGCCACGTCGGTCCGCGCCTATGTGAGCCGCTTCGTCGGCCCGGCCGACGCGGAGGACGTGGTCCAGCGCACGTTCCTCGACCTCTGGCGGCACAGCGCCAGGTATGACCCGCGGGAGCGGTTCACCAGCTGGTTGTTCACCATCGCGCGGCGCCGCGCCATCGACAGCCTGCGCAGCCGGCGCCACGACGTGGTCGACGTCGAGGACGTGCGCCACCTCACCGGCGACGACGGGCGCGAGACCGCCGATCGCTACGCCGACGCCGCGGAGGTCCACGAGGCCGTGCGCCGGCTGCCCGAGCACGAGCGAGTGGTGATCGAGCTGGCCTACTTCGGCGAGCTGACCCAGGTCGAGGTCGCCGAGCGTCTCGGGATCCCGTTGGGCACCGTCAAGGCGCGAGCGTCGCGCGGCACCCGCCACCTGGCCCGGCTGATGGCCTGCGAGCACGACCAGACCCACAGGAGCCGACCATGAGTACCGTCCACCCCGACCTGGCAGCACTGCTGCGAGGCGAGCTGAGCAACACGGCAGCCCTCGAGGCGGCCGCCCACGCCCGCACCTGCACCGACTGCCACGGTGAGCTGCTGGAGGTCTCCCTGGGGCACGGGCTGCTCGCTGGCGCCCGCCACGCGATGGCGCCGGCACGGGCGGCGGTCGGGGAAGAGGCCGGCCGCGGGCGTGCGGAGGACACGGTGCTTCCGACCCGTCTCCGGCGCGAGCTACGACGGACCCGCTGGCGGCGCCCGGTCGCGATCGCGGCCGCAGTGGTCCTCGTCGGTGGCGGCGTGGGCGTGGCAGCGCTGACCGCCGACCGGGACAAAGGCCCGGTTCGTGGGCGTCCGGAGGTCACTGCGCAGACCACGACCTCGCTCGAGCCGGTCGACCCGGCCGTCGGGACCAGGCCGGCCGCGATGGGCGGACGGGTCTCCATGACCACGGACAAGCAGCTGGTGACCCGGATGCGGGTGGACACCCGCGAGCTCCCTCGAGCCGCTCGGGGGGAGTTCTACTACGTCTGGCTGCTCGACCCGAAGACGAACAAGATGCTCCCGCTCGGCCAGGTGACCCCGGGGCGTCCGGCCCGCTTCGACATCCCGGAGTCGCTGGTGGACGCCTACTCGGCGATCGACATCAGCCTCGAGGCCGACGACGGCCATCCCGGGCACTCGGTGACCTCGGTCCTGCGCGCGTCGTACGTCGCCCCCTCATGACCCACCCCCACGTCACACCGGGACAGCACAGCCGACAGGAAGACACACCCACCCGAAAGGAACACCTGATGAAGAAGCAGATCATCGCGTCACTCACCACCGCAGTGCTCGGCGCCTCACTGGCCGCCGTACCCACCACCGCGGCCACAGCCGCGCCCAGGCACCACCGGAGCCTGGCCGCGGTGCTCGCCGCGGACGGTCACCGGTTCGACCGGAACTGGAATGACTTCGACGTGCTGGACAAGGCCGTCGGCACGGTGCTGGCCGCCAAGCCCGACAGCCCGGTGAAGGTGCTCGCCGACGGGTCCCAGGCCCTGACCGCCTTCCTGCCCACCGACCGTGCGTTCCGGCGTCTGGTGCACGACCTCACCGGGAAGCGGCCACGCACCGAGCGTGCCACGTTCCGCCGGCTTGCTGCCGCGGCCGGCGTGGACACGATCGAGGCCGTCCTGCTCTACCACGTCGTGCCCGGGGTGACGATCACCTACGCCCAGGCGCGGAAGTCCGACGGCGCGGCCCTGAAGACGGCCACGGGGGCGACGGTGCGGGTGAACGTGCGCAAGCACGGACGGATCGCGCTGCAGGACAAGGACTTCAACGACCGCAACGCACTCATCCGCAAGAGCGCCAAGAACATCAACAAGGGCAACCTGCAGATCGGCCACGGCATCAACCGCGTGCTGCGCCCGCTCGACCTCTGAGCTCGCCCGGTCCGGGAGTCGGGGATACTTGGCGGGTGACCGACCAGCCGACCCTCGACTCCCGGATCGCCGAACGGCTCAAGCGCAACGCCGACGGGCTGGTGCCGGCCGTGGTGCAGCAGTACGACACCGGCGAGGTGCTGATGCTCGGCTGGATGGACGACGAGGCGCTGCACCGCACGCTCACCACCGGCCGTGGCACCTACTGGAGCCGGTCGCGCGGCGAGTACTGGGTGAAGGGCGAGACCTCCGGCAACACCCAGCGGGTGGTCGAGGTGCACCTCGACTGCGACGGGGACACGGTCCTGCTCAAGGTCGACCAGACGGGTCCGGCGTGCCACACCGGCGCCGACACCTGCTTCGACCGTGACGTCCTCCTCGCGGCGCGGCCCGATGGCTGATCCGGCACCCGGACGCCGTTCTTTCGGCCCCGTCGTACTCCTCGGGCTGGCGTCGGCGGCGCTGGCAGCGGTGGCCAGCGCGAAGCCGTGGGTCGGCGCAGCACCCACGTCGGGAAGCACCGATGCCACGATGACCACGCTCGACGCCGGCACCCGCTTCCCGCTGGCCTCGGCGCTCAGCCTGGTGCTCCTCGCCTGCTGGGGTGTCCTGCTGGTGACCCGTGGTCGGGTGCGGCGCGCCTTCGCGGTGCTGACCGTGCTCGCGGCCCTGGCCATGGTTGCCTGCGTGGTGGTCGCCTACGTGACCCTGCCCGACACCGCGCGCGACTCCTTCGACGAGGCGATGGGACGCGGCTCCTCGGACCCCGGACTCAACGGGTGGTTCTGGACGGCTGCGGTGTGCTCCGTGGTCGCGCTGGTCCCTGCCGTGCTCGCCGTACGCCTGGTGGGGCGGTGGCCCGAGATGGGCAGCCGGTACGACGCCCCCGGCGCACCTGCCGCGCCTGCCCAGGAGGCCAGTGCCGACCCCGACCGCGACCTGTGGCACGCGCTCGACGAGGGGCGCGACCCCACCGACACCACCCGTGGGTAGCCGGCTGCCGCACGCCGAGCAGGCACCCCACTAGAATGTCGCCGACGTACAGCGACCCCTGACCCATCACGAGGAGCTCCATGTCCAACGACCACGGCAACACCCCCGCAGCCTGGACGGCGGTCGTCGTGGCCCTCGCCGGGTTCGTGGTGGCCGGCATCGGCCTGATGGTGATGAGCTGGCCGATGTTCTGGGTCGGAGTGGCCCTGGCTCCGATCGCGCTGATCTTCCTCGGCGTGCTCACGAAGATGGGCTACGGCACCAGCAGGCACTGAGGCCATGACCGAGCACATGACTGAGCCGATTGACCTGCCCGCCACCCATCCGCAGCCGGTCGCCGCGGCCGGTCCGTTCCCGGACCCGGCCCTCCCGGTCAGGTCCCCCTCACGCTGGGAGCGGCTCCGCGGTCCGTTGGTCACGGCCGGGATCGTCGGCGGGCTCACCGTCGCGCTGCACTTCCGCGACCCGCACAGCGAGGGCAGCTGGGGCGTGTGCCCGTGGTTCGCGCTCACCGGTGCCTACTGCCCCGGCTGTGGCGGCCTGCGTGCGGTCAACGACCTCACCAACGGCGACCTCGCCGGCGCCGCGAGCAGCAACCTCGTGTTCGTGCTGATGGTGCCGGTGCTGGTGCTCTGGTGGGCACGCTGGACCCGTCGCGCCTGGGTCGGCGGCGACGTCCCGGACCAGGCAGCGCCGCGCCGGCGCCCCGTCCCGTGGATCGCCGTGTTCGTCGTGGTGACGATCGTGTTCGGGGTGGTCCGCAACCTCTCGTTCGGCAGCTGGCTGGCGCCCTAGCCTCGCCCCCAGTGGCCTCAGCTGGTCTCGAAGTTGAACTCGCCGTTGATCGCACCGGTGGCCAGCAGGATCCAGTAGCCGATGCCGACGACGATGCCGATGGCCCCGAGGATCAGGCCCGCGAGCGCCATGCCGCCGCCCTTGAGCTGACCACCGGACTGGTTGATCTGGTTGCGCCCGATGTAGCCGGTCACGATGGCGCCGATGCTGAGCACGAACAGCTGGCCGCAGCAGATGCCGACGATGCCGAGCACCAGCGAGACGATCGCCAGGGGCGAGGTCTTCTGCGGCAGCCCGTAGCCGCCCTGGCCGTATCCGCCCGGGGCACCCGGGGGCGGCGGCGGATAGCCGGGGGGCTGTCCCGGCTGCTGGCCGTAGGGCTGCTGCTCCCCGTATCCCGGCTGGCCGTATCCAGGAGGCTGGGACTCGCCGTAGCTCGGCGGGGGCGTCCCGGCCGACTGCGGGTTCCACTGCGGTTCCGAAGGTGGGGGAGGCGGAGGCGGCGGTGGCTGGTTGGCCTCACCGGCGGGGTCCTGCTCCGGTCCGGGAGGGGGGTAGTCGTTGCTCATGGGGTGCCCTTCTCAGGTTCGACCAGGCGCATGCGCCATCCGATGGCCACGAACCTATCCATTCGCTGCCGTGTGAGAGCCTTGGGACGCACCAGACGACCGTGACGAATCCAAGAACCAACCGCTCCGGAGGCCCCCGCATGTCCGTGCTCGACGACATCGTCGCCGGCGTGCGCGAGGACCTCGCGGCGCGCCAGACGGCGACCAGCGAGGGCGACCTCATCCTGGCGGGGAAGCTGCTTCCCCCGCCGTACGACCCGATGCCGGCCTTCCGCGGCCCAGGGCTCTCGGTGATCGCCGAGGTCAAGCGCAAGTCCCCGAGCAAGGGCGAGCTGGCCGACATCCCCGACCCGGCCGCACTCGCGGCTGCCTACGCGGCAGGCGGGGCGGACGCGATCTCGGTGCTGACCGAGCAGCGTCGCTTCGGCGGCAGCCTCGACGACCTGCGTGCGGTCCGGGCAGCAGTGGCGACCCCGCTGCTGCGCAAGGACTTCGTGGTGACCGACTACCAGCTCCACGAGGCCCGCGCTGCGGGTGCCGACCTGGTGCTGCTGATCGTCGCGGCGCTGGACGGTTCCCTGCTCGACGAGCTGCACCAGCAGGCCCGGTCGCTCGGACTGACGGTGCTCACCGAGGTGCACGACGAGGACGAGGTCGAACGCGCCCTCTCGGTCGGAGCCGACCTGGTCGGGGTCAACGCCCGCAACCTGAAGACCCTCGACGTCGACACCAGCACCTTCGGACGACTCGTCCGGCTGCTGCCCGGGAGCGTGGTGAAGGTGGCGGAGTCGGGCGTGGGTGGGCCCGAGGACGCGGCCCGCTATGCCGGCGAGGGAGCCGACGTGGTGCTCGTCGGTGAGGCGCTGGTGAAGGACGGGGATCCGCGGCGTGCCGTCGCCGCCATGAAGGCCGTCCAGGCGGCTTCGCAGGAGGTCCGGCGATGAGCGAGCCGGTGGCGGTCGACAACGGGCCGGACGCGCAGGGTCGCTTCGGGGACTTCGGCGGCCAGTTCATGCCCGAGGCGCTGATGAGCGCGCTCGACGAGCTCACGGCCGCCTGGGAGGAGGCCATGCGCGACGAGACGTTCACGGCCGAGTTCCAACGCCTGCTCCGGGAGTACGCCGGGGTGCCGAGCCTGCTCTACGACGCCACCAAGCTCAGCGAGCGAGCCGGTGCGCGCATCCTGCTCAAGCGCGAGGACCTCAACCACACCGGCGCGCACAAGATCCGCAACGTCCTCGGCCAGGCGCTGCTGACCAAGCGCATGGGCAAGACCCGGATGATCGCCGAGACCGGCGCGGGCCAGCACGGCGTGGCCACGGCCACTGCCGCGGCGTACCTCGGGCTGGAGTGCACCGTCTACATGGGCGAGGTCGACACCGAGCGACAGGCCCTCAACGTCGCCCGGATGCAGCTCCTCGGCGCCGAGGTGATCCCCGTGTCCTCGGGCTCGCGCACGCTCAAGGACGCCATCAACGAGGCCATCCGCGACTGGGTGGCCAGCGTCGACCACACGGCCTACTGCTTCGGCACGGCCGCCGGCCCGCACCCGTTCCCGGCGATGGTCCGCGACTTCTGCCGCGGCATCGGCGACGAGGCGAGGGCCCAGTGCCTCGAGCTCACCGGGGCGCTGCCCGACTCCATCGTCGCCTGCGTCGGAGGCGGGTCCAACGCGATCGGCCTGTTCACGGCGTTCCTGCAGGACGAGTCGGTGGACATCTTCGGCTTCGAGGCCGGGGGCGACGGCGTCGAGACCGAGCGGCACGCCGCCACGATCTGGGCCGGCGAGGTCGGCGTACTGCACGGCGCGCGCACCTACGTGCTCCAGGACGAGGACGGCCAGACCGTCGAGTCCCACTCCATCTCCGCCGGGCTCGACTACCCGGGCGTCGGACCGCAGCACGCACACCTGGCGCACTCCGGCCGGGCGACGTACCGCCCGGTCACCGACGCCGCGGCCATGGACGCGATGGCGCTGCTCGCCCGCACCGAGGGGATCATCCCGGCGATCGAGTCGGCGCACGCCATCGCCGGAGCGCTCGAGCTGGCGAAGGAGCGGCCCGGCTCCACGATCCTGGTCAACCTCTCGGGACGCGGTGACAAGGACATGGGCACGGCCATCGAGTGGTTCGGCCTGGGCCAGGTGCGCAGCGACGGAACACCCGAGCCCGCCACCGAGGAACAGATCGCCGAGGGCGCGAAGTGACAGCCACCACGGCCACGGCGTTCGAGAAGACCCGCGCCGAGGGCCGGGCGGCCCTGCTGGGCTACCTGCCCGCCGGTTTCCCGGACGTCCCCGGCGCCATCGACGCGCTGAAGGTGATGGTCGACTCCGGCTGCGACATCATCGAGGTGGGCCTGCCCTACAGCGACCCGGTGATGGACGGGCCCACGATCCAGGCGGCCGCACAGCAGGCGCTCGAGGGCGGGTTCCGGACGAGTGACGTGCTGCGGACGGTCGAGGCGGTCGCCGCGACAGGCACCCCGACCGTGGTGATGACCTACTGGAACCCGGTGGCCCGCTACGGCGTGGAGCGCTTCGCCGCCGACCTGGCGAACGCCGGGGGAGCGGGGCTGATCACGCCGGACCTCACGCCCGACTCGGGGGCTGAGTGGATCGCTGCCGCGGACGAGCACCAGCTCGACAAGGTCTTCCTCGTGGCGCCCTCGTCGACCGACGCACGGCTGAGCCACACCGTCGAGAACTGCCGCGGGTTCGTCTACGCGACGGCCGTGATGGGCGTGACCGGCGCCCGCACCACGACCTCCGAGCTCGCTGGACCGCTGGTGGAGCGCACCCGCGCCGTCACCGACCTGCCCGTGGGGGTGGGGCTCGGTGTCTCCAACGGGGACCAGGCCGCCGAGGTGGCCGGCTATGCCGACGCGGTGATCGTCGGCTCGGCCTTCGTCCGTGCCCTGCTGGACCCCGCCGACCGGGCCACGGGCCTCAAGGCCCTGGCAGCCCTGACGGAGGACCTCGCCGACGGGGTACGCCGTGGTTAGGGCGCTCGTCGCCGTCCTGCTGGCCGTCGTGCTCGCCGGGTGCGGCTCCTCGGGCGACACCGGATCGCCGGTCAGCGGGATCGCCACCTCGGACAACGACGGCTACAACGGCATCGCGCTGGACAAGCCGTACGTCGTCCCGGACGTGAAGCTGACCGACACGTCGGGCAAGCCGTTCGACCTGGCCACCCAGCCGCGGCGAACGCTGGTCTTCTTCGGCTACACCAACTGCCCCGACATCTGCCAGGTCGTGATGAGCACGATCGCCTCTGCGGTGGCGAAGCTCTCGGAGTCCCAGCGTGACGAGGTGCAGGTCGCCTTCGTCACCACCGACCCGGCGCGCGACACCCCCGCTGCCCTACGCACCTATCTCGACCGGTTCAACCCCGACTTCATCGGCCTGACCGGGTCGCTGGACCAGATCGACGCGCTGGCCAAGCCGATGGACGTCTTCATCAAGAAGGGGCAGAAGCTCCCGAGCGGCGGCTACGAGGTCGACCACTCCACCGTCGTGGTGTCGGTCCGGCAGGCGGCGGGTGACCTGGTGTGGACCGGTGCCACCTCGCCCTCGGACATGGCCACCGACCTGAAGAAGATCCTGAAGGCGGACGCATGAGTCTCGTGGCCCCCCTGTTGATCAACCTGTCCATCCCGAGCCCCTCCGAGGGGGTCTGGCACCTCGGCCCGCTGCCCCTGCGCGCCTACGCCTTCGCGATCATCCTGGGCGTCATCGCCGCCGTGTGGACCGGCGAGCGCCGCTGGGTGGCCCGAGGCGGGACGCACGGCCAGATCGGTGACATCGCGATCTGGGCCGTGCCCGCAGGCCTCGTCGGTGCGCGGCTGTGGCACGTGGCGACCGACCACGACCTCTACTTCGGCAAGGGTGGGGACCCCATCGGGGCCCTGGAGATCTGGCACGGCGGCCTCGGCATCTGGGGGGCGGTCGCGGGCGGCCTGCTCGGTGCCTGGTTCTACTGCCGGCGCCACGGCATCCTGGTGCGCCCCCTGGCCGACGCCCTGGCCCCGAGCCTGCTGCTCGCCCAGGTGATCGGCCGCTTCGGCAACTACTTCAACCAGGAGCTGTTCGGGAAGCCGACGACGCTTCCCTGGGGGCTGGAGATCGACCTCGCCCACCGGCCCGCGGGCTACGAGCAGTTCGCCACCTTCCACCCCACGTTCCTCTACGAGGGGCTGTGGAACCTCGCGGCGATCGCGGTGCTGCTGTGGGCCGACCGGCGGTTCAAGCTGGGCTACGGCCGGGTCTTCGCCCTCTACGTGATGCTCTACACCCTCGGCCGCGGCTGGATCGAGGACCTGCGGATCGACCCGGTCGAGCTCCAGAACGTCGGCGGCCTCCGGTTCAACGTGTGGACCTCGATCGTGCTGTTCGTGCTGGCAGCGGCGTACTTCATCGTGACCACGCGCCGGCACCGTCCTCCGGACACCCGTGAGCCGTCGCCGTACCGCGTGAAGGACGGCGAGCCAGCTGCGTCATCCATGTCGGTGGAGGAACACGACAATGACTCGAAGGACGCTCACGACGCCGGGTGAATTTCGTCTCCTGAACGGACTCACGACAGCCCGAATCTCTCCTGTAGGCTGACTTTTCCGCATGGGCCAATGTCGTCCCAGCACCAGCATGCTCACAACCGACGCACTCACCGGCGTGACCCTGACAGGGCGCGACTTGCAGTGCGCTGACTGACGACGGGAGAGTGCACATGCAGGCGTTCCCGCCGCCTCAGGGGCTCTACGACGGCGCACACGAGCACGACGCCTGTGGCGTCGCCTTCGTCGGCACCCTCACAGGCGTCCCCAGCCACGACATCATCAGCATGGCGCTGACCGCCCTGCGCAACCTCGAGCACCGTGGCGCCGCAGGGGCCGAGGCCAACTCCGGTGACGGCGCCGGGATCCTGATGCAGGTTCCGGATCGCTTCTTCCGTGAGGTCGTCGACTTCGAGCTCCCTGCCAACCACTCCTACGCCGTCGGCACGGCCTTCGTCCCGGGCGACGCCGAGCAGGTCGTGAAGACCCGCAAGCGCATCGAGGAGATCGCCGCCGAGGAGGGCCTCAGCGTCCTCGGCTGGCGCGAGGTGCCGACCGACCCCTCCTCGCTCGGCAAGACCGCCCTGGACTGCATGCCCACCTTCGTCCAGCTGTTCGTCGCGGCGAAGGGCAGCCGCATCGTCGGGATGGGCCTGGAGCGGCTCGCCTACTGCCTGCGCAAGCGCTCCGAGCGTGAGACCGACGTCTACTTCCCCTCGCTGTCGAGCCGCACGATCGCCTACAAGGGCATGCTCACCACCGACCAGCTGGACCACGTGTTCCCCGACCTGGTCGACGAGCGCGTCGAGAGCTCCATCGCGGTCGTGCACTCGCGCTTCTCCACCAACACGTTCCCGAGCTGGCCGCTGTCGCACCCGTTCCGGTTCATCGCCCACAACGGCGAGATCAACACCGTGATGGGCAACCGCAACTGGATGCGGGCGCGCGAGGCACTCCTCGACTCCGACCTGATCCCGGGCGATCTCGAGCGGCTGTTCCCGATCGTCACCCAGGGCGCCTCGGACTCGGCCTCCTTCGACGAGGTTCTCGAGCTGCTCCACCTCGGCGGCCGGAGCCTGCCCCACTCGGTGCTGATGATGATCCCCGAGGCGTGGGAGAACCACACCGAGATGGATGCCAAGCGGCGCGCCTTCTACGAGTTCCACTCGGCGCTGATGGAGCCGTGGGACGGACCCGCGTGCGTGGTCTTCACCGACGGCACCCAGGTCGGAGCCGTGCTCGACCGCAACGGCCTGCGTCCCTCCCGCTACTGGGTCACCGACGACGGTCTGGTCGTGCTGGCCAGCGAGGTCGGCGTACTCGACATCGATCCCGCCAAGGTGGTCCGCAAGGGCCGCCTGCAGCCGGGCCGGATGTTCCTCGTCGACACCGAGGAGCACCGGATCATCGAGGACGAGGAGATCAAGACCGAGCTGGCGAAGGAGCACCCCTACGACGAGTGGCTGCATGCCGGCCTGATCAAGCTCGCCGACGTCGCCGACCGTGAGCACGTCATCCATTCGCACGCCTCGGTGACCCGTCGCCAGCAGATCTTCGGCTACTCCGAGGAGGAGCTGCGCGTCCTGCTCACCCCCATGGCGAACACCTCCGCGGAGCCGATCGGCTCGATGGGGACAGACACGCCCATCGCCGTGCTCAGCGATCGGCCGCGCCTGCTGTTCGACTACTTCGCGCAGCTGTTCGCACAGGTCACCAACCCGCCGCTGGACGCCATCCGCGAGGAGCTGGTCACCAGCCTCAACGGCACCATCGGCCCGGAGGCCAACCTGCTCGACCCGACGCCCGCGTCGTGTCGCCAGGTGGTGCTGCCGTTCCCGGTGATCACCAATGACGAGCTGGTCAAGATCCGGCACATCAACCACGACGGGGACATGCCCGGCTTCATCACCCACGTGTCGCGTGGGCTGTACGACGTCACCGGTGGCGGCGCGGCCCTGGCCGAGCGCCTCGAGGAGATCTGCATCGAGGTCAGCAACGCGATCGCCGAGGGCGCTCGCGTGATCGTGCTCTCCGACCGCCACAGCGACGCGACGCGGGCGCCGATCCCTTCGCTGCTGATGACCGCCGCCGTGCACCACCACCTGGTGCGTGAGAAGACCCGCACCCAGGTCGGCGTGATCGTGGAGGCCGGTGACGTCCGCGAGGTGCACCACGTCGCCACCCTGATCGGGTACGGCGCGGCCGCGGTC
This sequence comes from uncultured Actinomycetota bacterium, assembly GCA_963782305.1. GTDB lineage: Bacteria > Actinomycetota > Actinomycetes > Propionibacteriales > Nocardioidaceae > Marmoricola. Next base: position 202,607 of record CAWAJJ010000024.1, on the reverse strand, counting down.
AACCCCTACCTCGCGATGGAGACGGTCGAGGACCTCGCCCGCGACGGCTACTACGTCAAGGTCGAGCCCGAGAAGGCCGTCGCCAACCTGGTGAAGTCACTGGGCAAGGGCGTGCTCAAGGTGATGTCCAAGATGGGTGTCTCCACGGTCGCGTCGTACACCGGCGCCCAGATCTTCGAGGCGCTCGGGCTCTCCACCGAGCTGGTCGACAAGTACTTCACCGGCACCACGTCCAAGCTCGGCGGCATCGGGCTCGACGTGATCGCCGAGGAGGTCGCCCTGCGCCACCGCACGGCGTACCCCGTCGGCGGCATCGCGCCCGCGCACCGCGAGCTCGAGGTCGGCGGCGAGTACCAGTGGCGTCGCGAGGGCGAGCTGCACCTCTTCGATCCCGAGACGGTCTTCCGGCTGCAGCACTCCACCCGGGCCGGCAAGTACGACGTGTTCAAGCAGTACACCTCCCGCGTGAACACCCAGTCCGAGCGGCTGATGACCCTGCGCGGACTGTTCCGGTTCAAGGACTCGGACGCGACTGGTCGCGAGCCGATCGACATCGACGAGGTCGAGCCGGTCTCCGCGATCGTCAAGCGGTTCTCCACCGGTGCGATGTCCTACGGCTCGATCTCCCTCGAGGCCCACCAGACGCTCGCGATCGCGATGAACCGCCTCGGCGGGAAGTCCAACACCGGCGAGGGCGGCGAGGACGCCGACCGGCTCTACGACCCTGAGCGGCGCTCCTCGATCAAGCAGGTCGCCTCCGGTCGCTTCGGCGTCACCTCTGAATACCTCACCAACTCCGACGACATCCAGATCAAGATGGCCCAGGGCGCCAAGCCCGGCGAGGGCGGCCAGCTGCCGGGCAACAAGGTCTACCCGTGGGTGGCCAAGACCCGTTACAGCACTCCCGGCGTGGGCCTGATCTCGCCGCCGCCGCACCACGACATCTACTCGATCGAGGATCTCGCCCAGCTGATCCACGACCTGAAGAACTCCAACCCGCAGGCGCGCGTGCACGTCAAGCTCGTCGCCGAGGTCGGGGTGGGCACTGTCGCCGCGGGTGTGTCCAAGGCGCACGCCGACGTCGTACTCATCTCCGGCCACGACGGCGGGACCGGCGCAGCCCCGCTGACCTCGCTCAAGCACGCGGGCGGACCGTGGGAGCTCGGCCTGGCCGAGACCCAGCAGACGCTGCTGCTCAACGGCCTGCGCGACCGCATCGTCGTACAGACCGACGGGCAGCTGAAGACAGGTCGCGACGTCGTCGTGGCAGCCCTCCTCGGTGCCGAGGAGTACGGCTTCGCGACGGCACCACTGGTGGTCTCCGGCTGCATCCTGATGCGGGTGTGCCACCTCGACACCTGCCCCGTCGGGGTCGCGACCCAGAACCCGGTGCTGCGCGAGCGCTACGCAGGCAAGGCGGAGTACGTCGTCACCTTCTTCGAGTACATCGCCCAGGAGGTGCGCGAGCTCCTCGCCGAGCTCGGCTTCCGGACGCTCGACGAGGCGATCGGTCACGCCGACGTCCTCGACTCGACCGAGGCGGTCAACCACTGGAAGGCCGCCGGCCTGGACATCACGCCGATCTTCCACGTGCCCGCGCTCCACGAGGACAGTGCGCGCCGCAACACCCGGCCGCAGGACCACGGCCTCGACAAGGCGCTCGACCAGGAGCTCGTCAAGCTGTGCGAGGCGGCGCTGGAGAACGGCGAGCCGGTGCGCGCGCAGGTGAAGATCCGCAACGTCAACCGCACGGTCGGCACGATCCTCGGCCACGAGCTCACCAAGCGCTACCGCGCCGAGGGCCTGCCCGAGGGCACCATCGACATCACGCTGACCGGTTCCGCCGGCCAGTCGTTCGGGGCCTTCGTGCCCAAGGGGATCACCCTGCGCCTCGAGGGCGACGCCAACGACTACGTCGGCAAGGGCCTCTCCGGCGGCCGTCTCGTCGTACGCCCTGACCGCGCGGCGACCTTCGACGCCTCCGAGCAGATCATCGCCGGCAACACGATCGGGTACGGCGCGACCTCCGGCCAGATCTTCCTGCGCGGCCAGGCCGGTGAGCGCTTCTGCGTCCGCAACTCGGGCGCGACCGCGGTCGTCGAGGGCGTGGGCGACCACGGCTGCGAGTACATGACCGGCGGCGTCGTGGTGATCCTCGGCCCGACGGGACGCAACCTGGCCGCGGGGATGAGCGGTGGCGTCGCCTACGTGCTCGACCTCGACGAGGGCCGGGTGAACAAGGAGCTCGTCGAGCTCGGCGCTGTCGAGGGCGACCAGCGCGACACGCTTCAGGACCTGGTGCGCCAGCACGCCGAGGAGACCGGGTCAACGGTGGCCGAGGAGCTGCTGGCCGACTGGCCCACCGCGCTCGGTCGCTTCACCGAGGTCATCCCGCGTGACTTCCGCATCGTGATGGAGGCCAAGGCGAAGGCCGAGGCCGACGGACTCGATGACAACGAGATCGCCCAAGCGATGATGGAGGTTCTCCATGGCTGACCCGAAAGGCTTCTTGAAGAACACCGCCGAGTTCGCCGCGCGCCGCCCCGTCGAGGAGCGCAAGGGGGACTGGAACGAGGTCTACCCCGGTGGACCGGGCCGTGCCCTGTTGCCGATCATCAAGACGCAAGCCGGGCGCTGCATGGACTGCGGCATCCCGTTCTGCCACCAGGGCTGTCCGCTCGGGAACATCATCCCGGAGTGGAACGACCTGGTCTGGCGCGACGACTGGGACGCGGCGATCGAGCGGCTGCACGCGACCAACAACTTCCCCGAGTTCACCGGTCGACTCTGCCCGGCCCCGTGCGAGACGGCCTGCGTGCTCGGCATCAACCAGCCGCCGGTGACCATCAAGAACGTCGAGGTCTCGATCATCGACCGCGCCTGGGAGTCCGGTGCGGTGCGACCGCAGCCCCCGGAGTGGCTCTCCGGCAAGACCATCGCCGTGATCGGCTCCGGGCCGGCCGGCCTGGCGGCGGCCCAGCAGCTCACCCGCGCCGGCCACACGGTCGCGGTCTACGAGCGTGCCGACAAGATCGGCGGGCTGCTGCGCTACGGCATCCCCGAGTTCAAGATGGAGAAGAAGGTCCTCGACCGGCGCCTGGACCAGATGCGTCGTGAAGGCACCGTCTTCCGTGCCGGCGTCGACGTCGGCGAGACCCTGACCGGCGAGGGCCTGCGCGACCGGTACGACGCCGTCGTACTGGCGATGGGCGCCACCGCCGCGCGCGACCTCCCCGCCCCGGGCCGCGAGCTCGGTGGCATCCACCAGGCCATGGAGTACCTCCCGCAGTCCAACCGGGCCTCGCTCGGCGAACCCGCCACAGCGGACGGATCGGACCAGATCCGGGCCGACGGCAAGAACGTCGTGATCATCGGCGGTGGCGACACCGGTGCCGACTGCCTCGGAACGGCGATCCGGCAGGACGCCGCGTCGATCACGCAGCTCGAGATCATGAACGAGCCGGGCACGGACCGCCCGCCCCACCAGCCGTGGCCGACGTACCCGATGACCTACAAGGTCTCCTCCGCGCACGAGGAGGGTGGCGACCGGGTCTACGCGGTCTCCACCAAGGAGTTCCTCGGCGACGAGCACGGCAACGTGCGTGCGCTGCGGCTGGTCGACGTCGAGTTCAAGGACGGCAAGTTCCAGGAGATCGAGGGCACCGAGCAGGAGATCCCGGCCGAGCTGGTGCTCTTCGCCATGGGCTTCACCGGGCCCGAGCGCGAGGGTCTGATCGAGCAGCTCGGCGTGGAGCTCGACGACCGCGGCAACGTGGCCCGCGACAACGGCTACTCGTCCTCGGTCGACGGCGTCTTCGTCGCCGGTGACGTCGGTCGGGGCCAGTCGCTGATCGTCTGGGCGATCGCCGAAGGCCGTGCCGCGGCAGCCGCCGTCGACGCCTGGCTCACCGGCAGCACCACCCTCCCCGCCCCGATCCCCCCGACCGAGCGCCCGCTGACGGCCTGAGGGTTGTCGGTTTCCCCGGCCGGCCGGGGAAACCTGCAGATCTTTTGGAACGTTCAAGTAAATCCGGCTAGGGTCATATCGTGCGAAGAGCAAAGATCGTGTGCACCCTTGGTCCGGCCACCTCGTCGATGGAGCGCATCCGGGAGCTGGTGGATGCCGGCATGGACGTCGCCCGGCTGAACCTGAGCCACGGGACGTACGCCGAGCACGAGGAGATCTACCGCCGGGTGCGGCAGGCATCCGACGAGACCGGGCACGGCGTCGGTGTCTTCGTCGACCTGCAGGGGCCCAAGATCCGGCTCGGGATGATCAAGGAGGGCTCGACCCGGATCACGACCGGTCAGCGCTTCACGATCACCACCCGTGAGCTCGACGGCGACAACGAGATCGCCTCCACGACCTACCAGGGGCTGCCCGGCGACGTGTCGGCCGGCGACCAGATCCTCATCGACGACGGCAAGGTCCGCCTGCGGGTGACCGAGGTCGACGGCACCGACGTGCACACCCAGGTCGTGACAGGTGGACGGATCAGCGACCACAAGGGGATCAACCTTCCCGGCGTACCCGTCAGCGTCCCGGCGATGTCCGAGAAGGACATCGAGGACCTGCGCTGGGGACTGCACCTGACCGTCGACTTCATCGCGCTGTCGTTCGTGCGCTCGGCCGCAGACGTCGAGGACGTCCGCAAGGTGATGCGCGAGGAGGGCGTGCTGCTCCCGGTGATCGCGAAGATCGAGAAGCCGCAGGCCATCGACAACCTCGACGAGATCGTGAAGGCGTTCGACGGCTTCATGGTCGCGCGCGGTGACCTGGGCGTGGAGTGTCCGCTCGAGGACGTGCCGTTCCTGCAGAAGCGCGTGGTCGAGAAGGCGCGCCGCAACGCCAAGCCGGTGATCGTGGCGACCCAGATGCTCGAGTCGATGATCAGCAGTCCCTCGCCCACCCGGGCCGAGGCCTCGGACGTCGCCAACGCCGTCCTCGACGGCGCCGACGCCGTGATGCTCTCCGGTGAGACCAGCGTGGGGGAGTACCCCATCGAGACCGTCCGCACGATGGCACGCATCATCAGCTCCACCGAGGACCACGAGCTGCACAGCATGGCCGCGATCGACTGGCAGCCCCGCACCCGCGGTGGTGTCATCGCGAAGGCTGCCGCCGAGGTCGCCGAGCGGATCGGCGCGAAGTACCTCGTCGCCTTCACCCAGAGCGGCGACTCGGCCCGCCGGATGGCGCGCTACCGCGGCAAGATCCCGGTCCTCGCCTTCACCCCCGAGTCCGTGGTGCGCTCCCAGCTGGCGCTGAGCTGGGGCGTCGAGACGTTCCTGACGGCCAAGGTCGAGCACACCGACCAGATGGTCCGTCAGGTCGACGAGCAGCTGCTCAAGATCGGCCGGGTCAAGGAGGGCGACCTCGTGGTGATCATCGCCGGCAGCCCACCCGGGATACCGGGATCGACGAACGCACTGCGGATCCACCAGATGGGCGACGCGATCAACGAGGTCACGCCGGCCTACCGCAGTCTCAGCTGATCAGTCGGCGTACGCCGCCCCTCACTGCTTCAGCCCGATGTGCTCGTCGAGCAGTCGGACACCCGCGCGCGTCGAGACGGCCACAAGTCTGGGTCGTGGGTGTCGCCATGGCACGCCCGACGTGGTCAAGGCTGCGTGGCGCACAGGGCGATGATGTCCTCGGAGTCGTTCACGAACTGCCACCGCGGATAGTCGTAGCGCTTCATCTGGCCCGCCACGCGCCGCGTAGCCCAGTTGCACACCGGCAGCCGTCGGAGTGGAACAGGCCCGCGCAGGAAGTCGCCAGGGGTGTGCGGCCACGATCTCCTGCTGCCAGTGGCTCAGCACGATTCGGCGCTCGTGCTTGCGCCCTGGCCGTGCTGGGGAAACAGACAGGGCCAGTGCTTCCAGCGCGACCGTGATCACCACGGCAGCCGGGCCTTTCTCGCGTGTGCGGGCGACGACCTGGCTTCACCAGACTGCATCAGGTCGGCAATGTGGAGGTTCAGGACTGGATAGGTCGAGGTCGTTGTAGATGTGCAGGTTGAAGACCTCGCGCCTGGCCGTCGAGAGGTAGCCGTCGCCGAGGTACCAGCCCAGCAGCTCGGCGTACGCGGCGTGGTCAGCGAGCCGTTGTCGCAACGGGGACACACAGCCTGGGGTGCTGTTGACCCCTGGCCACGCCCTGGCGCTGATACAGCCGCCGCCACCGGCGGATCGTCTTGACGGCCACGCCGTGCAGCGCTGCGTTCTGCGCATCTGGCATTCCTGCGTCGGACGCGGCCAGGGCGCTGTCGACGGTCGCCTGCGGTCGGATGTGCGGCATGGACACACGATCTCGCGATGCCACCGACAAGTCGCGTGGGTGTGCCGAGTGTGGGATTCGAACCCACAAGCCCTTTCGGGCAATGGTGTTTGAGACCATCGCGTATACCGTTCCGCCAACCCGGCTGGCGGAGCAAACCGTACCCGATCCCGCTTCGCCCCGGATCCTCGATAGCCTCCTCTCCGTGACCACCCCCAGCCGTGCACCCCGCGTCGTGATCGCCGAGGACGAGGCGCTGATCCGCCTCGACCTCGCGGAGATGCTCGAGGAAGAGGGGTACGACGTCGTCGGGCAGGCCGAGGACGGGGAGAAGGCGGTCGACACTCACCGAGGAGCTGCGACCCGACCTGGTGATCCTCGACATCAAGATGCCGATCCTGGACGGTCTCGCCGCCGCGGAGCGGGTGGCTGCCCAGCGCATCGCGCCGGTCGTCATGCTGACGGCGTTCAGCCAGCGCGACCTCGTCGAGCGGGCGCGGGACGCGGGTGCGATGGCCTATCTGGTGAAACCCTTCACCAAGGTCGACCTCCTGCCCGCGATCGAGATGGCCGTGTCGCGTTTCGCCGAATTGCGCCAGCTCGAGGCCGAGGTGGAGGGGTTGGCCGAACAGCTCGCGACGCGCAAGGCGCTGGACCGGGCGAAGGGGATCCTGCAGCAGCAGATGTCCCTCAGCGAGCCGGAGTCGTTCCGCTGGATCCAGAAGACGGCGATGGACCTGCGGCTGTCGATGCGCGAGGTCGCCGAGGGCGTCGTACTGCATGGTCCGCGGCTCACAGGCGGCGCCGAGCCCCCGTCGGGCGACTAGTCCATCCCGCCTGAGAGGTCACGAAATCACAACGACGCAGGGCCGGTGACCTCTGGGTTCTCATCTGCCGCTGTTTTGGCAGTACCTTCAGCCCATCCATGCAGCGGCCACTCTTGGCCCTTGCACCGACTGTCCCTCACGGAGGATCAATGATTCGCCCCACACGCGCCTGGCGCGCGGCAGCAGCAATCGCTGCCACAACTCTGGTACTCGCCGCCTGTGGCAGCGAGTCCAAGTCCGACGACTCGAAGGATGACGGCGGCTCCAGCAGCGCCCCCGCGAAGAAGGGTGACGGCACCCTGACCATCGGCACGCTGCTGCCCCAGACGGGTGACCTCGCGTTCCTCGGCCCGCCGGAGTTCGCTGGCGTGCAGACCGCCGTCGACGACATCAACGCGGCCGGAGGCGTGCTGGACAAGGACGTCGTCCAGGTCAAGGCCGACTCCGGCGACGGCACGCCCGACATCGCGGGTGCCCAGACCGACAAGCTCCTCGACGCCAACGCTGACGTCGTCGTGGGTGCCGCATCCTCCTCGGTGTCGCTGAGCGTCATCGACAAGATCACCGGTGCCGGTGTCGTCCAGTTCTCGCCCGCGAACACCTCGCCGGCCCTCGACGACGCCAAGACGGACCCGAAGAACCTGTACTTCCGTACCGCTCCGTCGGACGTCCTCCAGGGCGCCGTGATGGCCAACACCGTGCTCGGTGACGGCAAGAACAACATCGCGATCCTGGCTCGCCAGGACTCCTACGGCGAGCTCCTCGCCGGTCAGATCGAGAAGGGCATCAAGGCAGGCGGCGGCAACGTCGTCACCAAGCAGCTCTACTCGGCCGACGCGACGAACTACACCGCAGAGGTCAACAAGGTCGCTGCGTCCAAGCCGGACGCGATCGTGCTGGTCGCCTTCGACGAGACGAAGAAGATCATTCCTTCGCTCATCTCGAAGGGTGTCGGCCCGCAGGACCTGCAGACCTACTTCGTGGACGGCAACACCGCCGACTACTCGAAGGACTTCAAGCCGGGGACGCTCAAGGGCGTCAAGGCCACCCTCCCGGGCGCCGAGCTCACCTCGGACTTCCGGGCGCGACTGCTGAAGACCGACCCGAGCCTGAAGGACTTCACCTACGGTCCCGAGTCGTACGACGCGACGGTGCTCACCGCGCTGGCGGCCATCTCCGCCAAGTCCGACGACCCGTCGACCTTCGCCCCTTGGATCATCAAGGACTCCGAGGGCGGCACCGCGTGCACGGCCTTCAAGGAGTGCGCGGACCTGGCCAAGAAGGGCGAGGACATCGACTACAACGGTGTCTCCGGCCCGATCGAGCTGGGCAAGACCGGTAGCCCGACCAAGGCGACCATCGGCATCTACCAGTACGGCCAGGACAACACCTACAAGAGCATCAAGTACACCGCTGGCGTCATCTGATCGACGCAGCACAAGGAAGGGGCCCGACGGCGACGTCGGGCCCCTTTCGCTTGCTCGTCCCGCGATTGACGCGGGGCGAGGTTGCTCAGTTGTTGCTGCCGGCCAGGGTGCCGAGGTAGAGCTCGATCACCTTCGGGTCCTTGGCGAGGTCCGCGCCGGTGCCGGTGTAGGCGTTCCGGCCCTGGTCGAGAACGTACGCGCGGTCGCAGATCTGCAGGCAGCGGCTGGCGTTCTGCTCCACCATGACCACGGAGACCCCGGCCCGGTTGATCCGTCTGGTCTGTACGAAGACCTCGTCCTGCATCACCGGCGAGAGTCCGGCAGACGGCTCGTCGAGCAGGAGCACGGACGGCTCCATCATCAACGCCCGGCCCATGGCGACCATCTGCCGTTCACCGCCTGACAGCGACCCCGCGCGCTGGGCACGCCGGTCGAGCAGGGCGGGGAACAGCTCGCCGACGAACTCGAACCGCTTCTTGAACGACTTCGGTCGCTGGTAGACCCCCATCTCGAGGTTCTCCTGGATGGTCAGCGACGGGAAGACGTTGTTGGTCTGCGGCACGAAGCCGACACCCTTGGTGACCAGGTGATCGGCACGCTGGTTGGTGATGTCCTCACCCTTGAGGATGACGGTGCCGGTGTTGATCTTGACCAGTCCGAACAGGGCCTTGAGCAGGGTCGACTTGCCGGCGCCGTTGGGGCCGATGATGCCGACGAGCTCGTTCTCCTGGCAGTACAGGTCGGACCCGTTGAGGATGTTCACCCCGGGGATGTAGCCGGCGATCAGCTCGTCGGCTCGCAGCACGGCGCCCTCCGCCGCGGAGACGTGCGCACTGCGGTCGTTCTGCACCGCGGACTCGCTGGTGAGGTCCTTCTCTGGCTCAGGCACGATGCTCTCCCTCAGTTGGGGGCGGCGTTGACTCCGCCTCCCGATCCTCCTCGATCTCGGCCATGGCCTCGGCGAGGATCTTCTCCTCCATCTCGACGCTCAGGTCCTGGTCGTGGTGGGAGCCCAGGTAGGCGTCGATCACGCGCTGGTCACCCATCACGGAGTCCGGGGGACCTTCGGCGATGATCTGGCCCTGGGCCATCACGATGACCCAGTCGGAGATGTCGCGGACCATGTCCATGTCGTGCTCCACGAAGAGCACGGTCCGTCCCTCGTCCCGCAGCGACTTCACGTGGCCGAGCAGGGACTGCTTCAGGGCGGGGTTCACGCCGGCCATCGGCTCGTCGAGCATGACCATCTCGGGCTCGGCCATCAGGGCCCGCGCCATCTCGAGGAGCTTGCGCTGCCCTCCGGAGAGCGAGCCGGCGAAGTCCTCGCGCTTGGCGTCGAGCAGGAAGCGCTGCAGGAGGGCGTCCGCCTTCTTGGTGTTCTGTCGTTCCTGGTCCCGCCACAGTGGGGCCAGCATGGCGCGCAGCAGCGTCTCACCCTTCTGGCCGGTGGCACCCGTGCGCATGTTCTCGAGCACGGTGAGCCGGGAGAGGACCTTGGTGAGCTGGAAGGTGCGCACCATGCCACGACGGGCCACCCGGTAGGCAGGGATGCCGTTGAGGGACTGGCCGTTGAAGCTCCACTCGCCGTCGTCGGGACGGTCGAACCCGGTGAGCAGGTTGAAGAACGTGGTCTTGCCGGCTCCGTTGGGTCCGATCAGGGCGGTGATCACGCCTCGCTGGATCTCGAGGTGCTTGACGTCGACGGCGGTCAGGCCACCGAACGTGCGGCGGATGTTGTCCGCCACCACGATCGCGTCCGGCTTCGCAGCACCGGGTTCTCGAGCCACGTCGGCCAGCGCCGCGCGGTTGCCCGAGACGTCGACCGGGATGACCTGTTCGACTTCCAGCTCGTTCATCTCAGCGGGCATCGAGAGCCAGCTCCCTCTTGTCTCCGAAGATGCCCTGCGGCCGGAAGACCATCAGGAGCATCAGGGCCAGTCCCATGAAGATGAAGCGCATCAGGCTGGCCTGGTTGCTGTTCATGATCGCGTCGGGGATGAGCGGGTCGACGCCTCTGGTGGCGGCCCCGAAGAACAGGTCGAGGAAGCTGAGCAGGAACCAGAAGATGATCGTTCCGGCGACCGGGCCGAGCACCCGTGCCGCACCACCCACGAGCAGCACGGTGTAGGCGAAGAACGTCGTGTCGGTGGCGAAGAAGGACGGGTTGATCGCCGAGTGCTGCAGCGCCGACATGATGCCCGCGAGCCCACCGATGAGGCCACCGATCATCAGCGACTGCATCTTGTAGGCGTAGACGTTCTTGCCCAGGCTCCGGACGGCGTCCTCGTCCTCGCGGATGCCCTTGAGCACACGACCCCACGGGCTCCGCATCAGCAGGAAGACGATCAGACAGCAGATCGCGACCATGATCCAGCAGACCAGGAGCGTCCAGAAGTCATAGGGCCGCCAGGACACGACGCCGGGGATGCCGATGCGCGAGGAGAACGGGTTCAGGCTCGCGAAGCTCTTGTTGAACCCCTGCAGGCCGTCCTGGCCGCCGAAGTACTCGAGCAGCGTCACCGAGCCGATCGTCTGCCGGATGATCTCGGCCGCTGCGATCGTGACGATCGCGAGATAGTCGGCGCGCAGTCTCAGGGTCGGCACACCGAGGATCAGGGCGAGCACGCCCGCTGCCAGGAGGCCGACGATGCAGCCGAGCCAGAACGGCAGCCCCCAGGTCGCGACGAACGAGGCGACGGCGTACCCGCCGACCGCCATGAAGCCCGCCTGCCCGAAGTTGAGCAGTCCCGTGTAGCCGAAGTGGACGTTGAGGCCGATGGCGGCCAGGCAGTACACCGCGGCAACCGGTCCCAGACCCTGCTGCAGGCTCTGGCTGAAGATGGCGTTCCAGTCCATGTCCTGTCCCCTAACCGACCCGCTGGGCCTTGCCGAGCAGGCCCTGTGGCCGGATCAGCAGTACGACGATGAGTACGACGAGAGCGCCGACGAACTTGAGCTCGGCGGGGACGAACAGGGTGGACACCTCCACGAAGATGCCGATCACCATCGCCCCGACGATCGCGCCGGCAGCGGTGCCCAGACCGCCGAGGACGGTGGCCGCGAAGACCAGCAGCAGGAGCTTGAAGCCCAGCTGGTAGTCGAAGCCCTGCGTCATCCCCAAGAGCACTCCGGACAGACCGGCGAGCATCGCACCGACGATCCAGACCACGGAGATGACCCGGTCGACGTTGATGCCGGTGGCGGCAGCGAGGGCGGTGTTGTCCGCGACGGCCCGGGTCGCCTTGCCGAGCTTGGTGCGCTTCAGCGCAATGACCACGAACGCCATCACGGCCGTGGCGAAGAGAGCGACGAAGATGTCCTTGGGTGTCACCAGGACCGGGCCCCAGTGGTAGGGGCTCGGGCTCGCGAACTGGGAGTACTGGTGGTTGCTCGCTCCGGCGAAGTATTGGTAGATGTTGCGCAGCGCGATCGAGAGCCCGATGCTCACCACCATCGCGGCCACCAGGCCGGTGCCGCGACGGCGCAGTGGCCGCCACAGGCCCCAGTCCTGGAACCAGCCGAAGGCCGCGGAGGCGATCGTCGCCACGATCGCCGCCACCGCGATGGTGACGTTGAGGCCTCCGATCGAGATCGTCCCGGGCAGCGAGTCCACTCCATAGGCGACCAGCGCCCCGAAGGTGATCAGCTCGCCGTGGGCGAAGTTGGTCAGCCCCGTGGTGCCGAAGATCATCGACAGTCCGAGGGCTGCCATCGAGAGCAGCAGCGCGAACACGATGCCACCCACAGCGAGCTGCAGCGCCTGCACGCCCTTGCTGGTCGAGGCACCGCTGTCGTTGCCGATCGGGAAGCTGACGAAGACGTCGGAGTCGAGGTTCAGCGTCCGCTTCAGCGCGACCTGCTTCGGGTTGCGGAGCGCGGTGCCGTCGGGAAGCGTGGACTTGTCGATCTTGACGGTGAACGTCTTGCCGAGGTTGTCGATCGACGTCCCCGGAAGCGCGATGTCGAAGACGCCGGACTCGTTGCTCTCCCCAGTGCCGACGACCTTGCCCGACTGCTCGACGTTGATGGTCACGTCGGGAACAGCCTTGGCCGGCTTCTTGCGCTGGTCGAGCAGACAGCCCTGGAAGTGGATGGTGTCGTCGTCCCTCGGCGGGGGTCGCTGGCACGTCTGTGCGGCGGCTGTCGCGGTGGAGGTGGCGGTCGATGCGCTGGTCGCGCTCGCGGGCGAGACGATTGCCAGCACTGCCACGACGACTGCGCTGAGCATGACCACCATGGCGGCTATGCGGGATGGGCGGACCTGCATGGAACTCCTGTCGCCTGCTGCACGGCGGGTGTGTGACGCAGGACTATAGCGGCACGGAACTGTCGAACGCGTCACGAAAGAACCTTGTGACTCGACAGACTAGATGCCCTCATGGCGGTGCACGTTACTCGGAGACAACGATTCGACTACGACACGTGCGCGCTCACCTCAGCTGGACGACCAGCTCCGTCAGCAGCGGAGCGACCAGCAATGCCGGCAACAGGTCGGCGACCTTCACCTGCTTGAGGTCGAGCAGCCGGAACGCGACGCCCACCAGCAGCAGGCCGCCAGTGGCCGTGACGGCGCTGAGGTGGGCATCGGGCACGAAGCTGCCCAGCCCGACCCCCAGCAGGGTCAGCCCACCCTGGATCACCACGAGGGCGATGACGCTGGCACCGACCCCCCAGCCGAACGAGGCAGCGAACGCGATCGCCGCGAAGCCGTCGAGCGCCGACTTGAGGAGCAGCTGGTCCGCGCCGTTGCCCAGACCCTCGTTGATCGAGCCCAGGATCGTCAGCGGACCGACGCAGAAGACCAGCGAGCTGATCACGAATCCCTGGATGAAGCGTTCCCGTGCCTCGCTGCCGCCCCCGGCCCCGAACCGGCGTACGGCGGCCCGCTGGAGTAGTCCACCAAAATCCTCGAGTCGGTCCTCGATCCGAAGCAGTGAACCGGTGATCCCGCCGATCAGCACGGCGCCCAGGACGATCAGCATCGGTGCCGAGGAGCCCACCGCGTCACTGAGCGCGGAATCGGTCACGTGCGCGGCGGATGTCCCTGCGATCAGCAGGGTCACCAGGCCCAGCCCGTCGGTGACGACCTTGCGAGTTCGTTCCGGGAGTCGGTGTCCGACCAGGACGCCGATCGTGGTGCCGGCCAACACCGTGACGGCGTTCACGCCCGTACCGATTCCGGGGAGCACCAGATCTCCTTTACTCTTCATCCATCGCGGCGGTTAGTCTCTCACCGTCGTTCCATAGTGAGGTCCACGGGCAGACAAGGGGAATCCATGGCACGCCAGGCCCCTCAGATCCGTGACGCCGCCCCCGAGGACGCGGCCGAGCTGCTGGCCCTCTGGGCCGCGACTGCGCGCAACGGTGTGACAGGCCTCAGGGCCGAGGAGGACGCCGAGCGGTCACTGGCCAACCTGGCCGCGGATCCCGACCAGCGTCTTCTGGTCGCCGAGACGGAGGGCGACATCGTCGCGGCGATGAAGCTGACCCGTGGCCCGTTCTCGCCGCTCGCGGTCGAGTCCGCCGTGCACACCTCGTTCCTGCTCGTCCACCCGCAGCACCGCCGGCACGGCCTGGCCCATGCGCTGATGGACGTCGCGCTGATGTGGGCCGAGGAGAAGGACATCAACCAGGTCACCGCGATCACCGACGCCAACCGCGAGACCAACCGGTTCTTCGCCCGCCTGGGCCTGACCACCCTCGGCACCGTGCGCCACTCCACCGTCGCCGGCCTGCGCAAGAAGCTCGCCTCCGAGCGCGGCCGTGCAGGTGGCGGCAACCGCCACCTGGTCGAGGTGCTCGCCCAACGGCGCACCATGCGGCGCCGCCAGGAGACTGCCTGAGGCAGCCGTTCGCGTCCGTACAGGACCGTGAGCACCGACGGGCGCGTTGTCGGTAGGACCCGTTAGGGTCGAATCCGTGCCAGCGTCACCTCCTGCCCCCGCCCGCCCGCGTCTCCTGCTGCTCGACGGTCACTCGTTGGCCTACCGCGCCTTCTACGCGCTGCCCGTGGAGAACTTCTCGACCACGACCGGACAGCACACGAACGCCGTCTACGGCTTCACCGCGATGCTGATCAACGTCCTGCGCGACGAGCAGCCGACGCACCTCGCGGTCGCGTTCGACGTCTCCAGGGCGACCTTCCGCGCGGAGGAGTACGCCGAGTACAAGGCCAACCGGGCCAAGTCGCCCGATGAGTTCCAGGGCCAGGTCTCCTTGATCAAGGAGGTGCTGAACGCGCTGCGGGTGCCGTTCCTCGAGAAGGTCGGCTTCGAGGCCGACGACATCATCGGCACGCTGGCCACCCAGGCGATGGCCGACGACTTCGAGGTCCTGATCTGCTCCGGCGACCGCGACTCCTTCCAGCTGGTCAACGACCGCACCACCGTCATCTACCCGATGCGCGGCGTCTCCGAGATGAAGCGGATGACGCCGGCTGCGGTCGAGGAGAAGTACGGCCTCCCGCCGGCCCGCTACCCGGAGCTGGCCGCGCTCGTGGGGGAGAGCTCGGACAACCTTCCCGGCGTTCCCGGCGTGGGGCCGAAGACCGCCGCGAAGTGGATCACGACCTACGACGGCCTCGACAACGTGGTCAACCGGGCCGAGGAGATCAAGGGCAAGGCGGGCGAGAGCTTCCGCGAGCACCTCGACGACGTGATCCGCAACCGCCGGCTCAACGCGCTCGTCACCGACCTCGACCTCGAGCTGACCCCGGCCGATCTCGCGATGCAGCCCTGGGACCGCAAGGAGGTGCACACCCTCTTCGACGGGCTCGAGTTCCGGGTGCTGCGCGATCGGCTCTTCGAGACCCTCGAGTCGGCGGAGGAGATCGACGAGTCCGGGTTCGCCCTGGAGATGACCCGTCTCGAGCCGGGTCAGGTCGGCGACTGGCTCGCCGCGCACGCGAGCAAGGGCGAGCGGGTCGGCGTACACCTCGAGGGGACGTGGGGTTCCGGCACGGGCGACGTGCAGGCGCTCGCGTTCGCCACCACCGAGGGCACTGCCGCCCATGTGTCGACCGAGGCGATCACGCCCGAGGACGACGCCGCGCTGGTCTCCTGGCTCGGCGACCCGCACCAGCCCAAGGTGCTGCACGACGCCAAGGGCCCCCTGCTGGCGTTGGCAGCCCGTGGGTGGCCACTGGCCGGTCTGGAGCGCGACACGGCCCTCTCGGCCTATCTGGCGCGGCCCGACCAGCGGTCCTACGACCTCGCCGACCTCACCGTGCGCTACCTCAAGCGCGAGCTGAAGCAGGGCACCACCGACGACGGCCAGCTCAGCCTCGACGGTCTCGACGAAGACACTGGGAGCGACACCGCGATGCTGCACGCCAGCGCGGTGCTCGATCTCGCGATGGCGCTCGACGACGAGCTCGCCGGCCGGGGTGGCACCGGCCTGCTCACCGACGTCGAGCTGCCGCTCATCGACGTGCTCGCCCGCATCGAGCAGGTGGGCATCGCCGTCGACTACGACCTGCTCGGCGAGCTCGAGGAGGGCTTCGCCGTGCGCGTCCGCGACGCGGCCGACGCCGCCTACGGCGTCATCGGCAAGGAGATCAACCTCGGCTCTCCCAAGCAGCTCCAGGTGGTGCTGTTCGAGGAGCGCGGCATGCCGAAGACCAAGCGCACCAAGACCGGCTACACCACCGACGCGGATGCGCTGCAAGGTCTGTTCGAGAAGACGCAGGACCCGTTCCTCGAGCACCTGCTGGAGCACCGCGACGCGATCAGGCTGCGGCAGACCGTGCAGGGCCTGC
This sequence comes from uncultured Actinomycetota bacterium, assembly GCA_963782305.1. Taxonomy (GTDB): domain Bacteria; phylum Actinomycetota; class Actinomycetes; order Propionibacteriales; family Nocardioidaceae; genus Marmoricola. The sequence goes on along the minus strand of CAWAJJ010000024.1, from coordinate 186,317 downwards.
TGAAGACCGTGGCCGAGGACGGCCGGATCCACACGACGTTCAACCAGCTGATCGCGGCCACCGGCCGGCTCTCCAGCACGGATCCCAACCTGCAGAACATCCCGGTCCGCACCGAGGCCGGCCGCCGGATCCGCGAGGGCTTCGTGGTCGGCGCGGGCTACTCCGAGCTGTTGACCGCCGACTACTCCCAGATCGAGATGCGGATCATGGCGCACCTCTCCGAGGACGCTGCCCTGATCGAGGCGTTCCGTTCCGGATACGACTTCCACTCGGTGACCGCTGCCCGCGTCTTCGACGTGGAGCCCGCCGACGTCACGGGCGAGATGCGGGCGAAGATCAAGGCGATGAACTACGGCCTGGCCTACGGGCTCTCCGCGTTCGGTCTCTCCCAGCAGCTGCACATCGACACCTCCGAGGCGCGCGGTCTCATGGACGAGTACTTCGAGACCTTCGGTGGAGTCCGTGACTACCTCGGCGGCATCGTCGACGAGGCCAGGCGGACCGGGTTCACCGAGACGATCCTGGGCCGCCGGCGCTACCTGCCGGACCTGACGAGCGACAACCGGCAGCGCCGGGAGATGGCCGAGCGGATGGCGCTGAACGCACCGATCCAGGGCTCGGCCGCCGACATCATCAAGGTCGCCATGCTCAACGTCGACCGGGCCCTGCGCGAGCAGCAGCTCGGCTCCCGGATGCTGCTGCAGGTCCACGACGAGCTGGTCTTCGAGGTGGCCGAGGGGGAGCGCGACGCGCTCGAGGTGCTGGTGCGCGAGCAGATGGCCTCCGCGGCGAAGCTGACCGTGCCGCTGGACGTCTCAGTCGGCACCGGGAGCAGCTGGCACGCTGCTGCGCACTGAGCCACCTCCCGGTGAGGCAGCTGTCTCCGCCCGGCGGGTGTGCAGCAGAGCGACGGCGAGCAGGGCGACGAGCAGCACGACGTCGACGCTGAGGACCACCAGCATCAGGCCGTTCACGGAGTCGGCCAGCTGCCCGACCGCCACGACCGCGAACAGGGCGCCCCAGACCAGGAGCACGGCACGCCTGGCCTGCCGCGCCAGCACGCTGTAGATCAGCAGCTGCAGCATCGAGAGCACCGTGCCGAGCAGGGCGAACAGCCAGAGCTCGTGCTGGATCGAGGAGTACTCGTCGCCGCCGATGAACACGACCGCCAGCCCGGACAGGACGGCCACGCCCGCAGCCGTCAGCGCACCGAGGAGTACGACGACCCCGAGGCTCCGGAACAGCGTCGCGCGTGCGGCCGTGGCGTCGGACATCGAGGGGAACGCCAGCACAACCACGAACTGCGGGAGGAAGAGCACGGCCTTCACCAGGATGAGTCCGCCGGCGTACAGGCCTGCCTGGTGGGCGTTCAGCACGTTGCGGGCAACGAGGATGTCGACGTTGGAGAGTGCGAAGAACGCGAACAGCGTGTTGGAGTTGTGGAAGGTCTCGGACCAGAGGGCGCGCACGCTGTGGTCCGCGGAGTCCTCGCCCGGGCTCGCGCGGGTGCCGCAGGGCGACCCAGCCCACCAGCACCGGGACGTACGCCGACAGGGCCACGCCGAGCAGCGCGGCGAACTCGGTGGGACGCCACAGGATCATCGCCGAACCGACCACCAGTCGGGAGACGCCGGCGCCAGGTAGATCATCGCGAGCGAGCGCCATCGACGCTCGCCCTGGAGGATGCCCGCCTGCGCGCCCATCATCGTCAACGGCGCCGCCGCGAACGCGGTGAGTGCGGCGGTGGCGACGCTGTCGAGGCGCACCACCTGGTCGATGACCGGCGACAGCACCAGGCACAGCGCGAACACCCCGAGGGAAGCCTGCAGCCCCACACGCAGGATCACGCTCTCGATCTGGTGCACCTGGCCCGGCGTGGCCGCGATCCGTCGCGCGGCCGTGGCCTGCAGTGCCAGCGAGACGACCATGATCACGAGCAGCACGCCCATGAGTGCCGCGAAGGCGCCGAAGTCGCGCGGTCCGAGCAGCCGCGCCGCGATGATCGTGTACGCGTAGGTCGCGACGTTCATCACGCCCATCGCCACCGCGATCGAGGCGCCGCGTAGGTTCTTCTGGTCCCTCACAACCGTGAGGGTACGACCACGGTGTCGGATCCGTGGCTCCTCCGACACGTCCCTCGTCCGTACGGGGAGCGGAGCCGGGGATAGGTTCTCCACCACCCTCAGTGACCGAGAGCAGATGATTCGTGAGCGGCAGCAGGCTCCTCGTCGCGCGTACCTGGCCGTGGCTGCTGAGCCTCGTGGTCCTCGGGCCGGTGCTGCGTCCGGGCAACGTCCTGAGCTACGACATGGTGTTCGTCCCTGACCTGGCCTTTCGGTCCGACTTCCTGGGCCTGGGCTCCGGTCTCCCACGGGCGGTGCCCTCGGACCTGGTGGTCTCCCTGCTCGACGAGGTGGTCCCCGGGCAGCTCTTGCAGAAGGCCCTGCTCCTGGCCGCGCTCGTGCTCGCCGGGCTGGGTGCGCGCCGACTCGTACCCGCGGACAACCTGACCGCGCAGCTCGCCTCGACCACTCTCTACGTCTGGAACCCCTTCGTGGCCGAGCGCCTGGGGATCGGGCACTGGCCGTTGCTCCTCACCTACGCGGCGCTGCCCTGGCTCTACGACGCGGCCCGACGAGCCAGGACGGGGGAACGCACGGTTCCGACCATGGTGCTGTGGCTCGCAGTCGCGGCTCTCAGCCCGGCCGGGGGCGTGATCTCCGCGCTGTTCGCCCTTGTCTGCGTGGCCGGTCGAGGCGGGGAGTCGCTGAGGCGCTTCTCGCTCGTCCTCCTGGGTGCCCTCGTGGTCAACGCTCCCTGGATCGTCGCCGGGGCGATGCACGGCAGCGGAGCCCTCAGTGACCCCCGAGGGGTCGAGGTCTTCGCGGCCCGCGGGGAGGGGCTCCTGTCCCTCCCGTTGACGGCCCTCGGGCTCGGCGGGATCTGGAACGCCGAGGTGGTGCCCGTGTCACGTGAGGCCTGGCCGGCGGTGGCGGCACTCGTGGTGACGATGGCGCTGAGCGCGCTGGGCCTGTGGAGGTGCAGGCGACTCGCGTCCCGTCTCGAACTGCGGGCGCTGTGGGTGGCGGCTGCACTGGGACTGGTCGTCACGCTCGCGGGAAGCCTGCTGCCCGACGTCCTGGTGTGGCTGGGCTCGAACCTGCCCGGTGGTGGTCTCCTCCGGGACGGCTCGCGGTTCCTCGCGCTCGTCGCGCCGCTGCTCGCCTGCCTGTTCGGCCTGGGAGTCAGCGCACTGTCCGGTCTGGTGCGCCCGTACGCCGCGCGGATCGCGGTGACGGTCTGCGTGGTGCTGCTGCCCGTCGCGCTGATGCCGGACCTGGCCTTCGGCCTGGCGGGTCAGCTTCGGTCGGTGCAGTTCCCTCAGGAGTACGCCGCGGCCAGGCGGGCGATCGACGACCGGCTGCACGCACGGGGCGGGGGTGACCTCCTCCTCCTGCCGTTCAACTCCTACCGGCTGCCCTCCTGGAACGAGGGTCGACGGACGCTGGACCCGCTGGGCCGCTTCATGACCCCGAACTACCTGGCCAACGACCAGCTGGTCGTCTCCGGCGTGACGGTGACGGGCGAGGACCGGCGTGCGCGGCGCGTGGCCGAGGACCTGGAGGAGGGTGGCAGCTCCCAGGAGCTGGCTCGCCGGCTGGCCAAGGAGGGCATCGCCTGGGTGCTGCTGGACAAGGAGGCCCAGGCGCTGGTGCCCGGCAGCACGCCCTCGGCCAGGCTGGACGGGTTGCCGGTCATCCATGACGGGAGACGACTCGTGGTGTGGGAGCTGCCCGCCGCCACGAGTCCGCGGTCCAGCCGGGTGACCGAGGCCGCCGTGTGGTCGGCCTGGCTGGTGGCGGGCGCCGGGGTGCTCGCCTCGGGGCTCATGGTCGCGGTACGCCGTGCGCGTTCGCGACGGCAACGGCTCCACGTGCCGTGAGTCAGTGGTACCTTTTGGCGAACCTCGGAAGGGTGGCGTCAACGTGCGCAGTTTGATCATCGGCGGTGCAGCAGTTCTGGTCGGTGTCGCGCTCGCGGCAGCAACCACGATCGGCGTGGTCAACAGCGCGACGGCGTGGCTCGTTCCAGCCCAAGGACACGGTGCTGCAGTACGGCTCCAACGGCTAGGTGGCCGATCGGTCGGTCGCCCGACCGACATCGCTGTCCGTCACGGACCCTCTGGGTCCACCACACTGACGCGGCGACCCGCGAGCACCTCGTTGAGGACACTGCCGAAGGAAGCCTGTGAGTGCTCCCAGGCGAACGAGCGTGACATCTCGAAGGCCCCGTCACCGAGGCGCCTGCGGCGTACGCCGTCACTGATCAGCTCGTGCACGGCTCTGGTGAACGCCTCCGGGTCGTCGACCAGCAGGCCCGAGTGCTCGTGCTCCACGGACTCACACGTGCCACCGGCCGTCGAGTAGGCGATCGTGGGCACCCGGTGAGCACCGGCCTCACCGACGACGAGCCCCCAGCCCTCCTTGAGCGAAGGGAGCAGCATCAGCCAGGACTTGGCCAAGATGTCGTGCTTGCGGTCCTCGGAGACCTGCCCCTCGAACCTGACGAGGTCACCGGCACCGGCCTCCGCGGCGTACTTCCGCAGGGAGTCCTCCCACCAGCCGCTGCCGACGACCAAGAGCTGCACCTCGGGGTAGCTCCGCACGTAGCGCGGACACGGCGTCGATGGCGTGCTCGACCTGCTTGTGCGGCACCAGCCGACCGAGGACGACGATGGTCGGGGACGCACTGCGCTCGATGGCGGCGTCCGGACGGGAGAGGGTCCCGTTGTGCACGATCGCGATGCGCTTCTTGTCCACGCCGAGTCCGGCGAGCTCGGACCGGGTGGCGCGGGAGACCGCGATGTACTGGGACCGGCGATAGAGGACGGGGGCGAGTCGGCGTTCGATCCACCACCCCACCTTCCCGAGCAGGCCGGGGAAGACGACCGGCCACTGCTCGCGGTGCACGTGGTGGACGAGCACGACCACCGGCCTGCGAGTGGCGACGCGGGTGAAGAAGGGCAGCCCGTTCTGCACGTCGACGACCAGGTCGATCTTGCCGAATCGCCGGCAGGAGCAGGTCCCGGACACCGAGCAGGTAGACCTCGAGGTGGTCGCCACGACGGACGTAGCGGACGCCGCCGATCACCTCGTCCGAGGGTGCTGCGTCGTGAGCAGCGCAGACGATCGTCACCCGGGCGCCCTGCTCCACGAGCCCACGCGCCATCGTCTCGACGTACCGCTCTGATCCGCCGCCTTCGGGATTGGCGGTGTCGCGCCAGTTGAAGAAGACAACGTGACGACCCTGGACAGACGCGGGGTTCACTCCCTGCATGTGACGCACGTTACCGGTCGGTCGCCCATCAGGTCGCACATCAGTAGGGGTCGTACGGGCTGCGGTGCCCGAACAGGAGGGCAGCGATCCGTCGCTGCTTCAGTCTCAGCAGCACCTTGATGACCACGTTGCGCAGCCACCAGGGGATCTCAGCGACGATCCGCAGACGGTCCGCGGTCGTCGGTGCGGACACCCGGAAGAGCGCGAGCGATCCGACCCGCCTCTCGTAGGTCAGCGTGCGAGAGGGCAGGACGTGCGCCAGGATGCCGAGCGTCACCCCGATCGAGGAGAAGCAGTCGTGGATCAGGACCGGTGACCCGACCGGCATGTGCCGGGACCACTTCAGGTCGTCGGACAGCGTCCAGTAGTCGTGCTTGCCGTCGATGTAGAGGTAGTCGATCCGCCGCTTCCATCCGGGCAGCGCGCGCGTGCTGTACTCCGACAGCAGCTCCACCGAGTCGGTCAGCCCAGCCTTCTCGATGTTGTGCTCGAAGAGCTCCCGGGTGCTGGAGCCCCCGAAGAGTCGCCCGTCGACGAACGGGTCGACGGCCACGACGCGTCCGTTCACGCCGCTGGCCGCGGCGGCGAGCATCGTGGTGGACCGGCCCTGGTGGCTGCCGATCTCGACGAGCAGGGCGCCCAGCGGCAGCTCTTCCGCCGTCTCCCACAGCAGCTCTGCCTGTGCCTGGGTCAACCACCCTGGCACTTCCGAGGCGAACTCCCACGCCGAGGGGAAGTGCGGGGTCGCGGCGTCGGGCATGAAGGGCGTTCCTCGTCTCGGGAAATGGATCGTGGTGCCGGGGCAGCCTATAGAGTCCGCGCGCTCGGGTGGACCGAGGAACCGCGGTCCTCGGTCTGCGGGCTCGTGTCACGGCGCCTGACGAGCTGTGCGGCGAGGAGGCCCACCGCGAACAGGCACAGGACCTGAGGTGCCCTGCCGGACTGCGCCACCGGCACCGCGGAGGAGCTGACGACCACGACCACGCCAGCCACTGCGACCAGCAGCCACGTGACCGGAGCGAGCAGCCGGTCGCGCCGCAGCAGGACCGCGAGAGCCCCGACCGCCAGCCCGGCCAGGCACACCGGCCCCCCGGCGGCGAGGCAGACCAGAGCGAGGAGCCCGGTGACCGCCACGGTCCGGGCCGGCCCTCTCCAGGTCGGGTCAGGCGGTGGGGTCACGACGGGCTCCGGTTGCGGCCGTCGCGCCGACAGCACCACGAGCGTCAGCAGCAGCAGGGCCGCCAGCAGCCCGAGCAGCAGGGAGATCCGGTAGGGCCGGTCCGGCGCGTAGTCGAGGTGCACGGTGCCCCCGGCGCTCGGGAGCACCCACGCCTGCTGCCAGCCGTCGACCACGGTCGAGGCCAGCCGGTTGCCGTCGAGGGTGGCCTTCCAGCCGCGGTTCGCCGCCTCCGGGACGACGAGCAGGGACGCGGCACCCGGGTCGACGACGAGGCTCCGGTGGGTCGCGTCGAAGCGTCGCACCGTGACGGTACGAGGAACGGCTGCGGGGGCGACGAGCCCGAAAGGCCTGAGCAGCGCCGTGCGGACCTGGAACTCGCCGGAGGCCTCGATGCGTATTCGATGTGTCCCGGCCTCGAGCCGGAGCAGGTCGGTGGGCCCGCACAGGGTGAGATCCAGGGGCGAAGAGGTGCGCAGGTCCGCGAGGGTGCCGGACACCTGCGTGGCATGGCGAGTCCCGTCGATGGTGACGGTCGGACCGAAGCCGCAGAAGGCGCCGGTCGGCGCCGTGTCGGGGAGCGGCCGGGCGGGCGTGGGGACCTGCGGCACCTGCACCTCGGCGATCCCCACGGGCAGCGGGCCGGTGTGCAACGAGCTGGAGCTGGTCGAGGGCACCGGGCGGAGCTCAGGGAAGGTGAGTGTCACCGACCGGACGCGCAGCGGGGCGAACCGCGCGACGCCATCTGCGCCGACGGGAACCTCTCGGTCGCCAGCCTTGCTGTGGAGGTGCACGGTCAGCGGCGCGGAGGTCACCGGCTGGGCGGCATGGACCAGCCGGAGCCTGCTGATGACGTGCGCGGCCGGCCAGCTCACGACCAGGGCCGGCCGCCGCTCCGCAGGGTTCGCGACCCAGGACGTCTCGGCGTCGCCGTCGACAGCCGCGGAGGCGCCGACGGCTCCACCCTCGTCGAGGCTGCTGGTGGCAGACGCCTTGAGGGCGTTGCCCGGTGGCTGCAGCAAACGGGCCAGACCAGGGCCGCTGGACGGCAGGACGGTGCCGTTCAGCCCGTAGGTCGCTGCCTGGGGGAGGGTGAAGGTCCGATCGAGCGCCGCAGCCTCCTCTCCCGGGATCGCGGAGCCTGGGTCACAGCGCTGGGACGGGAAGCTCACGCAGGGCTCGGTCGGCTCCTGGGCGCGGAAGGCGACGACCGGGGCTGCCGTGCCCGTGGGGAGCTTGGACGGGGCCACCACTGTGCGTGTCGGGGTGAGGCCGGGCAGGACGACCTCTCGGATCCCGACGACCCCGAACCGAGGGTTGCCCGCCACTGAGGCGACGGTGATCCTCAGGCGCCTCCACGGACCCTTGGGCAGGGTGAGGACCTGCGCCTCCTCGGTGCTCGGGACGGGCACCACGACGGACCCGGCGTCGGTGGACAGCCGGAGGCTCGTGATGGCAGGTCCGAACAGCGGCTGGTCGACGAGGCGGACACGCACGGTGTCCACGTCGGTCGGTTGCTTGCGCCGGACCTCCAGCCACTGCCCGACCGGGGCGGTGAGGCTGCCCGAGCGCCAGGCCGTGACGAGGTTGGCGTCCACCGCGCCGCTGGGCTGGCCGGACAGCCGAACCCCACCGAAGTTGTCGGGGTAGGCGGCGGACGAGGAGGCCGACACCCCGACCAGCCCGTCGTAGGCCGCGACTGACTGCAGGCCCTCGGCGTCGAACGGCAGGAGGTCGTGGGCGGCTCGCACCTGCCGGTAGGCCCCGTGCTCGGTGAGCAGCGGACCCGTGTTGGCGTGCACCCGGCCGAAGGAGATCTCGCGACGCTGCAGGCCGTCCGTGATGACCCGGGGACCGACCCATGTGCCGGGCGGTGCCTGAGCGCCGAGCACCGTCGCCTGACCGGGTGCGACGACTCCGGACTCCAGCAGGGACACCAGGTCCTCGGGCCCGCCGCCCAGCGCGGCGACCTCCGACAGCGGAACGGCGTGCGGACCCGCAACAGCGCGGTCGACCGTCCACACCTCGAGCGCCGGCGGTGCGGTGTCGATACCGCCGTCGACCGTGCTCGTGCCGGGCCCGAACGGCTGGCGCGGGCCGAACGTCGCGGCGAGGGTCAGGTTCGGTGAGCGGTGCAGGGCCTGGCTGACCCGCACCGGCGGCAGGGCGTCGGCCACGGCACGGTCGAGGTCGTTGCGCACGAGGAGCTGGCCGACCCCGCTGCGCGCGAGCACGTCCGCCAGCGCCGTGGAGCCGCGGCCGGAGGACAGCACGGCCTCGATCGCGTCCACGAGCCGGGTGTTGCCCGCCTGCGTCAGCGGCACCTGGTTGCGGACGGCCCACGGGCTGGTGGCGAGGGCCTCCAACGGCTCCCCGATGGTCCTGCCCCAGGTGTACCGGCCGGCGGTCGCCTCCGGGACCACGAGCGTGCGGCCGGTGACGCCGTCTCGCGCCAGGTAGGCGGCGGCCTGCGTCCACCACGACGGCACGGCGGCGAAGCCCGGCCCGGGGCGCAGATCGCCCTGGAAGGCCGGCAGCGCACAGATGCCGAGCAGGGCGGCGGCCAACGCGAGACTGACCGGGCGCAGCAGCCTGGCGCGCCGCGGCCAGGTGACGGTCACGGCGCGGTGCAGCAGGTGCGCGAAGCCCAGCATCAGCGGGAGCTGCAGGACGGTGTCGAACTTGTAGATGTTGCGGAACGGGACTGCTGGTCCGTCGAGCAGGTCCCTGAAGGTGGCGGCGAAAGGGCTGCCCGGTGAGCCCGCGTGGCCGAGGGTGAGGGCCGTGAAGCCGAGCAGCGCGGTGAGCAGCAGGAAGCGTCGCTCCGGCAGCCACCGGCTGGTGAGACCGGCGATGCCCAGCACCGCGACGGCTGTCGTGGCCAGCGTCAGTCCCTCGGAGGTGACGAGGTCCCACCCCGCCGGCCAGTAGCCCTGTGTGCCCGACGGCACGTAGGCCACCCAGTCGGTCACGTCTCGCAGGGCTGCCAACGCGCTCACCGGGTCGGTGGTCGTGCGGGCCGACTCCACCCAGTCGGTGAAGGGCGGGCTGTACGAGGCGAGCAGCAGGAGCGGACCCACCCACCACAGCGAGCCGAGAGCCACAGCGGCCGACCACCAGGCGATCGAACGCAGACGGGTCCGTAGGGAGGTGGTCCTGGTCGCCAGGTAGAGAAGGGGAATGGGGAGGACCGCCACCGTGGCCCCCGCGTTGACCGCACCGAGGAACAGGACCACGAGGCCCGACATCCAGGCTGCCTTGCGGACGTCACGCGCCAGGTAGGTGACGAGCGGCAGCACGAGCCACGGGGCGAGCGCGACCGGCAACGCCTCGGACGAGAAGGGTCCGACGACGGTGAGCATCCTGGGTGACAGCGCCCACGCGACCCCAGCCAGCACTCCCACCAGCGGGTGCGGGCTCACCATCCGCCGGGTCAGCCGCCGCGCGCCCTCGTAGGCCACCACCAGCACCACACCGCACCACAGCCGCTGGGTCAGCCAGTCGGGGATGCCGACCAGGTGGCCCAGCGCGAAGAAGGGCCCGATCGGGAACAGGAAGCCGTAGGTCTGGTCGCCCACCCCGCCGAAGCCGGCGTCGGCGCTCCACAGGTGGAAGGCACGCTGCAACAGGTGGGCCGGGTTCAGCGCCAGTCCGAGGTCGGTGTCGAAGGTGACGCGGCCGGGTGCCTGGAGCAGGGCCAGCAGGACGAGCAGCGAGGGCAGCACGAGGGGAAACAGGAAAGCCCGTCGCGAGCGCGACGGGCCCCTCTCATGCTGCCGTACGTCGCTCGAGCGGACGCCGGCAGACATTGGGCAGAGGCTACCTCACGGGCGTGGCTCGACCTGCTGCGGCGCGCTCCTGTCCCTAGTGGTCGAGGCGCTTGCCGATCTGCTCCAGCAGGATGGCGGCGAGCTGGGTCCGACCTCGTTCGTTGAGGTGCTCGGAGCCATCGGCCGGGTCGATGAACGCGTCCTCACCGAACGCGGTGCCGGTCTCGATGACGTCACCACCGAAGGCCTTGCCCATGGCGGCGAAGTTCTCCGTCACGGTGGACCGGAAGTCGGGTCCGAGCACCCGCTCCCCGGTCTGCACCGACACGGGTGTCTCGTAGGCGAAGGTGGCGCATCCGAGGTCCCGGAGCGCCTCCCCGAGCGCAGTGACCGCGACCAGCCCCTCGGGCAGCACCGAGGCCCCGTGGTGGAAGGCGTACAGCACGCGCAGCCGCTCGGCGGGGTCCATGCCGGCGCCCTTCAGCGGGCGGGCATAGTCCCCGATGGAGCGCTCACCCAGGAGCGATGCGTACGGCAGCGCGTAGTAGCGCTCGAAGTCTGCGGCGGTCTCACGCCTGAGCGATCCACGGACGCGCCACGGCGGCGTCGTCGGCTCCAGCTCGCGCAGCCGCCGCATCGCCTCCACGTGCCCGAAGCGGGGGTGCTCGATCCACGGTCGCAAGCGGCCGCGCAGCCACAGCGGCACCACCACCACCTTCGGTCGCGACGTCCCGGTCGCCAGCAGCCGCACGTACTCCGTCAGCAGCTCGGCGTGGTACCCGCCGCCGTGCAGAGCGAGCGTCGTCAGCCCGGGGAGGCCGTCGGCCACCATCCTCGCGAGGGTGCGGGTGTCGGCGTCGTCCGGCCCGACGAAGTTCAGGACCGACTCCCCCATCAGGACCACGTCCGCCGACGTACGCCGGATCCGCCTGGCGTCGCGCAGCTGCGGGTGGTCCAGGCGATCGCGCAGACGGCCCGCGCCGCTCACCAGCCTGGTGAGCGCAGGGTTGTCCGAGGCCAGTGCACGGGCCAGCAGCGAGGTCACCAGGAAGCGCCGAGGAACGGCGCCAGGGTCAGGGTGGTGGCATGGTGCTCCTCGCTCGCCATGTGGCTGACCGTACCCGGCCCCTGGGATAGCGTGTCCGCCATGTCGAGCACCGTGACTCGCGTCCCGGGCGAGTCAGTGGGGCCACCGGCACCGACCCTGTCCCTGTCCCTGACGGTTTCGCGAGAGCAGCTCCTGCTTGCCGTCATCGTCGTCGGCCAGGCGATGTGGCTGGGGTTCGTCATGATGCGGGGCTGGTACAGCGCCGCCGATCTGCCCAACCTCGCCTTCGCCAACGGGCGCAGCCTCGACTGGGACTACCTCACGAGCACGCTCGGTGGCCACTTCGGTGTCGCTCAGAGATTCGTCTACTGGCTCCTGAACAGGACGGCGCCGCTCGACTGGTGGGTCACCGTGCTGCTCCGGCTCGCCTTCCAGGCGCTCACCACTGTCCTTCTCTGGCGGCTGCTCCGTACTCTCGTGGGCGTCCGGCCCTGGCTCTGGATCGTCCTCCTGGGCTATGCGTCCAGCGCCTACCTGGTGCCCGGGATGGCGGCCCTGAACAGTGGCCTCGGCCTCGGCATCAGCCAGGCCTGCCTCGTCGGGGCGTTGCTGGCCCAGGTGCGCTTCACCCGAGAGCGCCGGCTCGTCGACGCCGTCGTCGTCGCAGTCCTGGTCCTGGTCATGCTCGCGTTCGCCCAAGAGGCCTTCCCGATGCTCGTCATCCTGCCGATCCTGTCCTTCGTGTTCCTGCAGCAGGGCCCGTGGCGTGATCGCGTGCGAGGTGGACTCCGCCTGTGGCGCGGGTGGCTGGTACTCGCGGTCGCCCTGGGGATCTTCGCGGGTCTGTACCTGGCCGGTGACTACAACAGCCCGTCGTCCCAGTTCACCGCGGGCGACGGCCTCTGGCTAGCGGGACAGGCATGGCTCAAGGTCCTCGGCCCGGCGCTCGTCGGCGGTCCCTGGCACTTCGTCTCGTTCCCCCACCAGTGGAGCGCGTACGCGACTTCCCCCGGTCGGCATGCTCGTCCTCGCACAGGTGGCGCTCGTGGGCCTGATCGTCCTCAGTGTGCGACGCACCGGCTGGCTCGCGCTGGTCGCGTGGTTCATCCCGGCGTGGACCGCGGTGGCATGCCTGGTGCTCGTGGGAATCGGCCGATGGGAGTTCCTCGGCGAGCTGATCCCCAGCATCCTGCGCTACAGCTACTACGTGCCGGTCGACCCTGGCGCTCGGGATCGTGCTGGCCTTCGGGGCGAACCAGCCCCCTTCGCAGACCGTCAGCCGATCCGGTCCCACGTGGTTCGGCGAGCCTCGGCGGAGGGCCCTCCTGCGGGCGGCGGTCGCCCTGCTCGTGGTGTCCAGCGCCTTCTCCACGATCGGGTTCGCCCGCTCCTTCTGGAAGAACCCGGCGAAGAGCTACACCGCGACCCTGCTGAGGGGCGTGACGGAGCGCAGTCCCGCCGTCCAGCTGTACGACACGCAGCTGCCGGAGGCCGTCGTCCCGTCCATCTCGAAGATGTATGTCTCCGACCTGGTGGGCCTGGGAGGCGTCTCGGCGGAGTTCGGCGGGCAGTCGCACAACCGCCAGGTGGTCAACAACTTCGGTGGCATCGTGCCTGCCAAGTTCGTGGACGTCGCTGACTTCACGAGTCCGCGGGAAAAAGGCTGCGGCATCTACGTCCACGGCGTCGGCACCACCCGCATCCCGCTGGCAGCCGTGAGCAGCACCAAGCAGTGGTTCCTGCAGTTGCAGCTCTACGAGCCCCGTTCCAACCTGGTGACGATGAGGGTCCTGGACGAGGACGGCGGCGAGATCCCGGTCGCCGGCGGGTCGCGCGTACTCAGCATGAAGGGCGAGCTGGTCGTGCTGCATCGCCGGCTCGGCTCCGGCCGACCGGCGCTCATCGAGCTCAGCTCGACCGACCCCGGGACGAACTTCTGCCTGGTCCACACCTATGTGGGTGTGCCCCTGCCCTGATGCCCTGCCCTGATGCCGCTGCCCTGATGCCGGGCCAACGAGCGACCACTAGTCTTCGGGCGTGCGGTCCCTCGCGGCGATGAAGAGCATGTATGCGGGTTCGGCCCGAGGAGTCCGGCACACCCTGGATCGGCTCGGTCTCGACGCCGAGGCACCTTCGCTCGACAGGCGATGGCGGCACTGGGCGCACAGCCTGACCCTGGTGCACGACTCGCTGGCGATGGCGGAGCTGGACGTGCCGTGGTGGACCTACGGTGCGATCAATGCGGTGGAGGAATGGCTTGCGGCCCGTCCGGTCCCGGCGACGGTCTTCGAGTACGGGTCGGGCGCCAGCACGGTGTGGCTGGCACGTCGGACAGGTCAGGTGCACAGCGTCGAGCACCACGTGGGATTCGCCGAGCTCATGCACACCGAGCTCGCGCGCCACCCGAACGCCTCCGTGCGAGTCGTCGAGCCGGTGCCGAGTGCCGACCCCTCCGTGCCGTCCCGCAAGGAGGGCCACGACGGCCTGGACTTCTCGGCGTACGTCGCCGCCATCGACGACGTGCCCGGGTCCTTCGACCTGGTGGTCATCGACGGCCGCGCCCGCGAGGCCTGCCTCGCCGCCGCTGTGGGGAGGCTGACCCCCGACGGACTCATCGTGTTCGACAACAGCCGTCGTCGACGCTACCGGGACGCCATCACACGTTCTGGTCTCGACGAGCGGGTCCTCCGCGGCCTGACGCCGACGCTGCCCTACCCCGAGCAGACCTCTCTGCTCTCGCGCGGCTGACGCGAGTCAGGGTCCGCACTCCGACGCTCGCCGCCGCGAGTGCGACGTCGGCGAAGATCAGCAGCACCCGCGAGGCGAGAGCCACCGTCACCGCGGCCTCGCTCCCCACCACGGGTCCCAGGGTGAGGACCAGAACTCCTTCCCGCACCCCAGCGCCTGCCGGGGCCGGCAGGAAGGCCAGCCCTGCGGCCCACGCCAGGCCGATGCCCCCGACTGCGGCCGCGGCGCCGAGCAGGTCGACGCCGCCGTAGGCGCTCATCAGGATCAGCAGATGGATCCCCAGCAGCACCCACGCCAGCACCGCCCACAGCGAGGCCCGGAGCACGCCGCCCGCGGACACGCGTACGTCGAGCCGCTCGCCCCCCGCCCAGAGCGCCATCCGATCGGTGACAGCGCTGACTGCTCGGGGATGGAGCAGGGCCACCAGCGGGGGGAGCAGCAGAAGGAGCCACCAGTACCTGTGCAGGCCGTCGGCACTCGACCACGGCAGGAGGACGGCCCCGACCAGGATGCCGGTGACCGTCAACATGGTCAGCAGCAGGATGCTCGCCCCGAGCATCACCCTGCGAGGTGCCCCCCAGCGCGCGCCGAGCTTCACCTGCGCCAGAACCGGCCACACCGAACCGGGGACGTACTTGCCGAGCTGGCTCGTGTAGAACACGGCGCCGGCGTCGCGGCTGCCGACCCGCACGCCGTACCCGCGCACCAGGGCCAGCCACGTGCGGCCCATGCACATGCTCCCGGCGATGGCCAGCGTCGCGGAGAAGGCCACTCGGGCGGGGCTCAGCCGACGGGCGGAAGCGGCGAGGTCTCCGCTCTCCCGGGAGAGCAGATAGGCACATCCGACCACGATCAGGGTCGCGAGCAGGACCCGCAGCATCCGGCGTCGCGGCCAGGCCGCCCAGCGGTCCCGGTTCAGGGTTCGGCCGTCCGGTCCTGGGTGAGCACGGCGGCCGGAGGGGGAAGGTCCACCCCCGGGTAGGGGACCCGGAAGCGGGTGCGCTTGGTGTGCTCGAGGTTGTCCTCGATCAGCACGCGGTTCGTGCGGATCAGGTCGGAGATCACCCCGAGCATCAGGCTCATGAAGGCGAGGATGAGCAGCAGGGACCCGACGAGCAGGGACTGGAGGTGGCCGTCCTCCCGGTCACGGACCCACAACACGGCGTACCGCACGAAGGGGATCAGGCCGAGCAGACCGAAGACGGCCGTCATCCACGCGAACAGCACGTAGGGCTTGTACATCATGAAGGACCGGACGATGGCGGCCGTCGGACTTCGCCACGTGCTCCGGGGTCGACCGGAAGAGTCGTGACTCACGGGACTTCGGGTTGGTCGTGATCGCGATGCTGTCGATCTTCAGGCGCTTGTTGCCGGCCTGGATGATCGTCTCCATGCAGTAGCTGAACCGCGTGATGGTGTTGAGCACCATCAGGCTCTCCCGCGAGTAGGCCCGGAAACCGCTGGCGGCGTCGGGGAGCTCGGTGCCGGCCGCCCGGTTGACCGCGGCGCTCCCCACGCGCTGCAGGAGCTTCTTGAGTGGCGAGAAGTGCTCGATCAGGTGCGTCTGGCGATCTGCGATGACGAGGTCGGCTCGCCGCTCCACGATGGGTCGAACGAGGTCAGGGATGCGCTCCTGCGGGTACTGGTTGTCCCCGTCGGTGCTGACCAGGATGTCTGCCCCCAGCTCGAGGGAGCGCACCACACCGTCCCGGAAGGACCGGCCCAGCCCCTGGGTGCGGGCGTGGTGGACGAACTGGGTGACGCCGTGCTCGCGGGCCACCGCCACCGTGCGATCGGTGCACCCGTCGTCGATGACGAGGATCTCGATCTCGTCGATCCCGGGCACGTGGCGGGGAATGGTGGCCAGGACGGAGGGAAGCGTCTGCTCCTCGTTCAAGCAGGGGATCTGGACGATCAGCTTCACTGGGCCCTCGTTGTTCGTTGCTCGCTCGCGCGCATACCCGCTCACGCTAGTCCTTGCGGCGACAGTAGGTCGGATTGTGGGACGACGCGTCGTCGTGGGACCGGCGGACCCGGTCCGACGAGCCACCGAGAGCGTGGCATCGCGTCGGATAGGGTCGCCCGGTGTCTCATGAGCCCACGCCTGGCAGCACTCCGTGGGCGCCCACACTGCGTCGTTCGATCAGGCTCTTCGGCGCCTTCCGCCTGGAGCAGACGGAGCCCGCGACGTTCTACCAGGCGCTGGCGGCCGACTCGATCGCCCAGCTGGCTCAGTACGTCGATCCGGCGGGCAAGACCGTGCTGGACGTGGGTGGCGGCCCGGGATACTTCCGCGACGCCTTCCAGGGGGCCGGCAGCAGGTACTTCGCGCTCGACGCCGACGTGGGTGAGCTCTCCGGCCTCGGCGACATCGCGTCGGGCACCGTGATCGGCAGTGGCATGCAGCTCCCGT
Organism: uncultured Actinomycetota bacterium; assembly: GCA_963782305.1. GTDB lineage: Bacteria > Actinomycetota > Actinomycetes > Propionibacteriales > Nocardioidaceae > Marmoricola. The sequence goes on along the minus strand of CAWAJJ010000024.1, from coordinate 169,824 downwards.
TCGCCGACGAGTCGATCGACGTGTGCTACTCCTCCAACGTCCTCGAGCACGTGTCCGACCCCTGGCTGATGGCCGAGGAGATGGTTCGGGTGACCAGGCGTGGAGGTGTGGTCTTCCTGTCCTACACGGTCTGGTGGGGCCCGCACGGCGGGCACGAGACCGCGCCGTGGCACTTCCTCGGCGGCCGTCGCGCTCGGGAGCGCTACCGCCGTCAGCACGGCCGGGAGCCGAAGAACCGCTTCGGTGAGTCCCTGTTCCCGGTCACCGTCAAGGCGGGTCTCGACTGGGCGCGGCGACAGACCGACGCGGTGGTCCTGGACCTCGTCCCGCGCTACAACCCGCGGTTCGCCCACTGGCTGACCCGTGTCCCGGTCGTCCGCGAGCTCGTCACCTGGAACCTGGTCATCGTGCTCCAGAGACGATGACCGGTCCCTCGTCCGCGCCGGACCGTCTCACGTGGCGCTTCAGGCTGGTCGCGTGCTGTCTCGTCCTGATGGCGGTGGCCTTCTCCCAGCGCCCCGGGAAGGTCGTGGGCGACACCAAGCTCGACCTCGTGGTGAACCCTGCCGGGATGCTGGCCCGGTCCCTGCACCTGTGGGACCCGCAGGGTGGGTTCGGTCAGGTCCAGAACCAGGCCTACGGCTACCTCTTCCCGATGGGACCCTTCTTCTGGCTGGGCCACGTGCTCTCCGTGCCGGGGTGGGCGGTCCAGCGGCTCGTGGTGGACGCTGCTGCTGGTCGTCGCGTTCCTCGGGGTCGTCAAGCTCTGCGGTGTGCTCGGTCTCGGGTCGCCGACGAGCCGCGTCCTCGCAGGCTTCGCCTACGCACTCTCGCCGCGGATCCTCACGCTGCTCGGGCCCATCTCCATCGAGGCCTGGCCCAGCGCGCTCGCGCCGTGGGTGCTGGTGCCCCTGGTCGTCGGCGCACAGCGAGGGTCGCCGCGGCGGGCGGCGCTGCTCTCCGCCCTGGCGGTGGCCGCGGTCGGAGGCGTCAACGCCGCTGCCACCTTCGCGGTGATCCCGCTCGGGGTCCTCTGGCTGCTGACCCGACAACCAGGTCGCCGTCGGCGGTCGATGATGACGTGGTGGCCCCTGTGCGTGCTGGTGGGAACGGCCTGGTGGCTGGTCCCCCTGCTGCTGCTCGGCCGTTACAGCCCGCCGTTCCTCGACTACATCGAGACCGCCTCGGTGACGACGCTTCCCACCACGCTCTTCGACGCGCTGCGGGGCACCTCGCACTGGGTCCCGTACGTCGACCCGACGTGGCAGGCGGGCAACAGTCTCGTCTCCACGAGCCACGTGGCCCTCAACAGCGGGGTGCTCCTCCTGTTCGGGATGGCCGGGATGGCGATCCGCAGGAACCCCCATCGCCAGTTCCTCGTGCTGTCCACGTTCGTCGGCCTCCTGCTGGTCACGGCGGGACACGGAGGGGCCCTGGAGGGCTGGTTCGGAGGCGCCGAACGCCAGGCGCTCGACGGGGTCTTGGCGCCGCTGCGCAACGTGCACAAGTTCGATGCGGTCATCCGGTTGCCCCTCGTCCTGGGGCTTGCTCATCTGGTTGCGGTCGTGGAGGCCATGGCGAGGGGAAGGGCGACCGAGGCAGGGGAGCAGGCCGCCAGTGGCGCCGGCGCGCGGAGACGGGCGCTCGACGCGATGGGGGACCGGGTCGTCTACGCGGGTGTGCTTCTCCTCTGCGTCATCTCTGTTGCGGGTGCCGCTGGACCGGCACTGACGGGGAGGCTCGGCGCGGCCAACGACTTCGCGGCGGTGCCGACGTACTGGTCGCGCACGGCGGACTGGCTGGACGAGAACGCGCACGACACCACCGCCCTGCTCGTGCCGGGATCGAGCTTCGGGTACTACGCGTGGGGGGACCCTGACGACGAGCCGCTCCAGCCGCTGGTGTCCTCGCCATGGGCCGTGCGCAACGCCGTACCTCTCGCACCGGGCGGCAACATCAGGATGCTGGACGCCATCGAGGCCCAGCTGGCCTCCGGCCGGCCCTCGACCGGGCTGGCCGGCTACCTCCGTCGCGCGGGCATCGGGCACCTCGTGGTACGCAACGACCTCCGCGCCGGCGACCAGCCGGCACCGGTGCTGGTCCACCAGGCCCTCGACGGGTCGCCGGGCATCGAACGAGTCGCCGAGTTCGGCCCCCGCGTGGGTGCCCCGGCGAGGTTCGGAAAACGCCAGAGCATGGTCTTCGACGACGGCTGGACCAGTCGCTACCCGGCGGTCGAGATCTATGCGGTGGAGGGAGCCCACCGCGCAGTGGTCGCGTCCGGCAGTCCTCTGGTGGTCGGGGGTCCGGAGGACCTGCTCCCACTCACCGAGGCAGGCCTCCTGGGTGACGAGCCCACGGTGCTCGCGGTGGACGCCCCGAAGGACGTCGACCATGACGACCTCGTCCTGACCGATGGTCTCCGTCGGCAGGAGACGAACTTCGCACGCATCCAGGACGGGAAGTCGGCCACGCTGACCGCCGGCGACTCCGGACGTCGTGGGGCACCGGCCCGGGACTACACCCTGGCCGACGGGGATGACGAGGCTCGCTGGGAGACGAGGGCGGAGATCCTCGGCGCCCGCAGCGTGGACGCGTCGTCGTCGAGTGCCTTCGCCGACACGCCGGGCCCGGTGCTCCCGGGAACGCTGCCGTTCGCTGCCTTCGACGGGCTGCTCGACACGGCCTGGAAGTCAGGACCGACCGCAGGGGAGCGGCCCTGGGTCGGGATCACGTTCACGACACCCAGGGTCGTCCCGAGTGTTGTCGTCGTCCTCGCAGACAAGGACCTGGACAAGGACGCGGACGCCCGCGGTGAGCGGGTGCAGGTCCAGACGGACGCGGGGTCGAGCGAGGTTCGCCTGGCCCGTCCGGGCCAGCCGGTCTCGATCCCCCTGCCCGGAGGGCGCACCTCGGGGCTGAAGGTGATGCGAGCAGGTGCGTCCGACAAGCCGCTTGCCGTGGCGGAGGTGCAGATTCCCGGGGTGGACGTGGACAGGTCGCTCGTGCTGCCGCGGGTCCCGGCCCGGTGGGGAGCTCCCCGCGCGATCCTGCTGTCCTCCACGGCCGGCTGGCGGGAGGGATGCGTGGACGTCGGGGCCGACGTGCGCTGCGGCGCCGGGCGCGCTCGGACCGGTGAGGAGCCCGGAGCCATCGACCGCACGGTCCGGCTCGGGGCAGGCGCCGACTACGCCGTGTCGGCGATGGTCACGCCCGTGGACGGGGACGCCCTCCAGGGACTCATCCAACGCGACCAGCTGGTGAACGTGCGCGCCACCACCACTGCCGCCGAGGACGCACGTGGCTCGGCGGTCGCAGCCGTCGACGGCGACCCGGGCACGACGTGGGTGGCCGACGCCGACGACACGAGCCCGACCCTCTCGGTCAGGTGGCTGGCTGAACGGACCGTCCGGTCCGTGCGCGTGACGCTGGACCGCCAGGCAGCAGCGGCCCGCGCGACCCGGGTGGTGCTGAGCTATCCCGGAGGCACGCAGTCGGTCGAGCTCGACGACACGGGCACCGCGCGGGTGAAGCCGTTCCGGACGAGCCAGGTCGACGTGCGTCTCGCCGGCGTCACGTCGGCGACCAACGTGGGGCCGGACGGCAAGCAGGAACCGCTGGGAGTCGGCGTCAGCGAGCTTCGTCTGGGCGGGACGGGGCTGCTGCCGCTCAGGCTCTCCGACGTGCCGGTCGACATCGGTTGCGCCTACGGTCCGACGCTTCGGGTCGGTTCGGAGCTCTATCCCACGACGGTGACCGCCTCCCCGCGCGACCTCTTCTCCGGAGGGATGCTGCCGGCGAGGGTGTGCGGTCCGCCCACGATCGACCATCCCGGCGGACCCGACGAGGGTCGTGCTCTCGCCGGCCCCGGCGTTCCGCGGGGTGCGCGTCGTGATGCAGGCCGGGGCAGTCCCGAAGCCGGTCGTCGCACCGGCCGTCATCACCGAACGAGTCTCCGGTCGCGCGTGAGCTGAAGGTTCCGTCGCGAGGCGACCCGGTGATCGCGGTGGTGCGGGAGAACCAGAACCAGGGGTGGGTGGCCTCGGTCCCGGGGGCCGGCACCGCCACCCGGGTCACGGTCGACGGGTGGCAGCAGGGCTGGCGTCTCGAGGGACCGGTGAAACGGCTCGAGCCTCAGCTACGCGCCGGACGGCGTCTACCGGATCGCGCTGGGTGTCGGGGGGCTGCTGCTCCTCCTCCTGGCGGCGGCCGGCCTGCTCCGCCGGAGGGGCAGGACAGTCAGTGACCCGCCGGTCGGTTCGAGGTCGATCCACCCGGTGCTGACGGTCACCGGTGGGATCCTGGCGCTCGGGGTGATGGCCGGTTGGTGGGCCCTGGCCTGCGGCGCGGCCGGCGGTGGTCCTGGCGGTCGCGCTCGGACGACGGGCCCATGCCGACGTCGTGCCCTGGTCCGGTGGGCTGCTGGTCGCCGCCGCGGCGCTCTTCTACTGGCAGCGTCCACTGGGGTCCTCCGACGGGTGGGCCGGCGTGCTGGTCGCGCCTCAGCTCCTCGTCGCGGCGGCGCTCGGGATCCTGCTGTCGACGGAGCTGTCCGGCCTGCCGAGGTTCTTCAGGCGCATCGCGGGTCGCTCGACGAAGCGGTAGAGGAGCTCGGAGATCACGAGGCTGATCGCGAGCGTGAGGCAGAACAGCTCGAGGGTGCGACCGTGGAAGAGCTCCATCCCACGCCACCGCGTGACCAGCTCCAGCACCACGAGGTGCACGCAGAAGACGCCGTAGGAGATGTGGCCGAGGTGTCGGAGGAAGGGGTTGGACATGACCCGGAGGTAGCGCCCTTCGGGCTTCGCGAAGACGCCGGGCAGGATGACCAGACCGGCCACCACGGCGTACAACAGGTTCTTCGCCACTGCCTCACCCAGGGTGGGAGCGGTGAGCGAGGACGGCCCCGCCAGCGGCGTCGCCGCGACGACGAACACCGCCAGTCCCGCCGTCCAGCAGACGCCGGGCGAGCGGCCCATCTGCCGGAGCGCGGCGGCGAACACGGGCGGGAAGACCGCGCGGTCCGCTGCCGTCAGCTGCACCTGGACGAAGCAGGCCGCGAGCAGGATGCCCACCGAGAACCAGGTGAGGTACGACGGGAGCCACAGCCCGCTCGAGCCGGTCCAGTCGAACCGCCCAGCAAGCTCGAGGACCCAGACGACGTTCACGACGACGAGGACGCCCGCCACCACCGCGACCCGGCTGGGGGAGTTCCCTCGTTGGCGCCACGACAGCGCGAGCCACATGATGCCGGGCAGGACGAGGTAGAAGGCGACCTCGGTCGCCAGGCTCCACATCTGGGTGAGACCGTCCGGCAGGCGGCCGTCGAAGTAGATGTTGGTCAGCGTCATGGTCTTGACCCACACCGCCGGGCCCGCGCCGTTGTTGCCCGGAAGCAGCACCAGGGCGGCCACGACAGCCAGGACGTAGACGGGGAAGATGCGCAGCGCGCGCTTCCACAGGTAGCGCCCCGTCGACGGCGCGGGCAGACGACGCGCGTGGCGTTCCAGCCAGGGAAGGGAGAGCAGGAAGCCCGAGAGCACGAAGAAGATCGCGACCCCGATGTCGAGGCGCGCCAGCGCCGTGCCGAACCGGGGCTGGGCGTAGGCGCCGCCCCAGAACGAGGCGTGCGTGGCCACCACGGCGACGGCCGCGATCGCGCGCATCGAGTCCAGGGCGGGAAGAGTTCCGGGCGTACGCCGGCCGGGGACCGCCGTCTCGTCCGCGGCGACGGTCGCGGTCACCGGAGGCTCTGAGCAACGCGACGGGACACCGAAGGACTATGACACGTCGTACGTCAGTCGCCCCGCAACGGGGAACCGGCGTCGCCGGTGCCAGGCTGAGGAGTCTTGTCGTCGCGCCGCGAGGCTACCTGTGAGTCACATCACGCTCTCATGCGCTACTCTGCGGCGGTTGACATCCTTGGGAGGGGACGCAGTGCGAAGAGTCGTTGGCCTGATCTTGTTGGGTCTTGGGAGTTTCCTGGTGGTGACGGCTCTGCTGGCCACGGTGTGGGCGCCAGGGGTGGTCAAGAAGACTCCGGTCGATGTGAACAACAAGACCTTCCTGAGCGGTGAGGCCCAGCGACTCGACTCCAGCACCGGGCAGCTGGGTGCTGCGGTGCCCATCAGGATCGTCAGCATCACGCAGGCCGACAGCAAGAAGTCCGACGACGACGTCGTGGTGTTCAAGTCCGGATCGTGCGTCGTGGAGAACGCGGACGGCAACGCGCCTGACTGTGTCGACGGTGATGACCCGCGCCTGGTCTCCGCTGACGAGAGCAACTTCGCCACCGACCGCGTCAGCGCGCTTGCCGTCAAGAACGGCAGCTATCTCCCGGCCGACTCGGTTCAGTACGAAGGACTCGTCAACAAGTGGCCCTTCGACTCCGAGAAGAAGACCTACCCCTACTGGGACGGCACCCTCGGCCAGGCCGTGGACGCCAAGTTCGACGGCACCGTGAAGGTCGAGGGCGTCGACACCTACCGCTACAAGATCAACATCGAGAAGGCACCCATCGAGATCGCCGACGGCGTCGAAGGGACCTACTCGAACGAGGTCATCATCTGGGTCGAGCCGAAGACCGGCGCGATCCAGAACCAGAGCCAGGACCAGCAGCGCTTCCTCGCCGACGGGACGCAGGTCCTGAACCTGCAGGCGCAGTTCACGCCCCAACAGCTCAAGACGAGCGCTGCGGACACCAAGGACAACAAGGCCCTGCTCACCCTCATCACGACGACGGTGCCGATCGTCGGGTTCATCGCCGGCGCCCTGTGCCTGCTCGGCGGGCTCCTGCTCCTGCTCCTGGGTCGTTCGTCGTCGGACCCGGACGTCCGTGGCAAGCGTGTGAAGGTGACCGCGGACGCCTGACCGCTGGCGTCCGACTTCTCACCGATGACTTCTGGGCGTCGGTGAGGGGTACTACGACCAACGCGCAATGGCGGACGCGACTTCGGCGCAGCCAGAGTGTTCCTACGGCCCGACCAGGGCTCTCAGACACCTGGGAGGAACCACCGTGAAGCGCATCCAGCTGTACGCCGCAGGCGTGGTCGTGGCACTCATCCCGGCCGTCGTCGGACTCGCCGGGAACGCCTCGTTCTCCCAGTCCGTGCCGGTTCGCACACCGGAGCGGGCGAGCACGTCCACCCCCACTCCGACCGCGTCTCCCTCGGCCACCCCCACCCATGACGCGAACGACGACCGCGGCGGGCTGACCGGCGGCCACGGTGCCGACGACCCCGCGACCCATGACGCGAACGACGACCGCGGCGGGCTGACCGGCGGCCACGGCGCCGACGACCCGGCCACGCACGACGCGAACGACGACCGCGGCGGCGACCGGCGGCCACGGCGCCGACGACGCCGCGACGCACGACGCGAACGACGACCGCCGTGGCGACCGGGCAGGCAGCTCGGGTGACGACAGCGGCCACCACTCCGGCGGCAGCGACGACAGCGGTCACCACTCCGGCGGGGACGACGACGGCGACCACAGTGGGGGATCCGGTGGGCACGGATCCGACGACTGACACCCAACCGATACGCGCGATCGGCGCGGACTCCTCGCTGAGCCTCTTCGGCGAGGAGTCCGCTGCACGCCGCGAGGAGGGGTCCGCCTCCGGCAGCTCACAGTGGGTCACGGTGGCCAGTCCTGGCCGGGGTGAGAACAGCGACGCGCCCCTGTCGATGCGCCGGGTCGTGGCCCGGCTGGCGCTCGGCATCGTCCTGGTGCTCAGCGTGGTCACCGTGGGCGGCTCCTTCGCGGCCCGCCGGCTGGCCGAGCGCGAGGCCGTGACCGACGCCGCCGAGACTGCGGACGTGCTCGCCGAGGCGGTGGTCCAACCGGCGCTCACCGACGCCCTTCTCGCAGGTGACCCCCGCGCGCTCGCAGCCTTCACCGAGGTGGTCGACGCGCAGGTGCTGGGCCCGACCGTCGTACACGTCAAGCTGTGGACGCCCGGAGGCAAGGTCGTCTTCTCCGACGAGCCCGAGCTGATCGGCCGCACCTTCGAGCTGGACTCCGACCAGCAGAGTGCCCTCGACGAGCCGACCACGCGAGCCGAGATCTCCGACCTGGACCGCGACGAGAACACCTTGGACCGCACGGCCGGGGACAAGCTGGTGGAGGTCTACCGCCCGGTGTGGACCCCGTCGGGCGGCACGATGCTCTTCGAGATCTACGCGCCCTACGACCAGGTCAGCCACCGGACCAGCCAGCTGTGGCGCGGGTTCGCCGGGGTCACGCTGAGCAGCCTGCTGCTCTTCCTCGTGCTGCTCGCACCGGTGATCTGGCACCTGCTCTCGCGCGTACGCCGGGACCAGGCGCAGCGGGAGCTGCTGCTGCAGCGGGCGGTCGACGCGTCCAGTGCCGAACGGCGCCTGATCGCCGCGACGCTGCACGACGGGCCGGTCCAGGATCTCGCGGCGACCTCCTTCGTCGTGGCCGGTGCGACGGCCAGGGCGCGGAGCGCCGGGCACGGGCCACTGGTCGAGGAGCTCCAGACCGTGTCGGCCTCCGTGCGCACGAGCATCCGGGCACTGCGCTCACTGCTGGTCGACATCTATCCCGCCAGCCTGGCCCAGTCGGGCCTGGTGGCGGCCCTGACCGATCTCGCCCAGTCGGTGAGAGCTCCCGGCCTCGAGGTGCAGGTGCACGTGGATCCCGAGGAGCTCGGCCTCACCGCCGCCCAGGAGCGCCTCGTCTACCGGATCGCCCAGGAGACGCTCCGCAACGCCGCGAAGCACGCGGCACCGTGTACGGCGACCCTGGCGCTCTACCGCGACGAAGACGGGGTGGTGCTCGACGTGATCGACGACGGGCCGGGCTTCGACGCGCCCGCGCAGCTCGCCGACCCCGAGGCGGGTCACCTCGGGCTCCAGCTGCTCGCAGACCTGACCGCGACGGGTGGCGGCCGGCTGCAGGTGGCCGCGGCCCCGGGCCGGGGCACGCACTGGCGACTCCAGCTGGGCGACCACCCACGAGAGGACGACTCGGATGACTGAACAGATCGGCGTGCTCGTGGTCGACGACCACCAGATGGTGCGCGCGGGGATCACCACCCTGCTCGGGGCCACGGACGACATCGTCGTGGTCGGCCAGGCCGCGGACGGTGAGGAGGCCGCCGAGGTCGCGGCAGCGACCATGCCCAGCGTCGTCCTGATGGACCTCTCGATGCCCGTCGTCGACGGGGTCGAGTCGACCCGGCGGATCCTCGAGGAGCAGCCAGGCACAGCGGTGGTCGTGCTGACCAGCTTCTCCGACCGCGAACGGGTCGCCGAGGCGTTGGCAGCGGGTGCGGTCGGCTACCTGCTGAAGGACTGCGAGCCTGCGGACCTGCTCGCCGCCGTGCGCTCGGCAGCCGCAGGACATGTCCCGCTCGACCCGCGAGTGGCCCGCGTCCTGCTTCCCACGGGCCAGCCGCGACTCGAGGACTCGATGAGTCCCCGTGAGGTGGAGGTGCTCCGACTCGTCGCCCAGGGGCTGGCCAACAAGCAGATCGGGCGACGGCTCGGGATCAGCGAGCGGACCGTCAAGGCCCACCTCGGCCGGGTCTTCCGCGCGCTCGGTGTCGCCGACCGGACGAGCGCGGCGCTGTGGGCGCACGACCACCTGCCCGAGGCGGTCGGCGGCGGACGCTAGTTGGGTCGCACCAGCCTGGTCACGAAGATGGCCGAGCCCGGAGTCAGCATGCCGCGGACCCGGCTCCAACCGCCCCAGGTCCGGTCGTGGTCGGACGGCCACTCCGGCTCGTGCAGGTCGGTGAGCACGAACCCGTTGCGGGACAGCGCCCCGATCCAGTCGCCCAGGGTGCGGTGGTGCTCGACGTACCTCGTCGCACCGGTCTCGTCGTCCACCTCGACGTAGGGCGTGCGGTCCCAGTAGGACTGCGACGCGACCAGTCCCGCCTCGGTCGGGTCGTCGGGGAACATCCACCGCGTGGGGTGGGTGATCGAGAAGGCGAACACCCCGCCGGGGCGCAGGACACGTGCGACGTCGGCCACCAGCGCCGGAGCGTCGGCGACGAACTGCAGGGCGCCGAACGCGGAGAACACCACGTCGAAGGTCCGGTTGCCGAAGGGGAGCCCGGCTGCGGACGCGCACACGGTCGGCACGACGACGCCGTGCTCCTCGTCGATGCGCCGGCTGTGCTGCAGCTGTCGGCCGGAGACGTCGATGCCGACGGGCCTGCCGCCGTGGGCCAGCACCCAGCGGGAGCACTGCCCCGCACCACAGCCGATCTCGAGGACCGCCTTGCCCGTCACGTTGCCCAGCGCGCGGACCTGGTCCTCGCGCACACCTTCCGGCCCCCAGAGGAAGCCGGCGTCCCCGAGGAACTCCCCGTGCGTCGACTGGTACTCGTCGGCGTAGGCGTCCCAGTCGGCACGGTTGGCCAGCAGCGACTCGGCCTCGTCGACGGGACGTCGCTCGGGGCGGACTCCAGACACGCTCGAAGACTAGCGCCGCCCTCATGGCCCGCCCTCATGTCAGGGTCGTGGCATGGATGCCTTTCCCACCTCGCTGCAGCCACTGGCCGGCGGGTTCAGCGGCGAGACCTTCCTCGCCGGTGCCGCGGGGGAGCAGACCGTGATCCGGGTGTACGGCGGGAGGTCGGCCCAGCGGGGTCCCCTCGCCCCCGAGGTGGACGCCGCCGTGCTCGAGCTGGTCCGCGGGCTGCTGCCGGTCGCCGACGTCCTGGAGGTACGCCGCGGCGACCCCGAGTCCGACCTCCCCGGCCTGCTCGTCACCTCGCGGCTTCCCGGCGAGCGGCTCGACCTGCTGCTGCCCGTCCTCACCGATGACCAGCGAGCCGTCGTCGGTGCCCGTCTCGGCACGCTCATCGGCAGGCTCGGACACCTCGCTCAACCTCGAGCCGGGCTGTTCAGCGACCGCGGGCTGGCCCCTCAGGAGCTGCCCGAGCACCTCCGCGACCTGCCCGCGTGGCTCCGGTGGCACGCCGGCCAGCTCGGTGCCGAGCTGGCCGACCAGCTCGGCCCGGTCGTCGAGGACGCCCAGGACCTCCTCGACGAGCAGCGCCGGACCTGCTTGGTGCACGGCGACCTCAACCCCAAGAACCTGCTCGTCGACCCGGCCACGCTCGAGGTGACCGGGTTGGTCGACTGGGAGTTCGCCCATGCGGGCTCGCCGTACGCCGACCTGGGCAACCTGCTCCGCTTCGACCGCGAGCCGGTCTTCGCCGACGCGGTGCTCGCCGCCTACCGGGCGTTCATGCCCTCGACACCCGATCCTGTGACACCTGACCCTGTGTCACCCGACGACCTGCTCGACCGGGCGCGCGCCGCCGACCTGTTCGCCCTGATCGACCTGGCAGCGCGTGCCGAGGACAACGAGGTCGTCCTGCGCGCCCGGGAGCTGCTCGCGGCGATCGGGCGCTCGGGCGACCTGCACGCCGTGCCGGTCTGATCCGGGCCGGCATATCGAAACGCCACGGCCCGCAATGAGCCACTGGTGGCTGCTACGGAGTTACGTTCACCTCAGCGACGTCTCCCGGCAACCGCCGAGAACCAGAGCCGCCTCCTGCTCACCGGAAGGTTCGTCCATGAAGAAGACACGACTTCTCGCCGCCACCACAGCCTCCGTCCTGTTCATCTCTCTCGCCGCCTGCTCCCCGCCGGAGAAGGAGGGTGACGACGCCACCACCAAGTCGGGAGTGAAGTCCTCCGAGGCCAAGTCGGCCGAGGACTTCGGGGGGCTCGACGGCCTGGTCAAGGCCGCCAAGAAGGAGGGCGAGCTCAACGTCATCGCCCTGCCGCCGACCTGGGCCAACTACGGCAACATCATCAAGGCCTTCGAGGACAAGTACGACATCAAGATCAACTCACAGCTCCCCGACGGTGCCAGCCAGGACGAGATCAACGCTGCCAACCAGCAGAAGGGCAAGAGCAGCCGCCCCGACGTGTTCGACCTCGGCCAGTCGGTCGCCCTCGCCAACACGGCGATGTTCGCGCCGTACCAGGTGGAGAAGTTCGACGACATCCCCGCGAGCTTCAAGGACTCCGAAGGGGCCTGGGTCAACGACTACGGCGGCTACATGTCGATCGGCTACGACTCCAAGAAGGTCCCCGAGGTCACCTCGGTCGACGACCTGCTGAAGTCGGACTACAAGGGCAAGGTCGCGCTCAACGGTGACCCGACGCAGGCCGGCGCCGCGTTCTCCGGTGTCGTGATGGTCTCGCTGGCGCAGGGAGCGACAGCTCCCTCCGACGTGGCGCCGGGCGTCGACTTCTTCAAGAAGCTCAAGGCCGCCGGCAACTTCCTCCCCGTCGACCCGACCCCCGCCACCATCGAGTCCGGCCAGACGCCGGTCGTCATCGACTGGGACTACCTGAACGCAGCAGAGACGGCGAAGCTGCCCTCCTGGAAGGTCTTCGTCCCGCCGGGCAAGCCGGTCGCGGGCTACTACTTCCAGGCGATCAGCAAGGACGCCGTGCACCCCGCCGCCGCCCGGTTGTGGGAGGAGTTCCTCTACAGCGACGAGGGCCAGAACCTCTGGCTCGCCGGCGGTGCCCGCCCGGTCCGCGCCGACTCGATGGTCAAGGACGGCAGCATCGACAAGACGGCCTACGACGGCCTCCCGAAGGTCGAGGGCGAGTCCGTGATCGTGAGCGAGGACGACAGCGCCAAGGCCACCGCGTACCTCGCGAAGAACTGGGCCAAGGCGATCGGCTGACCGCGGACGTGGCGAAGAAGGGTGTCTCCCGGAAGGTCCGTGAGGGCCTGCCGCTGGTGCCCTTCTTCGCCCTCGTCCTCATCTTCCTGATCATCCCGACGCTGACCGTGGTGGTCGCCTCGGTCTACCAGGACGGCGTCTTCTCCCTGGACCGGATCCGGGCCCTGTTCACCGAGACCGCGCTGACCGCTCTGTGGAAGAGCGTGCTGCTCTCGGGCACGACGGCCGTCGTCGGCGCGTTCCTCGGCGCGCTGCTCGCCTACCTGATCGTGACGTCGCCACCCACCTCGGCGTTCCGGCGACTGGTGATCTCGGTGTGCAGCGTGCTCGCCCAGTTCGGTGGGGTGATGCTCGCGTTCGCGTTCGTGGCCACCATCGGGCTCAACGGTGTGCTCACGCTGTGGGCCAACGACCACCTCGGCTGGGACCTCGCCGGCGCCGGCTGGCTCTACGGCCTCAGCGGGCTGATCGTCGTCTACGTCTACTTCCAGATCCCGTTGATGGTGATCGTCTTCCTGCCGGCGCTCGAGGGACTGCGCGACGAGTGGCAGGAGGCGGCGACCAGCCTCGGTGCGACGACCTGGCAGTACTGGCGCCACGTCGGCGTCCCGTTGCTGACCCCAGCCTTCCTCGGCTCGCTGCTGCTCCTGTTCGCGAACGCCTTCGCCGCCTACGCGACCGCTGCCGCACTGATCAACCAGGGGAGCCCGATCGTGCCGCTGCTCATCCGAGCCGCTCTCACCAGCGAGGTGGTGCTGGGTCAGTCGGGCTTCGCCTACGCGCTGGCGCTGGAGATGATCGTGGTGGTCACGGTGGTCATGTTCGCCTACAGCGCCCTGGTCCGTCGTACGTCCCGGTGGTTGCAGTGAAGCGCCGGACGCGACGCGGTCGTGTCGTCCGCGGGGTCCTGCTTGCGGTCTTCGGGCTCTACTTCGCGTTCCCCCTCTACGCGATGGCGGACTTCAGCACCCGCAACCTGATCAAGGGCGGCCGCACCGACCAGGCCTGGAAGAACCTCGGCCAGAACGAGCAGCTCTACTCCGCGATCGTCATCTCGCTGCTGCTGGCACTGTTCACCGTGATCCTGATGCTGGCCATCCTGGTCCCGACGATGATCTGGGTGCGGCTGCGTGCTCCCTGGGCGCGGGGCCTGGTCGAGTTCCTGTGCCTGCTGCCGCTCACCATCCCGGCCCTGGTGATCGTGGTCGGGCTGCGCGACGTCTACCTGTGGGTCACCTACTTCTTCGGCGAGTCGGCGCTCACCCTGACCTTCGTGTACGTCGTGCTGGTGCTGCCCTACGCCCACCGTGCGATCGACGCTGCTCTCTCCGCGATCGACCTGCAGACGATCTCGGAGGCCGCGCGCTCGCTCGGCGCCGGGTGGACCACCACGATCATCCGCGTGGTGGTCCCGAACATCTGGTCGGGCGTGCTCTCGGCGGCCTTCATCTCGATCGCCGTGGTGATCGGCGAGTACACCATCGCCTCGCTGAGCGGCTACGAGAACCTCCAGGTCGTCATCGTCCTGATCGGGAAGACCGACGGGGCGACCTCGGTCGCTGCCTCCCTGGCCACCCTGCTGTTCGGCTTCGTGCTGCTCGGGGTCCTGTCCCTGCTCACCCGCGGCCGCAAGCGCTCGGTCGCGACCGATCCAACCCCGGCGCCGTCGCTGACGACCGCCGCTCCCTCCGTGTCAGGAGCCGACCAGTGACCGAGACAGCCACCCCCTCAGACACCCCCCGGGCCACCCGCAGCGGACTCGCCGTGGAGCTCAACGACCTGACGCGGGTCTACGGGTCGGTGCGCGCACTCGACGGGCTGACTCTCCACCTCGACCCCGGAGAGCTCGTCGCCCTGCTGGGGCCGTCGGGGTGCGGCAAGACCACGGCACTGCGCATCCTGGCCGGACTCGACGAGGCGACGACCGGCTCGGTGTCCGTCGGTGGCAAGGACCTGACCCGGGTGCCCGCGAACAAGCGCGACATGGGCATGGTCTTCCAGGCCTACAGCCTGTTCCCGCACATGACCGTGCTCGACAACGTGGCCTTCGGGCTCAAGCTCCGCGGCGAGAGCAGCAGCCAGCGACGTACTCGCGCCGGCGACATGCTCGACCTCGTCGGGCTCTCCGCGCACAAGGACAAGTACGCCACTGAGCTCTCCGGTGGACAGCAGCAGCGCGTCGCCCTGGCCCGGGCGCTGGCCATCCAGCCGAGCGTGCTGCTGCTCGACGAGCCGCTCTCCGCGCTCGACGCCAAGGTGCGGGTGCAGCTGCGCGACGAGATCCGGCGGGTCCAGCTGGAGGTCGGTACGACGACCCTGTTCGTCACCCACGACCAGGAGGAGGCGCTGGCCGTCGCCGACCGGGTCGGCGTGATGAGCCAGGGCAAGCTCGAGCAGCTCGCCGCACCGGCGGATCTCTACGCCAATCCCGCCACTCCTTTCGTGGCTGAGTTCGTGGGGCTGAACAACAAGGTGGCGGCCGAGGTCGCTGGTGGCACGGCACAGGTGCTCGGCGCGTCCGTGCCCGCGCTCCCGGGTTCGATCTCGTCGGGCACGGGGCTCGCGATGGTCCGCCCGGAGGCGGTCACCGTGACGGCCGACCCACAGGGGACTGTCACGGTCCTCTCCGTGGCCTTCCTCGGGCCCATCTCCCGGGTGCACTCTGCGCTCCCGGACGGCTCGCTGGTCACGGCGCAGATGGCCAGCTCGGCGGCGCGTGGGTTCACGGTGGGGGACCGGGTCACGCTGGGCGTGGAGCCCTCCGGCGTGCTCGTCGTGGCCGCCGACCCGGGCGAGGCCGGCTAGCTGGACCCGGGCGCCTCCCCGAGTCTCCACAGGGTGGAAGTGGCTCGGTTGGACGCTCACACGCGGTGGCAGATAGACTGGGCGGTGCGCCAGAAGTCTGCCTGAGTCTCAGACGTAGCAGCCTCTCGCTCGCTGTCGGTCCCTAGCGGGGCGAACGAACAACAATCGTGATGGTGAAACGGGCCTCTGCGCGTGCCCGCACGACTCCTATCCACTCCGAAGGTTCCTCTTTCCCTATGACAATCACCCCCACGCTTACCGACGCTCCGCAGGTCGCCGTCAACGACATCGGTTCCGAGGAAGACTTCCTCGCCGCCATCGACGCGACCATCAAGTACTTCAACGACGGTGACATCGTCGAAGGCACCATCGTCAAGGTCGACCGCGACGAAGTACTGCTGGACATCGGCTACAAGACCGAGGGTGTCATTCCCTCGCGCGAGCTCTCGATCAAGCACGACGTCGACCCCAACGAGGTCGTCCAGGTCGGTGACAAGGTCGAGGCTCTCGTTCTCCAGAAGGAGGACAAGGAGGGTCGGCTGATCCTGTCCAAGAAGCGCGCCCAGTACGAGCGCGCCTGGGGCACCATCGAGCAGGTCAAGGAAGAGGACGGCGTCGTCGAGGGCACCGTGATCGAGGTCGTCAAGGGCGGCCTGATCCTGGACATCGGCCTGCGCGGCTTCCTGCCCGCGTCGCTGGTGGAGATGCGCCGCGTGCGCGACCTGCAGCCCTACGTCGGCCAGACGCTCGAGGCGAAGATCATCGAGCTCGACAAGAACCGCAACAACGTGGTCCTGAGCCGCCGTGCGTGGCTCGAGCAGACCCAGTCCGAGGTTCGCCACGGCTTCCTCACCCAGCTCCAGAAGGGCCAGATCCGCAAGGGTGTCGTGTCCTCGATCGTCAACTTCGGTGCCTTCGTGGACCTCGGTGGCGTCGACGGCCTCGTGCACGTCTCGGAGCTGTCCTGGAAGCACATCGACCACCCGAGCGAGGTCGTCACCGTCGGTGACGAGGTCACCGTCGAGGTGCTCGACGTCGACATGGAGCGCGAGCGCGTCTCCCTCTCGCTCAAGGCGACCCAGGAAGACCCGTGGCAGCACTTCGCCCGGACCCACCAGATCGGCCAGATCGTGCCGGGCAAGGTCACCAAGCTGGTGCCCTTCGGTTCGTTCGTCCGTGTCGAGGAGGGCATCGAGGGCCTCGTGCACATCTCCGAGCTGGCCGAGCGCCACGTGGAGATCCCCGAGCAGGTCGTCCAGGTCAACGACGACGTGATGGTCAAGATCATCGACATCGACCTCGAGCGTCGCCGGATCTCGCTGTCGCTCAAGCAGGCCAACGAGACGGCCACCGCGGTCGAGGGCGAGGAGTTCGACCCGACCCTCTACGGCATGTCGGCGACCTACGACGAGCAGGGCAACTACATCTACCCCGAGGGCTTCGACCCCGACACGGGTGAGTGGCTCGAGGGCTTCGACGACCAGCGCAAGGTCTGGGAGGACCAGTACGCCAAGGCACACGCGCGCTGGGAGGCCCACCTCAAGCAGCAGGTCGAGGCCAAGCAGGCCGAGGTCGAGGCCGGCGAGGCCACGTCCTACTCCAGCGGCGGCGAGACCGCGGCCGACGAGGGCGGCAGCTCCGAGGCCGAGGGCGGCTCACTCGCCTCGGACGAGGCGCTCCAGGCGCTGCGCGAGAAGCTGACCGGCGGGCAGGCCTGACACCAGGCCCACCCCCAGCAGGCACCAACGACAGCAGGCCCCGACCTCACGGTCGGGGCCTGCTGCGTGTTCCGGTCCGTCAGAGCGAGACGCGGGGTCGGTGGTCGTTCGAGGGGTCGAACAGGTCCGGGTGGTGGCTGTTCGGCGGGGGGCGGTGCGCGTGCGCACCGTCATCGTGGAGCTCGTGCAGGAGGGCCAGGACCAGGGCGACGAACCCTCCGACGAGGGCGGCGGCCACGGCCAGCTGAATCAGGATGTCGGTCATGGCAGTAACTATGCGCTAGTCCAGAACCCGCCAACAGTGGCTGGAATGCCATGGTGCATCGATTTCCAGCCATCCGGGTTCGGTGGGCTCCAGCGGCTGTCTGGACGGGGTCAGATCACCCCGGCGGCACGGGCCGGCTCGGCGTACGCCGTGGCCAGCGAGACCACGGTCTCGTGAGCGTTCAGGCCGCTCGGGTTCGGCACCACCCACAGGGCCGCTCCCTCGAACGGCTCCGGCTGCGGGCCGAGCACGGCCTTGGGGTGCCCGAAGGCCTGGCGGTACGCCGTGATCCCCAGGATGGCGACCACGCGTGGGCTGCGGCTCCGCACCAGCTCTCGCAGCCGGAGACCGCCGGCGCGCAGCTCCGCTGCCGTCAGCTCGGCCGCCTTGGCCGTGGCACGAGGAGCGAGGTTGGTGATCCCGAGCCCGCGGGACCGGAACCGGTCCCGGTCGGCGTCGGTCATCCCGGCCGAGGGGCTGACCGGCTCCGTCGATGATCCCGGCGCGCAGCAGGGCGGGGTAGAAGCGGTTCACCGGGTGGGCGAAGTGGGTCTGGACCGCCGCGGTCCACAGCCCGGGGTTGATGCCCACGAAGAGCAGCCGCAGGTCGTCGCCGAGCAGGTCGGGGACCTCGACGTCGCGGAACGACTCCAGCTCGGCCTTGCTGAACCCCATCACCGGCTCCTGGTGACGAGGTCGGGCAGGTCGAGCCGGCGTACCTTGCCTGTCGGCGTGCGGGGGAGGGCCTTCAGCGAGTGGTAGTCCTTGGGCCGCTTCGCCGGTGCCAGGTGCTCGCGCGCATGGGACACGAGGGCGGACGTGTCGACGTCGCCGACGACGGCCGCGCAGACCCGCTGTCCCCACTGCGCGTCCTCCAGCCCGAAGACCGCGATGTCGACCACCCCCGGGACCTCGCCGAGCACGCGCTCCACCTCGGCCGGGTAGACGTTGACGCCACCGCTGATGATCAGGTCCTCGCGGCGTCCGTCGAGGAAGACGTAGCCGTCCTCGTCGATGCGGCCGAGGTCTCCCACCGTGAAGGCCGGTCCTGACTCGGTGTCCCGCCAGGCGGCCGCGGTCTTCTCCTCGTCACGGAAGTAGGTGAACCGCGCATGGGGCGGTACGACGCACCACAGGTGCCCGTCCTCGTCGGCCGTCATCGTGCGACCGGGTCGCGCCCGGCCGAGCGTGCCCTCGCGCTCGAGCCACTCCTCGCTGCGGCACGCGGTGAACTGCCCCTCCGTCGAACCGTAGAACTCCCAGGTCGACCCGTCGGGGAAGTCCTCGATCAGCCGGCGCTTCACCCACTCGGGGCACGGCGCGCCAGCGTGGGCGACCAGTCGGAAGGTGCTCAGGTCGGGAGTGCCGTGCTCGTCCCAGTGGGCGAAGAGCCGCTGCAGGTGCGCCGGGACGCAGAACATCGAGGTGGGCCGGTGCTGCCGGATCGCGTCGGTCACGGTCTCGGGGTCGAACGGGCCGGGTACGACGACCCGCCCGCCCGCCAGCAGGGTCCCGGTCGCGAAGCGC
The DNA here is from genome assembly GCA_963782305.1 of uncultured Actinomycetota bacterium. GTDB lineage: Bacteria > Actinomycetota > Actinomycetes > Propionibacteriales > Nocardioidaceae > Marmoricola. The sequence goes on along the minus strand of CAWAJJ010000024.1, from coordinate 150,820 downwards.
AGCGGCGCGGAGTGGTGCAGCGGGCTGAGCACGAGGTTCAGGTCGTCCGCCGCGAAGCCCCAGAGGTCGCGCTCCTCGGCGAGCAGTGCCTCGGCCTCCGCCGGCTCGAGCAGCCCGGAGAAGACGCCCTTGGGCCGTCCCGTGGTGCCGCTCGTGAGGTGGATCGGGCGTCCGAGTGGCGGCCCTGCCCGGGGCCGACCAGGCGTTGGTGGAGGTCCTCGAGCGCCTCCGGCGAGGTGATCACCAGCGCGGGATCGAGGTCCGCCAGCAGTGCCTCCCGCTCGCTGAGGGTCAGCTTCACGTCCATCGGGACAGGGAAGACGCCACGGCGGAGGAGGGCGATCACCAGCTCGGCGTACGCCACGGAGCCGGGGACGAGCAGGGCGACCCGTGAGCCGGGGGTCAGGTCGAGCAGGTCCACGGGTCGATCCTGTCAGCCAAGTCGGGGACAAAGCGGCGGCGGGTGGGTCACACTTCGCCCCATGATCCGGTTCGAGATGGGCTTCGGCCTCTTCGTGATGGCGCTGTGGGTGTTCTGCCTCATCGACGTCATCAGCAGCGAGGAGGGAGCCATCCGCAACCTGCCCAAGGTTCCCTGGCTGCTGATCGTGCTGCTCTTCCCGTTCGCGGGCTCGGTGGCCTGGCTGGTGGCGGGTCGCCCCCAGGGTGTGCCCGGCCGGTCGAAGTACGAGCGCGAGGTTCCGGACTTCCCGGAGTACGACCGTCCCGGGCGCGCAGCTGCCACGAAGCCGGAGGACGACGAGGAGTTCCTGCGCAAGGTCCGTGAGCGGGCCGAGGAGCAGCGCCGTGCCTACCGCGTGCGCAAGCTCGAGGAGGAGCGCGAGGAGCACGAGAAGCTGCAGCGCCGCCTGAAGCGCAGCGAGCCCGACGATCCGCAGACAGGTCCTTGAACGCCGCTCGTGCCTCGGCTACGTTCGAACACATGAGCGAACAGACCACGACCGACACCGCCAACGAGCGCACCGACACCCTGGGCAGCCCGACCCCTGAGTCCGGCGCCGTCCGCGACCCCGACGAGTGGGTCACCGGCGACGAGCCGATGACTGGCCCCCAGCGCAGCTACCTGGACAACCTCGCCCGGCAGGCCGGGGAGGAGATCCCGGCCGACCTGACCAAGGCCGAGGCCTCCGAGCACATCGAGCGGCTGCAGCAGCTGAACGCGACCCAGCGTCCCGCCGGCGACGTCCAGCGCTGAGCCCGCAGGTGGCATGATCCGCGCATGACGACACGCGTGGGCCTCACCGGTGGCGTCGCCTCCGGCAAGAGCACCGTCGCCTCGATCCTCGCGGAGCTGGGCGCTGTGATCATCGACGCCGACGCCCTGGCGCGCGAGGTGGTGGCCCAGGGAACTCCGGGCCTGCAGTCGGTGGTCGAGGAGTTCGGCGAGGAGCTCCTGGGCCCGGACGGCGAGCTGGACCGCCCCGCCATGGGTCGCCTCGTCTTCGGCGACGAGCAGGCGCGCAAGCGGCTCGAGGCGATCGTGCATCCGCTCGTCTTCGAGCGCATCGTGGAGCTGGAGGAGCAGGCGCCCGAGGACGCGGTCGTCGTGCACGACATCCCGCTGCTGGCCGAGAGCGGACGGGCCGACACCTTCGATGCCGTCCTCGTGGTGGACGCGACCCCGGAGCTGCAGCTCGAGCGGATGACCCGCGACCGCGGCTGGACCGAGGAGGACGCCCGATCGCGGATCCGTGCCCAGGCCTCCCGCGAGGAGCGCCGGGCGATCGCCACCCACCTGATCGAGAACACCGGGACGCGCGAAGACCTCCGCACACGAGTGGCGGAGGTCTACGCGGACGTGGTCTCGGCGGGATCCTGAACGGCTGAGCGATCAGGCCGTTCCGACCCGCCGAGCGGTCCGGTGGGGGCTGGGCTCAGGCGGCCAGATCGGGATCGGCGAGGCGCCGCAACTTGGCGATCGCCTCCCGCTCGAGCTGGCGGACCCTCTCGGCGGAGATCCCGTGCCGGGCGCCGATGTCGGCCAGCTTGTGCTGGCGTCCGTCGACCAGGCCGTAGCGCGAGCGCACGATGTCGGCCGACCGGTCGTCCAGCAGCCCGACCAGGGTGTTGAGGCGGTCACGCGACTCGGTGTCGAGCACCGTCAGGTCCGGTCCCGGCGAGCTCTCCTGGGCGATCAGGTCGCCCAGCGAGGTGTCGCCGTCCTCGTCGATCGGGGTGTCGAGGCTGACGTGGTCACGACCCCAGGCCATCAGGTCGAGGACTCGCTCGATGTCCATGTCGAGCTCACCCGCGATCTCCTCGGGGTCGGGCTCGCGGCCGAGCTGGCGCTCGAGCGTACGGCGGGCCGAACCCACCTGGTTCAGCTCCTCGACCACGTGCACCGGGAGTCGGACCACACGGGCCTGCTGGGCGATACCGCGGGTGATGGCCTGGCGCACCCACCACGTCGCGTAGGTCGAGAACTTGTAGCCCTTCGCGTAGTCGAACTTCTCGACCGCGCGGATCAGGCCGGTGTTGCCCTCCTGGATCAGGTCGAGCATCGGCATCTGGCTGCGGCCGTACTTGCGGGCGATGGAGACGACGAGGCGCAGGTTGGCGTTGATGAAGCGCTGCATCGCGCGCTCACCCTCCTCCACCATCCAGCGCAGCTCGTCCTCGGTCGCGAACTTGGGAGCGCCCCCCTTGCGACGGCCGACGCGGCCCTCGTCGAGGAGCTTCTGGGCGAACAGGCCTGCCTCGATGGTCTTGGACAGCTCGACCTCGGTGGCGGCGTCCAGCAGCGGCGTGCGAGCGATCTCGTCGAGGTAGAGACCGACGCTGTCGCGCCCTTCGATCTCACGATCGTTTCGGGTGGTGGTAGTGGTGCTCATGGCGGCCTTCCCTTCCTACAGGTGGACCGATCTGGCTGGTCCTGCTTGGTCCAACACTTCGCGATGGTGGGGGATTCCCGCCTGCGCCGGGGCCCGCATCGTGGCGACCTCACTACTTCAGACGTGTCCGTACCCCGTGAAGTTGCCTCCAACGCGACTTCTCAGGCACTTCTCAGCGAGGTGGACATCCCGGTGGTGCCGCCGGGCAGACTGAGCCCATGTCTGAGCGCACTTCTGGGCCCTCTCCTGCCCACGACATCGACCTCAATGCCGACCTCGGCGAGGGTGTCACGGACGACGAGGGGCTGCTCGCCCTGGTCACCAGCGCCAACCTGGCCTGCGGCTTCCACGCCGGCGACCAGGAGACGATGCGCCGGGTCTGCACCTCGGCTGCGGAGCGAGGCGTGGTCGTCGGTGCCCAGGTGTCCTACCGGGACCGCGAGCACTTCGGCCGCAGGCACATGGACGTCGAGCCCGACGTACTGACGGCGTGGGTGGCCGAACAGGTCGAGGTGCTCACCGAGATCGCGACTGCGTGCGGGACGCAGGTGGCCTACCTCAAGCCGCACGGCGCGCTCTACAACCGGGTCGTCGACGACGAGGAGCAGGCTGCGGCGGTCCTACGCGGGAGCGGGTCGCTGCCCGTGCTGGGGCTCCCGACCTCGGCCATCCTCCGGCTCGCCGAGTCGGCGGATCGCGTCTGTGTGCGCGAGGGGTTCCCGGACCGGGGCTACACCTCCGAGGGCACGCTGGTGCCGCGGGACCAGCCCGGCGCGCTCGTCGAGGGCGTCCCGGCCATCGCCGCCAATGCGGTCGAGATGGCCCGGGGCGGTGAGGTGCAGTCACTGTGCGTGCACGGAGACTCGCCCGGGGCGGTCGAGGCCGCCGCCGCCGTGCGCGAGGCCCTGACCCGGGCCGGTTTCGACCTGCAGCCGTGGTGAGGTCGGTTTCCACAGGGACCTGTGGAAACAGTGTGGACAACTTGCCGCGACTGTGGACCGCGGACCGGAACCTGTGGGCAACCCCGGCCGGATCGCAAATAGTTCGAGGAACCTTGCGAATTGGTCTTGTGCCGGGGTGCGGAGGTCACGTAGACATCTCTCACCGCAGCCCGCAAGGGTTGTGGGGGACCGGATGAGGACTGCAGGATCCGCTCGGTGGGGAGACCCACCGGAGGCCGCCGGGTGATGAGGCGGCTGGACCAGCAGGCGTCGCCGGTCCGGGGCAGAGCATCACGGCTGTTCCGCACAGTGGGGTCCGCGAAACTCATACTTTCGCGGACCCCACGCCTAATTCGGCTGTGCTGAGAACTGTGCCGGGTGCCCGGCGCCGACGTCAGTCGTTTGCGAGGATTGTGGGATGGATGCTCGGGCCTTCGGCGATCAGGCGCTGCTGATCGAGTGCAGTGGCCCCGACGAGGTGCGGGCGGCGTACGCCGAGGCCAGGCGCCGCCAGGAGTCGGGTGAGCTCACGTGCACCGACATCGTCCCCGCCGCGGCCACCCTCCTGCTCGACGGGCTCGGGGATCCCCAGTCCGTTCTGGAGGGACTCGGGGACTGGCCGGTGGGTGTCCCCGAGGAGGCCGAGGGCGAGCTGGTCGAGCTGTCGGTGAGGTACGACGGTCCCGACCTGGAGTCGGTGGCCGAGCACTGCGGGATGAGCGTCGAGGAGGTCGTACGACGTCACCGCGAGACAGAGTTCGTCGTCGCGTTCTGCGGCTTCGCCCCGGGGTTCGCCTACCTCAGCGGGCTGCCTGAGGAGCTGCACGTCCCGCGCCGTGAGGAGCCGAGGTCGAAGGTCCCCGCCGGGTCGGTCGGGCTGGCGGGCACGTTCACCGGGGTCTACCCGCGGTCATCGCCCGGTGGCTGGCGGCTGATCGCGCGGACCGACGAACGCCTCTGGGACGTCGACCGGGATCCGCCTGCACTGCTGACGCCGGGCACCAGGGTGCGGTTCGTGGACGGCGGCACCAGTGGCTGAGCGTGAGCTGGAGGTCCGCTCGGCGGGCCCCCAGGTGACCGTGCAGGACCTGGGCCGCCCCGGGCAGGCCCACCTCGGGGTCCCGCGCTCGGGAGCCCTGGACACCCCGGCACACCGGCTCGCCAACCGGCTGGTGGGCAACGACGAGTCGGCGGCGACCCTGGAGTGCCTCGGTGGCCAGCTCTCCGTGCTCACGCGCACGGCGGTCACGATCGCGGTCACGGGCGCCCACGTGCCGGTCACGGTGGCCGGGCGGGGCCAGGAGTGGGGCAACGCGGTCTCGGTCGCTGCCGGGTCCGTGGTGGAGCTCGGTGCGGCGACCCAGGGCCTGCGGGCCTACCTCGCCGTCTCCGGCGGGGTCATGGTGGAACCGGTGCTGGGCTCGCGCTCCACCGACCTGCTCTCCGGCCTCGGCGCCGACCAGGTACGCGAGGGCGACGTACTGCCCCTCGGCGAGCCCCATCGGTCGCCGTCACCGGTCGACGCGGGGAGGCCGCCGCGGAGGTCACGCGAGCTCCGGCTGCGGCTGGGCCCGCGGGACGACTGGTTCGAGGCCGCGTCCATCGAGGCGCTGAGCGGGTCGGCGTACGTCGTGGGGAGCGACTCGAACCGCATCGGGCTGCGCCTCGAGGGCGAGCCGATCCGCAGGCGCGGCGACGACGAGCTGCCGAGCGAGGGGATGGTGCTGGGTGCGGTCCAGGTCCCGCCCAACGGGCAGCCGGTGGTCTTCCTGAACGACCATCCGACGACCGGTGGCTATCCAGTGGTCGGCGTGGTCATGCTCGAGGACCTCGCGGTCTGCGCCCAGCTCAGGCCGGGCGACGAGGTCACTCTTCGGGTGGTGTGACCCGCGCGAGCGCGGGGTCGTCGATCGCGAAGCTCAGCACGCGTCCCGGCGGGGTCGCGGCCGTCTCGAACCGCACCGTGACCACGCCCCGGCCGGAGCCCCAGACCCACCCACGGCCGTGCTCGTCGTGGACGACGTCCATGCCGGGAGCCCAGCCGCGGTGACGCGACGCGGCGATCACGGCGGCCTCGGTGGCCTGGTCGGGAATCGCCTCGGTCTCCTCCTCGTCGTCGCCGAAGAGGTCCTCCTGGATCCAGTCGGCGAAACCGGAGACGCCCACGCCCAGCAGGCGTACGCCGCCGGAGGTGTCCAGCTCGGCCAGCATCCGCCGGGCCACCCGCGCGATCTGCCGGCCGTCGTCGGAGGGCTCGGACAGGGTGGCGGAGCGGCTCACGGTGGAGAAGTCGTGGAGCCGCACCTTGATCGACACGGTCCGTCCCGCGATCCGGGCCTTGCGCAGGCGCTCGGTGACCTTCGCCGACTGGCGGTCCAGGAGCGCCTCGAGCAGTCGCTTGTCGACGTGGTCGGTGTCGTAGGTGTCCTCGACGCTGATCGACTTGGCCTCCCGCTCCGGCTCCACCGAGCGGTCGTCACGGGCGCGGGCCATCGCGAACAGCCCGGCGCCGTGGGCCCGGCCGAGCAGGCGGACGAGCTCGTCCTCGCCCAGACCCTCGAGCTCCTCAACGGTGTGTACGCCGGCGCGCCGCAGCCGCTCGGCGGTGGCCGGGCCGACGCCGGGGATGACGGTGACCTGCATCGGCCGGAGCAGGTCCTGCTCCATCCCCGGGGCAACGACGACGAGGCCGTCGGGCTTGTCGAGGTCGCTGGCGATCTTGGCGATCAGCTTGGAGGTGCCGATGCCGACCGACCCGCTGATCCCGCCGGTGACCTCGTGGACGCGCTCCTTGAGCTCGCGTCCGAGGGCGCTCACCGTGGTGACGGAGAGGTCGGGGAGCCCGGCCGCCTCGAGGTCGACGAACGCCTCGTCCAGCGACAGCGGCTCGACCAGCGGGCTGATCGACCGGAGCAGCTCCATCACGGCCCGGCTGGTGTCGCGGTAGGCGTGGAACCTTCCGGACAGGAAGGCCGCGTTGGGACAGCGTCGTCGTGCCTCGGCCGTGGACATCGCCGAGTGCACCCCGAACGTCCGCGCCTCGTAGGAGGCGGTCGCGACCACTCCGCGCCCACCGACACCACCGACGACGACCGGCTTGCCACGCAGGGACGGCTTGTCACGCTGCTCGACCGACGCGAAGAAGGCGTCCAGGTCCACGTGCAGGATCGTCGGCTCGGAGCGCACGCCGTGATCGTGCCACGCCCCGCTGACATTCCGGTCCTGGGCCGCGACCGGCTCGCGTCCACAGGCTGCCCGCACTCCCGGGTTGTGCACAACGGCCCCCACCGGGGTGGGCGAGGGTGCTTGCCCGGCTCGAAGGTGGCCCGCATGACCACACCCGTCGCGCCGGAACCGGCCACGCCAGACCCCTCCACCTTCGTCGCCCGCTCGCCCACCGACCTGGTCGCCGTCGTACCGGCCGTCCTGGGCTTCCATCCGCAGGACTCGGTCGTGATGCTCACCTTCGGACCACCCGCCGGCGCCTTCCATGCCCGGGTCGACCTGCCCGTCGCGGCCGCGGACCAGGCGGCGGTGGCCGACGTCCTGGTCGACGCGGTGATCACCAACGGGGTACGCCGAGCCGCCGTGCTGCTCTACACCGACGACATCGAGGTCGCGCTGGCGCAGGCGGACCTGTTGGTCGGCCGGCTGCTCGACCTGGACGTCGACGTCATCGAGGTGCTGCGCGTGGACGACGGCTGCTGGCACGTCGTACCCGAGGACGGGTCACCCGGGACGGCGTACGAGCTGGAGACGCACCCGTTCACCGCCCAGCGTGTCTTCGAGGGCCATGTCGTGCACCGCGACAGGGAGGACCTGGCCGACTCGCTCGTGGGGACCGACGAGGACGACGCGGTGGCCGTTGCCCTGGCTGCCACGAGGTTCGCCGACCTGATGGCCTCCTCACAGGAGGCCCGCAGCTCGGCCAACGGCTTCCTGAGGACCGAGGCCAGGTGGCTGCAGCGTCGGGTCAGGTCGCGCCTCGAGGACCTGCAGCCGCTCAGCCCGCGCGACGTGGGGCGGTTGCTCGTGCTCGCCTCCCTGACGCAGACCCGACAGGTCGCCTGGGCCGAGATCAGCCGGGAGACGGCCGGGACGCACGTCGACCTCTGGCGAGAGCTGGTCCGCCGCAGCCCCCGCAACCTGTTGCCGGGGGTCTCCGCGCTGCTGGCCTTCGCCGCGTGGCAGCACGGCGACGGTGCGCTCGCCTGGTGCGCGATCGACCGCTGTCTCGAGGTCGACCCTGACCACGCGATGGCCCACTACGTCGCCGAGATGCTCACCCGCGCCGTGCCGCCGACCCTGTGGCAGGGGATCGCGCAGACCGACCTCGCGATCTTCCAGGACTGCGTCCAGGGCGGCGGTGGCGACCAGCGGGCCTCGTGACAGCGGCGCCGACAGCACTAGGGTTCGGTCATGGGAGAAGAAGTCGACCTGCAGGAGTTCAGCCGGGCTGACCGCACGCGACACCGCGAGAAGGTACGCCGCTGCCTGGACGTGTTCGCGCGGATGCTGCGCGAGTCGCGCTTCGACGTCGACGACCCGATGACCGGCATGGAGATCGAGTTCAACCTCGTCGACGACGACGGGCACCCGTCCCTGAAGAGTGCCGAGGCGCTCGAGGCCATCGCGAGCCCGCACTTCCAGACCGAGCTGGCCCAGTTCAACCTGGAGATCAACGTGCTGCCCCGCCGGCTGGGCGCGCGTGGCGTCTCCGGCTTCGAGGACGACCTGCGCACCAGCCTGAACCAGGCGGAGGCCAGGTCCAACGAGGTGCACGCCCACATGGTGATGATCGGGATCCTGCCGACCCTCGAGGACGGTCACCTCAGCCCGTCGAAGATCAGCCCCAACCCGCGCTACAAGCTGCTCAGCGACCAGATCCTCGCCGCCCGCGGGGAGGACCTCGTCATCGACATCCAGGGCGTCGAGCGGCTCCGCACGACCTCGGACTCGATCATGCCGGAGGCCGCCTGCACGAGCACCCAGCTGCACACCCAGGTGAGCCCGGAGAACTTCGCGGCGTACTGGAACGCCTCCCAGGCGATCGCCGGCATCCAGCTCGCCGTCGGCGCCAACTCGCCGTACCTCCTGGGTCAGCAGCTGTGGCAGGAGACCCGCATCCCGCTGTTCGAGCAGGCCACCGACACCCGTGGCGAGGAGCTCAAGGAGCAGGGCGTCCGGCCGCGGGTGTGGTTCGGCGAGCGATGGATCACCTCGATCTTCGACCTGTTCGAGGAGAACGTGCGCTACTTCCCGGCGCTCCTCCCGATCACCGACGACGAGGACCCGCTGGCCGTGCTCGAGGGCGGTGGGACCCCGTCCCTCTCGGAGCTCAAGCTGCACAACGGCACGATCTACCGCTGGAACCGGCCGGTCTACGACACCGTCGGCGGTGTCCCACACCTGCGTGTGGAGAACCGCGTGCTGGCTGCCGGACCGACGGTCATCGACACGATGGCCAACGCGGCGTTCTACTTCGGCCTGACGCGCGCCCTCGCCGAGGACGACCGGCCGCTGTGGTCCCGGATGTCGTTCTCGGCCGCGGAGGAGAACTTCCACGTCGCCGCGCAGCACGGCATCGACGCCCGGGTCTACTGGCCGGGCATCGGTGAGGTCGACGCCACGGAGCTGGTGCTGCGGCGGCTGCTCCCGATGGCGTACGACGGGCTGGCGCGCTGGGGAGTGGAGCCCGACGAGGCGACCCGCCTGCTCTCGGTGATCGAGCAGCGGTGCGTGCTGCACCGCAACGGAGCCTCCTGGTACGTCGAGAAGGTCGGCGTCCACGAAGCAGCAGGGGCCGACCGCGCAGAGGCCCTCCGGCTGACCCTGCAGGACTACCGGCAGCTGATGCACGCCAACGAGCCCGTGCACACCTGGCCCCTCTGAGCCCGGGACGTCATCCGAATCGGTGGCAGCAGGAGCCACTTCGGATGACGTTCCGGGCGCTCAGTCGGAGGTGGGGGAGCGGCGGCGTACGCGGGTCCACTCGCGCCGTTGCTCGCTGACCAGGTCGAGCCAGCCCGTCCTGTTGAGGACGAAGAAGGCCGGAAGCACCAGCCCGTGCCGCGCGAAGGCGGTCATCGTCGCGGTGAACCACTCGGCGTCGGCGTCGGTCAGGCCCAGCTCGCCACCCCGGGTCATCCAGGCACAGGCTCCGTCGGTGACGGCCAACCCGTCGATGGCTCGTTCCACCAGGTCCGCGCGCAGGGATGCCTCGTCGACCAGGGTGTGCGGGAACCGGCTGTGCTCCCCACCGGGATGACCGACGTGACAGGTGGTCGGCAGTGCCCGCCTGTTCCCGGCGGTGCTCACGAACTCGCGCAGCTCGACCTTGATCCCGGCCGCGAGGGATGGATCCATGGCCGACACCCTGCCCGCGACCGCCGACGGCCGTTCGACGCTGTCCACAGACCACGCGCCATCCACAGAGAGGCCATCCACAGACAGCCGCGAGCCTCGGACCCTTGGCATGATGGCCGGATGGCCATCCACATCACCGGCGACGAGCACGCCGACCAGGTGCTCACCGACTCTCCGTTCGCCCTGCTGTGCGGCATGCTCCTCGACCAGCAGTTCCCGATGGAGCGGGCGTTCGCGGGGCCTGCGAAGGTGCTGGACCGGTTCGGGAACCTCGAGCCGGACCAGATCTCGGCCGCGGACCCCGAGCAGTTCGCCTCGTTGTGCTCCGAGCCGCCGGCCGTGCACCGCTTCCCGGGGTCGATGGCCGAGCGGATCCAGGCGGTGGCGCAGATCGTCGTGGAGCAGTACGACGGTCACGCCGAGCGCATCTGGACCGAGGCGGCCGACGGCAAGGACCTGCTCAAGCGGATGACCTCGCTGCCCGGATTCGGCAAGCAGAAGTCCCAGATCTTCGTCGCGCTCCTGGCCAAGCAGCTCGGCGTACGTCCTGACGGGTGGGAGGCGGCGGTGGGCGACTACAGCCTCGAGGGCTACCGCTCGGTCGCCGACGTGGTCGACGGGGCGTCGCTGGAGAAGGTGCGTGCGTACAAGAAGGAGAAGAAGGCGGCTGCGCGCGGGTGAACCGGCGCAGGCGGAGCTTGGGCGGCATGCCACAATAAGGGTGCGGCTGTTGACAGGTACGGGTCTTGTCGCGCCCCCGAAGTTTCCTGAAAAGCTCCTGAACGACAATCGAGAGGTAGTTCGTGTCCTCGAGTTCGTCAAGCGCGACCGCGAAGAAGGCGGCCGCCAAGACCGCCCCATCCAAGACCGCAGCAGCCAAGAAGGCTCCCGCCAAGAAGGCGACCGCAGCCAAGACCGCCGAGCAGATCCAGGCCGAGCTGGCCCCGGTCGGGCCCGACGGCAAGAAGGCCCTGGCCGACGTCCCTGACGAGCAGTTCGAGAAGGACGTCAAGAACGATCCCTCGATCAAGGAGGACGAGAAGACCGCCACCTTCATCGTCTCCGCTGCCGATGAGACCGACGAGCCCGAGCAGCAGGTCATGGTCGCGGGCGCGACCGCCGACCCGGTCAAGGACTACCTCAAGCAGATCGGCAAGGTGCCCCTCCTCAACGCGGAGATGGAGGTCGAGCTCGCCAAGCGCATCGAGGCCGGCCTGTTCTCCGAGGAGAAGCTCTCCAAGGGCGGCAAGATCAGCCCGAAGATCCTCGACGAGCTGCAGTGGATCTCCGAGGACGGCCGCCGCGCCAAGAACCACCTGCTCGAGGCCAACCTGCGACTCGTGGTCTCCCTGGCCAAGCGCTACACCGGTCGCGGCATGCTCTTCCTCGACCTGATCCAGGAGGGCAACCTCGGCCTGATCCGTGCGGTCGAGAAGTTCGACTACACCAAGGGCTACAAGTTCTCCACCTACGCGACGTGGTGGATCCGCCAGGCGATCACCCGCGCGATGGCCGACCAGGCCCGCACCATCCGGATCCCGGTGCACATGGTCGAGGTCATCAACAAGCTCGCTCGCGTCCAGCGCCAGATGCTCCAGGACCTCGGACGTGAGCCCACCCCCGAGGAGCTCGCCAAGGAGCTCGACATGACCCCGGAGAAGGTCATCGAGGTGCAGAAGTACGGCCGCGAGCCGATCTCCCTGCACACCCCGCTCGGTGAGGACGGCGACTCGGAGTTCGGCGACCTGATCGAGGACTCCGAGGCCATCGTGCCGGCGGACGCCGTCTCCTTCACGCTGCTCCAGGAGCAGCTGCACGCCGTGCTCGACACGCTTTCCGAGCGCGAGGCCGGCGTCGTCTCGATGCGCTTCGGTCTCACCGACGGCCAGCCCAAGACCTTGGACGAGATCGGCAAGGTCTACGGGGTGACCCGAGAGCGGATCCGCCAGATCGAGTCCAAGACGATGTCGAAGCTGCGCCACCCCTCGCGCTCGCAGGTCCTTCGCGACTACCTGGACTGAGCGCTCGAGGCTGCCGTGACCACGGACCCGACACACTCTGCGCACGTGCTGCCGCTGCTCCTCGGCGCGCTGCTGCTGACCCTGGGGGGCGGCGCGTTGCTTTTCCTACGCCTTTTCGGGGTGTTCGACTCCGACTGGGTCGCCTATCTGGGATTCGCGCTCTGCGTCGTTTCCTGGTTCGTGACCCGCCAGCTGAAGAGGAGCGGGGCGATCGAGGGCAGGTCATCCGGATCCGAGTAGAAATACGTCCGTCCGGAGAGCACTGAAATGTCCGAAAAAAAATGGTAGGCCGCCCGCGACGGATCGTCGCGGACGGCCAACTCCTGAAACTGTCTCGGGGCACTTCCAGGAGCTAAGACAAATCATGATCGATAACCGCATGAAGGGCGAATCGGACATGATCCCGGTCTAGTTCACGCTCTCAACGAGGTGCTGGCCTCGTGGAAGCCGACGTGTCCCCAGAAACCTCATGGGAGTCCGTCGGGATCGTGAAGGCGATCCTGATGGACTCCCATGATGGGTTTCGAGCTGGGTTCAGAGGATGGCCCGCTTGAGGATCGCGCGGGACGGGGCGGCGTCGACGGCACCGATGACCGGGGCGGTGGCGGTCGCGGCGGTGGCGGCGATCAGCAGGGCGGCGACGGCGGTCTTGATGCGGATTCGGCTCATGTGGGGCTCCTTGGTTGTGGTGGAGCCCAATTGATATCTGGTGCCATTATGTCGGTGCGATGACCCCTTCGGACTATCTTTGAGTAGTTGAGTCCGAAATAGTAGGACATATAAGGGGATAGGCGGACGACAGAAATGAGACTGTCCGCTTTACCCTCGAAAAAGGGTTCCCGTGCTGATTTGGGTGGCCGTTTCCGGTCCATACCAGGAGCCACTGATTTCGCATTACCCTTGCGACTCGCTCCGGGGTGTGGTTCTCGTTGACCAGTTGATGGGACTTTGCGGCTGATGTCCCGTCAGCCGTGAGGTAACCACCCCCGCCTCTTGCTGTTGTGGGACGGAAGCGGCGGGGGTGGCTACAGGAGTGGGGTGCCCGTTTCGACACGCTTTAACCTCTAAATCCCATCAATTTCTATTTGGGCGATGCAGCGCCACGCCGCCCACGACCAGCGTCACCCCGACGATCTCCGTCGCGCCCGGGACCTGTGCCAGCACCACCACGCCGATCACCGTTGCTGTTGCGGGGAGGAGCGAGACCATCAACGAGTACGTCGCCCGACTCAGGCGACTCATCGCCAGCTGGTCGCACACGTAGGGGACGACCGAGGAGGAGACGCCCACCCCGACGGCGGCAGCCAGGAGCCACGGATCGCCGAAGGCCGGCGCCGCCCCCCGGATGCCCAGGGGCAGGGCCACCGCGGCGGCGATGATCATCGACAGGGCGAGCCCGTCGATGCCGGACAGCTGCTCCTGGCGCGAGACCCGGTGTCCGAGGACGATGTAGCCGGCGAACAGCACAGCGTTGGCTGCAGCGAACGCGATGCCGACCGGTTCGGCGACGAGCCGTACGTCGGTCAGCAGGTAGACCCCGAGCACGGCCATCAGCAGGGCCAGGGCGTTGCGCCGCGTGCGGGCCGCGAGGGCAGCAAGCCCCACCACCGGAAGAAACTCGATGGCAGCCACCGTGCCCAGCGGCAATCGGTCGATCGCCAGGTAGAAGCAGCTGTTCATCAGGGCCAGCAGGACGCCCCAGGCCAGCAGGAGTCTTCTGGTGGGGAGGTCGAGGCCGACCCAGGCGCGCCATGGGCGACGCCACAGGGCGAAGACGAGTGCGGCCGACGCGATCCGCAACCACGCCACTCCGAGGACGTCGATGCGTGCGAACAGCAGCACCGCGAATGCCGGCCCGAGGTAGTGGAAGACCGCGCTGACCAGGAAGTAGGCGTGTGGCGGAATGCCAGCCGCCAGGCCTTGGCGTTCCCGGGCGGGGGACAGGGGTTCGGGTCGGTTTCTGGGCACAGCCCTATCATCGAAGGGCGCGTCGGTGGTCACCATCGCGATTCGAAGGTAGAAGGGATCACATGGTTTCCCCGAGAGTGCCGAAGTCCGGGTCCGACCTTCAGACCGGTAGATCGTCGCTTGACGAGGTGGATCTTCGCCTGCTGCAGGTGCTGGGTGAGGACCCCCGGCTCAGTACTGCGGCGCTCGCTCGCCAGGTGGGGATGTCTGCTCCGGCAGTGCGCGAACGAGTGACGCGTCTGGAGGACTCGGGCGTGATCCGCGGCTATCGTCTCGACGTCGACCCGGCCGCCCTCGGCCTCCCCGTGGCTGCGTGGGTTCGGCTTCGTCCCGGGCCGGGTCAGCTCGCGCGCATCATCGACCTCGCCGATCGTGTCCCCGAGGTCAGTGAGTGCTACCGGATCTCTGGCGAGGACTGCTTCCTGATGCGGGTGCACGTCTCCTCGATCGAGGCCCTCGAGGTCGTCCTGGACCGGTTCTTGATGCACGGCCAGACCACGAGCTCGTTCATCGTCTCGACCACGGTGCCGCCGCGCTCTCCCCGCTCGACCCAGGGCGCCTGAACTTCGTGACGCGGAGTCGTTCCGCTCAGCAGGTGCACAGGCAGAACGGGTGCCCGGCCGGGTCGGCGTACACCCGCCAGGTCCGTCCACCCTCGGACGGAGGCGGGTCCACCGGGTCCAGCGGTACGGCGCCCAGTGACGTGACCAGCTCGTGCGGTCCGGCGTACTCCTCGACGGCGAGGTCGAGGTGGAACTGCTGGGGTGGCCCGTCCGGCCACGACGGCGGTTGGTAGTGCCTGGCTCGCTGGAAGCTGAGCCGGTGCCCGTCCGCGGACAGGTCGACCCAGTCGTCACTCTCCGCAGAGACCTCGCCACCCAGGACGCCGCGGTAGAACGCCGCCAGCGCCTGAGGGTCGGGGCAGTCGAGTACGACGGTGGCCAGGCGGATCCCGGTCACGCGGTGCTGCAGCCCATCGGGTGGGCGAGCCCGCGGGGCCGCCGTCGTACGGCGACCTGAGGTGGGGCCGGCCGCCAGGAGCTCCAGCTGGGCCTGGTCCGGGTCCGAGCCGTGGCGCGCGGTCGTTCGTCACGCACCACCGTGTCGCGACCGAGGTGCTTGGCCAACGCGACGTACAGCAACGAGTTCATCATCGATCTACCTCCATAACCAGTGAATCAATGATGCCAGTTACTTTACGACGTCGCAACCAGTGAAGCGGTTATGCTGGTTACATGACCGACAGTGACCTGCTCGTCGACTTCCTCAACACTCTCGACGTCGAGGACGACTTCGACGCGCTCGCCACCGACAAGGCCTGGGCCGACTGGCTGGCGGCCCACGACCTGCCGCTACCCGCCATCCAGGCACGGCGCCACCGGTCGCAGGCACGGGTCCTGCGCGACGAGCTCCGTGCCGTGGCGGCCGGCGAGGAGCACGAACCCCTGCAGTTCCCGCTGACCCTGACCCTCTCGGGTCGAGAACCCCGCCTGGGTGGCACCGACGCTCTCCAGGCCGTGCTCGGGGCGGTGGCCAGGCTGGGTGTGCTCGAGGAGCTGGGTCGGGTGAAGATCTGTCCCGCCGACGACTGCAGGTGGGCGTTCTACGACACGTCGCGCAACGGCTCGAGGCAGTGGTGCTCCATGGCCGTGTGCGGCAACCGGGCCAAGGCGCGTGCCCACCGCGCCCGCCAGGCCTGACCTCGGCGCGCGTGTGGGAGGTTGTGCCCGTGGATGAGGGCGACTGGACGCGTTGGGGAGATGCACGACCGAGCACGACGGTGCTCCACCTCGACACGGCGGCTGTGGGCCGGTCGTCCTCCGCCACCCTGGCGGCGGTTGCGGACCACGCCAGGCTCGAGGCCGAGGTCGGGGGCTACACCGCCGAGGCCCGGGCCGAGCAGAGACTCGCGGAGCTTCGCCGGGACCTGGCTGCGCTCCTGGGCACGGACGCCGACGGCGTCGCGTTCGTCGAGAGCGCCACCGCCGCCCTGCACGTGCTGCTGGACGCCTGGCCCCTGCCCGCCGGGGCGCGCGTCGCCGTGGCCGGGTCGGAGTGGGGGCCCAACCTCGAGATCCTCGAGCACCACGGTCTGCGCCCGGAGATCCTGGCCACCGACGACGACGGCGTCGTGGACCTGGGGGCGCTGGAGCGCCGGCTCCGCGACGCCCCGCCCGACGTGGTGCTCGTCGACCAGGTCGCGGCGCACCGCGGCCTCGTCCAGCCGGCTGACGCCGTGGTGGCACTGGGGAGTTCCCACGGTGTCCCGGTCTGGGTCGACGCCGCACAGGCGCTGGGGCACGTCCCGGTCGCAGCCGGCGACGCAGTGTTCGCCCCCAGCCGGAAGTGGCTGACCGGCCCTCGTGGCGTGGGCGTGATCGCCATCGCGGAGAAGCATCGTCCCGCCCTACGCGTGCTCCGCCCGGCCAAGCACCCGGGCTGGCCGACCGTGCACCACCTGGAGTCGGGGGAGTCGCACGTCGCGGGACGGGTCGGCCTGGGGGTCGCCGTACGCGAGTTCCTCGACCTCGGCCCGGCCCGTGTCGCCGAGAGACTGGCCGAGGTCGGCCGGATGACGCGGTCGGCGATCGCCTCGCTCGACGGGTGGGAGGTGGTGCGTCCCGACGCCCCGGCCGGAGCCACCACCGCGATCGTCCCGACAGCCGGTCAGGACGTCGTACGCGCGGGGGCGAGGCTGCTGGAGGAGCACGACATCCTGACCAGCGTGTGCCTCCCGTGGCGGGCCCCCATGGAGGCGCTGGCCGGCGCCCCGCAGCAGCCGATGCTGCGCCTGAGCCCGCACGTCGACCTGACCACCGAGGACCTCGAACGACTCGCGCGCGCCCTTTCCGAGATGTGAACAGCTGCCGTCGCGGCGGCTACTCGCTTGGCCTTGTCGGTGGCATTTGTCAGACTGGCGGGGCAGCACACGAGGACGGCCCGAAACCGGCGGTCGCCCCGCACCGACCCGCGGTCACCGAGTGACCGGTCCGGACCTGGAGGGGTGGATGACCGCATCACGGCTCATCTCCGGCACGATCCCGCACGACGACCTTCTGCTTGCGAGCGCTGACCCTGTCGAGACGGCGCGCCAGCACATCGCCGAGGCGGCGCTGAAGGCCGATGCCGGCGGACGCGTGGGACTCGAGCTCGAGTTCCACCTCGTCGACCTCGCCCAGCCCGGGCGGAGGCCGAGCTGGGTCCAGGCACGCGCCCTGGCGCTCGGGATCGAGCCGCTGCCGGCGGGCAGCCTGGTCACCCTCGAACCAGGCGGGCAGATCGAGCTGTCCACCCCGCCCGCCGACGACGTGGTGACAGCCGTGGCCGCTCTGCAGGCCGACCGTGACGTGCTGCGCATGCGGCTGGCGGCCGAGGGCTTCGGGGCGGCCCCGCTGGGAGCCGATCTGGCCCGTCCGGTCGAGCGCATCAACCCGAGCGGCCGCTACCTCGCCATGGAGGAGCACTTCGACGCGCTGGGCAGCGACGGCTCCGGCAAGGCGATGATGTCCGCGACCGCAGCGCTGCAGGTCAACCTCGACGCAGGTCCAGCGGCCGGGTGGCAGGACCGGCTGTCCTTGATCGGCTCCATGGTGCCGATGCTGGTGGCGCTGTCGTCGACGTCGCCCTACCTCGGGGGCACCTCGTCCGGGTGGCACTCGATGCGGCAGGGCACCTGGCAGGGGATCGACCACGACCGGAGCGACCCGGTGCCGAGCGGTGAACCAACGTCGGCCTGGGCCGACTACGCGCTGAGCGCGCCGGTGATGCTCGTCCGCACGGGCGAGCTGGTGCAGTCCGTGACCACCCGGGTGACCTTCGCCGACTGGCTGCGCGGAAACACGTCCCTGGGCCGGGCGCCGACCTTGGAGGACCTCGACTACCACCTGACCACCCTGTTCCCACCGGTCCGACCGCGGGGGTACGTCGAGATCCGCTGCCTGGACGCCCTCCCGGACCGCTGGTGGCCGGCCGTCGCCGCCATCACGTCCACGCTGATGGACGACCGCGAGGCAGCCGACGTGGCAGCCGAGGCCTGCGCGCCCGTCGCGGAGTCCTGGGAGACCGCCGCACGGGAGGGACTGGCCGACGCAGGCATCCACCGCGCCGTGACCGCGTGCCTGGAGGTCGCTGCGAGCCGGTGCCCCGAGGGTCTCCGACCGGAGGTCGAGGACCTCGCCGAGCTGGTCGCGTCCGGACGCACACCGAGCGCGGAGGTGCGCCGCCGCGTGGAGGCCACCAGCCCGCTCGCCGTACTCGAGGAGGAAGCCCGTGCTTGAGCAGATCGCCCGCGGCCTGGAGGGGGCGCGTGACCGCACCCTCGGGCTGACCGACATCGACGAGGGCGAGCTGACGACCCAGCACAGTCCGCTGATGAGCCCGCTCGTCTGGGACCTGGCGCACATCGGCCAGCAGGAGGACCTCTGGCTGCTGCGTGGCGGGAACGCCGCCGCCCAGGGCCTGCTGTCCTGCAAGGTCGAGCAGCTCTACGACGCCTTCGAGCACCCGAGGGCGAGCCGGGTGTCGCTGCCGCTGCTCTCGCCCGGCGAGGCCCGCGGCTACATCTCCGACGTGCGTGGTCGCGTCTTCGACAGCCTGGGTGCCATCACGGACCCGACGGCCGAGCGCCTGTTCCCCTACGTGATGGTCGAGCAGCACGAGCAGCAGCACATCGAGACCATGCTGGCGACCCACCAGCTGCGCCGCGGGGAGCCCCTGCTCGGTCTCGGCGCCTCGCTGCCCGCCGGCCGGCTCCTCCCTGCGGACTCGGTGCTCGTCCCGGCGGGACCCTTCACGCTCGGTGTGGACGCAGAGGACGAGCCCTGGTCGCTCGACAACGAGCGGCCGGCACACACGGTCGACCTACCGGCCTTCCGGATCGCCCGTGCCCCTGTCAGCAACGGCGAGTGGCAGGCCTTCATCGATGCCGGTGGATACGACCAGCCTCAGTGGTGGTCCGAGCGCGGCTGGCGCCATCGTGTCGACGCAGGCATCGAGCGTCCCCTGTTCTGGTCGGCCGACGGATCGCGGCGGAGGTTCGGTCACCTCGAGGAGATCCCGGCCGACGAGCCGGTCCAGCACGTGTCGTACTTCGAGGCCGAGGCGTACGCCGCCTGGGCCGGCGCCCGTCTCCCCACCGAGCACGAGTGGGAGAAGGCCTGCGCCTGGGACCCGGTCGCAGGCCGACGGCGCCGCTGGCCCTGGGGTGACTCGGAGTGGACCCCGGAGCTCGCCAACCTGGGCGGGGCGGCACTGCGGCCGGCACCGGTGGGCGCCTACGAGAAGGGGGCATCGGCGTACGGCATCGAACAGCTGATGGGCGATGTCTGGGAGTGGACCTCGTCGGGGTTCGAGCCGTGGTCCGGCTTCGAGAAGATGCTGTACGCCGACTACAGCGCGCCTTTCTTCGGTGGCGACTACAAGGTGCTCCGCGGTGGCTCGTGGGCCGTCGCCGGCGCGTCCGTGCGGCCGTCCTTCCGCAACTGGGACCTGCCGGTCCGCCGGCAGATCTTCACCGGCCTGCGATTGGCCTGGGACGTTGTGTAGGCACTTGGCCTGGCTGGGCTCACCCCGGACCGTGGCGTCCCTGGTGCTCGACCCGCCGTACGGCCTGGAGCACCAGTCCTACGCGCCGCGGCGCCAGCAGCGGGGCCTGTTCAACGCCGACGGCTGGGGTGTCGGGTTCTACGCGGACGGACAGCCCGAGCCGGTCCGGTGGCGCTCCGCCCGGCCGCTGTGGGGCGACGCGTCCTTCGCCTCGGTTGCTCCCGTCCTCCGCTCCGAGGCCGTGCTCGCAGCGGTGCGCTCGGCGACGCCGGGCATGCCCATGGACGAGAGCGCGGCCGCACCCTTCAGCGACGGCCGTTGGCTGCTCTCGCACAACGGCCGGGTCACCTCCTCGGTGCTGCCGGCCCGGCGCGACGCCGAGTCGGTGTGCGACTCGGCCCTGCTGGCGGCCCACGTCTTCGCGGAGGGGCCGCAGCGCGTGGTCGAGACGATCCGGGACGTGGCGGCCGCCGACCCGGACGCCACGCTCAACGTGCTCCTGACCGACGGCACCCGGATCCTCGGCGTCACCTGGGGAGACCCGTTGAGCTACCTCGTCGAGCCGGAGGGTGTCGTCGTCGCGAGCGAGCCCTACGACGACGATCCGCGGTGGGTCGACGTCCCCGACCGCCACCTGGTCGAGGTGAGCGCCTCCGGTGTCGTCGTCACCGCCCTGCGGGGCTGATCGGACAGCGCCTCAGCCCAGGGCCACGCACACGACGGCGCCGGCACACAGCGCCAGCCCGACCGACTGGCCGCGGTGCAGCTTCTCGTGCAGCACCAGCGTCGCCAGCAGCACCGTGGCTGCCGGGTAGAGCGAGGTGAGCACGGCGGCCACGCTCAGCAGGCCCTGCTGGCGCGCGAGCAGGAACCCGACGACCGCGACGGTGGCCAGCACCCCGGCCGCCAGCCCCCACCAGTCACCTCGCCTGCGGGGCAGCGGATCACCGCCGAGCGCAAGAGCGGCGACGGCGACGGCTGCCAGCGACACCACCTGAGTTGCCAGGACGGGTCCGAACCCCGAGTCCTCGGGCACCTGTCCCAAGGCCGCGAACAACAGCCCGAAGCCGAGCCCGGCCAGAACCCCGTCCAGCAGGCCCTCGGCGCTGTTGGCTCGCGCCTCGTCCGAGGCCGGCTCCCGCGAGACCATCCAGATGCCCGGCAGCGCGACGAGCATGCCCACGAGGACGATCGCCGACGGGCGTTCGCCGGTCGCGATCCCGAGGGCGGCCGGCAGCAGAGCGGCGCCGACGGCCGAGACCGGTGCCACGACCCCCATCCGCCCCCGCGCGAAGCCGCGGTAGAGGAAGGCCGTCCCGGTGCCGCTGCCCACACCGGCGAGCAGGCCCCAGGCGACGTCGGCCATCGACGGGTCACCCGGGACGGCCACAGCGAGTACGACGGTCCCGAGGGTGGCGCCGAGGCAGGCGGTCATGGCGACCGGCCACACCGACGTACGCCGGGACGCGACGCCGCCGACGAAGTCCGACAGGCCGTAGGCGATGGCGCCCGCGAGGGCGAGCAGGACGGCCATCAGGTGACGACGACGCCGAGCGCCCACGTGGTCGCGGCGAGCAGGCACGCGACCAGCTCGATCAGGATGGAGACCCCCACCGCCTTCAGGGCGTGCACCGTCGCCGGCCAGGCGGCACTGCTGCCGACCCGGGCGAGCTCGGCGAGGTAGACGCCGAGCACGAAGCCGATGAGCAGGCCGATCACCGGGATCACGAAGAACCCGACGATCCCGAGCACGCCACCGAGGACCAGGGTGGAGCTGGGGATTCCGTTGTCCTTGAGCCGGCGGCCCGGGACGACGTACTTCACGACGCCGCCGAGCGCGATGAACGCGGTAGCGGCGGCGAAGACGACCCAGCCGGTAGGGGTGCCCAGGTCCCACGACCAGAACAGGATCGCTCCCAGGACCAGCAGCGAGCCGGGCAGGATCGGCACGATCACGCCGACCAGCCCGACCGCGATGGCCAGGGCGACGAGCACCTCGACACCGGTCATGGCGAAACCCTCTCACCCGACGGCCGGAGAAAGGGCGAGGCCCCGGTCCACAGGGACCGGGGCCTCGACTCAGTTCTTGGTGCTGGGTCCTGGGTGGTGGCGCCTCAGGCGTCGCTGGAGGAGGAGGCAGACGAGCTGTCGGCCAGCCGTCCGGTCTCGTCCTGGACGTGCTCGGCCACCTCACGGAGCTTGTCGCTGTGCTCGCGAGCGTGGTGGGCGCAGAAGAGCAGCTCACCGCCGGTCTTGAGCTGTACGCGAAGGTAGGCCTGGGCACCGCATCGGTCGCACCGGTCGACCGCAGTGAGCGGGGCGGCGCTAGGGGCTGTCGCAGTAGTCACGTCGGGCCTCACTCTCGTTTGGGTAACTTCATCAACGAACCAGTCGTGGAACAGTTCCACTCGCGTTTCGCGTCTTCAGTCACAACAGTCAACCACGCTGGATGCTTCCCTTGCGGACGAGCGACCCGTCGATGAGACGGGGTGGTGCTTCTCACAAGCCCTGGGTCGAGTTTGCCGTCCTATCCGCAGGAACGTGGCGAAACGGACCAACTACCCAGGGAAACATCCTTCAGGACTAGTTCAGCACACCACGCAAGCCGGGCGGTGCCACGACGCTCGGGTGGCGCGTCGCCGTCGGTGCTGGGCACCGGGTCGGTAGATTCGCACACACCAGTTTCGCGGGCGACTGAGCCTGTCGAAGCGTTGCGACCACCGTGCAGAGGTAGACCCATCGACAACACCTACAACGCCCAGCACCTGCTCGTCCTCGAAGGGCTGGAGGCCGTGCGCAAGCGGCCGGGCATGTACATCGGCTCGACCGACACCCGCGGCCTGATGCACTGCCTCTGGGAGATCATCGACAACGCCGTGGACGAGGCGCTGGCAGGCGTGTGCAGCAAGGTGGTCGTCCGGCTGCACCCGGACGGGTCCGCCGAGGTGCACGACGACGGGCGCGGTATCCCGGTCGACAAGGAGCCCAAGACGGGGCTCTCCGGCGTCGAGGTGGTCTTCACCAAGCTGCACGCCGGTGGCAAGTTCGGCGGTGGCTCGTACGCCGCCACGGGCGGACTGCACGGCGTCGGCTCCTCGGTCGTCAACGCGCTGTCGGCGCGGCTCGACGTGGAGGTGGACCGCTCACCGGCCACCCAGGCGATGTCGTTCCAACGGGGTGCGCCGGGTGTCTTCGCCGGTGACGGACCGGGTGCGGCCTTCGAGCCGCAGTCGGGCCTGCGCAAGGGGAGCCGCGTCAAGAAGGGTGTGACCGGCACCAGGGTGCGGTTCTGGCCCGACCGCCAGATCTTCACCCGTGACGCGACCTTCACCTGGGACGAGCTGCTCACCAGGGCCCGGCAGACCTCGTTCATCGTGCCGGGCCTGGAGCTGACCCTGACCGACCTCCGTGGTCCCGAGCCGGTCGAGGAGTCGTTCCGTCACGACGGAGGCATCGCGGAGTTCTGCGAGTACCTCAGCCACGACGAGCGGGTGACCGAGGTCCTCCGCCTGCAGGGCTCGGACGTGTTCACCGAGACCGTCCCGCTGCTCGACGACAAGGGGCACATGACCCCACAGGACGTGGAGCGCGAGCTCGGCGTGGACGTCGCGCTGCGGTGGGGCACCGGCTACGAGACCGAGGTGCGCTCCTTCGTCAACGTGATCGCCACCCCCAAGGGCGGCACGCACGTCGCCGGGTTCGAGGCGGCGATGACCAAGACCTTCAACGACGTCATGCGCGGTTCCCGCGTGCTGAAGGCCAATGACACCGACGTGATCAAGGACGACGTCCTCGAGGGGATGACCGCCGTCGTCGCGGTCCGGCTCGCCGAGCCGCAGTTCGAGGGCCAGACCAAGGAGGTGCTCGGCACCCCGGCCGCGCGAGCCGTCGTACGCAAGGTGGTGGCGGCCGAGCTGAAGACCTTCCTCACCTCGACCAAGCGTGCCGACAAGGCTCAGGCCAAGCTGGTCATGGAGAAGGTCCTGGGCGCCTCCAAGACCCGGATCGCAGCGCGCCAGCACCGCGACACCCAGCGCCGCAAGAACGCGCTCGAGTCCTCCGCGCTGCCGGCCAAGCTCGCCGACTGCCGGTCCACCGACGTCGACCGTTCGGAGCTGTTCATCGTCGAGGGCGACTCGGCGCTCGGCACGGCCAAGCTCGCGCGCAACTCGGAGTTCCAGGCGCTGCTGCCCATCCGCGGCAAGATCCTCAACGTGCAGAAGGCCACCGTGGCCGACATGCTGAAGAACACCGAGTGCGCCTCGATCATCCAGGTGGTCGGTGCAGGGTCCGGCCGGACCTTCGACATCGAGCAGGCTCGCTACGGCCGGATCATCTTCATGGCCGACGCCGACTCCGACGGCGCGCACATCCGGTGCCTGCTGGCCACGCTCTTCTTCAAGTACATGCCTGAGCTGGTGACGTCGGGCCGGCTGTTCACCGCCGTACCCCCCTTGCACCGGATCGAGCTGACCAACCCCAAGAAGGGGATGGAGAAGTACGTCTACACCTACTCCGACCCCGAGCTGCAGCGGAAGCTCGCCGAGCTCACCAAGAAGGGCGTGCGCTGGAAGGACCCGGTGCAGCGCTACAAGGGCCTCGGCGAGATGGACGCCGACCAGCTGGCCGAGACCACGATGGACCCGCGCCAGCGCACCCTGCGGCGGATCACTGCGGACGACGCCGCCCAGGCGGCCGAGGTCTTCGAGCTGCTGATGGGCGCGGAGGTGGCGCCGCGCAAGGACTTCATCGTCGCCGGCGCCTATGAGGTCGACGCCGACGCCATCGACGCCTGACACATGGACGGCGCCACCCTGAGTGCTGCCTGGGACCAGGTCTGGGCACTGCTCACCATCCTGCTGGGCCGCCGCTCCGTGCAGCTCGGCTATCTCGTCTCGGCCGCGGTGCTGGTCGTCGCAGCGCTGGTGGCCGCGCGACGGGCCCGCTGGGACGCCGGCCGGACCGCCGTGGGTGTCGCCGCCGCCCTGTCTCTCGCGCTCCTCCCGGCGCTCACCCTCGCGCGGCGAGGCATCGACCTGCGTCGGCGTCCTACCTGCGACTGGGCCTGGGCGCTCGAGCCCACCAACGCCGAGCAGGTGCTCAACCTCGTGCTGCTCCTGCCCTTCGGGTTCTTCGCGGCGTGGGCCCTGCGTCGCGTCTGGCCGGTCGTCCTGTTCTCGGCCGCCTTGAGCCTGGGGGTCGAGGCGGCCCAGGCTGCGCTGGACATCGGTGCCTGCCAGGCAGGCGACATGGCGCGCAACGCCGCGGGTGCCCTCGTCGGTGCCCTGGCCGGCGCGCTGCTGGGCGCCAGGCTCGCCCCGGGACGTCATCCGAACCGAGACCTATAGCGACCAGGGCGGATGACGTTCTGGCGCACCCACGGCCACCTTCGGGCAGCATGGGGTGATGGATCACCACGACGTGCAGAAGTGGGTCGCGAGCTATGAGCGGGCGTGGCGGACTCCAGGCACCACGACCCTGCCGGGGCTGTTCACCGACGACGCCAGCTATCAGACCTCTCCGTGGGAACCCCCGCTGACGGGGATCGACGCGATCGGCGAGCTGTGGGAAGCCGAGCGGGTGTCACCCGACGAGACGTTCACCGTCGGCGCGGAGGTGGTGGCCATCGAGGGTGACACCGCGGTCGTGCGGGTGCAGGTCGACTACGAGCGCGCGGAGTCGGGCCGCTGGCGCGACCTGTGGGTGCTGCGTTTTGCGACCGACGGCAGGTGCACCCACTTCGAGGAGTGGCCGTTCGCGCCCCGGCAGCAGGACGGGCACTGAGCCCACGCGTCAGGCGAGCTGCTCGACCAGACCCGTGTCGACGTCGTACATGAAGCCGCCGACCGCGACCGACCCGGGAATGAGCGGGTGCGAGCGGACCTTGCGGACGTCGTCGCGCAGGGTGCCCTCCTGGTCCTCGATCACCCCGAAGTTCTGCCAGGAGGCGTCCTGTCCGGCGGACTCGGCGACCTTGGCGCGCATCTCGTCGAGGCTGGAGGTGGCCATCGCACAGCGGGTGTGGGGTACGACGAGGATCCGCTCCACCTGCAGCAGGTGTACGCCGAGGACGAGCGCCTCGAGGGCCTGAGGAGTGACTCGACCGCCCGGGTTGCGGAAGATCTTCGCGTCGCCCGGGACGAGCCCGAACATGTGCAGCGGCGCGATCCGGGAGTCCATGCAGGTCACGATGGCGATGCCCGCATGGGCGACGCCGTCGAACCCGGCGAGGTCGAAGGTTTCCGCGAACGTCCTGTTGGCGGCGATGAGATCCTCGAAGGCGTCATTCGTCACGGGACGAACCTAGTCGCTGACGGCGACCCGTGTGACGTGAGGTTCGCCACCGGCCGACGTCCGGGCTAGGCGCCGAGGAGTGCCCGGTCGGGGGCGACGTTGCGGGTGCGTGCTCCGCGGAAGCACAGCAGCGCGGCCACGGCCGCCACCATCGCGCACACGGCGGCGCCGAGGAAGATGGCCTGGAGCTGCTCGATCCCGGCCAGCTCGATCAGTCGGGTGTACGCCGCACACCGCGTCCTGCCTCCCGTGCACACCTGGTCGGGTGGGGGGATGTTCACCGCGTAGTAGCGCCGCAGCCCGATCGTGGTGAGCGCCGAGATGCCGACGAGCATGCCGACCATGCGGGACACCACGAGCAGGGCGCTCGTCACGCCGTGCACGCTGTCGTCGGTGCTCGCGAGCAGGGCCGCGTTGACCGGCGCCAGCGCGAGCCCGAAGCCGAGACCGGTCATGGCGAGCACGGCGGACGACGAGAGGTGGTCGAGCGATTCGGAGCCCCAGCCGGCCATCAGCCAGAACCCGACCGCGGCCAGGACGAGACCACCCGCTGCGACGACTCCGGAGCTGACGTGGCGGGTGAGCACACCGCCGGCCAGGGCACCGATCGGCAGCGCCACCAGGAACTCGACGAGCACCAGGGCCGCCTGGATCTGCGAACCGTCGGCCACCGTGATCCGGGCGAAGATCGGGATGTCGACCAGTCCGGCGATCAGGGCCGAGCCGACGAAGAAGCTGACGAGCAGTGACCCCCAGGCCGGCCGCTGGGCGAAGGCGCCGTGCGGGATGAGGGGGGCGGTCGAACGCCGGTTGTGCAGGGCGAAGAGGACGGCGGCGAGCGCGGCCAGGGCGAGGTACCAGGGTCCCGCCGGGGAGAACACCTGCACCTCGGGGTTGGCGGTCGCGAAGGCCAGGATGATGCCGCCGAGCGCGACCGAGAGCAGCGCGGCCCCGAGGAGGTCGGCCTCGCGCACGGAGCGCCACCAGTCGGGCAGGTCGACCAGGGGGTGCTTGGCGAGGAGCATCCGGGCGAGCAGGAGCAGGGCGAGCACCATGGTGACCAGCCCGACCTGCGAGAACCAGATCGAGCCGCCGTCCGAGAACGGCACGAACGGCCCGCCCAGGTCGACCGAGGTGACCAGGCTGCGGGGCTGGCGCATCACCAGGAGCATTGCGGCGAGGGTGAGGGCGAGGAGGAGGGCGCCGATCCAGTCGAAGGTGCGGAGGCGTGGTCTCGACTGTCCACTCGCTCCGCTCGCTGCTGGACCACCGGGTGGTTGCGTCTCGGCGGGGGTCTTGGTCGTCAGGGTGGCGATGGCTGCCGCCAGGACCAGGCCGACGGCGAGGTTGATCCAGAAGATGTCGCGCCAGGTGCCGAAGGAGAGCACCACGGCGCCGTACAGCGGGCCGATGACGCTGCCGAGCTCCTGGACCGCGCCGACCACGCCCAGCGGCACGCCGCGCCGGTTGGCCGGGTAGAGGTCGGCGACCAGGGCGAGCGTGACCGGCACCAGGCCGCCGCCGCCGACCCCTTGCAGGAACCGGCCGGTGACCAGGCTCCCGAGGTCGTACGCCGCAGCAGTCACCAGCGAGCCGAAGGCGAACACGACCAGCGCGGCGACCAGGACCGGGGTCCGGCCGCGGAGGTCGGCGATGCGGCCGATCAGCGGGAGCATCGCGACGTAGCCGAGCAGGAAGCCGCTGACGATCGGGGCGGCCCGCTGGAGCTCCTGGACGCTGAGCCCGACCGAGCCCATCATGTCCGGCAGCGAGAGCACCACGACGTAGGTGTCGGCCGCCGCGAAGGCGACCGCAACCGCGGCCAGGCCGAGCAGCAGCCGGGCGGCGGGAGCGGGCCCCGAGGCCGGTCCGTGCGGTGCGGCGGACACCGGGGCGCCGCCGATCAGCTCTTGGGAGCGGTGATCTCGACGCCCTTGCCGTACTCGCTGAACTTGACGTCGTAGGTCACGTCGTCGTTGCCGGAGAAGAACGGGCCGGTGACCTTCACCGTGGACACATAGCCCTTGTCGTCGACCCCGACGCTCGTGTCGTAGGTCTCCTTGGCAACGGCGCTCGGGATGATCTTCTTGACCGCGGCGCCGGGCAGCGTGCCTGTGTAGGTGGTCAGGATCGTGTCGCCGCTGCGCTTCTTCTCGCCCTTCTTGAGTCCGTCGAGCTTGGTCAGCAGCCCGGAGAGGCCGTCCTCGGGGTCGACGAAGTCCGCCGGGTCGGGTGCGCCGTACTCCGAGGGCTTGATCACCGAGAACGAGGTCGACGGGGGGATCTTGGCGTAGACCTTGTCGCCGATCGAGGTGACCGGCACCGTGAGCGTGAACCCGCCGAGGGCGACCTTCACGTCGCCGTCGAACGCCGGGTCGTGGGTGAGGTCGCCGCTGGCGCCGAGGACGCCGTTGCCGGCGGAGGGCATCGAGTCCGTCGAGAGCACGATGTGGATGCTGCTGGCGTCGTCGAACTTCTTCTTCGCCGTCTGCATCACCTCTGTCGGGGACTTCTCGGCGGCCGCCTTCTTCGAGTCGTCGCCGCCACAACCTGCCAGCAACATCGGGGTGACCAGCGCGAACGCGACCAGTGAGAGCGCGCGACTGCGCTGACGGTGAGCCATGGCCTCAGCCTGCCATGTCGGCGGTTGGCCCGGACAAAGATCTCAGGGGTGGGTCCGTCCGGGAGAGTTGCCGTGACCGGCCCGGCGCACGCCACGATCGGCTGGCTGCCCGGCTGTCCGGAACCGTCACGGCGGGCGATCGGTTCCGGGAGATCGACGGCAGCACCGCTGTCGGCGGCGGCCAGCGCCGGCGCGGCTCCCGCCCAGGCGAAGACGAGCTCGTCCTCGCCGCGCAGGAACCGGTGGGCGCGGACGCCTCCGGTGGCCCGGCCCTTGGGTGGGTACTCCGCGAACGGCGTCACCTTGACCGACCCGGCCTCGGTGCCGGGGAGCGCAGAGCTGGCCCCCGACACGGTGACCACGACGGAGCTGTCCGCCTCCAGCGCGGTGAACGAGACCACCCGCGCGCCCGTCGACAGCTTCACCCCGGCGATGCCTCCGCCGGAGCGGCCCTGTGGGCGCACCTGGTCGGCGCCGAAGTGGAGCAGCTGCCCGTCGCTGGTGACGAAGCACAGCGTCTCCTGGCCCGAGCGCAGCTCGGTGGCACCGACGACCTCGTCGCCGTCCTTGAGCGAGATGACGTCCCAGTCGTCGCGGGCGGAGAGGTACTCCGGGTTCACCCGCTTGACCACGCCCTGCCTGGTGCCGAGCGCGAGCCCGGGAGAGCCGGGCTCGAAGCTCGTCAGCGCGAGCACCTTCTCGCCCTCGAGGGTGAGGAACTCTCCGACAGGCGCGCCGCCCTGCAGGTTGGGGTGGTTCGCCGTGCTGGGCAGGGTGGGCAGGTCGAGGACGCCGAGCTTGACGACCCGGCCCGCCGAGGTGACCACACCGACCTCGCCCCGGGCCGTCGAGGTGACCGCGGAGACGATCACGTCGTGACGCGTGCGTCCGCCGCCGTCGCCCGGGGGGTCGAGCGTCGTCGTACGCGCCAGCAGGCCGGAGGACGACAGGAAGACGTAGCAGGGGTCGTCGGCGACCTCCAACGGTGTCGCGGACGAGGTGGTGGTCTGTCCGGACGACTCGAGCAGGACCGTACGACGGGGGGTGCCGAAGGTCTTGGCGACCTCGGCCAGCTCGTCGGAGACCACGTTGCGCAGCCGGGTCTCGTCGCCGAGGATCTCGTCGAGCTCGGCGATGGTGCGCAGCAGCTCGTCGCGCTCCTTGTCCAGCTCGATCTTGGAGAACTTGGTGAGCCGGCGCAGCGGCATGTCGAGGATGTAGTTGGCCTGGATCTCGGTCAGGTCGAAGACGCCCATCAGCCGCTCGCGGGCCATCTCGGCGTTGTCGCTCCCGCGGATCAGCTGGATGACCTCGTCGATGTCGATGATCGCGAGCAGCAGTCCGTCGACGAGGTGCAGCCGGTCGGCGGCCTTGCCGCGGCGATAGGTGGATCGCCGGCGGATGACCTCGAAGCGGTGCTCGAGGAAGACCTCCAGCATCTCCTTGAGCCCGAGCGTGCGTGGCTGGCCGTCGACGAGGGCGACGGCGTTGATGCCGAACGACTCCTCCATCGGCGTGCTCTTGAACAGCTGCTCGAGCAGGGCCTCGGGGTGGAAGCCGTTCTTGACCTCGATCACCAGCCGCAGCCCCTTCATCCGGTCGGTGAGGTCCTTGACGTCGGCGATGCCCTGGATCTTCTTGGTCTGGACGAGCTTCTTGATCGCGGCGATCACGCGCTCGGTGCCGACGCCGTACGGCAGCTCGGTCACCACGATGCCCTTGCGGCGCGCGGTCACCGACTCGATGCGCGTGGTGGCGCGCATCCGGAAGCTGCCGCGCCCGGTCTCGTAGGCGTCGCGCACACCGTCGAGGCCGATGATCTTGCCGCCGGTCGGCAGGTCGGGGCCGGGGATGAAGCGCATCAGCGCGTCGAGGTCGGCCTTGGGGTGCTTGACCAGGTGGCGCAGCGCCTGGACCACCTCCACCAGGTTGTGCGGGGCGATGTTGGTCGCCATCCCGACGGCGATGCCGGTGGCGCCGTTGACCACGAGGTGGGGGATCGCGGCCGGCAGCACCGAGGGCTCGATCTCGCGTCCGTCGTAGTTGGGCCGGAAGTCGACGGTGTCCTCGTCGATGGTGGCCGTCATCGCGACCGCGCCCGGTGCCATCCGGGCCTCGGTGTAGCGCATCGCTGCGGGCGGGTCGTCGGGGGAGCCGAAGTTTCCGTGGCCGTCGACCGTGGGCAGCCGCATGGACCACGGCTGGGCCATCCGGACCAGGGCGTCGTAGATCGCGCCGTCGCCGTGCGGGTGGAACCGGCCCATGACCTCACCGACGACGCGCGAGGACTTCACGTGTCCACGGTCGGGCCGCAGGCTCATGTCGTGCATCGCGTAGAGGATCCGGCGCTGGACCGGCTTCAGGCCGTCGCGGGCGTCGGGGAGGGCTCGGGAGTAGATGACCGAGTAGGCGTACTCCAGGAAGCTCGACCGCATCTCGTCGCCGACGTCGATGTCGACGATGTGTTCCTCGAAGTCCTCGGGGAGCGGTGGGGGTGGGGTACGACGGGCCATGCGGCGATTCTCCCAACCGTCCACGGAGATCGGTCGAGGGCCACGCCGATCGGGGCCGGACGGTACATTTCAGTCGTGACCGCGCAGGGCATCGACCCAGCTCCCTCCCCCCGGGACTACCCCGAGCACTGGGAGGCAGACGTCCTGCTGCGCGACGGGCGCACGGCTCACCTTCGCCCGATCGTGCCCGAGGACGCCGAGGGGCTGGTGGAGTTCTACTCCCTCGTGTCCAAGGAGTCGAAGTACTTCCGCTTCTTCGCGCCGATGCCGACGCTCTCCGACCGCGACGTGCTGCGCTTCACCAACGTGGACTACCACGACCGGGTTGCGTTCGTGATGACTGTCGCGGAGAAGATCATCGCCGTCGGTCGTTACGACGTCATCGAGAAGGGGCAGGCCGAGGTCGCCTTCCTGGTCCAGGACGCCCACCAGGGCCGCGGGATCGCGCAGCTCCTGCTCGAGCATCTGGCGCAGGCCGGCCGGGAGCGGGGCGTCGACCGGTTCGTGGCGGAGGTGCTGCCCGACAACCGCCGGATGATCCAGGTCTTCCGCGAGCAGGGCTACCAGGTCAAGGGCGGCTGGGACGAAGGGGTGATGCACCTCGAGTTCGACATCGATCCCACCGACACCTCGATCGGGGTGCTCGCGGCTCGCGAGCACCGCTCCGAGGCCGCCTCGATCGCCGCCTTCCTGAACGCGCGCAGCGTCGCGGTCATCGGAGCGTCCCGGCGCAGCGACACGATCGGGGCGCTGCTGGTCCGCAACCTCGTGCTCGGCGACTACGCGGGTCGGGTCTATGTGGTGAACCCGGCCGCCGACGCGGTGGCGGGCATGCCGGCGTACGCCACCGTGAGCGACATCCCCGGTGACGTCGACGTCGCCATCGTCGCGGTGCCCGCCGAGGCCGTCCAGGACGTCGTACTCGACTGTGCGGCCAAGGGCGTGCACGGCCTGATCGTGATCTCGAGCGGCTTCGCCGAGACGGGCGAGGAGGGCCGCAAGCGGCAGCGCAAGCTCGTCGGGATGGCTCGCTCCTACGGCCTGCGTCTGATCGGCCCCAACTGCCTCGGCGTGATCAACACCGCCTCCGACGTCTCGCTGAACGCCTCGCTCGCGCCGGTGATGCCGCCGCGCGGACGTGCGGGCTTCTTCTGCCAGTCCGGTGCGCTGGGCTCGGCGATCCTCGAGAAGGTCCGCGGTCGCGGGCTCGGCCTGTCGACGTTCGTCAGCGCCGGCAACCGTGCCGACGTGTCGGGCAACGACCTCCTGCAGTACTGGGAGGAGGACGACGCCACCGAGGTGATCCTGCTCTACCTCGAGTCGATCGGTAACCCGCGCAAGTTCTCCCGCATCGCGCGGCGGGTCTCGCGTGCCAAGCCGATCATCGCGGTGCGCTCCGGTCGGAGCACCCAGGGTGTGCCGATGGGCCACGCCGTACGCCAGATCGCGGCGCCGCCCGAGGCCGTCGACGCGATGTTCCGGCAGGCCGGAATCATCCAGGTCGACACGCTCGACGAGATGTTCGACGTCGCCCAGCTGCTGGCGCACCAACCGCTCCCGGCCGGGTCGCGAGTGGCGATCGTCGGCAACTCCGACGCACTCGGCCTGCTCGCTGTCGACGCCGCCGCGGCCAGCGGGCTCACCGTGACCAGCGCGACCGCCCTGGGCGCCGACGCCACCGCGGACGACTTCGAGGACGCGCTCGACGCGGCGATCGACGACCAGCACGTCGATGCCGTCGTGGCCGTCTACATCCCCCCGCTCGACGCCGGAGGGGAGGAGGTGGCCAACGTGCTCGCCGCTGTCGGCGAGCAGTCGGACAAGCCGCTGGTCTCGTCCTTCCTCGGACGCGAGGGGGTGCCCGAGCTGCTGCGGGTCCCCGACCTCTCCGGGCACACCGCCGGCCGTGGCTCGGTGCCGTCATATCCAGCGGTGGAGGCGGCGGTGCGGGCGCTCGCGTGCGTGGTGGAGTACGCCGCCTGGTTGAAGCGGCACGACGACTCCCTCGGTGTGCTCGACCAGATCGACCTCGACTCGGCCAAGCGGCAGGTGAACGAGCTGCTGATGGAGCACCCCGAGGGGTGTGTCCTCGACGACCGGCAGATGAAGACGCTCCTTGGCAGCTATGGGATCGACCTGTGGGAACGCGAGCACGTCGGGTCCGTCGAGGAGGCGATCGCGGCCGGCGAGCGGATGGGCTGGGACGTCGTACTCAAGGGGACAGCGGAGCGCCTTCGCCAGCGGCCCGACCAGGCCCACGTCTGGCGCAACATCGACGACGAGGCGGAGATGCGTGACGCCTGGGAGTCGCTGATGGAGATCATCGTGGACCCCAACGACGCCGACTTCGTGGTGCAACGGGCGGCAGCACCCGGCGTACCCGTCGCGATCCGGGGGATCGAGGACCCGCTGTTCGGGCCTGCTGTCTCCTTCGGCATCTCCGGGGCGCTGACCGACCTGGTCGGCGACCGCGTCTTCCGGATCCCGCCGATCAGTGCGCTCGACGCGGCCGAGACGGTGCGTGCGATCAAGGCGGCGCCGCTGCTCTTCGGCTATCGCGGCAGCGAGCAGGTCGACGTACCGGCCGTGGAGGACCTGATCCGGCGGGTGGCCCAGCTCAAGATCGACCTGCCGCAGCTCAGCCAGGTCGACCTGATGCTGGTGCACGCCACGGTCGACGGCGTGAGCGTGCTGCACGCGACCGGCCGGGTGGACCCGATGCTCGAGCCTCGTTCGGACCTGTTCGTACGCCGTCTCACCGATCCGCTCGACGACACGCTCCACGCCTGACCTGCGCGGACGCGTGACAGACTGAGCCCATGCGTCAAGCTTCCTCCACCGATCGCTTCGGCGACCTCGTCCTGGCGATCGAGAAGACCGGCTACTACCCGCAGGTGGTCGCTGCTGGTGTCCGGTCCGCGGTGGCGGGTGAGGTCGTCACCTCCTTCCTCGTGCATCACGAGCCCACCATCGACCGCGACGAGGTCCGTCGGCACATCACCGTCGTGGTGCTGACCGGCACCCGGTTGATCCTGTGCCACACCGACGAGCACGCTCCCGACGACCTGCTGCCCGAGCCCTACACCTCGACCTCGACCGAGGCGATCCAGCTGACCTCGGTGCGCTCGATCGTGGTCAACCGGATGGTGGCCAACCCGGCGACCTTCGACGGCGGCGGCGAGCCGACGCCCAGCGAGGCCGTGCTGACGGTCGGCTGGGGTGGCATCAACCGGATCGACCTCGAGCCGGCTGCCTGCGCCGACCCCGAGTGCGACGCGGACCACGGCTACACCGGCATGGTCGTCTCCGACGACTTCTCGCTGCGGGTCAGCTCGGCCGCCGACGGCCAGTCCGCGGTCGACGACCTCCTCGTCTTCGCCGAGAGCCTCTCGGCACGCACGCAGAGCTGACGGTGGCGCTGCAGCCGCTCTCGGGATTCGTCGAGCCCTCCTACTCGGGGCTGGTGCGCGGCCGTTCGCTCGGCGACGTCATCCCAGCGGTGGCGACGGCCCTCGGGGTGCCGGTCGGCTTCCACGACACCTCGCTGGTGCTGCCCCCGGCTCCGGCGTACGTCGTGATGCTGGTGGACGGGCTCGGTCACGAGCTGCTGGCCGAGCACCGGGTGCAGGCGCCGTACCTCCACTCGCTGCTGGGCGAGGAGCCCGCGACCTGCGGCGTCCCGTCGACGACCGCCACGTCGCTGACCTCGCTCGGCACGGCGCTCACGCCGGGCCAGCACGGGCTGGTGGGGTTCACCTCGCGGGTCCCGGAGAGCGGCGCGTTGCTGAACTCGCTGTTCTGGGACCAGCCGGTCGACCCGCTGGAGTGGCAGCCGAACGCGACGGCCTTCACGCGACTCTCGGCAGCCGGCGTACACACCAGCGTCGTGAGCAAGCGGGAGTTCGCGGAGTCGGGGCTGACGCGGTGCGGGCAGCGCGGGGCGGAGTACGTCGGCGCCGACGACGTCGCGGAGCGGATCGCGGGTGCCGTCGCCGGAGCCGCGCACCGGCCGTCGCTGACCTATGTGTACGACGGGGACCTCGACTGGCACGGGCACCGCGCGGGCGTCGACTCGCAGCGCTGGCGGGCGCAGCTGCGCGACATCGACGAGGACGTGCAGGAGCTGCGTGACGAGCTGCCCGACGAGGTGCGGCTCCTGGTCGTCGCCGACCACGGGATGGTCGACTCCACCAAGGAGAGCCACATCGACATCGACGCGACCCCCGAGCTGCGGGACGGCGTGACGCTGCTCGGGGGTGAGGCGCGGTTCCGCCACGTCTACTGCCGCGGTGGAGCTGTCTCCTCGGTCGCCGAGACCTGGCGCGCGGTCCTCGGCGACCGGGCGACCGTGCTCACCCGCGACGAGGCGATCGAGCGCGGCTGGTTCGGCCCGGTCGACCCCCAGGTGCGTCTCCGCCTCGGCGACGTGGTCGTCGCCGCCCACGACGACTGGGCCCTGATGAGCTCGAGGGACTTCGCCTACGAGATGACCCTGATCGGCCTGCACGGCTCGCTCACGTCCCGCGAGATGCACATCCCGATCCTGGTGGGTTAGGGGCGGCTGCTGGTTTCACCGGCCGGCCGGTGACTCCGGTCGTTGTGGGGTGAAGTTTCGGTGTACGACGACCGGATTCCCCGGCCGACCGGGGAAACCTGCACCGGGCCCGATCGACAAATCGGGCGGGGTTGTCGGCGTACCCCTGACGTTCTCGGGTGATGCACCGCCCCGGAACGTCAGGGATCCCCGGCTCACCGGGGAAACCTGCACCCCCTCAGGCGAACGGGAGGGGCTCGGCCACGCTGGAGATGGCTCTGGCCCGGGCGGCCGTCATCCGGCGGCGGTGGTGGGCGCGGCAGAGGACCTCGTAGGTGATCTCGGCGGGGGTGTCGCCCTCGACGTCGCCGACGACGATGACCTCGCCCTCGGTGACCATCTC
This sequence comes from uncultured Actinomycetota bacterium, assembly GCA_963782305.1. GTDB lineage: Bacteria > Actinomycetota > Actinomycetes > Propionibacteriales > Nocardioidaceae > Marmoricola. The sequence goes on along the minus strand of CAWAJJ010000024.1, from coordinate 114,761 downwards.
GCCGTTGACCGCGCGGGCGTTGTGGGTGGCGCGCTTGCCGCACCAGCACAGGGCCTCGACCTGGAGGACGTTCATCCGGTCGGCGAGCTCGACGAGGCGCCTCGACCCCTCGAAGAGGACCGTCCGGAAGTCGGAGAGGATCCCGAACGCGAACACGTCGATCTGCAGCTCGTCGACGATCTTGGCCAGCTGCTCGACCTGGAGGCCGGTGTAGAACTGGGCCTCGTCACAGATCAGGTAGTCGATGCGCGCTCCGTGGGTGAGCTCGTCGACGACGTAGCGCCAGAAGTCGAAGTCGCCGTCGACCTCGATCGCGTCGTGGACCAGACCCAGTCGTGAGGAGATCGTGGCCGAGCCCGCCCGGTCGTGGGCGGTGAAGATGCGGCCGATCCGTCCGCGCGCTGCATGGTTGTGGTTGGTCTGCAGCGCGAGCGTGCTCTTACCGGAATCCATGGTCCCGGTGAAGAATTGGAGTTCAGCCATCGGGGAGGATCATGCCACGGCGCTCAGCGCGCGGTCCGCGATCGGAGCGCCGACCAGCGGCCACGCCGTCGGAGTACGACGGTGACCAGGACGGCGCCGAGAACGAAGCCGGCCACGGTCCCTGCCGTCTCCGCGTCGACCTGCGCGCCGATCCGTGACCCGAGGTAGGCCAGCGCGATGGTGACGAAGGCGAGCAGGAGGCGGATCCCCATCTCCTTGGCGAACAACCCGCCGTAGGAGTCGGTGCGCCCGTTCCTGTCCAGCGGCTGCACGCCGACGACGGCCTGGGGCGACAGCGGACCGTAGATGTGCGGGAACGTCTCGTCCCCGACCGGGTCCTCGCTCCACGGCACCCCGAGCCGGTCGGTGTCGATCGTCAGCAGCACCAGCGGCTGGCCGCCCCCGCGGTAGTAGCGGTCGAACACCCCGGCCACCTGCGCGCTGTGCGCTGCGTGCAGGAACCCCTCGTCCTCGAGGGTGCGGCCCACCGTCGAGGTGGTGTAGGCCCCCGACTCGCGCGCACGCTGCCAGTCGGCAACGGTCGCGATGTGGAAGATCCGCATGGACTGGCGACGATTACCAGTGGACGCCCTGGAACGCGCGGGCAAGCGCCTTCTGGACGCTGACCCGCTCGGCGGCCTGACCGTCACCGCGCGCGGCCGTGGAGTCGGGGAACACCTGGTAGGCGACGTGCAGCACCCGGAACGCCACTCGCGGGGCGAGCGTGTGCGCGAGCGAGCCGAGGTTGCCGGTCTTGGTGTTGATCTCGTGCGGCCGGTCGACCAGCGCCTTGATCACCTTGCTGGCTGCCTGGGCCGGGGTGATCGCGGGGAACCGGTCGTACATCTTGGTCGGGGCGATCATCGGCGTGCGGACCAGCGGCATGTGGATGCTCGTGAACGAGACGCCGTCACTGATCAGCTCGCTGGAGACCACGTTGCTCCACGCGTCGAGGGCTGCCTTGGAGGCGACGTACGCCGAGAACCGGGGCGGGCTGGTGAGCACGCCGATCGAGGAGATGTTCACGATGTGGCCGAACTTGTTCGCCCGCATCTTCGGCAGGATGCCCATCACGAGGCGGATCGCGCCGAAGTAGTTCAGCTGCATCGTGCGCTCGAAGTCGTGGAAGCGGTCCTCGCTCAGCCGCAGCGAGCGCCGGATCGACCGACCGGCGTTGTTGACCACGTAGTCGATGTGCTCGAAGTCCTCGGACAGCTCCTTGGTGAGCGTGTCGATCGCGTGCAGGTCGGAGAGGTCGCACGGGTAGCTGTACGCCGTCCCGCCCTGCGACTCGATCAGCCGCTTGGTGGCCTCCAGCTTCTCCTGGCCGCGGGCCACCAGGATCGGGATGCCGCCGGCCTTGGCGATCTGGACCGAGGTGACCAGGCCGATGCCCGAGGAGGCGCCGGTGATCACGACGACCTTGCCGCTGAGCGCCTTGACGGCCGAGGAGTCGGACCGGATCGAGTCGTCGAGCATCTCCTCCCAGTAGGACCACAGGGTCGAGGCGTAGGAGTCCAGGTCGGGCACCGAGATGCCCGAGCCGGAGAGTGCCTTCTGGGTGGAGCGCGACGCGTAGACCGACGGGAACGAGACGTGCTCGAGCACCTCCGGCGGGATGCCCGAGGCGGCCGATGGTCTGGTTGAGGGCGAGGTGCATGCCCGGCGTACGCAGTGCCGCGCCGATCAGGTTGGCCGGGCGCAGGGCGCGGGGGAGCAGGCCCGTGGGCAGCAGGCCGGTGATGCTGCGGTCGACGGGTACGGCGAACTGCGGCGCCTTGGCGGCCGCGGCGAAGGTGTTGACCAGGTCGACGGTGCTGATCGGGTCGGGGTTGACCAGGTGGAAGGCCTGGCCGTCGAGGCCGGGCTTGTGGGCGATGTGGTCCATCGCCTTGGCGACGTAGTCGACCGGGACCACGTTGGTGTCGCCGAGGTCGACGCCGACCAGCGGCATCCAGTTGGGCAGGTTGTCGCGCAGCCGCTTGAACAGCGGGAAGAAGTAGTACGGCCCGTCGATCTTGTCCATCTCGCCGGTCTCGGAGTGGCCGACGACGACCGCGGGACGGTAGACGCGCCACGGCACGGTCGCCTCGTCGCGCACGATCTTCTCGGACTCGAACTTGGTGCGGTGGTACGCCGAGGGCAGCCGCTGGCCCTCGTCGAACATGGACTCGTCGAAGACGCCGCGGTAGTCACCCGACGCCGCCACCGAGGAGACCTGGTGGAAGTGTCCGGTCTCGAGCTTGGCCGCCAGGGCGAGCGCGTTGCGGGTGCCCCCGACGTTCATCGTCTCGTTCATCTCGTCGGAGGCGGTCATGTCGTAGATCGCCGCGAGGTGGAAGAAGTGCTCGATCTCGCCGGCGTGCGCGGTGATCCACTGGTGGCTCACGCCGAGGTCGGGCTCACCGAGGTCGCCGAACACCGGCGTGACGCGGTCGCTGCCCCACTCCTCGATCAGCGCCTCGAGCCGGCCGATCGAGCCCTCGCGGCACAGCGCGAAGATCTGGCCCTCCCGGTTGTCGATCAGCTCCTGGACGAGGAAGCGTCCGATGAAGCCGGTGGCGCCGGTGACGAAGTAGGCCATGGTGAGAAGCACCGCTCTCGCAGGTCGGAGGTGTCTGGCAAGTCATTCAACTCGCCCCGCGACGCTGGGTCACGTGGTCGGCGTCATATTACCGGCCGGTAACCTCCGGTGTCACCCCTTGTCCGGGGTGGCCGTCCTCACTCGTTCTTGCCGCCGAACATGATCTCGTCCCACGAGGGCACCGAGGAGCGGCTCTTCTTCTTGGGCGGGGCTGCTTCCTGGACCGGCTCTTCCGAGGGCTGGTCGAGGGGCTCATCGACCTCGGCCGGCGCGAGCTCGTCGATCTCGGAGGTGGGCTCGTCGGGTTCGACCTTCGTCTGGGGGTCAGCGGCGATCCAGTCGGCGTCGGCCGTGTCGGCGCCGGGTTCGACCGGGTCGATGATCGGCTCCTCCACCTGGTCCTGGTCGATGACGTCGGCCGGCTCGCTGGGCTCGTCGGCGGCGGGCTCGCGCACCTGGTCCGGGTCGCGGACAAGCTCGATGGCGTCGTCGCCCAGCGGCAGCTCGTCCTGGGACGGCACCGAGCTGAGCCGCCTGGCCGGGATCGTGCGACCGCCGGCCGGCTGCCGGGACTCCGGCTCGCGCACCTCGCCGGTGAGGATCCTGGCCTCGTCGTTCTCGGCGATCACGTAGCGCCCGGGCAGGTCGAGGCTGAACTCGGCGGTGCGGGGACGACCGCCGACGGCATACGCCGCGACCAGGGCCCAGCGGCCGTCCGGGCGGCGCCAGGCGTCCCACTCGACGTCCTCGTCGTGCAGGCCGTGGTCGCCGAAGAACAGCTCCGAGGAGTCGCCGAGAGTGTGGCCGGCCGAGGAGGACTCACCGGAGCGGCGGCGTACGGACGCCTTGAGCGCGGTCTGGGCGATGTGCTGGCGCTCGGCGATGACGGGTCCGGCGAAGCCCATGATGGCCTCGACGGTCGTCTGGGCGGCGGCGGCGACGTCCTCCGGGGACTCTCCCGCCCGGATCCGAGCCTGGATGTCCCGGGGGCGCAGTGCGCTTTCCATCTTCATCTCCAACTGGCCGAGTCGAGCGTTGTCACCACGCAGTGCGGCGCGCAGCCGGGTATCGACGGGAACAGCGAACTCCTCGCCCGCCGGGCTGATCAGGAGCAGTCGCCTGCCGTCCTGGCTCAGCCCCACCGGAGTGAGGTCCTGCATGCTCGCTGGCTCCTTCGCATCGCACCTGCGGCCCGAGCCTACTTCAGCCTGACCTGCGCCTGAGCGAGGTGGCGCGCAACTCGCCCTACGCTTCGCAGGTGGGTGATCAGAACACGAGCACGCTGCTGTTGGTCCTCGACCTCAGCGGCATCTTCGTGTTCGCGATCTCGGGTGCCCTGGTCGGCGTACGCAAGGGGCTCGACGTCTTCGGGGTGCTCGTCCTGGCCGGTACGACGGGCCTCGGCGGCGGGTTCCTGCGCGACGTGCTCATCGACGCGACGCCGCCGGCCGCCCTCGCCGACTGGAGGTATCTCCTCGTGCCGGTCGCGGCCGGACTGATCACGTTCGTGTTCCATCCGGTGGTCGGCCGGGCCGAACGCGTGGTGATCATCCTCGACGCGGCCGGGCTCGGGCTGTTCTGCGTGACCGGAGCCCTCAAGGCGCTGGACTTCGGGCTGGGCCCGGTGCCGGCGGCGCTGATGGGGATGGTCACCGGGATCGGCGGCGGGATCGCCCGTGACCTGCTGGCCGGACGGGTGCCGGTGGTCTTCTCGAGCGAGCTCTACGCCACCCCGGCGCTGGTGGGCGCGACCTGGGCGGTGCTCGCCCAGGGGTGGGGCCTGCAGGAGGGCCTGGTCGCGATCCCCGGCGTACTGATCTGCTTCGGCTTCCGGGTGCTGGCCCTGTGGCGCGGCTGGCAGGCCCCGCTGCCCAGCGGTCCGGCGAGCGTGTGAGCTCTCAGGCGCCGGGAGGGTGCTGCGGCCGCGGGTGGGGCGTGGTGCGGCGCCTGGACATTGCGCAATGTCGTGAGAGCCTAGAGACGCTCGCGCTCCCGGCCCCCAGCGCTCAGCCCCCAGCGCTCAGCCGTCCCCAGCTCTCAGGCCCCCAGCACCCGGTCCAGGTAGGGGTTGGTGAAGAGGCGGTCCGGGTCGAGGCGGTCGCGCATGGCCTGGAAGTCCTGCCAGCGCGGGTACGCCGGGGCGAGGTCGGCGGCCGCGCGGGTGTTCAGCTTGCCCCAGTGCGGGCGGCCGTCGTAGCCGCGGAGGACGTCCTCCACCCCGCGGAAGTAGTCGCGGTGATCGGTCTGCGGGTTCATGTGGAAGGCGAGGTAGACCGACTCCCGGTCGTACGCCGTGGACAGCGGCAGGTCGTCGGCCGGGCAGACCCGGATCTCCACCGGGAAGCTGATCTGCCAGTCACTGCTCTCGATCAGGGCGCGTACGTCGGCGAGCGCCTGCAGACCCACCTCGCGCGGCACGGCGTACTCCATCTCACGGAAGACCACCCGGCGCGGTGAGGTGAACACCTTGTGGGGGACGTCGCTGTAGCGGCGCTCGCTCAGGGCGCGAGCGGAGAGGTCGTTGATCCGGGGGATCAGGCGGGGCCGGGCGTTGCCGACGCGGTTCACCCAGCCGAAGGCGCGGTTGGAGAGGAACTCGTCGTCGAGCCACCCACGGAAGCGGGAGAGGGGCTCGGCCTCGTCGAGGGTGCGGTTGTTGCGCTTGGTGAGCAGCCGGTCCGTGTGCGGGAACCAGTACATCTCGTAGTGGTAGTTGTCCGCGACCAGGGCGTCGAACTCCGCCATCGCCTGGTCCCAGCGCATCGGGGTCTCGTGGGCCTCGAGCACGAACAGCGGCTCCACACGCAGGGTGACCGAGGTGAGGATGCCGAGCGCGCCGAGCCCGAGCCGGGCCACCTCGAGGACGTCCGGGTTCTCCTCTGGCGTGGCGCAGAGCAGCGTCCCGTCGCCGGTGACCATCTCCAGCCCTGCCACCTGGGCGCTGAGCGAGGCGACCTGGCCGCCGGTGCCGTGGGTGCCCGTCGAGATGGCGCCGGCCAGGGTCTGCTCCTCGATGTCGCCCATGTTGTGCAAGGAGAGATCGAGCCGTGCGAGGCCTTCGTTGAGGTCGTGCAGCGTGGTGCCGGCGAGCGCAGTCACCGTCAGGGCGTCCCGGTCCACCGCGGTGATGCCACGCAGGCCGCCGGGCCGCAGCAGCAGGCCGTCGGTCACCGCGATGCCGGTGAAGGAGTGGCCCGTGCCGGGCATCTTGACCTTCAGGTTCTGGTGGCGCGCCGCGACGACGGCGTCGACGACCTCGCCGGCGTCGTGCGGGCTCAGCTCCTGCGTGGGATGCGCGGTGGCCAGGCCCGCCCAGTTGGTCCATGTGGGCATGTTGCGCAGATTAGCCCTTGTTGCCGCACCGCTCGGTCAGTGGAGCGCCGCAGTGGCCTCGGCCGACTCCTCGGCCACGCCCGGGTGCCGGATGGCGATCCCGGCGAGGGCAGCCAGCACGGCGGAGACCGTGCACACCCAGTACGCCGCCGAGCCGCCGTGCCCGTCCGCGACGACGCCCGCCAGCCAGGCACCGGGGGCGATGCCCGCGCTCATCCCGGTCTGCACGAACCCCATCGCCTCGTTGAGCCGCTCGCGCGGCACCGCGGCCTCGATGAGCGAGAACAGCGAGATCAGGGTCGGGGCCAGCGCCGTGCCGGTCAGGAACAGCGCGATCGTGACGATGACCAGGCCGGGTAGGAAGGGCAGCGAGACGGTTCCCACGGCGAGGATCCCCATCCCGATCCTGGCCCGCGGCAGCGGGGCACGCCGCCAGACGATCACCCCGGCGGCGACGCCGGCCAGCAGGCTGCCGAGCGAGAAGGCCCCCAGCATCAGCCCGGAGACCGACTTGTGCCCGGCGTCGTCGGCGAACGCGACCGATGCGACCTCCAGCGCCCCGAACAGGCTGCCCAGCGCGACCGCGCCGACGGTGAGTGGGAGCAGCAGTCCCCACGGCATCGGCCGGCGGGCCACCGCGGGGTCGTGCGGGTGTGCCGGCGGCTCGGTACGACGCTGCACCGCCAGGCCGAGCGACCCGGCGGTGCCCACGACCACGGCCACCACCAGCCCGGCCTGCGGCGCCCACGCGGTGGACAGGAACGTCACCAGGGCCGGGCCGGTCACGAAGACGACCTCGTCGGCCACGCTCTCGGCGGCGAAGGCGGTGTGCCGCTCACTGTCCTTCGTGAGCAGGTAGGCCCAACGGCTGCGCACCATGGTGCCGATCTGCGGGATCGCGGCTCCTGCGAGCGCGCCGAGCAGGTGCGGCCACGGCGTACCCCAGTCGTCGGTGATCGCGGTGATCATCAGCCCGCTCGCGAGCGCGAAGACGACGGAGTCGACGTACAGCACCGGCCCCTGCCCGAACCGGTCCGCCAGCCGACCGTGAGGTACGGCGAACGCCGCGTTGCCGATGATGTACGCCGCCGACACCTGGCCGGCGAGCCCGTAGGAGCCGGTCAGAGAGCTGACGAGCAGCACGATCCCGAGCGTCATCATCGAGATCGGCAGCCGTGCCACCAGCCCGGTCAGCGAGAAGCTGAGCGCCCCGGGGTGGGCGAAGACCCGGCGGTAGGAGGCGAGCACCCGGCCACGATAGGAGACCCGGGCGCCAACTCCGTGCGGGGCCGTGAGGCGTCTGCTTCTAGGCTGTTGTCCATGCCGTTCGAGCCAGTCGCTACGCGACGTCCGCAGGAACCCCCGGACACCACGCCGTACGACGCCCTCCTGCTGGTTTCCTTCGGTGGGCCCGAGAAGCCGGACGACGTGCTGCCGTTCCTGCGCAACGTCACGGCGGGCAAGGACATCCCGGACGCGCGGCTCGAGGAGGTCGGCGAGCACTACTTCCAGCTCGGCGGACGCAGCCCGATCAACGACCAGAACCGTGACTTCGTGGACGCGATCGAGGGCGACCTGGCGGCGAACAACGTGCAGATCCCCGTCTACTGGGGCAACCGCAACTGGGACCCGTTCCTGCGTGACGCGCTGGAGCAGATGAAGGCCGACGGCATCACCCGCGCGGTTGCCATCCTGACCAGCGCCTACTCCTCCTACAGCGGGTGCCGTCAGTACCGCGAGAACCTCGCCGATGCCGTGGCCGAGGTGCCCGGGGCTCCGCAGATCGACCGGGTGCGCCACTACTTCAACCACCCGGGGTTCATCGAGTCCATGGTCGACGCGACGCTGTCCGCGCTCGCCGACCTCCCCGAGGACGCCCGGAGGGGCGGCCACATCGCCTTCGTGACCCACTCGATCCCCGTGGGCATGAACGACACGAGCGGCCCCCGTGGCGGCGCCTACGTCGCCCAGCACCGGGTCGTGGTCGCCGAGATCATCGAGCGGGTACGCGAGGAGACCGGCCACCGCTACCCCGCCGAGCTCGTCTACTGCTCCCGCTCCGGCCCGCCCCAGGTCCCGTGGCTCGAGCCCGACGTCAACGACCACTTGCGGACCCTGCAGGAGCGGAACGTCCCCGGGGTCGTCGTGGTGCCGATCGGCTTCGTCTCGGACCACATGGAGGTCGTCTACGACCTCGACACCGAGGCCCGGGCCACGGCCGAGGAGATCGGGCTGCCGTTCGCCCGGGCGGCCACCGCCGGGCTCGACCCCAGGTTCGTCGCGATGGTCCGGGACCTCCTGCTGGAGCGCAGTGCCGCCGAGCGCGGCGAGCAGCCCGAGCGCGCCGCCGAGGGGTCCGACGCGGTCTGGGACGTCTGCCCGGTCGGTTGCTGCCCCAACCCGCGAGGCGCCCGGCCCGCTCTGTGCGGGCAGGACTGAGCCGGTGGCAGCTGCCCCGGTGACCGACCTCCTGGCGTTGGCGGTGGCCACGGCCCGGGAGGCCGGCGACCTGGTGGCGTCGATGCGCGCGGAGGGGGTCGACGTCGCGGACACCAAGTCCAGCTCGGTGGACATCGTCACCCTGGCCGACCGCACCTGCGAGGAGCTGGTCCGGGAACGGCTGCTCGGTCCCCGGCCCGAGGACGGCTTCGTCGGCGAGGAGGGTGAGGACGTCCCCAGCACGTCGGGCGTGCGGTGGATCGTCGACCCGATCGACGGCACCGTCAACTACCTCTACGGGCTGCCTCAGTACGCCGTCTCGATCGCGGTCGAGGTGGACGGCCGGATCGTCGCCGGAGTGGTGCGCAGCCCCGTCCCCGACCTGGAGTACGCCGCCACGCTCGGCGGGGGAGCCACCCGCAACGGCGTACCCATCGGCGTCAGGGCCACCCCACCCCTGAACCAGACGCTGGTGGCCACCGGCTTCGGCTACGAGGCCGCCGTCCGGGAGCGGCAGGGCCGGGCCGTGGCCAGGATGCTGCCCCAGGTCCGCGACATCCGCCGGGCCGGATCCTGTGCCCTCGACCTGTGCGGGGTGGCCTCGGGGGAGAGCGACGCCTACGTCGAGGAGGGCCCGAACATCTGGGACTACTCCGCCGGTGGGCTGGTAGCGCAGGAGGCCGGAGCCGTCTTCGAGGTGTGGCGGTCAGTCGCCGGGAAGGATCTGGTGGTCTGCGCACCGGCCCCGGGATGGGCGCAGTTCTCTGCCCTGGTGACCTCGTGCGGATTCCTGGGCGACGGCCTGGACTGACGTACAGTGACCCACCCGCGCCGCCGGGAACAACGGGCGTGGGGTGTGCGTTCAGGAGTCGTCTGACCCGCACGGACAACCTCCGAGTTGCGTGAGTGTGCACAATCTCTGTGAGTGGTGCACAATCTGCGCCGTCACGCGGGTTTTTGACGCTGACGGGCCTCGGGGCTCGATTCGGGCAGACGCCCGGCCGAACACCCGGGACCACACTGGGACTTGGGAGCAGGAGAGAACGCATGGCAACTGACTACGACGCACCGCGCAAGACCGAGGAAGAGCAGAACGAGGACAGCCTCGAGGAGCTCAAGGCGCGCCGCCACGACAAGAATTCCGGGAAGGTCGACGAGGACGAGGCCGAAGCTGCCGAGTCCTTCGAGCTTCCGGGAGCAGACCTTTCGCACGAGGAGCTGGCCGTCGAGGTCAAGCCCAAGCAGCTGGACGAGTTCACCTGCATGAGCTGCTTCCTGGTGCACCACCGCAGCCAGCTTGCGGACGAGAAGAAGCTGATCTGTCGCGACTGCGCCTGACAGGCGCCCGCCGAGCGCGGGAGCAACGCAAAGGGCCGCCCTCCCTGAGGAGGACGGCCCTTCGTCATGTCTGCGTCCGGATCAGCTCTGGGTCGCCTTGGAGTCGTCCGCGTCCTGGTCGTCCTTGCCCAGCCCGGGTGGGAGCTTGCCGGTGGACTTGGCGTAGTAGTTCGCCGCCTTCCGGGTGGCGAGCATGCGTGCCAGCTGGACGGCCGTGCCGCTCGCCGCGGCCCACAGCACCGCCTCCCACAGGTCGACGTCGGGGTCGGCCGGGTTGGCCGGGGGGTTCTTGCCGGTAGCCGTCTGCCACGCCTTGGTCAGGCTCTTGCGTGCCACCGTGGCGCCCAGGAGAGCGGCCACGAGCGAGAAGATCGACCAGACCTTCGAGCTGTCCTTCGACTTCTTCGGCTTGTCCTTGGCCATGTCCTGCCTCTCAGCTGATGCGGGTGTGACTCATGGAGTACCCCATAACCCTAGCCAGACTCATCGGATCCGCTCAGGGCCGCCGCCAGCTGGCGCGGATGCCGCGTCGAGACGAGCCAGTACGGCGTCCGGTCGGCCGGGTCCGCCACGGTGACCTTGACCGCCCGCTTCACGTAGGGCCTGGTCATCAGGAAGGCGCGGGCGTCCGCCTCGACGCCGTGCACCCGCCGCGTCTGGTCCTGGTCCAGTGGCTCGACCGGGCCCAGGAGCGCGACCGGGATGTGGGCCCGCCCGGCGTACAGCACCCCGCCCGTGACGGCCACCCGAGCGCTGCCGACCCAGGCGAAGAGACCGAACGTGAGAAGGAGGAGCAGCGCGGTGGCCGACCAGGCCGCCCAGGCCGGCATCGCCACGATGAACGCGAGCCAGAGACTGGCCAGCAGCATCGTCGCCTGCACCCACCAGCGCAACGGCACGTGCAGGCGCTCGGAGTACGCAACGGAGGCTGGCGACGGCACGGACGAAGCCTGTCACCCTGACTGCCGCGCACCGCGGGTAGGGTCGCCAGCCATGGTGGACATCTCGATCAGGCGAATCGACGCAGGGCTCCCGCTCCCGTCGTACGCCCACCCCGGCGACGCGGGAGCGGACCTCCACTCGGCCGTCGACCTGACGCTGGAGCCGGGGGAGAGGGCGCTGGTGCCGACCGGCATCGCGATGGCCCTCCCCGAGGGGTACGTCGCGCTGGTGCACCCGCGGTCCGGCCTGGCCGCGCGGCACGGCATCTCCATCGTCAACGCGCCCGGCACCATCGACGCCGGCTACCGCGGCGAGGTGAAGGTCTGCCTGGTGAACACCGACCGCGCACGAGCCGTTCTCCGTCCGACGCGGGGACCGGATCGCCCAGCTGGTGATCCAGCGGTTCGAGACCGCGTCCTTCGTCGAGGCCGACGACCTGCCGGAGTCGCTGCGCGGCGCCGGGGGTTACGGTTCGACCGGAGGCTTCCTGCAAGCCACCACACCCGGCACGGCAACTGACCAGACCGAGGAACAGACCCCGGAGCAGCTCCGGGCTGGAGGGACGACGACGTGAGGTTCGGCCGCAAGTCAGGCTCGGCGGAGGTGGAGACGACTCCCGAGAGCGAGGAGTCGACCGACTCCGCGATCGGGCCCTTCGACGAGTCCCAGGTCGACCTCGAGGAGCACGACGGGGTCGACCTCGGCAGCCTCGTGATCGCCCCCGTGGGAGCCATGGAGCTCCAGCTCCAGGTCGACGAGGAGACCGGCGGCGTGATGGCCGCAGTTCTCGTCGGCGAGGACGGGGCCCTCGAGCTGCGGGCCTTCGCCGCGTCGCGCGGAGGCGGAGCCTGGGACGAGCTGCGGCCCCGGATCGCCTCCGAGATGGCGCGCCTCGGTGGCACCACCGACGAGACGCAGGGCACCTTCGGCACCGAGCTGCTGTGCATGGTGCCGGTGCAGAACCCCGACGGCATGTCGGGGACCCAGGCCAGCCGGATCGTCGGCTTCGAGGGACCGGCGTGGCTGCTGCGGGCCACGCTGATGGGCCCGCCGGCGCAGGACGCCGAGCTTGCGGCTCCCTGGGAGGAGACGATCCGCCAGGTCGTCGTACGCCGTGGACGCGAGGCGATGCCGCCAGGCGCCCCCCTGCCGTTGCACCTGCCTCCCGAGGCGCGGCGCATCGACGACCCCGCGACCGAATAGTCTCCTGCACATGTCCGAGCACAGGAGTCGACTGCGGGCCTCCATCAGCCGCTGGGCCAACCAGGACCGCGAAGAGGCCCAGGAACTGCGCAAGGACACCGAGAAGGCCGGCCTGGTCACCATCAACGAGGCCCCCGACCGCCAGAAGGTCGTGGTGCAGGGAACGCTGAAGACCGTCACCCTGCGGCCGCGCGGTGGTGTCCCGGCGCTCGAGGCCGAGCTGTACGACGGCTCCGGCTCGATCAGCGTCGTCTGGCTCGGCAGGCGTCGCATCGGCGGCATCTCTCCGGGCCGCGGAATCCGGGTCGAGGGACGCATCGGCGTGCAGGACGGTGCGCGGGTGATGTACAACCCGCGCTACGACCTGAGGCCGCGTTGACCCCGGAGACGCGCGGGGAGGCCACCGGCGGCCCGCCGACCACCCAGACCGTCGAGGAAGTCGTCCGCAAGCAGCTCTCCGACGCGCTCGGTGGGACGCGGGGGATGCTGGAGGCGGCGGTCCCGACCATCGCCTTCACCGTGATCTTCCTGACCGCCCACAACCTGCGCCTGGCGGTCATCGTCAGCGTCGCGTGCGCGGGGGTGCTCCTGGCCGTGCGGCTGGTGCAGCGCTCCTCGCCGCAGTTCGTGCTCAACGCGCTCTTCGGCATCGGACTCGGCGCGCTGTTCGCGTGGCGCGCGGCGCGCGGGGGAGGCGACGCGGGCGACCAGGCACTGGCCTACTTCCTGCCCGGGCTGATCTACAACCTGGGCTACGGCGTGGTGATGCTGTTCACGGTCGCGATCCGGTGGCCCCTGGTGGGGTTCATCGTCGGCAGCGTGGCCGGTGACCCCGTCGCGTGGCACGCCGACAAGCACGTCGTACGCCTGTGCAGCCGGCTGACGTTGCTGCTCGCGCTGCCGTGCGTCCTCCGCGTCGTGGTCCAGGGACCGATCTATCTGGCCGGCCGCAACGGCTGGTGGTCCACCGACTCGGCGGTCGCGGCGCTCGGGGTGGCCAAGCTCGCGATGGGCTGGCCGGTCCAGGTCGCGGCGCTGGCGGCGATGGTGTGGGTGCTCAGCCGCAACAGCACGCCGTTGAAGCCCGGGGAGCCCGAGCCGCACCTGCACGGCTGACCGATCCGCCCGAACCTGTCGGGCAGGGGGTCAGTTGGTGCTGCGGGGCTTGTCGCTGTGCTCGTCGGGGGCGAGCATCTTCTCCAGCTCCTCCTCGAGCTCGGACGGGACGACGAACAGCAGCTCGTCACCGGCCTCGATCGGCTGCTCCGGGTCCGGGGTGTAGACCTGCCCGTCGCGCAGGATCGTGACCAGCGCGCAGTTCTCCGGGAACGGCACCAGGCCCGAGGGCTTGCCGACGTACGGCGAGTCCGTCGGCATGGTCATCTCGACCAGGTTGGCGTTGCCCTTGCGGAAGGTGAACAGCCGCACGAGGTCGCCGACCGTGACGGCCTCCTCGACGAGGGCCGACATGATCCGCGGAGTCGAGACGTTCACGTCGACGCCCCACGCCTCGGTGAACAGCCACTCGTTGTTGGGGTGGTTGACGCGCCCGACCGTGCGGGGCACGCCGAACTCGGTCTTGGCCAGCAGCGAGGTCACCAGGTTGGCCTTGTCGTCACCGGTCGCGGCGATGACCACGTCGCAGTCCTGGAGGCGGGCCTCCTCGAGCGAGGACAGCTCGCAGGAGTCGGCGAGCAGCCACTCCGCGTCGGGGACGCGGTCGGGCTTGATGGACGAGGGCTCCTTGTCGATGAGCAGGACCTCGTGGCCGTTGCCGATCAGCTCGCGGGCGATCGAGCGGCCCACGGCTCCTGCTCCTGCGATGGCGACCCTCATCAGTCCTCCTCCGGACCCTTCTTGAGTACGTCGTAGACACCGCTGGCGTTCTGCTCACGCATGACGAGGTGGAGCAGGTCGCCCTCCTGGAGGACGGTCTCCCGGGTGGGCAGCATGCCCTCGCCGAGCCGGTCGATCCAGGCGATCCGGCAGATGGACTGGTCCTGGAACAGCACGGTGCGCTGGCCGACCCACTTCTCGGGCACCGGCACCTGGTCGACCCGGATGGTCCCTGAGGGGTCACGGAAGTCCGGCTCGGCACCGGCGGGCAGGATGCGGCGCAACACCTGGTCTGCGGTCCACTTCACGGTGGCGACGGTGGTGATGCCGAGTCGCTGGTAGACCTCGGCGCGGCCGGGGTCATAGATCCGGGCGACGACCTGCTGGATGCCGAAGGTCTCCCGGGCCACGCGCGCCGCGATGATGTTGGAGTTGTCACCGCTGCTCACTGCGGCGAAGGCGTCGGCACGCTCGATGCCCGCCTCGGTGAGGACCGCCTGGTCGAAGCCGTAGCCGGTGACCTTGGTGCCGTTGAAGGACGGGCCGAGCCGCCGGAACGCATCGGGGTTGCTGTCGATGACGCTCACGGTGTGGTTCCGGTCCTCGAGGCTTCGGGCGAGCGTCGAGCCGACGCGGCCACAGCCCATGATCACGACGTGCACGTGACGAAGCGTAGGCCATCCGCACCGCCCCGGGGTCCGCAGTCGTGGACATGTCCACGGGTCCGGCATCCCGGCGCCCCTGAGTGCTCTAGCCTCCCAGTGTGGGCATAGGAAACGTCTCGAAGCGGATCTTGCTCGGACGCAAGCTACGCAGCTCCCAGCTGGGCGAGACCTTGCTGCCGAAGCGCATCGCCCTACCCGTCTTCGCGAGCGACGCGCTGTCCTCGGTCGCCTACGCGCCGGACGAGGTCTTCATCATGCTCTCGGTCGCCGGCGCCTCGGCGTACGCCTTCAGCTGGAAGATCGCGCTCGCGGTGTCGGTGGTGATGCTGACCGTCGTCGCGTCGTACCGCCAGAACGTGCACGCCTACCCCAGTGGTGGCGGTGACTACGAGGTCGCGAAGGTCAACCTGGGCAAGAACGCCGGCGTCACGGTGGCCGCGGCGCTGCTCGTCGACTACGTGCTCACGGTCGCGGTGTCGGTGTCCTCGGGTGTGCAGAACGCCGCCTCTGCCATCCCCGGGCTGTCGGGCCACGAGGCGCTGGTCGCGTGCGTCCTCGTGCTCGTCCTGGCCGCCACCAACCTGCGCGGGGTGCGGGAGTCCGGTGCGTTCTTCGCCATCCCGACCTACGGCTTCATGCTCGGCGTCTTCGGGATGGCGATCTACGGCGCCATCCGTGCGGCGCAGGGCACCCTGCCCGACGTGGAGAGCGCCAACCTGAAGATCGTGCCGGCGCAGGGCTACGAGGGCGACATCTCCCAGGCGGCGATGATCTTCCTGCTGGCGCGGGCGTTCTCGTCGGGCTGTGCTGCCCTGACCGGGGTCGAGGCGATCTCCAACGGTGTCCCCGCCTTCCGGAAGCCGAAGAGCAAGAACGCCGCCAGCACGCTGTTCCTGCTCGGCGCGATCGCGGTCACGATGATGCTGAGCATCGTCATCCTCGCTCGCAGCATGGGTCTGCGCTATGTCGACGAGCGCGACCTGGACCGGCTCACCAGGGCCGACGGGTCGGCACTGCCCGACTCCTACGACCAGCACACGGTGATCGCCCAGATCTCCAAGGCGGTCTTCAGCGACTTCCCCCCGGGCTTCTACTTCCTGGTCGCCATGACCGGCATCATCCTGATCCTCGCGGCGAACACGGCGTTCAACGGCTTTCCGGTGCTCGGCTCGATCCTGGCCAAGGACGGGTTCGCCCCACGCCAGCTGGGGTCTCGCGGCGACCGGTTGGCCTACAGCAACGGCATCCTGATCCTGGCCGGTTTCGCGATGGTCCTGATCCTGGCCTTCAACGCGGAGACGACCCGGCTGATCCAGCTCTACATCGTCGGGGTGTTCGTCTCGTTCAACCTCAGCCAGCTCGGCATGATCCGGCACTGGACGCGGCTGCTCAAGACCGAGAAGGACCATTCGGTCCGACGCCGGATGTTCCGCTCCCGGATCATCAACACCTTCGGGCTGGCGATGACTGCGTCGGTGTTCGTGGTCGTGCTGCTCACCAAGTTCCTGGCGGGTGCCTGGATCGCGATCCTGGCGATGGTCATCTTCTACGCGATCCTGCGCTCGATCCGTGGTCACTACGACCGCGTCGAGGAGGAGCTGCTCATCGGCGACGACGACCAGATGCTGCCCACGCGCGTGCACGCGATCGTGCTTGTCTCCAAGCTGCACAAGCCGACGATGAGGGCGCTGGCCTATGCGAAGGCGAGCCGGCCCAACATCCTCGAGGCGGTCTACGTCGACGTCGACGGTGGCAAGTCCAACAAGCTCGTCGACGAGTGGGACGCGCATCGGATCGACGTACCCCTGAAGATGCTGTACTCGCCGTACCGCGAGGTGATCCGGCCGATCGTGCAGTACGCCGTGGAGATCCGCGAGGCCAACCCGCGCGGTGTCGTCGCGGTCTACATCCCGGAGTACGTCGTGGGTCGTTGGTGGGAGCAGGTGCTGCACAACCAGACCGCGCTGCGCCTCAAGGGCCGGCTGCTGTTCACGCCCGGCGTGATGGTGACCTCCGTGCCCTACCAGCTCCAGGGCGCCGAGGAGGCCAAGAACCGTGCCGACGGGGAGCTCCAGCGCCTGCGGCCCGGTGACGTACGCCGGGGACGGACCCGGTCCGGACGGTGAGCGAGAACGACCTCTCCCTCGTCGGGGCACGCTTCGACGTCGAGGTGGGCGCGGTCGCGCACGGCGGCCACTTCGTCGCCCGGCACGAGGGCCGGGTGATCTTCGTGCGGCACGCCCTGCCCGGCGAGCAGGTCACGGTGGAGATCACCGAGGACAGCGGTCGGTTCCTCCGCGGGGACGCCATCGACATCGCCGAGGCCTCGCCGCACCGGGTGCCGGCGCCGTGCCCGCTGGCCCATCCCGGCGGATGCGGCGGCTGCGACTTCCAGCACGTCGAGCTCGCGGAGCAGCGACGGCTCAAGGGCGACGTGGTGAGCGAGCAGCTCTCGCGGCTGGCCGGCCTGGAGCGCGAGGTGGTCGTCGAACCGGTCCCGGGAGACGAGGACGGGCTCTTCTGGCGCACACGGATGCAGTACGTCCACCTGCCCGGCGGCGAGAAGGGGCTGCGCAAGCACCGCTCGCACGAGGTCGTGATCGTGGACCGGTGCCTGATCGCCCACCCCGATGCGCGCGAGCCGGACCGTTCCGGGCCGGTCGTGGAAGAGGTCGTGACGGACCACGGCACGCACTCCTTCACCGTCGCCGGAGACGGGTTCTGGCAGGTGCACCCCGGATCGCCCCGGGTGCTCGTCGAGACGGTGCTGCGGATGCTGGCCCCGGAGGTGGGGGAGCGCGTGCTCGACCTCTACGCCGGCGTCGGGCTGTTCACTGCCTTCCTGGCCGAAGCGGTCGGACCCACCGGGTCGGTGGTCGCCATCGAGAGCGACCGCAAGGCGGCCGAGCTGGCCCGAACCAACCTGGACGGCCACGCGCAGGCCACGGTGCGGACCGACCGGGTCGACCGGGCCATCCGTCGCAGCGAGCCCGTTGACCTCGTCGTACTCGATCCTCCGCGTGCGGGGGCCAAGCGCCAGGTGGTGCGCAGCATCATGGGCCTCTCGCCGCGGGCCGTGGCCTACGTCGCCTGCGACCCCGCGGCGCTCGCCCGCGACCTCGCCTACTTCGCGGAGGGCGGCTACCGGCTGGCCGACCTGCGGGCCTTCGACCTGTTCCCGATGACGTCACCACGTCGAGTGCGTGGCGCTGCTGGTGAAAAGCGACTCCGGCCTGCGGTGATGTGATCGGGGCTCGTGAGCGCGAGCCCCGCGAACGTCCGTTGGGCTCGCTTTGGGCTCGCTTTGATAATCCCGAGCGTTCTTCCACAATCCTTGAAACTCTTCTAGGATTGTGCACATGGGAGCTGTCAGCGTCGCACAGGCCGCGCAGCGGCTGGGCGTCAGCGTGCCCCGGATCCACCAGCGCATCGCGGACGGCTCGCTGTCCGCTGAGCGGATCGGCTCCCAGTGGGTGGTCGATGAGCGCTCGCTCCTGCGTGTCCAGGAGCGCAGCAAGGCAGGCCGTCCGTATTCGGCCCGCTCTGCATGGGCGGTCATCGCGGCGTCCGAGGACGACAGCGACCGGGTAGGCGTCAGCGGGCCTGCGGTGTCGGCGCGGGTGCGGATGCAGTTGAAGCGTTTGCTCGAGCCGGCCGCGGAGCCCGTCGCCCATGAGGAAGCTGTCAGGCAGCTTGTGGTGTCGCTTCGGTTGGTGTTGCGCAACAGGGCCGGACGGCATCTGCTGCGTGCGGCGCCCGCCGACCTTGCCGATCTCAGGGCTGACGAGCGTTGGGCAATGATCGTCGACCTGGGTTCGAGTGGTATCGCCTCGCCCGACGTGGAGGGATATCTCGACGAGTCGCTCGTGGAGGGAATCCTCAAGGACTACCTCTTGGTCGAGTCCGATCGTGATGCGAACGTCGTGCTCCACGTCGTCTCCGACGGGCAGTACCCGTTCCCGGACTCACGGCTGCGGCTCGCGGCAGATCTTGCGGAGCATCGCGGGCCGCGCGAGGAGGCTAGGGCAGCTGAGTTGCTGCATGAACTCGCGTTGGAGTGGAAGGCAGGCGAGCGATGATCGACCTGCCTGCGATGCCCGCGGAGCAGACCGCTTCCTGGCTGGGTCTCTTGGACCTGCACGAGCGGCTCGCCAACGGCTGGACCCTCATCGGCGGCCAGCTCGTCCACCTGCACTGCGCCGAACGAGGGCAGTTCCCGGTGCGGCCGACGAACGACGCGGACACGGTGATCGACGTGCGCGCCGACCCAACGATGTTGGCCACCTTCACCGAGACGTTGACCCACCTCGGGTTCAGATCAGCAGGCATCTCGGCGGAGGGTCTCCAGCATCGCTGGATCCGCGGCGACGCGTCCCTCGACGTGCTGCTTCCGGACGGGATTGGCGAGCGCGCGAGCCTGCGTCCCGGGGTCACCGGCAGCCCGACCCTCCCGACGGCCGGCGGCACCCAGGCGCTGCAGCGCAGCGAGACCGTCGCGGTGTCTGTCGCTGGCCGCGAAGGATCGGTACGTCGGCCCAACCTCGTCGGTGCACTGGTCGGCAAGGCGGCAGCCCTCACCAACGCAGGCGACCCCGGCCTCGGTCGGCACCGGCGCGACTTCGTCATCCTCGCCGGGCTGCTCACAGCCCGCGACTTCAGGAACGAAGAGCTCACAAAGAAGGACCGGCAGCGGTTGCGGGCGATGGTTGCCGCGGCCAAGAAGGATCGCGCGCTGCTGCTCGAGGTGCCCGATGCGGAGAACTCGCTCGATCGTCTCGCTACGGCGGGGGAGTTGTAGGCATGCCGGAGGACTTCGTCATCGCGCGCAACAACGAACCCGGATCGACGCTCCCGTACCTGCTCCGGGTCCCGCTCGGGGACGGGATCATCCTGAAGGCGAAGGACACGTGGCCGCGCACCGGCAAGGTCTACTGCCACCGGGTCGAGGCGTGGCCGGTCGACGCCGAGATCGTCGAGCGGGTGGCGGTGCGGTCCTGCGTACGACGGGGCGCGGCGATCGACCTCGTGCTCGATCGCGGGAGGGAGAACCGCTCCCAGATCATCATCACGAATGCCCGCGGGCGGCAGATGATCTTCTGGCAGACCTCGCGCACGTCCAAGCAAGCGCGCCCCGCGGTTTCTCTTCCGGGCGCCCGCGCCAGTGGAGTCGCGGACCTGGAGATCGCGGTCGACGTCCGCGAGCGCTACCCGTTCACCTTCGCCGACCGGCAGGCGACGACCCGACGCGAGCCGCTAAGCGCCGGTGACTACGGACTCATCGTCGACGGGCTGTTGCAGGCGACGGTGGAGCGCAAGTCCCTGGCCGACCTCGTCTCCTCGCTGACAACGGGCAAGCTGAAGTTCCAGCTCACCGAACTGGCCGCGATCCCGCGCGCCGCGGTGGTCGTGGAGGAGCGCTACTCGCAGGTCTTCAAGCTCGACCGCGTCCGGCCCAGCGTCGTGGCCGACGGGATCGCCGAGTGCCAGATCCGGTTCCCGACCGTGCCGATCGTCTTCTGCGAGACCCGCAAGCTCGCCCAGGAGTGGACCTACCGTTTCCTCGCTGCCGCCCGAGTCGGGCTGTCGGAGGAGCTGGTCGGCGACCTCGCCGTGCGCGGCTTCGAAGCGGCACCGCCGCTCTCGCCCGCGCCGCCTACACCGGCCGACGTACGTCGCTGGGCGACGGCGAACGACATCGTCGTCTCCGACCGCGGCCGAATCCCGGCGGCGCTGATGGACCGATACCTCGAGGCCCGCGCTCGGGGCGAGGTCTGAACCTGCTGTCGTTTGCGACCGTCGGCGCGCGATGACCGGAGGGCTCGGATTGGGCTCGGTTTGATTCGCAACCTCCCGCAAAGGCGTTCTGACGATGTCAAGGCGCAACAGCGGCATCGTCGCAGGTCAGAGGCTAGTCTGGCCCGATGTGGCCAGTCAGTCGCAAACGATCGCACTCACGCTCATCGCCATTTACCTGTTCCCGATGACGCACCACGTCGAGTGCGTGGCGCTGCTGGTGCGCTGATGACCGCGATCGCCGAGCTCATCGACCTCGTGCATCAGCTCGACGACGTCGAGATCCTCGAGAACTCCAAGTACTCCGTGCTCGTCGTCTCCGGTCGCACCTTCGGCTACCTCTGGGAGCCCACGCGCACGGTCGGCCTCAAGCAGACCCTCGCCGAGCAGGCGGCGCTGGTCGCCGAGCGACCGGAGGTCTTCGAGGTGCAGTTCACCGCAGGAGGGTTCGGCTGGGTGGTCGTCTACCTGGACGGGATCGCGCGCGACGAGCTGGCCGAGCTGACCTTCGAGGCGTGGCGGCTCTCGGCGCCAGCCCGCCTCGTCGCCGAGCGTGGGGATCGACTGCCGGTCTGACTGCTTTGACTTGGAGTGCGCTCGAACCCGTAGCGTCGAGGTCATGACGTCCAAGACCTGGTTCATCACCGGCTGTTCCCGGGGCTTCGGCCGCGAGTGGTCGATCGCTGCCCTCGAGCGGGGTGACCGCGTCGCGGCCACCGCCCGCGATCTCTCCACCCTCGACGACCTCGTGGGCCGGTACGGCGACGCGATCCTCCCGATCCAGCTCGACGTGACCGACCGCGAGGCCGACTTCGCCGCCGTACGCACCGCGCACGAGCACTTCGGCCAGCTGGACGTCGTCGTCAACAACGCCGGCTACGGGCAGTTCGGCTTCGTGGAGGAGCTCAGCGAGGACGACTTCCGCGACCAGATGGAGACCAACGTCTTCGGTGCCATGTGGATCACGCAGGCGGCCCTGCCGTTCCTGCGCGAGCAGGGCTCCGGCCACCTCCTCCAGGTCTCCTCGATCGGCGGCATCTCCGCGTTCGCCGGCATCGGTGCCTACCACGCGTCGAAGTGGGCGCTCGAGGGCTTCTCGCAGGCGCTGGCCCAGGAGGTGGCCGACTGGGGCATCCACGTCACCCTGATCGAGCCGGGCGGCTTCTCCACCGACTGGGCAGGACCGTCGGCCAAGCACGCGGCTGCCCTGCCGGCGTACGACGAGGCGCGGGAGCGGATGCAGCGCGACCGCGCCAGCCGCAGCTCCAGCGGCCCCGGCGACCCCGTGGCCTCCGCGGAGGCCGTGCTGCGCGTCGTCGACTCGGAGAACCCACCGCTCCGCGTCTTCTTCGGCACCGCCCCGATCGGCATCGCCAAGGCGGACTACGCCTCCCGCCTCGAGACCTGGGAAGCCTGGGACGACGTCTCCAAGCTCGCCCAGGGCTGAGGCTCCACTGAGCTCATCTCTGGGGCCCGCCTTCCGAACACTTCGCACGGGACACGCCGCGCCCAGGGTGCCGACCGTTCGGAACGGTCGTCAGTAACCGCGAAGCTCGCGAATGTCCGGCAGCCCCTGTGCCTCGACGGCGGCGTTCAGCTCTCGGAGGGCCTCGCGCTCCTGGATCCGCTGGTGCAGGTCTCCGGCCGGCGGCCTGGCCACCCAGAGGCGCTCGGCGGGAGGGGTGAACGAGGCGCGCCCTCTGGCTTCGTGAAGTCGCTCGGCCACGGTTGAGCGCTGCGGCAGCTCCATGCCGGTGACGCGGGTCATCTCCAGGCCGAGCTGCCGCAGCCGCGCCTCTTTTCGCACGTCGGCCGTCTGTCGACCTGCCGTGCGGTGATCGGCGCCGTCGAACTCCGCAGCCATGCCGGCTCGCTCGTCCAACAGGTCGACGACGCCGAGCAGCCTGCCTGCGAGGTCGTAGACCGGGCAGTTCACCAGAGGCGGTTCCAAGCCCGCGTCCAGCACCCAGATCATCCGGAGACGGACCTCATTGGGTGAGAGGGCGTGCTCACTCGCCAGATCGAGTGCCCATGTGCACGTGGCATCGTCTCCAGGCAGATAGTCGCGAAGCATCTGGATCGAGACGAGCTCAGCAGCCGCCATCATGTCGATGGCGACGACGGCCTCTCGAGGGTCGGCCGCCAGACGCATGGCGTCGTACGTCGCCCGCTCCGGTGTCACTGTCGGGATGGAGAAGCGCGTGGCGCGTTCACCCTGAGACAGCTGATGGAAGCAGGCACGCACCTGGGCATCTGCGCGGATGTTGCCGTGCGGCCCGACGTTGAGCGGCACGGGTATCGGGGTGGCGCCGTCCACCTCGAGTCCGTCGAAGAAGTTGCCACCGTGCAGCCTGCACGCCGCCCAGCCGGTGATCGCGCCAGCAGCAGGCAGCCGGACTGACTGCTCCATGATCCGCTGTTCCGGAAGGTCGCTGCGGGTGTCGGAAGGGACGTAGAACCCAGGTGACGTGCGTCGCCAGTACTTCCCTGCGGCCTGCCTTCGCGTGGGGCCGCTCAGCCCCTTCGGGTCGACGCGGACGGGACGAACCAGTCGTCCCGGGTGGGGTGCTCGCGGATCCCAGCGGTGAACCATGTGGGGAGCCTGCCGGGTAGACGCCGGCCGGGCGAACGGGAATCCACAGGGTGCTCCGAACGCTTGGCACCCTCGCCACGGCGTGTCGCGTGCGGATCGTTCGGAGTTGCCAGGCCCGGTCGGCGGGCTACAGGGTCCGGTCGCGCTGGTCGAGGGCGAGGGAGCCGTAGGGGTAGTCGGTGGCCTGCAGGTCGCTGGCTTCGTCGAGGGTGGCGACCTCCTCGGGGGAGAGGTGTACGTCGACCGAGCCGAGGTTGTCCTCGAGCTGCTCCATCGTGCGGGCGCCCAGGATGGTCGAGGTGACGCTGGGGCGGTTGGTGACCCACGACAGGGCGACCTGGGCCATCGAGGCACCGCGGCCCTCGGCGACCTGCTGCACGGCCTCGATGATCTGCCAGGTGCGCTCGGTGCCCCGGCGTTCCCAGGCCTCCATGCCACGGCCGGGGTCCTCGCCGAGGCGGGTCGACCCGGTCGGGCGCTGGTCGCGCTGGTACTTGCCGCTCAGCCAGCCGCCGCCGAGCGGGCTCCAGGGCAGCAGGCCGATGCCCGCGTCCAGGGCCGCCGGCACGATCTCCCACTCGATCTCGCGCACGATCAGGCTGTACTGCGGCTGCAGCGTGACCGGCTCGGCGAGCCCCAGGGCGCGGGCGGTGTGCACCGCCTTGGTCAGCTGCCAGCCGGTGAAGTTGGAGAACCCGTAGTAGCGCGTCTTCCCGGACCGGACGAACCCGTCGAGGGTGCGGAGGGTCTCGGCCAGCGGGGTCCACGGGTCCCAGGCGTGCACCTGGTAGAGGTCGACGCCCTCGACCCCGAGCCGGCCGAGGGAGGCGTCGAGAGCCCGGGTGAGGTGGCGTGCGGAGAGCCCGGCGTCGTTGGGGTCGTCGCCCATCGGGAACCGGCCCTTGGTGGCGAGTACGACGGAGTCGGTCACCTCGGCGGGACGGGCGGCGAGCCACCTCCCGATGATCTCCTCCGAGACGCCGGCGGAGTAGACGTCGGCGGTGTCGACGAGGTTGCCGCCGGCCTCGACGAACCGGTCGAGCTGGGCGTGTGCGCCCGACTCGTCGGTCTCCGCGCCGAAGGTCATCGTGCCGAGGCAGAGCTCGGAGACGGCACAGCCACTGTTTCCCAAGGTCCGGTAGCGCATGACCACACCCTAGGTCGCCCATGGTATCTTGACGTCAAGATATATTGCTTCGCGTCCAGAGTAAGGGTTGCCTTCCTTCACACGACCCGACGTACGTGGGCAAGATGTGACCACCCGGGCAGAACCGGCCGAACGAGATCCGAACAGAGGGATATTCATGGCGAGCGACGACAGCTTTGGTGCCAAGGGCACGTTGGACGTCAACGGCAAGTCCTACGAGATCTACCGCCTCGACGCGGTGGACGGTGACGGCCTCGACGTTCAGTCGCTGCCCTTCAGCCTCAAGGTGCTGCTGGAGAACCTGCTGCGCACGGAGGACGGCGAGGACATCACCGCCGACGACATCTTGGCACTCGCCGGCTGGGACCCGGACGCGGACCCGGACAAGGAGATCCAGTTCACCCCGGCGCGCGTCATCATGCAGGACTTCACCGGCGTGCCCTGCGTCGTCGACCTGGCCACGATGCGTGAGGCGATGGCCGACCTGGGTGGCGATCCGTCGCGGATCAACCCGCTCGCGCCCGCCGAGATGGTCATCGACCACTCCGTGATCGCCGACGTGTTCGGGACCCCCGAGGCGTTCGAGCGCAACGTCGAGATCGAGTACGAGCGCAACAAGGAGCGCTACCAGTTCCTCCGCTGGGGCCAGGGTGCCTTCGACGACTTCAAGGTCGTCCCGCCCGGCACCGGCATCGTGCACCAGGTCAACATCGAGCACCTCGCCCGCGTGGTGTTCACCCGTGAGCTGGACGGCGAACTGACGGCGTACCCGGACACCCTCGTCGGCACCGACTCGCACACCACCATGGTCAACGGCATCGGCGTCGTCGGCTGGGGCGTCGGCGGCATCGAGGCCGAGGCGGCCATGCTCGGTCAGCCCGTCTCCATGCTGATCCCGCGCGTCGTGGGCTTCAAGCTCAACGGCGACCTGCCCGAGGGTGCGACCGCGACCGACCTCGTGCTGACGATCACCGAGATGCTCCGCGAGCACGGCGTGGTCGGCAAGTTCGTCGAGTTCTACGGACCCGGCGTCTCCGCCCTCCCGCTGGCCAACCGCGCCACCATCGGCAACATGAGCCCGGAGTTCGGCTCCACGATCGCGGTCTTCCCGATCGACGAGGAGACCACGAAGTACCTCAAGCTCACCGGCCGAGACGACGAGCAGATCGCGCTCGTCGAGACCTACGCCAAGGAGCAGGGCCTCTGGCACGACCCCGACGCCGAGCCGCGCTACTCCGAGCGGCTCGAGCTCGACCTCGCCGAGGTGGTCCCGTCACTCGCCGGACCCAAGCGTCCCCAGGACCGGGTGTCCCTCTCCGACGCCAAGGAGGCCTTCCGGACCTCGCTGGCCGACTACGCCGATGACGGTGACGCCGACGGAGGCTCCGACAAGGAGGGCGTGCCGGCACAGGAGAAGCCCGACGAGGCCGAGCACTCCAAGGTCGACGAGCAGTCGGACGAGTCCTTCCCGTCGAGCGACGCGCCTTCGCACTCCGAGGGCGGCAACGGCGACGGCGCTCCGCACGACTGGCGCAACCACCCTGCTGGCAGCGGCAAGGGACGCACGTCCAACAAGGCCAAGGTCACCCTCGACGACGGCACCGAGTTCGAGCTCGACCACGGCGCTGTCGCGATCGCCGCGATCACCTCGTGCACCAACACCTCCAACCCGTCGGTGATGATCGGCGCAGCCCTGCTCGCCAAGAACGCCGTCGAGAAGGGCCTGACCACCAAGCCCTGGGTGAAGACCACGCTGGCGCCTGGCTCCAAGGTCGTCTCCGACTACTACGAGCGGGCCGAGCTGACGCCGTACCTCGACAAGCTGGGGTTCAACCTCGTCGGCTACGGCTGTACGACGTGCATCGGCAACTCCGGTCCGCTCATCCCCGAGGTGAGCGACGCGGTCAACGAGAACGACCTCGCCGTCGTCTCGGTGCTGTCGGGCAACCGCAACTTCGAGGGCCGGATCAACCCGGACGTGAAGATGAACTACCTCGCGTCCCCGCCGCTGGTCGTCGCCTACGCACTGGCCGGCTCGATGGACGTCGACCTCTACAACGACCCGCTGGGCCAGGACGAGGACGGCAACGACGTCTTCATGAAGGACATCTGGCCGACCTCGGCCGAGGTCGAGGAGGTCATCCGCACGGCGATCACCTCGGAGATGTTCACCAACGACTACTCCGACGTGTTCGCCGGCGACGAGCAGTGGAAGTCGCTCGAGACGCCCGAGGGTGACACCTTCGAGTGGGACCCCGACTCGACGTACGTCCGCAAGCCGCCGTACTTCGACGGCATGCCCGACGAGCCGGAGGACGTGACCGACATCGAGGGCGCGCGGGTGCTGCTCAAGCTGGGCGACTCGGTGACCACCGACCACATCAGCCCGGCCGGTGCGATCAAGAAGGACAGCCCGGCGGGCAAGTACCTCGCCGAGCACGGCGTGGGCCAGCGCGACTTCAACTCCTACGGCTCGCGCCGCGGCAACCACGAGGTGATGATCCGCGGCACCTTCGCCAACATCCGGCTGCGCAACCAGCTCGCCGAGGGCACGGAAGGTGGGTTCACCCGTGACTTCGCCGGTGACGGCGACGTGACGACGGTCTTCGAGGCCAGTGAGAAGTACCTCGAGAACGGCACCCCGCTCGTCGTACTCGCCGGCAAGGAGTACGGCTCCGGCTCGTCGCGCGACTGGGCCGCCAAGGGCACCGCGCTCCTCGGGGTCAAGGCCGTCATCGCCGAGTCCTACGAGCGGATCCACCGGTCCAACCTGATCGGCATGGGTGTGCTGCCGCTGCAGTACCCCGAGGGTGAGAGCGCCGAGTCGCTCGGCCTGACCGGCGAGGAGGAGTTCTCCTTCACCGGCATCACCGAGCTCAACGACGGCAAGATCCCCAAGACCGTCAAGGTCAAGGCCGGCGACACCGAGTTCGACGCCAAGGTCCGCATCGACACCCCCGGTGAGGCGAAGTACTACCGCAACGGCGGGATCATGCAGTACGTCCTGCGGAGCCTGCGCAAGAACTGAGCCACACCTGCGCGGACGTCATACGTCCTGGTGCTTGTTGCCACCGGGGCGTATGACGTCCGGCAGGGTCAGGCGCGGGAAGGTCACGGTGACCGTCGTCCCGGCACCCGCTGCCGAGTCGATCGTGACGCTGCCGTCGTGCTGGCTGACGATCGAGTGCACGATGCTCAGCCCGAGGCCAGAACCCTGGATGGCCTTCTCGGTCGCGGCCGAGGTCCGGAAGAAGCGGGTGAACAGGTGCTCCTGGTCCTCCTTCGCGATGCCCATGCCGGTGTCGCGAATCGTCAGTGACACCTCGAGCTCGTCGGCCGCGACCGTGAGCACGACCCGGCCGGTGTCGGGAGTGAACTTGATGGCGTTGCTCATCAGGTTCGTGACGACCCGCTCGAGCGCGCGAGCGTCCCCACGGACGAGCGCCGGCTCGTCGGGCAGCTCCACCTGCACGTCCAGCTCCCGGACGCGGAGGACCTCCTCCAGCATCTCGAACGTCTCGCTCGCCACGGTGCGCAGGTCGACCTCGCGGCGCTCCAGCTCGAGCTGTCCCGACTCGGCCTTCGAGAGCGTCAGCAGGTCCTCCACGAGCAGCTCCAACCGCTCGGTGTTGCGACCGATGCGGCTGACGGCGTCGGACTGCGCGTCGTTCAGGTTGCCGTAGCTCCCGTCCACCAGGAGCTCGGCGTACCCGGAGATGCTGGTGATCGGCGTCCGCAGCTCGTGGCTCACGTTGGAGACCAGCTCCTGCTTGACGTGGTCGACCTCCTCCAGCCGCAGCACGGAGGCGTGCTCGCGGTCGAGTGCGGTCATGAGTGCCTGCTGCGCACGCAGACGCTCGGTGATGTCGTCGCCGGCGCCGATGAAGCCGATCACCTGGCCGTCGGCGTCGGTGACCTCGCTCAGGGTCAGGGAGGTCATGCGCGGGCGTCCGTCCTTGCGGATGAACTCCCAGTCGCGGCGCTCCCCGCGTCGCACCATCTCGAGGGTGATGGTGCTGTGGTGCGGTGCCACCCCGAAGTGCGCGGCCTGGCGCGCCAGCTCCTCCGGGGTGTGGAAGATGGACGGGCTCTGGCCGATCACCTCTTCCGGGGTGTAGCCGAGCGTCTCCTCGGCTCCCGCGTTGAAGTGCGTGATGCGGCCGCCCGCGTCCGTGGCGATGATGAGCGCCCCGCTGATGGAGTCCAGCAGCCGCTGGACGGTCACGGCTGCGCGCGTGGCCTGGCTGGTCATCGCGACCAGCCGCTCCACCGTCATCGTGAGCGGGACGGTCATGTAGCAGGCGGCGGCCATGAACATGTAGAGCAGTGACGGCGTGAGGGAGTCGGGAACACCCTCGATCGAGCCGGTGAACGGGCCGCGCCCGCTGAGGGTCAGCGTGTAGCAGGCAGCGCAGACGAGGAAGAGCTGCCAGTGGGCCTCGCGTCGGGTCGCCCGGTTGGCGGCCCACCCGAGCATCGGGAAGATCACGAACACCACGGCGAGCCTCGTCGTGGGTCCGAAGACCAGGACGATGGAGAGCACCAGCATCAGCCGCTGGATGACCAGCTCTGCCGCGGTGCCTGCGGAGGGACGGCGGGAGCCGCGGATGAGCAGGGGGAGTACGGCGAGCTGGGCGGTCAGCGATGACAGGAACGACATCAGGCCGACGAGCAGGGCACGCTCGGCGTCGTACCTGGTGAACGCCGCGGTCATGGACACGAGTCCGCAGAGCAGCGCCGTGACCGCAGTGACGAGGTGGTAGCGGTCGCTGTCCACCTCGTCCAGCCGGAGGTGCCCGCTCTCGGTCCTGACCAGCATGCGCTGGGCGAGCGCAGCCGGGGCCATCACGGCGACGCTTCCGATGACTGCCGTCCACAACGGGAGGTCGTAGCCGATCATCAGGCCGATGGAGGCGACGACCGCGCCCAGCACGATCACCAGCCGGCTGTG
Source organism: uncultured Actinomycetota bacterium (assembly GCA_963782305.1). Lineage (GTDB taxonomy): Bacteria > Actinomycetota > Actinomycetes > Propionibacteriales > Nocardioidaceae > Marmoricola. The sequence goes on along the minus strand of CAWAJJ010000024.1, from coordinate 85,454 downwards.
CTCAGGGCCGGCCACCAGCAGGAGCGCGATCGCGAACCCCAGCGCGGGCCAGCCGCCGTACGACGTGCCGTCGAGGTGTGGGATGGACAGGCAGGCGCCGATCAGCACGAGGAGCAGGGCGCACTGCACCCAACGCGGGACGGACATTTCTACCTTTCCGGACGATCGACTCCATCATGGACCCCCGGACCGCGAGAAGTTGGCGTTCGCCGAGGTCGCTGACACGCTGGAGCGCATGATCGTGGCGCTGAGCATCAGTCCCTCCGGAACGCCGATCCCCGAGTCGGGCGGGCCCGACCCCTCCGCGACGGGGGACGGCGGTGTCAGCGAGGCCGTGGCAGAGGCGGTACGGGTCATCCGCGCCTCCGGGCTGCCGACCGAGACCAACGCGATGTTCACCAACATCGAGGGCGACTGGGACGAGGTGATGGAGGTGGTCAAGCAGGCCGTCGAGGTCGTTGCCGCCCGCTACCCCCGCGTCGGCCTGGTGCTGAAGGCCGACATCCGACCCGGGTACGACGGGCAGCTCACCGCCAAGGTCCAGCGGATCGAGGAGGCCCTGGGATGAGGTCCGAGACACGTGACTACCGCACCGGCGGCGACGAGGTCGTCCGCGACATCACCAGCGACTGTGCCGAGTTCGTCGCCGGCGAAGGGGACGGACTCCTCCAGGTGTTCGTCCCGCACGCGACCCTCGGCATCGCGATCCTCGAGACGGGAGCCGGCTCCGACGACGACCTGCTCGCCGCGCTCGGCGACCTGCTGCCCGCGGACGGCCGGTGGAAGCATCAACACGGGTCGAAGGGTCACGGACGATCTCACGTGATGCCGGCGCTGATCCCGCCCTATGCCACGGTGCCGGTGCTCGACGGGAGCCTGGCGCTCGGCACCTGGCAGAGCATCTGCCTCGTCGACCTCAACGTCGACAACCCGGACCGGCAGGTGCGGTTCTCCTTCCTGGCAGGCTGAGGCGATGACGACGCGAGAGCAACCCTGGTCCGACGACGGGCCCGAAGCCGGGCAGATCGTGCTCCTCACCCGCAACCCGATCGCCGAGGCCATCGAGTCCATCGCCACGACTGCAGGTCGTGTGGTCACCGTGATCGCGGAGGATGACGGGGGAAGAGGCGCGGCAGCGCTCGCGGCCCTCGCGCTGCGCGACGGTGACGCGGTCGTGCTGTGCGACCACGACGCTCCCGACGCCCCGCAGGTGCTGCGGGACGCGCTGGCCTCGCCGGCGACGTACGTCGCGATGATGGCGAGCCGGCGTCGCGCCCTCGGCCTGCGTGCCGATCTGGAGCAGGAAGGCGTGACCGGCCTCGAGAAGCTGCACGTCCCGGCCGGGCTGAACATCGGTGGCAAGGCGCCGGGTGAGATCGCGCTGTCGGTGGTGGCCCAGATCGTGGCCAGCTCCTACGGTCGCGACGGTGGGCCGATGGGCGGCTGACCGCCCTCGCCCGCGCGGCGCAGGCAGAACCGACGAACAGCCTCGTTGTCCACGCTGGCCGTGAGCTCCCGGTAGCGCTCCGCCGCCTCGGCCCGGCGTCCCGTTCGCCAGCACAGGTCGGCGAGCGCGAAGGCCGCGTCCCTCCTGGCGTACGACGGCCCCTCGTCGGCCAGCCGCTGGAGTCCTCGCTCGACCTGGTCGAGGCCGGCCCCTTCCTCGAGCGCCTGCTGGGCGCGCGCGGCCAGGAGGGCGATGTCGACCGCTGGGGAGGGCCACACCTGCTGCAGCGCCTCGTAGAACTGCACGATCCGAACCCAGTCCGTCCGGGCGAACGAGGGGGCAGCGCTGTGCAGGCCGGAGATCGCGGCCTCGAGCGCGAACCGACCGTCGCCTCGCGCGGCGATGGCCGCATCCGCCAGGCCGGCCCGCAGGAGCTGCTGGTCCCACGTCGAGCGGTCCACCTCGTCCAGCGTGAGCGCGACACCGTCGTCGTCGACGCGGCCCGGCCGTCGAGCCAGACCGAGCCGTACGACGGCACGCAGCCCGCGCACCTCGGTCTCGTCGGGGAACAGGGACACGAGCGCGTCGGCGATCGAGAGTGCCTGCGAGCCCATGTCCGCCAGGGCATCCGTCGGCTCGAGCCCGGTGCGGTGCGCGACCGTGAACATCCCGGCCACGCAGTCGAGTACGACGGGCAGCCGGACCAGGCGCTCCGCGGCCCCGGGCACCTGGAACTCTCCCCGCGCCTGTGCCAGCGCCCGCTTCGCGCGGGTCAGCCTGGCTGCGGCGGCGCTCGGCTGGATGCCGAGATGCATCGCCGTCTGCTCGATGGAAAGGCCGCACACGACGCGCAGGGCGAGGACCATCCGGGCGCCCGGCGCCAGGGCCTCGTCGCAGGCGACGAACAGCAGCGCTACCCGGTCGTCGAGCTCCTCTGCCGAACCCTCGCGGGAACTTCTGGCCAGGCATCTCTTCTCCCGTTGCCAGCTCCGGTGCGACCCGGGAGAACACGTCCCGCCGTCGGTGGTCGTCGATCCAGGCCCGTTTGGCCACGCTCACGCACCACGCGGCCAGGTCGTCGACACCGTTCGTCTCGACGGCACGCGACATCGCCTCGGCGGCGTACTCCTCGGCGTCGTCGAGGCTGCCCGACCACGACGCCAGTACACGGACGACGCGTGGCCAGGCAGCCCGGAACTGCTCGTCGGTCGGCCGCACGGGTCCATGGTGGCAGCGGTCAGCCCATCGGGAAGATCTTGCGCCACTCGATGGTGCTGCCGGTCGGGACCATCGCGGCGACCTTGCGGGCCATCGCCTCGTCCTCGACCTCCACGGCGTAGTAGCCGGTGATCAGCTCGCTCGAGTCGGCATAGGGACTGTCGGTGTAGACGGCGTCGTCGACCTTCTTGTCTCCCTCGCCGGGGGTGGCGATCCCGCCGTACTTGGCGCTCTGCAGGGCGTTGGCACCCACGATGCGTCCACCGAGCTCGGTCACGGCGACCTGGAAGTCCTTGTGCTCCCCGAAGGTCATCTCCGCGTCGGCCGCATCCGCGGGCTCGGCGCCCGGCAGGTACTTGTCCGAGTCCCAGTCGTTCTCGCGGATCAGGTACAGATAGGTGTCAGTCATGGCTGGCCCTTTCGATGTGGTGTGACGACCCTCGCCACATCACTGTGACGAACTCGCCCACCAGAAATCGACAGGTACGGCCGATCAGTTTGCGAGCAGCTGCGAGATCAGGGCGTCCATCTCGAGGTGGGCGCTCTCCGCACCCGCCGGGACGGCCGCCTGGCTGCGGGCCACGAAGTCGTGCACGGAGCGCGAGGGAGCCTGCAGCATCGCGGTGCCGTCGGGCGAGCTGAGCTCGATGATCACGACGGCGTCGCCCTGGTTGCTCAGGCACGGCCAGACCTGCACGTCGCCGTCGCCGACCGGCGCGTAGATGCCCTCGGCGAGCAGCTCCCGGGCGAAGGTCCAGACGACGGTGCCGGAACGTGCCTCGAGACGCATCGAGACGGCATAGGGATCGGAGGGTTCGAAGACAAGCTCACCTTCGAGCAGCTCGCACTGGGCATCGCCCGAGAGGAACGGCACCGTGGAGCGGACGGTGGTGGCAGTGGTGCTGCGTGAGGTCTTGTCCATGATGTGGTTCCTCGAGTTGCGGTCCGGAGGGCCTTTCGGCCCACTGGGAGTGCAACGAGGCTCTTCCCAACTCATGACACGGTGCACACAAGTGGTCTAGAAAAAGCGGCCAACTGGTCTATTCCGAACGAACAGGTGTTCGATGCGGGCCTATCATCAGTGGATGCCAGGACGACCGTCACCATCCACCGACAGCCCGACCCGACGCACACCGGGACGTCCGGTCTCGCCGCTCCCGGGTGGCCGGCCGAGGTGCGCCCTCCCGGCGCCCCGGACTGGGAGGCGACCGCGGTGGCCTGGCTGCTCGACCTCTGCCCGCCCGAATACCGCACCTACCCGACGCTGCGCCGGCACGCCGTGGTGCTGGCCCGGTTCACGGTGCTGCACGTCGAGGCGTGCCAGGCCGCGGTGAACCAGGGGCTGAGCGAGGCGCGAGGCGGGCTGCGCGACGTGGCGGAGGGATCGGTCGTCGAGGCGGCCGTCGAGACCTGGCAACGCGAGTCCGCGCGCCTGATCGGCGTACGCCGGGCGGCCGGGCTGGTCGAGGAGGCGCTCCGCGGCAGGCGCTTCGTGGCCCGTCTGTAGGTTGCCCGTCTGTAGACCGCGTCTAGGGTGCCTGCATGCCTCGCATCGCCGTCGTCCTGCTGGTGGACTCCCGGGGCCACGTGCTGCTCCAGCACCGTGACGAGCACGCACCACGAGCGGCCAACCAGTGGGGAATGGTCGGTGGCCACGTCGAGCCCGGCGAGGACTTCGACACCGCCGTGCACCGCGAGCTCCTCGAGGAGACCGGCATCCGGACGGGTCCCGGCGACCTGGTGCTCTGGGAGGAGGGGGAGTTCAGCTACTCCGACGGCCACCGCAGCAGCTACCGCATCTACGCCGGTCGGGTGGACCTCACCGACGACGACATCGTCCTGGGTGAAGGACGCGCGATCGTGTTCGTCGACCCGGCGCAGACGCCGGCTCTCGACAAGGCGGAGTCCCTGGCGCACTACCTGCCGTTGTTCCTCGCCTCCGACCTCTACCGAGACCTCAGCGCGCTCACCCCCCGACGTCTAGACTCGGGCATTCAGCACTCGCCAGCACCGACACTCACCAGGGGAGCAACCAACCGATGGGTCACCTCGAGCACCTCACAGGTCCGAAGGACCTGCGCAAGCTCGACGACCACGAGCTCATCGAGCTGGCCTCCGAGATCCGCGACGAGCTGATCCGCACCTGTTCGCCCCGCGGCGGCCACCTCGGTCCCAACCTCGGCGTCGTCGAGCTGACCCTGGCCATCCACCGCGTCTTCGACTCCCCACGCGACCGCGTCGTCTTCGACACCGGGCACCAGGCCTACGTCCACAAGATGCTCACCGGTCGAGCCGGCAAGTTCGACACCCTGCGCAGCGAGGGTGGCCTCTCCGGCTACCCGAGCCGCGCCGAGTCCGACCACGACGTCGTGGAGAACTCCCACGCGTCCACGTCGCTCTCCTACGCCGACGGGCTGGCCAAGGCCTACATGATCCGCGGCGAGGACCGGCACGTCGTCGCAGTGATCGGTGACGGCGCGCTGACCGGCGGCATGGCCTGGGAGGCGCTGAACAACATCGCCGAGGGTCGACGACCGCCGCCTGGTGATGATCGTGAACGACAACGGCCGCTCCTACATGCCGACCGTCGGCGGACTCGCCAACCACCTCACCTCGCTGCGCACCAACCCGCGCTACGAGCAGATCCTCGACCTGGTCAAGCGTCGCCTCAACGGGGTCCGCGGCGTCGGCCCCGCGGTGTACGACGCCCTGCACGCCATGAAGAAGGGGATGAAGGACGCCCTCGCGCCGCAGGGCCTCTTCGAGGACCTCGGCCTGAAGTACGTCGGCCCGATCGACGGCCACGACCGGACCGCGGTCGAGCAGGCGCTGACCCAGGCCAAGAAGTTCGGTGGCCCGGTGATCGTGCACGTGCATCACCCGCAAGGGCTTCGGCTACGACCCGGCCGAGCGTCACGAGGCCGACCAGTTCCACCAGATCGGTCCCTTCGACGTGGCGACCGGAGTCGGCACCCCCAAGGGGCGGATCTGGACCGACTTCTTCTCCGAGGAGATGGTGGCGCTCGGGGCCGAGCGCCAGGACCTCGTCGCGATCACGGCGGCGATGCTCTACCCCGTCGGGCTCGACCGGTTCGCCGCGGCGTACCCCGACCGCACCTTCGACGTCGGCATCGCCGAGCAGCACGCCGTGACCAGCGCCGCCGGTCTCGCGATGGGCGGCATGCACCCCGTCGTCGCGATCTACGCGACCTTCCTCAACCGGGCCTTCGACCAGGTCCTGATGGACGTGGCCCTGCACCAGTGCGGCGTGACGTTCGTGCTCGACCGCGCGGGGGTCACCGGCGACGACGGCGCCAGCCACAACGGCATGTGGGACATGTCGATCCTCCAGGTGGTGCCCGGGCTGAGGCTCTGCGCACCGCGTGACGGCGCCCGGGTCGGCGAGCTGCTCCGGGAGTGCGTCGCCGTCAGTGACGCACCGACCGTGATGCGGATCCCCAAGGGGCCGCCGCAGGAGAACCTCGAGGCGGTCGACACAGCGGGCACGCATGGACGTGCTCGTGCGAGACGGCGCGCGGGACGTGCTCATCGTCGGCATCGGCTCGATGGCGGCGGTCTCCGTGCAGGTCGCGGCACGCCTGGCCGACCAGGGAATCGGCGTGACGGTCGTCGATCCACGATGGGTGAAGCCCTGGGACCGGACGATTCTGGAACTCGCGCGTGACCATCGACTGGTGGTCTGCGTTGAAGACAACGGCAGGGTCGGCGGATGCGGCTCGACCCTGCTGCAGCTGCTCAACGACGAGCAGGTGGACACTCCTTTCCGTCAGTACGGCATCCCCCAGGAGTTCCTCGACCATGCCAAGCGCGACGCGATCCTCGAGCGCATCGGGCTCACCGCGCAGGCACTCGCTCGCGGGATCGTCGAGGACGTCACGTCGCTGGACGGCAGTGACCACGACCTCGCCGGGGACCACCCCGGCCACCACCCCGGCACCCACGCTGGCCGGGGACCGACCGGTCAGCGCGGCGACGAGCACGTCGAGCAGCCGGTTGACCGTGGCATGGCTGACTGACCGCCACCCGAGAGGGCCGCGCACGCTGGCTGCCCTGTCACTCACGATCGCCCTGCTGCTCGGGCTCGTCGGATGCGGCGGTGGAGACAGCGACAACGACAGTCTTCTCGGCGACAGCCAGGCGGCGACCAGCCTCACGGCGGCGGAGGTCAAGACCCGCGAGCAGCGAGCCCTGAACGAGCGGGTACGCGCGGTCCGTGAACGCAACGTCGACCTGTTCCTGAAGCGCGTGGACCACGGGGACAAGGACCTGATGGCACGGCAGCGGCGCTACTTCCGCAACCTGGTGCAGCTCCCGCTGGCGACCTTCGGCTATCGGGTGCTCGACCAGCAGTGGGACGGGGTGGGGGACGATTCGCGCTGGGGCAAGGACGTGCACGTCCCCCAGGTGCGGCTGACCACCCAGCTCGCCGGCTTCGACGCCGTCCCCACCGAGCGGACCGTCGGCTTCGTCTTCGCCTTCCGCAAGGGACGAGCCACGATCGTCTCGGACCAGACCAAGGCGGGGAAGCCGCTCTTCGTCGGCACACCCGCGCCCTGGGACCTGACAGCGATCACGGTGCGTCAGGAGCCCGGCGTGCTCGGCATCTTCGACCAGGCCACCCGTACGTACGCCGGCAGGGTCACCGGCGCCGTCAGCGAGGGCATCGACCAGATCGACCGGGCTCTCCCGTTCGGCTGGTCGGGCAAGGTCGTCGTCTACAGCGTGAAGAGTCCCGGTGTGCTCGCGTCGTTCACCGATGTGCCGGGCGGTTCGCTCGACCACCTCGGGGCGCTGACCTTCCCGACGTACGCCAGCAACGACCGCTCCCAGGTGGCCTCGACACGGATGCTGGTGATGCCCAGCTCGGTGCAGCGCCGGGCCGGTGTTCCTGGGCCGGATCACCCGGCACGAGCTGAGCCACGTCGCGATCGGCATCCGTGACGACGGCGCGCCGGTCTGGGTCTCCGAGGGGCTCGCGGAGTACCTCGGGGCTCGCGACATCCCTCAGCGCGACCGCATCATCCCGACCTCGGCGCTGACCCGCGCCCGGACCGAGGACAGCGGGATGCCGGTGTCGACCGACGTTCAACAACACCGACCAGGAGTGGCACTACGCGCTGAGCTGGATGGCGTGCGACTACATCGCCGAGACGAACGGCGAGTCCCGGCTGTGGGAGCTGGTCGACGCGATGCACAACGGTGGCGCCGGCACCAGCGACGCCGAGCAGGACCGGGTGCTCGAGCAGGTCCTCGGGTATGACAGCCGCGAGCTCGCCCGCCGGGCCGCTGCGCGGATCCGCAACCTCTACGGCTGAGGGGTTTCGACAGGCTCAACCACCGGGTGCGGCTCAACCACCGGGTGCGGCTCAACCACCGGGAGGACGTGCCTGAGGGCCTCGCGCCTGGACAGGCCGGACAGCTCCTGCTCGTGAGCAGCGACGAAGGCGACGCACCCACTCCGGGTCGGTGCGGGCGTGGTCGCGCAGGGCCCAGCCGATGGCCTTGCGGATGAAGAACTCCTTGCCGTACGCCGAGAGCGCCGGTGTGGTCCGCGTCGAGCCGTCGAGGTTCTCCTCGATCGAGGAGGCGAGCAGGTCCTGGTCGCAGCGCTCGCGGGTGCCCACCTGGCAGATGATCGCCGACCGCCTCACCCACAGGTCGTCGGCACCCGCCCAGGCGCGGACCACCGGCGTGACCTCCTCGGGGTGCGCGAGCAGCAGGTCGCGGACGAAGTGGCCGGCGGTCTCGTCGACGAGGTCCCACCAGGCGCCGGTGCGGATCAGGTGCTCGTAGAGCGGCAGGGTGTGCACCTGCTGGTACTCGCGGTAGCGCCGGTGCCCGGCCAGCGCGAGCGCGGCGTAGCGCTCCTCGCGGAACTCGGCCCGGTCCCACAGCTCGAGCACCGTGGCGTGCCAGGTCTCCTCGTCGAGGAGCTCGTGATCGGCCAGCACGTGGCCGCAGGGCTGAGCGCAGCAGCGGCGCCGGGATGCCGCGGTAGGGCATCGCCGACTTCATGTAGGCCTGCATCGGTCCGGCCTTCGTCGGGATCGGCGTTCGCGGCCAGCAGGTCGCGCAGCGTCTCCACCAGCTCGTTGTCGGCGGTTCCCATGCCCCGATTCTGCCGCGTCGACTCTCGGCGCGCTTCTCGCCACCGGTCTGTACCGGCGGTAGCGTTCCCGACATGAACGTCTTGCGCACCAAGTCGGTCGAACAGTCCATGGACGACACCCAGGACGAGGACTACAAGCTCAAGAAGAACCTGACGGCACTCGACCTGATGGTGTTCGGCATCGGCGTGATCATCGGTGCCGGCATCTTCACGCTGACCGGCAAGGCGGCGGCGCAGTTCGCCGGGCCTGCCGTCGTCTTCTCCTTCGCCATCGCCGCGATCTGCTGTGGTCTCGCGGCGCTCTGCTACGCGGAGTTCGCCTCGACCGTGCCGGTCAGCGGCTCGGCGTACACCTTCTCCTACGCGACCCTGGGCGAGCTGGTCGCCTGGATCATCGGCTGGGACCTGATCCTCGAGCTGATGCTCGGCGCCTCGGTCGTCGCGCAGGGCTGGAGCACCTACTTCGTCACGTTCATGGAGGAGATCGGGCTCGGCTGGCCGGACAGCCTCGGCCCCGACGCCAGCGCGTCCTTCGGCCACTTCAACCTGGCGGCCTTCCTGCTGGTCGCGATCCTGACGGTCCTGGTCGCCGTCGGCATCAAGGAGTCGCTGCGGGTCAACCTGGTGCTGGTCGGGATCAAGCTGTTCATCGTGCTGTTCGTGATCGTGGCGGGCCTGTTCTACATCAAGGGCGCCAACTACCACCCGTTCATCCCGCCGAACGCCGGACCGCAGGACGCGACCGGACTGACCCAGCCGCTGTTCCAGTGGATCTTCGGGATCCAGGCGCAGACCTACGGCGTGCTCGGCATCATCTCCGGTGCCTCGATCGTGTTCTTCGCCTACATCGGCTTCGACGTCGTCGCGACCACGGCCGAGGAGGCCCGCAACCCGCAGAAGGACCTGCCGCGCGGCATCATCGGGTCGCTGGTCGATCTGCACGTTCCTCTACATCGCGGTCGCGCTCGTGATCACCGGGATGATCAAGTACAACAAGATCGACACCGAGGCCGCGCTCGCCAGCGCCTTCCGGGACCAGGGCAAGGACGGCTTCGCGACGCTGATCGCCGCGGGCGCCGTCGCGGGCCTGACGACCGTCGTGATGACCCTGATGATCGGCGCGATCCGCGTGCTGTTCGCGATGAGCCGCGACGGGCTGCTCCCGCGGCACTTCGCCCACGTGAACAAGAAGACCGGCACCCCGATCAACATCACCCTGACCATCGGCGCGCTCGTGGCGATCGTGGCCTCGCTGACGCCGATCGGGAAGCTCGAGGAGATGGTCAACATCGGCACCCTGACGGCGTTCGCGCTCGTCTCGCTCGCCGTGCCGATCCTGCGCAAGAGCCGCCCCGACCTCGAGCGCTCGTTCAAGGTGCCGTGGAGCCCGTTCCTGCCGATCCTCGCAGCCGTGGTGTGCGCCTACCTGGCGCTGAACCTGAGCATCGAGACCTGGCTGCGGTTCCTCGTCTGGATGATCCTCGGCTTCGCGATCTACTTCCTCTACGGCTACAAGCACAGCATGGTCGGCAAGGGTGAGGGCGAGCCGGCGAAGGACTACTCCCGGCGCGCCAGGACCGACGACTGAGCTGGCCGGCGGGCATACCCGCCTCGCTCCGGGTGTTGACCGCACTAGGGTGGTGAGTCCGACCACCCGTTCGCAGCCCCTACGTCTGGAGGAGCCACGTGACCGAGGCCAGGTTCGTGCACATAGTCGATGACGTCCCCGAGCTGGTGGGACGCAGCGACGGTCCGGTGCTCGTCACCGCGCTCGAGGGATTCCTCGACGCCGGCAACGCCTCCGCCCTCGCGGTGGCGCACCTGGCCGACGACGAGACCGGCAGCGTGGTGGCGAGCTTCGAGGTCGACGAGTTCTACGACTACCGCGCTCGACGCCCGCCGTTGACCTTCCTCGAGGACCACTACACCGACTACGAGGCGCCTCGGCTGGTCGTGAGGCTGATGAAGGACAAGCTCGGTGCGCCGTACCTCCTGATGACCGGGCCCGAGCCCGACATCCGCTGGGAGGCCTTCGCCCGCGCCGTACGCGCCGTCGTGGAGCACTTCGAGGTGCGGCTCACGGTCTCGCTGGGCTCGGTGCCGATGGCGGTGCCGCACACCCGGCCCGTGCAGCTCACCAACCACGCGACGGCGCACCGGCTGCTGGTGCAGGACAACGTCTGGAAGGGCGAGATCCGCGTCCCGGCCAGTGCGCAGTCGCTCGTCGAGCTCCGGCTGGGGGAGTGGGGGCACGACGCCATGGGCTTCGTCGCGCACATCCCGCACTACGTCGCGCAGTTCGACTACCCCAACGCGGCCTCGGCCCTCCTCGAGGGGCTCGAGGACGTCACCGGGCTGCAGTGGGACCAGAGCGCGCTCAAGGAGGCCGGCGAGACGCGCCAGGTCGAGATCGCCACCCAGATCGCCGACTCCGACGACGTGCGCGAGGTCGTCACCGGTCTCGAGCAGCAGTACGACGCCTTCCACCGCCAGGCCGCGAACCTGCTCGCCGAGGACGAGGCGCTGCCGAGCGGCGAGGAGATCGGCGCCCAGTTCGAGCAGTTCCTGGCCAAGCTCGAGGAACCCGAGGACTGAGCCGTGCCCTCCTCCGTCGAAGAGCTGGTCGACCTGCTCGACCTCGAGGTCATCGAGGACAACCTGTTCCGCGGGCGCCAGCCCGACACCATGATGCAGCGTGTCTTCGGTGGGCAGGTGCTCGCCCAGTCGCTGGTGGCCGCGGTGCGCACCGTGCCGGACACCTTCGCCTGCCACTCGCTGCACTCCTACTTCCTGCGGCCCGGTGACACCAAGGTGCCGATCATCTACGACGTCGACGTGATCCGGGACGGTCGCTCGTTCTGCACGCGTCGGGTGGCCGCACGTCAGCACGGGCGGCCGATCTTCTTCCTGACCGCGAACTTCCAGGTCCCCGAGGTGGGGCTCGAGCACCAGGACCGGATGCCACGGGTGCCGTCGCCGGAGGAGTGCATCCCGGACGCGAAACGTCAGTCTCGCCACAACGACGACTGGCTTCGTGAATGGGCCGCTCTCGATGTTCGTCCCATCGCGAACTCGAGCCAGGAGGGCGTCGACAACGCCGAGCACCCGGCCTGGTCGCAGTGGTGGATCCGCGCCAGCGCGACGCTGCCGGACGACCCGGTGACGCAGCTCGCCGCGTTCACCTACGCCTCGGACATGACCCTGCTCTCGGCGACGCTGGTGCCCCACGGTCGCTCCACCGAGGAGGCTGAGATGCAGGTGGCCTCGCTGGACCACTCGATCTGGTTCCACCGGCCGTTCCGGGCCGATGAGTGGTGGCTCTACGACCAGGGCTCACCGGCAGCGGCGGGTGGGCGTGGTCTCGCGTTCGCCCGGGTGTTCACCCAGGACGGCCAGCTCGTGGCGAGCGTGGCCCAGGAGGGCCTGATCCGGAAGCGCTAGTCCGTCTAGCATCCCAATTCGCGCTTTTCTGGTCGACACGCCGTGATCTGAGTTACTTTTGTGCACTCATGTTGCCGGAGTGTTCAGTGAGGTGCACGGATGCGGGCTCGGACCTGGTGCGGAACAGGTGCTGCTGGACTCTTGACGGTGGCGATGGTCATGTCGCAGGCCGGCCCCGTGGAGGCGGCTGACGTGGGGCACGGCTTCGGCCGGATGGGCCCCGCCAACGCCCGCACCACCTCGGTCAGCCCGTCCTCGGGGCCGGACTTCGAGATGCCGTTCCCGTGTGGCCAGACGTGGACCGGCAGCAGCAGGTCGGGTCACTCCCCGAGCTACTACACGGTCGACTTCAACGCGCCGAACGACCTGGGCAAGCCCGTGCTCGCGAGCGCTCCGGGGGTCGTCGTCAAGGCCGTGACCCTCACCGGGAGCTACGGGCGCTACGTCGTGGTGGACCACGGCAACGGCTTCACCTCGCTCTACGCCCACCTCAACCAGATCGCCACGACGGTCGGCACCTACCTCGACCAGGGCGCCCTGGTCGGCTACCTCGGCACGTCCGGCAACTCCACCGGTCCGCACCTGCACTTCGAGGAGCGCAAGGACGGCGCCTACTTCCCGCCGTACTTCCACCGGAGCGGGTTCCGCATCGGCTCGACCGCGACGTCGGCGAACTGCCCGGACCGGCCGGTCTCCGGCGACTGGAACGGCGATGGCGTGAGCGAGGTCGGCATCTTCCGCACCACTCCGTCCCGGACCGAGTTCTGGGAGAAGGTGGGCTCGGCCAACACGCGGATCACCTGGGGCATCCCCGGCGACGTCGCGGTGGTGGGCAACTGGCAGGGAGACCGGAAGACCGAGCTCGCCGCTCGACGTCTCGGCACCTCCACGTTCTACCTGCGTCAGCCCGACGGATCCATCACGACGCTGACCGGTCAGGGGTATGCCTCCGACCTGCCGCTCTCCGGCGACTGGGACGGGAACGGGGTCACCGACCTGGCGCTCTACCGGGCGAGCACGCGACAGTTCTGGCTGAAGTCACCGACGGGTCACTGGACCGCCGTGACGTGGGGGGCCACCGGCGAGGTCCCGGTCTCGGGTGACTGGAACGGTGACGGCCGCACGGACGTCGGCTCGTGGAACTCTGCGACCGGCGCGTGGACGCTGCGGGTGCCCAGCGGGTCGTCGTACACCACCAAGCGGGCGACGTACGGCGCCCTCGGCGACCTGCCCGTCACGGGGGACTGGAACGGGGACGGCATCACCGATCTCGGGGTCTGGCGGACCTCGACGGCCACGTTCTGGCAGCAGGTCCCAGCAGCTGGGGGACGCATGGTCCACCAGACAGTGGCCTACGGAGTGCGGCGCTAGTCTCAGGTGCGCCGGGCGCGGCCCAGCAGGTGAGGGGCGCCGTCGCCGGGCTTGGTGAGGGAGAAGTCCAGCCCGTCGTCGACGACCCGTGACCCGAAGGCCACCTTCCCGGGCAGGAAGATCGGCTTCTTGAACTCCACCTCGACACGGGCGGAGGCCGGCAGCCGGTTGGCCATCGCGGCGACGCAGCGCGCCTTGCTCCACATGCCGTGGATGATGTGGCGCGGGAAGCCGAACGCCTTGGCGGTCAGTGGGTAGAGGTGGATCGGGTTGTGGTCGCCCGAGACCGCGGCGTACTGACGCCCCAGGTCCGAGGGCAGCTTCCACACGAGGCCGGTGCCGGGGACCAGGTCGAAGGGCTCGCCCTCGGCCTGCGCGGTCTTGTCGCCCTTGCCCACGCGCAGGTAGTTCGAGGTCGACTCCCAGACCGTCTCGCCCTCGGAGGTGACCGTCGTGACCAGGTCGAAGACCCGGCCCTTCGGGTGCGGTCGCAGGTTGACGGCCGTGGCGGAGACGCTGAGCTTCTCCTTCGGGGAGATCTCCCGATGACGGGTGATCGAGTTGCCGACGTGCACCGTGCCGATGGCCGGGAACGGGAACGACGAGTCGGTCATGATCCCCATGTGCAGCGGGAACGCCAGCATGTGCGGGTAGGTGAACGGCAGCGTCTGGCTCGGCTCGAAGCCGCAGACCTCGGCGTACGCCGCCACGTGGTCGCTGTCGACGGCGACGTCGTTGCGGTGCAGCGTCAGGTCGGGCAACGAGCTGCCCGACTTGCGGATGCCCGGGATCAGGTTCACCCCCGGCAGCACTGGCAGTGCCGCCTTGAGCATGGTGGGCAGCGAGCTCGGCTGGCCCTCGACGGTGCGGTCGGCCATCGGTCAGGCTCCGAGCATCATCTGGCCGCACACGCGGACCACGTTGCCGTTGACGGTGGTCGAGCCGGGGGAGAGGTACCACGCGATCGCCTCGGCCACGTCGACCGGCAGCCCGCCCTGGCTCATCGCGTTCATCCGCTGGCCGACCTCGCGGGTCGCGAACGGAACGGCCGCGGTCATCTGCGTGATGATGAAGCCGGGGGCGACGGCGTTGATCGTGATGCCGTCCTTCAGGTCGCCGGACAGTGCGTCGACGAGGCCGATGACGCCGGCCTTGGAAGCGGCGTAGTTGGTCTGGCCCACGTTGCCGGCGATGCCCGCGATCGAGGAGACGCCGACGACGCGGCCGTTCTCGGCGATCAGGTCCTGGTCGAGCAGCTCGCGGGTGATCCGCTCGGGGGCGGTGAGGTTGACCGCGATCACCGAGCTCCAGCGGTCCTCGGCCATGTTGGCCAGCTTCTTGTCGCGGGTGATGCCGGCGTTGTGCACGACCGCGTGGACCTGGCCGAACTTCGTCTTGACGTGCTGGGCGATGCGCTGCGGCGAGTCCTTGCCGGTGATGTCGAGGGTGAGGTGGTCACCGTCGAGCTCCTTCATCAGGGACTGGAGCTCGCTCGCGGCCTGGGGTACGTCGATGCCGAGCACCGTCGCTCCGTCGCGGTGCAGCACACGGGCGATCTGCTCGCCGATGCCGCGCGAGGCGCCGGTGACGATCGCGACCTTGCCGGTGAGCGGCTTGGCCGGGTCGGCCACGGGGGCCGCCTCGGTGGTCCCGGTGGCACCGAGACGGGCGACCTGGCCCGAGACGTAGGCGCTCTTGGGAGAGAGGAAGAAGGAGAGGGTCGACTCGAGCGAGTCCTCGGCGCCGGGAGCGACGTACAGCAGGTTGACGGTGCTGCCCTTGCCGATCTCCTTGCCCAGTGAGCGGGTGAAGCCCTCGAGGGCTCGCTGCGCGACGCGCTCGTCGTTGCTGTCGGTCTGGTCGGGGACGGTGCCGATGACCAGGACCCGCGCGTTGGCGGTCAGGCTGCGCATGAGCGGCGTGAAGAACTGCTCCAGGGCGACGAGGTCGGTGGAGTGCGCGATGCCGGTGGCGTCGAAGACGAGGCCCTTGTACTTCTCACCGTCGACGGCGGTGCCCACGCTGGTGACGCCGAGGTTGTCCAGGGCGACGGTCAGGGACTTGCCGAGCCGGCCGCTTCCTCCGGTGACCACGGTGCCGTCCACGACGGGCGCACCCTCGGACCAGCGCTCGAGCTCGGTCGGGTTCGGCAGGCCGAGGTTCTTGACGAACAGCTTGCCGAGCGGGCTGGTGGTGAAGGACTGATAACGGTCGGGCATCTGTGATCCTCTGGTCTACTTCTCACTCACGGGCAGTGTTCTACCCAGATTTTGCTACTGATGGGTATCGCACGAATGTAACGAGCGGTGTAACTCGGTGTCCAGAAAAGGTGACCTGCCGCTCATCTCGTTTATTTTCACACCATCGCACGCGAGGATGGTGGCCGCGCATCCCGACCAAGGAGCAATCACCTCATGCAGTCCAACACTCGCCGCGTCGCCGTGCTCGGCGGCAACCGGATCCCGTTCGCCCGGTCCAACACCGCCTATGCCACCGCCTCCAACCAGGAGATGCTGACCGCTGCCCTCGACGGCCTCGTCACGCGCTTCGGTCTCGAGGGTGAGCGCCTCGGTGAGGTCGTCGCCGGCGCCGTGCTCAAGCACAGCCGCGACTTCAACCTCACCCGTGAGTCCGTGCTCGGCTCCAAGCTCGCCGCGGAGACGCCCGCCACCGACCTCCAGCAGGCCTGTGGCACGGGCCTCCAGGCCGCGATCTACGTGGCCAACAAGATCGCCCTGGGTCAGATCGACGTCGGCGTCGCCGGTGGCTCGGACACCACGTCCGACGCGCCGATCGCGATCTCCGAGAAGCTGCGCAAGAAGCTGATCAAGGTCAACCAGCAGAAGGACACCGCCGGCAAGCTGAAGGCACTGGCCGCGATCCGTCCGACCGACGTCGGCATCGAGATCCCGCAGAACGGCGAGCCCCGCACCAAGCTGTCGATGGGCGAGCACGCCGCGCTGACTGCCCTCGAGTGGCAGATCACCCGCGAGGCCCAGGACGAGCTGACCGTGGCGTCGCACCACAACCTGGCCGCGTCGTACGACCGAGGCTTCCAGGACGACCTGATCACCCCGTTCAACGGCCTCGACCGCGACCAGAACCTGCGCGCCGACTCCTCGCTGGAGAAGCTCGCCAAGCTCAAGCCGGTCTTCGGCAGGGGCGAGGCGGCGACGATGACCGCGGCCAACTCGACGCCACTGACCGACGGCGCCTCGACGGTGCTGCTGGCCTCGGAGGAGTGGGCCGAGGAGCACGGCTTCCCCGTGCAGGCGTACTTCGTCGACGCCGAGACCGCTGCGGTCGACTTCGTGCACGGTGGCGAGGGACTGCTGATGGCCCCGGCGTACGCCGTGCCGCGGATGCTCGCGCGCAACGGGCTGACGCTGCAGGACTTCGACTACTACGAGATCCACGAGGCGTTCGCCTCGCAGGTGCTCTCCACGCTGAAGGCCTGGGAGGACCCGGTGTTCTGCAAGGAGCGCCTGGGCCTGGACGCCCCGCTCGGCTCGATCGACCGGTCGAAGCTGAACGTCAACGGCTCCTCGCTCGCGGCGGGTCACCCGTTCGCTGCAACCGGTGGCCGGATCGTGGCCAACCTCGCGAAGATCCTCAACGAGAAGGGCTCCGGCCGCGGCCTGATCTCCATCTGCGCCGCCGGCGGCCAGGGCGTCACCGCGATCCTCGAGAAGTAAGCGCCGCCCCGGGACGTCATACGAACTGGTTGCTATTGCCGCCGGAGCGGATGACGTCCTGGGTCAGGCGGTGGTGGCGAGGGCCAGCGCCGTGGCGACGACGTACTTGCGGACCTCGACGGCCGAGACCGGTGAGATCGCCGGGATGCCGGGCGCGGACTCCTTGACGAGCATGCCGACGCGGGCGAGCTGGAGGGCGCCGAGGCCGCTGGCGTACATGTGGTTGGCCAGCAGGGTGGAGTCGGGTACGACGAAGTCGCCCGAGGCCACGCCTGCATCGAGTACGTCGCTGAGCTGGGTCAGGCAGGCGGAGATCCCCCGACCGAGCCGGAACAGCGAGCTCTCGCTGATCTCCTCGAGCAGCTCGGGGCCGGGCCGGCGCATCAGGGTCTGCGCGCAGTCGACGAACGCGGGGTACTCGACCCCGAAGTCGATGAACTCCTCGGTGACCGCGACCAGCCGCGCCGTCGGAGTGCTCTCGCGCTGGGAGGCCGCAGTGAGCCGGGCACCGAGGTCCTCGAGGTAGCTGACCAGGGTCAGCGCGAAGAGCTCTTCCTTGCCGCTGAAGTGGCGGTAGATGATCGCCCGGTTCACCCCCACCGCGCGGGCGATGTCCTCGATCTGCGCATCGCGGACCCCGCTCTCGTCGAACAGCTCGCGGGTCGCCTTCAAGATCTCGCGCTCGCGGGCGCGGCGACGCGCAGCAGCGGGCTGCCGGGTCGTGGTCCGCGTCTCGGGCATGTGCCGATCCTAGTGCAACTGCGGTTTACACACGTGTCGGACGCGTGAGATGTCAGTGCGTCGGCGACGCGTACGACGAACCCACCCCCGCTGGTCGAGCAGCGAGCGAAGCTGGACAGTCGAGACCACCGGGGTGAGTCAGTCGGGGAGGCGACCCCCCCGGTTGAGCTTGTCGAAACCTCCGGCCTCTGCGTGTGGACTCTGAGTCACCAGGTGACTCAAAGTCCACACCTAGTCTGTGCCTCACCCGGTTTCGACAGGCTCAACCGTCGGTGGGCCGGCTCTGGCGGCCGCCGTACGGAGCGGTCGTTCCTCGCTGCTCGACCACCGGTGGTTGGTGCGGCTAGAGGAAGGTGCGGACCAGGTCGATGGTGTCGGCTTCCTCGGCTGTCTTGTCGTCGCGGTAGCGGAGGACGCGGGCGAAGCGGAGGGCTACGCCGCCGGGGTAGCGGGTGGAGCGCTGGAGGCCGTCGAAGGCGATCTCGACGACCTGCTCGGGGCGAACGTGGACCACGTGTCCCGACCGCGAGGTCTCCAGGCCGAGGAAGCGCTCGGTCTGCCAGGTGAGCATCTCGTCGGTCATCCCCTTGAACGTCTTCCCCAGCATCACGAAGCCCGATCTCGACTGATCGCTCGCTCCGCTCGCTGCTCGATCATCTTCCGGGAGCCGGGCGCCGAGGTGGATGTTGGAGAGCCAGCCCTGGCGGCGGCCACTGCCCCACTCCACGGCGAGTACGACGAGGTCGAGCGTGTGCCGGGGCTTGACCTTCACCCAGGCGGAGCCGCGGCGGCCTGCGTCGTACGGCGCGTCGAGGCGCTTGAGGATGACTCCCTCCTGCCCGTCGGCCACGGCTCGGTCGAAGAAGGCCTGGGCCTCCTCGGTGGAGTCGGTCACCAACCGTGAGACGCGCATCGACTCCGGCACCACCGAGTCGAGCCTCTCGAGTCGCTCGCTGGTCGCGGTCTCGATCAAGGAGTCGCCCTCGTGCAGCAGCAGGTCGAAGAAGAACGGGCGGATGCCGGTGGCTCCGCTGTGGGTGGCGGTCGTCGACGCCGTCTCCTGGAACGGGCGCGGACGCCCCTCCTCGTCCAGGGTGAGCGCCTCGCCGTCGAGGATCAGGTCGGTGGCTGCCAACGAACGCGTGGCCTCGACGACCTCCGGAAGCCGAGCACCGATCTCGTCGAGGCTCCGGGTGAACACCAGGACCTCGTCGCCGTGCTTGTGCACCTGGATGCGGATGCCGTCGAGCTTGGTGTCGACGGCGAACGTGCCGGTGACCTTCTCCACGCCGTCGGGCACATCCGGAGCCGTCCCGGCGAGCATCGGCCGGACCGGCCGGCCGACCACCAGGCTGAAGTCGAGCAACGCCTCCTCACCACCCACGAGCGCTGCCCGCGCGATCGGTCCGGTCGGTGCGCTGAACATGGCCGCGCGTCGCACTGCCTTCAGGTCGAGGTCGGCCGCGGCAGCGATCGCGTCCAGCATCACCGAGTCGAGGGCACCCTGACGGACGTTGCCCGTGATCAGGTTGCGCAGGAAGTCCTGCTCCGCGGCCGTCATCCGACCGAACAACGCGGCCACGGCGCTGCGCCGCGCTCCCTGCGACCCCGATCCGGCGAGCGCGCTGATGTCCTCGAGGGTCGCGTCGACCTCGGTGAGCTGGACCGAGGGGTCGATCGCGGCCGAGGGCAGGTCGCCGAGGGTGCGCCAGCCGACGCCCGTACGGCGCTGGCGCAACGTGCCCGACAGGAAGGACGCCGCGATCTCGATCTCGTCCGGGCCCTCGTCGGCCACCTCACGCAGCAGCCCTGCGATCAGCTCGCGCTTGGCGAGTCGCGAGCGGGTGGCGGCCACCTGGCCGGAGACGTCGACGAGACGAGCGAGCAACATGCGGACCATTGTGTCGGCAGGCGCCGACATACTCTCGGACCATGCCCGCCAGCACCCTGCAGCCAGCCGTCAGGGTGTGGCGGCCGGACTGGCCCTGCCCGGTGGGTGCTGTGCTGTCGACGCACCGCCGGGGAGGGGGAGACCCCACGTTCCGTCGTACGCCGGACGGCGCGACCTGGCGCGGCATCCGCACCCCGGAGGGGACCACGACGCTCCGCCTGCTGCCCCAACCCGACCTCGGCACGATCACGGGAGAGGCCTGGGGGAGCGGCGCCGACTGGATCCTCGAGCAGTTCCCCCGGATGCTGGGCGCCGACGACGACCCGTCCGGCTTCGAGCCGCACCACAAGCCGATCGCGGACGCGTGGCGACGACATGGCAACTGGCGACTGGGCGCTACGGACCTGGTGATGGAGGCGCTCGTGCCGGCCATCATCGAGCAGAAGGTCACCGGCCAGGAGGCCTTCGGCGCCTTCCGGACCATGGTCCACCGGTTCGGCGAACGCGCGCCTGGACCACCGAGCGAACCCGAGCCCGAGGTCCGTCTCTGGATCCAGCCCTCACCCGCAGAGCTGCGGGCGATCCCGTCCTGGGAGTGGCTGCGACTGCCGATCGACGGCGGTCGCTCGCGCCCCATCCAGCACGTGGCCAGAGTCGCGTCCTCGCTGGAGCGCGCCGGGCGCGAGACGCCCGAGGAGTTCGACCGGCGCGTCCGCACGCTGCCCGGCATCGGCGTCTGGACGAGTGCCGAGACCCGCTCGCGGGCGATGGGAGACCCCGACTCGGTGAGCTTCGGCGACTACCACGTGGCGGCGAACATCGGCTTCGTGCTCACCGGGGCGCCGATCGACGACGAGGAGCTGGCGGTGCTGCTCGCGCCGTACGCCGGGCACCGCCACCGGGTCCAACGTCTCGTCGAGCTGGCCGGTCTGCGCCGACCACGACACGGCCCGCGGATGGCACCGAGAGTGCATCTTCCCGGTCGCTGAGCGTTTCGGCGGACACCACGTGGCCACTGCAGCCCTCCGGGCACTAACGTGTCCGCAGTTCCCCGGACCCAGGAGCCCCGCGTGTCAGCAGTGATCGAGCGCTTCTCAGCCATGTCCGAGGCCGAGGTGAACGACTACTTCTGCAGCACCGACGTCCTCGAGATCACCGAGATGATCCGGGACGCCTCCGACGAGGACCTGCGCCGGCTGATCGAGCTCGACCCGTTCCGCGAGGAGGCGGTCGACGCGATCCTCGACCGGTTCTCGGAGTTCGCCGACGCGAAGCGGCTGGCCGAGATCAACGGCGTGGTCCGCTTCGAGCTGGCCCGGTCGAAGAAGCAGAACGAGTGCCACACCGCACGATTCGCCGGCGGCACGGTCACCCTGGAGCCGGACGCGACACCCGACGTGACGATCAGGGCCGACATCCTCGACTTCGTCCGGCTGGTCACCGGCCAGTCCAACGCGGCGTTGCTCTACCTCGGCGACCGGCTCGGCATCGAGGGCCAGGAGATGCTCGCCCTCGCGGTCGGCACCGTGTTCACGGTGCCCGGCAGCGACCACGCGGCCGTCGACCCGACATTGCTGGACCCGGTCGACGTGGCGACCGCCGTGGCGACCACCTCGGGCAAGCACATGCGCGGCGTGATGGAGGGCGGCTTCCGGCCGATCGTCCTCGAGGAGGTGTTCCGCCGCTTCCCCGACTTCATCGACACCGGCAAGGCACTGACCCTGCGCCTCGACGTCGGGTTCCGGATCGGCGGACGCAAGGACGGTGAGGTCGACCGCTACTGCGTGCACATCGAGGACGGCGTCTGCACGATCGAGACCGACCCTCCCGAGGGGCAGCGACGCGACGCCACGATCACCGTCGAGGGTGCCGACTTCCTGCGGCTGGCCACCGGCCAGCTGCACCCGGTCCGGGGCGTGCTGACCGGTGCGCTGAAGGTGAAGGGCGACCGGTCCAAGGCGCTTGCTCTCAACGCGGTGATGATGCCGCCGCAGCCGCGGAAGTAGGGCCTTCAGCGGCCGACGGCGTAGCCCTGCATGCCGCGCGGGTTCGCGCCGGCTGTCAGTACGCCGGTCCGCGGGGTCGCGGGCCACGGCGCACATCCGCCCCAGCGACCACGGGCCCGAGAGCTCCAGCCGGTGGCCGCGGGCCTGCAGTCCTTCGAGCAGGAGCGGGTCGACTCGGTCCTCGACGACGAGCACGCCGGCCTCCATCTCCCGGGGGTGGAACGATCCGGGGAAGCTGGTGGAGTGGAACATCGGTGCGTCGATGGCTTCCTGCAGGCTCATCTTGCCGAGGACGTGCCGCAGCAGGAACAGCGTCTGCCACTGGTCCTGCTGGTCACCGCCGGGCGAGCCGCACGCCAGCACGGGCTCGCCGTCACGCAGGACCAGGGTCGGCGTCAGCGTCGTACGCGGTCGGGCGCCGGGCACCAGTGAGGCCGGCAGGCCCTCGTCCAGCCAGAACATCTGCGCCCGGCTGCCGAGGCAGAAGCCGAGGTCGGGGATCGTGGGCGAGCTCTGCAGCCAGCCGCCGCTCGGGGTCGCCGAGATCATGTTGCCCCAGCGGTCGACGACGTCGATGTGGCAGGTGTCGCCCTTGGTGGTCCCGTCGCGGCCGACCGTGGGCTCACCCGTGGTGATGTCGGCAGAGCGGCCGGTCGACTCCCCGGCGAGCAGGCGGCGTACGTGCTCGGCGAGCCGGGGCTCGCGGCCCGCCGGTGACCCCGGACGCAGGCCGAGGTCGGCACGATCACTCACGAGAGCGGCGCGTGCCGCGACGTACCCGGTCGCGAGCAGGTCCTCGACCGTCACCGGCGAGCTGTCCCCGAACCATGCCTCGCGATCGGCCATGGCCAGCTTCCAGGTCTCGGTGACCGCGTGCATCCCGCCCTCGGTGTCGGGATCGAGGGCAGTGCCGCCTTGCGCGTCCAGCATCGCGAGCACCTGGAGCAGTGCGGGTCCCTGACCCCAGAGGTCGGTCTTGGCCACCTGCACGCCGTGCCAGTCGAGGACAGCGGGCTCCTCCCAGGTGGCGGTGTACGCCGCCAGGTCGGCGCCACTCACCAGGCCGGGAAGCACCTCGCCACCGGAGTGACGCCACTCCGTCGTCCGGAAGGCCTCGACCGCGTCGGCGACGAAGCCGGTGGCCCACTCGCGCCGGGCCGCCTCGGCCTGACCGGCGACGTCCGGACCCGTGGCCGCGGCGACGTCGACGAGCCGCTCCAGCACGGACGCGTAGCGCGGGTTGGCGAACAGCTCACCGGCGCGCGGCACACCGCCGCTCAGCCACAGCTCCGCCGAGGTGGTCCAGCTCTCCGTGAACAGGTCCTGGACGCGCTCGATCGTGGCGGCGACGCGCGGAAGCAGTGGGTGCCCGTGCCTGGCATAGCCGATCGCGGGCTCCAGCACCGTGGCGAGCGGAAGCGTCCCGTGGTCGCGCAACAGCAAGAGCCAGGCGTCAACAGCGCCGGGCACTGCGGCGGCCAACGGGCCGGAGCCCGGCACGTGATCCAGCCCCATGGCGGCGAACGCCTCGGACGTCGCGGCGGCGGGCGCCGGTCCCTGACCGCACAGGACGCGCGGCGCGGGATGCTCGACCGTGGAGACGATCGCCGGGAGGTCGCCGCCGGGACCGTTGAGGTGCGGCTCGACCACGTGCAGCACGAACCCACCGGCAACGGCGGCGTCGAACGCGTTGCCCCCGAGCTCGAGCATCCGCTGGGCGGACTGCGACGCGAGCCAGTGCGTCGAGGAGACCATGCCGAAGGTGCCCTCCAGCGTGGGCCTGGTCGTGAATGTCATGTGTGGTCCTCCGGTTGCACTCGCAGCGTGTGCAGGGTGGTCGCGAGCATGTCGTAGTGGCCGACCAGCATCAGCAGCTCGATGGTGGTGCGCTCGTCCTCCGCCGCGCGCAGCTCGGCCCACAGCTCGTCGTCGAGGTCGCGGTGCTCCAACAAGGACTCGGTCACGCGCAGCAGCAGCGACTGCCGGTCGTTCCAGCCGACAGCGCTGGACCCGAGCCGCACCCGTTCGATGTCATGGTCGTCGAGCCCGGCCCGCTTCCCCAGCCCGGTGTGGTGGCCGAACTCGTAGTCGCTGCCCCGCACCGCGGCGACCCGGAGGATCACGAGCTCGGTGTCGATCCGAGGAAGGCGGCCACCGGGCATCAGCCGTCCGGCGAAGTGCAGCCATCCCCAGAACAGGCGCCGGTTGCGTCCCAGCGTGGTGAAGATGCGGGGCGGTCCGGTGCGGGTGACCCGACCGGCGAGCCGGCTGAACAGCCAGATCGGCACACCGAGATCGCGTCTGCCGCCGGGCTCGATCCTGGGTGCCGTCACGCGGACCTCCGGGCGTTCTGCACGGCCGGCAGCAACCGGTTTGCGGCACGGTTGAGGCCCCGCATCGCCAGGGAGTACGCCGGTGGGCAGTAGCGCTGCACCGCATGGATCGTGCGGATGTCGCTGGAGGTGTAGACCCAGTAGCGGTTGCGGCGTACGCCCTTCAGGATCGCCTCGGCCGCCTCCTCGGGCGACACGGCTCGCTCGTGGAAGCGCGCCTGCACCTTGCGGAAACGCGGGCTCTCGGTGTCCACACCGTCGATGCTGACCGTCTGCGTCAGCGGGGTGTGTACGGCGCCGGGGCAGACGAGCGAGACGCCGATGCCGTGCCGGGCGAGGTCGAAGCGAAGCACCTCGGAGACGCCGCGCAGACCGAACTTGCTGGCGCTGTACGCCGCGTGCCAGGGCATCCCGATGATCCCCGCGGCAGAAGCGACGTTGACCAGATGGCCGCCGCGCCCGGACTCGACCATCGGCGGGACGAGCTCCTCGATCACATGGATCGGGCCCATCAGGTTGACCTCGATCTGCTGTCGCCAGGTGGCGTGCTCCAGTGAGCTGACCGTGCCCCAGGCGGAGATGCCGGCGATGTTCATCACCACGTCCATCGCGCCGTGCTCGTCGGTGATCCGCCGGGCCAGGCGGCGTACGCCGTCGTGGTCGCGCAGGTCGACCGCCTCCGCCTGCACCACCTCGCCACCGCTGTCCCGGATCGCCCGGACCGTCAGGTCGAGGAGCTCCTCCTGGCGGTCGGTGAGGAAGAGCCTGGCGCCGCCGGCCGCTGCGGCCTGCGCCGTCGCGCGGCCGATGCCACTCGCGGCGCCGGTGATGAACACGTTGAGCCCGCTGAGGTCACGAAGGCGTCGGGGTCGCATGCCCCGACCCTAGGAGAACCGCGATGAGCCCGTGCCGGAACGTCCGGGGTCTGGATTTGGCTTGCGTCGTGCGCAAGGCTCTGGTGACGCCCGTCACCGACACGGAGGAACCGATGCGCAGCACCATGCAGGACGCCCAGCTCACGATCGCCTCGCTGATGAAGCACGGCACCACGGTGCATGCCGACTCCGAGGTGGTCACCGCCACCAGCGACGGCACCCGGAGCCAGACCTACGCCGAGCTCGGCAAGAGGGCGGCCAAACTGGCCAACGGCCTCCGCTCGCTCGGCATCGAGGGCGACCAGCGGGTCGGCACGTTCATGTGGAACAACGCCGAGCACCTCGAGGCCTACCTCGCGGTTCCCTCCATGGGAGCCGTGCTGCACACCCTCAACATCCGGCTGTTCCCCGAGCAGCTCGTCTACATCGCGAATCACGCCGAGGACCAGATCGTCATCGTCGACGACTCGCTGGTCGGCCTGCTCGCCCCCCACCTGCCCGAGATGAAGACGGTGCACCACGTGCTGGTCGCCGGTCCCGATGCGGCCTCCGCCGACCTGGACTCCCTGCGCTCCAGCGGCAAGGAGGTGCTGGTGTACGACGACCTCCTGGCCGAGCAGTCGGAGGAGTTCGACTGGCCCGAGATCGACGAGCGCGACGCCGCGGCGATGTGCTACACCAGCGGCACCACCGGGAACCCCAAGGGCGTGGTCTACAGCCACCGCTCGGCCTGGCTGCACTCACAGATGGTCACGACCGGCAACATCGGCGGCCTCAGCTTCCACGACCGGGTGCTGCCGATCGTGCCGATGTTCCACGCCAACGCCTGGGGTCTGGCCTACGCGGCCCTGATGAGCGGCGCCACGCTGTGCATGCCCGACCGCTGGTTGCAGGCCGAGCCGCTGTGCCGGTTCATGACCGAGAGCAAGCCGACCGTCTCCGGTGCGGTGCCGACCGTGTGGAACGACGTCCTGGGTTACCTGGACCAGCACCCGGAGAAGAAGCCCGAGTCCCTGCGCCTGATCCTGTGCGGCGGGTCCGCCGTGCCGGTCTCCCTGCAGAAGGCGCTCCAGGAGCGGCACGGTCTCCTGGTCCTCCAGGCCTGGGGGATGACGGAGACCTCACCGGTGGCCTCGGCGGGACTCGCGCCGGTGGGTGCCGACGGCGATGCCCAGTGGAGCTATCGCGGCAGCCAGGGCCGGGTGGCCTGCGGCGTCGAGGGGCGCATCGTCGCCGACGACGGCAGCGAGCACCCCTGGGACGGCAAGGCGGTCGGCGAGCTCGAGGTGCGCGGTCCCTGGGTGACCGCCAGCTACTACAACTCCGACGACCCCGACGTGGACCAGAAGTTCCACGAGGGCTGGCTGCGCACCGGCGACGTGGGCTCGATCGACGAGCTCGGCTACATCCGGCTCTCGGACCGCGCCAAGGACGTGATCAAGTCCGGCGGCGAGTGGATCTCCTCGGTCGACCTCGAGAACGCGCTGATGGCGCACGACGACGTGGTGGAGGCGGCGGTCATCGGCATCCCCGACGAGAAGTGGGACGAGCGGCCGCTGGCGTCGGTCGTCGTACGCGAGGGGGCGAAGCTGACCCCTGCCGAGCTCCGGGAGTTCCTCAGCAAGGACTTCGCCAAGTGGCAGCTGCCCGACTCGTGGGCCTTCATCGACGAGGTGCCGCGCACCAGCGTTGGCAAGTTCGACAAGAAGGTCATCCGCAAGTGGTACGCCGACGAGGAGATCACCGTCGAGAAGGGCTGATGTCTAGCGCGGGTCGTGGTCGTGCACACCCCACGTGTAGGTCTGCTTCTGCAGCTCGAGGTAGAGGAACGTGTGGATCGACACGACGCCGGGGATGGGCCGGATGCGGGAGGTCACCAGCTCGAGCAGGTGGGCGTCGCTACGGCCGACCACCTCCGCGAGGATGTCGAAGCCGCCGGCCGTGATCACCACGTAGTCGACCTCCTCGATCGCGGCGAGCGCCTCGGCCACGGGCTTCAGCTCGCCCTCGACGATCACACCGACCATCGCCTGACGCGCGAACCCCAGCTGGAGCGGATCGGTCACCGCGACGATCTGCATCACCCCGGCGTCGACCAGCTGGGTGACCCGGTGCGTGACCGCCTCCTCGGTCAGGCCGACCGAGGCGCCGATGGCGGCGTAGGAGCGCCGACCGTCCTGCTGGAGCTGTTCGATGATCGCCTTCGAGAGGGGATCGATGATCATCCGCGGGGTCTCCGACGGCCGGTGCTGCCGTCTCTCGGCGTCACCGCCCAGCTCGCCCTTGATCACGTGGTGAACCCCTCCGAGTGACTGTCCGCCCGCACGATAACCCGCGCGGTCGCTTCGGCGGGGCCGATCGAGCGGGCGCGCAGCGGACCCGACCCGGCGTGGGTCAGTGGCCGCCGGTCAGCGGGGCCATCAGTCGAGCCAGCCGGCTGTCGCGACCGGTGCGGTTCTCCTCGGCGTCGGCCATCGTCATCGCGTGCAGGCCCGCGTTGATGCCCAGCCAGCGCAACGGCTCGGGTTCCCAGCGTCGGCTCCGGTGGTTGACCCAGGGCAGCGTGACGAGGTCGGTGTCCGCACCCGTCACGAGGTCGGCCAGGGTGCGCCCGGCGAGGTTGGTCGTGGCCACTCCGTCGCCGACGTAGCCCCCGGCCCAGCCGATCCCGGTGTCCGTGTCCAGGCCGACCGAGGCGGCCCAGTCGCGGGCGATGCCGAGGCAGCCACCCCACTGGTGGGTGAACTGCACCCCGTCCCCCTCCGAGCCGAGCTGGGGCAGCAGCTCGCGCAGCACGTGGCGCAGGTCCTCGAAGACCCGCGGCTCCACGTCGTACGACGACCGGATGCGTGACCCGAAGTGGTACGGCGCACCACGGCCGCCGAAGGCCAGTCGCCCGTCGGCGGTGCGCTGGCCGTAGATGATCAGGTGGCGCCCGTCGGAGAACGTCGGCCGGTCGGCCAGACCGATCGAGGCCCAGGTGGCGTCGTCGAGGGGCTCGGTCGCCACCATCAGCGAGTACACCGGTGCCACTGCCCGCTTCAGGCCCGCGAGCCGCGGGGTGTAGCCCTCGGTCGCGCGCAGCACGATGTCCGCCCGGACCGTGCCCGCGTCGGTCTCGACCCGGCCCGGCTCGATCGCGAGAACCTGCGTGCGCTCGAAGATCGGGACACCTGCGGCCTCGACGACCCGGGCCAGCCCGCGGACCAGCCGGGCGGGATGGATCGCCGCGCAGTGCGGCGTGAAGGTGCCGCCGATCACCTTGTCCGCGCCCAGCATCGAGCGCGCCTCGTCCGGCTCGAGCAGCTCGCTCGTCGTCCTCGGTGAACCCGCGCGAGCGAGCCGTCTCGACACCCGCCCGGAGCCGGTCGAGCTGTGCCGGGGTCCGCGCCAGCGTGACGGTCCCGCCCCGGTGGAAGTGCGCGTCGATGCCCTCGGTTTCCGCGACCCGGCCGACCTCACGCACCGTCTCCTGCATCGCGCGGTGCTGGCGCAGGGCACCCTCGCCCGGGGACCGCCTGGACAGCACGTTCCACGAGGTCGGGAACAGGGCGCTGCACCAGCCGCCGTTGCGTCCCGAGGCGCCGTACCCCGCGACCTCCTGCTCGAGCACGGCGATCCGCAGGGACGGGTCGGCCCGGTGCAGGTAGTACGCCGTCCACAGACCGGTCAGCCCGGCGCCGACGACCACGACGTCGTACGACGCGGGGCCCGGCAGGGAGGGACGCGGGGCGAAGTCGTCCCCGGCGGTCTCGTGCCACAGGGACAGCGAGCGGTAGTCCCGGCCGTCGGTCGCGCCGCTGTTGGTCGGGCCGCTGCTAGTTGGGGGAGTCAGCGGACACCCCAGGAGTAGGTCTGCTTGGCCAGCTTGAGGTACATGAACGTCTCGGTGGTGCGTACGCCGGGCACCGCCCGGATGCGGCCCGACACCAGCTCGAGCAGCTCCTCGTCGCCGGTGCTGACCACCTCGCACAGCACGTCGTAGGTGCCGGCAGTCATCACCACGTAGATGATCTCCTCCATCGCGGAGAGAGCGTCGGCCACCGGCTGGACGGCGCCGTCCACATGGATGCCGACCATTGCCTGGCGCCCGAAGCCGAGCTGGAGCGGGTCGGTGACGGCGACGATCTGCATGATCCCCGCCTCGCTCAACCGCTGCACGCGCTGGCGCACAGCGGCCTCCGAGAGCCCCACCGCCTTGCCGAT
The DNA here is from genome assembly GCA_963782305.1 of uncultured Actinomycetota bacterium. Taxonomy (GTDB): domain Bacteria; phylum Actinomycetota; class Actinomycetes; order Propionibacteriales; family Nocardioidaceae; genus Marmoricola. The sequence goes on along the minus strand of CAWAJJ010000024.1, from coordinate 56,100 downwards.
CGAGGCATAGGAACGGCGACCGTCCTGCTGGAGCTGCTCGATGATCGACTTGGACACCGCGTCCAGGACGGGGGTGCCTTTGGCGTTCGGTGGGGGCTTGTCCGGCATGCGGCTCATCGTCACGGCTGGGGACACGGCATGGCAAGCGTCCGGAGGTGCTTTGGGGCAGGAAATCGTTCCGGGCTGGCCGCCCATGTGACGTTTCCGTGGCAATCGTGTGTCGTGACGACGGAATCCCTTGTCGCCGACAAGGTCGCCGTGCGAAGGTGTGCGCGACACGGGAGGAGTCCGGGTGGCCGACACAGGCAGGGCACCGCAAGGCGGTGGGCGACGGGCGAGTGGACGCGGGTCGGGACCGTCGCGACGCACCTTCATGAAGGGAGCGGGATTCGCCGCATTCGGCATCGGCAGCGCCGCCGTACTCCCGCTCTTCGGCACACCGTCCGCGGTCCAGGACCCGATGAAGTGCCAGGCCACCGACATCTCCGGCTCCGCCAAGAGGCTGGTGGTCTCCAACTGGCCGAGCTACATCGACCCGGCCACCAAGAAGCAGAAGAACACCCTCGAGGACTTCGAGGCCGCAGACCGGCATCAAGGTGTCCTACACCGACGACGTGAGCGACAACGCCGAGTTCTTCGCCAAGGTGCGCAACCAGCTCAGCGACTGCCAGCCCATCGGCCGCGACATGATGATGCTGACCGACTGGATGGCTGCCCGGATGATCGGCCTCGGCTGGATCCAGCCGCTCGACGCCGCCAAGGTGCCCAACCTGCACAAGAACCTGATCTCCTCGCTCCAGGGCACGGCAGTGGGACAAGGACCGCACCTACTCGGCGCCCTGGCAGAGCGGGCTCACCGGCATCGCCTACAACGCGAAGCTGACCAAGGAGGTCGGCAGCTTCAAGGACCTGCTGACCCGGTCCGACCTCAAGGGCAGGATCACCCTGCTCTCCGAGATGCGCGACACGATGGCGTTCATGCTCAAGCTCGAGGGCGCCGACCCGGACAAGTTCACCGAGGCCGAGTGGGACAACGCCATCGACAGCCTTCGGAAGACCGTGAAGGCCGGCCAGGTGCGCGCCTTCACCGGCAACGAGTACATCCAGGACCTCACCGCCGGGAACATCGTGGCGTGCGAGGCCTGGTCCGGTGACGTGCTCGCCGCGCAGTTCGACAACCCCGACATCAAGTTCGTCATCCCCGAGGAGGGGCTGTCGCTGTGGAGCGACAACATGCTGGTGCCCAACCAGGCGACGCACCAGGCCAACTCCGAGAAGTGGATCGACTACTACTACGAGCCGGAGGTCGCGGCCAAGCTCGCGGCGTACGTCAACTACATCTGCCCCGTGCAGGGCGCCCAGGACGCGATGGCCAAGATCGACGACACCCTCGTGGACAACAAGCTGATCTTCCCCAGCGAGGACGACCTGAAGGACACGTTCGACTTCATGGTCCTCGACGACAAGCAGAGCCAGAAGTACGAAGGAGAGTGGTCGGATGTCACAGGTGGCTGAAGCCCCGGAGAAGACCGACGATGCCGGGGCCTACGAGGGCCTGCGCATCCGGAGCCTGACCAAGGAGTTCGCCAACTTCACCGCGGTGAAGTCGCTGGACCTCGACGTGCCGAGCGGGTCCTTCTTCGCCCTCCTGGGACCCTCCGGCTGCGGCAAGACCACCACGCTGCGGATGGTCGCAGGGCTCGAGACGCCGACCTCCGGGTCGATCGAGCTCAGCGGCAAGGACATCACCTGGGACAAGCCCTACCGGCGTCCGGTGAACACCGTGTTCCAGAACTACGCGCTGTTCCCGCACCTCGACATCTACGAGAACGTCGCCTTCGGCCTGCGTCGCCGCAAGTCCAAGGAGGTCGACCAGAAGGTGCGCGAGATGCTCGAGCTCGTCGAGCTCGAGTCGCAGACCCGCAAGCGCCCTCCGCAGCTCTCCGGTGGCCAGCAGCAGCGCGTCGCGCTGGCCCGTGCGCTGATCAACAGCCCAGAGGTGCTCCTGCTCGACGAGCCGCTGGGTGCGCTCGACCTGAAGCTGCGCCGCTCCATGCAGATCGAGATCAAGCGCATCCAGACCGAGGTCGGCCTGACCTTCGTGCACGTCACCCACGACCAGGAGGAGGCCATGACGATGGCCGACACCATCGCGGTGATGAACCACGGCGTGATCGAGCAGATGGGCGCTCCGGCCGAGCTCTACGACAACCCGGAGACGACCTTCGTGGCCAACTTCCTCGGCCAGTCCAACCTGATCGAGGTGGAGATCCGCGGCCCGGAGGACAACTTCGTGACCGTGGACATGCAGGGCACCCTCGCGTCGATCCCGACCGAGCGCAGCCACGTCCCGCCGACGGCCGGTGAGAAGGCCTGGGTCGGGATCCGCCCCGAGAAGGTGCTGATCGCCGAGGTCGGCGAGAGCATCGACGCACCGGGCAACAGCATCCCCGGCGGCGTGGTGAGCGACGTCAGCTTCATCGGCGTGAGCACCCAGTACCTCGTCCGGATGCCGTGGGGCCAGGAGATCCAGGTCTTCGAGCAGAACACCGGCAGGCGCCGTCTCTTCCGCCAGGGCGAGCAGGTCGACATCTCCTGGCGACCGGAGTACGCCTTCCTGCTCGACCACCACCAGGACGCCTCGGCCGGGGTCGACAAGGTGGACTCCCCGTCGTGACCGCCTCGACGGCAGCGGCGCCCGTCGCGCCGGCTACCCCGCCCGAGCAGCCGGACCGGCCGGCGCCCAGGAAGCGCAAGCTGACCGGCTACTGGCTGCTGCTGCCGGGCATGCTCTGGCTGGGCGTCTTCTTCGTCATCCCGTTCTACTCCCTGGTCGCGACCAGCCTCTACGGCCCGGGCGGCTCGGTGCTGCAGGGCTACGACATGACGTGGTCCTTCAGCAACTACTGGCACACGATCGAGGACTACTGGCGCCCGCTCGTCCGCTCGCTCTGGTACGGCGGCCTCGCCACCCTGATCTGCCTGGTGCTCGGCTACGTGCTGGCCTACGCGATCGCCTTCAAGTCGGGCCGCTGGAAGAACCTGATGCTGGTCCTGGTGATCGCACCGTTCTTCACCAGCTTCCTGGTCCGCACGCTGTCGTGGAAGCTGCTGCTGCGCGACGACGGCTTCATCGTGAACGCGCTGCAGTTCCTGCACCTGCTCGGCAGCGACGGCCGACTGCTCGCGACACCGATCGCCGTGATCGCCGGCCTGGTCTACAACTTCCTGCCGTTCATGGTGCTGCCGCTGTTCGCCAGCATCGACAAGATCGACCACCGCCTGATCGAGGCCGCCAGCGACCTCTACTCGCGCCCGATCATCGGCTTCTTCAAGGTCACCTGGCCGCTCTCCCTCCCCGGCGTGGTCTCCGGGACGCTGCTGACCTTCATCCCGGCGGTCGGCGACTACATCAACGCCGAGCTCCTCGGCAGCCCGAAGCAGCGGATGATCGGAAACGTCATCCAGAACCTGTTCACCGACGCCAACGACTACCCGGCAGCAGGTGCCCTCTCGGTGATGCTGATGCTGCTGATCCTGGCGATGGTGCTCTTCTACGTACGCCGTGCCGGCACCGAGGAGCTGCTCTGATGTCCCCGCTGCAACGGATGGGCCGCTGGGTCGGCCAGCACCTGGTCCTGATCGGTGGCCTGCTGGTCATCGTCTACATGTTCATCCCGATCTTCGTGGTCGTGCTGATGAGCTTCAACAAGCCGAAGAGCAAGCTGATCTACCGCTTCGACTCGTTCACGCTGCAGAACTGGCTGCACCCGTGCACCGACCAGAGCATGTGCAGTGCGCTCAGCCGCAGCATCCAGATCGGGCTGCTGGCCACGGTGGTCGCCACCGTGCTGGGGACGCTGATGGCGTTCGCGCTGGTCCGGCACCGGTTCGAGGGACGGTCGGCGGCCAACCTGCTGATCTTCCTGCCGATGGCCTCGCCCGAGATCGTGATGGGTTCCTCGCTGCTGGCGCTGTTCGTGGCGGCCGGCTTCGGCGGCCAGCTCGGCTTCTGGACGATCCTGATCGCGCACATCATGTTCTGTCTGTCGTTCGTGGTGGTGACCGTGCGCGCGCGCCTGGCGGGGCTGGACAACAACCTGGAACAGGCCGCGATGGATCTCTACGCCACCGAGGCGCAGACGTTCCGGCGAGTCACGTTGCCGTTGGTCTTCCCCGGCATTCTCGGCGCTGCGCTGCTGTCGTTCTCGCTGTCCTTCGACGACTTCATCATCACCAACCTCAACGCCGGCAACACGACCACGTTCCCGATGTATGTCTGGGGCGTGGCCCAGCGCGGCGTCCCGATGCAGGTGAACGTGGTCGGCACCGTGATGTTCGTGGTGTCGATCGCGATCGTCGTCGGGGCCGAGCTCAACCGCCGACGGCAGGAGAAGGCGCTCGCCTGATGGCCACGGTGCCCGTCGCCGAGTCGCTGCGGTCGGCCAGCCCGATGCCGTACTGGTTCGACGATCCCTCGCATCCGGCCGTCCTGCCCGGCCTGTCCGGACCCGACTCGGTCGACCTGGTCGTCGTGGGTGGCGGCTACCTCGGTCTGTGGACCGCGCTGCTGGCCAAGGAACGTGATCCCGATCGCGAGGTGCTGCTGCTGGAGGCGGCGAACTGCGGCCACGCGGCGAGCGGTCGCAACGGCGGCTTCTGCGAGGCCAGCCTGACCCACGGGTTCGGCAACGGCCTGTCCCGCTGGCCCGGCGAGATGGACACGATGATCGCGATGGGCCGCGAGAACCTCGACGGGATCGAGCGGACCGTCGAGCAGCACGGGATCGACTGCGACTTCGTGCGAGCCGGTTCGCTGGCGGTGGCGACCGAGCCCCACCAGGTCGACGGGCTGCGCGAGGAGTACGACGCCATGCGCGCCCACGGCCTCGCAGCGACCTGGCTGGATGAGGACTCCCTGCGGGGGCGGGTGGACTCACCGACCTTCCTGGCCGGCGTACACGATCCTGACTCGGCGATCCTCGAGCCGGCTCGCCTGGTCTGGGGACTGCGGGCCGCGTGCCTGTCCGTGGGGGTCCGGATCGCCGAGCAGACGCCGGTGACCGGGATCGCGCGTTCCGGTGGGGGAGTGACGGTCGAGACGGCGATCGGTCCGGTGCTGGCCAAGCACGTCGTACTCGCCACCAACGCGTACCCGCCCCTGCTGCGTCGGCTCCGCTTGATGACCGTCCCGGTCTACGACTACGCGCTGATGACCGAGCCGCTCACTGCAGCGCAGCGGGATGCCATCGGCTGGCGTGGGCGCGAGGGCATCTCCGACCTCGGCAACCAGTTCCACTACTTCCGCACCACCCGGGACGGTCGCATCCTGTGGGGCGGGTACGACGCGATCTACCACTTCGCCAGCGGTGTGAAGGGCGAGTACGACCAGCGGCAGGAGACCTTCGAGGCGCTCGCGCGCAACTTCTTCACGACCTTCCCGCAGCTCTCCGGCCTCGGCTTCAGCCATGCCTGGGGCGGCGTCATCGACACCTGCACCCGGTTCGCCGCGTTCTACGGCACCGCGCTCGGCGGGCGCGTCGGCTACGCGCTCGGCTTCACGGGACTGGGCGTCGGCGCGACCCGGTTCGCGGGCGACGTGCTCCTCGACCTGCTGGCCGGCGAGGACACCCCGCGCACCAGGCTGGAGATGGTCCGCAAGAAGCCGATCCCGTTCCCACCCGAGCCCTTCCGCTGGGTCGGCATCGAGGCGACCCGCAAGTCCCTCGCCAAGGCAGACGCCAACGGCGGCAAGGAGAACACCTGGCTCAAGGCCATGGACCGCCTCGGCTTCGGCTTCGACTCCTGACCCCCGCTGGTCGAGCAGCGACGCAACCACCGCCGGTTGAGCTTGTCGAAACCTGGCGAGGCAGTCACTGACTCCAGATCGGCGGATAGCCGTGGGCCGGGTGGTGGCTTGTGTCCACCGGTGTCTCGCCGCTGCGTTGTTGGAACGTGTGATCAAACCACGGCCACCTCCGTACGCCGACCGGAGAACTCAACCGACCCGCGCCGCCGCGGGCGATCCGGGGGTGGGGAGCCAGTGCCACACCACCGCCGACTGGCCGAGCGTCCAGACGCCGTTGCAGGTCCAGTAGACGAGCAGGGCCACCGGGACGACCCCGCCGGCCACGATCAGGCCGATCGCCGAGATCAACGGCATCAGCTGCTGGGTTCTCACCATCACCTCGGGGAGATCGGTCAGCACGGTGTTCGGTGCCACCAGGAACCTCTGCGTGACGAACGAGAGGACCGCCGCCGTACCCGCGAGGCCGGCGACGACAGCGAACTGGGCCCAACCGCCTGACAGGTAGCCATGCTCCGCCAGCGGAACGCCCAGCAGCGTGGCTGCGCCCAGGGACGCTGCCAGCCCTACGTCCATCGCGCCGACCGGGAGGCCGGCCGCTGCGTTGGCCACCAGGTGGTAGAGCGCCAACCAGATCGGCAGCTGGACGAGCAGAGGCAGAACGGCGTAGCGGGACATGCTGTGCTCCGCGGCGATGCGGCGACGCTCGTCCCTGAACGCGCGCAGGCTCTCCGGATCCCTGCGGTTGCGGTAGCGCTTGGTCAGCTCGTTCAGCTGCGGCCGTGCTCGGGCAGCGGCATGGACGTGACGGACGCTGCGGATCGCCAATGGCAACAGGGCGAGCCTGACCACCATGACGACGGCCGCGATGCAGAGCACCCACGTGCCACCCGAAGTGGGATCGGCGCCGAGTGACGTGAGAGTGGAGTGGGCGGCAGCGAGAAGTGCCGCGAGGGCATGCGAAATCGGATCGAGAAGTGACATGAAGGTGCTCCTGGAGTTGGGGGGATGAACGGGCCGTGTCTCGCGGGGGCGAGGGTCAGGCGAGTCCAGGAGCGCGAGGTCGGAGCGGGTGGTGGACGGGGTCGGTGGCCCGGTCGGCCAGCACGGGCGGTGAGTCGTCGCGGGTCGGAGTGCCCGAGGTCCTCGTGCGGGCCGCGAGAGCGACGCGCCGCAGGCTCGCGTGGACCAGCGCGCCGATCGCCAGCACCAGCAGGGCGATCGTGACCGACCCTGCCGCGTGTGAGGCCGTCGTCAGCAGCGACGGAAGCAGGAGAGCGACCAGCGCGCCCACCAGGGTGGCGAGCACGACCGAGGTGCGCGTCGTCGCGGTCTCGAGCACCCCGGTCATGCGGGTGCATCCTACTCGCCGGCGGTCCTTGCGATGGGGTGGATCTTGAGTCACCTGGTGACTCGAGATCCACCGCATCTCCGATCCCAGGGTCGCTGGGAACGGCTACGTCAGAGCTGGTCCCAGGCCCGCGTCAGTACGTCGCGGAGGATCGACTCGATCTCGTCGAAGTTCGCCTGGTCGGCGACCAGCGGCGGGGCGAGCTGGATGACCGGGTCTCCCCGGTCGTCGGCGCGGCAGTAGAGACCGGCCTCGTACAGCGCACCGGAGAGGAAGCCACGCAGCAGGCGCTCGCACTCGTCGTCGTCGAAGGTCTCCTTGGTCGCCTTGTCCTTGACGAGCTCGATGCCGTAGAAGAACCCGGCCCCGCGGATGTCGCCGACGATCGGGAGGTCGTTGAGCTTCTCCAGGGTGGCCCGGAAGTCGCCCTCGGTGGCGAGCACGTGCTCGTTGAGCTGCTCGCGCTCGAAGATGTCGAGGTTCGCCATCGCGACCGCGGTGGAGACGGGGTGGCCGCCGAAGGTGTAGCCGTGGGCGAAGGAGTTGTCGCCCTTGGAGAAGGGCTCGAACAGCCGGTCCGTGGCCACCATGGCGCCCAGCGGCGAGTAGCCCGAGGTGAGTCCCTTGGCGCAGGTGATGATGTCCGGCTGGTAGTTGTAGCGCGACGCGGCGAACATGTGGCCGAGCCGGCCGAAGGCACAGATGACCTCGTCGGAGACCAGCAGCACGTCGTACTCGTCGCAGATCTCGCGGACCCGCTCGAAGTAGCCGGGGGGCGGCGGGAAGCAGCCGCCGGAGTTCTGCACCGGCTCCAGGAAGACGGCCGCAACCGTGTCGGGACCCTCGAACTCGATGGCCTCGGCGATGCGGTTGGCGGCCCACTGGCCGAACTTGTACTCGTCGTCCTCGGCGCCGGTCTGGAACTGCTCCGGCGCGCGGTAGAAGTTCGTGTTCGGCACGCGGAACGTCGAGGGCACCAGCGGCTCGAACGGTGCCTTCATGCCGGGCAGCCCGGTGATCGACAGCGCGCCCTGCGGCGTGCCGTGGTAGGCGATGGCGCGGCTGATCACCTTGTGCTTGGTCGGCTTGCCGGTCAGCTTGAAGTACTGCTTGGCCAGCTTCCACGCGGACTCGACGGCCTCGCCACCACCGGTGGTGAAGAAGACGCGGTTCAGGTCACCGGGGGCGTAGCCGGCGACGCGCTCGGCCAGGTCGATGGCACCGGGGTGCGCGTAGGACCAGAGCGGGAAGAAGGCGAGCTCGGCAGCCTGCTTGGCGGCGGCCTCGGCGAGCTCGGTGCGGCCGTGGCCGGCCTGCACCACGAACAGGCCCGCGAGCCCGTCGAGGTAGCGGTTGCCCTTGGAGTCCCAGATGTGGACGCCGTCGCCGCGCACGATCGTCTGCACGTCATGGGTGTCGTACGACGAGTGCCGGGTGAAGTGCATCCAGAGGTGGTCCTTGGCTGCGCGCTGGCGTGCCTCGTCGTTGCTGGGTTCGGTCATGTTCGGAGCACCTCGGTGTTCATCATCGGGAAAACCCCAGTCTGCCCCGCCGGACGGGGCACTGGCAAACGATTCAGGGGTAAGGCGTGGCGAACTTCGATGGAATCGTTGGTTGCTGGGGCGTAGGCCTACCGATTCCGTTGTGGGATGACTACGCTCGCGGCATGGCTGACACCAGGTTCCGCAATGTCGTCGACGGAGAGCTCGTCGACGCGGCGTCGGGGGAGACCTACGACGTCATCGACCCCACGACCGGAGAGGTCTACGCGTCGGCCCCGATGTCGGGCCAGGAGGACCTCGACCGGGCGTACGGCGCGGCCGAGAAGGCGTTCGAGGAGTGGGGCCGGATCACGCCGCGTGACCGGGCTTCCGCACTGCTCAAGATCGCCGAGGCCGTGGACGAGCGGGTCGAGGAGATCAACGCGGTCGAGTGCAAGGACACCGGCAAGCCGCTCGGCCTGACCATGTCGGAGGAGATGCCCTACGCCTCCGACCACTTCAGGTTCTTCGCCGGGGCCAGCCGCGTGCTCGAGGGCCGGTCCGCGGGCGAGTACATGGAGGACCACACCTCGTTCGTACGCCGGGAGCCGATCGGCGTCGTCGGACAGGTGACGCCCTGGAACTACCCGCTGCTGATGATGATCTGGAAGGTCGCTCCGGCCCTCGCCGCGGGCAACACCGTCGTGCTCAAGCCGAGCGACACCACGCCGGCGTCGACCACCCTGTTCGCCGAGCTGTGCCAGGAGTTCCTGCCGCCGGGCGTGTTCAACGTGGTCTGCGGCGACCGCGACACCGGCCGCGCGCTCGTCGAGCACCCGGTGCCGCAGATGGTCGCCATCACCGGATCCGTACGGGCCGGCATGGAGGTCGCCAGGTCCGCCGCGTCTGACCTGAAGAAGGTGCACCTCGAGCTCGGCGGCAAGGCACCGGTGATCGTCTTCGACGACGCTGACATCGAGAAGGCTGCTGCCGGCATCGCGGAGGCGGGGTACTTCAACGCCGGCCAGGACTGCACCGCCGCGACCCGCGTGCTCGCCGGCCCCGGTGTGTACGACGACTTCGTGGCTGCGCTGACCGACGCCGCCAAGGGGACCAGGACCGGCATGCCCGACGACGAGGATGTGCTCTACGGACCGCTGAACAACAGCGACCAGCTCACGCGCGTGAGCGGGATGGTCGACCGGTTGCCGGACCACGCCACCGTCGAGACCGGCGGCACGCGCCAGGGCGAGAAGGGCTACTTCTACACACCCACGGTGCTCTCCGGCCTGCAGCAGGACGACGAGCAGATCCAGACCGAGATCTTCGGACCGGTGATCACCGTGCAGAAGTTCAGCGACGAGGCCGAGGCGCTCCGGTTCGCCAACGGTGTCCCCTACGGTCTCGCCTCCAGCGTCTGGACCAGGGACCACGGCCGCGCGATGCGGATGTCGCGGCTGCTGGACTTCGGCGCCGTCTGGATCAACACCCACATCCCGTTCGTCTCCGAGATGCCCCACGGCGGCTTCAAGCACTCCGGCTACGGCAAGGACCTGTCGATGTACGGGCTCGAGGACTACACCCGGATCAAGCACGTGATGTCCTACATCGGGGAGTGATGAGCTCCATGCGAATTCTTCTGGTCGGCGCCGGCGGCGTCGGTTCCGCGTTCACCGCGATCGCTGCGCGACGTGACTTCTTCGAGCGCTGCGTCGTCGCGGACTACGACGAGGCCCGGTCACGCAAGGCAGTCGATGCGCTGGAGCGACGATCGCTTCGTGGCCGCGCAGATCGACGCCTCCGACGCGGCGTCCGTCGAGGCGCTGGTCCGCGAGCACGAGATCACGCACGTGATGAACGCGGTCGACCCGGTCTTCGACATGCCGATCTTCGACGGCGCGTTCGCCGCAGGCGCCGACTACCTCGACATGGCGATGTCGCTGTCCAAGCCGCACCCCAGCACGCCGTACGACGAGTGCGGCGTGAAGCTCGGCGACGAGCAGTTCGCCAAGGCGGACGAGTGGGAGCAGGCGGGGCGACTGGCCCTGGTCGGGATCGGCGTGGAGCCGGGACTCTCCGACGTGTTCGCGCGGTACGCCGCCGACCACCTGTTCTCCGAGATCGACGAGCTCGGCACGCGCGACGGGGCCAACCTCGTGGTGAAGGACGACGACGGCAACGAGATCTTCGCCCCGTCGTTCTCCATGTGGACCACGATCGAGGAGTGCCTCAACCCGCCCGTCATCTGGGAGGAGGGCCGGGGCTGGTTCACCACCCCGCCGTTCAGCGAGCCGGAGGTCTTCGAGTTCCCGGAGGGCATCGGGCCGGTGGAGTGCGTGAACGTCGAGCACGAAGAGGTGCTGCTGATGCCGCGCTGGGTGGACTGCCGGCGGGTGACGTTCAAGTACGGCCTCGGCGACGAGTTCATCAACATCCTCAAGGTGCTGCACACGCTCGGCCTCGACAGCACGGAGAAGGTGCGTGTGAAGGGCGTGGAGGTCAGTCCTCGCGATGTCGTCGCGGCCGTCCTCCCGGACCCGGCCAGCGTGGGGGAGCGGATGACGGGCAAGACCTGTGCCGGGCTGTTCGTCACCGGCACGGGCAAGGACGGCGAGCCGCGGGCGACGTACCTCTATCACGTGGTCGACAACGAGTGGACGATGCGCGAGTACGGCCACCAGTGCGTGGTCTGGCAGACCGCCGTCAACCCCGTCGTGGCGCTCGAGCTATCGCGAAGGGCGAGTGGTCGGGCAAGGGCGTGCTCGGCCCCGAGGCGTTCGACGCCGTTCCCTTCCTCGACCTGCTCACCGACTACGGCAGCCCGTGGGGCCAAAAAGCGAGAGGACCAGCCGACACAGTGACCAGGTACGGCGCCCAGTTCGGGCCGGACATCGCCTGCCTCGCCGACCGGGTGTGTCTGGAGGCCCTCTCGAGGCTGCCGGCTCGTAAAATCGGGATCAGCCACGATCCCGCGGGGCCGCTACTGGAAGGACGTGGCAGATGATCATCGCCGGGACCTTCCCGAAGAAGCGACCCGTCCGCACCGAGCGTGCGGCGCCTGCCGAGGACCCCGCGTCGAGCGAGCTTCCGCCCGACGTGCCGGGGCCGCGCAGCGGTGGCGCGATGGTGTCCTCGCAGGAGGAGCACGAAGGTCCCGTCCAACCCGCGGGTCCCACGGAGAACGACCCGGCCACCAATCTATAGTGATCCGGTGGAGTTAAAGAAGCACGGCAGCACGGCGTCACGCTGGTTCGGCCTGCTGGTCCTCGTGCCGGTCGTGCTGCTCGGTGTACTCACGCCCAGTCCGGCCCAGGCAGCGAGCGCCGCCGACGGGGACGCGCGGGTGGTCCGGGTCGGGACCGAGGGCACCTACCCGCCGTTCACCTACACCGACCCGCGGACCAACGAGCTCACCGGCTACGACATCGAGGTGATCAAGGCCGTCGCGAAGAAGGCCGGCTGGCAGCTGAAGTTCGTGCAGTCGCAGTTCGACGCGATCTTCGCGGCGCTGGACTCCAAGCGGATCGACGTGATCGCCAACCAGATCACCATCAACCCCGAGCGGCAGGCTCGCTACCTGTTCAGCACGCCGTACACCTACAGCCACGGCGTCATCGTCACGGCGGCCGACAACAAGGACATCAAGAGCCTCGAGGACCTGAAGGGGAAGACGACCGCGCAGTCGGCGACCAGCAACTGGTACGAGGTCGCGAAGGGCGCCGGTGCCAAGGTCGAGAACGTCGAGCAGTTCGCGCAGGCCGCGGCGCTGCTGGACCAGGGCCGTGTCGACGCCGTCGTCAACGACAACATCGCGGTGCTCGACTACCTGGCCTCCACGGGATCGAAGAAGGTCAAGATCGCCGGCGATGCGGGATCGGACATCGGCAAGCAGGCCCTCACCTTCCGCAAGACCGACACGACCCTGCAGCAGCAGTCGGACAAGGCGCTCTCCGAGCTGCGGGCCGACGGGACGCTGAAGAAGATCTCGGAGAAGTACTTCAAGGCCGACGTGACGGTGGAGAAGTCCGGCGACGTGTCGGTGAAGGGGTCGGACACCCAGCGCAGCCAGTGGGAGGTGCTACGCGCACGAGGCCTGGCCGATGCTGCGTGGTCTCATCCGGGGCACGATCCCGCTGACGGCGATCTCCTTCGTGGTCGGCCTGGCGCTCGGCCTCGCTGCCGCCCTGGCGCGGTTGTCGAAGTCGAAGCTGCTCGACTGGCCGGCCCGGGTCTACATCTCCATCATCCGCGGCACGCCGCTGCTGGTGCAGCTGTTCGTCGTCTTCTACGGACTGCCCGAGGTGGGGATCAAGCTGAACAGCTACGTCGCCGCGTGCCTGGCGCTCAGCCTCAACGTCGGCGGGTACGCCGCGGAGACGATCCGGGCATCGATCCTCTCGGTGCCACGGGGTCAGTTCGAGGCGGCGACCACGATCGGGATGGACTACCCGCAGACGATGCGCCGGATCGTGCTGCCGCAGGCCGCGCGGATCGCCGTACCGCCGCTGTCCAACGAGCTGCTCTCGCTGATCAAGGACACCTCGCTGGCCTCGGTCGTGCTGGTGCCGGAGCTGCTGCGTGAGGCCACCGTTGCCGCGTCGGTGAGCGGGCAGTACCTCCTCCTCTATGCCTTCGCGGCCCTCTACTACTGGGTGATCTGCTTCCTGGTCGGCCGAGCGCAACCACCGCTGGAACGACGCCTGGGGAGGTACGTCGCATGAACACCCCCACAGATGGACCCGCGCTGATCGAGGTGTCCGGGCTGACCAAGGCGTTCGGCGAGAACACGGTCCTGAAGGGTGTGGACTTCACCGCCGACGAAGGCACGGTCACCGCCCTGCTGGGCCCGTCCGGGTCGGGCAAGACCACGGTGCTGCGCTCGCTGAACGTGCTGGAGACGCCCGACGCCGGCACCGTGCGGATCGCCGACGCGTCCGTCGACTTCTCCGAGCTGCCCAGCGACAAGGGTGAGCGAGCGCGCCAGATGCGCGCACTGCGCGCTCGCAGCGGCATGGTCTTCCAGGCGCACAACCTGTTCCCCCACAAGACCGCGCTGCGAGAACGTGATCGAGGGCCCGGTGCAGGTCCAGGGCAAGTCGCACGACGAGGCCGTGGCCGATGCCCGTGTCCTGCTCGAGCAGGTGGGTCTGACCGGACGCGCGGACATCTACCCGAGCCAGCTCTCCGGCGGCCAGCAGCAACGCGTCGGCATCGCGCGCGCACTCGCTCTCAAGCCCCAGGTGGTCCTGCTCGACGAGCCGACCTCGGCGCTCGACCCGGAGCTGGTCGGCGAGGTGCTCGGTGTGATCAAGGACCTGGCTCAGGAGGGGTGGACGCTCGTGATCGTCACCCACGAGATCCGCTTCGCGGCCGACGTCGCCGACCAGGTGCTCTTCCTCGACGAGGGAGTCGTGGCCGAGCGCGGGGGGAGTGACGTCATCTCCGACCCCCAGGAGGAGCGCACCCGCCGGTTCCTGCGCCGGATCACCTCGGTCGGCTGAGTCCTGGCTCAGGCCAGGCCGAGCACGACCTCCTCGATCACGTCGAGGGCCTCGTCGAGCAGGTGCTCGGGCATCACGAGCGACGGCAGGAAGCGGAGCACGTTGCCGTAGGTGCCGCACGTCAGGGTGAGCACGCCGGCCTGGTGGCAGGCGGCGCTGATCTTGCCGGCAATCGCGGCGTCGGGCTCGGTGGTCCCGGGCTTCACCAGCTCGACCGCCATCATCGCGCCACGGCCGCGGACGTCCCCGATGGCCGGGAACTTCTCGGCGAGCGCACCCAGGCGCGTGCGCATGGTCTGCTCGATCCGGCGCGCTGCGGCGGGGAGGTCGAGCTGCTCCATGGTCGCGATGGCGCCCAGGGCCGCCGCGCAGGCGACCGGGTTGCCGCCGTACGTCCCGCCGAGGCCGCCGCCGTGCGGCGCGTCCATGATCTCGGCGCGACCGACGACACCTGCGAGCGGCAGGCCGCCGGCCATGCCCTTGGCGACGGTGACGAGGTCGGGTACGACGCCCTCGTGGTCGCAGGCGAACCAGGCGCCCGTGCGGCACATGCCCGACTGGATCTCGTCGGCGACGAAGACGACGCCGTTGTCGGTGCACCACTGGGCGATGGCGGGCAGGAACCCCTCCGCGGGTACGACGAAACCGCCCTCGCCGAGCACCGGCTCGATCACCACGCATGCGAGGTTGTCCGCGCCGACCTGCTTCTCGATCACGTCGATCGCGCGCGCAGCCGCTTGCGCGCCGGAGATCTCCACAGGCTCGCGGAACGGGTAGGACATCGGGGCGCGGTAGACCTCGCCGGCGAACGGCCCGAAGCCGTGCTTGTAGGGCATGTTCTTGGAGGTCATCGCCATCGTCAGGTTGGTGCGGCCGTGGTAGGCGTGGTCGAACACCACGACGGCGTCGCGGCCCGTGTGCACCCGGGCGATCTTGACGGCGTTCTCGACGGCCTCGGCGCCGGAGTTGAACAGCGCCGTCTTCTTGGCGTGGTCGCCGGGAGTGAGCCGGGCGAGCGCCTCGCAGACCTCGACGTACCCCTCGTACGGCGCGACCATGAAGCAGGTGTGGGTGAAGGCCGCGACCTGCTCGGTCACCCGTCGTACGACCTCGGGGGCGCTGTTGCCGACGCTGGTGACGGCGATGCCGCTCGCCAGGTCGATCAGCGAGTTGCCGTCGACGTCGACGATCACGCCGCCGCCCGCAGCAGCGACGTAGACCGGGAGCACGCTGCCCACGCCGGAGGCGACCGCGGCAGTACGACGCTCCTGCAGCTCGCGCGACCGGGGCCCCGGGATCTCGGTGACCAGCCGCCGCTCCTGGGGCAGCTCCGGCCCACCGACGAGGCTTGCAGGTGCGGCGGTTTCAGTCGTCATGTGGCCCTCCGGCAACGGGATCAGTGCGGGAATTCACGCTCGCGAGCCAGTATTCGCCGTCCGGCGGTCGAGGACAAGCCGGGGGGGCGGGTGGCGGGGTTGGGTGGGGGCGCTCGACATGCGAATGTGAGGCGTGGGGCTGGTGGAGCGTTCACCGTCCCTCGAGCGACATTCGCATGTCGGCGGCCGGGTCGAGGCCGGCTCGAACATGCGAATGTGAGTCGAGTGCCCGGTGTGGCACCACGCGTCCCAAGCGACATTCGCATGTCCAAAGCCAGCCCAGCCCCAGCCAGCCACAGCCGCCAGCCCGCCGCCCAGCCCCAGCCAGCCCAGCCCCAAGCCAGCCCAGCCCTACAGCAACGGCCGCAGCGGCTTGAGGATCATCTCGGTGAACCGGCTGTAGACGTCTCGGGCGTCCCACTCCGCCAGGGTCAGCGGGAGGGTGTTGGTCAGGTCGGTCTCGAAGATGCGCTCCATCTCCTCGGCGAGCGACGCGTCGATGATCTCGACGTTGATCTCGTAGTTGCCGCTCATGCTCAGCCGGTCGACGTTCGCGGTGCCGATCGTGGTCCAGTTGCCGTCGATCGTCGCCGTCTTGGCGTGCACCATCGCGTCGCGGAAGCGGTGGATCTTGATCCTGGCGTCCAGCATCCGCCGGAAGTAGCCGCGGGAGATCCAGTCCGCGACGATGTGGTTCGACTTCGCGGGGAGCAGCAGGCGTACGTCGACCCCGCGGCTCGCCGCCCCGACCAGCGCGTCCACGAAGCTCTCGTCGGGGATGAAGTAGGCGTGCGTCATCCAGATGTTGCGCTGGGCGCGGTTGATCGCCTCGAGGTACATGTTGCGGATCGGGAACATCCACAGCCGCGGCACGTTCCGGTGCACCCGGATGCGCGGCTCCCAGGTGGAGGCCGTCGAGAGCAGCATCGGGGGCTCGCTGCGCCGGAAGCGCTTGTTCCGGTGGAGGTTCCAGAAGTCGGCGAAGGCGCGCGCCAGGTCCCAGACGCCGGGGCCGGTGATCCGGCAGTGCGTGTCACGCCACTCGGTGGCGTACGGCGAGCCGATGTTGTAGCCGCCCACGAAGCCGACCTTGTCGTCGACGACCAGGATCTTGCGGTGGTCGCGGCCGTAGCGGCGCAGGTCGAAGAAGCGCCACCCGGCGGAGTAGACGGGGAAGGCCAGCACCTTCACGTTGTCGGGGAAGTGCTTGAACGGCGGCCGCACGACGATGTTGGCGAACGAGTCGTAGATGACGCGGACCTCCACGCCCCGGTCCGCCGCGTCGATGATCGCCTTCTTGAAGCGCTGCCCGACGGCGTCGCCCTTCCAGATGTAGGTCTCGAACAGGACCTGCTTCTGGGCCCCCTCGATCGCGGCGAGCATGTCGTCGTACAGGTCCTGCCCGAAGCTGTACGTCGTCACCGTGCCCTCGCCGACCGGCGTCTCCTGGGCGGTCCGCGTCGGGAACGGCTTGGGCTTCTTGCCGCGACGGCGGTAGGAGTCGACCAGGCTCATCGCGATCGCGACCAGCATCGGGATGCCGAAGATGGTCAGCAGCGTCCGGCGTACCACCTGTGCCACGGGGTGGCGCATGTTGATGAGTGGGTGGCGGGCTTGCACGGGGCCCATCCAACCACCCGGGCCTCGGGGCCTCCTTGGTTGCTACTCGATCCTGGTTGTCAGTGGTCACCCGTACGCTGGAAACATGCGTCCAGTCACCGATCTCGAGCGCCGGGTGGCGCCCTTCGACGTGCAGTCCGACTACGTCCCCTCCGGCGACCAGCCGACCGCGATCGCGGAGATCACCAAGCGGATCCAGGGCGGCGAGAAGGATGTCGTCCTGCTCGGCGCGACCGGCACCGGCAAGACGGCCACGGTCGCCTGGGTGGCCGAGCAGCTGCAGCGGCCGATCCTGGTGATGCAGCCCAACAAGACCCTGGCTGCCCAGTTCGCCAACGAGCTCCGGATGCTCTTCCCGGACAACGCGGTCGAGTACTTCGTCTCCTACTACGACTACTACCAGCCCGAGGCCTACGTCCCGCAGACGGACACCTACATCGAGAAGGACTCCTCGATCAACGAGGAGGTCGAGCGGCTGCGGCACTCCGCGACCAACTCGCTGCTCACCCGCCGCGACGTGATCGTGGTCTCGACCGTCTCGTGCATCTACGGCCTCGGCACCCCCCAGGAGTACGTCGACCGGATGCTCCGGCTCAAGGTCGGCCAGGAGATGGACCGCGACGGGGTGCTGCGCCGGCTCGTCGAGATCCAGTACACCCGCAACGACCTCTCCTTCACCCGCGGCACCTTCCGGGTGCGGGGCGACACCCTCGAGATCTTCCCGGTCTACGAGGAGCACGCCGTCCGGGTGGAGTTCTTCGGCGACGAGATCGAGCGGATGATGACGCTCCACCCGGTCACCGGCGAGATCATCACCGAGGACAAGGAGCTCTACGTCTTCCCGGCGACCCACTACGTCGCGCGGACCCCAGCGGATGGAACGCGCCATCGCCGGCATCGAGGCGGAGCTGGAGGACCAGCTCGCCGCGTTCGAGAAGCAGGGCAAGCTGCTGGAGGCCCAGCGGCTGCGCATGCGCACCACCTACGACGTGGAGATGATGCGCCAGGTCGGTTCCTGCTCGGGCATCGAGAACTACTCGATGCACATCGACGGCCGCAGCCGGGGGAGCGCGCCCAACTGCCTGCTCGACTACTTCCCCGAGGACTTCGTGCTCGTCGTCGACGAGTCCCACGTCGCCGTGCCGCAGATCGGCGGGATGTACGAAGGCGACATGTCGCGCAAGCGCAACCTGGTCGACCACGGCTTCCGGCTGCCCAGCGCGATGGACAACCGCCCGCTCCGGTGGGAGGAGTTCGTCGACCGCATCGGACAGACGATCTACCTCTCCGCGACGCCGGGCAAGTACGAGATCAGCAAGGGTGGCGGCATCGACAACGTCGTCGAGCAGATCATCCGCCCGACCGGCCTGATCGACCCCGAGGTCGTCGTGCGCTCGACCAAGGGCCAGATCGACGACCTGATGCACGAGATCGGCCTGCGGGTGGAGCGCAACGAGCGCGTGCTCGTCACCACGCTCACGAAGAAGATGTCGGAGGACCTCACCGACTACCTGCTCGAGAACGGCGTCCGCACGCGTTACCTGCACTCCGAGGTCGACACCCTGCGGCGCATCGAGCTGCTGCGCGAGCTCCGGCTGGGGGAGTACGACGTGC
Organism: uncultured Actinomycetota bacterium; assembly: GCA_963782305.1. Classification (GTDB taxonomy): domain Bacteria; phylum Actinomycetota; class Actinomycetes; order Propionibacteriales; family Nocardioidaceae; genus Marmoricola. Next base: position 37,351 of record CAWAJJ010000024.1, on the reverse strand, counting down.
TCGTCGGCATCAACCTGCTCCGTGAGGGTCTCGACCTTCCCGAGGTGTCGCTCGTCGCCATCCTCGACGCCGACAAGGAGGGCTTCCTCCGCTCCGACAAGTCGCTGATCCAGACGATCGGTCGCGCGGCCCGCAACGTCTCCGGCCAGGTCGTGATGTACGCCGACCGGATGACGCCCTCGATGGAGCTGGCCATCGACGAGACCAACCGACGTCGTGCGAAGCAGGTCGCCTACAACCTCGAGAAGGGTGTCGACCCGCAGCCGCTGCGCAAGAAGATCGCCGACATCACCGACATGCTGGCCCGCGAGGACGAGAACACCCAGGAGCTGCTCCAGACCTGGCAGGGCACCGGCGCTCGGGGTGACAAGAGCAAGAAGGCCCCGGTGCCAGGTCTTTCCAAGATGCACGATCGCCTGCCCGACACGGCTGGGATCCCCTCGAGCGACCTCGCCGAGCTGGTGCAGCAGCTGTCCGAGCAGATGCGCCACGCGGCGGCCGAGCTCCAGTTCGAGCTGGCTGCCCGGCTGCGTGACGAGATATCGGAGCTGAAGAAGGAGCTCCGCCAGATGATGGAGGCGACCAAGTGAGCCCAGAAGTGAGCCCAGAAGTGAGCCCAGGCGTGACCCGAGAGATCCAGATCACCTTCGACTGCGCCGACCCTGACGCGCTGTGCCGTTTCTGGGCCGAGGTCCTCGGCTACCAGCTGCAGCCGCCACCGCCGGGGTTCGAGACCTGGGACGCGTTCCTGGAGAACATCGGCGTGCCGCCCGACCAGCGCAACACCCGCTCTGCGGCCCTGCCCGTCGACGGCGACGGTCCGCGCCTGTTCTTCCAGCAGGTCCCCGAGGGCAAGACCGCCAAGAACCGCGTCCACCTGGACGTCCGGGCGGCTCCCGGCCTCGAGAACGAGGAACGGATGACGGCCCTGGAGACCGAGGCCGAGCGGCTGGTCGCCCTCGGTGGCAGCCGGTTGCAGCGGTTCGAGCCCGAACCCGGGCTCGGCTTCGGACACATCGTGATGCAGGATCCCGAGGGCAACGAGTTCTGCCTCGACTGAGGACCGTAAAATCCCGGAAGTGACATCGACGACCGGGCGAACGCTTCGAGGGCCGTGGTCCGTCTGGTTCGTCGGGCTGCTGGTCTACATCCTGGCCGTCTTCCACCGCTCCTCGCTGGGCGTCGCCGGGTTGGTGGCGACCGAGCGCTTCGACATCTCCGCCACCCAGCTGGCCACCTTCACCATGCTGCAGCTGCTCGTCTACGCGGGCATGCAGATCCCCGTCGGCCTGCTGGTCGACCGGTTCGGTTCCCGCAGCGTGCTCCTCGTCGGCCTGGTGCTGATGACGATGGGGCAGGCCGGGTTCGCCTTCACCGACAACTACGCGCTTGCCCTCGTCGCCCGGGCGTTCGTCGGGGTCGGCGACGCCATGACCTTCATCTGCGTCCTGCGGCTGGTCAGCTCCTGGTTCCCGGGACGACGGATTCCCCTGGTCACCCAGCTGACCGGCGTCCTGGGCCAGATCGGTGCCATCGCGGCTGCCGTGCCGATGACGTGGGCCCTCGGACACCTCGGCTGGACCCGCGCCTATCTGGGGGCTGCGAGCCTGGGGTTGGTCCTCGTGGTGGCGGTCCTCCTGGTCCTGCACGACGCCCCGGACGGCCGCAACCTGCGTGGGCCGCGGCTGTCGATGAGCGCGATCCGGGAGAGCCTGACGGCGTCCTGGGCCCAGCCGGGCACGCGCCTCGGCTTCTGGATGCACTTCACCAGCCAGTTCAGCGCCACCACCCTGAGCCTGCTCTGGGGCTTCCCGTTCTTCGTGCGCGGCGAGGGGCGGTCGAGCTCGACGGCGGGGCTGCTGCTCACCCTGATCGTCGTCTCGATCATCTGCTGCGGCCCGGTCTTCGGCTGGCTGGTGGGCGCGCACCCGTGGCACCGCTCCACCCTCGTGCTGACCATCGTCGGGGCGATCGTCACCGTCTGGACGGTCGTGCTGGCCTGGCCGGGTGACGCACCCCTGGGCCTGCTGATGCTGCTGGCCGTGGTCGTCGGGGCCGGAGGTCCGGCTTCCGTCATCGGGTTCGACGTCGGCCGCACCTCCAACCCGTCGCACCGCCTCGCCAGCGCGACAGGGATCATCAACCAGGCCGGCTTCTACGCGACGCTGTTCCTGGTGGTCGCGATCGGCGTGGTGCTGGACTGGCGCACCCCCGGCGGCGGTTCGGACTACCCGGCGTCCGCTTTCAGGTGGGCGATGAGCGTCCAGTACCTCCTCTGGGCCCTCGGCATCGTCCAGATCGTCCGCTACCGCCGGCGGACACGCGCACTGATCCGTGAGCGCGGCGGGTTCGACTACCCCGACGAGCTCGACCCGCCCCTCGACGACCCGCCACTCGACGACCCGCCCCTCGACGACCAGGCCCCGGGCGACCCATCCTCAGTGACCAGGAGCTGACCGGCAGAGAGGCGCTCAGCGCTTGTCGCGCACCGTCATCGCGACCAGGCGCGAGATGACCATCGCGACGTACAGCACACCGGCGACCTGCTCGACCATCACCACCGACCGGGCATGGCTGCCCGTGGGCAGGATGTCGGAGAGGCCCACGCTGGTCAGGTTGGTGAACGAGAAGAAGAGCAGGTCGAAGAAGCGGCCCGAGCCGCCGGTGAGCGGCTCGATCGAGCCGGGCCAGATGATCTCGACCGCCACGAAGAGGAAGGCGAAGCCCCACGCCAGGACCGTGAACGCAGCGCCGATGGCATAGAGCTCGTCGGTGGTCACCCGGTCGTCGTGGAAGACGTAGCGGATGGTGCCGTAGAAGACGTAGAGGTAGAACGGCGCGTGCAGCAACGCACCGGTGAGCACCACCCAGGTCTCGCCCGGCATGAACGCCTCGAGCACGGTCATCAGCAGCGCCGGCGCACCGAGGGCGACCGCGATGAAGGTCAGCGCCGGGGTGCTCCGGACCACTCCCAGGGCGAGGCCGACAGCCACCATCGAGAACACCCCGAGGACGGCCGAACCCACCCGCGAGGAGTCCAGGAAGGGGTACGCGAGCACCGCCACGAGCTGCGCGAGCAGGAGGAGCTGAGAGGGGTGGTTCAGCCCACTTGGCCACCTGTTGGGCATTCCCGCCGATTTGCTCACTCGCCGGAGTCTAGAGCCGTACCGTGTGATCGCCGCCACACATGACTTTCGTCCCGCGCACTCGTTGATTGGTCCGAAAGCACGTGTGCCTTGTTGCAGAAAACGAGAACACGTTCTAAGTTTGGCGGCCGCGGGGGTGGTCCGCGGGGGGATTGCCCCATTCAGGGGTTTCAGGGGTTTCAGGGAGGTTCGATGGGCTTCAGTGCTGCCTCGGTCCTCCGTGGACCCGGCGACATCGCGGCCATGGTCGTCGACGTCACCAAGGCTGTCTTCACCACCAAGTTCCAGACCCGCGAGTTCATCGAACAGGCCTGGTTCATCTGCAGCGTCACCCTGATGCCGACGATCCTCGTCTCGATCCCGTTCGGTGCCGTCATCTCGCTCCAGGTCGGCAACCTGACCGGGCAGCTCGGGGCCCAGTCGTTCGCCGGCGCCAGCGCCGTGCTCGCCGTGGTGCGTGAAGCCGCCCCGATCGCCGCCGCGATGATCATCGCCGGCGCCGCCGGCTCCGCCATCTGCTCCGACATGGGCGCCCGCAAGATCCGTGAAGAGATCGACGCGATGGAGGTTCTCGGCGTCGACCCGATCGAACGCCTCGTCGTGCCACGTGTGCTGGCCACCGTGTTCGTCGCGCTGATGATCAACGGCCTCGTCATCGCCGCCGGCATCGGCGGCGGCTACTTCTTCACGGTCATCGTCCAGGGCGGCAACGCGGGCTCGTTCCTCTCCAGCTTCACCGCGCTGGCCAGCCTGCCGGACCTCTACGTCTCGATGGTCAAGGCCGTGCTCTTCGGCTACATGGCCGCCATCGTCGGCGCGTGGAAGGGTCTCAAGGCCGGCGGCGGTCCCAGCGGTGTCGGCCGTGCCGTGAACGAGGCCGTGATCATCGCCTTCATGGTGCTGTTCGCGCTCAACTCGATCATCACCGCGGTCTACTTCCAGGTCGTCCCCCAGGACGGTCTGTAGCCGTGGCCACCCTCGGGGACATCGGGAAGGAGCTCCTCCGCGAACGCCGAGCGGGCATCGAGCAGCGCGGCGACCAGCTGCTCTTCTACATCAGGGCCCTGGCGTGGACGCCCGTCGCGATCAAGCGCTACCGGCGCGAGATCTTCAACATCCTGGCCGAGGTCGCCTTCGGTGTGGGCGGGCTCTCCGTCATCGCGGGCAGCGTCGGCGTGATCGCGTTCATGGCGTTCTTCGCCGGCACCGAGGTCGGCATCCAGGGCTACGCGTCGCTGAGCCAGATCGGTGTCGCGAAGTTCACGGCGTTCATCTCGGCCTACTTCAACACCCGCGAGGTGGCGCCCCTGGTCTCCTCGATCGCCCTGGCCGCGACCGTCGGCTGCGGCTACACCGCTCGCCTGGGCGCCATGCGCATCTCCGAGGAGATCGACGCGCTCGAGGTGATGGCGGTGCCGTCGCTGCCGTTCCTGGTGACGACCCGGATGATCGCGGCCTTCATCGCGGTCATCCCGCTCTACATCGTCGCGCTGGCCGCCTCCTACCTCTCGCCACGCCTGATCACCACGATGATCTACGGCCAGTCGGCGGGCACCTACGACCACTACTTCCTGCAGTTCCTGCCGCCGATCGACATGGTCTGGTCGTTCTTCAAGCTGCTGTTCCTCGCGGTGGCGGTCATCTTGATCCACTGCTACTACGGCTACACCGCCTCGGGTGGACCGGCCGGGGTCGGTACGGCGGTCGGCCGGGCGATCCGCACCTCGATCGTGACGATCGTCGTCGCCGACTTCTTCCTGAGCTTCGCCATCTGGGGCTCGACCACCACCGTGCGGATCACCGGGTGATCACATGTTCGTGAACATCACCCACGACACCAAGGCGGAGCACCGTCGCCTGCTGCTCGCCGGCATCGTCTTCATCGTCGTGATGGCGCTCCTGGTGGCCTTCTCGATCGCGATCTACCGCAAGACCTTCCAGTCGGTGACCATGGTGACCGTCAAGGCCGACCGGGCCGGCCTGCAGCTCGCTCAGTTCGGCGACGTGAGACTGCACGGCGCGCTCGTCGGGCAGGTCCGCGGCATCAGCCAGGACGGCAAGGAGGCCTCGATCAAGATCGGCCTTCGCCCGGCGTCGGCGAAGAAGATCCCGGAGAACGTCAAGGTCGAGATCCTGCCGACCACGCTGTTCGGCCAGAAGTACGTCCAGCTCATCGACCCAGACGAACCCTCGAGCAAGGCGTTGAGCGATGGTGACGTGATCCCGTCCTCGCGCGTGCGGACGAACGTCGAGCTCTCCACCATCCTGGCCAACCTCTTTCCGTTGCTCCGCTCGATCCGGCCGGCCGACCTCAGCGCCACTCTCTACGCCCTCGCCACCGCCCTCCGCGGCCGCGGCAACGAGCTCGGCGAGACCCTGGTGAAGCTGGACGACTACCTGACCGACATCAACGTGCACCTGCCGACGCTGCAGCAGGACCTGGTGCTGCTGGCGCGCGTCAGCAAGACCTACGCGATCGCGGCGCCGGACCTCATCCGGCTTCTGAAGAACGCCACCACGACCGCGCGAACGGTGACGACCAAGGAGAGCCAGCTGCACGGCTTCTTCAGCGACGTGACCGGGCTGGCCAAGACCTCGACGCGGGTGCTCACGACGAACGAGAAGGCCATCATCCGTGAGTCGGCGCTCGCGCCGCCGCTCCTGAAGCTGCTCGACACCTACTCACCCGAGTTCCCCTGCCTGCTCAAGGGCTCCTCGCGCTACACCAAGAACCTCAACGACATCTTCGACACCGGCCGCGTCGAGCAGACCATGACGCTCAACGCCAAGCAGCGGCCGTCGTACACCAAGGCCGACCGGCCGGAGTACGGCGAGGCCGGACACGGACCCTGGTGCCTCGGCCTGCCCTACCCGAAGGTCCCCATCGGTGGCGACGACCTGAAGAACGGCACCGACATGGATCGGCAGGCGGACAACTGATGGCCGCCTCGCGCAACACCGTCACCATCTTGTCGGCGATCAAGCTCGGCATCTTCGTAGCCGCCTCCCTGGTGGTCACCGGGACGCTGGTGGCGATCATGGGCTCCTTCTCGTTCGGCAGCCAGTCCGAGTACAAGGCGATCTTCACCTCGGCCAGCCTGCTCAACAAGGGCGACGACGTCCGTGTCGCCGGAGTCACCGTCGGTGAGGTGAAGAAGGTCGAGATCAAGGACCGCAACGACGCCGAGGTGACCTTCAAGATCAAGAGCGAAGTGCCGATGACCAGGGCGACGAGGGCTGACATCCGGTTCCTCAACCTGGTCGGCTCGCGCTACCTGGCCCTCAGTGAGGGCGCAGACGGCGCCGCCAAGCTTCCTGGTGGTGGAGTGATCCCCAAGACGCAGACCCAGCCCGCGCTCAACCTCACCGAGCTGTTCAACGGGTTCCAGCCACTCTTCCAGGCGCTGCAGCCCGCCGAGGTCAACGACCTGTCGATGAACCTGATCAAGGTGCTGCAGGGTGAGGGCGGGACGATCGGCCAGCTGATGAGCCACACCGCTTCGCTCACCAACGCGCTTGCCGACCGCGACCAGCTGATCGGCGACGTCATCGACAACCTGTCGGCGCTGTTGAAGACCGTGGACGACCGGCACAACCAGCTCAGTGACCTCGTCATCGAGCTGAAGAACTGGCTCGGAAAGGTGGCCACCGACCGTCACGCAATCGGCGCCTCGGTGCAGAACCTGTCGTCGCTGACCGCCGATCTGGCCGACCTGCTGACCCAGAGCCGCCCCTACCTCAAGGCCGACGTCGCCCAGCTGAACCGGATGATGAAGATCCTCAACAAGCCGAGCAACCAGGCCGTGCTCGACGAGGTGCTCCAGAGGCTGCCCGTGATGCTCGCCCGGCAGACCCGCACCGGCACCTACGGCTCCTGGTACAACTACTACCTCTGCGACTTCTCCGGCAAGATCATCCTTCCCGACCTGCCTGGCAACGGCGCGGTCCAGAAGGTCCTTGCCCAGGTCCAGAAGAGCCTGAACACGAGCCTGGCGTTCCACAGCACGGCCGAGCGGTGTGATCCCTGATGGCACGCAGGACAGACGCGAAGATCCTCCGGCTGGGAGCCATCAGCCTGGTGACCCTGTTGGTGCTCGGGGCCGCCGCCTTCAACCTGCAGAAGTTCCCGGGGTTCAAGGGCGACCAAGTTCCACGCCCAGCTGACGGACGCGAGCGGCCTGCACAAGGGCAACATGGTCCAGGTCGCCGGCGTCAAGGTCGGCCGGATCAACGACATCCACATCGCCGGTGACCACGTCACCGTCGACTTCGACGTCAAGGACGCCACCCTCGGCACCAAGTCCCGTGCGGGAGTGCAGGTGCTGAACCTGCTGGGCGAGAAGTACCTCGAGATCACCCCCAAGGGCTCCGGCGAGATGAAGGCCGGGGAGACCATTCCGGTCTCCCGCACCGACACCAGCTATGACATCGTCTCGACGCTCGGCGAGCTGACCACCCGCACCGAGGACATCGACACGGCCAAGCTGGGTCAGGCGCTGACCACGATGGGCGACACCCTGAACGCGGCCAGCCCGCACATCCAGGCGACCTTCACCGGCCTGTCCCGCATCTCCCAGTCGATCGCGAGCAGGGACGAGGGCATCGAGAAGCTGCTCGCCCGTGCCGACCGGGTGACCAAGCTGCTCGCCGACCGCCGGGGTGACCTCGTCACCTTGATGAAGGAGGGCGACCTGGTCTTCAAGGAGCTGATCGCCCGTCGCGAGGCGATCCACTCCCTGCTGGTCAACGCCAACAAGCTCGCCGTCACCCTGCGCGGCGTGGCCACCGACAACCAGGGCCAGATCAAGTCCGCGCTCGCCGAGACTGCACACCGCCCTGAAGTTCCTGCAGGCGCGCAAGAAGCAGCTCGACACCACGATGAAGAACCTCGGCCCCTACGCGTCGATCCTGATCAACATCGTCGGCAGCGGCCCGTGGTTCGACGCCTACGTCCCCAACCTCCTCGGTATCGCCAGCAGCGAGTTCACTCCGGGGAAGAGGTGAGGACGACATGAAGAACGTGGTGAGCAAGGTCGGCGTCAAGCCGCTCGTGATCGTGGTCGCGCTCGTCCTCCTGGCGGCCGCCTTCTTCGTCTTCCGCGACGGACCCCAGACGCGGACCGTGAGTGCCTACTTCGACCGGACCGTGAGCATCTACAAGGGCTCCGAGCTCCGGGTGATGGGCGTCCGCATCGGCACCGTCACCGCCGTCGTGCCCGAGGGCGACCGCGTGCGCGTCGCCATGGAGTACGACTCGGAGTACAAGCTGCCGGCCGACGCCAAGGCGGCGATCATCACCCCGACGCTGACGGCCGACCGGTTCGTGCAGATCGCTCCGGCGTACACCGGCGGCGCCGTGATGCCCGACAAGGCCAAGATCGCGCTCAAGGAGACCGGAACCCCGGTCGAGCTGGACCGGATCTACCAGAGCCTCTCCGACCTGACGACGGCCCTCGGGCCCAACGGCGCCAACAAGAACGGCGCGCTCGACGACCTGCTGACGGCGGGGACCAAGGCGCTGCAGGGCAACGGCAAGCTGGGCAACGAGACCCTGCTCAACCTCTCGGCCGCCGTGCAGACGTTCGGCGACAACAGCGGATCGCTGTTCGAGTCGGTCAAGAACATGGGCAAGCTGACGGACACGCTGGCTGCCAACGACAAGATCGTCGACAGCTTCATGGGCGACCTCACCTCCGTCTCCACCCAGCTCGCCGACGAGAAGGGCAACCTGAGGCAGGCCCTGGCAGCGCTCGCCAGGGCCGTCGGCATCGTGCGCACGTTCGTGCACGACAACAAGTTCGCCGTGCAGACCGACGTCAAGCAGCTGACCGACGTCGTCGGGGTCCTGGCCAAGCAGAAGGAGTCGCTGAACACGGTGGCCCGGCTCGGCGCTCTCGGCCTCGGCAACCTGGCCGTCGCCTTCGACGTGAAGACCGGCACCATCGGTGCCCGCCTCGCAGCTGGCCCGACGTTCGGCGGGCTCGACACCGTGCTGTGCGGCATCGTCGCGAACGCCAAGATCCCCAACTCCGACTTCACCTGCGAGCTGCTCAAGACGATCCTCAAGCCGGCGCTCGACCAGCTGGGCAGCAACCCCTTCGACTTCACCCCGCCCACGCTCAAGATGGGCAGCAGCACTCCGGCCACGTCGCTCGACGGCCTGCTCAGCTCCCTGAAGGCAGGCAACCCATGAGTGCCCTTCACCTGACCAGCAGGTCCCGTCGAGGTCCGGGCCGCGTGCTCGCGAGCGTCGTGGGTCTGTTGGTGACCGTGCTTGTGGCGTCGGGCTGCCAGTTCGACGGTGCCTACGACCTGCCGCTGCCGGGCAACAAGGTGTCCAAGGGTGACGGCTACATCGTGACCGCCGACTTCGCCGACGCCCTCAACGTCGTCCCGCGCACCGCCGTGATGGTCGACGACGTCGTGGTCGGCCAGGTCACCGAGGTACGCCGCTCCGGCTGGCACGCCCGCGTGAAGTTCCTGGTCCGCAAGGACATCAAGCTGCCCGAGAACGTCCAGGTCGACGTCCGCCAGACCAGCCTCCTGGGTGAGAAGTACATCGCCCTGGTGGAGCCGGAGAAGGGCACGGCCAGCAGCAAGAGGCTCTCGGCCGGCGACTTCATCCCGCTCTCGCGGACCGGCCGCAACCCCGAGGTCGAAGAGGTGCTCGGCGCCCTCTCGATGGTGCTCAGTGGTGGCGGGATCGGGCAGCTGAAGACGATCAGCGTCGAGCTGAACAACATGCTCAACGGGCGCCAGGACCAGGCGCGGCACCTGCTCGGCAACCTCAACCGGTTGATCGCCGGGCTGGACGAGCAGCGCGGCGACCTGATCGCCGCGATGGACTCCATCGACCGGCTCAGCAGCACGCTGGTCAAGGAGAAGGACACCATCGGTGACGCGATCGACGCCATGGGCCCGGCCCTGGCCGTGCTCAACCGCCAGCACAGCGCACTGATGAAGATGCTGCGCCAGCTCGATGCCCTGGGCAAGGTCGGCACGCGCGTCCTGGAGGGCAGCACGGACAACGTCGTCGCCAGCCTGCGCCACCTGCAGCCCACGCTGACCAGGCTCGCGGACGCAGGCGACGCGCTGCCCAAGGGACTCTCGCTGATGGCCAGCTTCCCGTTCCCCAAGGAGGCCGGCGGCATCGCCCGCGGTGACTACGCCAACGCGCTCTTCGACATCAACATCGACCTGAACCAGATCATCAAGTCGCCGCAGGACTCGCTGATCGACCCGATCAACCTGTGCTCGGCGACCCCGCTCGACCCGGTCTGCCAGGCGCTCGACGACAACGTCCTCAAGAAGCTCTGCGCGCTGCACCCGAAGAGCATCCTGTGCGGCGGGGACGAGGTGATCCCGGGCGTTCCGGCCAACGGCGGCATCGCCAGCGGCGTCACCGGCAAGAACAACAGCAACAGCAGCGGCGGTTCCCTCCCCGGACTCGGCGGGCTGCTCGGGGGAGGTGGCGGAGGATGACTCGTGGCATCAAGATCCGGCTGGTCGCCTTCGTGGTGCTCAGCGCCGTCGGCATCGTCTACGTCGCCGGGAGCTTCCTCGGCATCGTCGACCGGGTGCTCGGACGTGGGTTCACCATGCATGCGACGCTGCCGAACTCCGGTGGCCTGTTCACCGGCAGCGAGGTGACCTACCGCGGCGTCAAGATCGGCAAGGTCTCCAAGGTCGACGTGACCCAGAGCGGGATCCGCGTGGACATGGCGATCAAGGACAAGACCAAGATCCCGGTGGACTCCACGATCCACGTCCACAACCTCTCGGCCGTCGGTGAGCAGTACCTCGACTTCGAACCCGCTGCCAACAAGGGCCCCTACGCCGTTGCGGGCACGACGATCAAGGGCGACGAGAGCAGCCTCCCCAAGAGCGAGGAGGACCTGCTCACCGAGATGAACGCGATGGTCAACTCGGTGGACAAGGACGAGCTCACCACCGTCATCGCCGAGCTCGGCAACATGTTCCACGACACCGGCGACCCCCTCCAGCGGATGGTGGTCTCCGGCACCCAGTTCGTGGACACCGCCGTGGCCAACAAGGACGCGACGATCGCCCTGCTCGACACGGGCAAGACCGTGCTCCAGACCCAGGCGGACCACGAGCAGGACATCCAGACGTTCGCCAAGGGCCTGGCGGACCTCACCGGCTCGCTGCGCGAGTCGGACAAGGACCTGCGGACCATCCTGCAGGGCGGTCCGGCGGCGGTTCGCGAGGTCGACTCGCTGCTCAAGGGTCTCGAGCCCACGCTGCCGGTGTTCCTGTCCAACCTGGTCACGGTCAACCAGGTCCTGACCACCAACATCCCGGGCCTCGAGCAGACCCTGGTCACCTTCCCGCGCGTGATCGCGTCCGGCTTCACCGGCACCCCGGGTGACGGCTACGGGCACATCAACCTGCAGCTCAACAACAGCGTGGGGCCGTGCACCAAGGGCTACCTGCCCAACACTCAGTGGCGCCCGGCAACCGACCTGACCGACAAGCCGAACTACCCCGCGAGGTGCCTCGACCCGACGAAGGCCCAACGTGGCACGAGATATGCCCCGAGCTTCGGCTCGGCGAGTTCCAACGGGAGCAGCTACCGGGTCTCGCCGTACGATGCGAAGACCGGTGAAGTCGACGCCGGCAACGGACAGACGCTGCAGATGGGCGCTCAAGGAGGACTGCGAACCGTGTTTGGGGACGACTCGTGGGAATGGATGCTGACCGGACCGGTGACAAGGAGTGAGTGACCCCGCCGTGGACGCCCGACCAATGGGTACGTCGTGGCGGGTCACGAACATCGTGCTGATGGTCCTCGCGCTCGTCCTGGTCGCCGCCACCGTCCTGTTCTTCACCAAGGGTGCCGCGGCCACGCCGGGCACCTCGGAGGCGGAGACGCTGTCGAGCGAGTACAAGCAGGTCACCGACGCGGCGACGAAGGAGACACTCGCCTTCCTCACCGTCGACCACGAGAACATGGACGCCGCTCATCGCCAAGGTGCTCGCGGGCGCGACCGGAACGTTCAAGACGCAGTACGAGCAGGCCAAGGTGACGCTCAAGGCGTCCGCCGAGCAGTCCAAGGCGATGTCGACCGGCAAGGTGCTCTCGGTCGGCATCTCCGACATCGACGACACCGACGCGGTTGTCTTCGTCGCGGCCGACTCCCAGGTGACGAACGCGTCCACCAAGGGCAAGGCCCAGCCGAGGTACTACCGGCTCAAGCTGACCATGCTGCGCAAGGGTGACAAGTGGCTCACCTCCAACCTCCAGTTCGTGGGCTGACGATGGCCGACCTGGAGCCGGGCATGAAGACCTGCCCCTACTGCGCCGAGACCATCAAGGCCGCGGCGGTCAAGTGCCGCTACTGCCAGAGCGAGCTCGTCGACGTCCCCTCCGCGTCGGACGCACCCCCGCCGCCCCCGCCGCCGCCTCTGGCCACGGAGGACGTCGAGCCGCACGAGTCGTGGCCGGTCGAACCGTCTGCCGGCGACGATCCCATCGACCCCGCTCCGCCCGAGGAGTGGGCCGCCGGGACGGACGGCGTACGCCAGCCGTTCCTGGCCAGCGCCCGGCTGCTCGGCGTCCTGGTCGTGCTGTGCCTCGTGCTCGCCGCCACCGCCGGCTACGGCTGGTACCGCAGCGAGCACCCGGACGAGGGCAAGGCGCCCGACGGCGCGATCACCTCCAGCCAGGCCCGAGACGCCGGGCTGCAGGCAGCGAGCAAGCTGACCCAGCAGGTGCTCTCCTACGACTGGCAGACGATCGACGCCGACATCAAGGCCTCCGAGGCGGTACTGGCTCCCAGCTTCCGCCGCGAGTACTCCAAGACCATGAGCGGGGTGAAGGCCCAGACGATCAAGAACCAGGTGAAGCTGACGGCCGCGGTCGTGGCCAGCTCGATCATCTCGGCCACGGAGAAGAAGGTGGAGGCCCTGGTCTTCGTCAACCAGGTCACTACGGCCAAGGGCGCCGGAAACCAGCGGGTGGATCAGAACCGGGTGCGCGTGACATTGACGCGCGATGGGGGAGACTGGCGCGTGTCCAAGATGAACGCGTTCTGATAAATTAGAACACGTTCCAGTTTTGTCCCGCGGCGAAAGGTCTTGCCCATGGCTGAGGCGGTGGACGATCAGAGCACGGGGTCCGAGGTGGACGTCGACCTGCTCATCGTCGGTGCCGGCCCTGCTGGACTCTTCGGCGCCTACTACGCCGGCTTCCGTGGGATGAGCGTGGCGCTGGTCGACTCGCTGCCCGAGCTCGGTGGCCAGGTCTCCGCGCTCTACCCGGAGAAGGCGATCCTCGACGTGGCCGGCTTCGTCAACGTCAAGGGACGCGAGCTGGTCGAGCAGCTGGTCGAGCAGGCCGCCAGCGCGAAGCCGTCGTACCTCCTCGGGCGCACGGCCACCTCGCTGACCGCCGACGACGACGGGGTGGTGATGGGGCTGGACGACGGGACCGTCGTACGCGCCAAGGTCGTGATCATCACTGCCGGCATCGGCAAGTTCACCCCGCGGCCGCTGCCCGCCGGGGACGGCTGGGAGGACCGCGGGCTGGTCTTCTTCGTCCCCTCCTTCGCGGAGTACGCCGGCCGCGACGTCGTCATCGTGGGCGGTGGCGACAGTGCCTTCGACTGGGCCCACCACCTGGAGCCGATCGCCTCGACCATCACTCTCGTGCACCGGCGCGACAAGTTCCGCGCCCACCAGGCCACTGTCGACGCCGTGCTCGCCGGCAGCACCGAGGTCGTGACCAAGGCGCAGGTGACCGCGCTCAACGGCGAGCACCACGTCGAGAGCGTCGAGATCACCACCGCCGACGGCGACGTGCTCGTCCGCCCCGCGCAGAGCGTCGTCGCGGCCCTGGGCTTCGTCGCCGACCTGAGTGCGATGCAGGAGTGGGGTCTCGAGTTCGACAAGCGGCACATCCGCGTCGACACCGCCATGCGCACCAACCTCCCGCGCGTCTTCGCGGCCGGCGACATCACGGAGTACGACGGCAAGGTGCGCCTGATCGCCGTCGGCTTCGGCGAGGTCGCCACCGCCGTCAACAACGCCGCCGTGCTCGTCGACCCCGATGCGCACGTGTTCCCCGGTCACTCCAGCGAAGGGTCCTGACGACATGTCCAGCCGAAGCTCGGTCCAGCTCAGCGAGGACGAGGTCCAGGAGTTCCTCGCCGCCAACATGAAGGTGCAGATCGCCACGATCGGACCGGACGGCTCGCCACACCTGACCACGCTGTTCTACGTGGTCGAGGACGGCCAGCTGGCCTTCTGGACCTACGGCAGGTCGCAGAAGGTGGTCAACCTGCGACGGGACGCCCGGATCAGCTGCCTCGTCGAGGACGGCGAGGACTACTTCGAGCTGCGTGGCGTCAGCATCCAGGGGAAGGCGCGCATCGTCGACGAGTACGACGACATCCGCACCCTGGGCGCCAAGGTGGCCAAGCGGATGGCCGGTGACATGGACCTCGGTGACTTCGGGGACGAGATCGTCGAGAAGCAGGCCCGCAAGCGCGTCGGCATCATCGTCGAGCCGATCAAGGTGGCCAGCTGGGACCACCGGAAAATGGCGGGTCCTCCGGGATCCGGCAGTGCCTGAGCCAGCGTCCGCACCGAGGAAATGACGGAGGAACCATGAAGAAGATCAAGGTCGACTTCGACCTGTGTGAGGCCAACGCGATGTGCGAGGCGCTGGCGCCGAGCCACTTCCAGGTCGACGACGACGACTACCTGCAGATCCTCGACGAGAACGTCTCCGACGAGGACCTGGCGCACGTCGAGCAGGCGGTCGCGTCCTGCCCCAAGTCGGCGATCAGCCTCGTCGAGGGCTAGCCCTCCCCGCACCCCGCCCCACCGCCCTCGACCTAGGAGCCTGGCCACCCCATGCCCTCATCCCCGACCACCGATCCGCTGTCCCTCGAAGGCCGCGTCGCCCTCGTCACCGGCGCCGGCGCCGGCCTCGGTCGGGCCGAGGCGGTGGCGCTGGCCCGCGCGGGTGCCCAGGTCGTGCTCAACGACCTCCCCGGCGCGGCCGAGGAGGCGGCCGAGGAGATCCGCGACATCGGTGTCGAGGCGCTGGTCGTCGCCGGTGACATCGGTGAGAGCGCCACGGCTGACGCGATGATGCAGGCGGCCACCGAGAAGCTCGGCAGGCTCGACATCGTCGTGAACAATGCCGGCATCACCCGCGACAAGATGCTGTTCAACATGACCGACGAGGAGTTCGACCTCGTCCTCAAGGTGCACCTGCGTGGCCACTTCCTGCTCTCGCGCAACGCCGCGTCGTACTGGCGTGGGCGCTTCAAGGAGACGGGGGAGCCCGTGGACGGGTCGGTGGTGAACACCGCCTCCGAGGCGTTCCTGACCGGTTCGCCGGGCCAGCCCAACTACGCCGCTGCCAAGGCCGGGATCACCGCACTGACCCTGTCGACCGCTCGCGGGCTGTCGCGGGTCGGGGTGCGTGCCAACGCGATCTGCCCGCGCGCCCGCACGGCCATGACCGCGCAGGTCTTCGGCGAGGACGAGTCCGGCGCCGCGGTCGACCCCTACTCGCCCGAGCACGTCGCGCCCCTCGTGGCCTACCTGGCCTCCCCGGCCGCCGCCCGGATCACCGGCCAGGTCTTCGTCGTGTACGGCGGGATGGTGGCCCTGCTCGCCGCCCCCGTCGTCGAGCAGCGTTTCGACGCCGCGACCGACGTCTGGGATCTCGCGGGGCTCGACGCGAGCCTCGGGACGTTCTTCGCCGACCGTGATCCCACGGTCGGTTTCGCCGCCGACGCGGTGATGAAGCTCAAGGCCAAGGAATCCGAATGAACAGACTCACCGGCAAGCGCGCCATCGTCACCGGCGGCGCCCAGGGACAGGGTGCCGCGATCGCGCGTGCCTTCGTCGAGGAGGGCGCCCAGGTCGTGATCGCCGACATCGCCGAGGAGGCGGGGCAGGCGCTCGCCGAGGAGCTGTGTGCCGAGCGCGCCGACGCGGCGTACTTCCGCCGTCACGACGTGAGCGACGAGGCGAGCTGGACGGCGCTGGTGGAGGAGGCCAACGAGAAGCTCGGCCCCGTCAACGTGCTGGTCAACAACGCCGGGATCCTCCGCTTCGGCGAGGTGGAGAAGATGGAGACCTCCGAGTTCGAGCTGCTGTTCCGGGTCAACCAGCTCGGGTGCTTCCTCGGGATGAAGTCGGTGACGCGCACGATGCGCAAGAACGGCGGCGGCTCCATCATCAACGCGTCCTCGATCGAGGGCCTGGCGGGGATGGCCTTCTGCACGGCGTACGCCGCCACCAAGTTCGCGATCCGCGGGATGACGAAGTCGGCGGCGATGGAGCTGGGGCCGAAGGGCATCCGGGTCAACTCGGTGCACCCCGGCATGATCGACACCCCGATGACCCGGATCCACGGCGGCGACGCAGCGATGGAGTTCGGCGCCAGCAAGGTCGCGCTCAAGCGGGTGGGCCACCCGGTCGACATCGCCCCGGCGTACGTCTACCTCGCCAGCGACGAGTCCAGCTTCGTCACCGGCGCCGAGCTCGCCATCGACGGGGGAGCCACAGCCACCCATGCCTTTGGGGGGTGACCGGCTGGTCCGCTAGGTGGGTGGGCCGGCCTTCGACATGCGAATGTCGCTCAGGAGGCTGGTGGGCGCCCCTGGTGCCACTTCAGTCACATTCGCATGTCGGGGGTGGCAGGGGCGCGCGCCTTGGACATGCGAATGTCGCTCAGGGGGCTGGTGGGCGCTCCTGGTGCCACTTCAGTCACATTCGCATGTCGGGGTCGGCTGGGGTCGGCGCCTTGGACATGCGAATGTCGCTCAGGGGGCTGGTGAGCGCTCCTTGCGCCACTCCAGACACATTCGCATGTCGGGGGCCGGCGTGGACCAGCCTCAGCGCAGAATCAGCTCGACCGCGGTCTCGAGGTGCTCGGAGACCTCTTCGGCCGTCGTACGGCCGGTGACCCAGGAGACCAGGGCGGCCAACCAGACGTCGCTGATCACGCGGGCGACGGCGATCTCGCGGTCGGTGGGGTCGGCGCCCTCGACGTACTGGTCGCCCTGCAGGGCCCGGTTGAGCATCGCGGTCAGCTTGAGGCCGACGACGTGGATCTCGCCGGCGACCGTGGAGTCGGCGAACATGAACGCCCGGGTGAGTGCCTCGGTCAGGTTGGGCTCGCGCTGCATGCCGCGGGTGGCCCGGGTGAGCACGTAGGTGACGCGCGTCGCGGGGTCGTCGCCCGGGATGGAGCGGCGGCCCAGGCTGGCCTCGGTCTCCTCGAACTGGCGGGCCAGCGCGGAGACGAGCAGGTGGATCTTGGAGGGGAAGTAGCGGTAGAGCGTGCCGAGGGCGACATCGGCGAGCTCCGCGACGGCGCGCATCTGGACGGCGTCGAACCCGCCCTTGGAGGCCAACGAGACGGTGGCGTCGAGAATCCGGCGGCGACGGTCGCGTTGCGCGGCGGAACCGAGGTCGTCGTAGGTGAGAGAACTGACGGTGGCCAAGATCTCAACCTCCCGGACGTGATTTCTTCTGCCCCGGGCCCGAGACTGGAGCGCCGGACCTGTGGTCGAAGGCTATCAGTGGGGTCCGGCATAATAGAAACACGTTCCAGTTCCAAAACGTCGACCCCACACCGGTCTCCATGCCGGGTCCAGGTCCAGGAAGGCGCCTCTTGCGCATCGCACTGTTGTCCTATCGCAGCAAGCCACACTGTGGCGGTCAGGGCATCTACATCCGCCATCTCAGCCGTGAGCTCACGGCACTCGGCCACTCCGTCGAGGTCTTCTCGGGCCAGCCCTACCCCGAGCTCGACCCGGGCGTGGCCCTGACCAAGGTGCCGAGCCTGGACCTCTACCGCGAGCCGGACCCGTTCCGTACGCCGAAGCCGTCCGAGATCCGTGACCTCATCGACGTCGAGGAGGTCCTGACCATGTGGACCGCCGGCTTCCCGGAGCCGAAGACGTTCTCCAAGCGTGTCGCCCGGTTGCTGCGCGCGCGACTGGGGGAGTTCGACATCGTGCACGACAACCAGGTGCTCGGCTACGGGATGCTCGACATCGCGGAGATGGGCTTCCCGCTCATCACGAGCATCCACCACCCGATCACCTTCGACCGCCGGATCGACATCGAGGCAGCGCCCACGCGCCGCAAGAAGCTCACCCTGCGCCGGTGGTACGGCTTCTTGAAGATGCAGGGCAAGGTCGCCCGAGCCGTCGGCAAGGTCCTGACCGTCTCCGAGTCCAGTCGTCGCGACATCGTCACCGACTTCGGCGTCGACCCCGCGAACCTGCAGGTCATCCCACTCGGCGTCACCGACGTGTTCGGACCCCCGAGCAAGCCGCGTGTCCCGGGCCGCATCGTCGCGATGGCGAGCGCGGACGCCCCGATGAAGGGGATCGCGACGCTGCTGGAGGCCTTCGCCAAGCTCCGCACCGAGCGTGACGTCGAGCTGCTGCTCGTCACCAAGCCGACTCCGGGTGGTCGCACCGAGAAGCTGATCGACAGCCTCGGCATCGCCGAGCACGTCTCCTTCGTCAGCGGCATCAGCGACGAGGAGCTCGTCGAGGTGATGGGCTCGGCCGAGCTCGCGTGCGTTCCCTCGTTGTACGAGGGCTTCTCGCTGCCCACGGCCGAGCTGATGGCGTGCGAGACCCCGCTCGTCGTCAGCCGTGCCGGCGCCATCCCCGAGGTGGTCGGCCCCGACGGCGAGTGCGCCGACCTGGTCACTCCCGGTGACGTCGGCGAGCTCGAGGTCGCGATCGCAGCGCTGCTCGACGACCCCGAGCGTCGCGAGCGGATGGGCAAGGCCGGCCGTCGCCGTGTCCTCGAGACGTTCAGCTGGCGTGCCGTGGCCGTGGCCACTGCTGCGGCGTACGAAGAGGTCATTGCTGCCCGCACCGGGGTTTCGACAGGCTCAACCGACGTGCACGACTCAACCATCGTGAACGACTCGACCGACGTGAACGACTCAACCGACCAGACAGAGGAGCCCGCCCGTGCTGACCGTTGACTTCCAGCGACTCGGCCTCCAACCGGGTGACCGCGTCATCGACATGGGGTGCGGCGCCGGCCGACACGCCTTCGAGATGTACCGCCGCGGCGCCGACGTGATCGCCTTCGACCAGGACGCCGACGAGCTCGCCGGTGTGCTCGAGCTGTTCGGGGCGATGAAGGAGGCCGGTGAGGTTCCCGCCGGAGCCGAGGCCGACATCAAGGAGGGCGACGCGCTCTCGCTGCCCTTCGCCGACGGCGAGTTCGACCGGGTTGTTGCCTCCGAGGTCCTCGAGCACATCCCCGCCGACATCCAGGCCATCGAGGAGCTGGTGCGGGTGCTCCGCCCCGGCGGCACGATGGCGGTCACGGTGCCGCGCTGGCTGCCCGAGATGGTCTGCTGGAAGCTCTCCGACGACTACCACAACGTCCCGGGCGGGCACATCCGGATCTACTCCGACAAGGAGCTGATCGGGAAGCTGGTCAACGCCGGCATGGAGTTCGAGGGCAAGGACCACGCCCACGGGCTGCACTCGCCGTACTGGTGGATCAAGTGCGCCGTCGGCGTGACCAACGACGACAACCCGATCGTGAAGGCCTATCACCAGGTGCTGGTGTGGGACATCATGAAGACGCCGCGCTGGAGCACGTTGACCCGCGGTGCCGAGAAGGTGCTCAACCCGCTGATCGGCAAGAGCATGGTGCTCTACCTGCGCAAGCCGGCATGACCCTCGGACAACAGTTGGGGCGTCGCTCGGGCACACCTGACATCCCCGCGGTCGAGGGGATCCTGACGGCTGCGCAGGTCGCGGAGACGGCGGCCACGATCGCGTCCATGCAGGAGGCCGACGGCGCCGTCCCGTGGACGGTCGGCGAGCACGTCGACGTCTGGAACCACGTCGAGGCGGCGATGGCGCTGCTGGTGGCCGGTGAGGTCGAGGCGGCCGAGGCGGCGTACGACTGGTGCCGCCGCAACCAGCGCCACGACGGCACCTGGGCGATGAAGATCGTCGCGGGCGAGGTCGAGGACGCGAGTGGCGAGACGAACATGAGCGCCTACCTCGCGGTCGGCGTGTGGCACCACTGGATGCTGCGACGCGACCTGGCGTTCGTGATGCGGATGTGGCCCGTCGTACGCCGTGCGCTGGAGTTCGTCGTCGGGATGCAGCTGCCTTTCGGTGGCATGGCGTGGTCCCAGGAGTGGGACTCCCAGGGGCCGGCTCGGGTGAACCGGGAGGCGCTGCTCGCGGGCTCGTCGAGCATCTACCAGTCGCTGCGCGCGGGTGTGGCGCTCGCCGAGCTGGTCGACGACCCGCAACCGGAGTGGGAGCTCGCGGGAGGCCGCCTCGGACACGCGCTGCGTGAGCACCGCGACCTCTTCCTCGACAAGTCCACGTTCTCGATGGACTGGTACTACCCCGTCCTCGGTGGCGCCGTCCGCGGCCAGGCGGGCATCGACCTGATCGCTGAACGCTGGGACCGCTTCGTGATGGCCGGGCTCGGCATCCGTTGTGTCGACGCCAACCCGTGGGTGACCGGGGCCGAGACCTGTGAGCTGGTGATGGCGCTGGACTGCCTCGACGACCACGAGCGCGCGCTGCGGCTGTACGCCGAGATGCAGCACCTGCGTCACGAGAACGGCAGCTACTGGACCGGGTCGGTCCACCCGGAGAACGTCTTCTGGCCGGGAGAGCAGACCACCTACACCGCAGCGGCCGTGATCCTGGCAGCCGACGAGCTGTCGCGGACGTCACCGGCGTCGGGGATCATGCGTGGCGAGACCCTCTCGGCACACTTCCGCGAGATCGGCCTGGAGTGCGGCTGCCCGGAGAGAGACCCGGAGAGGGACCCGGACGAGGCGTCAGCCGACGTGTTCGCCCGCCGTACCTGAGCCGCGGGTCAGCACCCGCATCGACCCCACGGTCTCCACCGGTTCGAAGGCGCCGCTCGCGACCGCGCGCTGCCAGATGTGGAACGGCGCCTGGCCGCCGTCCTCCGGCCGCTCGAACACGTCGTGGATCACGAGGGCACCGCCGGGCATCAGCCAGTGCGCGAAGCCGGTGTAGTCGTTCTGCGCGTGCTCCTCGGCGTGGCCTCCGTCGATGAACAGCAGCGCGAGCGGCGTACGCCAGTGGGCGGCGACGGTCGTGGACCGACCTATGACGGCGACCACCTCGTCCTCGAGACCGGCCAGCGCGATGGTGCGGCGGAAGACGGGCAGGGTGTCCATCCGGCCGAGCTCCTGGTCGACCAGGCTCGCGTCGTGGTGCTCCCACCCGGCCTGGTTCTCCTCGGAGCCACGGTGGTGGTCGAGGGTGAACACGACGCTGTCGGTGGCGCGCGCCGCAGCTCCGAGGTAGACCGCCGACTTTCCGCAGTACGTCCCGACCTCGAGCCCCGGCCCGTCGGCGAGGTGCTCCACCGCCGTGGCGTAGAGGAAGTCGCCCTCGTCCACGGGCATGAACCCCTTGGCCTCGCGAGCGTGGGCGAGGAGGTCCGCGGGCATGGGAGCGGGCTTCTGGGTCACGGTGCGCAGCCTAGGCGTGCGGCCCGCCGGGACGTCATACGCCCTCGTCGCCATAGGCGCCACTTCGGATGACGTCCGCGGGGAACGTCATGCGAGCTCGTGGCTATGGCGACGACGACGTATGACGTCCGCGGCGGCCTCGTGGCATGATTGGAACACGTTCTAGTTTTGGAGGACTGCGTGCCGATCGGGATCAGTGACGACCACACCGAGCTGGCTGCGGCGTTCTCGAAGTGGGCCGGCTCGCTCGGCGGGATCGAGGCGGCCCGGGCGGCGGAGGCCGACCAGGGCGCCGAGTTCGCGGAGCACTCCCGGGCGGTGGCCGAGATGGGCCTCGCCGGGATCGCCGTACCCGAGGAGCAGGGTGGGGCAGGCGGCTCGGTCGTCGACCTCGCTGTGGCGCTCGAGGCCGCGGCGTCCGCCCTCGTCCCCGGTCCGCTGCTCGGCACCGCGGTCGCGTCCGTCGTGCTCGGCGAGCTGGCCGGCCCGGTCGCCACCGGCGAGATGCGGGTCGGGCTGGCTCTGGCCGGCGACGGCGTGGTCCACGACGCCCCAGGCGCGACCCATGCGCTGGTGGTGGACGGTGACGCCGTACGCCTCGTCGCTCTCGACGGGGTCGAGCTCACCCCGACGCTGAACCCCGACCTGACCCGTCGTACGTCGACCGCGGAGCTTCGCGCCCTCGAGGGCGACGTGGTCCCGCACCTCTCCGCTGATCGCCTGCGTTCCGTGGTCGTGGTTCTCGCCGCGGCCGAGGCCTCCGGGATCGCCCGGTGGTGCCTGGACACGGCGGTCGAGTACGCCGGCGTGCGGGAGCAGTTCGGCCAGAAGATCGGCGCCTTCCAGGCGATCAAGCACCTGTGCGCCCAGATGCTCGAGAACAGCGAGTCCGTGACAGCGGCCGCCTGGGACGCCGCGACAGCGATCGGGGCCGAGGAGAGCCAGCAGCAGTTCGCGACGCTGGTCGCAGGAAGCGTCTGCTTCGACGGCGCGGTCGACGTCGCCAACGCCTGCATCCAGGTGCTCGGCGGGATCGGCTTCACCTTCGAGCACGACGCCCACCTCTACCTGCGCCGGGCCATCGCGCTGCGCAGCCTGGTCGGCGGATCGAGCTCGCACGCCGGTCGCCTGGCCGACCTCGCCGCGGGTGACGTACGCCGGGAGCTGGTCGTCGACCTCGGGGACGCGAACGAGACCACCCGGGACGAGGTGCGCGAGCAGGCCGAGCGCATCGCCGCCCTTCCGGAGAAGGAGCAGCGGGGCGAGCTTGCGGAGACGGGCTATCTCACTCCGCACTGGCCGCAGCCGCACGGCCTGGGAGCCAGCCCGGTCGACCAGCTCGTCATCGACCAGGAGCTCCTGCGGGCCGGCGTGAAGCGGCCCGACCTCCGTATCGGCGCCTGGGCCGCGCCGACGATCCTCGCCCACGGCAGCGACGAGCAGCGTGAGCGCTTCGTCGGCCCGACCCTGACCGGTGAGATCGAGTGGTGCCAGCTGTTCAGCGAGCCCGGCGCCGGCTCCGACCTGGCCTCGCTGCGCACCAAGGCAGTGAAGGACGAGGGCGGCTGGCGTCTCTCGGGCCAGAAGGTCTGGACCTCCCTGGCGGAGCGCTCCGACTGGGGGATCTGCCTGGCCCGCACCAACCCCGACGTCAAGCAGCACGCCGGGATCACCTACTTCCTCGTCGACATGCGCAGTGACGGCATCGAGGTCCGTCCGCTGCGCGAGCTCACCGGCGCCGCGATGTTCAACGAGGTGTTCCTCGACGACGTCTTCGTGCCTGATGACTGCGTCGTCGGTGAGGTCGACGGTGGCTGGAAGCTGGCCCGCACGACGCTGGCCAACGAACGGGTCGCGATGGCCGGCTCACGCCTCGGTGACTCGCCCGAGCGAGCAGTCTCGCTGCTGTCCTCGGGAGTGACCGAGGACCGGGTGTCGGTCGGACGAGCGGTTGCCTGGGCCACTGTCGTGTCCCTCCTGGGCACCCGAGCCACGCTGCGTTCCCTGTCCGGCCAGGGGCCGGGCGCGGAGTCGAGCGTCGCCAAGCTGGTCGGCGTACGCAGCCGTCAGGACTCTGCCGAGCTGGTCGTCACCCTGCTCGGTGACCGGCTCTTCGTCGGTGACGAGCTCGCCCGCAAGGCACTGCACGAGCAGCTGACCACGCGCTGTCTCTCCATCGCCGGCGGCACCACCCAGGTGCTGCGCAACGTGGCGGGGGAGCGGATCCTCGGACTACCGCGCGGCTGAGCTGCGCTCGGCCTCGCGCGACAGGAATGCCTGGCGGTGGTGCAGGAGCCAGCGCTCGACGGCCCGGATCACGTGGTGGCTGCGGATCGAGCCGAACACCTCGAACGCGTGCTGGGTGCCGGGGAACTCCGCGTAGGTCACGGTCGCCTTCGACTCCGCCTTGAGCTTGTCCACGAACGTGCGGGCCTGGCGTACGTCGACCAGCGAGTCGTTGGCGCCGTGCAGCACGAAGAAGTCGGGGGCGTCCGCCGAGACGTGGGCCAGCGGTGACGCCTTGACGAAGTCCTCGAGGTGGTCCTCCGGGCTCTTCTTGAACACCCGGGGGCCGAGGAAGTAGTCGCGCATCGCGAGCGCGTTCTTGTCCCCGGTCAGTCCGGCCATGTCGTAGATGCCGTAGAACGGCACGCAGCCCTCGACGCTGGTGTCGGCGTCCTCGAAGCCGGGCTGGTACTCCGCCTCGCCCGGAGTCAGCGCGGCGAGTGCCGCCAGGTGGCCGCCGGCGCTGCCACCGGTGATCACGAGGTACGACGGGTCCCCGCCGTACGACGCGATGTTCTCGCGCGTCCACGCGACGGCCTTCTTCACGTCGATGATCTGCGCAGGGAACGGGTGCTTGGGAGCGAGGCGGTAGTTCATCGCGACGCAGATCCAGCCGCGCTGGGCCATCCGGTTCATGAGCAGGAGGCCCTGCTGCTCCTTGGTGCCGATCGTCCAGCCACCGCCGTGCACCTGCACGAGCACCGGCGCGTTCTCGAGGTCGACGCCCTTGGGTCGGTAGATGTCGAGCCGGGCGCGCTTCCCGCCGGCGGTGTAGTTGATGTCGCGGATCACCTCGACGTCCGGCTGCGCCAGCTTGAAGGGACGAGCAATCTCGCGCAGGCGCGTGCGGACGTCCTCGGTGGTGGGGGCCTCCTCGAGGGCGTCGAGGTAGTCCTCGCCGAGGCCGTCGCGCAGGGTGCTCTCCACGTGGGTCGCGGACCGGGTGGCGTTCACGATCAGGTAGCCGAGACCGCCAAGCGTGAAGGTGGCCAGCGCCAGGCCGCTGCGGCTCGGAGCGTGGCCGCGGCCGCGTCGTACGGTCAGCTCCAGGGCGGTGTCCGCGAGCGTGGTCGCCACCCACTGCGGGGCCAGCTCACTGGCCAGCCAGCCGGCGAAGAAGGCCGGGACCGAGGCGTAGCGCCCACCCACCGGACGCAGTGCGTTGGCGGTCAGGGCGGCGGACACCAGCTGGCGACGGCGATAGCTCATGGATGCACGTTAGCCGGGGGTTACGGGTGTTTCGCTGTGAGATGACCGACCCGCGAAATTACTAGAACGTGTTTCAACTTCGGGCCTACAATCCGGCCATGGAAAGACTGAGTGGCCTCGACGCAAGCTTCCTCTACCTGGAGACGTCTGCGCAGCTGCTGCACGTGTGCGGGGTCATCCTGGTGGATCCCGACACCATCCCTGATGGCTACTCCTACGAGAAGTTCAAGGGCGAGCTGGAACGACGCATCTCCGGCGTGCCGATGTTCCACCGCAAGCTCAAGCAGGTGCCGCTCGGCATCGACCACCCGGTCTGGGTCAACGACGACGACTTCGACATCGACCGGCACGTCCACCGGATGGCACTGCCGTCGCCGGGCGGCGATGCGGAGCTCGCGGACCTGTGCGGCCACATCGCCGGCATCCCGCTGGACCGGTCGCGACCGCTGTGGGAGTTCTTCGTCATCGAGGGGCTGAAGTCCGGCAACGTCGCGGTGTTCACGAAGATGCACCACTCGACCGTCGACGGCGTCTCGGGTGCCAACGCGATCTCCTACATGTGCAGCCTCGAGCCCGACGCTCCGCCGCTGGAGAGCGCACCCAAGGGCAAGGGTCTTCGCGAGCCGGGTGACGCCGAGCTGTTCGCGCGTGGCGTGGTCTCCAACCTGACCAAGCCGGTGCTGGCCGCCAAGCTGGTGGCGCCGACCGCGAGCGTGCTCACCAGGACCATCGGCCGGGCCCGCAGCGGTACGGCGATGGCCGCGCCGCTGACCGCGCCCCGCACCTCGTTCAACGGGACGATCACCGGCCACCGGACCATCGCGATCGAGGACATCTCCCTGGAGAAGATCAAGGCGATCAAGAACGCGGTCGAGGGCGCGACCGTCAACGACGTCGTGATCACCGTGTGCGGCGGTGCGCTGCGCCGCTACCTCGACGAACGCGGCGAGCTGCCCACCAACTCGCTGGTGGCCTCGGTGCCGGTCTCGGTGCGCGGCAAGTCCAAGAAGAGCGGCAGCAACCAGGTCTCCACGATCTTCTCCCGCCTCGGCACCGACATCGCCGACCCGATGGAGCGGCTCGGTCAGGTCTCGGAGGGCAACACCAACGCCAAGGACCACCACAAGGCGATCCCGGCCGACACGCTCCAGGACTGGGCCGAGTTCGCCGCCCCCCGCACCTTCGGGATGGCCGTACGCGTCGTCTCCTCGCTGAAGCTCGCCGACTCGGGCCCGGTGATCCACAACCTGGTGATCTCCAACGTCCCCGGGCCGCCGGTGCCGCTGTTCTTCATGGGCGCCAAGATCCAGGGCCTCTATCCGCTCGGGCCGATCTTCCACGGCGCCGGCCTGAACATCACGGTCATGTCGAGCGAGAGCAAGATGCACGTCGGCATCATCGGCTGCCGCGAGCTCGTCCCGCAGCCGTGGAAGCTCACCGAGAAGTTCCCCGCAGAGCTCGACGCGCTCTACGACGCCGTACAGGAGGCCGTGAAGGCAGCCGAGGCGGAAGCGATGCCCGCTGCGAAGAAGACGGCTGCCAAGAAGACTGCGGCGAAGAAGAGCCCAGCCAAGAAGGCCCCGGCGAAGAAGACTGCCGCCAAGAAGACCGCGAAGAAGAAGAACACCGCCGACATCGGCTGACCCCCGCGCCGGACCGCTTGTAACGCGGGGTTCACGCTACTGAGGCCCTTCCCGGGAGAGGCCTCAGTGACCTGAACCCCGCGTTACAAGCGGGCGGGGCGGGCGGGGTCGGGCGGGGCGGGGTCAGGCGTCGATGCGGCGCCGGTCGCGCATCCGGGCGGCGACGACGTTGGCGGCCTCGAGGAACACCGGCACGAACTTGTCGGCCTGGAGCACGCAGCCCGCGTGGCCGCAGTCGGCCTCGTGCACGGTCGCGCCGGGGATCAGCGCTGCGAGCTTCCGCTGGCGCTCGGCCGGGATCACGTGGTCGTGCGAGGGGATGACCACGGCAGTGGGTACGTCGATGCGGGTGAGCCACGGCGTCGAGTGGTGCCGGCCCAGCGCCGCGACGGCCTGGGCCATCGCCCACGGGGTGGTGCTCCGCCACTCGTTCAGCGCCCAGGTGCCGGTGTCGGTGGGGCCGATGTCGAGCGCCTCAGCGGTCGAGCGCGTCGCCCAGCGCACGGTGCGCGACTTGGAGAGCGTGCGCAGCGCGCCCATGGACACCTCCATGCCGGCGTGGAAGACGGTCTCGCGGCCGTTCGTGCGGAAGCGATCGGTTGTGGCGGCCAGGATCAGGCCACCGACGAGGTCCGGGTGCTGTCGCCACACCCGCTGCGCGATCACCGACCCCATCGAGTAGCCCGCGACGATCGGGTGGTCGAGGTCGAGCTCGGTGATCACCGCGGCGACGTCGTCGGCGCAGTCGTGCACCGAGAAGTTCTCCGAGATGATGCCGCGCCCGTGCCACCGCTGGTCGAAGACCACGACGCGGTACCGCTTCGAGAGCTCGTTCACGACGGGGAACCAGGTGAGCATCCCGGTGCAGCCGACCGCGTGCAGCAGCACGATGGCGGGCGCTCCCGGAGGCCCGGCGATGTCGGTGACCCAGGTCCGGCCGCGCCGAGGCAGCTCCAGCCAGGCGCCCGGGGGGATGTCCACCTGCGGGATGGTCAGGTAGGCGTCGGCCTGCTTGCGCAGCGTCTCGGTCACCGTGCTGGACAGGCAGCGGCCTAGCTTCTGCATGGGCGTGCATCCTCCAGGTCGCCGGTTGCGGTTGTCCGGGCAGTCCCTAGACTAGAACAGGTTACAGTTTCTGCCGTGATAGGGGCCCAGATGAGCGACGACGTCGTCGACGAAATCCGTTCCGTCCTCACCGACGTGGTCGAGAAGGGTCCCGAAGGCGTGGGGGAGAGCTGGCAGGCCTGCGCCGAGGCCGGGCTGCTGGGTCTGGCGGCGCCGACCGAGCACGGCGGCGAGGGCATGGGCCTTGCCGAGGTCGCGGTGCTGGTGCGCGAGGTCGGTGCCCGCGCGCTGGACCTGCCGTTCCGCGAGACGCTGGTGTGCGGCCTGCTGACCCTGGCCCGATCCGGTACGCCGGAGCAGCAGGAGATCTTCATCCCCCGGATCGTCGGCGGAGACCTGCTGGTCGCGCCCGCGCTCAACGAGGTGGGGGCTGCCCTCCCGGAGCGCCCGACGACCCGTCTCGAGGACGACCACCTGACCGGCCGCAAGGTCGGCGTACCCGTCTTCGACGACCTCCCCGACACGACGACGGTCCTGCTGGTCTCCGCCTCGGACACGGGCGGCGAGCCGGTCGTCGTACTCCTCGACCCGCTCAGCGAGGGCGTCACCCGCACCACCTCGCCGAGCTCGCGCGGCGCCACCGAGGCCACCTACGAGTTCGACGGGGCGCCCGTCCTCGGGGTACTCGCCGACGGCGCAGCGGAGGTGCTGCGCAACCACGCGATCGCCGGGCTGCTGCTGCAGGGTGACGGGCTGCTCGCGGGGGCACGTGACCTGACCGCGGGCTACATCAAGGAGCGCGTGCAGTTCGGGCGCAAGCTCGCCGAGTTCCAGGGTGTCGCGATCCAGATCGCCGACGTCTACGTGACCTCCCGGATGGTCTCGCTGGCTGCCGAGGAGGTGACCCGGAGGCTTGCGGCCGATGAGCCGGTCGCCGACGACCTCGGCGTGGGTGCGTTCTGGTTCTGTGACCGGGGGCCTGCCGCACTGCAGACCTGCCACCACCTGCACGGCGGCATGGGCGTGGACGAGACCTATCCGCTGCACCGCTACTTCGCCCGGGTCAAGGACGTCACCCGCCTGCTCGGCGGCACCGAGGCCACGCTCGCACTCGTGCCGGCCGAGGAGCCGACCGCCGGCGCCAACACCGAGCTGACCACCGACCAGCGGGCGTTCAAGGACGAGGTCCGTGCCTACTTCGCCGGGCTCGTCCCCGCCGAGGCCCGCGAGGAGATGATGACCGACCGGCACGGCGAGGCCTACCACCGCACGATCCGCCAGATGGGCGAGGACGGATGGATGGGCGTCGGCTGGCCGGTGGAGTACGGCGGCAAGGGGCTCGGCGGCATCGAGCAGCAGATCTTCGCCAACGAGGCCAGCCGTGCCGACGTACACCTGCCCTCGGTGACGCTGCAGACCGTCGGCCCCACGTTGCAGGCGTTCGGCACCGAGAAGCAGAAGGACCTGTTCCTGAAGCGGATCCTCGCGGGCGACGTGCACTTCGCGATCGGCTACTCCGAGCCGGACGCCGGCACCGATCTCGCGTCGCTGCGCACCAGCGCCAAGCTGGATGGCGACCACTACGTCGTCAACGGCCAGAAGATGTGGACCACCGGTGGCCATGCGGCCGACTACGTCTGGCTGGCGGTGCGCACCGACCCCGATGCGCCCAAGCACAAGGGCATCACCGTGCTGATCGTCGACACCAAGGACCCGGGCTACTCCTGGACGCCGATCATCACCTCCGACCACTCGCACCACACCAACGCGACCTACTACAACGACGTGCAGGTGCCGGTCGACATGGTCGTCGGCAAGGAGAACGAGGGTTGGCGGCTGATCACCACCCAGCTCAACCACGAGCGCGTGATGCTCGGTCCCGCCGGTCGGATCGAGGGTCTGCGCGACCTGGTCGTCGAGTGGGCGCGCGACCGGACGGACTCGACCGGCACGCCGCTGCTGGCGCTGCCGGTGGTGCGGGACACCCTCGCGCGGGCGACCGCGGCCTTCCGGGTCAACGAGCTGCTCAACTGGCAGGTGGCGGGCTCCGGCGCCAGCGGGGTCGAGGCCGTGGCCGACGCCTCCGCGTCGAAGGTGTTCGGCTCCGACGAGGTGCAGTCGCTCGGCCTGGCGCTGGAGCGCGTCGTCACGTCGTACGGCGACCCGGCGGACGCCGAGACCGCCCTGCTGATGGAGTATCTCGACTCCACCTCGAAGCGGAACCTCGTGCTGACCTTCGGGGGCGGGGTCAACGAGGTGCAGCGCGAGCTGATCGCCATGTTCGGCCTTGGTCTGCCGAAGGTGCCCCGATGAGCTCCCCGCCGGTCGAGCCCACACGTCCGCCGGTTGAGCCTGTCGACACCCACGACTGGATCATGGCCGAGGCCGAGCGACTCAAGGCACTGGGCGAGACCGCCGCGCGCGAGGCCCGCGACCCGGTGAGCCAACCGATCATCAACGCCTGGCTGGACGCGATCGACGAGACCGATGCGCGGTTCACGAAGGGGGTCGCCCCGCCGGCGATGGCCCAGGTCTGGACGATGCCGGGACTCCGCGGCTCCCGCGGTGCAGGTGACCCGCTCTCCGGCGCGATGGAGATGCTCGACGCGGCCGGCTTCACCTCGGTGCTCGGCACGAACTGCGACCAGGTCTACGAGCGCTACCTCCGGGTCGGGGAGCAGGTCTCGGTGACCACCCGGCTCGACTCCGTCGTCGGGCCGAAGAAGACCGGCGTGGGCGAGGGCTACTTCGTGACCACCCGCAACGTCTGGCGCGTCGGCGACGAGGTCGTCGCGACGATGCTCTTCCGCGTGCTCAAGTTCAAGCCGAAGCAGCGGAACGAAGGCCCCGACCGCTCGAAGATCATCCGGCCGGTGCGGAACCAGGACACGGCGTACTTCTGGGAGGGCACCGAGCAGGGCGAGCTGCGCCTGCAGAAGTGCAATGCCTGCGGGGAGCTGCGGCACCCGCCGGGTCCGGTCTGCCCGACCTGCCACGCGATGGACCGCGGTTTCGTCGTCGCGAGTGGACGAGGCACGATCTTCAGCTTCCTGGTCCACCACGCACCGAAGATGCCCGGCCGTGAGCTGCCGGTGACCATCGCGCTCGTCGAGCTCGAGGAGGGGCTGCGGCTCGTCGCCGACGTACGCGGCAACCCGGAGGACCTCGCGATCGGCGACGCCGTCGTCGTGGGCTGGGACAAGGTCGACGACGACCTGACGCTGCCGATCTGGGAGGTGGCTCGATGAAGGGCACGACATTGCCGGGGTGGGAGCTGCCGGTCACGCCGACGCTCGTCGTCTCGACGGCCATCGCGACCCGCGACTACCAGGACGTGCACCACGACCGGGACCTCGCGCAGTCGCACGGGTCCAAGGACAT
The DNA here is from genome assembly GCA_963782305.1 of uncultured Actinomycetota bacterium. Classification (GTDB taxonomy): domain Bacteria; phylum Actinomycetota; class Actinomycetes; order Propionibacteriales; family Nocardioidaceae; genus Marmoricola. Next base: position 6,116 of record CAWAJJ010000024.1, on the reverse strand, counting down.
CTTCGTCAACATCCTGAGCACGACCGGGCTGGTGCAGAAGTACGTCGGCGACTGGGCGCGCGACGCGATCGGGCCGGACTTCGTCGTACGTTCGTGTGCGCTGCGGCTCGGTGCCCCGGCGCATCCCTACGACACGTTGAGCTTCTCCGGCGAGGTTGTCGATGACACGGACGGGGTGCTCACCATCGATGTGGTCGGCAAGGTGGTTTCGACAGGCTCAACCGGCGGCGGGGACCACGTGACCGCGAAGGTGGAGATCTCCAGATGAGCTTGAGCGGGAAGGCGGCGATCGCCGGCATCGGCGCGACGGAGTTCTCCAAGGAGTCCGGTCGCTCGGAGCTGCAGCTGTCGGCCGAGGCCACGCTGGCCGCTCTCGCGGACGCCGGGCTCACGCCGGGCGACGTCGACGGGCTGGTCACCTTCACCATGGACAACACCTCCGAGATCGCGCTCGCCCGCGAGCTCGGGATGGGCGACCTGCGGTTCTTCAGCCGGATCAACTACGGCGGCGGTGCAGCCTGCGCGACCGTGCAGCAGGCCGCGATGGCGGTCGCCACGGGGGTCGCCGAGGTCGTGGTCTGCTACCGCGGCTTCAACGAGCGGTCGGGCCAGCGGTTCGGCCAGGTGCAGAACTGGGCGGCTGCGCAGGTGAACACCAATGGTCTCGACAACGCGTGGACCTATCCGCACGGGCTGTCCACGCCGGCAGCGACGGTGGCGATGCAGGCGCGCCGCTACATGCACGAGTACGGCGCCACCTCCGAGGACTTCGGCGTGGTGGCCGTCGCCGACCGCAAGCATGCCGCGACGAACCCGGACGCGTTCTTCTTCGGCCGGCCGATCACGCTCGAGGACCACCAGGCGTCGCGGATGATCGCCGACCCGCTGCGCCTCCTCGACTGCTGCCAGGAGAGCGACGGTGCGGTGGCCCTCGTCGTGACCACGCCCGAGCGTGCCGCCGACCTGGCCCAGGTGCCGGTGTCGATCGTCGCGGCGGCGCAGGGGAGTGCGGCCGACCAGTACGTGATGACGTCCTACTACCGCGATGACATCGGCGTCCCCGAGATGGGGGTCGTCGGGCGTGAGCTGTGGCGCCAGTCCGGGCTGACCCACAAGGACATCGCGATGGCGGTGCTCTACGACCACTTCACGCCGTACGTCCTGATGCAGCTCGAGGAGCTCGGCTTCTGCGGTCGTGGTGAGGCGCCGGGCTTCATCGCCGGCGGCGCCATCGAGCTCGGCGGCCGGCTCCCGCTGAACACCCACGGCGGCCAGCTGGGCGAGGCCTACATCCACGGCATGAACGGGATCGCCGAGGGCGTCCGCCAGGTACGCGGCACCTCGGTCAACCAGGTCGACGAGGTCCACCACGTCCTGGTCACGGCCGGCACCGGCGTACCCACCTCTGGCCTGATCCTCAGCAAGTAGACCTTGGCGCCGGGCGCGGGTCGGCAGGAGGCCCGGACGCCGGATCAGCGAGATGAATGCGAGTGGTGCCTGGTCAGCGCGGCAGCAGAGACGAGGAACCAGAAGGCGCCGATGGCGGCGTACCCGGCGATGGCGGACAGCCCGCTCGTGCTCGACCTGGACATGACGGCGAAGGACGCTCCGGCGAGGACGGATAGGCCGCCACTGACCATCATCGGCCACTGCGCACCTACGACCATGCGACGACGGATCGCGGTGACGAGCTGAATGGCGCCTGCCAGGAGCGCCCAGGCGCCGAAGACCAGCATCGCGGTACCAATGGTGTCGAGTACGGCGACGGCTATCGCGACGGTGGCAGCGAGGCCGACTGCGATGTTGGCGGCGCTGCTGCCACGGTGAGGAGCACCGGTGTCCGCCACGCGCCGTTCGAAGACCGTGGCGAGGACATCCCACAGCGGATAGCTGACCAGGAGCACCGCGGCGAGACCTGTTGGTCTGTCCACCGAGACGAGCGCGGCGGAGGTCGTGACCACCAGCGTCACCCACGTGAGGGAGAAGGCGGCTCGGACCAGGTGCAGCGACCGGAGCGAGCGCCACGTCATGGTCTCCGGCGCGGTGGTGGTCGCGGTCGTGGTCTCTGTGGTGGAGCTGGTGTTGTCGATCATGAAAGGTCCTGACTGGTGGCGGTTGCTGGCAAGTGGTTGCGACCAGGAGTCTGTTCGGCATCGGGCGCCGCCGCGTACTCCGAACGAAGTACTTCTGCTACCGACTTGGCGCAGGGGCTGCGGTGTACTTCGTTCGGAGTACGCCTGTGCGAGAGGCGTGGACCACAATCGAGGTTGTGACCACCGCACGAGACGACGAGTACGGCGCCAGGGCTCCCTTGTGGATCCGCCGGCCTGACCTGCCGCACGTCGTCGCGTACTCGCTCGCTGGGCTGGTGTTCACGGGCCAGATCGTGGCCGTGCTGGTGCGGGGACCCGATCTGGCAACGCTGTTGGCTGTGCTGATTGCTGGTGCCGGAGCCTGCGTCTCGGCCCGGAGACCGTGGGCGGGCCTGGTCGTGACGAGCGCCGCGTCCTTCGCGGTCACCGAGGTGGGCCAAGACCCCCTGTCGGTGTGGATGATGGCCGTCCTGGTGCTGTTCTCGGTCACTCTCCGGGGGAAGCAACCGGTGCTGGCGACCGTGGTGGTGGCGGGGTTCTTCCTGGCGGCGTACATGACCGTCGGGGGTTTCCGCGGCGGGGCGGTCGTAGGCGTGGCCGCGCTGTTCTCAGCCGTCGCAGGAGGTGCGACCGGGGCCGCACTGCGCGTCTACAGGGACCACTGGCTGGTCCTGGCGGAGCGAGCCAGGAGTGCTATTGCCACCCGGGAGCTCGAAGCCACCCGCCGCGTGACAGAGGAACGACTGCGCATAGCGCGAGACCTCCACGACGTGGTTGGTCACCAGGTCGCGATGTTGAGCGTGCACCTCGGTGTGGCCGAGATCGGGCTGCCTCAGGACGCCGAGTCCTCCAGAGAGGCCCTCGACGCGGCGAGGTCAAGTGCCCGCAGTGTCGTCGTCGAGACGCAGCGGATCCTGGAGTTACTACGCCGTGGGGACGACGTCCTGGACAAGGAGGCGCTTCGGCCGACCCCGGGACTCAGTGGCCTGCCCGGACTGATCGCCTCGTTCGAGAGCATCGGCCTTGTCGTCGAGTCAACCATCGGGCTCGACGACGTCGTCGTGGGCCCGGGTGTCGGCGTGACGGTCTACCGCGTGGTCCAGGAAGCGTTGACGAACGCCCACCGGCACGGCGACGGGGCCGCACAATGTCGTGGTGGGCGAGAGGGGCGGCAGGATCCACGTCACCGTCGACAACTCATTCAGCGATCGGCTCCACGGCTCGGCGCATGGCAGCGGACTCGGGCTGGTGGGGATGCGTGAGCGCGTCGAGTCGTGCGGCGGGCGGCTGACAACGGCGAGCGGTGAGGGCCGCTTCCTGGTCAGGGCCGAGTTCAGCCCGGTGGGCGCCGTGCTCGCATGACGCGGGTCCTGATCGTCGACGACCACGACGAGATGCGGGCCGGCATCCGGTCGATGCTGCGGCTCGACCCGGGCCTGGTGGTCGTGGGCGACCTCTCCGACGGCCTGCAGGTCGTCCCCTTCCTACGAAGTCATCCGGTGGACGTGGTCCTGATGGACATCCGGATGCCCGGGATCGACGGCGTCGAAGCCACCCGCCGGATCCGCGAGGAGCACCCGTCCGAGGAAGTACGGGTGATCGTGCTGACCACGTTCGACCAGGACGAGGTCGTCCTCGCCGCGCTTCGCGTGGGGGCGAACGGGTTTCTGAGCAAGACGGTGAGCCCGGCCGAGCTGGTCGCGGGTATCGCCGAGGTGGTCGGCGGGGGCGGTGCCCTCTCCGCCGTCGCGATGGCCGCGCTCATCGGTCACATGACCGACAACCCGCCGGCGGTGATCGACCAGGAGCTCCTCCGACGCTTCGATGCGTTGACGCCGCGCGAACGCGAAGTCGTCGTTCTGGTCGCCGCCGGACTCGGCAACGACGAAATAGCGGCTCAGCTCTTCGTGTCCCCGTTCACCGTCAAGACGCACGCGGTGCGTGCCATGACGAAGGTCGGGGCCAGGGACCGCGCCCAGCTGGTCTCCTTCGTGTTCCGTGCAGGCCTTCAACCTTGAGTCGTGGAGCCTACGGACCAGGCGCCACCACTACGCTGCGGGCCCTGCGGTGGGGTCGGCCGGCGTCTCGTCGAGAGTGAGCGCGGCACCGTTGATGCACCACCGCTGGCCGGTGGGGCGCGGACCGTCGCCGAAGACGTGCCCCAGATGGCCTCCGCACCGGGCACACGTGGCCTCTCGGCGTGGCACGAGCAGCTTGAAGTCGGTGTTGACCAGCACGGCCTCTCCAGCTGCCACGTCGGAGAAGCTTGGCCACCCGGTTCCGGAGTCGAACTGGTCCTCCGCACGGAACAGCTGGGCATCGCAACCTGCGCACCGGTAGACGCCGTTCGTACCGGGGAGCGGGTGCGTGTACGGGCTGCTCCCGGGCGTCTCGGTGCCCGCCCGCCGAAGCACGCGGTAGGCCTCAGGAGCCAAGCTCGCCCGCCACTCAGCGTCCGTGCGTACGACCGCGCGGTCGGGTCGGGTGCGCCGCTTGAACATGCAGTCAGCCTAGGGCGCGGACCCTGACCGCCGGCGCGCGGCGACGGCTGGTGAAAGCGCTCTAGCCGTAGGGTGACGACGCCACACATCGACCCTGAAGGACAGCTATGTGCCGAGTGCTCGCCTACATCGGGCCTGAGGTTCCTCTTGAGAGCCTGCTGCTCACGCCATCGAACAGCCTGATCAACCAGTCGCTCGACCCCGAGCACTACCCGGATCTCCACTTGGCAGGCTGGGGGTTCGGCGCGTGGAGCGAGACCCTCCTCAAGCCGGAGGCCCCCTTCATCTACCGCCGGCCCATGGCCGCCTTCTACGACGACAACGTCGACCGCATCATCCCGAGCCTCCAGACGAGCACGATGCTTGCTCATGTGCGCGCCGCCAGCTATGACGCGAAGGCGGTCCTGGTCGACGAGAACTGCCACCCCTTCTCCTTCGACGAAACCCCCTGGATCCTGGCCCAGAACGGCGACATGCCGAACTGGATGCTCCTGCAGAGGGAGCTGCTGCAGCACTGCGAGGACAGGTACCTGAAGCAGATGCGGGGCACGACGGATACGGAGTTCATCTATGTGCTCCTGCTTTCCCTGCTGGAGGGCGACGGCGACGAGGACGTCCGACGGGCGATCGAGGAGATGGTCCGGCTCATCGCACGGGCGATGCAGGACCTCGACCTCCCTGCCCTGACCAAGCTGAAGATGGCCCTCGCCTCGCCGAACCGGATCATCGGCGTCAACGTCGGTCTCGGGCACCACGGCGAGACCAACCCGGCCGGGGACTGGAAGGAGCTGCGGGAGTCCGGACCGGGAACCGACGACTACGCCCTGTCGATGCTGCTGGAGCCGATGCACATGATGATGGGTCGCCACGACGCGCGGAACGACACATCGTTCGACTTCGAGGCGTGCGACGAGGACGAGGCGACGGTCGCCATGTTCGCCTCAGAGCCCCTGACGGAGGACGAGGACGGCTGGTCGGATGTCGAGTTCGGCGAGATCGTGTTCCTCGAGAAGAAGGGCGAGCACGTCATCCGAAGGGTCGACAAGCTGAAGGTCTAGACGCTGCTGTCACCACACCCTCCGCAGCAGCGACCGCCACCCTTGCCGAGTGGTGAGACATATAGACCGTGCCGCGGCTTCGACCTGACCGGCGAGGATTCGCCGGCCAGGTCGCCGTGCCATCAAGGAAACGGTTCAGCGGCCCCAGGTGCGTCCTCGAACCAGGAGAAGGGTAGCCAGGGCAGCTGCTGTGGCCATGGTTGCGAAACCGCTCTCGGTCGCCGTGTGTGCGAAGGCGACAGGGGAGAGGATGACCGCGTACGCGGCACCGTCGATCAAGACGTTGACCGTGCCGTGCGCCACCGCGACCGGCCAGACACTGCCCGAGCGGTCCTTGAGCCAGGCGTAGAAGACGCCCGCAGCGGTGAGCGTGACGACCACCGTCGGCACCACGATCCACCGGCTGCCGACGTTGTTGTAGGTCGTCGTGAACACCATCAGAGGCACGTGGAACATCCCGTGAA
>CAWAJJ010000023.1:0-50506 GCA_963782305.1 uncultured Actinomycetota bacterium | reverse complement strand
TCCTCCGGCCGCGCCCGGGGCAACCAGTGTCCTTCGTCGACGTCGACCCGGGTGAGGGTGCGGCAGCGGGCCTCGAGACCGTCCAGGCTGCTGGGCACCACGAAGCTGTCGCGGCTCGCGACGACCAGCAGCACGGGCAGCGAGGTGCGCCAGGGGAGCGGGGTGCGCAGGCGCGAGATGTTGGCGCGGTAGAGGTTGATCGTGTGGCTGGTGTTGTCCCGGACCTGGCGTCCCCACGGGAGCAGGTCGATCGTCGGGTCGAGGAGCCGCATCGTCGGGCGGAGGAGCCACTGCGCGTGCCGCCAGATGCGCTCGGGCAGCCAGGGGAGCAGGAACAGCCAGACGTACCAGCTGTGCAGCACCTGCGGGAGCATTCGCGCCCGCCCGCGCCACCCGGACGAGGCGGTGCCGAGGTGGTCGAGCGGCGGACCGCTGGCCGAGGTGTACGACGCCAACCGCCCCTCCAGCCGGGGGTCCCAGGTCTCGGCGGCGACCGCGTCCCACATCGCCGTCGACCCCCAGTCGTGGCCGACCAGGTGGACCCGGGAACCGCGGGCCGTGGTCGCGTCGAGGACCGCGATCAGGTCCTCGACCAGCAGGTCGGTGCGGTAGGAGGAACGGCCTTCCGGGTGGGTGGAGCGTCCCGAGCCGCGTACGTCGTAGGTGATCACGTGCCAGTCAGCAGGCAGTGACGCCACCACCGGCTCCCACATCGTCTGGTCGTCGGGGAAGCCGTGCACGAGGACCACGTGGGTCGCCGAGTCGCGGTCGCCGTACTCGATCACCTGCAGGGTGACCGGCGGGGAGACGCGTGGCGTGACCTGCGTCTCAGTGCGTTCCACGCTCGCACCCTATGTGGCCGCGCACCGCCCGGCGGGTCTAGGGTCGAGCGGAGCCAGACCAACGAGTACCAAACGAGGAGCGGTTGACCCGTGGACCTGATGGAGTACCAAGCGAAGGAACTCTTCGCCAAGCATGGTGTGAAGGCGACGCTCGGCACGGTCGTCGAGACCGCTGAGGAGGCCAGGGCCGCCGCCGAGGAGATCGGTGGCGTCACCGTGATCAAGGCGCAGGTCAAGGCCGGCGGCCGCGGCAAGGCCGGCGGCGTCAAGATCGCCAAGACGCCCGACGAGGCGTTCGAGCACGCCGAGGCCATCCTCGCGCTCACCATCAAGGACCTGCCGGTCAAGCGCGTGCTCGTCACGCCGGCGACCCCGCCGGTCGAGGAGTACTACTTCTCGTTCCTGCTGGACCGCTCCAACCGGTCCTACCTCTGCATCGCGTCGGTCGAGGGTGGGGTGGAGATCGAGGAGGTCGCCAAGACCAACCCGGACGCCGTGAAGAAGATCCCCATCGACGCCGGCACGGGTGTCGACGAGGCGAAGGCCACAGCCATCGTCGAGGAGGTCGGCTTCCCCGCCGAGCTGCGCGACCAGGCGATCACCATGGTCCAGCAGCTGTGGGAGGCCTTCGTCGACGAGGACGCCACGCTCGTCGAGGTCAACCCGCTCGCCCGGCTCGAGGGTGACGTGCTCGAGGCGCTCGACGGCAAGATGTCGCTCGACGACAACGCCGACTTCCGCCACGAGGACCACGCCGCGTTCGAGGACAAGGACGCCGCGGACCCGCTGGAGGCCAAGGCCAAGGAGAAGGGCCTCAACTACGTCAAGCTCGACGGCTCCGTCGGCATCATCGGCAACGGGGCGGGCCTGGTCATGTCCACCCTCGACGTCGTCGCGTACGCCGGCGAGGCGCACGGCGGCGTGAAGCCCGCCAACTTCCTCGACATCGGCGGTGGCGCCTCCGCGGAGGTGATGGCCAACGGTCTCGACGTGATCCTGGGCGACGAGCAGGTCAAGTCGGTGTTCGTGAACGTCTTCGGCGGGATCACCTCCTGCGACGCGGTGGCCAACGGCATCGTCGGCGCGCTGGAGATCCTCGGCGACGAGGCGAGCAAGCCGCTCGTCGTACGCCTCGACGGCAACAACGTCGAGGAGGGTCGCCGCATCCTCGACGAGGCGAACCACCCGCTGGTGGTCATCGAGGACACCATGGACGGCGCGGCCGACAAGGCCGCCGAACTCGCATACGCAGCGAAGGACTGACGAGACTGTGTCTATTTTCCTCAACAAAGAATCCAAGGTCATCGTCCAGGGCATCACCGGCGGCGAGGGCACCAAGCACACCCGCCTGATGATGAAGGCCGGTACGCAGGTCGTGGGCGGCGTGAACGCCCGCAAGGCCGGCACCACCGTGACCCACCAGGACGCCGACGGCAACGACGTCGAGCTCCCCGTCTTCGGCTCCGTCGAGGAGGCGATGAAGGAGACCGACGCCGACGTGTCGGTGGTCTTCGTGCCGCCGGCGTTCACCAAGGACGCCGTGATCGAGGCGATCGACGCCGGCATCGGCCTGCTCGTGATCATCACCGAGGGCGTGCCGGTGCAGGACTCCGCCGAGTTCTGGGCCTACAACCAGGGCAAGAGCACCCGGATCATCGGGCCGAACTGTCCCGGCATCATCACGCCGGGCGAGGCGCTCGCGGGCATCACGCCGGCGACGATCTCCGGCTCCGGCCCGGTCGGCCTGGTCTCCAAGTCGGGCACCCTGACCTACCAGATGATGTTCGAGCTGAAGGACTTCGGCTTCTCCACCGCCATCGGCATCGGCGGGGACCCGATCATCGGGACCACCCACATCGACGCCCTCGAGGCGTTCGAGAACGACCCGGACACCAAGGCGATCGTGATGATCGGCGAGATCGGTGGCGACGCGGAGGAGAAGGCCGCGGCGTACATCAAGGACCACGTGACCAAGCCGGTGGTCGGCTACGTCGCCGGCTTCACCGCTCCCGAGGGCAAGACCATGGGCCACGCCGGCGCGATCGTCTCCGACGGGGCCGGCACTGCGCAGGGCAAGAAGGAGGCCCTCGAGGCCGCCGGGGTCAAGGTCGGCAAGACGCCGTCGGAGACCGCCCAGCTGATGCGGGAGATCCTGAACGGCTTGTGAGCCATCTGTGTGACGGTTTTTCTGGTTAACCAGAAATACGGCCACTTACCCCATGTTGCAACGTGGGGTAAGTGGCCGTTTCACTGGTTAACCAGAAAAACCGTCACGTCACGGCATTGCGGGAGGAGTACGCCGGGTCGGCGTACTCCTCGTGCGCGATGACGGCCTCGAGCCGCTCGACCGCGGTCCTGACGTCGTCCAGGGTGTTGTAGAGCGGGGCGAAGCCGAAGCGGGCGATGTCGGGGTCGCGGAAGTCGCCGATCACGTCGCGCGCGATCAGCGCCTGGACCACGCCGTACGCCGAGGGGTGGCGCAGCGAGACCTGGCTGCCGCGCCGTTCGTGCTCGCGCGGGGTGGCGATCTCGAAGACGCCGGGCAGCCGCTCGTCGACGAGTGAGATGAACAGGTCGGTCAGCTCCAGCGAACGAGCGCGCAGCCAGGAGACGGAGACCCCGTCGAACGCCTCGAGCGCGGCCTCGAGGGCAGCGAGCGCCAACACCGGTGGAGTGCCCGAGGCGAAGCTGCCGATGCCCTCGACCGGGACGTAGTCCCGCGCCATCGCGAACGGTGCCGCGTGACCCATCCAGCCGGTGATCGGCTGCCGGGCAGCTGCCTGGTGCTGCGGCGCGACCCACAGGAACGCGGGGGAGCCCGGGCCGCCGTTGAGGTACTTGTAGGTGCAGCCGACCGCCAGGTCGGCGCCGACGCCAGTCAGGTCGACGGGCACCGCTCCCGTCGAGTGGCACAGGTCCCACTGCACCAGCGCGCCGCGGGCCTGAGCACCGGCGGTGATGGAGGCCATGTCGAACATCGCCCCGGTGCGGAAGTCGACGTGGGTCAGCGAGAGCAGCGCGACGTCCTCGTCGACCGCGGCCAGCGGGTCGGCGGGGTCGCACCAGCGCAGCTCGAGCCCGAGCAGGTCGGCCACCCCCGCGGTGATGTAGCCGTCGGTCGGGAACGTGGACGGCTCCACCACGACGACGCGACGGTCAGGCCGCAGCCGCGCCGCGGCGACCGTGGTCTTGAACAGGCTGACGCTGGTGCTGTCGCCGAGGTGCACGTCGGCAGCCGAGACACCGATCAGCGGGGCGATCCGGCCGGCCACCCGGCGGCTGAGCTCCATCCAGTGGGCGTCGTTCCAGGAGCGGATCAGGCCCTCGCCCCACTCACGGCGGACGACGTCCTGCAGCCGCTCCGTGACCCCGGCAGGGAGCGCGCCCAGCGAGTTCCCGTCGAGGTAGACGAGACCGTCGGGCAGGTGGAACGTGCTCACGGCAGCTCGAAGAGACGGTTTCGCGCGCGGGTCATCAGGGCCTGGAACGTGACCTCGTCGATGTCGTTGTCGCCGGTCGGGGTGAAGTTCACCTGGGCAACGTAGCGGCCAACCCGGGCCACGCCCATCCAGAAGCCCACCGAGGAGGTCTTGTTGATCTCGCTGTCCAGCCGCCACAGGGCGAACTCCGACCCGCGGTAGCCCTTCGCCTGGATGATCTCGCTGCCCACCTCGGCGCCGAGGTCCCGCTTCTCGCAGGTGCGCATGTCCTTCACGACGCCGGTGACCAGCGCCCCGGCGCGGGCCGGGGTGGCGAAGACGCCGTACGTCTCGGTGATCCCGAAGCGCCGCGGCAGCCTCGCCTGCGGGATCAGGAAGGTGCGGGTCATCGCTCTGGGGGCGCCACCCTTGAGGAAGTTGGTCTTGTCGCAGGTGGTGGCGGCGACGTTGGAACGAGCCGGGACGGGCTGGGTGCCGACCCACGGCTTGTTGATCCGCCCGACGACGGGAAGGTCGGCCGCTGCCAACGTGCCGGGCGTCTCGCCCGAGGGCGGCGGCAGCACGGGAGCAGCGGTGACGGCGATCGGACAGGGCCCGGACGCGTCGGCACTGCACACGTCGTTCACGGCGTCGGTGAGCACGTTGAGCGCCCGGGTGATCTGGAGCGGTCGGCCGTTGAGCGTCTCCAGGACCGTCGAGACCGTCAGCGAGCCGCTCCGGGCGACCCCGACGACGTACGTGCGGGTCCGGGCGCCGGGGATGCGCAGCTTCAGCATCCGCGCCTCCTCACCGAGCCCGCCGAGGCGGTAGGTGTTCAGCAGCTGGAGCCGGGCCTCGCTGCAGCCGGCGAACCACCCCAGCGTCGTCCTGTACGCCGCCTGCGCGGCCCGTGCGCTGCGGGAGATCTCCACCGTCTCGAGGTAGCTGCGGGTCGGCTTCCCGGTCGCGGCGAAGGTGCGGACGAAGGTGCCCTCGCCCTCGGGGTCGGCGAACCGGGTGTCCTGGCAGACCGAGTTGATGCCGCTCCCGGAGGTGTTGTCCGAGGTGCCCACCAGCTGCCAGGCCTCCCGGGGTGCGAGCGACTGCACCTGCGGCAGGGTGAGCAGCATCTTCTCGGTGACGGGGTTCTGCACCGCCTCCGGCTTCGCGGAGGCCGGCTCCCGGACGCCGCCGCTGACGAAGACGCCGCCGGCGAGGGTGAGGGCGGCGAGCACCACCACCGCCGTCATCGTGTGCAGCCGCCGGCGCCGGTTGCCCCCGCGGTGGATGAGCACCGCGGTGGGCAGGGCGGTCGCCTCGGCGATCGGCGCGAGCGACTCGAGCTCGGCGAGCACGCCCTCGCGACCGGTGCTCCTCGTGAAGTTGCGCGTCGCAGCCGCGAGCTGTTCCTCGACGCGGGCCGGGGTCTCGCCGAGCTCGCGGCCGATGTCCTCGGGGGACAGGTCCGCCAAGTGGGTCAGCAGCAGGACCTTGCGCTGCTGGTCGGGCAGGCGGTGCAGCGCGTCGAGGACGCGCTTCTGGTCTGCGCTCAGCCCCTTGTCGCGGCGCCAGAGCCGGGCCACGTGCCGGCGCTGGGCCATCGCCCAGGCGCGGGGCCGCACCCACTCCTCGGGGTCGGGCAGGCGACCCACCTTGCGCCAGTGCTGGCGGGCCGCCACGAACGCGTCCCGGACAGCGCCGCGGGCAGCCAGCAGGTCGCCGGTGAGGGCGTAGGTCTCCAGGACGAGGCGTCGGCGGCTGGCGAGGTAGAACTCGTCGAAGTCGGGGCCGGTGGACGAGTGGGGCTGAATTGGGCATGACAGGCCGAGGCTACCCGCGTGCCTCACACCCGACGCGTCCCTCCTGGGTCAGGATGGAACGGCGATGACTGACCTGTTGAGCCGACCACGTGCCGCGAGCTCCTCCGCGGAGCCGGACGGGCGACCGCTCACCGTCTCGGCCGCGCTGGCCTCACTGGCTGCCGCGGGGACCGCGATGGCCGTCCTGATGGGGCTGGCGGTGATCGGCTGGTTCCTCGCCGACGCCGGTGCCCACGGGGAGACCACGGACGCGCTGCGGGTCGGCGCCGACGCCTGGCTGGTCGGCCTCGGGGCGCAGCTCGACCTGGGCGGCGTACCCCTCGGGATCGTGCCGCTCACCCTCACCGCACTCATCGCCTGGATCGTCCACCGCTGGGGACGGTGGGCGGCCGCCACGTCGCAGCCCGTGGAGGACGACCGGACCCTCGCGGTGGGCGCCACGATCTTCACCGGCATCCACGTCGTGGTCGCGGTGGTCACCTGCCTGGTCGCCGCCCAGGACTCCGCGAGTGCCGGGCTCGGTCGCGCCATCGTCGGCTCGCTGCTCGTCTCCGGCGTCGCCGGCACGCTCGGGATGGCCTCGGGCGCCGGTCGCCTGCGTGGCCTGGTCGAGCTGGTGCCGGGCTGGGTCCGTTCGGTCGTCCACGGCGCGACGATGGGCTTCCTGCTGCTCGTGGCCGCCTCCGCCGTGCTGGTCGCCGTCGCCCTCGCGTTCGGGCTCAGCGACGCGGCCACGCTGATGTCCGAGCTCCACCTCGGCCCGGGTGACTACGTGATGTACGCCGTGGCCACCCTCGCCGTGGCCCCCAACGCCGTCCTGTTCGGCAGTGCCTACCTCCTCGGCCCCGGCTTCGCCGTCGGCACCGGCACCGTCGTCTCGCCCTCGGTGGTCTCCCTCGGTCCGGTGCCGGCCTTCCCGCTGCTCGCCGGGCTCCCGGACAGCGGTCCGACCCCCGAGTGGGCCGTGGGTGTGCTCGCCGTCCCGGTCGCTCGTCGGCGCGGTGGGTGCCGTCCTCGCCCAGCGCGCCTACCGGGTCACGGCGTACGACTCCGCGGCCCTGCGTGGCTTCGGCTGCGGCTTCGGGGCGGCGCTGATCTCGACCCTCGCGATCGCCCTGGCCGGGGGCCCGATGGGCACCGGCCGGATGGCCGACATCGGCGCTCCCGTGGGTGAGGTGCTGGTGGCCGCGGTGATGTCGATGAGCCTCGGCGGACTGGTCGCAGGCGTGGCCACTGCCTGGTGGCAGCGGCGCTCGCATTCGTAGGTAGCCTGTGCCGGTGCCCGCTACCCGTCTCGTCGTACTCGTCTCCGGGGCCGGCACCAACCTCCAGGCACTGCTCGACGCCAGCCAGGACCCGGCGTACGGCGCCGAGGTCGTGGCCGTCGGCGCCGACCGCTCCGACATCGAGGGGCTGACGCGGGCCGACAAGGCCGGCGTCCCGACGTTCGTGCACAAGGTCGCCGACTTCACCAGCCGCGGGCACTGGGACATCACGCTGACCGACACCGTGGCCGCCTTCGAGCCGGACCTGGTCGTGCTCGCCGGCTTCATGAAGCTCGTGGGGCCGGAGTTCCTCGGCCGGTTCGCCGGCCGGGTCGTGAACACGCACCCGGCGCTGTGCCCCTCCTTCCCCGGTACGACGGGGCCGGCGGACGCGCTCGCCTACGGGGTGAAGGTCACCGGGGCGACCCTGTTCGTCGTCGACGAGGGCGTCGACACCGGGCCGATCATCGCCCAGACGGTCGTCCCCGTGGAGGACGGCGACGACGTCGAGTCACTGCACGACCGGATCAAGGTCGCCGAGCGCACCATGCTCGTCGAGGCCGTGGGCCGGATCGCCCGCGAAGGCATCACCATCACCGACAGGAAGGTGCGCATCGGCCATGTCCGAGAGCACAGCCCCCGCCACTGACAACCAGCCAGTCCGCGACCAGATCCAGCTCAGGCGCGCGCTGGTCTCCGTCTACGACAAGTCCGGGCTCGAGGACCTGGTGCGCGGCCTGCACGACGCCGGCGTGGAGCTCGTCTCCACCGGCGGCTCGGCCAGGCTGATCGCCGACCTCGGCCTGCCCGTGACCCGCGTCGAGGACCTCACCGGGTTCCCCGAGTGCCTCGACGGGCGGGTCAAGACCCTGCACCCGAAGGTGCACGCCGGGATCCTGGCCGACCTGCGGCTGCCGGACCACGTCGCCCAGCTCGCCGAGCTCGGCGTCGCGCCGTTCGAGCTGGTGGTCTCCAACCTCTACCCGTTCACCCAGACGGTCGCCTCCGGGGCCTCCCCGGACGAGTGCGTCGAGCAGATCGACATCGGCGGCCCGTCGATGGTGCGCGCGGCGGCCAAGAACCACCCCTCGGTCGCGATCGTCACCTCGCCCGACCGCTACGGCGACGTCCTCGCCGCCCTCGGCGCGGGCGGGTTCACCCTCGAGCAGCGCAAGCGGCTGGCGGCCGAGGCGTTCGTGCACACCGCGACGTACGACGTGCACGTGGCCAGCTGGATGGGCAGCGTCCTGACCGACACCTCCGAGGGTGCCGGCTTCCCGGCGTGGGTCGGCGGCACCTGGGACCGCTCGGCGGTGCTGCGCTACGGCGAGAACCCGCACCAGTCCGCGGCGCTCTACCTGAACGGGTTCGGCCCCGGTCTCGCGCAGGCGCAGCAGCTGCACGGCAAGGAGATGTCCTACAACAACTACGTGGACGCCGACGCGGCCCGGCGGGCGGCGTACGACTTCGACGAGCCTGCGGTCGCGATCATCAAGCACGCCAACCCGTGCGGGATCGCCGTCGGGGCGGACGTCGCCGAGGCGCACCGCAAGGCCCACGAGTGCGACCCGGTCTCCGCGTTCGGCGGCGTCATCGCGGTGAACCGTCCCGTCTCGGTCGAGATGGCCAAGCAGGTCGCGGAGGTGTTCACCGAGGTGGTCGTCGCTCCGGCGTACGACGAGGGCGCGGTCGAGATCCTCCAGGGCAAGAAGAACGTGCGCCTGCTGGTCTGCGAGCCGCTCGCGCGCGGGGGCATCGAGATGCGTCCGATCTCGGGCGGGCTGCTGATGCAGGAGCGCGACGCGATCGACGCCGAGGGCGACGACCCGGCCGGCTGGACGCTGGCCACCGGCGACGCGGCCTCCGACGAGGTGCTCGCCGACCTCGCGTTCGCGTGGAAGGCCTGCCGGGCCGCGAAGTCCAACGCGATCCTGCTCGCCTCGCGACGGGGCCTCGGTCGGCATCGGCATGGGCCAGGTCAACCGGGTCGACTCCTGCCGCCTCGCGGTGACCCGCGCCGGCGACCGAGCCGCGGGATCGGTCGCCGCTTCGGACGCCTTCTTCCCGTTCGAGGACGGACCGCAGATCCTCATCGACGCCGGCGTCGCCGCGATCGTGCAGCCCGGCGGCTCCGTCCGCGACGAGCTGACCATCGAGGCGGCGAAGAAGGCCGGCGTGACGATGTACTTCACCGGCACCCGGCACTTTGCCCACTGATCCAGAAAGAGAGACGACGTGACTGCACAACGACTGGACGGCACCGCCACCGCCAAGGCGATCAAGGGCGAGCTGACCGAGCGGGTGGCCAAGCTCCGCGAGGCCGGCGTGACCCCCGGGCTGGGCACCGTCCTGGTGGGGGACGACCCGGGATCGACCTGGTACGTCAACGGCAAGCACAAGGACTGTGCCGAGGTCGGGATCGAGTCCATCCGCGAGGACCTGCCCGCGACCGCGACGCAGGAGGAGATCCTCGCCGCCGTACGCCGCCTCAACGAGAATCCCGCCTGCACGGGCTACATCGTGCAGCTGCCCCTGCCGAAGGGCGTCGACGAGAACGCCGTGCTCGGTGAGATCGACCCCTCCAAGGACGCCGACGGGCTGCACCCGACCAACCTGGGCTGGCTGGTGCTCGGGAAGCCGGCCCCGCTGCCGTGCACCCCGTTCGGCATCGTGACGCTGCTGCGTCGGCACGGCGTGGAGATCAAGGGCGCTGACGTCGTGGTCGTCGGGCGTGGTGTGACCGTCGGCCGACCGCTCGGCCTGCTGCTGACGCGGCGCTCCGAGAACGCCACGGTCACCCTGTGCCACACCGGCACCCGTGACCTCGCCGCGCACGTGCGGCAGGCCGACATCGTGGTCGCCGCCGCCGGAGTCCCGAGCATCATCACCGCCGACATGGTCAAGCCAGGCGCTGCCGTGCTCGACGTCGGTGTCTCGCGCGTCGACGGCAAGCTCGCCGGCGACGTCGACCCGGCCGTGTGGGACGTCGCGGCCTGGGTCTCCCCGAACCCCGGCGGTGTCGGCCCGATGACCCGGGCGATGCTGCTCTCCAACGTGGTCGAGCGCGCGGAGGCCGACCTCGCGTGAGCATGCCCGAGGAGCCGCGGCGGATCCCCTCCACGCTGGGTGGGCTGGTCTACCTGATCGTCGTCGGGGCCAGCGGCTTCGGGCTCCTGATCGTCGCCTTCGGCCCCTGGCGGCGAGGCGTCGGCCTGATCGGCATCGCCCTCCTCGTCGGCGCACTGATGCGGGCCCTCCTGCGTGACCGCGACGCCGGGATGCTCCGCGTCCGCCGCAACCGCTGGGTCGACGTACTCATGCTCGGCGGGGTCGGTACGACGCTGCTCGTGCTGGCCAGCGTGATCCCCAACCAGCCGGCGTGAGTCACCCCCCGCGACCGTCTCCAGCCACAGCTGCGCGTAGCGCTCGCCGTCGACGGCGAGGGCGACGTCGATGAGCGACGGGGCCTGGCCGTGCGGGTCGTGGGCGAGGTTGCCGTCCCAGTCGCGCCGGTCGACGATCGTGCGCCCGCGCGACCAGGTGCCGGCGAGCTCGACGCGCACCGGCAGTCGCTCGGTGGTCAGCCCGTCAGGATCGAGTACGGCGCACACGGCGCCAGCGTCGCCGAGGGTCGCGGAGTCGGCGCCGAACCGCTCGCACTGGAAGGCCATCAGCCGACCGGCCAGGCCGGCGGGACCGGAGTCGTGGGCCGCCACCAGCGAGGCCGCCTGCTCCAGCGAGACGCGCGGGCCGTAGAAGACGTCCAGCCCGTACATCACCACCTCGATCCCCAGGTCCGCGCACGCGTCCAGGGTGATCGCGGCGGCCTCCGGGTCGTGGAAGACGTTGAACTCCGCCGATGCGGTGGCGTTCCCGATGTGGGCGGCGCCGCCCATGAACACGATCCGACGCAGCCCGGCCGCCGCTTCCGGGTAGGTGCGCAGCAGCAGCGCGATGTTGGTCATCGGCGCGAGCGGGACCAGCGTCACCCGCTCCTCGAGCGGACCGGCCGCCGCCTCCAGCAGCACGTCGCGCAGCAGCTCGACCGCCTGTCGTGGGCCGGGTGAGCGGGTGGAGCGCGGCCAGTCGAGGTCGCCCATCCCGTCGTCGCCGTGCACGTGCCGCGCGTCGACGGGCGCCTCCAGCAGCGGCCGGGCGGCACCGGCCCCGACCGGCACGTCGCCCCGGCCGCAGGTGTCGAGCACGGTCAGGGTGTTGCGGACGACGTCAGCCAGCGGCGCGTTGCCACCGACGCAGGTGACCGCCTTGAGGTCGAGCGCGGGATGCAGCGCCGCGAGCAGCAGAGCGCACGCGTCGTCGACCCCGGTGTCGACGTCGAGGACGATCGGGGTGCGGCTCACT
The DNA here is from genome assembly GCA_963782305.1 of uncultured Actinomycetota bacterium. Classification (GTDB taxonomy): domain Bacteria; phylum Actinomycetota; class Actinomycetes; order Propionibacteriales; family Nocardioidaceae; genus Marmoricola. Next base: position 38,798 of record CAWAJJ010000023.1, on the reverse strand, counting down.
CCTGCCTCAGATCAGGCCGAGACCCTTGACGGCGTCGCGCTCCTCGGCGAGCTCCTTGGTGGAGGCGTCGATCCTGCCGCGGGAGAAGTCGTCGATCTCCAGGCCCTGGACGATCTCCCAGTCACCGTTCTTGGTGGTGACGGGGAAGGAGGAGATCAGGCCCTCGGGGACGTCGTAGGACCCGTCGGAGCGCACGGCCATCGAGACCCAGTCGCCCTCGGCGGAGCCGGACAGCCAGTCGCGGGCGGCGTCGATGGTGGCCGACGCGGCCGAGGCGGCGGAGGAGGAGCCTCGCGCCTCGATGATCGCGGCGCCGCGCTTGGCGACGGTCGGGATGAAGTCGTTCTCCAGCCAGTCCTGGTCGTCGACGGTCTCGGCGGCGTTCTTGCCGGAGATCTCGGCGTGGAAGATGTCGGGGTACTGCGTCGCCGAGTGGTTGCCCCAGATCGTCATCTTCTTGATGTCGGTCACCGAGGCGCCGGTCTTCGCGGCCAGCTGCGAGATCGCCCGGTTGTGGTCGAGGCGGGTCAGCGCGGTGAAGCGCTCCGGGGCGATGTCGGGTGCGTTGGTCATCGCGATCAGCGCGTTGGTGTTGGCCGGGTTGCCGGTCACGCCGATGCGTACGTCGTCGGCGGCCACCTCGTTGAGCGCCTTGCCCTGCGCGGTGAAGATCGCGCCGTTGGCCTCGAGCAGGTCGGCCCGCTCCATGCCGGGCCCGCGCGGCCGCGCGCCGACGAGGAGGGCGAGGTTGACGCCGTCGAAGACCTTGTTGGCGTCAGCGCCGATCTCGACGCCCGCGAGGGTCGGGAACGCGCAGTCGTCGAGCTCCATGACCACGCCCTCGAGCGTCTTCAGCGCCGGCTCGATCTCGAGCAGGCGGAGCTCGATGGGCTGGTCCGGGCCGAGCAGCGAGCCGCTCGCGAGGCGGAACAGCAGGCTGTAGCCGATCTGGCCGGCGGCGCCGGTGACGGCGACCTTGAGGGGCGTGTTGGTCACGAGAACTCCTGAGTGCGTCGAGACGGACGTCCCGACGCTAGCAGCGCTTCGACCACGTGGGGAACGCGCACCCCGGCGCTGGGCACACCGCGGCGTGAACGCCGGTTGTGCCCGGGACCGACCGCTGGGAGGCTGGCGGTTGAAGACCGCGGACGACGATGCGGTATCTTGACGTGAAGATACATTGCCTATGCGAAGCCCAGGAGTCCTACGTGACCGAGTCGAGCATCATCTACACCCACACCGACGAGGCGCCGCTGCTGGCGACGTACTCGTTCCTGCCGATCATCGAGGCGTACGCCGAGAAGGCCGGTGTCTCGGTCCAGACGCGCGACATCTCCCTGGCCGCCAGGATCCTGGCCGAGCTTCACGGAGCTGCTCCCCGAGGACCAGCGGGTGGCCGATGACCTCGCCGAGCTCGGCGACCTGGCGAAGACCCCGGAAGCCAACATCGTCAAGCTGCCCAACATCAGCGCCTCCATCCCGCAGCTCAAGGCGGCCATCGCCGAGCTCCAGGAGCAGGGCTTCGACCTCCCCGACTTCCCCGACAACCCGCAGTCCGACGAGGACAAGGACGCCCGCGCCCGCTACGACAAGGTCAAGGGCAGCGCCGTGAACCCGGTGCTGCGCGAGGGCAACTCCGACCGTCGCGCGCCCGAGTCGGTGAAGAACTACGCCCGCAAGCACCCGCACTCGATGGGGGAGTGGAGCTCCGACTCCAGGACCAACGTCGCCCACATGCAGGGCGACGACTTCCGGGCCAACGAGAAGTCGGTCGTCATCGAGAAGGAGGGCACGCTCCGCATCGAGCTCGTCCCTGCTGATGGAGGCGGGGACGACGGCACCGAGGTGCTCAAGGAGTCGATCCCGGTCGAGGCCGGCGAGGTCGTCGACGGCACCTTCATGAACACCGCGGCGCTGCAGGCCTTCCTCAAGGAGCAGATCGAGCGGGCCAAGGCCGACGAGGTGCTGTTCTCGATCCACCTCAAGGCCACGATGATGAAGGTCTCCGACCCGATCATCTTCGGCCACGCGGTGCAGGCGTTCTTCCCCAAGCTCTTCGCCGAGCAGGGCGAGGTGCTCCTCGAGGCCGGGCTGGACCCGAGCAACGGCCTGGCCGCGATCCTCAGCGGCGCCGAGAAGCTCGGCGGCGACCAGGGCAAGGCGATCACCGACGCCGTGAAGCAGGGGCTCGAGGAGGGCCCGGAGCTCGCGATGGTCGACGACCGCTTGGGCATCACCAACCTGCACGTCCCCAGCGACGTGATCGTCGACGCCAGCATGCCCGCGATGATCCGCACCTCCGGCCACATGTGGGACACCAAGGGCGAGGAGGCCGACACGCTCGCGGTCATCCCCGACAGCAGCTACGCCGGGATCTACCAGGTCGTCATCGACGACTGCCGCGAGCACGGCCGCTACGACCCGGCGACGATGGGCTCGGTCGCCAACGTCGGCCTGATGGCGCGCGCCGCGGAGGAGTACGGCAGCCACGACAAGACCTTCGAGATCTCCAAGGCCGGCACGGTCCGCGTCATCGACCAGGACGACAACGTGCTGATCGAGCACCAGGTGAACCCCGGTGACATCTGGCGCGCCTGCCAGGCCAAGGACGTCCCGATCCGCGACTGGGTCAAGCTCGCCGTCACCCGCGCTCGCGCGACCGGCTCGCCGACGATCTTCTGGCTCGACGAGACCCGTGCCCACGACGCCAACCTGATCGCGAAGGTCAACGAGTACCTCCCTCAGGCCGACATCGTCGGTGACACCGAGGGCCTCGACATCTCGATCATGAAGCCGGAGGACGCGATCAAGGTCTCCATCGACCGCATCCGCAAGGGCGAGGACACCATCTCGGTCACCGGCAACGTCCTGCGCGACTACCTCACCGACCTGTTCCCGATCCTCGAGCTCGGCACCAGCGCGAAGATGCTCTCCGTCGTACCCCTGATCAACGGTGGCGGCCTCTTCGAGACCGGCGCCGGCGGCTCGGCGCCCAAGCACGTGCAGCAGCTGGTCAAGGAGAACTACCTCCGCTGGGACAGCCTCGGTGAGTTCCTGGCGCTGTCCGAGAGCTTCGGCAAGTACGGCGAGGTCACCGGCAACGCGCACTCCAAGGTGCTCGGCGAGACGCTCGACCGGGCGACCGGGACCTTCCTGAACGAGAACAGGTCGCCGGGACGCAAGCTCGGCACCATCGACAACCGCGGCAGCCACTTCTACCTGGCGCTCTACTGGGCCCAGGAGATCGCGAAGCAGACCGACGACCAGACCATGGCCGACGCGTTCGCCCCGCTGGCCGAGAAGCTCGCGGAGGCGGAGGAGCAGATCGCCGAGGAGCTGATCGGCGTGCAGGGCTCACCGGCTGACGTCGGCGGCTACTACCGTCCCGACGCCGACAAGGCGTCGCAGGTGATGCGTCCCTCGAAGACGTTCAACGACCTGCTCGCCTCGCTCAACTGAGACGCATCCAACACCCGCTTCAGGCGCCGTCCGGGAATCCGGACGGCGCCGCCGCGTTGAGCCAGGGGTGACCACGACGACTCAGGGGACCAGCCCGGGGACCAGCCAGCGGACCAGCCGCGCCCGCCGCCTCGACGCCGCGCGCCACGGTTCACCGCTGCAGATCGCCTTCGCGCTGTTCGCGCTCGCGATGGGCGGCTTCGCGATCGGGACGACGGAGTTCGTCTCGATGGGCCTGCTGCCCCAGCTCGCGGCCGGGGTGGAGGTCTCGATCCCGACGGCCGGGCACGTGATCTCGGCGTACGCCATCGGGGTGGTGGTCGGCGCACCGGTGATCGCGGTCTTCGGCGCCCGGCTGCCGCGCCGCGAGCTGCTGATCGGGCTGATGATGGTCTTCCTGGTCGGCAACGCCGCGAGCGCGCTCGCCACCGGCTTCACCAGCCTCACCCTGGCCCGGTTCTTCGCCGGCCTGCCCCACGGTGCCTACTTCGGCGTCGCCTCGCTGGTCGCCGCAGACCTGGTGACCCCCGAGCGACGGGGTCGCGCCGTCAGCCGCGTCATGCTCGGGCTCGGGGTGGCCAACGTCGCCGGGGTCCCCGCGGCCACGTGGCTCGGGCAGCACGCCGGCTGGCGTTCGGCGTACTGGCTGGTGGCCGTGCTCGCCGCCCTGTGTGCCGCCCTCGTGCTGTGGCTGGTGCCGCACGTCGCCGCCAACCACGAGGCCACCGGCCGCAACGAGCTGAAGGCGTTCAAGGATCCCCAGGTGCTGCTCACGCTGCTCGCCGGCGCGATCGGCTTCGGCGGGATGTTCGCGATGTACACCTACATCGCGCCCACCGTCACCGACGTCGCGGGCCTCTCCGAGGGCCGCGTGCCGATCTACCTGCTCGTCTTCGGGATCGGCATGGTCGTCGGTACGCCGATCGGCGGTCGGCTCGCCGACTGGTCGATCTTCCGCTCGCTGCTGGTCTCCTCGGTCGCGATGGCGCTGACGCTGGTGCTCTTCACCTGGACCTCGCAGTTCTTCGTCGCCGGGCTGCTGACGGTGTTCACGCTGAGCACGGTCAGCTCGCTGCTGGTGGTGAACCTGCAGATGCGACTGATGCAGGTCGCCGGCACCGCCCAGACGATCGGTGCCGCGATGAACCACGCCTCGCTCAACATCGCCAACGCTCTCGGCGCCTGGCTGGGCGGTCTGGTGGTGGCGGCCGGGTTCGGCTACACCGCCCCGAGCTGGGTGGGAGCCGGCCTGTCGGTGGCCGGGCTGCTCGTGCTGCTGGCCTCGGCGGCGCTGCACCGGCGCAGTGTGTTGTCTGAGCGGGCCGCGTGAGCTGATTTTCTGGCCGGCTACCAGTCGCTGCGCTCGTGGTCCCCGGCGAGCTGGTCGTAGAGGACGGCGTCGATCCAGCTGCCGTCCGGCAGCAGCGTGCTCTGGCGCTCCTGCCCGATGCGCGCGAAGCCGGAGCGCTCGATGATGCGGTGCGAGGCGTCGTTGCCGACCGCGACGTTGGCCACCAGACGTCGCAGCCCCAGCCCACCGTCCTCGGCGTCGACGAACGCATGGCGGACCGCCATCCGGCTCGCCCGGAGGGTGATGCCGCGCCCGCGCGCGGCCGGGTGCGCCCAGTAGCCGAGCTCGGCCTCGACACCGAGGCGGATCCGGAAGAGGGCGACCCAGCCGAGCAGCTCGTCGGTCTCGGCGTCGGCGACGGCCCAGCTGATCGACCCCGCCAGCGCGCGGTCCTCGAGCAGGCCGAGCTCGCGTCGGCGCATGGTCTCCACGTCGTGGGGAGCGGTGTCGCGGATCGACTGGCTGGCCCTGAGCACGTCCGGGTCGTTCCCGCCCTCGGCGAGACGCGGCAGGTCGGCCTCGGTCGTCGCCCTGAGCCGGACGGGGCCGTGCACGATCGTCGGCGCGTCCAGCCAGGGGCTGTTCGGCGCCCGCTCGTCGTCGCGGAGCAGGGTGCCGACCCAGGCGTCGCTGAGCTCGCCGCGCTGCTCCAGCCAGCTGCGCAGGGTGCCCTCGTGGGTGAACCCCAGCCGCCACGCGAGCCTCCGCGAGGCCCAGTTGCCGCGGCGGGCCAGCCAGATCACCGTCCGCAGGTCACGCTCGGCGAAGCCCCAGTCCAGGAGCAGCCGCAGCGCCCGCTCCATCAGGCCCCGGCCGCGGATCCAGGGATGTGAGCCGTAGGCGATCTCGGCGCGACCGCCGCCCTCGTTGCGCAGCGAGATCGTGCCGCCGAAGCGTGGCCGCCCGTCGTCGTCGACGGCCTCCAGCACGAACCCCCACTCGCGGTCGGTCTCCCAGCCCCCGGGAACGATGTGGCGCAGGTAGGTGCGCGCGTCGTCGCGGGTGTAGGGCACCGGGACCGTCGTCCACCGCTGGGTCTCGGGGTCCTGGCACTGCTCGTAGGACCCTTGGATGTCGTCCTCGTTGGGTGCGCGCAAGGTGACGACGCCGTCGGTCAGCGTCGGGATGCGGATCATGGGTAGGTCATGCCCATCGCCTCGCGCACCTCAGCGAGGGTGGCGTCGGCGATCTCGTTGGCCCGGTCGTTGCCGCTCTGCAGGACGCTGTCGACGAAGCCGGGGTCGGCCTCCATGGCCGTACGACGCTCGCGCAGCGGGGCGAAATAGGTGTTCACCGCCTCGGTGAGCCGCGCCTTGAGCCCACCGCCACCGCCGTCGCCGATCTCGTCGGCGATCCGGGTCGGCTCGGTGCCCTCGCACATCGAGATGATCTTGATCAGGTTGGCGACCTCGGGCCGGTTCTCCGGGTCATAGGTGATGTGCCGGTCGCTGTCGGTCTTCGCGCCCTTGATCTTCTTCGCGGTCTCGTCGGCGGTCATCCGCAGCTCGATCACGTTGCCCTTGGACTTGCTCATCTTGGTGCCGTCGGTGCCGAGCACGTTGGTGGCCTCGGAGAGCAGGGCGCCCGGTTCGGGGAAGGTGGCGCCGTAGCGGTCGTTGAAGCGGCGGGCCACCACCCGCGTCTGCTCGATGTGGGGGAGCTGGTCCTTCCCCACGGGCACGACGTTGGCCTTGCAGAACAAGATGTCGGCCGCCTGGTGGACCGGGTAGGTGAGCATCAGCCCGTTGATGGAGGTGATGCCCGCCGTGGCGGCCTCCTCCTTCACGGTCGGGTTGCGCTGCAGCTCGGCGACGCTGACCAGGCTCAGGAACGGCAGCAGCAGCTGGTTGAGGGCGGGCACCGCCGAATGGGTGAAGATCGTGGCCCGGGCCGGGTCCATCCCCGACGCGAGGTTGTCGAGCAGCAGGTTGCGCACGTTGCCGCGGATGTCGCCTGCGACCTCGCGGTCGGTGATCACCTGGTAGTCGGCGATCAGCTGGAAGATCTCGACGCCGGCGGCCTGCAGCTTGAGCCGGTTGGCGATGGACCCGAAGTAGTGCCCGATGTGCAGGGCCCCGGTCGGGCGGTCGCCGGTCAGCATCCGCAGCTCGCCGGGGTGCGTGGCGATGCGTGCCTCGATCGCTGCACTGCGCTCTTCGGCAGCGCGAAGAGAGTCGGTCATGTGGCTCCTTCTGACGAGCGCTCACGCTACAACGGCCACCGGGAACGGTGCGGCCGGGCCTCACAGCGGGCCTCGCTAGGGTGCTGTCGTGCCCACCATCGGAGTGTCCGTCGCTGTGCCCGAGCCCTGGGGGACTCAGCTGCAGCAGTACCGCATCGGTGTGGGCGACGAGGCCGCCCGGCACATCCCGACCCACATCACGCTGCTGCCGCCCCAGGAGGTGGCCGAGGCCGACATCCACGGCATCGTGGAGCACCTCGAGCGGGTGGCGTCCGGCCTCGAGCCCTTCCGCGTGCACCTGCGGGGGACCGGCACCTTCGAGCCGGTCTCACCGGTGGTGTTCATCGGGGTGGTCGAGGGGATCAGCCAGTGCGAGCAGCTGGCCGCCGGCGTACGACACGGACCGCTGCTGATCGAGCGGCAGTTCCCCTACCACCCGCACGTCACGGTGGCCCACCACCTGCCCGACGACCAGCTCGAGCAGGCCTTCCACGACCTCGAGGACTTCGATGCGTCCTTCGACGTCCACGAGGTGTGGATGTACCTCCACGACGCGGTCTCGGGCTGGCAGCCGTCGCACGCCTTCCCGCTCGGCGGGCCGGCAAGAAGATAGAGGCTCCCAGCCAGGTCACTTCCCCCGAAGATGACCTGGCCGGGAGCCGGCGGAGCGTGCTGGGTTCAGCCCTGGGGGTTGAACATCCGCACGGAGTAGCTGGTGGAGTAGCTCCTGGCGCCGACCTTGACGTTGCTGATGAAGACCCTGAACGAGCCGGACCCGGCCAGCGACGCCGGGACCTGCCACGACATCGTGGGCTGGGCGTAGCCGCTCTCGACCGGGTTCTTGACGGCCTGGATCCGGACGCCGTTGCGGTAGACGCTGACGCTGGCCGACGTGAAGCTCGCCGCGCTGTTGCCCGACGAGATCGACCAGCGGCCGTCGGGCTCCAGCGGGGTCGGGAAGTAGCCGGAGCTCGGCCACGCGACCCAGCCCGGGTTCGGGCGCGACGAGGAGGACGGGCCGACGACCGTGATGGCGTTGGCGTTGCGCGTGGAGCCGGAGCCCATCGTGGTCGCGAACGGGTTCAGCAGCCAGCGACGGTGGCCCACCACGCGGTTCGTGGAGCCGGGATCGGTCGTGTAGAGCTCCACCAGCCCGGACGAGGTCAGCGACGGGTAGGACAGGACCAGGTTCGAGCGGCCGGCGTTGGCGGCGCCGGTGCTCGTGTAGCAGCGCCAGGAGCGTGACGGGGCGTGGCTCACCGCGCGGTTCGCCGACATCATCAGGGCGGTGGCCTGCGACCGCGCGTTCAGGTCGGCGGAGAAGCCCACCGGGGCCACGCCGGCCAGCGAACGCACGAAGTTGATCGCCCGCTGGGTGGCGGCACGCGAGGTCGACGAGGTGTTGCCGGTGATGCACCGGCTCTCGTCACCGCTGAAGTCGGTGGGCACCCCGAGACCGGGCGCGAAGCCGGCGCGGTACGCCGCGTTCACGGCGCTGGCGCTGGAGGTGTTCAGCGCACCGGACCAGCGGGACATCGCGGTCGCGACGCTGACGGCCTGAGCCTGGTGGACCTTGCGCTTGTGCTTGCGGACGTGGTGCTTCTTGTGGCGGTGCTTCCTGAGGGCCAGGACCTGGGTGAGGTGCGTGGTCGACTGGCGCGAAGTGGTGGCCGGCGTCTGGACCTCGGCCGCCGCGTCGCCGAGAACCGGGGCAGCGCCTCCTGCGAGCATGATCATCAGCGTGCCGCTGCTGATGAGCACTCGTAGGGGGGTGGGGGCTCTCACAATCAGAGAGCATATGAGTCTTTTGTCCGGTTTGTGCTAAATCGAAGGAATAGGACAACGCAGAGTCTCAGTACCCGTGTCTGATCGCGGTTCTCAGGTCCTTGTTCAGCTGCGAGATCACGTCCAGCGGAATGCCCTTGGGGCACGCCGCCGTGCACTCGCCGATGTTGGTGCAGCCACCGAAGCCCTCGTGGTCGTGCTGGGCCACCATGTTGACCACGCGGGCGTCACGCTCGGCCTGGCCCTGGGGGAGCTCGCCGAGGTGGGTGATCTTCGCTCCCAGGAACAGCGACGCCGAGCCGTTGGGGCACGCGGCGACGCAGGCTCCACAGCCGATGCAGGTCGCCACGTCGAACGCACGGTCGGCGTTGTCCTTGGGCACCGGGGTGGCGTGGGCGTCGGGAGCAGCGCCGGTGTTGACCGAGATGAAGCCACCCTGCTGGATGATCCGGTCGAACGCGCGACGGTCCACGACCAGGTCCTTGAGCACCGGGAAGGGGTCGGCACGCCAGGGCTCGATGGTGATCGTCTCGCCGTCGTGGAAGGAGCGCATGTGCAGCTGGCAGGTGGTGGTGACCTGGGGGCCGTGGGCCTCGCCGTTGATCATCAGCCCGCACATGCCGCAGATGCCCTCGCGACAGTCGGAGTCGAACGCGATCGGCTCCTCGCCCTCGCCGTTGAGGCGCTCGTTGAGCACGTCGAGCATCTCGAGGAAGGACATGTCCTCGGAGATGTCCTCCACCTGGTAGGTGTGCATCTCGCCCTTGGTGGCCGAGTCGGCTTGACGCCAGATCTTGAGAGTCAGGTTCATTTACTTGTAGCTCCGCTGCTTCAGCTCGACGAACTCATAGGTCAGTTGTTCCTTGTGGAGGACCGGCTTCTCGCCCTCGCCGGCCCACTCCCAGGCCGCCACGTAGGCGTACTGGTCGTCGTGGCGCAGCGCCTCGCCGTCCTCGGTCTGTGACTCGGCGCGGAAGTGGCCGCCGCAGGACTCGCGGCGGTTCAAGGCGTCGATGCACATCAGCTCACCGAGCTCGAAGAAGTCGGCGACCCGGCCGGCACGTTCCAGCGACTGGTTCAGGCTCTCGGCGGTGCCCAGCACCTTCACGTTGCGCCAGAAGTCGTCCTTGAGGGAGCGGATCAGGTCGATCGCCTTCTTCAGGCCGTCCTCGGAGCGCTCCATCCCGCAGTACTCCCACATGATGTTGCCGAGCTCGCGGTGGTAGGAGTCGACGGTGCGGGTGCCGTTGTTGTTCAGGAAGTGCTCGACGCGCGACTTCACGGCCTCCTGGGCCTCGACCACGGCCGGATCGTCCTCGGCGACCTTGTCGAACGGCCCGTCCGCGAGGTAGTCACGGATGGTGTTCGGCAGCACGAAGTAGCCGTCCGCCAGTCCCTGCATCAGCGCCGAGGCGCCGAGGCGGTTGGCGCCGTGGTCGGAGAAGTTGGCCTCGCCCGTCACGAACAACCCGGGGATGGTGGACCGCAGGTCGTAGTCGACCCACAGGCCGCCCATCACGTAGTGCACGGCCGGGTAGATCCGCATCGGCACCGCGTAGGGGTCCTCGCCCGTGATCTGGGCGTACATGTCGAACAGGTTGCCGTACTTGTCCTCGATCGCCTTGCGGCCGAGACGGCCGATGGCCTCCTCGAAGTCGAGGTAGACGCCGCGGCGTACGCCGTCGACCTCCGGACCGACCCCGCGACCCTCGTCGCACATGTTCTTGGCCTGCCGGGAGGCGATGTCGCGAGGAACCAGGTTGCCGAACGAGGGGTAGATCCGCTCGAGGTAGTAGTCGCGGTCCTCCTCGGGGATGTCGTTGGGGTTCTTGTCCGCGTCCTTCGCGTCCTTGGGCACCCAGATCCGGCCGTCGTTGCGCAGGGACTCGCTCATCAGCGTCAGCTTCGACTGGTGGGTGCCGGAGACGGGGATGCAGGTCGGGTGGATCTGGGTGTAGCAGGGGTTGGCCATGTAGGCGCCCTTGCGGTGGGCCCGCCAGGTCGCCGTGACGTTGGAGCCCATGGCGTTGGTGGAGAGGAAGAAGACGTTGCCGTAGCCGCCGCTGGCCAGGACGACCACGTCGGCGAAGTAGGTCTCGATCTCACCGGTGACGAGGTCCCGCACGATGATGCCGCGCGCCCGCCCGTCGACGATGATCAGCTCGAGCATCTCGTGACGGGTGTAGGTCTTCACGGTGCCGGCGGCGACCTGGCGCTCGAGTGCCTGGTAGGCGCCGATGAGGAGCTGCTGGCCGGTCTGGCCGCGGGCGTAGAAGGTGCGCGAGACCTGGACGCCGCCGAAGGAACGGTTGTCGAGCAGGCCGCCGTACTCACGGGCGAAGGGCACGCCCTGGGCGACGCACTGGTCGATGATGTTCCGGCTGACGTCGGCCAGGCGGTAGACGTTGGACTCGCGCGAGCGGTAGTCACCGCCCTTGATGGTGTCGTAGAACAGGCGGAAGACCGAGTCGCCGTCTCCCTTGTAGTTCTTGGCCGCGTTGATGCCGCCCTGGGCGGCGATGGAGTGGGCGCGGCGAGGCGAGTCCTGGTAGCAGAACGACTTCACCACGTAGCCGGCCTCGCCGAGCGTGGCGGCGGCGGAGGCGCCGGCGAGCCCGGTGCCGACCACGATCACCGAGAGCCGGCGACGGTTGGCGGGGTTGGCGATGCGGGCCTCGAACTGCCGCGTGTTCCAGCGCTCCTCGAGCGGACCGTCGGGCGCCTTGGTGTCCTGGATCGGCTCGCCAGGGGTGTAGTACCCGGCGGCGTCGTCGGTCTCCTGCTCGCTGTCCGCGTGGTGCGACGGGTCAGCGGTGGTGGTGGTGTCGGGCATGTCTGTCATGGCGCTAGCTGATCCTTTCTGGGCTGACGATCACGTGGTGATGACGCCGGCCAGGACGAAGATCGGGACGAGGGAGAAGCCCCCGGCGATGACGATCGCGAGCCCGAGGCCGAACTGCTTGGCGCGGGCGCGCGATCCGGCGGTGTTGGTCAGGCCCAGGGTCTGCAGCGAGCTCCAGATCCCGTGGTGCAGGTGGGCGCCCAGCATCGCCATGGCGACGAGGTAGATGAGCGTCAGCCACCAGGTGTCGAAGGTGTCCACCAGCAGGTTGTAGGGGTCGCCGGTGGCGCCGCCCTTGGGGTTGACCTTGCCGATCGTGAAGTTCAGCAGGTGCCAGATGATGAACAGGAACAGGGTGACGCCGCCCCAGCGCATCAGGTGCGAGGCCCAGGTCGAGTGCTTGTTCTTCTTCACGACGTACTTGATCGTGCGGGCGCGCTGTGCCCGGCGCCACAGGAGGACGGCACAGGTCACGTGGGCCACCAGCGAGAGGAGCAGGACCACCCGGATCACCCAGAGGAGCCCGGCGTAGGGGAGCATCGGCTGCCCGAAGGTCCGCAGGTGCTCGGCGTACTCGTTGAAGGCGTCGTGCCCCGCGAAGGCCTGGAGGTTGCCGTACATGTGCAGCAGCACGAATCCGAGGAAGACGATGCCGCTGCCGGCCATGATGATCTTCAGCGCGATGGTCGACCGGGTCGACTTGCTGTTCTTGACGAGAGTCGCAGTTGCCACAAAGGGCACCGTATCTCTCGGCGAGCCTGGTCGGTGCCTCTGAAGATGTGAGATATCCCCCTCCGCTGTGGCGCATGTTTTGGCGCGCCCATTTCGCTTTCACGTAGGTTGCGGCAAGAGTGGGCCCCGTCACAACAGGGATTCACCAGACCGCGGAGGTGGCGATGGCGTCGACGGACGCAGGCGTGCGAGGACCCACTCGGGCGCACATCGAGGACAAGACCCTGCGGCAGGACCGCTGGTGGCTCTACCCGCTGACCACCTTCGTGGTGTTCACGGCCTTCGTCGTCTACGCGACGATCCGGGCCTTCCAGGGCAGCAACTACTACGCCGCGCCGTACCTCTCGCCGTTCTACTCGCCGTGCCTCGGCGACTGCGTCGAGGGAGCCTCGGACTTCGGGCAGCCGTTCGGGTGGTGGCCGCTCTCGGCCGCGCTGATCGTGCTGATCTTCCCGCTGGGCTTCCGGCTGAGCTGCTACTACTACCGCAAGGCCTACTACCGGGCGTTCTGGATGAGCCCGCCCGCCTGCGCCGTCGCCGAGCCGCACACGGCCTACAGCGGCGAGACCCGGCTGCCGCTGATCCTGAACAACATCCACCGCTACTTCTGGTACGCCGCCGTGGTGGTCGGCGTGATCCTCACCTACGACACCGCGCTCACCTTCCGCAACGCGGAGGGGGAGTGGGGCCACATGGGGCTCGGGACGCTGATCTTCCTGGCCAACATCGCGCTGATCTGGCTCTACACGCTCTCCTGCCACTCCTGCCGCCACGTGGTGGGCGGCCGGCTGCGCCACTTCAGCAAGCACCCGGTCCGCTACAAGCTGTGGACCTGGGTCTCCAAGCTCAACGTCCGGCACGCGCAGTACGCCTGGCTCTCGCTGTTCTCAGTCGCGATCGCAGACGCCTACGTGGTCCTGCTCTCCAGCGGCGCCTTCTCCGACCCGAGGTTCTTCTAAATGAGTGATCGTCACCCGATGACCGGCAACGAGATGTCGGGGAGTGAGGCCGGCGGGATGGAGCGGCACAGCTACGACGTGGTCGTGATCGGCGCGGGTGGCGCCGGGTTGCGGGCTGCGATCGCTGCCCACGAGAGCGGGGCCCGCACCGCGATCGTGTGCAAGTCACTGCTCGGCAAGGCCCACACCGTGATGGCCGAGGGCGGCATCGCCGCGGCCATGGGCAACCGATGGCCCGAGGACAACTGGGAGGTGCACTTCCGCGACACCATGCGTGGCGGGAAGATGCTGAACAACTGGCGGATGGCCCAGCTGCACGCCCAGGAGGCGCCCGAGCGCGTCCAGGAGCTCGAGGACTGGGGCGCGCTGTTCGACCGCACCGACGACGGCCTGATCTCGCAGCGCGACTTCGGCGGCCACAAGTACGCCCGCCTCGCCCACGTCGGGGACCGCACCGGCCTGGAGATGATCCGTACCCTCCAGCAGCGCGCCGTCGCGCTCGGCATCGACGTGTTCATGGAGTTCACGGTCACCGAGCTCCTGAAGGACGCCACCGAGGACGGGCAGGGGGCGATCGCCGGCGCCTTCGGCTACTGGCGCGAGACCGGCCGGTTCGTGGTCTTCGACGCGCCCTCGGTGATCCTCGCGACCGGTGGGATCGGCAAGTCCTTCAAGGTCACCTCGAACTCCTGGGAGTACACCGGCGACGGGCACGCCCTCGCGATGCGCGCCGGCGCCAGCCTGATCAACATGGAGTTCGTGCAGTTCCACCCGACCGGGATGGTCTGGCCGCCGTCGGTCAAGGGGCTGCTCGTGACCGAGTCCGTGCGCGGTGACGGCGGGATCCTGCGCAACTCCGAGGGCAAGCGGTTCATGTTCGACTACATCCCGGAGTTCTTCAAGAGCGAGACCGCCGACACCGAGGAGGAGGCGGACCGCTGGTACGACGACAAGAAGAACAACCGGCGCCCACCCGAGCTGCTCCCGCGCGACGAGGTGGCTCGGGCGATCAACTCGGAGATCAAGGCCGGCCGGGGATCACCGCACGGCGGGATCTTCCTCGACATCGCCTCGCGCCGGTCGGCGGAGTTCATCCGCAAGCGGCTGCCCTCGATGTACCACCAGTTCAAGGAGCTCGCCGACGTCGACATCACGGCCGAGCCGATGGAGATCGGACCCACCTGCCACTACGTGATGGGTGGGGTCGAGGTCGACGCGGACACCCAGCAGAGCGCGGTCACCGGCCTGTACGCCGTGGGCGAGTGCTCCGGCGGCATGCACGGCTCCAACCGCCTCGGCGGCAACTCGCTGGGCGACCTCCTGGTCTTCGGCAAGCGGGCCGGGGAGGCGGCCACGGCCTACGCGAACTCGCTGGGCCAGGCGCGACCCGTGGTCGACGAGTCCGACGTGAAGGCGGCCCAGCTGGACGCGGTGGCCCCCTTCGCTGTGTCTGATTCTTTGGCGAAGGGCGGCGAGAACCCCTACACGATCCAGTCCGACCTCCAGCAGTCGATGAACGACCTGGTCGGGATCATCCGGACCGCGTCCGAGCTGGAGCAGTCGCTGGCCGCGATCGAGGACTTCAAGGTGCGGGCGGCCTCGATGAAGGTCGAGGGACACCGGCAGTACAACCCCGGCTGGCACCTCGCGCTGGACCTGCGCAACATGCTGATCGTCTCCGAGAGCATCGCCAAGGCGGCGCTGGAGCGGCAGGAGTCGCGGGGTGGGCACACGCGCGACGACTTCCCGGGACCCAACGACACCTGGGGCTCCAAGAACCTCGTCGTCCGGCTGAACGCGGCCGGAACCGGCATCGAGCTGACCGAGCAGCCGCTCCCGGTGATGCCGGACGAGCTCAAGACCTTCTTCTCCGCGTAGCACCAGAAACCACGAGCAAGGAGCCGACATGGGTTACGACCTGAAGATGCGCATCTGGCGCGGAGACGTCGACGGCGGCGAGCTCGGCGACTACACGATCGAGGTCTCCGAGGGCGAGGTGGTGCTGGACGCGCTGCACCGGGTGCAGGCCACCCAGGCCGGCGACCTCGCGATCCGGTGGAACTGCAAGGCCGGCAAGTGCGGCTCCTGCAGCGCCGAGATCAACGGTCGGCCGCGGCTGCTGTGCATGACCCGGCTCTCCGACTTCGACGAGTCCGAGGTCATCACGGTCACCCCGATGCGGTCCTTCCCGGTGATCCGCGACCTGGTCACCGACGTGTCCTTCAACTACGAGAAGGCCAAGGAGCTGCCGTCCTTCGCGCCGCCGCCGCGCGACGAGGACGGCAAGCGCCGGATGGCGCAGATCGACGTGGAGCGCGGCCAGGAGTTCCGCAAGTGCATCGAGTGCTTCCTGTGCCAGAACACCTGCCACGTCGTCCGCGACCACGAGGAGAACAAGGAGGCGTTCGCCGGACCCCGCTTCTTCCTGCGGTACGCCGAGCTCGACATGCACCCCCTCGACACCCATGACCGTCGCGAGCTCGCCCAGGGCGCGGCCGGCCTGGGGATGTGCAACATCACCAAGTGCTGCACCGAGGTGTGCCCCGAGGGCATCAAGATCACCGACAACGCGATCATCCCGATGAAGGAGCGCGTGGTCGACCGCAAGTACGACCCGCTCGTGTGGCTCGGCAACAAGATCGGCCTGCGCAACAAGGACGACGACGGGCGCACGCCCGTCTAGATCGACCTCCAGCTGCCGTGCCGGGTCAGAAGGCGAGCAGCTGGCTCGGGTCCTTGGCGAGCTCGGGCGACTCCGGCGCCCGCTCGATGATCAGCAGGGCCCGGTCGTCGTCCCCGTCGGCGACCTGCTCGATGATCCGGGCCGCAGCGCCGGCGAACCCGCCGGTGACGGCCGCGGCGGCCTTCTCCTGGAGCCAGGCGACGCCCTTGTCGAGGTGCTCGTAGCGGGACTCCACGACGCCGTCGGTGTAGACCATCAGCGCGTCGCCGGGCCGCAGCCTGCCGGTGCTCATCGTCATCTCGGGCCGCGGCACGATCCCCAGCGCTGTGCCGCTCGCCGGGTCGATCCGCCACGCGGCGTCCTGGCTGGACCAGATGAGCGCGGGTGGGTGACCGGCGCTGCTGAGCTGGTAGATGCCCGTCTCGAGGTCGAGCAGCACGTGCACGGCCGTGGCGAAGGTGTCGTCGGAGTTCTGGCGCAGCAGGAAGTCGTTCGCGGCGGCGAACAGGCCTTCCGGCGGGAGCGCGCCGATGAGCCCACCGAGGGCGCCGCCGAACTGCAGCGCCCGCGACGCGGCCTGTACGCCCTTGCCGGTCACGTCGACCAGGATCAGCTCCAGCTGCTGGTCGTCGTCGCTGCACTGGGCGACCAGGAAGTCACCGCCGTAGCCGACGTCGTTGGCCGCGATCATCTCGGAGTGCGACCGCCATCCCTCCGGCAGTCTCGGCATCGTGCCCTGGGACTGCAGCCTCTTGCGGAGGTCGGTGAGCATCGCCTCGCCCATCGGGCCGGGGAGGCCGGTCTGCTGCCGGCTCGAGGCGTACAGGATCAGCGCGACGGAGATGAACAAGGTGATCAGGGCCGTGACCCGGGGAGCGGTCATCGGCGGGTCGAGCAGGACAGCGGCGACCTGGGCGCTGACCACCACGACCGTCATCGCGACGAGCGGGCGGAAGCGCAGCAGGAGCATCCCGAGGAGCAGCCAGATGTAGTAGGCGGTCAGCGGCATCAGTGCGTACTCGGTGACCGACACGATGAAGCACAGCCCGACCCCGACCAGCAGCGCACCCAGCGTCAGCAGCTGGCTCTGCGAGCTGCCGGTGCGCCAGGTCGCGACAGGGTCGCCGAGATACCGCCGTAGTCCTTCCACCATGCGTCGAGACTAGGAGGGCGTGCCAGGAAGGGCACCCGGGTCGAGGCGAAGTCTCATCGGTCAGTCACCTGGCGGCTCAGACGACGCGGACGACGGTGCGAGCACCGGCCGTGAAGTCCCAGATCCTCTTCGCCATCGCGGCGGAGAGGCGGATGCAGCCGTGCGACGTCGCGAGGTTCGTCCCGAGCAGGTAGTTCGCGTGCATCTGCCGCCCGGACGACATCTCGCGGGGAATCCGGTGGAAGCCGATCCCGCAGGGCGCGAAGCGCACGAAGTTGTCGAGCCACAGCGAGCCGCTCCGGTTCTTCTTCACCCGGGCGGACCGGCCGCAGTAGGACCCGGTGCGGTGGGTGCCCCGGTGCAGCACGCCCGGGTTGTCGACGACGCCGCCCTGGGCGATCACCTTGTTGGCAGCGCCGATCACCCACACCCAGTTCTGGGACTGGCTGATCACGATCCGGCGGCCTCTGCCGGAACGCGCCGGAACAGGGCGTACGTCGCAGCGCTGGGCCGTGGTCGCGAACAGGCGGCTGCGGGTCGTCGCGCCGAGCGAGCCGCTCTGGGCGAGGCCATGGCGTGACTGGAAGCGGATCAGGGCCGAGCGGGTCCAGGTCCCGCGCTTGCCGTCGGCGGGGCCGGCGTTGCAGCCCAGGGCGTTCAGCCGGACCTGCGCCTGCTTCACCGCCGGCGATCCTGCGGCAGCCTGTGCGGGCGCGGTCGAGAGGGAGAGAGCGGCCAGGACGAGCAGCAGCGCGCACACGAGTGCGGGCACACTTCGCCACCTGCGATTCATCAGACCCCCTGTCGACCCTGGAACGGTAGTCGGCGGGGCCGCCCCGTGCGCACTCCTGCCCCCGGTGGTCTAGCGGGCACGCGCAGCCGGGCGTTCCCGTGTGCGTGGTGCCGTTCGGCCGCGACCAGCTCGAGGTGGCTCGTCGCGTCGAGGTGAGCGGGTGCGGACGTGATCGAGCAGCGCTTCCTCGGCGGCCGGACGAGCCCGGCGAAGCCGGCTCAGAGCAGTGCGGCCGAGGGGCGTCGTACCGCTCCGGGGTAGTGCACGTCCAGCAGCTCGGAGACCGCGTCGTCCCAGGTCCGGTGTGCGACCGAGGGACGTGCCTGGGACGCCAGGCTGAACCGGAGGTCGGGGCTGGCCGCCAGGCGGGCCACGGCGCGGGCGAAGCTCTTGCCGCCACGGTCCGTGTCGACCAGCAGGCCGTTGTGCTCGTGCCGGACGGCCTCGCTCGCGGTGCCGCTGTCGTAGGCGATCACAGGGACTCCGCTCGCGAGCGCCTCGTGCACGGCCGGCGCGTAGATCTCCTTCTTGCGCGGCTGCAGCAGCACGTCGAAGGAGGCCACGCATCGAGCCCGCTCCAGCCCGGTCGCGTTCGGGATCACCTTCGCCCCGGCAGCGCGCAGGCCCTCGGCGCCCGGACCGTCGCCGAGTGCGACCAGCCTGACTCCGGGGAGCCGCGCCACGAGTGCGAGCCGGTTGAGGATCTTCGTGCGGCCGAGCGGCCCGACGTACCCGACGACGAGGCGGCCACCGTCGGGGGAGTGCACCCGCGCCCAGCGGTCGTGGAGGTCCTGGTCCCGCAGCCCCGGGTGGTGGTCGGCGAGGTCGACCCCCGGCTTCCAGGTGCGCGGGTGCAGCACGACGGTCGGCACGTCGAGCCGGTCGGCGGCCTCGGCGACCTTGATGCCGAGCCGGTGCGGGTCGATCAGGTGGCAGACGTCGGGACGGGAGAGCGCCAGCGCCTCGCGGATGGCCGAGACTGGCGTCATCCGGCTGGCCCAGAAGAGCCGGGCACCGTGGAAGCTCGCCTGGCCGCGGCCGCCCGCGAAGACCACCACGTCGTGCCCACCTTCGGTCAGCCGGCAGACCACCTCGCGGGTGACGTGGGCCGCTGGCTCGGTGCTGGGTGCGAACTGCTCGGTCACGAGTGCGATGCGCATGTGATCACCGTGTCTCGACCCGATGACCTGCCGGTGTCCCCAGGGTGTGCGCAGGGTGAACGCAGGTCGGGTATTTCACAGTCTCTGGCCGCGCCGCGAACGCAGTACCTATCCTTCGCGCATGAGCACCGACGCGCACCTGTCCCTCGACCAAGGCCAGGAGCACGACGTCAGCGAGTGGGAGCACGCTGCGGCGGCGGTGCTGCGCAAGGCCCGTCGGCTGACCGATGACGACCCCGACGACGCGGTCTGGGGAAAGCTCACCCGCACCACTCTCGACGGCATCGGCATCAGTCCGCTGGGCACGCCAGCCCTGGTCGCCGACCTGCCCGACCCCGTCCGGCCGCCCGCCCGTGGCGACGGCTGGGACGTCCGTGCCCTGTTCGCCGACCCGGACGCGAAGGCGACGAACGCGGCGGTGCTGGCCGATCTCCAGAACGGCGTGATGTCGCTCTGGCTCCAGGTGGGCGCCTCCGGCGTCGACGTCGCCGACCTCTCCACGGCGCTGGCCGATGTCATCCTCGAGGCGGCGCCGGTCGTGCTGGACGCCCCCTCGGACCCGATCGGGGTGGCGACCGCCTTCGCGGAGTGCGCCCAGGGCGTGACCCTCGCGGCCGGGACGAACCTCGGGGTGGACCCGGTCGGATCGGTGTTGCGAGGTTTCGAGACACTCGCTGACGCTCGTTCCTCAACCACCGACGCGGGGGTCGAGCAGGTGGTGGCCGACGCGGCGCGGATCGCCCAGGAGCTGGGCTGTCGCGCGCTCGTCGTCGACGGGACCGCCGTGCACGACCTCGGGGCCTCCGACGTCCAGGAGCTCGGCTACGTCCTCGCCCTCGGGGCGCACTACCTGCGTGCCCTGGCCGTGGCCGGCATCGGGGTCGACGACGCAGCCGGGCTGGTGGAGTTCCGGCTGTCGGCGACCGACGAGCAGTTCGTGACGATCGCCAAGCTCCGCGCCGTACGCCGGCTGTGGGCGCGGATGCTCGAGCTCAGCGGCGCCTCGGAGAGCAACCGCACCATGACCCTGCACGCCGTCACCTCGCGCCCGATGATGACGAAGTACGACCCGTGGGTGAACATGCTGCGCACCTGCGTGGCCTCCTTCGCCGCGGGCGTGGGCGGTGCCGATGCGGTGACCGTGCTGCCGTTCGACGCCCGGCTCGGCCTGCCCGACGCGTTCGCCCGCCGCATCGCCCGCAACACCTCGACCCTGCTGGTCGAGGAGTCGCACGTGGCCAAGGTCGCCGACCCGGCCGGCGGCTCGTTCGCGGTGGAGCGGCTCACCGACGACCTCGCGGTCGCCGGGTGGGAGGAGCTCGGCCGCATCGAGACCGCTGGTGGCGTGCTCGCTGCCCTCGAGGACGGGTCCCTGAGGTCCCGCATCGACGAGGTCGTCGCCGACCGCGACCAGCAGATCGCCCAGCGCAAGCGCGCACTGACCGGCCTGACCGAGTTCCCGAACCTTCACGAGACGCTGCCCGAGCGGGCGCCGTACGCCGAGGGGGCGATCCCGGTCCGCCCGTACGGCGAGCCGTTCGAGGCGCTGCGCGACGAGCCCGCCACGAGCAAGGTCTTCCTCGCCACCATGGGCACGATCGCCGCCCACACCGCACGCGCCACCTTCGCCACGAACCTCTTCGCTGCCGGCGGGATCGACGTGGTCAACGAGGGACGGCACGACGACGTCGACGGGGTCGTGGCGCACTACGACGGCCAGTCGGTGGTCTGCCTGGTCGGCAACGACAAGGCCTACGCCGAGTGGGGTGCCGACCTGGTGAAGGCGCTGCGTGAGGCAGGCGCCCAGTGGGTGGTTCTCGCAGGCAAGCCACTGGACGACGTGGAGACCGATGACACCTGTGCGACGGGGGTCGACGCGCTCGACTTCCTGACCCGGACGAGGGAGAGGCTGGGAGTGGTTTCGACAGGCTCAACCAGCGGTGGAACGGAAGGTGCGTCGGCATGAGCATTCCCGAGAGCTTCGCCGACCTGCCCCTCGCCGGCGAGGTCACCGCGACGGAGCCAGTCACCGGGGAGACGTGGGAGTCGCCCGAGGGCATCGGCATCCTGCCCATCTACGGGCCCGAGCACCTCGAGGGGCTCGACGCACTCGACACCTACCCCGGCATCGCCCCGTTCCTGCGAGGCCCCTACCCGACGATGTACACCACCCAGCCGTGGACCGTGCGCCAGTACGCCGGGTTCTCCACGGCCGAGGAGTCCAACGCCTTCTACCGCCGCAACCTCGCTGCCGGGCAGAAGGGACTCAGCGTCGCCTTCGACCTGGCCACCCACCGCGGCTACGACTCCGACCATCCCCGGGTGAAGGGCGATGTCGGCATGGCCGGGGTCGCGATCGACTCGATCTACGACGCGCGCACCCTCTTCGAGGGGATCCCGCTCGACGAGATGAGCGTCAGCATGACGATGAACGGCGCGGTGCTGCCCGTGCTCGCGCTCTACATCGCCGCGGCCGAGGAGCAGGGGGTGAAGCCGGAGCAGCTCACCGGGACCATCCAGAACGACATCCTCAAGGAGTTCATGGTCCGCAACACCTACATCTACCCACCGCAGCCGAGCATGCGGATCATCAGTGACATCTTCGGCTACACCGCCCAGAAGATGCCGCGCTACAACTCGATCTCGATCTCCGGCTACCACATCCAGGAGGCCGGGGCGACGGCCGACCTCGAGCTCGCCTACACCCTCGCGGACGGCGTGGAGTACATCCGGGCAGGCCTCGACGCGGGCATGACCATCGACGAGTTCGCTCCCCGGCTGAGCTTCTTCTGGGCCATCGGGATGAACTTCTTCATGGAGGTCGCCAAGATGCGCGCGGCCCGCGCGCTGTGGGCCCGGCTGGTCAGCCAGTTCGAGCCGCAGAACCCCAAGTCGCTCTCCCTTCGCACGCACAGCCAGACCTCCGGCTGGTCCCTCACGGCGCAGGACGTGTTCAACAACGTGCAGCGCACCTGCATCGAGGCGATGGCCGCGACCCAGGGCCACACCCAGTCGCTGCACACCAACGCCCTCGACGAGGCGATCGCCCTCCCGACCGACTTCTCCGCCCGGATCGCGCGCAACACCCAGCTCCTGCTGCAGCAGGAGTCGGGCACGACCGGGATCATCGACCCCTGGGGCGGGTCGTACTACGTCGAGCGGCTCACCCACGACCTCGCCGAGAAGGCCTGGGCGCACATCCAGGAGGCCGAGAAGGCCGGCGGGATGGCCAAGGCGATCGAGGAGGGCCTGCCGAAGATGCGCATCGAGGAGGCGGCCGCGCGCACCCAGGCGCGGCTCGACTCCGGCGCCCAGAAGCTGGTCGGCGTGAACACCTTCCGGCTCGCCGACGAAGACCAGCTCGACGTCCTGCGGGTCGACAACGCGAGCGTCTACAAGCAGCAGCTCGCCAAGCTCGAGCGGCTGCGCGAGGAGCGCAACGACGACGACGTCGAGCGCACGCTGAACGCGCTGACGCGCTCCGCCGAGGACGGCCACGTCCACGGCTCGCTGGACGGCAACCTGCTGGCGCTGGCGGTCGAGGCGGCCCACGCGAAGGCGACCGTCGGCGAGATCTCCGACGCCCTCGAGAAGGTCTACGGCCGGCACCGGGCCGTGATCCGTACGATCTCGGGTGTGTACAAGCGCGAGTCAGGGGCCAACGAGGCCATGGCCGACGTGCTCGCCGCGACCGAGCAGTTCGCGGAGGACGAGGGCCGACGTCCGCGCATCCTGGTCGCGAAGATGGGCCAGGACGGGCACGACCGCGGCCAGAAGGTCATCGTCACCGCGTTCGCCGACATGGGCTTCGACGTCGACGTGGGCCCGCTGTTCTCCACGCCCGAGGAGGTCGCCCAGCAGGCGGTCGACGCGGACGTGCACATCGTCGGCGTCAACTCGCTGGCCGCCGGTCACCTCACCCTCGTGCCTGCCCTGAAGGAGGCGCTCGCCGACCTCGGCGGCGAGGACGTGATGATCGTGGTCGGCGGCGTGATCCCGCCCGACGACGTACCGACCCTGCTGGAGATGGGCGCGGCCGCGGTGTTCCCGCCCGGGACGGTGATCGCGGTGGCGGCGCTGGACCTGCTCGAGAAGCTCTCCGCGCAGCTGGGTCACCCCGTCGGTGGTTGAGCTTGCCGAAACCACGTGAGGCTGCCGGGGTCGACGTCGCTGCCCTCGTCGAAGGCGTCCGGGCCGGCAAGCGGGCGTCGGTCTCCCGGGCGATCACGCTCGTCGAGTCCGCACGCTCGGACCACCAGGCCGCTGCGCGGGAGCTGCTCACCGAGCTGACCGGCCCCGGCGCCTCCGGCCGAGAGCCTGCGGTCCGGGTCGGCATCTCCGGTGTCCCCGGCGTGGGCAAGTCGACCTTCATCGAGACCCTCGGTGCGCACCTGACCGCCCAGGGCAGCTCGGTAGGTGTCCTCGCGGTCGACCCGTCCTCGACCCGCACGGGCGGGTCGGTGCTCGGCGACAAGACGCGGATGGCGGACCTCTCGGCCAACCCGAACGCCTACATCCGCCCCTCGCCGACGGCCGGGACCCTCGGCGGCGTCGCCCGTGCCACCACCCAGGCGATGATCGTGCTCGAGGCCGCGGGGTACGACGTCGTGCTGGTCGAGACCGTCGGGGTCGGCCAGTCCGAGGTGACCGTCGCCGGCATGGTGGACACCTTCCTGTTCCTGACCATCGCCCGCACCGGCGACCAGCTCCAGGGCATCAAGAAGGGCATCCTCGAGATCGCCGACGTGATCGCGGTGAACAAGGCCGACGGCGACCGGGCGGCCGAGGCGCAGTCCGCCGCCAAGGAGCTGGCCGGGGCGCTGCGGCTGGTGCACTCGTCGGGGGAGGGCTGGGTTCCCCCCGTGCTCACCTGTTCGGGACTGCACGGAACCGACGTCGACAAGGTCTGGCAGCGCGTGCTGGCCCACCGTGAGTCGCTGGGGGAGCAGGGCCTCGCCGACAAGCGGGCCGAGCAGCAGCTCGAGTTCACCTGGGCGCTGGTGCGCGACGAGCTCGCGCAGCGGCTGCGGCGGTCGCCGGGTGTGCGGGCGATCCGCGACGACGTACGCCGTGAGCTCCTCGCCGGTGAGCTGACCGCGCCCGTGGCGGCTGATCGCCTGGTGGCCGCCTACGACGAGGACCGCGACGAGAACCGGGACCCGGACCGGTAACCTTGTCGGTTGTGTCCTCCCTCTTGCGACAGGCCCAGGCCGAGGTCGACCTGCTGGCCGCCGAGCTCATCGAGTTCCGCCGCGACCTCCACGCCCACCCGGAGCTGTCCTGGGCCGAGGAACGGACGTCGGCTGTCGTCGCGAAGCGGCTCGACGAGGCCGGCCTCGCCCCGCGGCCGCTGCCGCGCAACGGGCTGGTCGTGGACATCGGGTCGGGCCCCGGCCCGATGATCGCCCTCCGGGCCGACCTCGATGCGCTCCCGGTCGACGACAAGACGGACGACCCCTGGACCAGCACCGTCGACGGGGTCGCCCACGCCTGCGGGCACGACCTGCACGCCTCCGCGCTGCTCGGTGCCGGCCTGGCACTCGCAGCGATCGCCGACGAGCTCCCGGGCCGGGTGCGGCTGATCTTCCAGCCGGCCGAGGAGATCATGCCCGGAGGGGCGCTGATGTCGATCGAGGCGGGCGCCCTCGACGGCGTCTCCCGGATCTTCGGGCTGCACGCCGACCCCGGCCTCGACGTCGGCACCGTCGGGCTCCGCGAGGGCCCGCTCACCGGTGCCGCCGACTCGCTCGACGTCCTGCTGGCGGGCAAGGGCGGGCACACCTCCCGCCCGCACCTGACCGAGGACCTCACCTTCGCGCTCGGCAAGCTGGTGACCGAGCTTCCTGCCGTCCTGTCCCGCCGGCTCGACCCACGGGCGGGGGTCAGCGTGGTCTGGGGGATCGTCCGCGCCGGGTCGGCCGTCAACGTCATCCCGGCCGCCGGGCGCGCGGGCGGCACCGTCCGGATGCTCGACGCCGTCGCCTGGGCCGACGCCGAGGAGCTCGTCCGCGACACCATCGAGCAGATCGTGGAGCCCTACGGCGTGAGCGCGGCCGTGACCTACGTCCGCGGCGTGCCCCCCGTGGTCAACGAGCACGGGTCGACGGTGCTGCTCGGTCAGGCGGTCGAGAGCGTGCTGGGCGAGGCCAGTCACGTCACGACCTCGCAGAGCCTCGGTGGCGAGGACTTCGCGTGGTACCTCGAGAGCGTTCCCGGCGCGATGGCCCGGTTGGGCACCCGCACGCCGGGTGGACCGACGTACGACCTCCACCAGGGCGACCTGCGCGTGGACGAGCGCGCGGTCTCGGTCGGCGCCTCGGTGCTCGCCGCGGCCGCGCTCCTGTCGATGGTCACCGACGCATAACGGTTGGAGCGATCGGCGAGCGCTCCTTAGGACCAGCCGGTCGCCTCGCATAGTGTGCGCACCATCACGTGCCGGTGAGCGGTACCCCGAGTTCGAGGAGACATCTTGCGTAGGTTCAGCAAGATCGCAGCAGTAGCACTGGTCGGAGCGCTCGCGCTCGCCGGTTGTGGCAGTAGCACCGGCAGCGGGAGCGGCGGTGGCGCCAAGTCCGCGTCGAACGACGTCTGCAAGACCGCGAAGGGCGATGGCCCGAAGGTCGGCGTCGCCTACGACGTCGGCGGACGCGGCGACCAGTCGTTCAACGACTCCGCCTACAAGGGCCTGACCAAGGCGGTCAAGGACCTCGACGCCACCTGCATCGAGGCCAAGGCCACCACCAGTGACAACGACACCACCCGCGCCGAGCGGCTGCGCACGCTGGCCGAGGGCGGCTTCAACCCGGTGATCGCGATCGGCTACCTCTACTCCCCGGCCGCGGCCAAGGTGGCCGCTGAGATGCCCGACACCAGCTTCGCGGTCGTCGACGGCTTCAGCACGACGATCCCCAAGACGCCCCTGAAGAACCTCAACGACCTCTCCTTCTCCGCCAACGAGGGCTCCTACCTCGTCGGTGTGGCTGCGGCACTGAAGACGAAGGTCAAGCACGTCGGCTTCGTCGGCGGCGTACCCGGACAGGTGATCGGCCCGTTCGAGGCCGGCTTCCGGTCCGGTGTTGCCTCGGTCGACCCGAGCATCAAGGTCGACGTCCAGTACCTCACCCAGGACGAGGGTGACGCGGTGGCGGCGTACGAGAACCCGCCAGGTGGCAAGGACGCGGCCTCGGCGATGTACGAGGGCGGCGCCGACGTCGTCTTCCACGCGGCCGGGAAGTCCGGCCTCGGTGTCTTCCAGGCGGCGGAGGCCGCGGGTGACGGCAAGTGGGCCATCGGTGTCGACTCCGACCAGTACCTGAGCGCGCCGAAGGCACAGCAGGCGCACATCCTGACCTCGGCGCTCAAGCGGGTGGACACCTCGGTCTTCGACGAGGTCAAGACCTTCCAGGACAAGAGCCTCAAGCCCGGTTTCGTGACCTACAACCTCAAGAACGACGGGGTGGGCTACGCCAAGTCCGGTGGCTTCGTCGACGACATCGCGAGCAAGCTCGACGCGGCGTCCGACAAGATCAAGAGCGGCGAGATCGTCGTTCCGACCGACCCCACCAAGGTCAAGTAACCGACCGGACCCCACGGGTCGAGCCAGGTGCCCGGGTGACGCGCTAAGTTGTCGCCCGGGCACCTGTCCGTCGTGGCGCTCGCCTGAGGGAGGGACATTGACGACCAGCACACCGGCTCGCACGGCGCTGTCGGACGAGGCCATCGAGCTGCACGGCATCGGCAAGCGGTTCCCGGGCGTCATCGCCAACCACGACATCGACATCGCCATCCACACCGGCACGATCCACGCCCTCGTGGGTGAGAACGGTGCCGGCAAGTCGACCCTGATGAAGATCCTCTACGGCGTGCAGCGTCCCGACGACGGGACGATCCGCGTCAACGGTGAGGACGTGTCCTTCGCGACGCCCGCAGACGCGATCGCGCAGGGCATCGGGATGGT
Organism: uncultured Actinomycetota bacterium; assembly: GCA_963782305.1. GTDB lineage: Bacteria > Actinomycetota > Actinomycetes > Propionibacteriales > Nocardioidaceae > Marmoricola. Next base: position 11,742 of record CAWAJJ010000023.1, on the reverse strand, counting down.
CTTCCAGCACTTCATGCTGGCCGACAACCTCACCGTGCTGGAGAACATCACCCTGGGCGCCGAGAAGCTGCACGGCATCGGCGAGGACGCCCGCGCCGAGATCCTCGCCATCTCCCAGCGCTACGGCTTCGGGCTCGACCCCGACGAGCTGGTCGAGACCCTGGGCGTCGGCGAGCGGCAGCGGGTGGAGATCCTCAAGGTCCTCTACCGCGGCGCTCGGATCATCATCCTCGACGAGCCGACCGCGGTCCTGGTGCCGCAGGAGGTCGAGGCCCTCTTCGTGAACCTGCGGCAGCTCAAGGAGCAGGGGCACACGCTCATCTTCATCTCCCACAAGCTCGACGAGGTGCTCGCCGTGGCGGACGACATCACCGTCATGCGACGGGGCACCACCGTGGCCTCGGTCAAACCGGGCGACGTCACGGCACGCAAGCTGGCCGAGCTGATGGTGGGCAGCGAGCTGCCCTCGCCCAGCACCGAGGAGTCCACGGTCACGGACCGGGTGCTGCTCGCGGTGAGCGGCCTCGACCTGCGCGACGCGGCGGGCCGCCCCGAGCTCACCGACATCAGCTTCGAGATCCGGGCAGGCGAGATCCTCGGCATCGCCGGAGTCGAGGGGAACGGTCAGGCCGAGCTGGTCGAGACGCTGATCGGCATGCGGCACCCAGAGGCGGGAAGTGTCCGCCTCGGGGAGCGCGACATCACCGACTGGTCGACGCGCGAACGGCGAGCGGCCGGGATCGGCTACATCCCCGAGGACCGCCAGCGACACGGGCTGCTGCTCGACGCCCCACTCTGGGAGAACCGCATCCTCGGTCACCAGACCAGGCCGCCCGTGGTCAAGGCCGGAGGCTGGCTCGACGTCGGCGGGGCTCGGGACGACTCCGAGCGGATCGTCACCCAGTACGACGTGCGCACGCCCGGCATCGACACCACGGCGCGGGCCCTCTCGGGCGGCAACCAGCAGAAGTTCATCGTCGGACGCGAGATGAGTGGCGACCCGATCCTGCTGATGGCCTCGCACCCCACCCGTGGCGTGGACGTCGGAGCGCAGGCGCAGATCTGGGACCACATCAAGCAGGCCCGGAAACAGGGCCTGGCCGTGCTGCTGATCTCGGCCGACCTCGACGAGCTGATCGGTCTTTCGGACACCATCCAGGTGCTGCTGCGCGGGCGGCTGGTGGGGACGTTCGACCCGCAGGACGTCACGCCGACCGAGCTCGGCTCGGCGATGACCGGTGCCCAGTCGGGTGAGGACGCATGAGTCTGCTGCGTCGGGTCGTGCTGGCCCTCGCGGCCCCGGTTCTCGCCTTCGTGGTCGCCGGCGCTGGTCGCCAGCCTGGTGCTGCTGATCAGCGGCGACGACGTCGCGGCCTTCTGGGACGTGATGATCTCGGTGCCGCGCCATCGCAACATCGTGAGCATCGTGAACACCACGGCGGTGCTCTACCTCTCCGGCGTCGCGGCTGCCATCGGTTTCCGGATGAACCTGTTCAACATCGGCGTCGAGGGGCAGTACCGCCTCGCCGGGTTCGCTGCCGGCGCCTTCGCAGGAGCGGCCTGGCTGCCCGGATGGCTCAACACCATCGGCGCCATCGTGGTCGCGATGGTCGTCGGGGCCCTGTGGGCCGCCATCGCGGGCACTCCTGCGCGTCACGCGTGGGGTGAGCGAGGTGATCTCCACGATCATGCTCAACGCGATCGCCGGCTCGTTGATCACCTACATGCTGGCGAAGGTCGCGGTGAACACCGGCAGCGCCAGGAACACCAAGCAGATCCCCGAAGGCTCGCGCGTCGGCACCATCCATGCTCTTCAGTGACAGTCCCGACGGAGATCTACGGGCTCTCCCTGCTGGCGATCGTCGTCGGTGTCGCGTTCTGGGTGCTGCTGAACCGCACCCGGTTCGGGTTCGACCTGCGAGCGTCGGGCGCCTCGGAGACCGCTGCCGTGGCCAGCGGCGTCAACGTCAAGAAGATGATCGTCGTCGCGATGCTCCTCTCCGGTGCGGTCGCCGGCCTCGTGGGCCTGCCGACGATGTTCTCCGACTCCTACAGCTATGGGTCGGCCTTCCAGACCGGCCTCGGCTTCACCGGCATCGCGGTGGCGCTGCTGGGCCGCAACAACCCGGTCGGGATCGCCTTCGGTGCGCTGATCTTCGCTTTCCTCTCCGAGCAGGCGACGCTGCTGAACATCCTCGCCGGGATCTCTCCGGACATCGTCAACGTGACCCAGGGCGTCATCGTGCTGGCGGTCGTGATCGCCTACGAGGTCGTCCGCCGCTACCGGGTCCGACTCGAGCAGACGCGGGTCGCCGGGGAGCTCGCCGGCCAGCGCCAGCCATCTGTGCTGACGGAGGAGATGTTCTGATGAGCACCGTCGTCACCGCACCACCGCCCCCCGTGGAGGCTCCGACAGGACGCCGGTCGCGTGGCTTGAGGTTCGGCCTCTACCTGGCTGGCGGCTTCGTGGTGCTCTGCCTCGTGCGCGTGCTCACCGGCGCCAACGAGATCACCTCGTCGGGCACGCTGGCCGTGACCCTGACCGCCACGATGCCGATCGCGATGGCCGGTCTGGGCGGCCTCTGGTCCGAGCGTGCCGGCGTGGTCAACATCGGCCTCGAGGGCATGATGATCATGGGCACGCTGGGAGCGGGCTACTTCGGCTTCCACTACGGCGTGATCGCCGGCATCGTCGGGGCCACCCTGCTGGGCGTGGCGGGCGCGGCCCTGCACGCGCTGGCCACCGTCATCTTCGGCGTGGACCACATCGTCTCCGGGGTTGCGATCAACATCATCGCGCTCGGTGTCGCGGGGTTCCTGGCCGAGGCTGTGGTTCAGCGACCTCGAGGGGGGTGGACCGACCCAGTCGCCACCGCTGCCGACGCCCTACGAGATCAACATCGACGCCATCTCCGGGCCGGCGAACACCCTGGAGGGCAAGCACTGGTTCCTGATCAGCGACCTGGCCTCGGTGGTCGAGATGTTCACCAAGAACCTGTCCTCGCTGGTGGTGTTCGCGCTGCTGCTGCTCTTCCTCACCCACTTCCTGCTGTGGCGGACGACGTTCGGGCTCCGGCTGCGCTCCTGCGGGGAGGCTCCTTCGGCAGCCGAGTCGCTGGGCATCAACGTCTACCGCTACAAGATCATCGCGGTGCTCATCTCCGGCGGACTGGCCGGCCTGGGTGGTGCCCTGCTGGCGATGGTCTCCTCCTCGGGGTTCCAGGTCGGGCAGACCAACAACCGTGGCTACATCGGCCTGGCGGCGATGATCTTCGGCAACTGGCGCCCCTCCGGCCTGTTCATGGGCTCCGCGCTGTTCGGCTACACCCAGGCACTGCCGTACCGCTCGGGCACGGTCTCGGTGCACGCACTGCTGCTGCTCGTGGCCCTGCTGCTGGTGGCCGTCGGCGTCGTCCAGCTGCTGCGCAAGCGCCGGGTGCAGGCGATCGGTGCCTTCGTGTTCGGTGGGCTCTTCCTCCTCTGGTACCTCGTCACGGACATCGTCCCGCGTGACTTCACCACCATGGCGCCGTACATCACGACGCTGCTGGTGCTCTCCCTCGCCTCCCAACGGTTGCGCATGCCCGCGGCCGATGGACAGGTCTATCGGAAGGGCTCCGCGGGATGACTCCGTCCCTGCGGACTCGACCCCGACTTCGACTGGGACGCGCTCAAGGCCCGGGCCGTCGAGGCGGCCACGCACGCCTACGCGCCGTACTCCCACTTCCCGGTCGGGGCGGCCGCGCAGGTCGACGACGGCCGGGTCGTGGTCGGCTGCAACGTGGAGAACGCGGCGTACGGCGTGGCCCTGTGCGCGGAGTGCGGCATGGTCTCCCAGCTGCACATCACCGGCGGTGGGCGGCTGACCCACGCGGTCTGCGTCAACGGCAGGTCCGAGGTGATCATGCCGTGCGGTCGGTGCCGCCAGCTGCTGATCGAGAACGGCGGGCCCGAGCTGCTGGTGCTCACGGTCTCCGGCGTACGCCGCATGGACGAGGTGCTGCCGGATGCCTTCGGCCCCCACGACCTCGATTGACCTGGGCGCAGCGGACGTCGTCGCGGACCCCTACCCGCACTTCGCCCGGGAGCGCAGCCTCCACGAGGTCGCCTGGCACGAGCCCAGCGGCACCTGGCTGACCTTCTCGCACGCGGCGGCCGGCGCCGTGCTCCGCAACCGGCGGCTCGGCCGGATCTGGCGCGACCGTGAGCCGGCGGACTACCTGGAGCCGTTCAACCTGCTGCACCGCAACCAGATGATGGAGAACGAGCCGCCCGAGCACACCCGGCTGCGCCGCGCGGTCGCCGGTGCGTTCAACCGCGGGCACGTGGAGCGGCTGCGACCCCGGGTGCAGTCGCTGGCTGCGTCGCTGCTCGACGACGTCGACCCGGCGGGCTTCGACGTGATCGGGGAGTACGCCGAGCCGCTGCCCGTCCTGGTCATCGCCGAGCTGATCGGGCTCGCGAGCGACCGACGTGCCCTCGCTGCGACGGTTGGTCGCAGGCGATCGTGCGGATGTACGAGCCCGCGCCGTCCGACGACGGTGGTGGCGGCCGCGGTGTCCGCCGCCGACCGAGTTCGCCGACCATGTGCGCGAGCACCTCGACCGGCGGCGGTCGAGCCCGGCCGACGACCTGACCACCGACCTGCTGGCCGCCGGGCTGAGCGACGACGAGCTGGTCGCGGCCGTCGTGCTCCTGCTGAACGCCGGGCACGAGGCGTCGGTGAACGTGTTCGGCAACGGCCTGGTCGCCCTGCTGGACCGCGGCCTGCGGCCTGGTGCGGACGCCAGCGCTGACGGTCGAGGAGATGCTGCGCTTCGACTCCGCGCTGCAGCTCTTCGAGCGGACGGCCACCGCACCCGTGGAGGTCGGGGGAGTCGTCGTCGAGGAGGGGCAGCGGATCGCCGCACTGCTCGGCGCGGCCAACCGGGACCCTGCCGTCTTCGCCGCCGCGGACACCTTCGACCCCGCCCGGGACCCGAACCCGCACCTCGCCTTCGGCGCCGGGCTGCACTTCTGCCTGGGCGCTCCGCTCGCCCGGATGGAGCTCGTCGAGTCGCTGACCGCGCTGTTCGCGCGGTTCCCCGACCTGGGCCTGGCGGGCGAGCCGGAGAGCCGGGGCACCTTCGTGCTGCGCGGGTTCCGTAGGGTCGGCGTCCAGGATGGTCGAGCAGCGGCGAGCCCGAAGGAGGTCTGATGGCAGCGCACGATGCCGTCGAGGTGATCATCGCCAAGCGCGACGGAGCCGAGCTCAGCGACAGCCAGATCGACTGGGTGATCGACGCCTACACGCAGGGCGAGGTCGCCGACGAGCAGATGTCGGCGCTGGCGATGGCGATCCTGCTCAACGGGATGAACCGCCGCGAGATCACCCGCTGGACCGCACGCGATGATCGCCAGCGGGGAGCGGATGGACTTCTCCGCGCTGTCGCGGCCGACCGCCGACAAGCACTCCACCGGCGGTGTCGGCGACAAGATCACGCTGCCGCTGGCCCCGCTGGTCGCCGCCTGCGGGGTCGCCGTGCCCCAGCTGTCCGGGCGCGGCCTCGGCCACACCGGCGGCACCCTGGACAAGCTCGAGTCGATCCCGGGCTGGCAGGCGGCGCTGTCCAACGAGGCGATGCTGGCCCAGCTCGAGGACGTCGGCGCCGTCGTCTGCGCGGCCGGCTCCGGGCTGGCTCCGGCCGACAAGAAGCTCTACGCGCTGCGCGACGTGACCGGCACCGTCGAGGCGATCCCGCTGATCGCGTCCTCGATCATGAGCAAGAAGATCGCCGAGGGCACCGGCGCGCTGGTGCTGGACGTGAAGGTCGGCACCGGGCGCGTTCATGAAGGACCTGGCGCGCGCGCGAGAGCTCGCCGAGACGATGGTCGCGCTCGGCACCGACGCCGGCGTGCACACCGTGGCGCTGCTCACCGACATGTCCACGCCCGCTCGGGCTGCACCGCGGGGAACGCCCTCGAGGTGCGGGAGTCGGTCGAGGTGCTGGCCGGTGGCGGCCCCGCCGACGTCGTCGAGCTGACCCTCGCGCTGGCCCGCGAGATGCTCGCCGGTGCCGGTCGCGACCGACGTCGACCCGGCGGAGGTGCTCGCCTCGGGCGGGGCGATGGACGCCTGGCGACGGATGATCGCCGCCCAGGGCGGAGACCCTGACGCGCCGCTCCCCACGGCGCGCGAGACCCACGTCGTGACCGCCCCGTCGACGGGCGTGCTGACCCGGCTCGACGCGATGGCCGTCGGCCTGGCCGCCTGGCGGCTCGGGGCCGGCCGGGCCACCCAGGGTGCTGCCGTCCAGGCCGGCGCCGGCGTCGAGTGGCACGCCCGGCCCGGTGACGCCGTGACCGCCGGCGAGCCGCTGCTGACCCTGCACACCGACGAGCCGGAGCGCTTCGTCCGGGCGCTGGAGTCGCTCGAGGGCGGGTACGTCGTCGCGCCGGCCGGGACGGCGTACGAGCCCAGCCCGATCGTGCTCGACCGGATCAGCTGAGCCCTCAGACGAAGGTGGTGACCTCACCGGTGAGCAGGGTCGCGCCACCGGTTGCGAAGTTGGCCACGTCGGCGGCGGTGGCCTGGCCGAGCTCGCTGGACATCGCGGCGCCGAACGCCGCCCTGTCGGCGAAGCGCAGCTCGGCGACGCAGTAGATGCTCGCCGGTTCGCCGCCGCGACCGGGCTCGGGCTTGCTGCCGGTGAAGGACAACAGGCCGTCGAGGCCCGCCGCGAGCGGCGCGTGGGTCTGCTCGTAGTAGGCGTCGAACGCCGCAGGGTCCTCGGGTTGGCTGTAGAGGACGGTGAGCTGGTAGGTCATCGCCCCACCCTCATCCCGACCACTCCAGAGCGCAACTCCGGCTCAGGCGAGCAGCAGCACGACCGTCTCGGCGACGCAGGCGGGCTTGGACTCGTCCTCGATCTCGACGACGTACTTCAGGGTGAGCTGCTTGCCGGCCGAGACGTCGGTGACCTCGCCGACCGAGACCGTGGCGCGCACGCGCTTGCCGACGCGGACCGGGTTGGGGAAGCGGACCTTGTTGACGCCGTAGTTCAGCTTCGCGCCCGGGGTGTCGAGCTCGAAGACCTGGCTGCCGAGCCACGGCACCAGCGAGAGGGTCAGGTAGCCGTGCGCGATGGTGCCGCCGAACGGGCCGTCCTTGGCCTTCTCGACGTCGACGTGGATCCACTGGTGGTCACCGGTGGCGTCGGCGAACTGGTCGACGCGCTCCTGGGTGATCTCGACCCAGTCGGTCGTGCCGATCTCCTCACCGGTCGCGGCTTCGATCTCCTCGAACGAGCTGAACACGCGCATGGACGACGCTCCTCGTGGGTCTGGTGTTGGATGGCCATGTGTCTGAAGTAACTGTCTCCGAACCTACCGCCCTCACCCCGACCTGATCAGGGCCGTCCCGAAGGTGCTGCTGCACGACCACCTCGACGGCGGGCTGCGTCCCGGCGACGATCGTGGAGCTGGCCCGCGAGGCCGGGCACACCCTGCCCGCCGACGACGCGGAGTCGCTCGGCCCGCTGGTTCAGGGAGTCGGCCGACAGCGGCTCGCTGGTGCGCTACCTCGAGACCTTCGACCACACGGTCGCGGTGATGCAGCGGGCCGACCACCTCACCCGGGTCGCCCGCGAGTGCGTGGAGGACCTCGCCGCGGACGGCGTGGTGTACGCCGAGGTCCGCTACGCCCCCGAGCAGCACCTGGAGGGCGGCCTCACGCTCGAGGAGGTCGTCGCGCGCCGTGCAGCTCGGCTTCGACGAGGGGATGGCCGACCAGACGGCGGGTCCCGGCATCATCGTCAAGCAGCTGCTGACCGCGATGCGCCACCAGGCGCGGTCCCGCGAGATCGCGGAGCTGGCCGTGGCCGCACCGCGACGACGGCGTGGTCGGCTTCGACATCGCCGGCGCCGAGGCCGGCTACCCACCCACCCGGCACCTCGACGCGTTCGAGTACCTCCAACGGGAGAACGCGCACTTCACCATCCACGCCGGCGAGGCGTTCGGGCTGCCGTCGATCTGGCAGGCGATCCAGTGGTGCGGCGCGGACCGGCTCGGCCACGGCGTACGCATCATCGACGACATCACCATCGATGCCGACGGCGACGCCCAGGCTGGGCCGGCTGGCGCAGTACGTCCGCGACAAGCGGATCCCGCTCGAGCTGTGCCCGCACTCCAACATCCAGACCGGTGCCGCCGCGTCGATCGCCGAGCACCCGATCGGCCTGCTCGCGCAGCTGCGCTTCCGGGTGACCGTGAACACCGACAACCGGCTGATGAGCGACACCTCGATGAGCCGCGAGATGGGCGCGCTGGTCGAGGCCTTCGGCTGGGACCTCGCCGACCTGCGCTGGGTGACCGTGAACGCGATGAAGTCGGCCTTCTCGCACTTCGACCAGCGGCTGCGGATCATCGACGAGGTGATCAAGCCGGGGTACGCCGCGCTGGGCCTGCCCTGAGCCCTGGCCCCAGCTTGCCGATGTCTTGTCCCTCGATACGCGCCGCCGCCCGGCGCCTCGAGAACCGGCGGTGATCTGCCACTCTCTGCACATGGATCCCTGGCTCGGACTGCCGACACACGGCGAATCACCCCAGGAGGCGGCTCTGCGCACGAGGTCGGTGGCGCTGATGACCACGTGTCCTCGCTCGCGGACGAGCGGTCCGGTGGCGTGCAGCACCTGGTGGGGCTTCCCGCCCTGGTGCTGCAGCTCAGGCGGATCGCGCCGGCGGCGACGCACTCGGCGCTGGTGATGCAGCCGAAGTACGCCTACGACCCCGAGGAACCGGGCGTCGCACTCACCCGGGCGGCGCGGCTGCGCGGCGTGGAGACCAGGCTGATCACCCGCCCTGCCACGGTGCGGACCCACCCGCTGCTGTCCTCGATCTTCCCGACGCCCTGCTGGGCCCGGCCTTCCTGCGGGCGCTGGTCATCGACCACCGGCAGCTCATCCTCGGCGGGCCCGACGACGTCACCGGTCAGCGGACCTCCTGGTACACCACCGTCCCGGCCGTCGTCGAGGAGGTCGTCGACCTCTGGCAGGCCACGGCGGAGCTGTGCGAGCCGATCCTGCGGCCGGGCGAGCAGGCCCCCCTCACCGACCGGCAGCTCCAGGTCGCCCAGCTCGTGTGCGTCGGCGAGGAGGACGAGGCGATCGCTCGCACGCTGAAGTCGTCGCTGCAGACCGTGGAGCGCGAGGTGGCCGCCGTGCTCCGGCACCTGGGCTCCCGCAACCGCGCCGAGGCGGCCCTGATGATGCGGGGACGCGGCGTCAACGGCGGCTGGCAGCGCGCCTACGCCTGAGCGCCCCGCTTGGCAGCCTGTCGGTGGGCCGTCATAGGTTCGAGAGATGGCGTACGCCGAACGCACCGTCGCTCCCGGCATCGAGGTGTGGCGCAGCACCGGGCCCGCGGGGCAGCAGCGGATCCTGCCCGACGGCTGCATGGACCTGATCCTCGCCGACGAGAGCCTGCTGGTCGCCGGGCCCGGACACCGCGGCCCGCGTGCACGAGACGCGCGATCCGCGAGCCGGCCACGGGGGTGCGGCTGCATGCCGGCCGGGGACCCGCGCTGCTCGGCGTGCCGGCCGACGAGCTGCGCGACCGCACCGTCGCGCTCGAGGACGTCTGGGGAGCGACGCCGGTCCCGGCGGCTCACCGAGAAGGTCGCGGAGCGACCCGCTTCCGCCCTGGCGCGAGTGGGCGACCTCCGCAGGCGACGTCGACCCGTTCGGGACGAGGGTCCGCGACCTCCTCGACGGCGGGTCCTCGGTCGGTGAGGTCGCCGACGCGCTCGGCTACAGCACCCGGCAGCTGCACCGGCGGCTGCTGCCGGTCTTCGGCTACGGGCCGCAGCACCTCGGCCGGGTGCTGCGCCTGCTGCGCGCGGTGAGCGGCGCCGACGCCGGGCTCCCGTGGGCTGCCGTCGCCCAGCGGTCCGGCTACGTCGACCAGGCCCACCTCGCGCGCGAGGTGCGCGCGCTCGCCGGGGTGACGCCGACCGAGCTGCGCCGCGAACGTGTCCGATCCGTCCAAGACGCCGCCTGACCCGCTCACTAGCGTCGGGGCCATGAAGCTCACGCCAGCCGTCATCGAGATCGTCGTCGCCGACATGGCCGCGCTCGCTCGCCTTCTACCGCCGCCTCGGGCTCGACATCGCGCCCGAGGCCGACGCCGAGCCGCACGTCGACGTCGACCTGGGCGGCCTCCACCTCGCCTTCGACACCCGCGAGACGATCCTGTCCTTCAACCCGTCCTGGACCCCCCCAGCGGTGGACACGGCATGGCGCTGGCGTTCTCGTGCGAGTCGCCCGCCGAGGTCGACGCGGCGTACGCCGAGCTCACCTCCGCCGGCGGACCGGCGCGCTGGAGCCGTGGGACGCGTTCTGGGGCATGCGCTACGCGATCGTGCACGACCCGGACGGCAACCCGGTCGACCTGTTCGCACCGCTCGGGTGAGGCGGGGTCGAACTGGGAGACGTCCGCCGCCCCGGCACGGGTCGAGCCGGGTGATCTCCCGGTAGGCGACGTCCGGGGAGACCACCCGGCAGCCGAGCCGCTCGGCGCGCGCGACGACGGCGCGCTGGTCGGCGAGCAGGTGCAGGCCGCGGCGTAGCAGGTAGAACGGCGGCTTGCGGTGCTCGCGCAGGTCGCGGGAGAGGCGGCGTACGAACGTGACGAGCGGGTGCTGGGTCACGCACACCGCATCGGCGACCAGCTCCCGGCGCCGGCACTCGCTGACGATCTCCTGGGCGAAGATCCCCTCGGCCACGAAGTACGCCGACACCGCCGAGGTCGACGACCCGGTGGCCGGTCCGGCCGTCTGGTCGCGATCTCGTAGACCGGCGCGTCGGTGCGGCCTGTCGGCAGAGCTCCTCGACCGCAGCCACGGCAGCCGTCGTGGTTCCACGACTCGGGGTTGTCCCAGTCGACGATCGGCTCGCCGCCGGCAGGTCGAGCTGGGCAGCGTCGGGTCGTCGCCCTCCTTGTAGAAGTCGTCGAGGTGCAGCACGGGGAGCCCGAGCCGCTCGGCCAGGTGCGACTTGCCCGAGCCGGACGGCCCGGCGAGGACGATCACCTGCGCGCGCATCCGGGCAGGCTAGACGCCGCGTCCGAGGCATGGACCGCGCCCCGGGAGGGAAGGGTGGGCCCATGAAGCACCCAGGCTCCTGGCCGGCCGGCGCTGCTCGTCCTGTCGGCTGTGCGGGCGGGGAGCCTGAGCCGGGCGAAACGCGTCCCCGGACCGCGGCCAGCACGCTGCCGGCGAACCTGTGTCCCGCGGTCGCGCGCAGTGCCTCCCCACGGCTCGGGCTGAAGGAGGACGGCCACGGCACGCGCAACGACACGGACCCGTCCCACTCCTTCTGTGTCCTGCGGGGCGTCGACCCGGAGAGCACCGAGCGGGTAGGTCGCCGTCAGCGCCTTCGTCCGGTCCTACGGCGACCAGGCGCTCGACCGTGCTGCCGACCGGGTCGACGAGGAGCTCGCCCGTCAGTGCGAGGAGCTCGCGCAGGAACACCCGGAGACCGAACGCAACGCCGACGGCACCTGCAGCTATCACGCCACGACGGAGGTCGACGTCGGCGGACGCCCCGAGGCCAGCACCGCAGCGGCAGTCGTCCGGCTGCCACGGGTCAACGGCGTCGCCGGCATCAAGATGCGCGTCGACGGTGACGACGCGGGACGCTCGGGCGCCGAGGTGCTCGCGATCGGCCAGGAGCTCGCCTCGACGGACCTGGGAGGCTGACCTAGGA
>CAWAJJ010000022.1:0-7380 GCA_963782305.1 uncultured Actinomycetota bacterium | reverse complement strand
TCGCGTTTCCTCAAGCCCGCTTGGGGAAACGGCCATCTCAGCCAGTGGGCGTAACGGTCGTCACGTGACTCGGAACACGTAGATGAAACTTGCACGGCCGCTGTCGGGTCCACAAGGGTTGTCCGACATCACCTCACCAGTCGCACGCCCAGTCGCCTGACCAGTCGCCCGACCGAGAGGCCCCCGTGACCATCTCCCTCGTACGTCCAACCATCCCCAAGAACGGCCGCGTCGGCTCTGCCGACGACGTGCTCGTGCCCCGTCCCCGACTGGCCTTCCGTCGCCAGATCATGGCCGTCATCGTCCCTGCCTGGGCCGAGCCAGGCGCCGACATGACCGCCTACGCCCGGGCCCCGCGAGACGTCGTCGGTGAGGCCGCCGAGGCGCTCACCGAGCACCTCCACGGTGACGAGGTCGTCACCGCCACCGATGACGGCCGGATCGTCCTGCGGCTCCGGCACGAGGACCGGGGAGCACGTCCGGTGCGGTTGCAGGAGATGGCCTACCGCGCCGTCGAGGTCTTCGACGCGCTCGGCTTCCACACCGGCGTCCTCGACCTCGGTGTGGGCTGGGCGCCGATCACCCGCAAGCACGCGCCGAACGTCGCCGTGGAGTACGCCGACGCGGCCGCCCGCGAGTCCGTCCGCCAGCGCGATCTGCAACCTCTCCAGCTCGGCGGCGGCGAGAAGTCCCACTCGCCCCGGATCGGCCTGTGGTCGTTCAGCCACCAGGTGCTGCTCGCGACGGTCGGCAGCGTGCTGCTGCCGTTCCTGGCGCTCGTGATCGCCTACCTGGTCGGCGTGGACCTCTCCGACGCCCTCTACTGGGGACTCGTCGCGACGCTGGCCGTCACGGCGACGATGATCTGGGCCGAGTGCTTCCGGGCCCTCGAGCCACCGGTGCTGCCGGGCGAGCCGGAGGAGCCCGCTCCGCGCGCGACGGCTGTCATCGCGGCGTACCTCCCCAACGAGGCCGACACCATCGTGGAGACCCTCGAGGTGTTCCTGCGCCAGGAGTACTCCGGTGGCCTGCAGGTCGTGCTCGCCTACAACACGCCCGGGCCGATGGAGGTCGAGCCGCGCCTCGAGCTGATGGCACAGCGCCACCCCGAGCTCGACGTGATCAAGGTCGAGGACAGCACCTCCAAGGCGCAGAACGTCAACGCCGCCCTCCGGGTGTCCACCGGCGAGTTCGTCGGGATCTTCGACGCCGACCACCACCCGATGGACGGCGCCTTCGAACGCGCCTGGCGCTGGCTCGCGCAGGATGCGGACGTGGTGCAGGGGCACTGCGTCATCCGCAACGGGTCCGACTCGTGGCTGACCCGCCTGGTGGCGGTCGAGTTCGAGCAGATCTATGCCGTCGCGCACCCCGGACGTGCCGGGCTGCACGACTTCGGCGTCTTCGGTGGCTCCAACGGCTACTGGCGGGCCACGGCTCTCGAGCGGGTGCGCCTGCGCGGCTCGTTCCTGACCGAGGACATCGAGGCGTCGATGCGGGTGCTCCAGACGGGCGGCCGCATCGTCAACGACCCGGGCCTGGTCAGCCACGAGCTGGCCCCGGACTCCCTCAGGTCCCTCTGGCGCCAGCGGATGCGCTGGGCACAGGGGTGGTTCCAGGTCTCGTGCCGGCACCTCGCACCGGCGCTGCGCTCGCCGTACCTCTCCCTCCGGCAGAAGCTCGGCGTCTCCTACCTGCTCGGATTCCGCGAGGTCTACGCGTGGATCTCGATGCTGACCTGGCCGCTTCTCGCCTTCCTGGTCTGGCGTGACGGCGGGCTGGACATGTCCTCGCCGATCTTCGTGCTGGCGACTCTCTTCATCACTGTCTCCGGTCCGGTCCAGACCCTGGCGGCCTGGCGGCTCGCCGCCCCCGAGCTGCGTCGACACCCCTCGTGGTTCTGGGCCGCCGCGCTGGCCAACCTGGTCTTCTACACCGAGTTCAAGAACCTGATCGCCCGGGTGGCCCACCTCAAGCAGCTGCGCGGGGAGCACCAGTGGGTGGTCACACCGCGCAAGGCCTCCATGAGCTCGCGCGCGACCGAGGAGGTGGCCGCATGAGTGCCGTGACCCAGCTCCGTACCCCGAACGACCAGACCCAGCCTCCGGCAACCTCGGCCCCGGTGACATCGGCCGGGCGCTACCCGCTGACCTGGCTGCGCGGCCTGGCGGCGATCTCAGTCGTGGTCTTCCACGCCTACCAGCACAACCGCACCGGTCCGCAGAGCGCCTGGCCGTGGTCGGGTGGCGCCCACCAGGCGATGCTCGGCAGCGAGCTGTTCGTGGAGATGTTCTTCGTGCTCTCCGGCTTCGTCCTCTGGCTGCCGATCGCTCGCGTCGCCATCGAGGGGCGGGCCGGTCGTCCGGGCTGGGTGCTGCTGTTCCGGCGGATGGCACGACTGCTGCCCCTCTACTACGCCGTGGTGCTCGTCGTCTGGGCGCTGACGAACCCCTCGCTGCCAGGGCACTGGCAGGACCTGGTCCTCCACCTGACCTTCACCCACATCTACAGCGACGAGTTCATCTTCTGGACCGACGGGCCGGCCTGGTCGCTCGCGGTCGAGTTCCACTTCTACGTGCTGATGGCGCTGGCGGTGCCGCTGGTCCGTGCCGGCGTACGACGGGTCAGCACCCGCCGCGCCCGCGTCGCCATCGTGCTCGTCCTGCCGGTGCTGATGACCGTCACCGGCCTGACCTACCTCGCTTGGGAGACCATCTGGTCACCCCAGGAGCTGGACAACTGGTCGGTGCTCTTCTCACCGCTCTCGCGGGCCGCCGACTTCGGTGTCGGGACCGGGCTGGCCGTCATCGTGGCGGCCGGTGTGCGACTCGGGCGTCCGGCGCGCATCGCGAGCGCGGTGCTGGGGACGGCCGCACTGGTCGTCCTCGTCGCCCAGCGTCCGTTCGACCTGGCCGGGGAGTGGTGGCACCCGGCGTACGCCCTGGCCATCGCAGTCGCACTCACCTCGATCGTGATGCACGACGGACCCTGGCCCGCAGTGCTCGAGTGGCGGGCGCTCGCCTGGGTGGGGGGACTCGGCTACGGGATCTACCTGATCCACGAGCCGGTCATGCGGCTGCTCGGAGGCATCGGGGTCCTCCCCCCGGCACGACCCGGGGCATGGTTCCTGGTGACGGCAGCTCTCGTGCTGGTGCCCTCGATCCTGCTCGCCTGGCTGAGCTCGCGGACCATCGAGCGTGCGGGCCTGCGGGCCACCGCGACCATCGACAGCCAGGGACGGCCGAAGGACTACTACGCGCACCTGCGGCCGCACGCGTGACCTGTCCCCACGCGCACGTAGGGTTGGACCGACATGAGCGCGCAGTTCCCCCTCCCTGGTCTTCCCGTCGCCGAGGCGACGCCCGAGGGCGACGGGTCGGGGTCGGGACGGCGCCGGCGGCCCACCCGCGAACAGCTTCTCGAGGGGCTCAACGAGCCCCAGCGTGAGGCGGTCGTGCACGAGGGTGCCCCGCTGCTCGTGGTCGCGGGAGCCGGGTCGGGCAAGACCAGGGTGCTCACCCGGCGGATCGCGTGGCTGATCTCCGAGCGCGGTGCGCACCCCGGCTCGATCCTGGCGATCACGTTCACCAACAAGGCCGCCGCCGAGATGCGTGAGCGCGTCGAGGAGCTGGTCGGCGGCCGGGCCAAGATCATGTGGGTCAGCACGTTCCACTCGGCGTGCGTGCGGATCCTCCGCAAGGAGATAGGCAAATTCGGCTTCAAGTCGAGCTTCTCGATCTACGACGCCGCGGACTCCAAGCGGCTGATGACGCTGGTCTGCCGCGACCTCGACCTCGACGTCAAGCGCTTCCCGCCCCGGTCGATCCTCAACTGGGTCAGCAACGCCAAGAACGAGCTCCAGGACCACGAGGACGCCGCCAAGACTCTGTCGGATTCGGGGGGTCAGAACGGGACGGAGGAGATGTATGTGGCTGCCTACGCCGAGTACCAGCGCCGCCTCCGCCAGGCCAACGCCCTCGACTTCGACGACCTGCTGATGATGACCGTCCACCTGTTCCGGGCGTTCCCCGCCGTGCGGGAGAACTGGCGGCGCCGGTTCCGGCACGTGCTGGTCGATGAGTACCAGGACACCAACCACGCGCAGTACGCCCTGATCCACGAGCTGTGCGCGGACAGCCTGGAGCAGCCCCTGGTTTCGACAGGCTCAACCGACGGGGCACCGGAGGATGCGGTCGAGCCGGCCGAGCTGATGGTGGTCGGTGACGCCGACCAGTCGATCTATGCGTTCCGCGGGGCCAACATCCGCAACATCATGGACTTCGAGCAGGACTTCCCCAACGCCCGCACGGTGATGCTGGAGCAGAACTACCGCTCCACCCAGACCATCCTCACCGCGGCGAACTCCGTGATCAGCCGCAACGAGGGGCGCAAGCCGAAGAACCTCTGGTCCGACGCGGGCGCGGGGGAGCAGATCGTCGGCTACGTCGGCGACGACGAGCGCGACGAGGCCCGGTTCGTGGCCGAGGAGGTCGACAAGCTCACCGACGCGGGCCACGCCCGGGCCGGTGACGTCGCCGTCTTCTACCGGACCAACGCGCAGTCGCGGGTGTTCGAGGAGGTGTTCATCCGCGTCGGCCTGCCCTACCGGGTCGTCGGCGGCGTCCGGTTCTACGAGCGGCGCGAGGTGCGCGACGCGCTCGCCTACCTGCGCGTGCTGGCCAACCCGGCCGACTCCGTCTCCCTGCGACGGGTGCTGAACACCCCCAAGCGTGGCATCGGCGACCGGGCCGAGGCGTGCATCAACGGCCTGGCCCAGCGTGACGGGATCACCTTCTGGGAGGCGCTGCAGCGCGCCGAGGACGCCCCGGGCCTGGCCACCCGGTCCCTGAACGCGATCCGCGGGTTCGTCGACCTGATCGAGCAGCTCCAGTCGATGGTGGCGGCCGGGGAGCGGGTCGACGTCGTGCTCGAGCAGGCGCTGACCCGCAGCGGCTACCTCAAGGAGCTCGAGGACTCCGAGGACCCGCAGGACGAGACCCGCGTGGAGAACCTCGCCGAGCTGGTGGCCGTCGCCCGCGAGTTCGCCGACGACCCGGAGGCCGGACCGTCCGCTGACCCGGCCGACGTGCTGGACGAGGACGGCGAGGTCGTGGCGGCTCCTGCGGATCCGCCCGGACTGATCGACTTCCTGGAACGGGTCGCACTGGTCGCCGACTCCGACCAGATCCCCGACGCGCCGTCTGACGACGACGAGAACCAGGCGGCCAAGGCCGGCGTGGTGACGCTGATGACGCTGCACACGGCGAAGGGCCTGGAGTTCCCGGTCGTCTTCCTGACCGGCCTCGAGGACGGGATCTTCCCGCACATGCGCTCGCTCGGTGACAAGCCCGAGCTCGAGGAGGAGCGCCGGCTGGCCTACGTCGGCGTGACCCGGGCGCGCGAGCGCCTCTACGTCTCCCGGGCGGTCGTGCGCTCGGCCTGGGGCGCGCCGCAGCACAACCCCGCTTCGCGCTTCCTCGACGAGCTCCCGGTCGACCTCGTCGACTGGCGCCGCACGGCGGACGCGATGACGTCGTGGAACAGACCCTCCTACGGGTCGTCGCCGTCGGGCTACGGAGCCGGGCGGGGGAGTGCCCCGCAGACCCGTTTCGGGACCGCGACCGCGCGCTCGGACGCCGCCAGGAAGGCCAAGGCCGGCCGGCCGATCCCTTCCCTGGACCCGGGCGACCGCGTGCAGCACGACAGCTTCGGTCTGGGCACCGTGGTGGCGCTCGAGGGAGCCGGGGACAACGCCGTCGCGTCGATCGACTTCGGCACCGAGGGCGTCAAGCGGCTGCTGCTCCGCTACGCCCCCGTCGAGAAGCTCTGAGCGCACCTCGCCGAGGCGCCTGAGCCGACAGGGTCAGGGGGTGACGCCGTGGAAGACCAGTGCCTGGTCGGGGTCGACCGGGTCGCCTCCGCCGGGGCGGACCTCGAGGTGCAGGTGGGGACCGGTGGTGTTGCCGGTGCTGCCGACCGTGCCGATCTGCTGACCGCTGGTGACGGTCTCGCCCGGTGACACACCGATGGAGGTCTGGTGGCAGTACCAGATCTCGGTGCCGTCGGCGAGGGTCTCGATGGTCTGGTTGCCGTAGGCGCCGGCCGAGCCGGTCTTGGTGATGACGCCGTTGGCGACGGCCACGATCGGGGTGCCCGACGCGGTCGCGAAGTCGAGCCCGGTGTGGTTGCTGGACCAGAGCCCGCCGGCCATCCCGAACCGCGCGGTGAGGTGGTAGCCGGTGGTCGGCAGCACCCACTGGTTCTTGGCGATCTCACCGGCGCGGGCCTCGGCGGCCTTGCCCAGCGACTTCAGCTCGGCGTTGCGCTCGGCGGCGTCCTGCTCGGCCGCGGCCTTGAGCCGGGTGTCGGCAGCGTCCTCCATCGCCTGGCGCTCGGAGTCACGGCTGATCGCCCGCTCGCGGGAGCCTCCGGAGAAGCCGATGGCGTCGGTGCCGGCGTACGGCTGCCCCTGGGCGGAGAGCTGGAAGGTCTTCGGCCCGGCGGGCGTGTCGTCCAGGGTGATCGCACCGGCGCCGGCCACGGCCAGCGCGGCGACCCCGAGGATCGTGGGGATGGCGGGCAGGCGGACGGCGCGCCGGGTTCGCCCCGGTTTGTCCGCTCGATGGTGCCCCGCGGCCGAGTGGCGCACTGCGGCAGGCTTCTGCCTGCCGTGGCGTTCGGCTCGGTGGTTACCCATGTACGTACCTGTCAGTTGGCCCGAATTGGAGGCGACCCGACACGGTAACGGTCAGATCACGACATATGAAATTGACCCCGAGTGGTCCTGTTCTCCCCCGATCGACTCGCTCTGAAACAACGAGGCTCCCGGGCCGAGGGAACGGGGTCGACCGTGTGCTCGTCGTCACCCCCGAAAGCGATGGCGACCCGCAACACCGGATAACCTGCAGTCATGTTGCGCATCGTGGTGGCCAAGCCGGGACTGGACGGTCACGACCGGGGTGCCAAGGTCGTCGCCCGGGCGCTGCGCGACGCAGGGCACGAGGTGATCTACACCGGACTGCACCAGACGCCGGAGCAGATCGTCGAGACCGCGATCCAGGAGGACGCCGACCTGGTCGGTCTCTCGGTGCTGTCCGGGGCGCACATGACCCTGTTCCGCAAGATCATCGACCTGCTCGCGGAGCGTGACGCCAGCGACATCGTCGTCTTCGGCGGCGGCATCGTCCCCGAGGAGGACGTCGCCCCGCTCCAGGAGATCGGCGTCGCGAAGATCTTCACCCCGGGGGCGACCACCGGTGAGATCACCGGCTGGGTCACGGAGTACTTCTCCGAGGAGAAGGCCCCCTCCTAGAGCTGGCTGCGGGGGTCGTGGCAGCGGTCACGCCGAGTTCCGGCGCACGTGCGCGGCGACGAGATCGG
>CAWAJJ010000021.1:0-25042 GCA_963782305.1 uncultured Actinomycetota bacterium | reverse complement strand
TCAACCGCCGTCTGGCGGGGTGAACTGGCTCGCCGTGAACGTCGCTCCCTGGGGGTCGCGGATCGTGGCCTGCCGGGTCCAGTCCGTGTCGTCGACGCCGAGCACTGTTCCTCCCAGTGACTCTGCCAGCGCGACCGACTCGTCGCGGTCGGCCACGGTGAACGTGACGTGCCAGTGCGGGTCGAGCTCACCGGCGGGCGTGATGCCCCCGATCACGTCGGCGAAGCCGGGCGGGGCCGACGCCTGCCGCTCGTGGATCCCGGGGTCGACGGTGGCGGCCAGGTGGTCGCCGTAGCCCGGCACCTGGATCATCGTGGCGAAGCCCATGTCCACGAAGACCCAGCCGAAGACCTGCTCGTAGAACGCCTGGGAAGCAGCGGGGTCGGCGGCGTGCAGGTCGCTGAAGTTCCACGCACCCGGGGTGTTGGTCACCTGGGCGCCGAGTCGCCGGTTGGCCTGCCACAGCCGGAACTGCACCCCGGACGGGTCGGCAACCACCGCGTTGGTGCCACCCTCACCGGCTGACGTCGGCGGATGCAGGACCTGCCCGCCTGCGGCCCCGATGCGTGCGGCAACAGCCTCGATGTCCTCGACCGCGACGTAGGTGTTCCACGTCGGCTGGTCAGGCCCGTCACCGGACGGGTCCGCCGGTCCACCGAGCCCGGCGACGTCCTGGCCGTCGAGCTGCGCGATCAGGTATTGGAACGGGATCCCCGGCGGGGTGGCCCGCGTGAAGGTCCAGCCGAACAGCCCGCCGTAGAACTGCTGGGCGGCGGCGACGTCCCGGTGCTCGACGTCCACCCAGGAGGTGACGCCAGCGGGGTAGGTGCGTGCGTTGGTCATCGGTGCTCCTTTCGATGGCCTCCACGCTAGAGCTGCGCACCGACAGGGGGGTTTCGAGACGCTCGCTGACGCTCGCTCCTCAACCAGCGGTCAGCGGCCGACGGCCTTCTCGAGCTCGGCCTTGCTCATCGACGAGCGGCCCTCGATGTTCTTCTTCTTGGCCTCTTCGTAGAGCTGGGCCTTGGTGCGGCCACCCGAGCCCTTGTGTGAGCGCAGGCCGCCGCGACGTCCCGACGAGATGTCGTCTGTCGAGGTCTTGCTCTTCTCCTTGGACTCACCGGAGCGGGCGCGCTCCTTGTTCACCGTGCGGGCGGCGATCTCCTCGGCGGTGTCCTCGCTACGGCCCTTGTCCTCGAGGCCTTCCTTGATGTGCTCGTACTGACGCTCGCGCTTGGCGCTCCATGCCTTCGGCATGACGGCTCCTTCCGACGTGTTGACTCACCAGTCGTCGTACCCAGATGGATGCGGGGCTATGTCGGCGGTGGCTTCAGGAACCACTCGAAGCGCTTCGTCATCCACGGCAGCAGGCCGTAGACCATGATCGGCGTCGCGGCGATGGTCGTGATCAGGGTGCGCAGGGCGATGTTGAGGTGCAGCCCGGTCGCGAGCAGCAGCAGCCCGAGGACCAGGCTCAGCGGGAAGAACGTCAGCCAGATCACGATCGCCTGCTTCCACCGTGGCGGGGCAGCAGGGGACGGTCGAAGGTCCTGCACGTCGGCGGAGGCGGGCTCGTCGAACCACCCCTCGATGCCCGTACGACGCTCGAGCCGCGACTCTCCGACCAGCCCCTGGGCCGAGCCGAGCCACCAGGTGCGCTGTGGTGAGGACTCCCACTGCTCCAGGGAGGCGAGGTCGGCGAACCGGTAGAGCATGTGCCACTCGTCGGAGTCGACGGCGGGACGCACCCAGCCGGTGCCGAGGAATCCGGGGGAGCGCTCGGCCAACGAGGAGCCGGCTCGCACCCACGCGATCATCTGGGCCACGTGCTCGGGCGCGACGTGTCGCACGATCGAGACGGTGACCGGCCCGGTGGATCCTGCGTTGTCAGGACTCACAGCGTGGGGTCGGGCGAGACGCGCACGAGCTGCTTGCCGAAGTTGCGTCCGGTGAGCAGCCCGCGGAACGCGCTCGGCGTGGACTCGAGCCCCTCGGCCACGTCCTCGCGGTAGCGCACGGAGCCGTCGGCGACCCAGGCCGACATGTCCCGGACGAAGTCCTTGCCGTGGGACGTGGTGAACTCGTTCTGGATGAAGCCCCGGATGGTGAGGCTCTTGGTCAGGATCAGGCTCATGAAGCCCGGCAGCCGGTTCGGACCCTCCGGCGCCGAGGTGGCGTTGTAGTTCGCCACCAGCCCACAGACCGGGACCCGCCCGTAGAGGTTCATCCGCTTGAACACCTCGCGCGCGACCGGACCGCCGACGTTCTCGAAGTAGACGTCGATGCCGTCGGGCACGGCGGCCTTGAGGTCGTCGGCGAACGTGGGGGAGCGGTGGTCGAGCGCGACGTCGAAGCCGAACTCGTCGAGCAGGGCCTGACGCTTCTCGGGACCACCGGCGATGCCGACAGCACGGGCTCCCTTGACCTTCGCGATCTGGCCGACGGCCGAGCCGACCGGTCCGGTGGCCGCTGCGACCACGACGGTCTCGCCCGGTTGCGGTCGGCCGATCTCCAGCAGTCCGGCGTACGCCGTGAAGCCGGGCATGCCGAGGACGCCGAGCGCGGTGGAGACGGGTACGACGGACGGGTCGAGCTTGCGCATCCCGGTCCCGTCGGTGATCTCGTGGGTCTGCCAACCGGAGTAGGACAGCACCATGTCGCCGGCCTGCCACTTGGGGTTGCGCGACTCCTCGACGACGCAGACGGTGCCGCCCACCATCACCTGGTCGATGGCGACCGGCTCGGCGTACGACGGGGCGTCGCTCATCCGGCCGCGCATGTAGGGATCGAGCGAGAGGTAGACGACGCGCAGCAGCACCTGGCCCTCGGCCAGCGCAGGCAGCTCCTGCTCCACGAACGCGAACGTGTCGTCACCGGGCTCGCCCTCGGGACGACGCGCGAGACGGACCTGGGTGGAGACGGACATGGGGCTCCTCGGGAAGAACGTGCAGGGACCTACCCAGCATGCCTTCCTCGTCGTACCTGCTGGTCAGCGGGCGGTGTTCAGCGCGTTGGCGATCTGGACGCACCAGTCGTCGGCCCGGGTTCGGAGCGCCGAGGTCTCGAGGTCAGTCGCGGAGAGCTCGCAGGTCACCCAGGTCTCACCGAACAGGCCACTGTGCCGGACCCGTTGCGCACCGTCCGCCTGCTTGCAGAGCTGGGTCGCGCTCGGCTCGCCGTACTCCGGACCCGGGACCGTGCGGCATCCCGGAGTCCTGCGACCGGAAGCGACCACCGAGCGGGCGAAGGACGTACTGACGGGCCGGGCGAACACCCACGCGCGCGCACTCACTCCCTCATCGGTGTTCCACGAGCAGCCGAGCTCGTGCACCACGTCCTTGCCCAGACCGACGAGCTCCTCCTCGTCGCCGTTGCCGTACGCCGCGTCGGAGTCCGGCTTGCCACCCAGGGCATCGGAGATCGCGGACTTGGGGACGAGCGAGCAGAACTCGATCCGCGGCACCTGCATGGCCTGCGTGTTCAGGCTGGCGATCGGGGTGGGGGAGGCGGGTGGCGTGGCCTTCTTCTCCTGCGCACAGCCGGCGAGGACCAAGCCGAGGGCGATGCCCGAGATGCAGACGAGAAGGGTGCTCCGGGATCGTCGGGAGCCGCGCGGGCAGGGGCGACGGGCCGACGAATCCAGCATGCGCCCCACCGTAAGGCCGCTCACCTATGCTCGACCAGCGGGTCGGACGCGACGTGTTCGTGTGCACTCCCCATCCCCGACACCGGCCCACCCCAACCGAGTGATCAGATTCGAGAACGTCTCCGCGACCTATCCGGGCCATCCCAAACCGGCCCTGACGGACGTGACCGCGAACATCGACAAGGGTGAGTTCGTCTTCCTCGTCGGTGAGTCCGGCTCCGGGAAGTCGACCTTCCTGCGGTTGGTGCTGCGCGAAGCGCGCGCGACCCAGGGCAAGGTCTTCGTGATCGACAAGGAGCTCAACCGGCTCCGCAGCTATCGGGTTCCCGCACTGCGCCGGCAGATCGGGACGGTCTTCCAGGACTTCCGCCTGCTCTCGAACAAGACCGTCTCCGAGAACGTCGCCTTCGCGCTGCAGGTGATCGGCAAGCCGCGCTCACACATCAACAAGGTGGTTCCGGAGACCCTCGAGCTCGTGGGTCTGGAGGGCAAGGGCCGCCGGATGCCCGACGAGCTCTCCGGCGGTGAGCAGCAACGGGTCGCGATCGCGCGCGCGTTCGTGAACAAGCCGCTGATCCTGATCGCCGACGAGCCCACGGGAAACCTCGATCCCAACACCAGCATCGGCATCATGAAGCTGCTCGACCGCATCAACCGGACCGGCACCACCGTGGTGATGGCCACCCACGACGCCGGGATCGTCGACCAGATGCGCAAGCGCGTCATCGAGCTCGCCGACGGGCACGTCGTACGCGACCAGGCCACCGGCGTCTACGGCTACCAGCACTGAAGGGCTGATCCACTCCATGCAGCTGAGGTACGTCTTCTCCGAGACCGGCTCGGGACTCAAGCGCAACGTGTCCATGTCGATCGCCATGATCGTGACGATCTTCGTCTCGCTCACGCTGGTCGGCATGGGCCTGCTGCTCAACGCGCAGGCCGACAAGGCCGAGAAGTTCTGGGGCAACAAGCTCCAGATCACGGTCTTCATGTGCAACCAGAACAGCAAGGCGGCCAACTGCACCGGTGAGGTCACGCCGGCGCAGCTCACCACGATCAAGAGCGTGATCGACGAGAACCCCGAGGTGGCGTCGTTCTACCACCAGTCCAAGGACGAGGCGTTCAAGACCTGGAAGCGGGTCTACGTCTCGAAGGACAAGTCGGAGCAGGAGATCTACTCCACCGTCACCGCGGCGGACATGCAGGAGTCCTACTGGGTCAAGCTCAAGGACCCCAACCAGTACCAGGGCGTCGAGGGAGAGCTCGCCAAGACCGGCGGCGTCGCGGCGGTGCGCGACCTGCGCGAGGTGCTCAAGCCGATCTACTTCTGGATCGAAGTCATGAAGTGGGGCGCGATCGCTGTCGCCGCCTTCCTGCTGGTGGCAGC
This sequence comes from uncultured Actinomycetota bacterium, assembly GCA_963782305.1. Taxonomy (GTDB): domain Bacteria; phylum Actinomycetota; class Actinomycetes; order Propionibacteriales; family Nocardioidaceae; genus Marmoricola. Next base: position 20,009 of record CAWAJJ010000021.1, on the reverse strand, counting down.
GATTCTTCAAGTGGCCAACACGATCCGGCTCGCAGCCTTCGCGCGACGCAAGGAGATCGGCATCATGCGGCTCGTCGGTGCGTCCACGCTCTACATCTCCCTGCCGTTCCTGATGGAGACGCTGATCGCTGCGCTGATCGGGATCGGGCTGGCCGCAGGCACCTTGCTGGCATTCATGTACGTCGTCATCTACGGCAAGCTCAGACCCGCCTCCAACATCGTCGAGTGGGTCGACTGGCAGGACGCCTACGGGGCCGTCGCCGGGATCACCATCCTCGGCGTACTGCTGACGCTGATCCCGACACTCTTCATGACGCGCAAATACCTCAAAGTGTGAAACCCGTCGGTTAACGTCGTCGAGCACGTTCACTTCCCCACATTTGGACAGGCGCTCCGTGGTTCGTTCCTTCCCCCGATCCACCGGTCGTCCGGCTCGGTCCCGGACGATGGCCGCTTTGGCGACCCTGGTGATCGTGGGTGTCTGCGTCGCCATCCCGCACGCGGACGCGGACGACCTGAAGAAGAAGCAGCACCAGGCCAAGGGCGTGGTGCGCAGCGCCCAGGGCGACCTCGAGGACTCCAGCCACGCACTGGCAACCGCGACGGGTCGACTGAAGGCAGCCCGGGCGTCCCTCTCCGCCGCGCAGCGGCGTCTCGCCGCGGCCCAGAAGAACGTGAACGCGGCAGCTCTCCTCGATGCGCAGATGCAGGCGAGGCTGCAGGTCGCCGAGCACAACCTCGCCCTGGCCAAGGTGGCCCTGGACGCAGCGCGCAAGCGGGTGACCGAGCAGCGGGCGGCGATCGGCGAGCTGGCAGCGAGCAACTACGCCAACGGTGACCCCGCCCTGATGGGCCTGGTCGTCATCCTCAACTCGCAGAGCCCGGCCGAGGTGACCAGCCAGATGAACACCGTGGACACCTTGATGAACAAGCAGACCACGCTGCTGAGCGACCTCCGCGAGGCCCGCGCACGTCTGGTCGCCGAGGAGGCCAAGGTCGAGAAGGCCAAGGCCGTCGTCGCCGAGCAGCGGCTGGCGGCCCGCGCGAACCTCGTGCACACGCAGTCACTCGAGCGCTCCGCGGCGACCGTTCGCGCAGAGGTCGCGACGCTGGTCGCGCAGGGTCGGGCAGCGGAGGTCCAGGCAGCCCGCGCCCGCAGAGCCGACCTCGTGCAGCTGCGTGCCGCCAAGAAGCAGGAACAGCGGATCCGCCAGCTGATCATCGAGCGGGCGCGACGTCAGCACGGCGGCTACAAGGGCGCCACGGGCGGGTTCCTCTACCGTCCCGTCCCCGGCGGGGTCACCTCGCCGTTCGGCTACCGCCGCCACCCGATCTATGGCTACTGGGGTCTGCACGACGGCACCGACTTCCACGCCCCGTGCGGTACGCCGGAGCGGGCCGCCTCCTCCGGCACGGTCATCTCCGAGGTGTGGTCGGACGTCTACGGCCACCGCCTCTACCTCGACCTGGGCCAGGTCAACGGCAAGAACATGACAGTGATCTACAACCACCTCGACTCCTACAAGGCCTCCAGCGGCCAGCGCGTCAAGCGCGGCGAGATCGTCGGGTACGCCGGGAGCACGGGCTGGTCCACCGGCTGCCACCTGCACTTCACCGTGCTGCTGGACGGGAACCCGGTGGACCCGATGGGCTACATGTAGGCGGGGTGCCGTTTCCCCGGCCGTACGGCGCAATCCTCTTGCCGCTCCTGAGAGGATGGCGCAATGGCCAAGGAGAAGGGACAGAAGTTCATCGCGCAGAACCGCAAGGCGCGCTATGACTTCCACATCGACGACACCTTCGAGGCGGGCCTGGTGCTCGTCGGCACCGAGGTGAAGTCGCTGCGCGCCGGCCGGGCCACCCTGGTCGACGGGTTCGCCGAGGTCGACGGGGGCGAGGTGTTCCTGCACGGCGTACACATCCCGGAGTACACCGAGGGCACCTGGACCAACCACGAGCCCCGCCGCGTCCGCAAGCTGCTGCTCAACCGGCACGAGATCGACAAGCTGGAGAGCAAGGTCAACGAGAAGGGCTTCACGCTGATCCCACTCTCGCTCTACTTCAAGGACGGTCGGGCCAAGGTCGAGATCGCCCTGGCGCGCGGCAAGAAGACCTACGACAAGCGCCACGCCCTCGCCGAGAAGCAGGCCAACCGCGAGAAGCAGCAGGCGCTCGGCCGCCAGCTCAAGGGCGTCGAGTGACGCTGGCAGATCAGCCGGTCGAAGAGCCTGTCGAGACCACTCGCGCGTTCTGGCAGGACCTCGGCCTCCCGGGCCTGTTCGACGTGCACGTGCACTTCCTGCCGCCCAACGTCCAGGCCAAGGTCTACGCGCAGTTCGACGAGGCCGGCCCCAAGATCGGCCGGGAGTGGCCGATCCGCTACCGGGGCAGCCACGAGGAGCGGGTCGACCTGCTCCGCGCTTTCGGCGTACGACGCTTCTCGGCGCTGCCCTACGCGCACCGTCCCGGCATCGCGAGCTACCTCAACGACTGGGCGCGCGACTTCGCCGAGGACGTGCCCGAGTGCCTCTGGTCGGCCACGTTCTACCCCGAGCCGGAGGCCGCGGCGTACGTCGGGAAGCTGATCGACGACGGCGTCGAGGTCTTCAAGCTGCACACCCAGGTGGGGGAGTTCCGGCTCGACGATCCCCTGCTGGACAAGGCGTTCGGCCTGATCGAGGACGCCGGCACCCCGACCGTGATCCACGTCGGATCCGGCCCGGTCGGCAACGAGTTCACCGGGCCGCAACACCTCGAGCGCCTGCTGGAGCGCCATCCCAGGCTGACCGCGGTGATCGCCCACATGGGTGCGCCGGAGTACGCCGAGTTCCTCGCCCTCGCCGAGGCCCACGAGCACACCCGCCTCGACACCACGATGGTGTTCACCGGCTTCTTCGACCAGGAGGCGCCGTACCCGGACGACCTGCTCCCGCGCCTCGCGGATCTCGGTGACCGGGTGCTGTTCGGCAGCGACTTCCCGACGATCCCCTACCCCTACCTGGAGCAGGTCACCGGCCTGACCCGTCTCGGCGAGCGCCACCCGGGCCTGGGGGAGGACTGGCTCAGGCGCGTCTGCTGGTACAACGGCGTCGAGCTGTTCGGCCCGCCTGCCTGAAGCTCAGCACCACTCGCGGACGCCGGTCGGGGTCAGGTCGAGGTCGCGGAGCACGACGGGCAGCCGGCCGCCGAAGTGGGCGCAGGTCCACTGGAAGTCCTGGCGGCGGTACTCGATCGACAGCACCCGACGGCCGTACTTCGCGACGAAGTCACCGCACTCCTGGTAGCGACCGCACTCCTCTGCCACGGCGAAGTCGTAGCCGACCCTGCGGCCGTTGAAGTCGGCGAGGTTCTTCTGGCCGGCGGCGAGACCGGCTCGGTGTGCAGCACGGACCAGCAGGCGCGCGTAGTTGATCGCCTGGCGACGCTTCAGCAGTCCGTGGCTGCGGGTGTAGGAGTCGAGGTTGTCGAACTCGACTGCGGCGTACCCCTTCGCCGCACAACCCTGTGCCCAGGTGCCCATGATGTTCGCCAGCCGCTTGCGCTTGCGTGGCGTCCGGAGGTTCAGCAGCCACTCGCCCCAGGCCTCGTCGACGACCGGGTGACCGTGCTTCTTCAGGACGAGGCCCATCCGCTTCCGCCAGAAACCACTCTCGTTCTGCTGGGTCTGGAAGCCGTTGAGGTAACAGACGTTGTAGCGGCCGGCGAGCGGGCTCGCGGTCCGGTCGCGTACGACGATCCCGACGTTGGCCGGTGCGCTGCGCGGACCCCCGAGCTGGTAGTCGAGGTCGGTGCCCACCGGCAGCGGCTTGATCGCCGCGCCGGCGGGGGCAGCCAGCGCCAGTGCCAGGAGGGGAACCAGGAGGAGCGCGAACCAGCGTCCCGGGTGGGGGCGGTCCTTCGACATGCGGCGGTCCTTCGACATGCGAATGTGGGGCGAGTGCCTCGAGGAGCGGTCTTGGGTCACATGAGCAACATTCGCATGTTCAGGCCCCGCCCGCTGCCCTCGACCACCCGGAGCAGGAATGAATGGTGAGCCGATTGCCGTTCACCCCTAGACTGTTCGAGGAACAACTCAAGAGGGGCTGATTGGTTTCGACTGGGGACGTTAGTCCCAGGAGAAGCGGGTCGAGAAGCCAACGTCATCTCGTAAACGATCGTTGGAACCTATAAGTGCCGAATCTAATCGCACTGACTTCGCTCTCGCTGCCTGAGCAGTGATCGAAGGGTCAGACCGGGCATCCGTCTCCGTCCCGGACCCTGGCCTCATTTAGGAGACTTGCTGATCAACTCCTGTCAGGAGGGTTGATCGGGACTTAATCCTGACTGGGCCCGTCGGCACACTGTTCGTGGGAGTGCCGGGGCCGAGAAAATCGCTATCACGAACTGCACCCGGAGAAGACCTGGTACGGCGCCACAGGACGCGGGTTCGATTCCCGCCAGCTCCACCCATCGGTTCTCGCTGACCTGGCGAGCCCTCTGCGGAACCACCGAGCCGTTCCGGTACGCCGGAGCGGCGCCTACCCTCGCGGCATGGCAGGTGTCCACGAGCTCAGTCGCTCCGAGGCTCGTCGCATCGCCGTGCGCGCCCAGCTGCTGACCAAGGAGCGGAAGGCCGATCTGGTCGAGACGGTCCGGCAGCTCTCGCTCCTGCAGGTCGAGCCCAGCAATGCGATCGCGCCGAGTGCCGAGCTGGTGCTGTGGAGTCGACTGGGGTCGACGTTCTCGGCGCGCGACCTCTGGGACGCCGTGGACGAGCAGCGGCTGATCGAGCTGCACCAGACCGTGCGTCCGCCCGAGGACCTCGCGCTCTTCCGCGCCGAGATGGGAGCAGCACCCACAGCCGGCAGGGCCCAGGACTGGGTGATGGCCAACAACGACTGTCGGCGCGGCATCCTGGACCTCCTCCGCTCGGACGGTCCGTTGCCGGCCGCCGAGCTGCCCGACACCTGCGTGGTGCCGTGGGCCTCCAGTGGCTGGAACAACAACCGCAACCTGCGGATGATGCTCGACCAGCTCGTGATCCGCGGGGAGATCGCGGCCGCCGGCGGCACCGGTCGCGATCGGCTGTGGGACCTCGCCGAGCGCATCTACCCCGACGACCCCGTGCCTCCCGTGGAGGAGGCCCAGCGTCGGCTGGACGAGCGCCGCCTCAGCTCGCTCGGCATCGCCCGGCCCCGGGCCACCCGGCTGCCGGTCGAGCCGATCCACGTCGGGGCCGCCGGCGAACCTGCGGTGATCGAGGGGGTCAGCGGCGAGTGGCGGGTCGACCCGGCACAGCTCGGGCAGCCCTTCGCCGGACGAGCAGCCCTGCTCTCTCCGTTCGACCGGCTGGTCGCCGACCGCCGGCGGATGGAGGAGGTCTTCGAGTTCGACTACATCCTCGAGATGTACAAGCCGGCCGCGAAGCGACGCTGGGGCTACTACGCCCTTCCGATCCTGTACGGCGACCGGCTGGTCGGGAAGCTCGACGCGAAGGCCGATCGCAAGGACGGCGTACTCCGTGTGGCCGCGATCCACCAGGACGTTGCGTTCACCAGGACCATGACGACGGCGATCGACCGGGAGATCGCTGACCTCGCCCGGTGGCTCGACCTCGAGCTCGAGCTCCCGGGGAATTGACACGCGTCAACGGGGTGCACAATGGTCCCCGCCGACGACCCAGGGTGGAGCGCAGATGCAGACCGAGGACGACCCGATGGCCGACCTGCCCTCGGGCTGGGCCATCGACGAGACCACGCCGGAGGAGATCGAGAGGGAGCGATCGGTCTACGAGCCCTTCACCGAGAGCATCCGCGAGCTGGTCGACCTCGGCATCCGGAGTGAGGTCGACCTCGACGACGTACGCCGCGCGCACGAGCACCTGGAGGCGGCGAACGCCCTGCTCCGCGGCCAGGTGATGCCGGAGTCGTACGGCGTGCAGATCGGCAACGGGACCGGACGCAACTGGGGCAACGCGATCATGGGCCTGCGCAACGCGATCGCGCCGCCGCTGAAGATCGAGAACGACGGGGTGAGTCGCTCCTGGTGCGACTTCACGCTCGGCGCGGCCTATGAAGGACCGCCGAGGCTGGTGCACGGGGGAGTCACGGCGCTGGTGCTGGACCACGTGTTCGGGGCAGCGGCGGGCGCCGACCAGGTGCCGCGGATGACCGGCACCCTGACCATCAAGTACCTCCGTGGGACGCGGCTCAACGTGCCGCTCCGTGCTGAGGCGTGGGTCGACCGGGTCGAGGGCTGGAAGTCCTTCGTCGTCGGGACCCTGGGTGATGCCGACGGCACCACGGTCGAGGCCGAGGGCATCTTCATCCAGCCGCGGTGGGCCCGGCCCTCCTGACATCGCGCCTCGTTCTTCGCGGCCCCGAGCGCCGGAATTACGTACGTGTCAGACATTCCGGACGGACAAACCGGACGGGTTTCGGGCAACTTCGCGCAGGTCGGTTTTCGCGGCCGAACGCCGGGTAGGTCATGCAGATCTGGTGCACCTGCCGACGCAACCAGACGGCAGAATTCAGCGAGGAACCGATCGTGCGCTCTACCCCCATCCGCCTCGTGCTGGTGCTGCTCGCAGCACTCTGCGGGCTGGCGCTTCTCGGCGCCGCACCTGCCACTGCCGATGTCGACTGTGCGAACCTCCCGTCGCAAGGCGCAGCGCAGTCCTACTTCGACGGTCGCAGCGGCGATGCGGACGGGCTCGACGCCGATGCCGACGGACGAGCCTGCGAGGCCAGCGACCCGGTCGACCTCGGCAGCTGGACCCTGTTCGGGCTGGTCGGCCTCCTGCTCGGCGCCCTCGTCGTCAACGGAGTGCTCGCGCGGCGCAAGGGTCACCAGCCCGAGGGGTCGCGCACTCCCGTCCCGCACCGACAGCCGGCGCCGCACGTCGCCCTGCAGCGGACCGGGGATGCCTTGGAGACCACCGCCAGGAGCCGGACGTCTCTTGCCACGGCCGACGACTCGCTCGAGGGGCTCATCCGCGCACTCCGCCGGGTGCCTCGCACCAAGCGGATGCCGCTGGTCGAGCTCTACGCGGTGGCGCACCACACCGCCTCGCAGGACGTGCTCACTGCCGTCGCCGACCAGGCGACCGAGCTGGAGCTGCGGCGTTGGGCGCGTCCCGGGCGCGACTCGCCCTCGCGTCGCACCTGAGACCTCAGTCCTGAGGGTCGTGGCTGCCCGAGACCAGACGGTCGAGGAGCAGTCGCAACGGTGACCATCCCTCCCGGCCCAGCCGGGTCACGGCGTACGCCGTCATCAGCACGGGTGGGTCACTGAGCTCGAGCACGCGTACGCCGGGGCCGGTCGGTCGCTCGAGCGGCAGCAGGCCGACCCCGTGCCCGGCGACGATCAGGTCCTCGACCAGGTCGAGGCTGTCGATCTGGTGGGTGATGCGGGGACTGAAGCCGGCGAGCGAGCCGAGGGTGCGTACGGCGTTCTCGTCGGCGGTGTTGCGGGAGTTGACGATCCAGGGCCGGTCGGCCCAGAGCCGGAGGTCGGTGGGGCTGCCGCGCCGGGGCTGCTCGGCGGCCGGCACCCCGAGGCCCCACGACGTGGTCCACAGCGGCGCGGACGTGAGCGTGCTGCCCGGCGAGGCCGGCGCCAGGTTGTAGTCGTAGGTGAGCGCGAGGTCCAGGTCGTCGTCGGCCAGCAGCTGGAAGGCCTCGATCGGCTCGTACTCGTTGACCAGCACCTCGACCTGCGGGTGGCTGAGCTCCAGCTCCGCGATGACCGGCAGCAGCGATCTGCGGATCGCGGTGGCGAACCCGCCGACGCGCAACGTGCCGGCCGGCTCGGCGCCGGGGTCGAGGTCGAGGCGGGCGGCGTCGACCGCGGCCAGGATCGTGACCGCGTGGTCGGCCAGCCGGAGGCCCGCCGGCGTGAGGCGCACGCGCCTTCCCTCCGGCTCGACGAGGTCGGTGCCCACCTCCCGAGCCAGGGCAGCGATCTGCTGTGAGACGGTCGAGGTGGTCAGGCCGTGCGTCTGCGCCACCTCCCGCATCGAGCCGAGCCGGGAGAGCTCGAGCAGCAGGTGCAGCCGGCGGACGTCCATCGAGCCATTGTTCGTGATTGATGAACGGTGTGTCCAGTCATTCGACGTGGACATGAACGGTCAGCACCCAGTTCACTGGACCCATGGCAACGCTCCTGGTCTCCGCTCGCGGTCAGTCCGGCGCCCGGTCCCGCGCCCGCTCCGGGGCGATGATGGCGACCGCGTCGATGCTCTGCGTCCAGCTCGGGCTGGCCGTCTCCGTGGGGCTGATCGACCGCATCGGTCCCGAAGGAGCCGCCTGGCTGCGGCTCGTCTGGGCCGGTCTGCTGTTCCTCGTCATCGGTCGACCGTGGCGGATCCGGTTCACCCGCTCCGCACTCGTCGCGTGTGCGTTGCTCGGAGTGTCCACCGCCGCGGTGACCCTGCTCTTCATGGCGGCCGTCGACCGGCTGCCACTCGGGATGGCCAGCGCGCTCGAGTTCCTCGGCCCCCTCGGCGTCGCGGTGGCGCGTGGTCGGGGCACCGGTCGCTTCGTCTGGCCGCTGTCGGCCGGAGTGGGAGTGCTGCTGCTGACCGAGCCGTGGTCCGGCACGGCTGACCCGATCGGGGTGGCCTTCGCGCTGGGGGCAGCGTGCTGCTGGGCGGCGTACATCCTGCTGACGCAGCGCGTGGGCGACGAGGTGGCCGGGCTCAGCGGCCTGGCGATCTCGATGCCGGTCGCCGGGCTGGTGGCCACGCTCGCGGTCGGGCCGGCGGTGATCGGCCGGATGACCCCCGAGCTGCTCGTCATCGGGATCGGCCTGGCCGTGCTGCTCCCGATCGTGCCGTTCACCCTCGAGCTGCTCGCGCTGCGGCGCCTCAACACGGCGGCCTTCGGCACCCTGATGAGCCTGGAGCCCGCGTTCGCGCTGCTGGTCGGCCTGTTCCTGCTGGGCCAGGTGCCGGGCCTCCTGTCCGTACTGGGAATCGCGTTCGTCATCGCGGCAGGAGTCGGTGCGGAGCGCACCGGCCACCGCGAGGCACCACTGCCGACGGACCTGACCACCGAGGCGCCTCGAAAGGATTGAGGTCCAGGTCCTTGCTTGGCGAGGCCCTCGACGGGTACGCAGGAGTCATGGCTCTCCGACGCAAGTCCCCACTGGCCGACATCGACGAGAAGAACGTGCGTGTCGGGAACCCCAAGAACGGCGCGGCCGGTGTTCCAGCCGTCATGGTGGCGATGAAGCGCGCGGTCGAGAGCATGGGTGTCACCCGCACCGCCCGGACCCTCACCAGGCTGAACCAGGTCGACGGCTTCGACTGCCAGGGCTGTGCCTGGCCCGACCCCGCCGCGGGTCACCGTCACCCGGCCGAGTTCTGCGAGAACGGCGCGAAGGCGGTCGCCGAGGAGGCCACCACCGACCACATCCTCCCGGCGTTCTTCGCCGAGAACAGCATCGAGGACCTCCAGCAGCACACGGACTACTGGCTCGGGCACCAAGGGCGCCTGATCCACCCTGTCGTACGCCGCCGCGACGCCACGCACTACGAGGCGATCAGCTGGGACGAGGCCTTCGACCTCATCGGCCAGACGCTGCGCGGGCTGGAGTCACCCGACGACGCGGTGTTCTACACCTCCGGCAAGACCTCGAACGAGGCCGCCTTCGCCTACCAGCTCTTCGTCCGCTCCTTCGGCACCAACAACCTCCCGGACTGCTCCAACATGTGCCACGAGTCCACGTCGGTGGCGCTCGCCGAGACCATCGGGATCGGCAAGGGCTCGGTCAGCCTCGAGGACGTGCACCAGGCGAAGCTGATCGTGATCAGCGGCCAGAACCCGGGCACGAACCATCCCCGGATGCTGTCGGCCCTCGAGGTCGCCAAGGAGAACGGCGCGAAGATCCTCTCGATCAACCCGCTCTTCGAGGCAGGGCTGAAGAAGTTCAAGAACCCGCAGACCCCCAAGGGCGTGGTCGGTCCCGGCACCGGGCTCTCCGACCTGCACCTGCCGATCCGGATCAACGGCGACCTCGCCCTCTGGCAGGCGCTCGGCCACCTGATCCTGGAGGCCGAGGAAGCCGCCGGGAGCGACGGGTCGGTGCTCGACCGCGACTTCATCGAGCGCTGCACCACGGGCTTCGACGACTGGGCGCGCGAGATCAAGAACCTCGACTGGGACGAGGTCCTGGCGGCGACCGGCCTGACGCGCGAGCAGATCCAGGAGGCCGCGGACATGCTGTTGGCCTCGGAGGCCACCGTGCACTGCTGGGCGATGGGAATCACCCAGCACCGCAACGCGGTCGCGACCATCAAGGAGTTCGTCAACGTCGCGCTGCTCCAGGGCAACATCGGCAAGCCGGGCGCCGGTCTCTGCCCCGTCCGCGGCCACTCCAACGTCCAGGGCGACCGCACCATGGGTATCTGGGAGAAGGCGCCCGAGCACTTCCTCGACGCGCTGCAGAAGGAGTACGGCTTCGAACCTCCCCGGGAGCACGGCTACGACGCCGTCGACGCGATCCGCGCGCTCCGTGACGGCAAGGCGAAGGTCTTCGTCGCCATGGGCGGCAACTTCGTCTCCGCCGCCCCGGACACCCTCGTCACCGAGGAGGCGATGGAGCAGGCGGAGCTCACCGTCAACGTCTCCACCAAGCTGAACCGCACCCATGTGCGCTGCGGTCGGATCTCGCTGATCCTGCCCGCGCTGGGACGCAGCGAGCGTGACCGCACCGGAGGGGTCGACCAGCGCGTGACCGTCGAGGACTCGATGTCCGCGGTGCACGCGTCGCGTGGTCCGCTCAAGCCGGCCAGCCCGGACCTCAGGTCCGAGGTCGACATCGTCTGCAGCATCGCCGAGGCCACGCTCGGCACCGACGGCCCGGTCCCGTGGTCGGCGTACCGCTCGGACTACACCAACATCCGCAAGGCGATCTCGCACGTCGTACCCGGTTGCCAGGCGTACGACGAGAAGGTCGACCAGCCCGGAGGGTTCGTGCTCCCGCACCCGCCACGCGACTCCCGCACCTTCCCGACCAGGTTCGACAAGGCGATCTTCAGCGTCAGTCCGATGGAGGTCGTCAGTGTTCCCGAGGGGCGGCTGCTGCTGCAGAGCATGCGCAGTCACGACCAGTTCAACACCACGATCTACGGCCTCAGCGACCGCTACCGCGGCATCTCCGGCGGCCGTCGCGTCGTGTTCCTGCACGCCGACGACATCGCGGCCTTCGGCTACTCGGACGGGGATCTCGTCGACCTCGTCAGCGAGTGGACCGACGGCACCGAACGCACCGTCCCGTCGTTCCGGATCGTCGAGTTCGAGACCCCGCGGGGGTGCGCGGCGGCCTACTACCCGGAGGTCAACCCGTTGACCCCGCTCGACTCGACCGCAGACGGCAGCAACCAGCCGGCGTACAAGTCGATGATCATCCGGCTCGAGCCCGACTCGGGTGGGGGTGCCACCTCCGAGGGGAGCGGTGACCCCGTGGGCTCGGACCGCGGCCACAAGTCCGAGGTCGAGCCGGAGCAGCTCAGCTGACTTGCTTCGGCACACTGGTCGCATGACCGACTGCCTGTTCTGCTCGATCGCGGCGGGGGAGACCGAGGCCTCGGTGGTCTGGCGCGACGACGACTTCGCCGCCTTCCTCGACATCCGTCCCCTGTTCAAGGGACACGTGCTGCTGGTCCCGCGCGTGCACGTGGTGACCCTGCCTGACCTGCCGGCCGAGCTGCGCGACCCGTTCCTGGCCGCCGCCCAGCGGCTCGCGACCGCGATGGTCGACGGGCTGGGGGCACAGGGGTCCTTCGTCGCGATGAACAACGTCGTCTCCCAGTCGGTCCCACACCTGCACTGCCACGTCGTACCCCGCACCAAGGGGGACGGCCTGCGCGGCTTCTTCTGGCCCCGCACGAAGTACGCCGACACCGCTGACCGGGACGCGTGGGCAGCGCGAATTGCCGCTGCCCTAGAGTGACGCGCGGACTTCAGCCAACGGATTGAGAAGAGGACGAGCGAGATGGGTCGATACGACGGACGGGTAGCAATCGTCACCGGTTCCGCGCAGGGGATCGGTGCAGGCACCGCCAAGCGGTTCGCCGAGGAGGGCGCCTCCGTCGCCGTGCTGGACCTCGACGAGGGCAAGGCCCAGGCGACCGCTGACTCACTGGGCGGCGAGGCGAAGGCGATCGGGGTCGAGTGCAACGTCACCGACGCCGGCTCGGTCGAGGCAGCGGTCGGCCGCGTGCTCGAGGAGCTCGGCGGGCTGCACGTGTTGGTGAACAACGCCGGCATCACCCGCGACAACCTGCTCTTCAAGCTGACCGAGGACGACTGGGACGCCGTCATGAACGTCCACCTCAAGGGCGCCTTCCTGATGAGCAAGGCCGCGCAGAAGACCTTCGTGTCGCAGAAGTACGGCAAGATCCTGAACCTCTCCAGCGTCTCGGCCAACGGCAACCGCGGTCAGGCCAACTACTCGGCCGCGAAGGCCGGTGTGCAGGGGTTCACCCGCACCCTCGCGCTCGAGCTCGGCCAGTTCGGCGTGAACGTGAACGCCATCGCGCCGGGGTTCATCGCCACCGAGATGACCGACGACACCGCTCGACGGCTCAAGCTCGACGTCGAGGAGTTCCGCAAGATGAACGCCGAGGCCAACCCGATCAAGCGGGTCGGTCACCCCGAGGACATCGCGGCCGCCGCAGCCTTCCTGTGCAGCGACGAGGCCTCCTACATCACCGGCCAGACCCTCTACGTCGACGGCGGCGCGAAAATCTGAGTGTTTGAAATGTGTCACAACACGGGCGGGCCCTGCGTCGAACGCAGGGCCCGCTTTGTCATGCTGCGAACATGACTTTTCGCGCTAGCGCCAGCAGCGGGCCGGTTTCCGGCTCCGCCCGTCTCGTCGCGGTGCTCACGGCCTTCGCCCTGAGCCTCAGCCTCGCCGCGTGCGGGGGAGGCGACGGGAACGCGAGCGAGAAGAAGCCCGACTCGCAGCCGGTCCAGGGCGGCGTCAAGCTCGCAGCCCTGTGGCCGCTCACCGGCGAGCCGGTCACGGGGAGCACGCCGAACCACCCGGTCCTGGTCACCAAGATCGACAACACGGCCAACAGTGCACCCCAGCTCGGGCTCAACAAGGCCGACCTGATCACCGAGGAGCTGGTCGAGGGTGGGATGACCCGGCTCGCGGTGTTCTTCTACCGCCACCTGCCCAAGACGGCCGGTCCGGTGCGGTCGATGCGCGCCTCCGACATCGGCATCGTCAAGCCGGCCCACGCGACGATCATCGCGAGCGGGGCCGCGCCGCCCACGCTCGGCCGTCTCAAGGCCGCCAACGTCAACTTCTTCACCGAGGGCGGCCCGGGCTACTTCCGCGAGGGCAGCCGGCACGCGCCGTACAACCTGATGGTCGACGTCCCGAAGCTGGCCAGGACGTTGAAGAAGAAGGCGATCGTGCCGGCCAGCTATCTGCCCTGGGGCAAGGAGTCGGACTTCACCGGCGGCCAGCCGGCGACCAGCGTGGACGCGATCTTCAGCCCTTCGCACACCACCTCCTGGAAGTACCAGGGTGGCAAGTACCGCAACGACAACAGCTTCGCGGACGAGGGCCAGCGCTTCATCCCCGACAGCCTGCTGGTCGTGCGGGTGCGTCAGGGTGACGCCGGCTACCTCGACCCGGCGGGCAACCCCGTGCCCGAGACGATCTACGCCGGCCGGGGCCAGATGATGCTGTTCCACCAGGGTCAGGTGGTCCGGGGCACCTGGAAGAAGAAGTCCAAGAAGACCCCGATCCAGCTCAGCACGGCAGCAGGCCCCCTGAAGGTGCCGGCGGGCCATGTGTGGGTGGAGCTCGTGCCGACCGACAAGGCCGGAGGCCGGGTCACCTTCGCGAAGTGAGGCTCAGCCCGGCCCGGTCAGGCGTTCGTCGAGAGGCTCGACGACAGGGTCGGTGAGGGAGACACCCTGCTCGGCGAGGGACTTGAGCCCCTCGAGGATGAACAGGATCGCCGCCTCGATGCGGAGCACCGCCTGCCGGGGGTCCTCGGCCGTGGTGACGCTTTCGCCGGCCGCTGACATGGCGCCGAAGAAGATCCGGCTGAAGGTCTGCTTCATCGCCTCGTCGAGCTCGTAGGTGGAGGCCTCGAGCACGGACTTCACGATCTCCTGGACGATGCCGTAGCTGGAGCGCTCCTCCTGCTCACGGAACCGCTCGTAGCCGAGGATGGCCGGGCCGTCCTGGATGACAACGCGCTGGTAGACGGGCTCCTGGACGACGCTGAGGAAGGCGCGCAGCCCCGCGCGGGCCTTCTCCCAGGGATCGTCCGAGCCGCGCAGCGCGGCCTTGATCGTCTTGGAGGCGTCGTCCTCGACCTTGGCGAAGACGGCCTCGAAGACGCCTTGCTTGCCGGAGAAGTGGTGGTAGAGGGCACCCTTGGTGACCCTGGCGCCGGCGACGATCGAGTCCAGGCTGGTGCCGCCGTAGCCGTGCTCGCTGAACTGCGTGGTGGCCACGTCGATCAGCGCGCGCTTGGTGGAGGCGGAGTACTGCGCGCGGCGGGACCCACCGGCGACCTTGGGAAGGCCGGTGAGCAGCTTCTCCGCGTGCGAGCGAGGCATCTCGGCAGTCTAGAACGTCCGAGTGGTCCCGGTGTGGGTGAGATCACGGTGTGTCAGGTTGGCGTACGCCAGGTCGGGCACATACTGTGAGTACGTACTTCCGGTATGTGAAACTCCACGAAGGGTTGAGACCATGAGCTGGAAAACGTTCCACAACCGCGGGGAGACCCTCCGCCTTGTGGTGGACACCGCGAACGACCGCCGCGACGGCGTGCTCCCCGTGAGCGTGCCCGGCGTGGCCGAGAACTTCCGTGACGAGCTCGACCTGATCGGTGCGCTGCTGCTGAAGTGGCACGCCAGGCTCTCCGGCAACATCGAACGTGCCCTGGTGCGTGAGCCGCTGGACCTCGAGTCCGCTGTCGCCGGCGCGTGGCACACCACCGCGGAGCAGATGCCCGGCGTACGCCTGGTCATCGACCACTGCCTCGAGGCCCCCGCGGGTCCTGAGATGGAGAAGGCGATGAACCGGGCGCGCGAGCACGAGTGGGTCCGGCTGGCCACCGTCGCGGGCCTCGCCAGCGGCTCCGGCCCGGCAGCCCTCGCGGCAGGACGACGCGTCGAGGAGCAGGCCCGAGTCGGCCTGGACACGTCCGTCGCCACTGCGGCGCCCGAGACCGCCACCGAGGAGGTCGCGACCGAGCAGGTGGCGACCGCATCCGAGGGCATCTCCTTCGTCGACCGGATCAAGGCCGTGATCGCTGCCTGACCCACCCCTAGCCGACGAACCCCAGGCCACAAGATGAGCGGCCCTCCCTCCGCGCATCGACCTCCCCCCGGCCTGGGGTTCCGTCATGTCGTCACCGGTGGGCGTTAGGATGCCTCGGTGAGCAGCCCACAGACACCGGGCGTCGGGACCGATGTCCTTGAGGACACGCGTCTCGACGAACGAACCCAGACCACCGACAACGGTGACCACGAGCGTCTGTCCCACTACGTCCCCAAGGACAAGCTGATGGACGCCATGGTCAACGGGACCCCGGTGGTCGCTTTGTGTGGCAAAGTCTGGATCCCGAGCCGGGACCCGCAGAAGTTCCCGGTCTGCCCTGAGTGCAAGGAGATCTGGGAAACCATGCGTGACGGGGACAAGCAGGAGTGAAGACCATCATCATCAGAGCAGTCATCGGCCTCGTGACCACCGCCGTCGCCGTCGTCCCCCTCGCCGTGGGCTCACCGGCCTCGGCCGCCCCGGCCGGTGCCCGGGTGGGCGCTGCCGTGCCGTGTGCGACGAGCTCCGCCGCCCGCCTGTCCGGACACCGCACGGTGCCCCAGTGGCGCCAGCACACGGACACGAACGGCGTCACGCAGCGGGACCTCAACGCCCTCCCCGCCCGGCAGACCCGGCCCAAGTACATCGCCCGCCAGGTGGAGCCGGTCCTGCCCACCGTCGTGTGGATCCCGGTCTACGCACACGTGATCCGGGGCACCCACAAGCGTGACAGGCCCCGCATCACCAACCGCAAGGTCAGCCAGCTCGTCTCGATCCTCAACCGGGGCATGGCGGCCAAGCAGAGCTCGGCGTCCGCGGTCTCGCGCTACCGGTTCTACCTGAGCAAGGTCGACCGCACCCGCAAGGACAGCTGGTACCACGCCTACCTGAACGGCCCGCGCGACCGCGCGATGAAGCGGAAGCTGCACCGTGGCAACGCGCGCACGCTCAACCTCTACCTCAACGGTGGCGGGCGCAAGGGCAACCAGGTGCTCGGCTGGTCACGCTTCCCGTGGCAGTACGCCGGCGCGCCCAAGCTCGACGCGGTCTCCATCAACGTCGCGTCCGTGCCCGGGGGAGCCGCCCGCGGCTACAACCTCGGCGACACCTTGATCCACGAGACCGGCCACTGGCTCGGCCTGTTCCACACGTTCCAGGGCGGCTGCGACGACCCGGGCGACTACGTGAACGACACCGCACCGGAGGCAGAGCCCAGCTACTTCTGCCAGACCACGCGCGACACCTGCCTGGAGCCGGGGCTCGACCCGGTCCACAACTTCATGGACTACTCACTGGACTCCTGCATGAACATGTTCACCGCCGGTCAGGTGCGGCGCATGGACAGTGCCTTCGCGAAGTGGCGGTTCTAGTTGTCCGACGGACACTCTCCGCCTGACTCCGCTCCGCCTGTCCCGCTCGACCTTCCACCCGCTTACCCTGCACGTGCTGCCTGGGGAACGGCGACGAGGTTGCGCGCCTGGCAGACGGCTGCCCTCACGGCGTACTTCGAGACCACACCGCGCGACTTCCTGGCGGTCGCGACCCCTGGTGCGGGCAAGACCACCTTCGCCCTGACGGTCGCGGCCGAGCTGCTCGCGCGTCGCGTGGTCGAGCGGATCACCGTGGTCGCGCCGACCGAGCACCTCAAGACCCAGTGGGCCGAGGCTGCGGCCAAGGTCGGCATCCCGCTCGACCCGGCGTACTCCGGGCGCAAGGGCCGTACCAGCAGCGACTTCGTCGGCATCGCGCTGACCTACGCCGGTGTGGCCGCCAACCCGCTCGCCCACCGGATCCGGACCGAGCGCTTCAACACCCTGGTGATCCTCGACGAGGTGCACCACGCGGGGGACGCGCTGTCCTGGGGCGAGGCGGTCCGTGAGGCGTTCGAGCCCGCGCGGCGTCGGCTGGCGCTCACCGGCACACCGTTCCGCTCCGACGTCAACCCGATCCCGTTCGTCACCTACGCCCCCGACGGCGACGGGGTGCCGCGGTCCGTCTCGGACTACACCTACGGCTATGCGCAGGCGCTCGCCGACCACGTCGTCCGACCGGTGCTGTTCATGGCCTACAGCGGGACGCTTCAGTGGCGCACGCGGGCCGGCGACGAGATCGCCGCCAGGCTCGGCGAGCCGTTGACCAAGGACCTGACCGCACAGGCGCTGCGGACCGCCCTGGACCCGAAGGGCGCCTGGATCCCCTCGGTGCTGGAGGCGGCCGACCGCCGCCTGTCCGAGGTTCGTCGCCACGTCCCCGACGCAGGGGGACTGGTGATCGCCACCGACCAGGACTCTGCGCGGCTCTATGCCCAGGTGCTGACCGCGGTCTCGGGGGAGAAGCCGACAGTCGTGCTCTCGGACGAGAAGGCCGCATCGAAGAAGATCGCGAAGTTCGCCGAGGACGAGTCGCGATGGATGGTCGCCGTGCGGATGGTCTCCGAGGGCGTGGACGTCCCGCGCCTGGCGGTGGGTGTCTACGCGACGACCACCTCGACGCCCCTGTTCTTCGCGCAGGCCGTGGGCCGGTTCGTCCGCGCGCGCAAGCGCGGCGAGACCGCGTCGATCTTCGTGCCCTCGGTGCCGGTGCTGCTCGCGCACGCCTCGCAGATGGAGGTGGAACGCGACCACGTGCTCGGGCGCAAGATCACCGACGAGGACGACATCTTCGCGGCCGAGGACGCGCTGATGCAGGAGGCGCAGCAGGCCGAGAACGCGTCCGGCGAGGAGGCCCTGATGCCGTTCGAGGCGCTCGGCTCGCAGGCCACCTTCGACCGGGTGCTCTACGACGGCGCCGAGTTCGGCCACGAGGGCGAGGTGCACGTGGGATCGGACGAGGAGATGGACTTCCTCGGCATCCCGGGCCTGCTGGAGGCCGACCAGGTGCGCGACCTGCTCCGCTCCCGGCAGAGCGATCGCGCGCGCCGTCGTACACCCGAGGCGGAGGCACCCAGGGAGCTGGCCACCCACGAGCACCTCGCCGTGATGCGCCGCGAGCTGAACGGGCTGGTCGCCGCGTGGTACCACCGCACCGGCCAGCCGCACGGCATCACCCACGCCGCCCTCCGCAAGGAGTGCGGCGGCCCGGCCGCCGCCGCCGCGAGCGCGGACCAGCTCACCAAGCGGATCGACCTGCTCCGCACCTGGGCGACGCGCGGCTAGAAGATGCCGGAGTACGCGTTCAGGGCTGGCTGGCCGCCGAGGTGGGCGTAGAGGACCGTCGAGTCCTTCGGGATCTCGCCGTTGGTCACGAGGTCGACGAGCCCGGCCATCGACTTCCCCTCGTAGACCGGATCGATGATCATCCCCTCGAGCCGGCCGCTGAGCCGGATGGCCTCGATGGTCGACTCGACCGGGATCCCGTAGAGGTCACCGGCCCAGCCCGCCAGGACTGTGATCTCGTCGTCGCGCAGGTCGCGGCCGAGCTCGATCAGCGACGCCGTGTTGCGGGCGATCCGGGTGACCTGGTCCACGGTCTTCTCCAGCGTGGCCGAGGCGTCGATCCCGAGCACCCGGCGCGTGCGCCCGGTGAGGTCCTCCAGTGCGGCGAATCCGGCGATCATGCCCGCGTGCGTCGAGCCGGTCACCGTGCACACCACGATCGTGTCGAAGAAGACCCCGAGCTGCTCCTCCTGCTCGGCGACCTCGAAGGCCCAGTTGGCGAACCCCAGCCCGCCGAGCGGGTGCTCGGACGCGCCCGCCGGAATGGCATAGGGCCTGCCGCCGGAGGCCTCGACCTCGGCGATCGCCTCCTCCCAGGAGTGCCGGATGCCGATGTCGAAACCGCTCTGGTCGAGGCGTACGTCGGCGCCCATGATCCGCGACAGCAGGATGTTGCCGACCTTGTCGTTGACCGGGTCGTCCCAGTCGACCCACTTCTCCTGC
Source organism: uncultured Actinomycetota bacterium (assembly GCA_963782305.1). Lineage (GTDB taxonomy): Bacteria > Actinomycetota > Actinomycetes > Propionibacteriales > Nocardioidaceae > Marmoricola. The sequence goes on along the minus strand of CAWAJJ010000021.1, from coordinate 852 downwards.
ACCAGCCGGCACTTCAGCCCGAGGTGGGCGGCCACCGCGGCGACCTGGCGCGTGTGGTTGGACTGGAACCCGCCGATGGACACCAGCGTGTCCGCCCCCTGCGCCAGCACGTCGGGGACGATGTACTCCAGCTTGCGGGTCTTGTTGCCGCCGTAGGCCAGCCCCGAGTTGCAGTCCTCGCGCTTCGCCCACACCGCCGCCCCACCGAGGTGCGCGGTCAATCGCTCGAGCGGATGCACCGGGCTGGGTCCGAAGGTGAGCGGGTGGCGCGGGAACTGGTCCAGGATCATGGCCCGAGTCTGTCAGGCGACGACGGAGCCGAGGAGCGGGAGCACACGGTGGGGCACCTGGGTCGCCAGGGCGATGACCGTCGAGCAGCGCACGATCGCGTCGTGGGCAAGCACGCGGTCGATCACCCGTTGGAGGTCGGCGTTCGACCTGGCCACCACCCGGCACCACATGTCACCGGGTCCGGTGATCGTGCAGGCCTCGAGCAGCTCCGGGATGGTCGCCAGGTGCTGGCCGACGGCGTCGTGGCCTCCTGCCCCGGCCTGCCGGATCTCCAGGGTCAGGAACGCCGTCACCGGATGGTCGAGGGCCACTGGCTCGAGCTGCGGACCCCAGCCGGAGACGATGCCGGTGCGCTGCAGCCGGTCGAGCCGGGCCTGCACGGTTCCGCGCGCGACGCCGAGACGGCGCGAGGCCTCGAGCACGCCCACGCGTGGCTCGGCGGCGAAGAGCTCGAGCAGGGTGCGGTCGAGCTGGTCCATGAGAGGCCTCCGGGTTGGACAGGTTGTTCAGTCTGAGGGCGAAGCGTTGCACAGATTGTCGCCTGCGGCGATGCTTGGCCCA
>CAWAJJ010000020.1:0-98404 GCA_963782305.1 uncultured Actinomycetota bacterium | reverse complement strand
CACGGGTGCGGACCAGCACACGGTCCTGGACGAGGTTGTCGTCGTCGTCGAGCACGGCGTTGGCCTGCGCGATGACGCGCGAGTCCTCCTCGTCCGCGGTCAGGTGGTGGATCTCGTTGGTGACGTGACCGTCCGTCACGACGCGGTAGGGCGTCTCGACGAACCCGAACGGGTTGATCCGCCCGTACGACGCGAGCGACCCGATCAGACCGATGTTGGGTCCTTCAGGCGTCTCGATCGGGCACATGCGGCCGTAGTGGGACGGGTGCACGTCGCGGACGTCCATCTGCGCGCGGTCACGGGAGATACCGCCCGGGCCCAGCGCGGAGAGGCGGCGCTTGTGCGTCAGACCGGCGATCGGGTTGGTCTGGTCCATGAACTGCGACAGCTGCGAGGTCCCGAAGAACTCCTTCAGCGCCGCGACCACGGGCCGGATGTTGATCAGTGACTGCGGCGTGATCGCCTCGACGTCCTGGGTCGTCATCCGCTCGCGGACCACCCGCTCCATCCGGGCCAGGCCCGTGCGGAGCTGGTTCTGGATCAGCTCGCCGACCGTGCGCATGCGCCGGTTGCCGAAGTGGTCGATGTCGTCCTTGCGGACCTCGATCGAGTCACCGTTGACGTTCTTGACCTCGCCACCCTGCGCGTCGACGAGGTGCTGCTTCTCGGCGTGCAGCTGCACGATGTAGCGGATCGTCGCCACGATGTCGTCGATGGTCAGCGTCTGCTGGTCGAAGGCCTCGTGGGTGCCGAGCTTCTTGTTGATCTTGTAGCGACCGACCTTGGCCAGGTCGTAGCGCTTCGGGTTGAAGTAGTAGTTCTGCAGCAGCGTCTGCGCAGCCTCACGCGTGGGCGGCTCGCCCGGGCGCAGCTTGCGGTAGATGTCGAGCAGCGCGTCGTCCTGGGCCTCGGTGTGGTCCTTCTCGAGGGTCAGCATCATCGACTCGTACTCGCCGAACTCTTCGCGGATCTGCTCGTTGGTCCAGCCGAGGGCCTTGAGCAGCACCGTGACGTTCTGCTTGCGCTTGCGGTCGAGGCGTACGCCGACCATGTCGCGCTTGTCGATCTCGAACTCCAGCCACGCACCGCGGGACGGGATCACCTTGGCGGTGAAGATGTCCTTGTCGGAGGTCTTGTCGGCCGAACGCTCGAAGTAGACACCGGGTGAGCGGACGAGCTGGGAGACCACGACACGCTCGGTGCCGTTGATGATGAAGGTGCCCTTGCGGGTCATCATCGGGAAGTCACCCATGAAGACCGTCTGGCCCTTGATCTCGCCGGTCTCACCGTTGGTGAACTCAGCGGAGACGTAGAGCGGGCGGGAGTAGGTGAAGTCCTTCTCCTTGCACTCCTCCTCGGTGTACTTCGGGTCGAGGAAGACCGGGTTCTCGAACGAGAGCGACATCGTCTCGGAGAAGTCCTCGATCGGGGAGATCTCCTCGAAGATCTCGTGGAGACCCGACTTCTGGGAGAGCTCCTCGCCGGCGCTGCGGCGCTCGGCGACCTTCTTCTCCCACTTCTCGTTGCCGATCAGCCAGTCGAAGCTGTCGGTCTGGAGAGCGAGGAGCTGCGGAACCTCGAGTGGTTCGGCGATTTTTGCGAAGGAGATGCGTCGGGGGGCGTTGATGTTGCTGTTCTTGCGGCGCGAGGCGGCCAAGAGTGGTCCTTCCGAGGCTCACATGTGTGGCGGCGCCGTCCCACCACAAACCAGGCCACCGGGCAGGCAGGAAGTATTTGAGGGAGGGCGCAAAGATTCAGATTACAACACAGCCCAAGCCCAGAACAACCCGGGGTCATAAGTCGCGGGTCGCGCCTGGCGCCTCTTGGCCGACAGGCTACATCGTCAGTAGCTCTTCAGGTCGTCAACCAGCCAACGATCTCCGACCTTCTCCATGGTCATGGCCGCGCGGTTCTGGAAGATCTGGGGGTCCCGGCCGGGCCTGGTGGAGACCTGGTTGACGTAGACCAGCACCCGGACCTTGTCTGCCTGGGCGTCCATCACGCCCGATCCCAGGACCGAGGAGGTGACCACGGTCTTGGTCTGCACGGCCACTCCGGGCGTGCCGTCCTTCTGCTTCGCGAGCAGGGTGAAGTTCTTCGCGTACTCCTTGCCGAAGCTCTTGGTGAGGTAGGCCTCGGCACGCTTCTGATCCGCCGGGAGGGTCTTGTAGTTGTACGCCAGGACCACCTTCGCGGCTCGCTCCGCCGCTGCCGGGGCCTCGTCACGGGCGTCCGCGACCTGGCTCTCGGTGCGCAGCTTCAGTCCCACCACCACCGCCACGACGATCGCCGCCACCAGCAGCAGGGCCAGGACCGCGGCCACGATGAGGGCGGTCCGGCTCGCCGGCTCCCCCGTCGGCGCACTCTTCCGGGGCTTCTTGACCCGCTGCTTCTTCTCGATCGCGGGAGGAGGCGGCGCTGGAGGCAGTTCCGCCTCGGCGGTCGGGGGAACTTCTGTCAGGACCTCGGCGCCGACGTCGGACCCGTCGAGCTCGTCGTCGTACGCCGCACGCCGCGTGGGGTCGAGCAGGACGTCGGCCGCCTCGTTGAACATCCGGAACTGTCCACCCGAGCCGGAGCCGGGCTCGAACTTGTCCGTGGCGGTGCGCCAGGCGTCCTTGATCTCCTGCGCGGTGGCGTCACGCGGCACGCCGAGCACGTCGTACCAGGTGGGGCTGGGGGTCGAGGTCATGTCAGCTCACCGGGCTGAAGTCGTCGACGCGCCACTTGCCCTGCACCTTGACCATGCTGACCGACCACCGGTTGTGGCGTTGCTGGTCTCCCAGCTTCGACTTGACCAGCGCGTCGTGGGCCACCAGCACCGTCGCCGAGTCCTCGTCGGAGGAGCCCACCCCGGACGCCAGGATCTTGCCGGTCCCGGTCGCGTCGGCCTGGGTGTAGACCTGCTTGAACGGCTCGAACTCCTTGTCGAAGGCGCCCTTGAATTTTGTCGTCAGGAGGGCCTGGATGTTCTTGCTGTACTTGTCGATGTCCTTGCCGCTGAAGTTGTCCACGCGCAGGGCGAACTGCTCGGCCACGCTGGCCGCCGCTGCACGATCGCGGTCCCGGTCGTTGTCGCCGTTCAGCTTGGTGCTGAACACGACCGCGGTAGCCGTGGCCGCGACCAGCAGCAGCGCCAGGACGGCGTTCACGATCCAGCAGCGTCCGGGCGCGCCTGCGCACCCGGGGGCGCTCCGGTGCCCCGGGATCCTCGATCCCGGTGCTGTTCTGCTCAGTCAAGAACTACTCCTGGTCGTCTGCCGCCGACGGCTGCAGCAACATCCATTTCCAGGAATCGTCGCCGAGGAGCTGGGCGGCTCCGCCGTCGTAGGCGATCTTGGCGCTCGTGTCCTGGTCGGCCCAGGTCGTCTTGCCAGTCCCTGGATCGTACGTCGCGACCGGTGAGCGGTACGCCGTGCCGGTGCGGCCGGAGGGCGACTTCTCGGCGCCCCGGAAGTTCTTGCCGGCGTCGGTGCAGCCCGCCTTGGTATTCATCGGCAGGTCCTTGGTGTCCTGCGGCTCGCGGCGATCCTTGGGGTCATAGCCCGCCTTGCAGACCGGCGAGTCCTGCGTGAGGATCAGGCCGAACTGAGCGTTGTAGCCCTGCGCGCCCTTCTTGGCCACCGTGAAGCCACCGGCCACCACGTAGGGATAGATCACCAGCAGCTGCCGGATGCCCTTGAGGTGCTTGACCACGATCTGGTTGGTGGTGACCAGGTTGTTGATCAGCGAACCGAGGTTGACGCGGTTCTGCTCCAGGAAGGTGCGCAGCTCGTTGGCCGTGGCCGAGCCGTTGTCGATCAACGAGCGGAGGTACTTGTCGTTGTCCGCGACGGTTCCGGAGAACAGCGCCAGGTCGCGGGTGAAGCTTCGGATCGCCGAGCCCTTGTCGACCTGGGTCTGCAGCACCACGCGGGAGTCACGGATCAGGGCTGTGGTGGTGTCGAAGTTCGCGTTCGCGGTGTCGATGAAGGAGCTCGAGGTGTCGATGATCTGTCCGAGGCTCGGTCCGGCGTCCTTGAACGCCGCCCCGGACTCCGCGACCACGGTGCGCAGGTCGGACTGTGGAACGGACTCCACCAGCCGGCTGAGGTTGGTCAGGATCTCCACGGTCGAGACCGGCACCGCGGTGTCGGGGGTCGCGATCTCCGACCCGTCCTTGAGGTAGGGCCCGTCGTCGGTCTTGGGCTGGAGCTCGACGTACTGCTCACCGACTGCCGACTTGTTCCCGACCAGGGCCACGGTGTCCTTGGGGATCTTCTCGCTGCTCTTGTCGATCGAGAGCATCACGTCGACACCCTTGTTGGTCAGCTTCATCGAGTCGACCTGACCGATCTTCACGCCCCGGTAGGTCACCTCGGCGCCTGTGAAGATGCCGCCGGACTGGTCGAAGTGCGCAGCGACGGTGTACGCCGAGTCGTAGAACAACCGGTCGAGCCGCGCGTAGCGCGCACCCACGAAGGTGACGCCGACCAGCGTGAGGATCACGAACGCGATCAGCTGCTTCTTTGTCTTCGAGGTGATCATCGGACCTCAGCCACCCCCTGGAAGAGCATCGTGCCGATACCGGGGTCCAGGCCGAGCTTGGCCAGCCCGAACGGGTCGGGCTGTGCGTCCGACCGGAAGCTCTTGCCGAGATCGGCTCGCGGCAGGCCGAGGCCACCCGTCACACCACTGGTGACCGGCGGCAGCACGCCTCCACCACCACCCTTGATGGCGTTGCTCAGCACCTCGGGGTCGAGAAGGACCTTGCACAAGTCGTTGGCGGGGGACGCCTCACACAGGTCCGTGAGCGTTTGCGTGGGGAGATCGCCGACCACCTTGAGCAGGGCGGTCGTCACCGCATTCGCGATGTCGGTGGGATTGGAGTTGCAGGTCAGACCTGTCACGGCGTCAGAGATGTCACTGATCAGCTTGTTCTTGTCCACGCCGACGGGAAGATCGGGAAGCTTGTTCACCTGCTTCTTGACCTCGGTGGTCACCAGCTTGGCAAGGTCGCACGCGGGCGTCGGAAGGTTGACGTCGGGCAGCAGCTGCTTGAGCAGATCAACGCTGACGTTCAGGTTGACCGACAGGTTGGTGAAGTCACCCATGTGCAGGTTGCGGGCCACCTGCGGGTCGCGACCGATGGCCTCGTCCACGAACGGGTAGGTGAGGAAGACCTGGAAGGCCTTGGGGAAGCTGTCCCCGGCCTTGGCGAAGCCGTCCAGGACCGGTGCCAGCTGGCGCAGGCTGTTGATCGTGGACTCCTTGGAGGCCTTGATCACCTTCACACCGACTCCGCTGAGCCGGTTCAGCGCCTGGAGCAGCTTGACGAGGTCACCGCGCTGACGGTTCACGGACCGCAGCGTGGCCGGGATGTTGTCCAGCGCGCTCTTGATCGTGCCGTCCTGCTTCTTGAGCTGTTCGGCGAGTCGGTTCGTGTTCTCCAGGGCAGTGATGATCGACGCCTTGTTCGCGTCGAGCTGGCCCATGAAGCTGCGGATCTGGTCCAGCACGGAGCGGACCTCGGACTCGCGACCCTCGAAGGTGTTGTTGAGCTCCGAGACGATCGTCTTCAGCTGCCCCACACCGCCACCGTTCAGCAGCAGCGACAGGGCGCCGAGGACTTCCTCGACCTCCGGGTTGCGACCGGTCCGGTCGAGCCCGATGGTGTCCTTGTCCGAGAGCTTGCCGCTGCCGGGCTCCGCCGGGGGCTCGAGCTCGATGAACTTCTCGCCGAGGAGGCTGGTCTGTCGGATCTCCGCCCTGGCGTTGTCCGGCAGGTCGATGTCGCCGGGGACCTCGACGGTGACCTTGGCGATGTAGCCCTGGAGCCTGACCTTCTTGACCTTGCCGACGGTGACGTCGTTGACCTTGACCGTCGACTGGGGCACGAGGTCGAGGACGTCGCGGAACAGGACCGTGATGGTCATCGGGTTGTCCCCGGTGCTGGGGCCACCCGGGAGCGGGGCGTCGTAGATGCCACAGCCCGAGAGAACGAGGGTCGCGGAGACCGCGCCGACGATCAATCCTGTCGTACGACGGCGGAGGGCACCGAACAGGCGAGGAGGCCTCATGGCGTGACCTCCACGAGCCCACCGAGGGTGCGGTCGATCGGTTCGCGCACCTTCGGCTTCGAGGACGGATCGCCCGCAAAGGGCTTGGCGCGCGGCAGCGCCAGCGGCCCGTCACCCAGTGCCTGCTTGATCGCCGTACAGCCGGCGTCGCCACCCGGAGCCTGCTTGACGAACGAGCAGAGCACAGCTGCTGGGCTCTCCGTCAGCTGGGGGACGAGCTCGCCGAGGCTGTCGCGGGTGTCCAGCGTGCCGTTCTTCACGTTGCCGGCGAGGAACAGGTTGTTCAGAGCCGCGGGGGCGTACTGGAGCGTCTCGTCCAGCGCGTCGCGGCGTTTGACCAGGGTCTTGGAGATCCGGTTCAGGCCGGAGATGTTGCTGGTCAGCGAGGAGCGGTTCTCCTTCACGAAGCCACGCACCTCCTTCATCGCGATGCTGAGGTTCTTCAGCACGGCGGCCAGGTCCTGCCGCTCGTCGGCGAGCAGGTCCGCACCACTGGCGAGGGAGTCGTTGAACTTGCGCACGGTGCCGTCGTTCTTGGCCAGTGTGTTCGTGAAGTCCTCGACCTGCGTGAGCGTGCTGAACAGCGCGTCCTTGTTGTCCGCCAGGGTCTTGGTGAAGGCACCCAGGTCCTTGAGCGTCTTGTTGAACTGCACGCCCTGACCACCGAAGTTGCGGGCGGTCGAGTCGAGCAGCCGGGTCAGCGGACCCACCTCGCCCGGATTGGCCTTGTTGGCGCCGTCGGGCCCGAGGGCGATGTTGAGCTTGTTCAGGCTGCCGAAGATCTCGTCGAGCTCCAGCGGGGTGGCGGTGCGGTCCAGGCCCAGCTTCGCGTTGTTCTCGAGCACCGCACCCTTGGTGTACGCCGGGGTCAGCTGCACGAACCGGTCACCCACGATCGACGGCGAGATCACGGCAGCCTTGGCGTCGGCCGGGACCTTGTACTTGGCGTCGTAGGAGAACTTGACCCTGACCTTGGTGCCCGCAGGGACCACGGACTCGACCTTTCCGACCGCGACGCCGAGGATCTTCACGTCCGAGCCCTCGTAGAGGGACACCGTGCGAGGGAAGTCCGCAGTGACGGACTTGGTGTCCGAGCCGGGCCAGAAGGTCACCAGCAGGGCGACGAGCAGCGCCACCACGAGAAGGATCGCGAAGACGGGGTTGATCTTGCCGAGGACCTTCATCACCCACCCACGTTCAGGTCGGGGACGGGAGGCAGGTTCTGGATCCAGGTGTCGAACCACGGGCCGGACCCGAGCGTGTTCGCAAAGACCCGGTAGAACGGAGCCATCAGCCGCAGGCTCTCGTCGAGGTTGGACTGGTTCTTCAACAACAGGTTGACCACGCCTTGGAGGTTGCTCAGCGCCGGCTTGAGGTCGGCCCGAGTCTGCTGGACGAGCAGGGTGAGTTCCTGGGAGAGCCGGCTGGTCGAGACGAGCAGCTGGTGGACAGCCGCCCGGCGCGCCACCAGGGCACGCAGCAGCACGTCGCTGTCCTTCATCAGCGCGACGAGGTCCTCGTCGCGGTTGGCCAGCGTGCCGGAGACCGTCTTCAGGTTGCCCAGCAGCTCACCGATCTGGTCGTTGCGACTGGCCACGGTCTCGGAGAGCCGGGAGAGACCGCGCAGCGTGCTCTGGAACGCGGCGGGGGTGTCCTTGGTCAGGTCGGCCAGCGTGTTGAGCGAGTCCGCCAGCTTGTCGGTGTCGATCTCCTCGGCCCGGCTCGCCAGACCCGAGAACGCCTGGACCACGTTGTACGGCGACCGCGTGCGGGACACCGGGATCGTGGTGTCCTTCTTGAGCTGGCCGGGACCCTTGGGCTCGAGCGAGATGAACATCGCGCCGAGCAGGGTCTTCACCTTGATGGCCGCGTTGGTCTCCGTGCCGAACTTGGAGGGGGTCTTGACCTTGAAGGTGGCCTCGACCTTTCCGTTCTTCAGCTCGATCGCGGTCACCTTGCCGACGCGCACGCCGGCGATGCGGACCTCGTCGTTCACCTTGAGCCCACCGGACTCCTCGAACGTGGCGTGATAGGTGTCGCCGCCACCGATGATCGGCAGGTCGCCGGCCCGGAAGGCGGCGATGAGCAGGATCACGATCACGGCGATGCTGATGGCACCGATCGGCACCGGGTTGCGCTCGCGGAAGGGGACGCTCATGACAGGTCACACCTCTTGGCGAGCTTGGTGCCGCCCGGGGGGTAAGCGATGCTCAAGGTGCGATCCTTGAGCGGACCCGTCCCGGGCACGACGACGCTTCCCTGGAACTCGCACAGGTAGAAGTTGAAGAACGAGCCGTAGATGGCCGTGCGGCCGATCTTCTGGAGCTTGATCGGAAGCACCTGCATCGCCCGGTCGAGCTCGGACCTGTTCTTGTTCAGGTTCGACGCCACCTGCCGCAGACCCTTGACGTCCTTGACCAGCGGGGGCCGGATCCCGACGGCGAGGTCGGAGGTCTGGTCGGCCAGGCTGGAGATGGACTCCAGCGAGCCCAGGATCGCGTCCTTGTCCTTGACCAGGCCGGCCATGAAGGTCTGGAAGTCGGTGATCAGCTGGTTGAGCTGCTTGTCGCGCCCGGCCAGGGTGGCCAGCACGTCGTTGAGGTTGTCGATGAGGTCGCCGATGACCTGGTCCCGGTCGGCCAGGGTGTTGGTCACCGACGCGGTGCTCTGCAGGAGGGCGTTGAAGTTGCCACCCTCACCCTGGAACACGGAGATGACCTCGCCGGAGAGCTTGTTGATGTCCGTGGGCGAGAGGGCCGCGAAGAGTGGCTTGAACCCGTTGAAGAGCACCGTCAGGTCGAGCGCGGGCTGCGTCCGGCTCTCCGGGATCGTGGAGTCCTTCGCCATCCGGTCGAGGTTGCCGACGCCCTGGGTCAGCGAGATGTAGCGCTGGCCGACCAGGTTGCGGTAGCGGATCGTGGCCGTCGAGCTCTTGGTGACGATCGAGCTCGTGGCGACGTTGAAGCTCACCAGCGCGCGTTCACGGTCGATGACCTTCACGTCCTTGACGCTGCCGACCTTGACGCCCGCGATCCGGATGTCGTCGCCCTTGACCACTCCGGTGGCGTCGGTGAACACGGCCTTGTAGGGGCGCGTCGACTGGAAGTCCAGGTTGCCGATGAGTACGACGAGCACGCCGGTCGACAGCGTGGTCACCACGATGAAGATCATCAGCTTGAACAGGTCGCCCCGGGTCTGCTTGTCCAGGATGCTCATCGGGGCCCCCGCGCAAGTGTGAGTTCCCATGCCGCGGAGCGGCCGGACGCGAGCAGTTTCGTGGGGTGGTTCATCCGACGCTCACCTCCGTGCCGGTGATCGAGGGGGCGAGGAGCAGCGTGGCGACGTCGGAGATCTGGTCGGCCGGGATGCCGAGGCTCGGGCCGACCAGCGAGTTGATCAGCTTCTTCTGCGTGTCGGTGCCGGAGACACCGGTGCTCAGGCCCCTGGTCGGGGCGGACGTCTTGGTGGCGAAGCCGGTGGCCGCCCGCTGGTTGTCGCCCTTGCCGATCCCGTTGGCCCCGTCGTTCAGGTTCGGGAACGTGCCCGCGGACGGGTAGTAGGGGATCGGGGGGTTCGGCAGGCTGGCGCAGTTGGGAGCGTTGTCCGCGCCGTAGACCTGCTTGTCGGCTGCGGTGTAGCCACGCGGCTGGGTCGGCAGGATCCTCAGGTCGATGTGGAAGATGAAGTCGCGGAACGTGTTGCCCAGGAGCGGTGCCTGCTTCACGATGCCCTTCAGGAGACACGGGAAGGTGCTGGAGTAGCGCGCCAGCAGCGTCAGGATGGGCTCACTGAGCTGGCCGAGCTTGATGATGTTGTCGCCGTTGTCGTCCAGGAACGACTTGGTGGTGTTCGAGAACGACGTCAGGTCGGTGAGGAAGTTGTTCAGCTTCTTTTCCTTCGAGACCAGGGTGTTGCCGGTCTTGACGGTGTTGCGCAGGGTCTCGGCGAGGGCCGGCACCACGTCGGCATAGGTGTCCGTCACGGTCGACAGCAGCTTGATGTCCCGGATCAGGTCCGGGATCTGCGGGTTGAGCCGCTTCAGGTAGCTGTCCAGCGTCACCAGGCTCTCGCCCAGCTTGTCGCCGCGGCCCTCGAGGGCGGTGGCCAGTGCGTTCAAGGTGTAGTTGAGCTCCGCCGGCTGAACGGTGCGCAGCAGCGGGTAGAGGTCGTTGAGCACCCGCTCGACCTCGATCGGGAGCTTGGTCTGGGTGATCTTGTCGCCGTCAGCGAGCGACGACGAGGACGGGTCCTTGGGGATGTTCAGGTCGACGTACTTCTCGCCGAACAGCGTCTTGGGGACGAGCGCGGCGGTCACGTTCTTGGGGATCGTCTTGATCTCGTCCGGCTTGATGCCGAGCGTCAGGGTGGCGCCCTTGCCCTCGGACTCGGCCTTGTTGACCTGGCCGACGATGACGCCGCGCACCTTCACGTCGGCCTTGGCCGGCAGGTTCAGGCCGGCCGTGCTGGTCGTGAGCGTGACCTTGTCGAACGACGTGAACTTCTGGGTGAACACCGCGCTGACGAGCCACACGCTGAGCACCAGGAACCCGACGAAGATCACGCCGAGGATGCGGTGATGGTCGAGAAGTCTCACGTCAACCCGCCAATCTGACGGTCGTCGAGGAGCCCCAGATGGCCATCGAGAGGAACAGGTCGATCACGTTCACGGCCACGATCGAGGTCCGGACCGCACGTCCCACTGCCACACCCACGCCGGCGGGGCCGCCGCTGGCGGTGTAGCCGTGGTAGCAGTGGATCAGGATGACGACGACCGCGAAGACCAGCACCTTGCCGAAGGACCAGAGCACGTCGCCCGGTGGCAGGAACTGGTTGAAGTAGTGGTCGTAGGTGCCCGGACTCTGCCCGTAGAACTGGGTCACGGTCAGCCGGGTGGCGAAGTAGGAGGACAGCAGGCCGACGACGTACAGCGGGACGATCGCGACCAGGCCCGCGACGATGCGCGTGGTCACCAGGAACGGCATCGACGGGATCGCCATCACCTCGAGGGCGTCGACCTCCTCGGAGATGCGCATGGCGCCGAGCTGGGCGGTGAAGCCACAACCCACCGTTGCAGCGAGTGCGATGCCGGCGACCAGGGGCGCGATCTCACGGGTGTTGAAGTAGGCCGAGACGAAGCCGGAGAACGCCGCGGTGCCGATCTGGTTCAGGGCGGCGTACCCGGAGAGGCCGACCTGGGCGCCGGTGAAGAACGTCATCGCCGTGATGACACCGACGGTGCCGCCGATGACGGCGAGCGCTCCCGAGCCCAGGGTGACCTCGGCCAGGAGGCGCAGGATCTCCTTCGGGTAGCGGGTCACCGAGCGTGGGGTCACCCGGATGGCGCGCAGGTAGAACGCCAGCTCCTCCCCCATCGTGTCGAGGGAAGAGAGCGGCTTCTCGTAGAGGCCCTTGAAGTTCGCCATCAGCTCAGCCCGTCTTCGGCGGGATGATCTGGAGGTAGATCGCGCTGATCACCAGGTTGACGACGAACAGGAGCAGGAAGGTGATGACCACGGACTCGTTGACCGCGTCACCGACGCCCTTGGGGCCGCCGCCGGCGCCGACGCCCTTGTAGGCCGCGACGATGGCCGCGATCATCCCGAACACCAGGGCTTTCAGCAGGCCGACCCAGAGGTCCGGCAGCTGGGCGAGGGCGGTGAAGCTGGCGATGTAGGCACCCGGGGTGCCGTCCTGCAGGATCACGTTGAAGACGTAGCCACCGGCCACACCGACGACCGTGACCAGGCCGTTGAGGAAGACCGCGACCATCATGCAGGCGAGGACGCGGGGTACGACGAGCCGCTGGATCGGGTCGATGCCGAGCACCATCATCGCGTCGAGCTCTTCGCGGATCTTGCGGGCACCGAGGTCGGCCGCGATGGCCGAGCCGCCGGCGCCGGCGATCAGCAGGGCGGTGGCGATGGGAGCCGCCTGCTGGACCACGGCCAGCACGGAGGCCGAGCCGGTGAACGACTGCGCGCCGAACTGCTTGATCAGGCTGCCGACCTGCAGCGCGATGACCGCGCCGAACGGGATGGCGACCAGAGCCGTCGGGATGATCGTCACGGAGGCGATGAACCAGGCCTGCTGGATGAACTCGCGGGTCTGGAACGGACGTTTGAACAGGTTGCGCGCGACGTCCAGCGCGAATGCGAAGAGCTTCCCGGCGGTCCCGATCGGAGCGAGAACGCGGGTGGCCACGTCTGAAGCCATCAGACGATCAACTTCCGACGGTCATGGACATGTTCTCCTCGAACGACCCGGGAGGAGGCTCGATGTTGTTCTCCTTGCACCACGCACCCGGCTCGCGCTGGCTGCGACGCGGCTGGCCGCTGCTCGGCTCGATCTGGAGCGGGATCGGCGGCAGCGCCGGCAGCTCCATGTCCTTCTCGGACTCGAGGTCGTCGGCGTCCTTCTCCTCGGACATGCCGATCGGGCCGACCATCTGAGCGTTGAGGAACTGGCGCACGACCGGCTCCTCGGAGGAGAGCAGCATCTCGCGCGGCCCGAACATCGCCAGGTGCTTGTGGTAGAGCAGGCCGATGTTGTCCGGCACCGTGCGAGCGGTGTTGATGTCGTGGGTCACGATCAGGAACGTGGCGTCGATCTGGGCGTTCAGGTCCACGATCAGCTGATTCAGGAACGAGGTGCGCACCGGGTCGAGGCCGGAGTCGGGCTCGTCGAAGAGCACGATCTCGGGGTCGAGCACGAGGGCGCGGGCCAGGCCGGCGCGCTTGCGCATCCCGCCGGAGATCTCGCCCGGGAGCTTGTCCTCGGTGCCGATCAGGCCGGTGAGGTCGAGCTTCTCCATGACGATGTCGCGGATCTCGGACTCGGACTTCTTGGTGTGCTCGCGGAGCGGGAAGGCGATGTTGTCGTAGAGGTTCATCGAGCCGAACATCGCGCCGTCCTGGAACAGCACGCCGAACAGCTTGCGGATCTCGTAGAGCTCCTTCTCGGGGCACGAGGCGATGTCGACGCCGTTGATGATCACACTGCCGCGGTCCGGCTTGAGCAGGCCGATGATCGTCTTGAGGAGGACGGACTTGCCGGTTCCGGAGGGACCGAGCATCACGCAGATCTCGCCTGCGGGAATGGTCAGGGTGACGTCGCCCCAGATCAGCTGCTTGCCGAAGCTCTTCGTCAGATCCTTGATCTCAATCTCAACACCCATGGAGGGCCTCCCTCTTGCTTCGGTCCATGCTCAGATCTGGGCTGGCTGGCGGCGTGCGCACAGATCTCCCCACCTACTGCTTACCAACGAGTAGCCCTTGGACAAGTTACGCGTCATCGTGGCGTCCGTCACCCACTTCGCGAGGAGTCTCACGAAATAGACCTGATCGTTCCCGGCGATCAGTGCACGACCGTACACCCGACGTACAACGCACAACGGCCGCCCCAGACCCAGTGGGTCTGCGACGGCCGTTGGTGCGGATTCCGGTCGTTGCAGTCCGGAAATCCGCGGTGGTTCAGCGTGCGGTTGCGAGAGGCAACGTCACTTGAGGCTGACGGAAGCGCCGGCGCCCTCGAGGGACTCCTTGGCCTTGTTCGCAGCTTCCTTGGTGACCTTCTCGAGGACGGCCTTGGGGGCCGCCTCGACGAGGTCCTTGGCCTCCTTGAGGCCGAGGCTCGTGAGGGCACGGACCTCCTTGATGACGTTGATCTTCTTCTCGCCGGCAGCCTCGAGGATGACGTCGAACTCGTCCTGCTCGACTGCTTCCTCGGCGGGGGCGCCAGCGGCGCCACCGGCGGCGGCAACGGCAACCGGAGCGGCCGCGGTCACGCCGAAGGTGTCTTCGAACTGCTTCACGAACTCGCTGAGCTCCAGGAGGGTCATCTCCTTGAAAGCGTCGAGCAGCTCGTCGGTGCTGAGCTTCGCCATGGTGGCGTTCCTTTCAGTGGTGCGCGTGGCGTGTGTGCCACGAGCAGGTGGTCAGGCCTCGGTGCTTTCGGTGGCCTCGTTGGTCGCCTCGGCCGCGGGTGCGTCCTCGGGGGTCTCCTCGGCCACAGGTGCGGCCTCGGGGGTGTCCTCGGGCGCAGGTGCGTCCTCGGGGAGCTGTCCTCCACGGTGTCCTCGACGGGGGCCACCGGCTCGCCGGCACCACCCTTGAGCACGGAGGGGTCCTGCTCGGCCTTCTCCTGCAGGGCGCCGGCGAGCCGGGCAACCTGCGCGAGCGGGGCGTTGAACAGGTAGACGGCCTGGCTGAGCGAAGCGAGCATGGCGCCCGCCAGCTTGCCCAGGAGAACCTCGCGGGACTCGAGATCGGCCAGCTTGGCGATCTCGGCAGCCGCCATCGGGGCACCGTCGACGTAACCACCCTTGACGACAAGGGCGGGGTTGGCCTTGGCAAAGTCACGCAGACCCTTGGCCGCTTCGACCAGGTCGCCGTTGATGAAGGCGATGGCGGTCGGGCCGTTGAGGAGGTCGTCGACTCCGTCGACACCCGCCTGCTTGGCAGCGATCTTGGTCAGCGTGTTCTTGACCACGGCGTAATGGGCGTTCTCGCCGAGGACTCGCCGCAGTTCCTGCAGCTGCTTCACGGTGAGACCGCGGTACTCGGTCAGCACAGCGCCGGTGGAGTCGTTGAACGAGTCGACGATCTCCGCGACGGCTGCTGTTTTGTCTGGCCGCGCCATGGGTCTCCTTCCAGCTGGTGCACAAATCGTGCGCGGCGACGCACGGGTTTGCGCGACGCCTGCGAAGCCGGGACCCGGACAGCAAAAACGCCCTGGTGCAGGTGCACAGGGCGTCTGACGACTGGTCGTCTCACTCGGTGTCACCTACGCAGGTCGTCCGCTGTTCGCGAACCTTCGGGTCACCCGGTGGAGATGTGCTTGGGTGACCGGCCGGCGGTCTTTGGCTTCGACGGGTCACGATACGGGGTGGGTTCTGTCTGCGCCAAATCGGTGGGGCCGGGGGCTGCAGGTTTCACCGGCCGGCCGGTGAATCCGGTCGTTGTCGGCCGTTGCAACACCCCACAACGTCAGGGGTCGGCCGACAACCCTGTCCGGAATGCGCACGTGGCCGACACCCCCGAGGGGATGCCGGCCACGTGGAGTACGACGAGGCTCAGGCGTCGTCCTGGCCCGCGACGTTCTTGGTGCGGTTGGGGTCGACCTGGACGCCGGGGCCCATGGTGGTCGAGACGACGATCTTGCGGATGTAGCGGCCCTTGGAGCTGGCCGGCTTGAGCCGCAGCACCTCCTCGAGGGCAGCGGCGTAGTTCTCGGCGAGCTGGAGCTCGCTGAACGATGCCTTGCCGATGATGAAGTGCAGGTTGGCGTGCCGGTCGACGCGGAACTCGATCTTGCCGCCCTTGATGTCCGAGACGGCCTTCGCGACGTCAGCGGTCACGGTGCCGGTCTTGGGGTTGGGCATCAGGCCACGGGGGCCCAGGACGCGACCGAGGCGGCCGACCTTGCCCATCATGTCCGGGGTGGCGACGACGGCGTCGAAGTCGAGCCAGCCGCCGTTCACCTTCTCGATCAGCTCGTCGCCGCCGACGACGTCGGCGCCGGCCTCGCGGGCCGCGTCAGCCTTGTCGCCGTTGGCGAAGACGAGGACCTTGGCGGTCTTGCCGGTGCCGTGCGGGAGGTTGACGGTGCCGCGCACCATCTGGTCGGCCTTGCGCGGGTCGACGCCGAGGCGCATGGCCACGTCGACGGTCTCGTCGAACTTCTTCTTGGCGCCGCCCTTGGCGATCGTGATCGCGGCCAACGGTGCGTGGATCTCGTCCTGGTCGAACGACTCCGCGGTGGCGCGGTAGGTCTTGCTGCGCTGCATGTCTGGTTCCTTTGCTGTCCAGGTGTGGTCTGTGAGCCAACGCGGCTCTCCCACTCTTGCTCGGGTGTTGGTGCTGCTGTGCCGGTGTGGCGCGACGTCAGTCGGTGGTGATGCCCATCGAGCGGGCGGTGCCCTCGACGATCTTCATCGCGGCATCGATGTCGTTGGCGTTCAGGTCGGGCAGCTTGGTGGTGGCGATCTCGCGAACCTGGTCCTTGGTCAGCTTGCCGACCTTGTCCTTCTGCGGGACCCCGGAGCCCTTCTGCACGCCAGCGGCCTTCTTGATCAGCTCGGCGGCCGGCGGCGTCTTCGTGATGAAGGTGAACGACCGGTCCTCGTAGATGGTGATCTCGACGGGGATGACGTTGCCGCGCATGGCCTCGGTCTGGGCGTTGTACGCCTTGCAGAAGTCCATGATGTTGACGCCGTGCGGACCGAGAGCGGTACCGACGGGCGGTGCGGGGGTGGCCGCACCGGCCTGCAGCTGCACCTTGACCAGGGCAGCGATCTTCTTCTTGGGAGGCATTGCTTCTTCTTTCTCTTCTCGTGGTCAGGACGAGGGCGATGCGCCCTCTGCCACTGGTGTTACTGGTGGTGCGGCTTCGCTCAGACCTTCTGGATCTGGGTGAAGCTCAGCTCGACCGGGGTCTCCCGGCCGAAGATCTCGACGAGGGCCTTGACCCTCTGGCTCTCCGCGTTGATCTCGGTGATCGTCGCGTGGAGCGTGGCGAACGGGCCGTCGACGACCATGACCGAGTCGGACACGTCGAAGTCGGCAACGGCGACCTGCGACCGGCTGGCGGTCTTGGCCGGCGCGGGCGCGCCGGACTCGGCGGCCGCGGCGGCTGCCTCGGCGTCGGCCTCTGCCTGGACGGCTGGGCCGAGCATGTTCTCGACCTCCTCGAGGCTCAGCGGCACCGGCTGGTGGCTGTGGCCCACGAACCCGGTCACCGACGGCGTGTGGCGTACGGCGGACCAGGACTCGTCGGTCAGGTCCATCCGGACCAGGACGTAGCCGGGGAGGACCGTACGACGGACCAGCTTGCGCTGACCGTTCTTGATCTCCGCGACCTCCTCGGTGGGTACGACGACCTCGTGGATGTAGATCTCCATGTTGAGCGAGGTGATCCGGTTCTCCAGGTTGGCCTTCACCCTGTTCTCCATGCCGGAGTAGGTGTGCACGACGTACCAGTCGCCCTCCTTCTCGCGGAGGGCGGCGCGGAACTCCTCGAGGGGGTCCACGGCGGCGGCGTCGATGTCGGCGTCCCCGTTCTCAGGCTCCCCGTCCTCGGAGTCAGCCTCAGGGTCGACAGCGGCCTCGGGGTCGACGTCGAGCGGCTCCTCGGGGGCGTCACCGAGGATGGCCACGGTCTCGCCGGTCTCCGGGTCGGTGAGGACCTCGTCGGTCTCCTCGACCGGCTCGACCGGCTTCTCGTCGTACTGCTCAGACACGATTACTCCGTCATCTCATCAAGCTCGAAACTTTCCTGGCGGCCCGGGTGCGGGCGCTCACGTGGGGCTACTTGCCACCGAAGACAGCGAACACGGCCTTGCCGAAGGCCAGGTCCAGCACCGACACGTACGCGATCATCACCAGCACGAAGACCAGCACCACGATCAGGTAGGTGACCAGCTGCTGCTGGGTCGGCCACACCACCTTGCGCAGCTCGGCGACGACCTGACGGTAGAACGTGATCGGGCTGGTGCGCTCGTTCTTCTTCTCCGAGCGGACCGGTGACCTTTCCGACACGTGCTTCCTTCTTCCTCATCGACTGACTGCTGCTGTGCCTGTCTCCGCACTATTGCTGACTTCTCGCAGGGCACGAGGGACTTGAACCCCCAACCTTCGGTTTTGGAGACCGATGCTCTGCCAGTTGAGCTAGTGCCCTACGGCGTCATTCCGGGCATGGCAAGACAATGGCCGGGGACACCAATGGGTGAGTTTACGGGGGAGCTCCACGCAAAGTCGAACCAGGCTCGCCGACCGCGCTCACGGCCAGCCCCCAGGAGCGGGGGGACACTGCCGCCCACGTGCCCTCCTCTGCGAGCATGGGGTCCGTGACCGAGCAGAGCCAGCACCCCCAGCCCCTCGCCGACCGAACGCCTGCCGAGGTCGAGGCGTTCCTGCAGCAGCAACAGGCAGCCTACGAGACCCTGCAGGGACGCGGCCTGCACCTCGACCTGACCCGGGGCAAGCCGTCGACGGCCCAGCTGGACCTCTCCGACCGGCTGCTGAGCCTGCCCACCGGGACCAAGGACAACGCGGGCGTGGACACCCGCAACTACGGGGGTCTCGAGGGCATCCGGGAGCTGCGGGAGATGTTCGCCGACCTCCTCTGGGTCGAGCCCGAGCAGGTCGTCGCCGGCGGCAACTCCAGCCTGGTGATGATGCGCGAGGTGCTCGTCGACCTGTGGCTCAAGGGCGGCGTGGACAGCCCCCGTCCGTGGGGCGAGGAGGAGAAGGTCACCTTCATCTGCCCCGTGCCGGGCTACGACCGCCACTTCACCCTGCTGGACTGGTTCGGCATCGAGATGGTGACCGTGCCGATGAACGACGACGGCCCCGACCCCGACGCCGTCGCCGAGCTGGCGGGCAAGGACCCCAGCATCAAGGGCATCTGGATCGTGCCGACCTACGCCAACCCCAGCGGGTCGATCGTCTCGCAGGAGATCGCCGAGCGCCTCGCGTCGATGGAGACCGCGGCGCCCGACTTCAAGATCTTCTGGGACAACGCCTACGCGTTCCACCACCTGACCGAGGACGAGGCCAAGAGCGCCGACATCCTGTCCCTGGCCTCCGCGGCCGGGCACCCCCACCGGCCGATCATGTTCGCCTCCACCTCCAAGATCACCTACGCCGGTGCTGGGGTGGCCTTCCTCGGCGGCTCGGTCGAGACGGTGAAGTGGTACATCAACCACCTCAGCAAGGGCGCCATCGGGCCGGACAAGCTGAACCAGCTGCGGCACTCCCAGTTCTTCGGCTCCGCCGAGGGCGTGCGGGAGCACATGACCAAGCACCGCGCGATCATCGCCCCGAAGTTCGAGGAGGTCGAGCGAATCCTCGCCGAGCGGCTCGGCGGCCTCGGGGTGGCGACCTGGACCCAGCCGACCGGCGGCTACTTCGTCAGCCTGGACGTCCTCGACGGCACCGCGTCCCGGGTGATCCAGCTGGCCAAGGAGGCGGGCATCGCGCTCACCCCGGCAGGCTCGGCGTTCCCGCTCAGCAACGACCCACGCAACCGCAACATCCGGCTCGCCCCGACCTTCCCCTCCCTGGAGGACGTCACCGGAGCGATGGAGGGCGTGGCGACCTGCGTGCTGCTCGCCGCTGCCGAGAAGGTCTCCGCCGGAAGGTGACACCCGGCACCCAAGGCGACCATGACGAGGGCGGAGCCCGAGAGTCCCCCTACCCCGACCATGACGAGGACGAAGTCCGAGAGTCCCCGGCCCGCAGGAGGCTCGAAGAGCTTCCGAAGGCCCATCTGCATCTTCATTTCACCGGCTCCATGCGGCACCGGACCCTGCTCGAGCTCGCCGAGCGTGACGGCCACCGGCTCCCGGAGGCGTTGGTGGAGGACTGGCCGCCGGAGCTCTCGGGCGCCGACGAGAAGGGCTGGTTCCGGTTCCAGCGGCTCTACGACGTCGCCAGGTCGGTGCTGCGGACCGAGGACGACGTACGCCGGCTCGTGCGTGAGGCCGCCGAGGACGACAAGCGCGACGGCGGTCGCTGGCTGGAGATCCAGGTCGACCCGAGCGGGTACGCCGCGAAGTTCGGCGGGGTGACCGCGTTCACCGACCTGGTGCTCGACGCAGTCGCCGAGAGCAGCCGCGACGTCGGGATCGGGATGGCGGTGGTGATCGCCGCCAACCGCACCCGGCACCCGCTGGACGCACGCACGCTGGCCCGGCTCGCCGCACAGTACGCCGGCCGCGGCGTGGTCGGCTTCGGGCTGTCCAACGACGAGCGACGGGGCAACACCCGTGACTTCGCGCCGGCGTTCGGCATCGCCGAGCGCGCCGGGCTGCTGCTCGCACCCCACGGCGGTGAGCTGCTCGGCGCGGAGTCGGCCCGGCTGTGCGTGGAGGAGCTGCACGCGGACCGCCTGGGCCACGGGATCCGCGCGGTGGAGGATCCTGACCTGCTCGACCTGATCGTGCAGCGCGACATCACGCTCGAGGTGTGCCCGGTGTCCAACGTGGCCCTGGGCGTCTACAGCGACCTGTCCTCGGTGCCGTTGCCCGAGCTGATCGCCGCCGGAGCCACGATCGCGCTCGGCGCCGACGACCCGCTGCTGTTCGGGTCGCAGCTCGCCGGCCAGTACGCCACGATGCGGGCGGCGCACGAGCTGAGCGACGTACAGCTCGCCGATCTCGCACGGTCCTCCATCCGCGCATCGCGGGCTCCCGAGGAGGACAAGTCGACCTGGATGGGTGAGATCGACGACTGGTTGGGGACAATGGCGCCATGAGCACCTACCCCGGGGAGACCCCGCCGCCCGCTGACGACGGACCGCAGGACACCCCCACCGACACCGAGCCCACCCAGCCGGTGGGCTACTGGGAGCGGCAGGCGGCGGAGCAGGCCCGGGAGCAGGAGCAGCAGGGCCACCCGAGCGCCACCACGCCGTACCCGCAGGACCAGCCTCCCCCGCAGCAGAACCCCTACAGCGAGATCCCCGGGGTGAACCCCTACGGCCCCTACTCCCCGGGAGCCCAGCAACCCCCACAGCCCAACCAGCAGTACGGGCAGCAGTACGGGCAGCCCTACAACCAGCAGCCCTACCAACCCCAGCCCTACACCCAGCAGCCGACGGGCTACCCGCCGCAGCCCGGCCAGCCGGTGCCCTACCCCCCGCCGCCGGGAGTGCCGTCGTACGCCGGCTATGCGCACGCGGTCCCCGACCACCCCCAGTCGACGCTCTCGATGGTGCTCGGCCTGGTCGGGATCATCGGGGCCTTCGTCCTGTGTGGACTGCCGCTCGTCGTCTCGCCGTTCGCGTGGGCCCTGGGTCGCAACGCGGTCAAGGAGATCGAGGCGTCCCAGGGCCGTCTCGGCGGCCTGAGTCAGGCGCGCGCCGGCATGATCATGGGCATCATCGGCACGATCTTCCTGATCCTGGCGATCGTGGCCGTGATCGGGTTCATCGTCATCGTCGCCGTCGCGGACTCGACCGGCACGAGCACCGGCAGCACCGTCTAGAGCGAGCAGCCCACGAGCACGGGCTCGTTCACCAGCACGATCCCGAACCGCTCGGCGACCCCGTCGCGCAGCTCGCGGGCCAGCTCCAGCACCTCGGCGGTGCTGGCGCCCCCGCGGTTGGTGAGGGCCAGCGTGTGCCGGTAGGAGAGCCGCACCCGGTCGCTGCCGTAGCCCTTGCCGTAGCCAGCGTGCTCGATCAGCCACGCCGCGCTCGTCTTGACGAGCCCGTCCGGCTGCGGCCACGCCGGCGCCCCCACGGGCACCGCGTCCGCGGGCACGACCGGGTTGGTGAAGAACGAGCCGGTGCTCCAGGTGTCGTGGTCCTTGGGGTCGAGCACCATTCCCTTGCGGCGGCGCAGGGAGAGTACGGCGGCACGCACGTCGGCAGCCGGCGCGCGCTCGCCGATCGCGACGTCGAGGGCGTTGGCCAGCTCGGCGTACTGCACGGGCGCGCCGAGGTCTCCGAGCCGGAGCTGGAAGGTGACGGCGAGCACCACGTAGCGGGCGGGGTCCTCCTTGAAGCGGCTGGTGCGGTAGCCGAAGCCGCAGTCGGCGGCTGCGAAGGACCGCACCTGGCCGTCGACCCGGTCCCAGGTGCGCACGCGCGCGATCGTGTGCGCGACCTCCTGGCCGTAGGCGCCGACGTTCTGGATCGGCGTCGCGCCGACGGTCCCGGGGATGCCGGAGAGCGCCTCGATGCCGACCCAGCGCTTCTCGACGGCGGTGGCGACGAGGTCGTCCCAGGTCTCGCCGGCACCGACCTCGACGTACGCCCCGCCGCAGAGGTCCGACTCGGCCTGCACTCCCCTGTTGCGTACGACGACCACCCGGCCGGCGTACCCCTCGTCGGCGACGACCAGGTTGCTGCCACCACCGACGAGCAGGACCGGCGTCCGGTCCTCGTCGGCCGTGCGGACGGCCTCGACCAGGCGCGCCTCGTCGCGCGCCTCGACCAGGTCGGCGGCCGGGCCACCCAGGCGCAGGGTCGTCAGGTCGGCGAGCCTGACCTGGCGGGCGGGTGTGGAGGGCACGCTCATGAAACTAGCCCTTCGGACGATCGGGGAGACGCAGAAGCGGCCCCGGCAGAGCCGGGGCCGCTTCCGTGGTCGATCGAACCGCTCGGATCAGCGGGTCTCGCGGTGGTCCGTGTGAGTGCGGCAACGCGGGCAGAACTTCTTCAGTTCCATGCGGTCCGGGTCGTTGCGACGGTTCTTCTTGGTGATGTAGTTGCGTTCCTTGCAGTCCACGCACGCCAAGGTGATCTTGGGGCGGACATCGGAGCTCTTGCTGGCCACTTTCGTGCCTTCTTCCTGGCTGGTGATGCTGCTGCGTTTCGACGAATCCGTAGCGGGGGCGGGACTCGAACCCGCGACACCACGATTATGAGCCGTGTGCTCTAACCACCTGAGCTACCCCGCCATAGGAACACACCCGAGCACCCGCACATTCCTGCTGTGTGTCCGGATGGGTTGGGAGACTTCCCAGAGCCCCTTTACGGAATCGAACCGTAGACCTTCTCCTTACCATGGAGACGCTCTGCCGTCTGAGCTAAAGGGGCGTGGCCCAGTCGAGCTCCGGGGGCCAGCGAGCAGAATACACAGGCTCGACGGGATACCTGAAATCGGGCCGAGGCGGACTTGACCGTCCCTTGGATGGAGCCGCGATGATCGGGAGGTGAACCCACCCGAAGCCACCTTCTACGAGCCCCTCGACGGCGGTCGTTTCCGCTCGACAGCGGCCACTTCCGGCCCCTGGAGCGAGCACGCGCAGCACGGCGGACCGCCTGCGGCGCTGCTCGGCCGGGCGCTGGAGGGCATCGACGAGGGCACCGCTCGGACGATCGGACGGTTCACCATGGACCTGCTCGGGCCCATCCCCGTGGCGGACCTCACGGTCACGTCCTCGGTGCTGCGGCCGGGGCGGACCGTCTCGCTGCGCCAGGCCGAGCTCAGCGACGCCTCCGGTCGGGTCGTCGCGCGGGCCCAGGGGTGGGCCTTCCCGGTGTCGGAGGACGGGCCGGCCGGGTTCGGCGTACCCCTCGAGCACGGGCCCTCCGACGGCCACCACGAGGAGCCGCCCGCGTCGTGGGCACGCGGCTATCTCGACTCGGTCGAGTGGCAGTGGATGGAGGGAGCCGTCACCCGACCCGGTCCGGCAGTCGTGTGGATGCGGCCGCTGCTGCCGCTCGTGCCGGGCGAGGAGATGACGCCCCTGCAGCGGCTGCTGACCTGCGTCGACTCTGCCTCGGGCGCCTCCGCCGCCCTCGACCCGGCCGAGTGGAGCTTCATGAACACCGACCTCACCGTCCACGTCGTACGCCCTCCGGTGGGCGAGTGGGTCTGCCTGCGCGCCGAGACCACCCTGGGTCCCGGCGCGGTCGGCCTGGCCGCCTCCGAGGTGTACGACGAGCGCGGGCTCGTCGCCCGGTCGGCGCAGGCGCTGCTGGTGGTGCGGGCCTGAGGGTGGCGCCGGGACGTCATCCGAAGTGGTGGCGATAGGCGCCGGAGCGTATGACGTCCCGGCTCATCTCAGGCCTGGTCCTGGATCCTGGCGAAGGGCTGGGCCGCCTCGAGCTCGTAGGCCACCTGGAGGAGCCGGCGGTCATGGCCACGCTCCGCGGCGAGCTGTACGCCGATCGGCAGGCCCTTCGTGCTCATCCCCATCGGGATCGAGATCGCCGGGTCGCCGGTGGCGTTCTGGAGCGGGGTGAAGGACACCCACTCGAGCAGGTGACCGATCACTGTCTCGTAGGACTGGGACGGGTTCAGCCACCCGATCTCCGGCGTGACCAGCGAGAGCGTCGGGGTGAGGACCACGTCGTGGTCGGCGAAGAAGCGCCTGCTGTTGCGGTAGGACCCGTTGAGCCTGGCCATCGCGAGCGGCAGCCGCCAGGCGTTCTTCAGCGCGTGCTGGGCCAGGCCCTTGGTCAGGTTGTCGTTCAGGTTGCGGTCATAGGTGCTGTTGAAGAGCCGCTTGCCGCCGGCGCTGATGCCGAGGGCGAGCGAGCTCCAGTAGAGGAGGAAGTCGCCCTCGAAGCTGGCCGGCACCGGCGCGTCCACGGCCTCGATGGTGTGGCCGAGCTCCTCGAGCAGCCCCGCCGTGTGCAGCACCGCCTGGGTGGTCTCGTCGTCGGTCACCCGGCCGCCGATCGAGTTGGTCACCAGCGCGACCCGCAGTCGCTTCTTGCCCGGTCCGGTGACGTCGCCGACCGGCGGAAGCTTCAGGTTGCGGTAGACGTGCTCGCACTCGCGGAGGAAGGCGGCGCTGTCGCGCACGGAGCGGGTCACCACCCCGTCGTGCACGATCTTGACCGGCATCTCGCGGTTGCCCTTGTCGCTCGGCGTACGTCCCCTCGTGGGTTTCAGCCCGACCAGGCCGCAGCAGGCGGCCGGGATGCGGATCGACCCACCTCCGTCGTTGGCGTGCGACATCGTCACCGCACCGGCGGCCACGAACGCCGCCGACCCCGCGGACGAGGCACCGGACGTGTGCCCGGTGTGCCACGGGTTGCGCACGGGCGGGTCCTGGACGAACTCCGCGCTCGCGCTGAAGCCGTACTCCGACAGGCGGGTCTTGCCCAGCGTGGTGGTCCCGACCAGGCCGAACATCCGGGCGAAGTCACCGTCCGTGGCGGCCGGCTCCGCGACGTACGCATGGGTGCCCTGCTGGGTCGGCAACCCGGCCACGTCGCTGTTGTCCTTGATGAAGCTCGGCTGTCCGGCGAAGAACCCGTCGTGCGGCGTACGCGCCTCGGCCAGGGCACTCCCGAACCGCTCGGCGGCGAGGCCGGCCAGGTCGTCGTCGAGCGCACGGATGCGGGCGATCGCTGCCTCTACGGCCTCCAGCCGCGAAACCCGGCCCTCGCGGATCTCCTGGGCGAGGCCGACGGCGTCGTGATCGCCGAGAGCGTCGTCACCGAAAGCATGGACACGGGTCTTGGGGGCCGGCTCACCGTCAGGCATGGCTCGAACCGTAACGGTCGTCAGCGCGCGATGCCGCGCCGGTGGCACCCGACGAGATGGGTGTCGACCAGCCCGGTCGCCTCCATCAGCGCGTGCACCGTGGTCGGCCCGACGAAACCGAACCCGCGTTTGCGCAGTGCCTTCGACAACGCCGTGGACTCAGGAGAGATGGCCGGCACCTCGGAGGCATCGGCGGGCTCGGGGTCGTGCTCGGGCCGGAAGCCGGCGATGAACGCCTCGAGGCCACCGTCGTCGCGCAGCTCGATGGTGGCGAGCGCGTTCTTGCGGGTGGCCAGGATCTTGGCGCGGTTGCGCACGATGCCGGTGTCCTGCATCAGCTCGTCGAGGTCGTCGTCGGTCATGGCCGCGACCCGGTCGACGTCGAAGCCGTGGAACACCTCGCGGAAGCGGTCACGCTTGTTCAGGATCGTCGACCAGGAAAGCCCGGCCTGGAAGCCCTCGAGGCTGAGCCGCTCGAAGAGCCCGCGCTCGCCGTCGACCGGCACGCCCCACTCGGTGTCGTGGTAGTCGCGCATGGTCCCGGGTCGACCGGCCCAAGGACAGCGGGGTACGCCGTCCTCGCCGACGACCGCGCCGGTCACGTCAGGGCTGCGCTGATCGCCTGGACGTGGTCCGGCGTCGAGCCGCAGCAGGCACCGATCAGGTCGATCCCGAGACCGCGCAGCTCCGTCGCGTGAGCGGCCATGTCCTCGGGGGTCGCGTCGTACTCGAAGTGGTCACCGACGACCTGCGGCAGGCCCGCGTTGGACTGCGCGATCAGCAGCAGACCCTCGGGGCGTGCGTCTGCGAGCTGGGCGGCGATCGTGGCCATCTCCCCCGGCCCGCGGCCGCAGTTGGCCCCGACGGCGGTGACGCCTGCAGCCGCGAGTGCGGTGACCGCGTCGCCGGGACGGACTCCGAACATGGTGCGCAGGTTGGTGTCGAAGCTCATCGTCGCCACGATCGGCAGGTCGGGCACGACCTCGCGGGCAGCGGCGATGGCCGCCTCGACCTCGGCCAGGTCGCTCATCGTCTCGATCAGCACCAGGTCGATGCCGCCGTCACGCAGCCCGGCGAGCTGCTCGGCGAAGATCGCCTGCGCCGCAGCTGCGTCCATCGTGCCGAGCGGAGCCATCAGCTCACCGGTCGGGCCGAGGTCACCGGCCACCAGGGCGCCGTGCTCGTCGGCCACCTCGCGGGCCAGGCGCGCGCCGGCCTCGTTGAGCTCGTGCACCCGGTCTCCCAGACCGTGCATGTCGAGCCGCGGCTTGGTGCCACCGAACGTGTTGGTGGTCAGGATGCGCGCGCCGGCCTCGGCGTACG
Organism: uncultured Actinomycetota bacterium; assembly: GCA_963782305.1. Lineage (GTDB taxonomy): Bacteria > Actinomycetota > Actinomycetes > Propionibacteriales > Nocardioidaceae > Marmoricola. Next base: position 72,076 of record CAWAJJ010000020.1, on the reverse strand, counting down.
CCGTGTGCGCCTCGCGGATGGCATCCGGCCGCTCGACGTTCCACAGCTCACCGGACCCGCCGTCGTCGAGCCCCTTGTCCTGCAGCAGCGTCCCCATCCCCCCGTCGACCACGACCGGCCCGGCGGCCGCGAGATCGATGAGGGTTCGGTTCTGGTCAGTCAGTTCATTCGTCACGCCCAGATCCTAGGTCGCCGGGGTGACAGACCGCTCATCGAGCAGGATGGCGTGCTCAGTCGGCGCCAGGCGCTGAAACTCGGCGCCACCCCGGCGGAGATCCGGCGCCTCGTGCGTCGACGAGAGTGGGCCAGCCTGCATCCAGGGGTGTACGTCGATCACACCGGTCCACCGACGTGGCAGCAACGTGCCTGGGCGGCCGTGCTCTTCGCGGCACCGGCCGCCCTGTGCGCCGAGTCCGCGCTGCGTGCTGCGAATGGTCCAGGACAACGCGGATTCAATGAAACCGGCCCCATCCACGTCGCGATCGACCATGCCAGGACGGTCAGCGCTCCCGCAGGCGTCGACGTACGTCGCTTCGTCGACTTCAAGGAGCGGGTGCAGTGGAACTTCTCCCCGCCCAGGACACGGATCGAGGAAACGATCCTCGACCTGGCCGTTGCTGCCGATGACGACTACGGAGCGATCGCGGTGCTGGCAGACGCAGTGCAGTCACGGCGTACGACGGGCGATCGCCTCTTGTTGGTGTTGTGTCGCCGCACTCGAGCCGCGCGACGGACCTTTCTGAAGGGCGTGCTGCAGGACGTGGCTGAAGGAGCATGTTCAGCTCTGGAGTACGCCTACCTGACCCGAGTCGAGCGACCGCACGGACTACCCGTCGCCCAACGACAGGTGCGGGCCTCCAGCCGCGGGCCGATCTATCGCGACGTGCTCTACGAGTCACTCGAGTTCTCGGTCGAGCTGGACGGGCGGATCGACCACACCCGTGTCCGGGACCGAGATCGCGATCTCGAGCGAGACCTCGACGCCGCTCTCGACGAGCTCCTCACCGTGAGACTTGGCTGGGGCCAGGCCGTGGATCGTCCGTGTGCCACCGCGAGGAAGGTGGCAAGCATCCTTCAGCGTCGAGGCTGGGAAGGCTCCCCGAGGCGGTGCCCGAGATGCGCGACCGAGGATGGGGTGGATCTCGAGTCACCTGATGACTCGGATCCCACCCCATCAGGACCTAAGGGCCGCGCTTGACCATCCGCACGTTGGGCAGGGGCGGGGAGTGCAGAGGTTCGAGGGGGTCGTCCTCGGGCAGGGCGAAGCGGCGGCTGGTGCCGGAGTCGAGCAGGGCCTCCCACTCGGCGCGGTAGGCGACGACCTCGTCGTGGTCGCGGCCGATGTAGTTCCACCACATGACGATCTTCTCGCCGAACGGCGGCCCGCCGAGCATCAGCAGGCGGGTGTCGGACGAGGCGGTGAGCTCGAGGGACGACAAGCCAGGTTCGATGAAACCCAGCTCGTGCGCCGCCAGCGGCTTCCCGTCGACCGTGAGGTCACCGGAGTCGACCAGCACCCCCAGCTCGTACGACGGGTCGACCGGCACCGACAGTGACGTACCGGCCGCGATCCGGATCTCCGCGCCCAGCAAAGGGCTGTACGTCGTCACGGGAGACGTCGAGCCCAGCAGCGAGCCGATGAACACCCGCGCCTCCCAGCCCGGCCCGCGCACCGGCGTCGGCGCGAAGTGCTCGAAGGTGGGATCGACCTGCCGGTCGCCGTCGGGAAGGGCCAGCCAGAGCTGGGCGCCGTGCAGGGTGGTGGTGCCGGGGGTGGAGTACTCGCTGTGGCTGATGCCCCGCCCCGCCGTCATCAGGTTCAGCTCGCCGGGCCGCACGAACGCGTGGTGGCCCGCGGAGTCACGGTGCTCGATCTCGCCGGTGAACAGCCAGCTGACTGTCTGCAACCCGGTGTGCGGATGCGGTGGGACGACCATCCCCTCCGAGGCGGCGACGTCATCCGGGCCGTAGTGGTCGAGGAAGCACCAGGCGCCGATGAGGGATCGCTGCCGCTGCGGGAGCGTACGCCGCACGGTCATCGCGCGCAGCCCACCGAGGGGCACGTCGCGCGGGGTCAGGACCTCCATGCCCCCAGCCTAGAACGGGACGAAGAACGCCGAGACGACTCCGCGTGCCCGTTCGCTGGCGAGAGCGATCGGACACAAGAGCCGCCTCGGCGGGATCTTGGGGGGCCAGAGGCCCAGTTCAGACGGGCAGGATCAGCGGCTGCGGCGACCGCTGAAGCCGGCCGCGCTGTGACCGCCCGACGACGACCCGGAGGACGATGTCGAGTAGGCAGTCGTGCTCGAGGAGGAGCCGCCACGACGGCCGCCGGAGCGCCCGCCCTGACCGCCGGAACGTCCACCCTGACCGCCACCGGAACGCGACTGGCCCGATCGGCCACCGCCCTGGGGACGACCGCCGCCACCACCGCTGCGACGACGGCCTCCGCCGCCACCGCCACCGGAGTTGCCGGACTGGGCCGGACGCTCGTCCGGCAGACCGCCGGCGACGAGCACGCGCTCACCCGGGGCGAGCTCGCGCAGCAGCGCGTGCTCGGGACCGGAGACCCGCGTGGTCGTGGGCTTGATGCCAGCGGCACGCGTGAGCGAGCGCACGTCGTTGACCTGCTGGTCGGTCATCAACGTGATGACCGTGCCAGCGGCGCCGGCGCGGGCCGTACGGCCCGAGCGGTGCAGGTAGGCCTTGTGCTCGGCGGGCGGGTCGGCGTGGACCACGAGGGCCACGTCGTCCACGTGGATGCCGCGCGCGGCGATGTCGGTGGCGACCAACGTGGTCGCCTTGCCCGACTGGAACGCCGCCATGTTGCGGGTGCGGGCGTTCTGCGCGAGGTTGCCGTGCAGCTCGACCGTCGGTACGCCGCGGGCGTTCAGCTGCCGGGCCAGCGCCTTGGCGCCGTGCTTGGTGCGGGTGAAGACCATCGTCCGGCCGGGTGCGCTCGTCAGGTCGACGAGCACCGGCACGCGCTGGTCGCGGTGCACGTGCAGCACGTGGTGGTCCATCTTGGCGACCGGCGACTGCGCCGAGTCGGCCTCGTGGGTGCGCGGGTCGACCAGGAACTTCTTGACGAGGACGTTGACGCCCGCGTCCAAGGTCGCGGAGAACAGCATCCGCTGCCCGTTGCGGGGGGTCTGCTCGAGAAGGCGGCGTACGGCGGGCAGGAAGCCGAGGTCGGCCATGTGGTCGGCCTCGTCGAGGATCGTGACCTCGACGGCGCCGAGGTCGCAGGCGCCCTGCTGGATCAGGTCCTCGAGGCGACCGGGGCAGGCGATCAGGATGTCGACGCCGCCACGCAGCGCCTGCACCTGGGGACCCTGGCCGACCCCACCGAACACGGTGCGGGTCTTGTAGCCGTAGGCCTGGGCGAGCGGCTCGAGAGCGGCCGCGATCTGGCTGACCAGCTCACGGGTGGGAGCGAGGATCAGGGCACGCGGGCGCTTCGGCGTACGACGGGCCTTGGACTTGTCCAGGCGGGCGATCAGCGGGAGCAGGAACGCAAGCGTCTTGCCGGAGCCGGTGCGGCCACGGCCGAGCACGTCGCGACCGGCGATCGAGTCGGGCAGCGTCGCGGTCTGGATGGGAGTGGGGTCGGTGATTCCCTGCGAGGCAAGGATGTCGGAGAGGTCAGCGGGGACGCCGAGCTCGATGAAAGAAGTAGACAAGGGAAAGGTTTCGCTAACTGTGTGAATGTCTCGCCACAGCCATGACGATGTTCTCGTCGAAGTAACCGGGCGTCAGTGGAGCACCGGCGCCCGAGGGCCCAAGTGCTGCAACACGCATCAGGATCGAGGCAAGACTGAACGATCCTTGTGCCTCCACTGTAGTGCACTCGGCCCGATTAGCCCGAATCCTGACGGCTCGCGCGGGTGTGACCTCGGACTCGGACCACGTTCACTCAGCGGAAGGCGTCCTGCCCGGTCAGCGCCTTGCCGAGCACGAGCTGGTGCACCTCGGAGGTGCCCTCGTAGGTGAGGACCGACTCCAGGTTGTTCGCGTGACGCATCATCGGCCACTCCAGGGTGATCCCGGCGGCACCCATGATCGTGCGGCACTCGCGGGCGATCTTGATGGCCTCGCGGATGTTGTTGAGCTTGCCGAAGGAGACCTGCTCCGCGGTGATCCTGCCCTCGTCCTTGAGCCGGCCGAGGTGCAGCGCCAGCAGCATCGACTTGCCCAGCTCGACGCTCATGTCGGCGAGCTTGGTCTGGGTGATCTGGAAGCCGCCGAGCGGCTTGTCGAAGATCTCGCGCTCGCCGACGTAGCGCAGTGTCGCCTCCAGGCAGTCGCGGGCAGCCCCGATCGAGCCGAAGATGATGCCGAACCTGGCCTCGGTCAGGCAGCTCAGCGGACCGCGAAGGCCCTTGACGTTGGGCAGCATCGCGTCGGCCGGGAGGCGTACGCCGTCCAGGACGAGCTCGCTGGTGACCGAGGCGCGCATCGACATCTTCTGCTTGATGTCGGGGGCGGAGAAGCCCTCTGTCTCCGTGGGTACGACGAATCCCCGGATGCCGTCGTCGGTCTGGGCCCACACCACGGCGACATCGGCGACCGACCCGTTGGTGATCCACATCTTGGTGCCGTCGAGGATCCAGTCGCCCTGCCCATTCGAGCTGGCATCCTGCTTGGCGCGCGTGCGCATCCCGGCAGGGTTGGACCCGAAGTCGGACTCGGTCAGCCCGAAGCAGCCGATCTTCTCGCCCTTCGCCATCTCCGGGAGCCACTGCTCCTTCTGCTCGTCGGAGCCGTGGGCGTGGATCGCGAACATCGCGAGGCTGCCCTGCACGGACATCAGCGACCGGATGCCCGAGTCGCCGGCCTCCACCTCGAGGCAGGCCAGGCCGTACGCCGTCGTACTCGTGCCCGCGCAGCCGTAGCCCTCCAGGTGCATGCCCAGCGCGCCGATCCCGCCCAGCTCCCGGGCGATCTCCCGCACCGGGATCTGGCCCTTCTCGTACCACTCCGCGATGTCCGGCCTGATCCGGTCGTCGACGTATCGGCGCACGGTCTGCTGGATCGTGCGGTCCTCCTCGTTGATGAGCGAGTCGGTGTCGAGCAGTCCGAGGGGTGAGGTCGCCATGAGCCCCAATCTAGGACCAGCGCACCAGCACCGTCGCCGACCGGCCCAGGACCTTGTGCTTCGGACCCGTCGAGCGGAGCACGGCGACGTAGGTCGCAGCGCCGCTGCGCTTCGGTGTCCACACGGCACAGCGCCGCACCTTGGCGCACGTCTTCAGCGCGCGGCCGGCGCCTGCTGGCCTGATCACGATGCGGTACCTGCCCGCCACGGCGGCCGGGACCTGCGCGACCAGCCGGGCACGCTTCCCCGTGACGGGGGTTGCGTCCCGGGCGCGCAGCAGGAGCTTGGTGGCCGCCGCGACCGTGTAGGCCACCTTGACGGTGCGGGCATTGCCGTTGCGGTCGACCGCGGTCACGACGAAGGTGTGGCGTCCCAGCGCTGTGGTGTCCACGAGCCGGGGGTAGCGGCACGTCGCGATGCCGACGCCCCGGTCGGTGCAGCGGACCGAGGGAACGACCCGCGTCCCCTTGGCGTACGACGCCCCGGCCGCCGGCCTGGACACCGAGACCGAGGGAGCGGACCGGTCACCGCCTGGGGGCGAGACCTTCTCGACGACAGCCCCGGCAGCATGCGAGTAGCGCAACGGAGCAGCCAGGATCAGCGAGCCGAGCGCCACGACGTGCACGGTCTCCTCGTTCGGCTCCCCCGGGTCGACGGTGACGTAGTCACCCGGCGCGAAGCCGTCGTTGGAGGCGACCTCCATCTCGGTGGTCCCGGCAGGAGTGATCATCGCCGTCCTGGTGTTCTGTCCCAGGGGCAGGCATGCGGAGAACCGGCTGGTCCGCCCCTCGCTGGTCACCCGGACCACCCGCAGGTGGGTGAAGCCGGTCAGGGCGGTGGCCGGAAGGTCGAGGGTGAAGTCGCCGCCGAACAGCGCCACGGTGCCCACCACGATGGGCTTCCAGGTGCCCACGTCACAGCTGGTGCCGCCGTACAGCTCCACCTCGTCGGGGGTCCCGAGCGGGTCCAGCGTGGCGAACGTCGACCCGCTGACGTGCACGCCGCTGCCGTCGGCGACCACCTGACGCAGCTGCGGACGTCCGGGGTTCCCGGTGCGCGACACGATCTCGGCAGGCTGCCGCATCACGAAGCGGTCGGAACGCACCGTGATGCGCGCCGCCGAACCGCTCTGCGCGACGGCTGGCCCGTCGGAGGCGATCAGGTTCGCGTGCTGGGCGTCGCCGCCGAGCAGGATCGAGCCGTCGGCCGTGCCGGCCATCCGCACCTGGGCCCCACCGTTGGGCAGCGGGTGTCCGTCCGCCGCGACCCCGATGAAGTTGCCCTGGACGGGGTTGGGCGTCTTCATGTCCTGGTCCGCGCCTGCACCTGAGGTGAAGGCGATCCCGCCGTCCGTGTTTCCGGCAATCACGTTGCACGGGGCTGCGCACGAGCCGGAGCCGGCGGCCGAGACACCACCCACCGTCAGGGTCGCGATCTCACCTGCGCTCGAGGGGGTGCTGACGGAGATGCCCGTGCCGTTGGGCACTGCACGTGTTCCGGAGGAGTCCGTACCGACGTAGGTGCCGGCGATGCGGATCCCCGAGGTGACGCCCTCCCGCTGCCACGAGGATGCCCGCCTTGCTGTTGCCCGAGATGACGTTGCAGGGACCCGCGCAGCTGAGGGCCGCCCCGACCAGCTCGTCGGCGCCGATGATCCCGGTGGAGTCCACCTCGACCCCGACCTCGTTCGGCAGGGCCGTCCTTCCGTCCGCTGCCAGCCCCACCACGTTGCCCTTCCGCAGCGACACCAGCGCCCCGGACACACCGGTCTTGTTGCCCGAGACCTGGTTGTCCCAGGCTCCGCCACCGTTGCTCATCTGGAGGCCCTCGGTGTTGGGCACGGCCCGCGTGCCGGTGACATCGGTGCCGATCCGGTTGTGCCGCACCTCGGCCACCCCGGCGGACACGGCCGTCCGCACTCCGCCCACACTGTTGCCGGCAGCCGCGTTGGCGCCGCCGACGACGAGGTTGGCGGCCGGGAGCCCGCTGTTGCCGACGACGATGCCGTAGATCGCGTTGGACCCGTTGGCACGCGCTCCCGAGGGATCCAGGCCCACCGAGTTGCCCGCGATGCTGATGTGTGGCGCCTCTTGTCCAGTCGCCACTCCCTGACCGACCGAGAGCAGGATCCCGCTGTCCGAGGCCGATCCGACGAGGTTCCCCGGCGCGGTGCCGGCCCGCGGCGACTCGCCCCCGATGACAAGAGAGGTCCCCCGGGCAGGTCGGTCGCCTGCTCGGCCCGGACCTCGAGCCCGCCACCGCCGGGCAGTGTGCGGCCGGCTGAGCTCACGCCGATCCAGTTGCCCTGGACGGTCACGTCGGCCGGCCCCGAGGGTGCTCCTGGGTGGTTCCGGGTCGAGACCGAGGTTGTTGGTGACCTGCCAGTCGCTGTTGCCGGAGATCAGGTTGCAGTCCCCGGTGCAGGACGACGGTGAGGTGCCAGTCGTGCCGCCGATGGTGTCCGCGTGCGAGGCGATCAGAACCCCTCGCTGGTTCGCGAGCGCCGCTGACCCAGCGGTGTTGGTGCCGATCCGGTTGCCCAGAAGACGGTGATGGCCCTCACCCCCGAGTCGTACGCCGTCGACGAAGCCGTTGACCACCAGCCCGGACAGGGTCGATCCCGACCCGCCGAGGTCGAGGCCGGTTCCCGCTCCGGGGCCGTGGAGCTCAACCCGGCCGGCGGTCTGGGTGCGACCGTCGATCGTCACCGGGTGCATGGTCGCCGGAAGCGCACTGGCCGGGCTGATCCGCGGCACCCCCGCACCGGGAATCTCGAAGGAGATCGCCGAGCTCCCCGCACGTGAGTTGGCCACCTGGATGGCGGCTCGCAAAGTGCAGTTGTCCACGCTCTCGTCGGTGTCGGTGTCGCACCGGCCGTCGGCCAGGGCGTCCTCGTCGATCGCCTGGTCACCGGTCTCGTTGACCACGAGGTCGTGCTGGGCGATGGACTTCGTCGCCGTACCCGTGACCGCGTCGCCGTCCGGGTCCTGGCCAGTCAGCTCCAGCTCCGCCTCGAGGGCCGCTTGGGTGGAGGTGATGGTCCACGTCAGGTCGGTGGACTCACCCTCGGGCAACGACGCGATCGAGGCCGGATCTGGGTCGGAGACGGTGGTACCCGTGGCTGGGGTCACCGTCAGGGTCGGCACGACCTCCTTGAGGTCCTCCCCTCGGTTGTTGGCGACGTGGGCAACCAGGTCGAACGTCTCTCCCGGCCGCGGCCGCGCCGGATCGGTGCTCCAGGTGACGGCGTACGCCGACCCGCTGATGTCGAAGCCCAACGCGGCGACGGCGGTGGTGCTGCCGCCACCCTGGACCGTGCCCGGAGTCCGCACCCGGATGGTCGCCTCACCCTGTGCCAGTGTCTCGATCGGTACGTCGAAGGAGTGCGAGGCACCCGCGGCCAGGGTGAAGGATGCGAGGGTCCCGTCGCCCTGCCGGACCTTGCTTGTCGGGGTCAGCTCGGCCGTGGGCGTGATGCTCGAGATCGTCTTCGTCCCGTTGTTCTTCACCGTCACGTGCGCGACGAGAGGATCACCGAGCGGAACCGGTGAGGCCGGATCCAGGCTCAGCGCCGTGATCTCCAGCGGATGGCCGGACGCGATCACCAGGCGCGAGTAGTCATCACTCATCGAGACGCTGTTGGTGGTCGTCAGCTTCACCATGTAGCTGCCGGAGTTGACGTAACCGTGCGTCGGGTTGGCGCCCGTGCCCGTCGTACCGTCGCCGAAGTCCCAGGTGTGCGTCATCGTCCGGTCGTAGAAGTCCGTGCTGGTGGCGTGGAACTCGATGGTCCCGCCATCGGCGATGTCGTAGTCGAAGCTTGCCGAGGGAGCTGCAGCAGGTGCGCCCGAGCGACGGTCGTAGGTGCCGTAGTAGGTCTGGTTGACGGTGGCGCCGTCGGTTCGGTAGATCTGCACGCTGTTGCGGAGCAGGAACACCTTGTAGTCGCTGGCCTCGAGCGCTGCCTCGTGGCTCGGGCCGTTCACCTCCGCATATCCCTGCCACGTGGTCTCGAACGCACCCTCTACGTGGTTCCACTTCGTGAACGCGAACTGGTTCTCATAGCAGGGAGGATTGGAGATCGACCCGTTGAAGCCGCGTGAGCAGACCGACAGGCCCGGGCCGGGAAGGCTCACGGACACGAGCACAGTCCAGGAGGCCCGGGGGTTCGCGTGCTCGCCCGAGGCCGACACCGAACCGCTGGCGCCATAGGCGTTGTCGCTCGTGGTGTTGTGAGGCACGCAGGTGTTGTCGAAGTCGCCGACACACGGTTGCGGCCCGGCCGCTCGAGCAACGCCGGGGACCAGCGTCAGGCCGACCACCGCGATCAGGGTCGCCAGCAGCACACTCGACGCACGTCGTCCCCATCCCCCGGTCATGGGCCGAATCGTGTGGTGCCGACCGGTCACCCGACAATCCGCCGTTCGGCGGAGAACGACTCCCAAGGACCAGCGCGAGGCGTCCACGAACCGCTAGCGTCACGCGACATGGAGGCTCTGACCTCGGCGGATGTGCGCTCACTGAGCGAAACGATCCTCCGGCTGCGTGTGGTTCCCGCAGGCGAGGATTTTCCCTCGGTCGCGCTTGCAGCCGTTGCTGGTCTGGTCCGGTCGGACGTCTGGACCTGGAACGAGGTCGATCCGCGCGCCCAGCTCCCGCTCGTGCGCGACCTGCCCGACCGTGAGTACGACGGACCGCGGATGCAGCGGCTGAAGCGCTTCGGCGAGCTCGCCGACCAGCACCCGGTGATCAGCCACATCGCGGCCACCGGCGACGGGTCCGCCCGCACGATCAGCGACTTCCTGGACAGCGAGGAGTTCCACGCGCTCGACCTCTACCGGGAGGTGTACGTCGGCGAGGAGGTCGAGCACCAGATCTCCATCACGCTCCCTGCCACGCTGCCTCGGATCGTGGGCCTGGCCGGAAGCCGCTCCACCCTGGGCGACGACTTCGACGTCCGGGACCGGATGCTGCTGGACCTGCTGCGCCCCCATCTGGCCCAGTCCTACGAGCTCCAGCGCGACCGGGTCCGGCTCCGCAGCCTGCTCGACAGTGCACTCACCGCGCTGCGTGAGTCCTCGACGAGCGTCGTCGTGCTCGCGCCCGTGCCCTACGAGCTCACGCCTGGGGCGATGGCGTTGCTCTACAGCACCTTCGGCTCTCCCCAGCCGCCGGACGCCCTTCCGCGACGGGTCACCGACTGGCTCGCTCGCGAACGAGAAGCTGGGGCGCCGGGCCTGCCCGAGGTCCGGCACCCGCTCGTGAGCAGGCAGGACAGCCATCAGGTGCTGGCCCGGCTGGTCCCGAAGGGCAACCCCGACGGCGACGTACTCCTCCTGCACCGGTCGCAGACGACTGCCCAGGCCCGGGAGCTCCAGGCACTGGGGCTCACTCCGCGCGAGGCCGAGGTGCTCTCACTCGTCGCCCGCGGCGGGACGAACGCCGCCATCGCCCGCGAGCTCTTCGTGGAGGCGAGCACGGTCAAGACGCACCTGGAGAACGCCTATCGCAAGCTCGGCGTACGCAACCGGGCCTCGGCGGTGGCGGTCATCCAGGACCTGCTCGCGCACTGAGCCTCAGGCCCTGCTCCTCAGGCTCTGCGTCCGGCCCTCTTGAACGCCCGCAGCGCGATCGGGTGCAGCCGGTAGCGGCCGGGCAGCTTGCGGTAGGCACCGTCGAGCGCGCGGCTCACCTGGGCGAACCGCTGGTAGCGCGCCTCCCGCTTCTCGTCCCACGGGAGGCCGAGGATCTCGCGGCCCCGCGCGGGCATGCCACCGATCGTGATCGAGGAGCTGACCGCGTTGATCGGTCGCTTGACCAGCCACCAGACAGGAGCGGGCACCCGCTTGGGTCGAGGCCAGCCCTTGGTCGCATAGCCCACGCCGTACGCCGCCGTCCGGTGCGCCACCAGTCGCTCCTCGAGGGCGTGCTCGAAGTAGGACTCGAACTCGGCATAGGTCTGCGGGGTCTCGCGCGAGCTCACGCCGTAGCGCTCGAACCAGGTGATCGACTCGGCGAAGATCTGCTCCTTCTCCTCGCGACGTGAGCCGCCTGATGAAGGTGTCGGTCGCGGTGATCAGGTGCTCGACGAAGCAGGCGTGCGCCCAGTAGTAGGTGTCCGGGTTGAGTGCGCTGTACGGCGAGCCGTCCGGCAGCTTGCCCTTGATCGGGCGGTGGAAGTCGCGCACCTCGTGGCCGCTGGCCTCCGGGTCGGCGCCGTAGACGGTGTTGAAGATCGGCGGGATGCTGCGCTGCAACCGGGCCAGTGTCTCGGCGAACCACACCGAGTGGTCCTCCACCCCCTGGCCCAGCGACGGGAGCATGTTCTGCAGGACGGCTGCGCGCGGTCCGAGCAGGGCCATCCGGTTGTCGGCGAAGTAGCGCCAGGTCAGCGAGTCCGGCCCCAGTGGGAGCGCACCGCCGGCGGTCTCGGTGTCTCGCTGGACGGTGGTCATGGTGATACATTGAAACAGATTTGTTCCTTCATTCCAATGACCCACTCCTGCGTCCCCCGCCCCAACAACGGAGGTCAGCGATGACGGTGACCACACCCGTGACCGGCACGAAGGTCCGGGGGCCGGTGCTCGGCCTCCCCCACCTGCTGCAGCTGCGCTACAACCCGATCGGGCACAACGAGTTCCTCCGCGAGGCCTACGGGGACGTCTACCGGCTCAACGTGTTCGGCATCCACATGTACGTCACGGCCGGTGCCGACATGGCCGAGCAGGTGCTGATCAACCGGGACCGCACCTTCGCCAACGGGCCGGCGTGGTCACACTTCATCGGGCCGTTCTTCCACCGCGGCATCATGCTGCTCGACTTCGACGAGCACCTCCACCACCGGCGGATCCTGCAGCACGCGTTCACCAACGACGCGCTGCGCAGCTATCACTCCGTGATGGCGCCGCACATCCGCAAGAACCTCGCCGAGTGGGAGAACGTCGAGAACCCCCGCCTGCACCACATGTTCAAGGCCCTCACGCTCGACCTCGCCCTGGAGACCTTCGTCGGTGTCGACCTCAGCGCCGAGGAGCAGGAGCAGGTCAACCAGGCGTTCATCGCGGCGGTGCGTGCCGGCACGTCGATCGTCCGCAAGCCGATCCCGGGCACACCCTGGGCCAGGGGCCTGAAGGCGCGGGCGTTCCTCGAGAACTTCTTCCGCTCGCACCTGCCGGCCAAGCGACGCGGCCATGGCGACGACCTGTTTGCTCAGCTGTGCCGGGCGCAGAGCGAGGACGGCAGCCAGTTCAGCGACGAGGACATCGTCAACCACATGATCTTCCTGCTGATGGCCGCGCACGACACCACGACGATCACGATGAGCTCGATGGCCTACCACCTGGCCACCAACCCGGAGTGGCAGGAACGTGCGCGCGAGGAGTCGATCGCGGCCGGCGACGTCGACTACGACGGCGTGATGGGGCTCGACGTGCTCGACCGCGTGATGAAGGAGTCCATGCGGCTGTGCTCACCGGTGCCGTCGCTCCCCCGGGTGGCGGTCCGCGACGCCGAGGTCGCGGGCTTCCACATTCCCGCCGGTTCGTTCGTGACGGTGTCGCCGTACATGAACCACTACCTGCCCGAGCTCTGGCCCGACCCGACCCGCTTCGACCCCGACCGGTTCGCGCCCGACCGTCGCGAGGACCGCTCCCACCGACTCGCCTTCGAGCCGTTCGGCGCCGGTGTGCACAAGTGCATCGGGATGCACTTCGCCGGGATGCAGGTGCGGGCGATCTTCCACGAGCTGCTGCGGAACTACCGCTGGTCGGTGCCGCCCGGCTATGTCTGGCCGATCGACCTGACCGCGCTGCCGTTCCCGCGCGACGGCGTGCCCGTGACCCTGGAACCCTTCGACAAGCTCAGGAACCGAGAGTCATGACCGTTGCGATCCTCGACGCCGCCCAGCGAGTCTTCGAGCAGTACGGCGCCCGCCGGGCCAACGTCGAGGACGTCGCTCGGACGGCAGGGGTCAGCCGGAGCACGCTCTACCGGGCCTACCCCAACAAGGAGGTCCTGCTCGAGGCGGTGCTGCTGCGTCAGTTCGACGACTTCCTCACCGAGCTCGACCGCGTGGCCGCGAACCTGCCCCCCCGGGAGGCCGTGGTGGAGTGCTTCACCCGCGGCCTTGCCCTCACCCGGGAGATCCCGCTGCTCGCGCGGCTCGCGGAGAGCGAGCCCGACGTGGTCACTGCCGCCGGCGCTGCGTCGCAGAGCTCGCTGGTGCTCGGCTCGGCCAGCCGCGTCGCCGGCACCCTGCGCCGCAGCGGCGCGACCATGCCCGACGACGAGCTGAACACCGTGGCCGAGCTGATGCTCCGTGTCTCCTGGACCTACCTGCTCAACCCCCGCGGCGGCCTCGACGTCACCGACGAGCCGGCCGTGCGGGACTACGCCCGCCGGTATCTGGCTCCGCTGGTCTACTGAGGTTGGGCGAGGGATCGATAGTCCCTGACGTTGTGGCCCCCCGATGTCCGCTATGGGCGGCCACCTTGTCAGGGACTATCCGGTCATCCGGCTGAGCTCGTTGGCCACCGTCGCGGCGACGGCGACGGCCAGCGACTCGGGGCCGTCGTCGGGGAGCTCGGGTACGACGCGGTGCACGATCCCGGACTCCACCAGGGCCGCGGAGCCGATGCCCTGCGACTCGGCCATCTCAGCGGCGTGGTCCATGTCGCCGAAGCGGATCACGGACGCGCCCTCCGGCGGGAGCGGGGAGAGCCAGGCGTTCTCCGTGGCGATGACCACCTGCGCGGGCAACAGCGCGAGTGCTCCGCCACCGCAGCCCTGGCCCAGGATCACCGAGACCGTGGGGACCGTCATCGTGGTCAACGCGGCGATGCAGCGGGCGATCTCGCCGGCCACAGCACCCTCCTCGGCAGCCACGGAGAGCTCCGCGCCCGAGGTGTCGATCACCGTCACGAGTGGCAGGCCGAGCTCCTCGGCGAGTCGCATCCCGCGCCTGGCCTCCCGAAGAGCGGCAGGTCCAAGAGGTGCGGGCTGGTGCCGGTCCTGCCCGACGAGCACGCACGGCTGGCCGTCGAGCCGGGTCAGCGTGACCAGCACGGCGGCGTCCTGCTCCCCCTCCTCGGTGCCGTTCAGCGCGAGGGTCCCGCGGGCGCCGTACCTCAGCAGATCGCGTACGCCGAGCCGCTCGGCCCGCCTGGTCTGGAAGACCGCGTCCCACACGGGAAGGTGAGACCCATCGACAGACCGCAGCGGAAGAGCCGGCGGGACAGCCGGGTCGACCAGCACGGCAAGGGTCAGGTCGATCAGCGCGGGCAGGTCCTCCGTAGCCACCACCGCGTCGATGACCCCCTTCTCCGCGAGGTTCTCCGCCCGCTGGATGCCCGGAGGGAAGGCGTGCCCCTCCAGCGCCTCGAAGACCTTGGGCCCGAGGAATCCGACGAGCGCTTCGGGCTCGGCCACGGTCACGTGACCCAGCGAGCCCCAGGACGCATAGACACCGCCGGTCGTCGGGTGCCGCAGGTGCACGAGATAGGGCAGTCCGGCCGCCCGGTGCGCCATCACGGCACGGGAGATGTGCACCATCTCGAAGAAGGCAGGGGTGCCCTCCTGCATCCGGGTGCCGCCCGACGCCGTGGTCGCGAGCAGCGGAAGCCCTTCTGCCGTGGCGCGCCTGACGGCCGACACGATGCGTGCCGCCGCGGCGGCGCCGATCGATCCGCCGAGGAACAGGAACTCGTTCACCACGACCGCGACCGGCCGACCGCGCACCAGCCCTCGGCCGGTGAGCACCGACTCGTCGGTGCCGGCCTTCTCAGCGGCGGCGCGGAGCTCGGCCTGGTAGGCGGGCGAGTGACCGCTGATGTCGACCGGCTGGTCCCAGGACTCGAACGAGCGGTCGTCCAGGACCAGGTCGATCAGGCCCTGGGCGGACCAGCGTCGGCTCATGAATCGGCCAGCCAGGCCCGCACCGACTCACCGTGCTGGTCGAGCGTCGGCGGCGCCGAGTGATCGGTGCGCGTGACCTCGGTCCCGTCTGCCTCGAAGAAGCGCAGCGGCGGGCCCGGCAGGGTCACCGAGCCGAGCACCGCGTGGTCGACGTCCACCAGCAGCCCCTGGCTCGCGACCTGGTCCCACGCGTAGACCTCGTCCATGGTGCGCACCTTGCCGGCCGGGATGCCGACCTCGGCCAGGCGGGTCAGCAGTGCCTCGGCCTCCCAGTCGGAAAAGACACCCTCGACCAGCTCGATCGTCTGCTCGCGGTTGGCCACCCGCTCGGGGTTGGTCGCCAGTCCCGGCGTTGCGGGGTCGACGTCGAAGCCTGCGCAGAAGCGTCGCCACAGTCCCTCGCTGCCCACGGAGATCTGCACCGCTCCGTCGCGGCAGTGGAACAGCCCGTAGGGGCAGATCGACGGGTGGTGGTTGCCCTGGGCCCGGCCGACCTCGCCGGCCACGGTCCACCGCGTCCCTTGGAAGGCGTGCACCCCGACCGTTGCCGCGAGGAGTGAGGTCCGCACGATCGTGCCGACCCCGGTGCGGTTGCGTTCGTGCAGGGCGGCGAGGACGCCGTACGCGCCGTACATCCCAGCGAGCAGGTCGGCGATCGGCACCCCCACCCGCTGCGGGTCGTCGGGTCCGGAGCCGGTGAGCGACATCAGGCCGGCCTCGCCCTGGGCGATCTGGTCGTAGCCCGCGCGCCCCCCTTCGGGGCCGTCATGACCGAAGCCGGTCACCGACAGCACCACGAGTCGCGGGTTGCGCTGCTGCAGCAGCTCGAAGCCGAGCCCGAGCCGTTCGAGCACGCCGGTCCGGAAGTTCTCGACGAGGACGTCGGCCCGGTCAACGAGGTCGAGGAGCACCGAGCGGTCCGTCTCGTCCTTGAGATCGAGGGTGATCGACTCCTTGTTGCGGTTGGCCGAGAGGAAGTACGTCGACTGCGGGTCGTCCTCGGGCCCCACGAACGGCGGTCCCCAGCCGCGGGTGTCGTCGCCGTGGCCCTTGGCCTCGACCTTGATCACGCGTGCGCCGAGGTCGCCGAGCATCATCGTGGCCTGCGGGCCGGCGAGCGCACGGGACAGGTCGACGACGAGGGTGCCCTCGAGTGGTCCGCTCATGCCGGTCACCAGCCCGGCAGCACGAGGGCTGCCCAGACGAGGAGCGGTCCGATCAGGGTGACGAGCACGCTGTAGGTCAGGATCTGCTTGTAGTAGACCGGCTCCTCGATCGAGTCCGGCTTGTTGGCCAGCATCAGAGCGCCGTTGGTCGAGAAGGGGCTCACGTCGACGATGGTCGAGGAGACCGCCAGCGCAGCCACGAAGAGTGCCGCGTTGATGCCGCCGTCCGAGATGAGGGGTACGGCGATCGGGATGATCACCGGCAACAGCGCGGTCGAGGAAGCGAACGCGGAGACGACACCGCCGACGTAGCAGAGGATCAGCGCGCCGATCGCGGCCGCGCCCAGTCCGGCGGCCCAGTCGCCGACGAACTCCGGCGCCTTGGCAGTGGTGAGGACGGTGGCGTAGGTGCTGACGCCCGCGACCAGGAGCACGGTCGGCCAGGCGATCTGCTTGACCGCCTCCTTGTGCTCGTTGGGAGCGAGGATGTTCAAGATGACGGCCGCGGTGATGGCCACGAAGCCGATGTTCTTGTCGAAGGCCAGGGCGATCACGGCCACGGCCACGAAGGCGACGAGGGTCAGCAGCTGGTCGTGACGCACGCCGGTGTTCGTGGTCGTCGTGGCCGTCGTGGTGCCGTAGCCGCGCTGCGGGATGGTGGCCCCGCCGCGGTGCAGGTCCTCGGACAGGGTGTCGGGGTCCTCGGGGTCCAGGCGTCGGCTCATCAGCGACCGGCCACCGAGTACGACGAACAGGATCATCGCGAGCACGAAGTTGACGACCAGGCTGGCGAAGAACACCGCGATCTCGCTCGAGGGCAGTCCGGCGCCCTCCATCACGGAGTTGGTGATCGTGCCGTAGATGCTGATCGGCGAGAAGCCGCCGGCCTGGGCGCCGTGGACGACCATCATGCCCATCATCAGCGGGCTGATCTTGTAGCGGCCGGCGAACCCGAGGGCGATCGGCCCGATGATCGCGCAGGCGGCCGGGCTGGCCGCACCGATCGCCGTGAGCAGAGCGGTGACGAAGAACATCACCCAGGGGATCAGCGCGACCCGTCCCCCGACCGCCTTCACGGCACTTCGGACGATCAGATCGACCGTGCCGTTGTTCTTGGCGATCGCGAACAGATAGGTGACCCCGATCAGCGTGAGGATCAGATCACCGCTGACGCCAGCGAGGATCTCCTTCTCGTCGAGGTGGAGGGAGTACATGCCGACCAGCCAGGCGGCGACGTACGCCAGCGCCCCCATGTTGATCGGCAGCACGGTGCCGATGACGAACAGGGCCACCAGCGCCAGGATCGATACCCATTCCGGTCCCATGGCTGTCCTTTCCGAACTCATCCGAAGCCAGGGAGCCGAACTCGTGTGAGCCCGATCACTGCACTGGTTCAGTGGCCTAGCCAATAGGTCATTGAGCCATCTGTCAATAGAATGAGCCCATGGAGTCCACTCCCCGCGAGCCCAGCTCGTTGTTCCCGGGCAGGTTGGTGCGCACCCGGCTCTACGAGCAGGTGGCCGAGCAGATCACCTCGTGGATCACCCAGAACGGCCTCACGCCGGGCGACCGGCTGCCGCCCGAACGGGAGCTCGCAGCACGCCTGGGAGTCAGCCGCGCCACGCTGAGCCAGGCCCTGGTCGCCCTCGAGGTGATCGGCGTCGTCGCCGTGCGGCACGGCGACGGGACGGTCGTCACCCAGTCGCGCACGCGCAGCATCGTCGAGGCGATCCGCGCCCACGCCGACCGGCTGCCCGAGGTCATCGACACCCGCGACGCGCTCGAGACCAAGATCGCCGCGCTGGCCGCGGAACGGCGTACGGACGAGGACCTGCGGCGCATCGACGAGGCGCTCGACGCGATGGAGGCCGACATCGACGCCGGCGGTCGCGGGGTCGAGGGCGACGAGCGGTTCCACGGAGCCGTCACCGCGGCCGCGCACTCGCTGCTGCTGGCGCGGTTGATGGACGAGATCGGCGAGCTGATCAAGGAGACGCGCATCGAGTCGCTCTCCCAGCCCGAGCGGCCGCGGACCTCGCTCGCCGGGCATCGCGCGATCGCCGAGGCGATCCGGGCCGGCAAGCCCGAGGCGGCCTCCGAGGCGATGCACGCCCACGTGAACCTGGTCAGCGACGTCGCGCTGCTGCGCGAGCCCCGGTGAAGGCCCGGTGACCGGGCTCGAGGAGCTCGCCGTACTCGCCGCCGGCTTCGCAGCCGGCATCCTCACCTCGACGGTGGGCGTGGCCTCGCTGCTGAGCTTCCCGGTGCTGCTGGCGATCGGTCTGCCGCCGGTCGTGGCGAACGCGTCGAACACGATCGGGATGACCCCGGCCGGGCTCAGCGGATCCTTCGGCTATCGACAGGAGCTGCGCGAGCACCCACGGATCACGTTCCTGGTCCTCGTGCTCTGTGCCGTGGGCGCGGTCGGGGGTGCCGCTCTGCTGCTGGCGCTGCCGCCCGGTGTCTTCGAGGCGGTGGTGCCGTGGCTGATCCTGGTCACCAGCGTCCTGGTCGGCGTCCAGCCGGCGATCAACAAGCGCCTGCGCGAGCGCCGCGGTGCCGACGCCCCCGACCGGGTGCACATGTCCCCCGCCACCGCGTTCTGGGCCGGCATCACCGGGGTGTACGGCGGCTACTTCGGCGCCGGCTCCGGCGTGATGATGATGGCCGTACTCGGGTTCGGTCTCGACCTCGACCTGCGGGTCATCAACGCGTTGAAGACCCTGGCCGTGGGGGCCGCCAACGTGGTGGCCACCGTGATCTTCGTGTTCCTCGCCGACCTCGACTGGCTCGCGATCGGCCTGCTCGCCGCGGGCTCGGTCGTGGGTGGGTACGTCGGCGCGCGCATCGGCCGCCGCCTGCCCCCCACCCTCCTGCGCGTGCTGATCGTGATCGTCGGCGTCACCGCGTCGGTGCTCCTGCTCCTCCGCAACTGACAGTTCGAGAGCGGGTTTCGACAGGCTCAACCGGCGGACGCTCACCGAGGCCGACCTAGGCTCGCAAGATGCGGCTCATCCTGGTCTCGGTGCTTCTGGTGATGGTGGGTGCCTGCTCGGTGGGCAAGGACTCCCCGAGCGCCGAGCCGACGAAGGCGCCGAAGGCCAGCCCGACGGCGCCGGAGTCCCCAGAACTGACCCAGCCGGACGCGAGTGGCACCCCGGCCTGCGCCGAGGTGCGGGCCGGGATCGATGCCTTCAACTCCCAGGAGTTCACGAACACCGTCGCCCACTTCAAGCTGGCCGTTCCACTGGCGAAGGCCCAGGCGCTCAAGGACCCGTCGGCTGCCGCGGACGACCTGGTCGAGGCGGTCATCTACTACGCGGAGCTGGCCCCGGAGGACTACCCGGAGAGCGCCGTCTCCTCGCTCGAGTTCGCGAAGTACAAGGCGATCACCCTCGGCCAGTGCGCCTCGGCCGGGTCCCCGGCCGACGAGGGCTCGCCCGGCGTGACGACCTGACGTAGACCCGGCTTGCTCAGGGGTAAATACTGACCTCCACGTGTCTGACGGGAGAGTCACATGGTCTACAGCAAGAGCATCGACGTCGCCGTACCACCGAGCGGCGCCGGGTGCGCCGACTGCGACGCGTCGGACCCGGCCGGCTGGTGGGTGCACCTGCGACGCTGTGCCCAGTGCGGTCACATCGGCTGCTGCGACACCTCACCGAGCCAGCACGCCACGGCCCACGCGGAGTCGACCGGGCACCACGTCATCCAGAGCTTCGAGCCCGGTGAGGACTGGTTCTTCGACTACGAGACCGGGCAGGCCTTCGACGGTCCCGACCTCGCGCCACCCGAGTCACACCCCGACGAGCAGACCACGCCGGGACCGCACGACCGCGTGCCGAGCGACTGGATGCGCTACGTCAACAAGTGACCTACGGTCCTGCGCCTTGTGCCGGACCGCCTGGCGTCAGATGCTGGCTGCATGACCACACCTGACGAGGACGTCTTCACCCGGATCAACGGGCTCGTGGAGGAGGAGCACCGCCTTCGCGAGAGCGGTGAGGGCGACGCCAACCGGCTGCGGCACCTCGAGGAGCAGCTCGACCAGTGCTGGGACCTGCTCCGCCAACGTCGCGCGAAGCGGGAGTTCCACCAGCCGACCGGTGACGCAGCGGCCCGTTCGGTCGACACGGTCGAGCACTACCAGCAGTAGGCCCGCCCCTGCCCGGGGTCGCCCCTACCGCTTGGTCAGGGCTTGATCCCGACGTACTTGACCGAGAGGTACTCCTCGATGCCCTCGGGCCCGCCCTCGCGGCCGAAGCCCGACTGCTTCACGCCGCCGAACGGCGCGGCCGGGTTGGACACGATGCCCTGGTTGATGCCGACCATCCCGAAGTCCAGGCCCTCGCTGACCCGGATCGTCCGGCCCAGGTCGGTGGTGAACGCGTAGGCGACCAGGCCGTACTCCGTGTCGTTGGCCATCTCCACGGCCTTCTCGTCGTCGGAGAAGGTGGTGATCGGTGCGACCGGGCCGAAGATCTCCTCGCGGAACAGGTCCGCGTCGGGTGAGACGTCGGTGAGCACGGTGGGCTCGAAGAAGTAGCCCGCGTCCCCGGTGGTCGAGCCCCCGGTGACGACCGAGGCGCCCCTGCTGGTGGCGTCGTCGACCAGCTCGGCGACCTTGTCGCGCTGCTTGGCGTCGATGAGCGGGCCGACGGTGACGCCGTCCTCGGTGCCACGGCCGACGACCTCGGCCGCCATCTTCTCGGCGAACCTGGTGGCGAACTCGTCGGCCACCGACTCGTGCACCAGGAAGCGGTTGGCGGCGGTGCAGGCCTCGCCCATGTTGCGCATCTTCGCGAGCATCGCGCCCTCGACAGCGGCGTCGAGGTCGGCGTCGGCGAAGACCAGGAACGGCGCGTTCCCGCCGAGCTCCATCGAGACGCGGAGCAGCTGGTCGGCGGACTGCTTGACCAGCATCTTGCCCACGGGCGTGGATCCGGTGAAGGTGAGCTTGCGCAGCCGGGAGTCGCCGATGAGCGGCTCCATCACGTCGCCGGTGTGGGCGGTCGAGATCACGTTGAGCACGCCGTCCGGCAATCCGACCTCCTTGAGCAGGTCGGCCAGCGCCAGCATGGTCAGCGGGGTCTGCGAGGCCGGCTTGACCACCATCGTGCAGCCGGCCGCGATGGCCGGACCGATCTTGCGGGTGCCCATCGCGAGCGGGAAGTTCCACGGCGTGATCATCAGCACGGGACCGACCGGCTGCTTCATCGTCATCAGCCGGGTGTTGCCGTCCGGCGAGGTGGCCCAGCGGCCGGCGATGCGCACGACCTCCTCGGAGAACCAGCGGAAGAACTCCGCGCCGTAGGTGACCTCGCCCTTGGACTGCGCCAGCGGCTTGCCCATCTCGAGGGTCATCAGCATCGCGAAGTGGTCCGCGCGCTCGGTGATCAGGTCGAACGCGGAGCGCAGGATCTCGGCGCGCTCCCGCGGTGCGGTGGCCGCCCAGTCGCGCTGCGCCGCGACGGCCGCGTCGAGTGCGGCGACGCCGTCGGCGGGGGTCGCCGACGCGACGGCGGTCAGGGTCTGGCCGGTGGCCGGGTCCTCCACGTCGATGGTCGAACCGTCGGAGGAGTCACGCCACTCACCCCCGATGAAGAGGCCGGTGGGGACGCTGTCGAGGGATTCCTTCTCGGTCATGGCTCCAACCTAGGACAGAGGTGCTGAGCAGGTCATCTCGGTGCGCTGCGCGAACGCCGTCGGCGTCGCCACCTGGTCCAGGAAACCGTCGACGAGGCGATGGGCGCGAAGCCTGGCCGCCGGCTCGCGGGCTCGCGTGGAGGCGATCAGCGCCTCCGGGTCGAAGCCACCGGCACGCGCCTCCCCGTCACCACCGGCGGCCAGCCAGCCGGCCAGCATGTCGCTGGTGAGCTCCGGGTGGAACTGCACGGCGAGGTTGCGCCGCAGGACGAACGCCTGCGAGGCGGTGTCGTTGCGGGCCACCTCCCGGGCGTCGGGCGGCAGCTCCCAGCGGTCGTAGTGCCACTGGAACCACGGACCCTCCGGCACCGTCGACTCGTCGTCGCTGCGCACGTCGTACCAGCCGATCTCCGGCGAGGCGCCCCGAGAGACGGAGCCACCCAGGGCGGTCGCGAGCAGCTGGCCACCGAAGCAGATGCCCAGCACGGGCACCCCGGCCTCATCGGCGCGTCGCAGCTGCTCGAGCTCCGGCAGCACCCAGCTGCCGATCAGCCCGCTGTCGTACGTCGACCACGGTGCCCCCATGGGCACGACGGCGTCGAAGTCGGTGAAGTCGGGAAACTCGGTGGTCACACCGGGCGCGAGGAAGGAGGCCTCGGGGACCACCTGGTGCATGGTCAGGTCGTAGCCGCGCTCGACGAAGCGTTCCGCGATCGGTCCGAGCGGAGACGTGTGGTCGTGCTGGATGACGAGGAGCTTCATCGTGTCGTCCTTTCGCTCAGAGGTGGTAGCTGTACTCGCGGAACTCCCAGTCGGTCACCCAGTGGGAGAAGCGCTCGATCTCGTTGCGCTTGTAGGCCACGAAGGCGGCGACGAACTCCTGTCCGAGAAGCTCCCTGAGGTCGGTGTCGGCCTCGAGCGCATCGATGGCCGTGGGCAGGTCGCTCGGCAGCATCTCGGCCTTGCTGGTGTCGTAGCCGTAGCCCTCGAGCTTGGCCGGCACCTCCAGCTTGTCGCGGATCCCGAGGTACGCCGCACCGAGGAAGGCCGCAACCGCGAGGTAGGGGTTCGCCGACGCGTCGCCGAGCCGCAGCTCCATCCGCGAGGCGCGACCGCGCTCTGGTGGGATGCGGATCATCGCGCTGCGGTTGTCGAGGCCCCAGTCGATCAGCCATGGGGCCAGGGTGTCGGGGCCGAACCGCTTGTAGGAGTTGATGGTCGGGTTCAGCAGCGCGGCCAGGGCCGGCGCGTGGGCGAGCACGCCGGCCACCGCGTGGCGGGCCACGTCGGAGAGCCCGTCCTCGCCGTCCGGGTCGTCGAACAGCGCTTCGCCCTCGTCGGACCACGTGGAGAAGTGGATGTGGAAGCCCGACCCACCCTCGTCGTTGAAGGGCTTGGCCATGAAGGTCGCCAGCTTGCCCTGCATGCGGGACAGCTCCTGGACGGCGGTCTTGAACCGGAAGGCGCGGTCGGCCGCGTCGAGGGCCTCGGAGTGCCAGAGGTTGATCTCGAACTGGCCCGAGGAGAACTCGTGGTTGGCGGCGACCACGTCGAGGCCGTAGTCGGAGAGCTGCCGCAGTGACTTGATCAAGGTGTTCTCGGGATCGCCCTTGTAGCCGGAGGTGTAGACGTTGCCGGTGGCCTCGCCGTACCTCTTCCACCCGTTGGGCGAGTCCTCGCAGGGATCCAGGACGTAGAACTCGAGCTCGGGCCCGACGATCGGGTTCATGCCCAGCTCGGCGAACCGCTCCAGCACGCCGCGCAGCACGTTGCGGGGGCTCTCCTGCGACCGCGAGCCGTCGGGGTTGAACACGTCGGCGATCATGTGCGCCACACCCGGCTCCCAGGGCACGTGCTGAACAGTGCTCACGTCGGGAACCGCGACGACGTCGGGGAGACCGGCGGACACCCCACCCTCGATGTCCACGACGTCTCCCATGGGCGAGGTGCCGTAGACGGAACGGCAGAAGGCGACGCCGTCACCGACGGTGCGCGCGAAGCGACGGGTCAAGATGTCGCGGCCGCGCTCCGCACCGATCAGGTCGCTGTAGCCGAGGCGTACGACGTCGATGTCGCTGCTCGCCAGCTCTGCCTCGGCGGCCTCCATCGCGGCTGAGTCCACGTGGACCATGGGTTCTCCTCGTCGTACTGATGCCTTGTTGCCAGAAGGGGTCTGGGATAAGATCGTACGGATACAAACGATCATGTCAAGAGGTCCCGCCCAACCACCGACCTTGCCCGCGACCCGCCCCCTTGGAGACGTAGCCTTCCAGCATGACCGACCAACACACCCTCGTCGAGACGGAGCGAGCGATGCAGAGCCACGTGGCCTCGCTCGAGCTCGACTTCGAGGCTGCGCACGCCGTCTCCAGCATCTACCGCGCGGCGAACGCCGTGCGCACGCACGTCACCAACGAGGTGCTGCGTCCGTCGGGGATCACCTGGACCGGCTTCGTGGTGCTGTGGGTCGTCTGGATCTGGGACGGCATGGAGACCCGGCACGCGGCCGAGTCAGCCGCGATCTCCAAGGCCACGCTGACCGGCGTGGTCAAGACCCTCGAGGCCCGCGGCTGGATCGAGAAGCGGGGCCGCGAGGACGACCGCCGACTGGTGGAGCTGCACCTCACCCCTTCAGGCAAGGAGCTGATGGCCGAGCTCTACCCCAAGTTCAACGCCATCGAGACCCGCGTGGTCGCCAGCCTCTCCTCCAGGCGCCAGAAGGACATGACCACCAGCCTGCGGGCCATCGTCACGGCGATCGAGAACGACGGCGGCTCCACGACGGCCGTGGACTGACCGCCGACCGGCCTCAGGCCTCGGGGTGCTCCTCGACGGTGTGGGAGTCGGTGAGCGTGAGCGCGCCGCCCGCCGCGACCAGGCCCACGATGAGCGCGAGCACGGCGTAGGTGATCCGCTCGCCGTGGAAGAACGACGCGACGAGGTCGGAGCTCCACACCCCTGCCGGCAGTCGGGTCGTGACCAGCGCGGCGATCATGGTGCCGACCACCGCGGTACCGACGGTGGTGCCGACCTCCTGTGCGGTGTCGTTGAGAGCGGCGGCGATCGAGGTGCGGTTGCTGGGCATCGCGTCCACGAGGGCGACGGCGCAGATCGTCATCACGGTGCGCAGCCCGACGGTCATCACGACCATGCAGACCGCGATGGCGAGATAGCCGTGCTCGACGCCCCACGAGAGGCCCGCCAGTGAGCCGGCCAGGCAGGCTGCGCCCACCAGGCAGGCGATGCGGTGGCCGAACCGCTTGGCGAGCCATTCGGACAGCGGGGTCGCGACGATCATCGTCACGATGATCGGCAGGTTCGCCAGACCAGCCCGCATCGGGCTCCATCCGTAGGCGTACTGGAAGTGCAGGATCAGCCCGAACATGACGCTGGCCATCGCGATCGACGTCCCGATCTGCGCGATGGAGGCGCCCCGGACGGTGCCGTTCGAGAACACGCCGAGGTCCAGCATGGGTGAGGCGCTGCTGCGCTCGTGACGCACGAAGGCGACGGACGCGACGACGGCAACGACGATCGAGGCGAGGGTGGGGGCGGCGAGCCAGCCGTGCTCGACGCCACTGGTCAGCGAGTAGCAGGCCAGGCCGATGGTGACGATGCTGAGCAACGCCCCCGGCAGGTCGAGCACGTCGTCGGTGAGGTCCTCGGGCCGATCGGCCGGGACACCGAACCGGACTCCGATGCACGCGATCAGAGCGATCGGGGCGTTGACGACCAGCAGCCACTCCCACCGCACGTGGGTCAGGACGGAGCCACCGAGCACCGGGCCGAGCACGAAGCCGGACATGCCGACGACGATCATCAGGGTCATCGCGCGCATCCGCAGCGCCTTGTCCTCGAAGAGCCGGAAGACGAGCGAGTTGGTGATCGGCGCCATCATCGCGGCGGCGATCCCGAGTCCGGCGCGCAGGGCGATCAGCTCGCCGGCGGTGGAGACGGCGATCACGCACAGGCTCAGCAGCCCGAAGACGGCGAGGCCGACCAGGAGCACACGTCGGCGGCCGAGCCGGTCGGCGATCGACCCGGCGGTGAGCAGGAGGCCGCCGAAGGTCAGCGAGTAGGCGCCGGTGACCCACTGCAGCGCGGTCGTGCCGCTGCCGAGGTCGCGACCGATCGTGGGCAGCGCGATCGAGAGCAGCGTGTTGTCGACCATCTCGACGAAGAACGCCAGGCAGAGGGCAGCCAGGGGGATCCAGGCCGCCCGCAGGGACGGGTAGGTGTGCGTGGACGGGGACTGGACGGTGGTGGTCATGGCGTACCTCCTTTTCTCGAACGGTGTTCGGTTATCGAACGTTGTTCCAGAGAATAGAACAACGTTCGACAATCGGCAACATCTGCTTCAATGTGCGTCATGGCCCGCCCCCGATCGCTCCCCACCGAGGGTCGGCGGCGCGCTTCGCACTCCATGGAGGCGGTGCTCACCGAGGCAGTGGCGCTGCTCGACGAGGCCGGGGAGTCGGCGCTCACCTTCCGGGCGCTGGCGAGCCGGCTGGGCGGTGGTGTCGCCAGCATCTACTGGTATGTCTCGAGCAAGGAAGAGCTGCTCGACCGGGCCACCGACTTCGTGCTCGGCGGGGTGCTGACCGACGTCGACGCAATGCCGGCCGGCGACGACCCGATCGACGACCTGCGCAAGATGGCCGTGACCCTCTTCGACGCGATCGTGGACCGGCCCTGGCTCGCGGCGTACTTCATGCGCAACACCGACGTCCAGGGCAACTCGTTGCGTCTCTACGAGAAGCTCGGCCAGCAGACGCTCCGTCTCGATCTCACGGCACTGCAGCGGTTCTACGCCGTCTCCGCGGTGGTGGGCGTCGTCGTCGGCACCGCCGCCGACATGGGGCAGGAGCCACCCGCCGAGGTGCTCGACGGCAGCGTGGACCGGGAGGAGTACCTCGAGCGCTTCGCCGACACCTGGCGGGCGCTCGACCCCGAGGAGTTCCCGTTCGTGCAGGAGATCGTCGAGGACTTCTCCGGGCACGACGACAGCGACCAGTTCCTGGCCGCGCTCGACCTGATGCTCACGGGTCTCCGTCTCCAGGCCGGCGGCTGAGGGAGTCGTCTCAGGCGACGGGCGCCCGGCGTACCGCCTGCACGAACGCCTCGAAGACGCCCGCCTGCTGCGGATCGGTGGCGGCCGTGTCCTCCGGGTGCCACTGCACCCCGAGGTACCACCCCTCGTGGTCGTCCAGCGCCACCGCCTCGATCGTGCCGTCCGCCGCGTAGGCCGAGGCACGAAGACCTGCGCCGAGCGCTCCCAGGCCCTGGTGGTGGTAGCAGGAGATGGTCATCCGGTCCTCCGGGACCACCTGGCGCAGCGGCGAGTCCTCGAGCACCTCGATCTCGTGCACCAGGTGGCGGTGGTCCGCGCCGAGGCTCTCGCTCATGTCCTGGACCAGGTCTCCCCCGCGCGCGACGTTGACCACCTGGGTCCCCCGGCAGATGGCGAGCAGCGGTATCCGGTCCTCGATCGCGACGCGGGCCAGGGCCAGGTCGAACGCGTCCTGGGTCTCGTCGACGTCGTACTGCGCCTCGTGCGCAGCCTGCCCGGCCCAGTGGGCGGCGAGGTCTCCCCCACCGGGCAGCAGCACCCCGTCGGCCATCCAGATCCGGTCGCGGACGAGCGCGTCCAGGTCGTCGTCCTCGATGCCGTCCGGCACCTCCGGGTGGATGACGAGTGGCTCCCCGCCCGCGTCGTACACCGCCTGGACGAGCTTGGCCGCACTCACCTCGGCGCGATAGCGCAGCGCCGAGGCGCTCGCGGAGAAGCGAGCAGGGATGACCACGAGGGGCCGGGCTCCCATGGGCGGCATCTCAGCGGGTGTTGCTCAGGTCGGGCTTGCGGATCCCGCGGAACTCCCAGTCGCCGCCCTTCGCCGTGGAGAGGACCTCCTCGCTCTCCGTCGGCTGTGCACCGACGTCGCTGCGGATCGGGGTCGGCCCCTCGACGATGTGGTTGCGCAGGGTGCCGAGGCCCTCGACCTCGACCTCGACGACGTCGCCCGGGTAGACCGTCCGAGAGATCGCCGGGGTGCCGGACATCAGCACGTCGCCCGGCTGCAGCGTGATGGTGCGGGCGATGTCGGCCACCAGGTAGTGCATGTCCCACTTCATCTCGCTGGTGTTCCCGTCCTGGCGGACCTCGCCGTTGACGATCGTGCGGATCACCTTGTCGTGGAAGTCCCAGCCCTCGACCAGACCCGGGCCGAGCGGGCACAGCGTGTCTGCGCCCTTGACCCGGAGCATCGAGCCGGAGTCGGTGTCGCGGAAGTCGTGCAGGCCGTAGTCGTTGCCGACCGTGTAGCCGCGGATGTAGTCACCCGCCTCGTCGGGCGAGATGTTGCGCGCGGTCCGCCCGATGACGATGGCGATCTCGCCCTCGTAGTTGAGCCACTTGCAGCCGGAAGGGCGTACGACGGCGCCCTCGTGGGCGTTCAACGCCGAGACCGGCTTGTGGAAGTACGTCGGGGCCGGCGGCAGCGTGGTCATCATCTCCTCGACGCGGGAGAGGTAGTTGAGGTGGACGCAGACGATCTTCGACGGCGTCACCGGCGACAGGTGGGTGGCGTCGGCGACGGCGACCTCGCGGCCGTCGTGGGCCACGAGCGTGTCGTCGTGCCGGACCACGTCCACCACGTTTCCGTCGAGCAGGATGCGTCGGGTCTCGCGCAGGGTCATGGTTCTCCTTCGGTGGTGGGGCTGTCGCCCGGGTCGTGGGTCAGCCCGCTGCCGGCAGGTCGGGACCGGCGTTCTGGCGGACGTAGTCGGGGTCGGTCGGAGTACGCCGGGGCCGGGGGAACCCGTCCTCGGGACGGTCGAACCACAGGTGCACCTGGCCGGTGCCGATCGAGTTCTCGTAGTCGCCGTACTGCCTGCTGGTCGCGGTGCAGGCCTCCTCGCCGAGTGCACCGATCATCATCAGGTAGTGGCCGAACCGGGCCTCGGGCCGGTAGCGGTAGAACTCCGGCATCGTCTCCAGGACGCGTGCGTGGTCGCCGGCCGCGAACCACTCGAGCCGCTCGGCGTCCGCGGCGGCCGCCTCCGGGGTGAAGATGTGGTCGACCCCGGCGCCCTCGTGGTCGCGCAGGCGACGTAGCGGCCAGAAGGTGTGCGACATCGCGCCGGACGCGATCAGCAGCACCTTGCGGTCGGACTCGGCGATGGCGTCACCGAGGGCGCGGCCGAGACGCAGGTTGTCCTCGGTGTCGGCCGTCTGGCACACGCCGATGCTGATCCAGCGCTTGTCGGGCAGGCCGTCCCCGAGGAACTCCCACACGTTGGTGGTGGCGTAGAAGATCGGCAGGTGGTCGTCCTCGATCGCGGTGATCCAGGTGCTGTGCTCGGCGCCCTTGCTCGCGATCAGCTGGGCGAGCTCGGGGTCCCCGGCGAAGTCGTAGGGCCGCTGGCACATGCCGCGCGGCAGCTCCTCGGAGGTGAACAGCCCGGCTCGACGCTCCTGCGCCGTGACCACGAACTCCACGGTGGTGGCCCAGTGGGAGTCGAGCACCACGACGGTGTCGTAGTCGAGGGTGTCGAAGACCTCGGTCCGCAGCTGCTTCAGTCCCGAGACCAGGGTGCTGTCCTGGCCGCCGTTGAGCTCGCGCCTGGTGGCCTCCGGCAGCACGATCGTGGGCACGTGGGCGATCAGCCCGGCCCCGACTACCTCGCCCATCAGAGGCTCCTCTCGCTCGTCGTCCAGCCGTTCGGGCTGAACACGCTGTTCTTGATGTCGCAGTAGAAGTCGAAGGAGTAGTCCCCGCCCTCGCGGCCGATCCCCGACTTCCCGTTGCCGCCGAAGGGAGCGCCGAGGTCACGGACGAAGAAGCAGTTGACCCACACCGTGCCGGCGTTCAGTGCTGCGCTCACCCGCTCTGCGCGCTCCGGGTCACCGGTCACCAGCGTCGCCGCGAGGCCGAACCGGGTGTCGTTGGCCAGCTGCGACGGCCTCGTCCTCGGTGGCGAAGGTCTGCACCGTCAGCACCGGGCCGAAGACCTCCTCGGTGAGGATCTCGCTGCCCGGCTCCGCCCCCGTCAGGATCGTCGGCGCGAAGTAGAGCCCACCGAGGTCGGTGTTGGGGCCACCGCCGAGGACCGGCTCGGCCCTCGGCGATCGCCCGCTCGACGAACCCGGACACGCGCTCGAAGTGCGCGCGGCTGATCAGCGCTCTCACGTCAGTATCCTCTTCTCGCGGGTCGCCCTAACGGTAACCGCTCCACCACGCGCCCACACCCATCCGCATCCACTCTTGCACAGCAGCACTCCCCACAACTCCCCGCTTCACTCCACCCAACACACCCAACACCACTAGTGCTGCGCTCACCCGCTCTGCGCGCTCCGGGTCACCGGTCACCAGCGTCGCCGCGAGGCCGAACCTGGTGTCGTTGGCCAGCTGGACGGCCTCGTCCTCGGTGGCGAAGGTCTGCACCGTCAGCACGGGGCCGAAGACCTCCTCGGTGAGGATCTCGCTGCCGGGCTCGGCCCCCGTCAGGATGGTCGGCGCGAAGTAGAGCCCACCGAGGTCGGTGTTGGGGCCACCGCCGAGGACTGGCTTGGCGCCGTCGGCGATCGCCCGGTCGACGAACCCGGACACGCGCTCGAAGTGTGCGCGGCTGACCAGCGCGCTGACGTCGGTTGCCTCGTCGCGCGGGTCACCCTGGACGAGGGTGGAAGCGCGTTCCACGACGCGCGCCAGGAAGTCGTCGGCGATGCTCTCGTGCACGAGCAGGCGGAACGCGCCGAGACAGACCTGGCCGGCATTGTCGAACTGCTCGACGGCGAGATCCACGGCGAGGTCGAGGTCGGAGTCCTCGAAGACGACCAGGGGTGACTTCCCGCCGAGCTCGAAGGAGAGCGGCACGATGTTGGGCGCTGCTGCCGCCGCGATCACACCGGCGGTCGGAACGGAGCCCGTGAACGAGAGCCGGTTGATGCCCGGGTGCCGGGTGAGCGGGGCACCGGCCTCGGCGCCGGATCCCTGGACGACGTTGAAGACGCCGGGAGGCAGGCCGGCCTCGTGGGTGATCTCGGCGAGCAGCGACGCCGTCAGCGGAGCCCACTCCGGTGGCTTGACGACGACGGTGTTGCCCGCCGCCAGCGCCGGCCCGATCCGCCAGGTGGCGAGCATCAGCGGTGCGTTCCACGGCGTGATGATCGCGACGACGCCTGCCGGGTCGAAGGTGATCCGCTCCCGGTGCCCGCGGATCTCGCGGTCCTCGTGGTGCAGCTGCTCGGCCCAGTCGGCGAAGTAGCGGAAGTTCATCCCCACCCGCGGCATCACGCCACGACGGTGCGAGCGGAGGAGCGAGCCGTTGTCGCGGGTCTCCACCCGGGACAGCTCTTCGGCGCGCGCGTCGATCCCGTCGGCGACGCGGCGCAGGATCGCCGACCGCTCGGCCACCGGGAGGGCGGCCCACGCGGGGAAGGCAGCCCGTGCCGCGGCGACGGCTTGGTCGACCTCGGCGGCGCCGCCGGCGTGGATCTCGCCGAGCTCG
Organism: uncultured Actinomycetota bacterium; assembly: GCA_963782305.1. Taxonomy (GTDB): domain Bacteria; phylum Actinomycetota; class Actinomycetes; order Propionibacteriales; family Nocardioidaceae; genus Marmoricola. The sequence goes on along the minus strand of CAWAJJ010000020.1, from coordinate 40,744 downwards.
GTCTCGTCGATCGGCGACACGTCGGTGAACGTCGTCTCCGACGCCACCCTCCGGCCGTCGATCCAGTGCCGGGTGTCGACCTCGACGCCCTCGACCTCGATGGTGCTCACCGGCTCGCCCTCCAGCCCTCGTCGGCGGATCCCTGCGCGAGCGTGGCGCCGCCGTCCCACTTCACGCCGACCTGGCGGTAGTAGCCGCCGATGATCTCGTCGACCTCCAGTCGAGCGAGCTCCTCGGTCGGGGACTCGAAGAGCCGCAGGTCCACGTCACCCGTCCAGGACGGGCCACCCTCGAACGCCGCGGCACCCGACGAGATCAGCTCGGCGTACGCGTCGGGGGCGCCGCGGCCGATCCCCGGATAGATGCGGTGGTGCGCCATCGGGTGCGAGTTCACGAAGCCGTTGTTCTCGGTCTCCTCGCGCAGGGTCAGCACGGCCTCGGCGAGCCGGCGGTCTCCCGCGGCCAGGGTGGCACCGAACGTGCCGCCGGGGGCGATCTGCGGGGCCGCCTGGGCGAAGGGGTGCGGACGGGTCTGCCACATCGTGCCGAGCTTCTTCGGGTACCCCTGGTGCATGCCGCGCGCGATGGCGAAGTCCTTGTCGACCCAGATGTAGACGCAGCGGGAGAACGTCTTCCCCTCGAAGCTGCAGCGGACGACGACGAAGGTCTCCTTGTACTGCGAGCGCACCGGGTCGAGCAGCTCCTCGCGACTGCTCGAGCACGACTGCCAGTCGGCCCAGATGAACGCGACGGCCCCGGGGTCCTCGGGGGCCAGCTCCAGCGGGGCGGGCAGCAGCTCGGCGACGCGCGCCGGGTCGGTGCGGTACTCCACGGTGAGCAGGTCACCGGAGTAGAACCACGGCGGGTCCGGGATCAACGAGGACCCCCCGAGCGCCGTGCGTGGGTAGAAGAAGCCCTTCACGTCCGTCATGTCGTTCCTCCAAGGCCTGAGTCGGTGAATGTGCTCTGGGTGCTCATGCGAAGCGCTCGTCGGCGACCATCCGGCCCACGATCTTGCGGACCTGGAGGGCTGCCGCGTCGGCCGCGACGCTCACGTCGGCCCGCGGTCCGTCGACCGACAGCACGCCCTGCATCGTCTCGAGGATGTCCCGCACCGCCTCGTAGTAGCGCGTGAACTGCGGGACGAGGTCGGTCGAGGCCTGCTCCCCCGGCGCGAAGTTCCGGCTCACACGCCACACGTGTCGCGTGCTGGTGGCGTCGATCGGCGTCACGGCATGGGTGAACCGGAAGGTGGCCACGTCGCCGCCGTCCTGCGGCGACACCTCCCAGCTGTCCACCCACAGTCCCGGCGAGACGAAGCGACCCTCCTCGTGCTGCGTGAACACCGCATCGGCATCGGCGCCGAGCACAGCGGAGTGCCACCCAGCCAGCGGCGACGCCGGGTAGTCGCGCTGGAAGGAGACGCTGGTCTCGGTGACCTCGACCTCGAGCAGCGGGACCGGGCCGGCCATCAGCACCGGTGGCGCGAACTCGGGATCGACGACGGCCACGTGGGTGATGTCGGCGAAGTTCTCGTGCAGCAGCAGGAAGTTGGCCCGGGTCGTCCACTCGCTGCCGAGCGTCGACCAGCCCGGGTCGACGAGCCAGGGCGCCCGCGGGGGCTTGCGCAGGTCGGCCAGGCCGGCCTCGGCGAACCAGACCCAGATGAGACCGTCCTGCTCGCGCACGGGAAAGGCCCGCACCCGGGCGCCGTAGGGCACCTCGGTCTGGGTCGGCACCCGCATGCAGGTGCCGTCCGAGCGGTAGGCGAAGCCGGTGTAGGACGAGATGATCAGGTCGTCCTCGACGCGGCCCAGGCTCAGCGGGTAGGGGCGGTGGACGTCGCGGTCCTCGAGGACGACTACCTGGCCGTCCGAGGTGCGGTAGAGCACGAGCGAGCTGTCAAGTGCGCGTCGACCCAGCGGCTCCGAGGTGACCTCGTCGCTGGTCGCGGCGACGTACCAGCTCTGTGTGGGGTACGCCGGGGGCAGGATCGTGGCGTTCACAGGTCCAGCACCAGACGTGCGGACTTGCAGCGGGAGACGCAGATCATCATCACCTCGTTGGAGTCACGTTCATCCTCGTCGAGGATCGAGTCACGGTGGTCCACGTCGCCTTCGACGACCTCCGTCTCGCAGGTGCCGCAGATTCCCTCGAGGCAGGATCCGAGCACGCTGACGCCGGCCTCACGGACCACCTCGAACACGGACCGTTCCGGCGGCACGACGACGGTCTTGCCACTGCGCTGCAGAACGAGCTCGAAGGAGCTCTCCTCGGCCGGGGCCTCGGCCTGGCGCGCGGTGAACCGCTCGAGGTGCAGACTGCCCGAGGGCCACGCGACGCAGCGATCCTCCACCGCCGCGAGGAGCGGCTCAGGACCGCAGGCGTAGACGAGGGTGTCCTCGCGCGGCTTGCCGAGGATCGAGTCGAGGTCGAGCCGACCCAGGTCGTCCTCCGGGACCAGGTGCACGCGGTCGCCGTACTGCGTGAGCTCCTCGAGGAAGGCCATCGACTCCCGCGTGCGGCCGCCGTAGTGGAGCTCCCACTGCGCGCCGGCAGCGTCGACCTCGTAGATCATGGCCAGCAGCGGCGTGATCCCGATTCCACCCGCGACGAACAGATAGTGCTTGGCCGCCACCACCGGGAAGTGGTTGCGAGGACCGCGCACGCGCACCGTCGCGCCAGCGGCGAGGCCGTGCACTGCCTGCGAGCCGCCGCGGCTGTCCGGCGCCTTCAGCACCGCCACCCGCCAGGCATCGGTCTCGCTGGTGCGTCCACACAGGGAGTACTGCCGGGTGATTCCGTCGCCGAGCAGCAGGTCGATGTGCGCACCGGGCGTCCAGTCGGGCAACGTGTCGCCGTCGGCACGGGCCAGGGTCATCGCCACGACGTCCTGGGCCACCCGCTCGGACTCACGGACGACGAGGTCGACCTCGAACTCCCGGACAACGGTCTGCGTCACCGTCATGCGAACCTCCGTGGATTGTCGATCGTTCGGATCCAAACGATATGTGGTCGGCGTACCTTGCGCAACCCCTGGCCCGCAGTACCTTCGACCGATGACCCCACCGCCCAGCTGGCCGCACGTGAGCCGTCCGTCCGACCTGAGCCGGATCCCCTACTGGGACGCGGCCGAGCTCTCCGTGGCGATCCGCGAGGGCACGGTCAGCTGTCGCGAGGTGATGGAGGCCCACCTCGACCACATCGAGCGGTTGAACCCTCAGGTCAACGCGATCGTCAGCCTCCGGCCGCGTGCAGCGCTGATGGCCGAGGCGTCCGAGAAGGACGCCCTCCTCGCCTCCGGCACCCACCAGGGCTGGATGCACGGATTCCCGCACGCCGTGAAGGACCTCGCCGACGTCAAGGGGCTCAGGACGACGGCCGGGTTCTTCCGTCCCCCGTTCGACGTGCCTCCCGCGGTGTCCGACTCCTTGGTCGTCGAGCGCATCCGGGCAGCCGGTGCCATCTTCATCGGCAAGACCAACACCCCGGAGTTCGGACTCGGCTCGCACACCTACAACGAGGTGTTCGGCACCACGCTGAATGCCTGGGACCAGACGAAGTCCGCCGGTGGCAGCAGCGGTGGCGCTGCGGTTGCCGTCGCGCTGCGGATGGTCCCGGTCGCCGACGGCAGTGACTTCTTCGGCTCGCTGCGCAACCCGCCCGGCTGGAACGACGTGATGGGACTGCGCCCGTCGTTCGGGCGGGTACCGGGCCACAACGCGGACGCGTTCGTGCACCAGGGCGGCGTCGAGGGGCCGATCGCGCGCAACGGTCGCGACCTGCGGCTGCTCCTGGGCACGATGGCCGGGTACGACGCGCGCGCACCCCTCTCGCTCGAGGACGCCGGCCTCGATGCGAGCAGCGACGACGGGTCCGAACGGGTCCGGAGCGGGAAGGTCGCGTGGATGGGTGACCTCGGGGGCTACCTGCCGATGGAGCGCGAAGTGCTGAGTGTCTGCCGCGAGGCACTGGGCGGCTTCTCGCGGCTGGGCCTGGAGGTGGAGGACGTCGACGCGCTGCCGGCAGCACCCGGCTTCGCTGGCAACGAGGACCTGTGGCCGACGTGGCTCGTCCTCCGGCACTGGCTGGCGGGCGGCGCCCTCAAGCCGCACTACGACGACCCGACGCTTCGCACTGCGATGAAGCCCGAGGCGATCTACGAGGTCGAGGGCCTGCTCGCCGGAGCCGACGGGAACCCGGCCATCACCGGGCTCGACACCTACAACGGCTCGGTGAAGCGGACCGCGATGTACGACGCGTTCCGAGCCCTGTTCGAGACCTACGACTACGTGGTGCTGCCGACCGCGCAGCTGTTCCCCTTCGACAAGGACGAGCACTGGCCCACGGAGATCGAGGGCACCCCGATGTCGTCGTACCACCGCTGGATGGAGGTCAGCGCGATCGGCACCCTGCTCAACGCGCCGACCCTCGCCGTACCGGCCGGGTTCAGCCACGCCGGGCTGCCGATGGGTCTCCAGGTGATCGGTCGCAACCACGACGACCGGGGACTGCTGGACCTGGCCGAGGGCTGGGACCGCGTGACGGCCCACTCACGCCGCCTGCCACCGCTCCTGGGCGCCTAGCCGCTCAGAGGTCGGAGACGTACGTCGCCACCTGGTCGACCAGCGCCTTCTGGTGCGCCTCGAGGTCGTGGCCTCCCATGCCGCCGACGACGGGCAGGATCGCGTCGTCGAGGACGTGCACTCCGGCCATGGTCTCGATGGTCGCGAGGCCGCAGAACGGCACGTAGACAGGGCTGTAGCCACCCTCCTGGACGAACACGTGCCGACCCTCCACCGACGCCGGGGAGGCGGCGAGGACGGTCTCGGTCAGGGCGATGAAGCCGCGCGTGGTGATCAGCTGCCGGGCCAGGGGGTCCATCGCGTTGGCGTCGAAGCCGCTCGCGACGATGACCAGCTCGGGTGCGAACGCCTCGAGCGCCGGCCCGATGACCTGCGTGGCGGCGTACTTGTAGCCGTCGTCGCCGGTGCCGGTCGGCATCGGGATGTTGATGTTGTAGCCGCGGCCGGCTCCGACGCCCCGGTCCTCGACCAGGCCCGAGTTCGGCGGGAAGCAACGGTCCTGGTGGAGGGAGATCGTGAGGACGTCCGGGTCCTCGGCGAAGATCGCCTGCGCCCCGTTGCCGTGGTGGACGTCCCAGTCGACGATCGCCACCCTGCCCACGCCCAGGGCAGCGCGTGCGTGCTTGGCGGCGATGGCGACGTTGTTGAAGATGCAGAAGCCCATGCCCGTCTCGGGGATGGCGTGGTGACCGGCCGGATTGACCAGGGCGTAGCCGTTGTCGACCGTGCGGGAGACGACCGCCTCGGTCATCGCGATCGCCGAACCGGCACCGCGTGCGGCGATCTCGAAGGCGCCCTTGCCGAAGGGAGAGATCCCGTCGCCGGCGTCCCCGCCCTTGGGCAGCTGGCTGTCACGCTTGATCCGCTCGAGGTAGTCGGCGGTGTGGACGCGGAGGATCTCCTCGTCGGTGGCCTCACGTGGGTCGATCCGGGTGAGGTGGTCGATCAGCCCGGACACGCAGATCAGCTCGTGCATCCGGCGCTTGGTGTCCGGGTGCGCGACGTGGTGGGCGATGGGCTGGAGACCCGCCAGCGGGTCCGCGGGGAACAGCGATCCGCTGCCGGTGTCGTACCAGCCGAAGATCTCGTCCCACAGGTATCCGGTCGTCATGTCTTCTCCCTCTGCTCTTCGATGTCTGCTCAGCGCTGCTTGACGACGACGGGGAACTTCTTGATCCCGTTGACGAAGTTGGACCGGACCCGGGTGACGTCACCGCCGAGCTCGATGCTGGACAGGCGGGGCAGCAGCTCCTCGAACATCAGCCGGACCTCCATCCGGGCGAGGCCGTTGCCCAGGCACAGGTGCGGGCTGCCCTTGCCGAAGGTCAGGTGGTCGACGTTCGGCCGGGTGACGTCGATGGCGTAAGGGTCGGGGAAATGGGACTCGTCGCGGTTGCCCGACGCGAACCACATCACCACCTTGTCGCCCTCGCGGATCGTCTTCCCGTGCATCTCCACGTCACGGGTCGCCGTACGGCGGAAGTGGTAGACCGGGCTGGCCCACCTCAGCAGCTCCTCGAGGCCCGACGCGATGAGCGAGGGGTCCTCCTGCATCGCTCGCAGCTGATCGGGTTGCCGCATCAGGCCGAGCATCGTGTTGCTGATGGCCTGGCGCGTGGTCTCGTTCCCCGCGATGACCAGGAGCAGGAAATAGTTGTCGAAGTCGGTGTCCGTGAGCGGGACCCCGTCCATGGGGAGCTTGTTGGCGAGGATGCTGACCAGGTCCGTGCCCTCGCCTCCCTTGCGACCATCACGCAGAGCCCGTCCGTAGTCGAAGACCTCCTGAGTCGTGGGAGAGCGGAACGGCAGGTGCTTGTACTTCTCGCTCTCCGGCGAGTCGAACGGGAACTTCGTGTAGTCCGGGTCGGTGTTCCCGACCATCTCGTCGCCCCACGCGATCAGCTGGCCGGTGTCCTCCTTCGGCACGTCGAGCAGTCGCGCCAGCACCTGGATGGGGAAGTCACCGCTGATCTTCTCGACGAAGTCGATCTCCTCGTGCTCGAGCGCCTCGTCGACCGTCTGCTTGGTCAGCTCGCGCAGGAAGCCCTCGTAGTTCTTCATCAGGTTGCGGGGGCTGAACTCCCGCGCGATGAGCGAGCGCATGGCCTGGTGCCGAGGGCCGTCGGTCTCGAGCATCGAGCGACGCAGGTCCCTGAACTCGGGGTCGACGTCCTCGAGGTTGACGAACTCGTCAGAGGTGAAGCCCTCGGTGTCCTTGTCGACGGCCCAGATGTCGTCGTAGCGGGTGACCGACCAGAAGCCGCGGCCGCCGGGCTCCTCGCTCCAGTGCACAGGGTCCTCGCGGCGCAGCGTGTCGAACTGGCCCCAGGCCAGGTCGTCCCGGAAGCGGTCGAGGTCGGAGAGGTCGACCTCACTCAGCGGGACGGGTTCGTGCTCGGTCATCTGGTCCTCCTCGGACTCGGCGGCGCGCTGGTCAAAGTCGTTAGGATACGAACGATAGACGGACGGTGTGGCACTGGCAACCCCCTCAGGAGGCCATCGCCTCGGCCCGGCGTACGACGTCGCGGCAGAACGCAGGCAGGTCGCCGGCGTCGTCGATGAACTGCGAGGGCTTGACGCAGAACGTCGTGAAGCCGGCGTCGATCTGCTCACGGATCGGCTCCATCGCCTGCCCCAGATCGGCCGTCGACTCGTCGTCGGGGAAGACGGCCCGGGTGCCACCGACGAACTCCAGCTCGGCGATGTCGCGGCCCGCCTCTGCCATCCCCTTCGCCAGCCGATCCACGTCGTCCGGGCCGGGCACCCCGAGGGGGTGGAAGCCATGGCCGTGCCGGACGAGTCGACGCAGCAGGGGCGGGCTCATCCCCTGGCCGCCGAACCACAACCGGGGACCGTCGGACCGGTACGCACGCGGCTCGAGACTGACGTCGTCGAAGGTGAAGTGCTCACCGTGGAACGAGAACGGACCACCCTGCCAGGCGAGTCGCAGCACCTCGAGCTGCTCGTCGAGGATCTTGCCGCGCTTGGTGAACGGGACGCCCAGGGCGGCGTACTCGTCCCTGCTCCAGCTCACGGTCGGCTGTACGACGAGCCGACCCTCGCTGATCAGGTCCAGCGTGCCGAGCTCCCGGGCGAGCAGCAGCGGGTGCCGCAGCGGCGCGATGATGGCGCCCGCGACCAACCGCAGCCGCTCGGTGACCGAGGCCATCGCCGACAGCAGCATCAACGAGTTCGGCCACGGCATGTCGGGGTCCTGGTTGCCAGGCATCGCGTAGTCCCGTGGGTTGCCCATCACGCCGTTGGCACTGGCGTCCGGCCCGAGAACCACGTGCTCGCTGATCATCACCGCGTCGAAGCCGGCGTCCTCAGCCACCTGCGCCCACCGCACCAGCTCGGGCAGGTCGCGCCCCGAGGTGAGCGTCCAGTTCTCGCTGAGGATCATCAGCAGCCGCACCGGTCCAGCCACGTGCGCGCTCCTAACCGACGAGGTCAGCGACTGCGGAGGCGTTCTCACCGCGACGGCGGACGGTGCCCACGACGGCCCCGAGCACGAACACCACGAACGGGAGGAGGATCAGCGTGTAGCCGAGGAAGTTGAGCCCCCACGACTGCGTGCTCGGGTCGACGCCGTCGGCGACGGTGCCGGCGAGGAGACCGAAGCGGGACATCAGCAGGTACTCGCCGACGAGCAGCCCGATCGCGGCCAGGATCGGGGCCACGGTCGTCTTCCAGATGCTGAGCTCGTGCGGGTGCCGTCGGAAGAACGCCATCACCGCGAAGCAGACGAGGAACTCGACGAGGACGATCGCCACGACGGCCAGGCCGCTGAACCAGAAGAACATGTTGAGCACGGGGTCCTTGTCGGTCACCGCGAACAGCACGATCACGACACCGGTGATCACCGAGGTCACGATCGAGCCGAGCAGTGGGGCGCCTGCCGTGTTGACGCGGTCCAGGCGCTTGGGAAGCACGCCGGCCCGACCCATCGAGAAGAAGTAGCGAGCCGCGGAGTTCTGGAAGGCGAGCATCCCGGCGAACAGGCTGCTCAGCACCAGCCAGCTCATCACGTCGGCCAGCCAGCCGCCGACGTACTGACGGGCCACCGAGAAGATGACCTGCGCCGAGTCGGCCAGGGGCACTCCGCCGACGGTGGAGCGCTTGACGGTCTCGTCGACCACGTTCGCGGCACCGAGCGCGGAGACCACGGCGAACGTGGTGACGGCGAAGAGCAGGGTGATGATCGTGACCGCGAGGTAGGTCGCCGCGGGGACCGTGCGCTTGGGATCCCTCGACTCCTCGCCGTAGATCGCGGTTGCCTCGAAGCCGATGAAGGAGGCGAACGCGAACGCCAACGCGATGCCGGCGGAGCCACTGAGGCCACCGACAAGGATCTTGTCCGGCGCGAACGAGGCGCCGATGTCGACACCGTCCGGCCCACCGCCCTGCACGAACACCGCGATCGACACGAGCAGCAGCGAGGCGAGCTCGAGGAGCATCAGCACGCCGAGCACCTTGGCGCCCACGTCCACGCTGAACGCGGAGAGCAGCAGCACGACGGCCCAGGCCAGCAGTGTCCACACCCACCAGGAGAGGTCGATCCCGAGCTTGGCGTCCATCTGGCCGGCCATCACGGCCCCGAAGAACCCGAAGATCGCGAGCTGGATGGCGAGGTAGGCCACGAGCGACACATAGGCGCTGCCGACACCCGGGCCGATGCCCAGCCCGCGACCGACGTAGGCGAAGAAGGCGCCCGTGTTGGTGACCCGCTGGCTCATCGCCGCATAGCCCACGCTGAACAGGAGCAGCACGATCCCGACGGCCAGGTAGGCACCGGGGACGGCAGCACCGTTGCCGAGGACGATCGCGACGGGCAGGGCTCCGGTCATGCCGACCAGGGGGCTGGCCGCGGCGATGACGTAGAAGACGATGCCGACGACTCCCAACCGCCCTTCGCGCAGCGAGGTGCCTTCGGTTTCCGGCGGGGCGGGGGGCAGGCTCACGGTGGCCTCCATGGGAGATTGTACGGGTCCGAACGAGTTGCAGACTGACACTCTGGCCCGGGACTGTCAATAGGTTCCCGGCGACCGGCCTAGTCTCGTTCCTAGCGCGCGGCCGGTGTCCGCCGATCTGACGAGCAGCAGCTGGAAGAGGAGCCATGACGTCCGAACCGGACTACTCCCAGGAGCTCGACGCGGTCGAGTGCCTCCAGGGTCGTGAGCGTCAGGTGGAGAAGCTCCCCGGCGGCCTGACCAACGTGAACCTCAAGGTGACGACGGCGGATGCGACGGTCGTCGTACGCATCCCCCAGCCGGGCAGCGAGCTGCTCCTGATCGACCGGCACTCGGAGCACCTGAACTCGCGGGCCGCAGCGAGCGCGGGAGTCGGCGCCCCGGTGATCGAGTACGTCGAGGACCCGGGTCTGCTGGTGATCCGGTTCCTGGGAGGCAGGTCGTTCACCGACGACGACCTGCGCAAGGACGGCCAGCTCCTCCGCGTGGCCGCGGCCTGCCGGCAGCTGCACGAGGGACCACGCTTCGTGAACGACTTCGACATGTTCGACCGCCAGCGCACCTACCTGGCGACCGTGCGCGAGCGGGGCTTCCGGCTGCCGGACCGCTACGCGGAGTTCGAGGACCAGGTCGAGCAGATCAAGCAGGTCCTCCGGTCGACCCCGGGCGACTCCGTGCCGTGCAACAACGACCTGCTCGCCGGGAACTTCATCGACGACGGCGAGAAGCTGTGGCTGATCGACTACGAGTACGCCGGCAACAACGAGTCGGCCTTCGAGCTCGGCAACCTGTGGAGCGAGCCGAACCTGTCGCTCGACCAGCTCGAGGAGCTGGTCGAGGCGTACGACGGGCAGCTGACCCGGCACCGGGTGGCGCGGGTCAGGCTGTGGGCACTGATGGCGAAGTACGGCTGGACGCTGTGGGGATGCATCCAGAACTCGGCGAGCACGATCGACTACGACTTCTGGGGGTGGGCGATGGAGAAGTACGAGCGGGCCGTCGCTGAGTTCGAGGGACCGGACTTCGAGCGGCTGCTCTCGCAGGCGACCGAGGAGGCGTGATGGCTGAGCTCCCGAGCAGGGCGCGGGTCGTCGTCATCGGCGGCGGCGTCATCGGCACCAGCGTGGCCTACCACCTGACCAAGCTCGGCGTCACCGACCTCGTGCTGATCGAGCAGGGCGAGCTCTCTTCCGGTACGACGTGGCACGCGGCCGGTCTCGTCGGCCAGCTGCGCGCCAACGAGAGCGGGACCCGGCTCGTGCAGTACTCGACCCAGCTCTACTCCGAGCTCGAGGACGAGGTCGGCCTGTCGGCCGGGTTCAAGCGCTGCGGAGGCGTGACGGTCGCCCGCACCGAGGACCGGATGACCCAGCTGCGGCGTACGGCGGCCAGCGCTGCGGCGTACGACCTGGAGTGCGAGCTGCTCTCGCCGGAGGAGGCGCTCGAGCGCTACCCGGTGATGCAGGTCGACGACCTCGTCGGCGCGATCTGGCTGCCCGGCGACGGCAAGGCGAACCCGACCGACCTGACCGCGGCCCTGGCTCGAGGTGCCCGCCAGCGCGGCGCCCAGGTCTTCGAGCACACCCGCGTCCTCGGCGTCGACGTGGCCGAGGGACGGGTGACCGGCGTACGCACCGACGCGGGTGACCTCGAGGCGGAGATCGTCGTCAACTGCGCGGGCCAGTGGGCGAAGGCCGTCGGTTCGCTGGCCGGCGTCAACGTGCCGCTGCACTCCGCCGAGCACTTCTACGTCGTCACCGACCCGTTCGAGGGCATCCACCCCGACCTGCCGGTCCTGCGGGACCCTGACGGCTACACCTACTTCAAGGAGGAGGTGGGCGGCCTGGTCGTCGGCGGGTTCGAGCCCGACGCGAAGCCGTGGGTGTCGCCGGACGAGATTCCCTACCCGTTCGAGTTCGCGCTGCTCGACGAGGACTGGGACCACTTCTCGGTGCTGATGGACAACGCGATCCTGCGGATTCCCGTGCTCGAGGAGACCGGGATCCGCAAGTTCTACAACGGACCCGAGAGCTTCACGCCCGACAACCAGTTCATCCTCGGCGAGGCGCCGGAGGTGCGGAACTTCTTCGTCGGCGCGGGCTTCAACTCCGTCGGCATCGCATCGGCCGGTGGCGCCGGCCGGGCGCTCGCGGAGTGGATCGTCGAGGGCTCGCCCACGATGGACCTGACCGCCGTGGACATCCGCCGCTTCGCCGCCTTCAACGGCAACAACCAGTGGCTGCACGACCGCGTCGCCGAGGTCCTCGGGCTGCACTACTCGATCCCCTGGCCCAACCGCGAGATGAGCACTGCGCGGCCGTTCCGCCGCTCCCCCGTCTACGCCGAGCTGGTCCGTGCCAACGCCAACTTCGGCAGCCGGATGGGCTGGGAACGCGCCAACTTCTTCGCCCCTGCGGGCGAAAGTCCCGAGATCGACTACTCGTGGGGCAAGCAGAACTGGCTCCCCTGGTCGGCCGCCGAGCAGGCGAACACCCGCTCGCAGGTCACGCTCTTCGACCAGACGTCGTTCTCGAAGCTGAAGCTGATCGGGCCCGACGCCGAGGCCGTGCTGCAGTGGCTGTGCACCGCGGACGTCGCCGTCCCGATCGGACGGACCGTCTACACCGGGATGCTCAACGAGCGCGGCACCTACGAGTCCGACGTGACTCTCACCCGCACCGGCGACGAGGAGTTCCTGATCGTCAGCAGCTCCGCGACGACCGAGCGCGACAAGGACCACATCGGTCGGCGGATCGGATCCCATCGAGCGACGCTGGTCGACGTGACGTCGTCGTACGCCGTGTTCGGGGTGATGGGCCCCCGCTCCCGCGAGCTGCTCGCCCGGTTGACGCGGACCGACCTCAGTGACGAGGCGTTCCCGTTCGGCACCAGCCAGGAGATCTCGCTCGGCTACTCGACGGTCCGGGCCACCCGGATCACGTATGTCGGCGAGCTCGGCTGGGAGCTGTACGTGCCGGCCGAGTTCGCGGTCGGCGTCTACGAGGACCTCTTCCGGGTCGGCGAGGACCTCGGCGTCGCCAACGGCGGCTACTACACGATCGAGTCGATGCGGCTGGAGAAGGGCTACCGCGCCTTCGGCCGCGAGCTGACGCCCGACATCACGCCGGTCGAGGCGGGGCTGCTGTTCACCTGCAAGCTGAAGACCGACATCGACTTCCTGGGCCGATCTGCGGTCGAGAAGGTCAAGGCCTCCGGTCCTCGGCGTCGCCTGGTCTCGTTCGTCGTCGACAGTCCCGACCCGATGCTCTGGGGCGGCGAGCTGGTGCTGCGTGACGGCGTACCCACCGGCCAGGTGATCTCCGCTGCGTGGGGCGAGACCCTCGGCGCCTGCGTCGGTCTGGCCTATGTCTGGTCATCTGGCGGCGACCCGGTGAGCCGCGACTGGGTGCTCGAAGGTGGCTTCGAGGTCGACGTGAACGGGACCCGGCACCCGGTCTCGGTGTCCTTCAGGCCGCCGTACGACCCGGACGGCGAGAAGATCAAGCGCTGACGCCCCGATGTTGAGGAGCGAGCGCCAGCGAGCGTCTCGAAACCAGGGCGATCGCCGCCGCCACCGCTGTTGCCGTCAGCACGCCCCCGACATCTCGTTGAGGGCGTCTCCTGCCTGGCCCAGGAAGAAGTTGGCCTCGTTGGACGCGGCGGCTGCGCTCGCGTCGTACCCGCCGGCCGCGAGAGAGTCGGCCGCGCCGATCCAGAAGCGGGCCTCGTTCATCATCGCCCGGAAGTGTGCCCGCGCGTTGGAACAGGGGTTGTTGGGCATCGCGCTGGCGGGTGCGGCGGTGACGCCGAGCCCGAGGGCGGCCGTCGCAGCGAGGGTCGCGCTGGCCGCGACGAGGCGGCGCCTCAACCTGGGTGTGGTGGTCGTGTGCATGACTTTCTCCTTTGTCCATGGGCCGTTCGGCCTGAATAAGGAGAGGAGAGATCCGCGCAGTGGCAGATACCCGTCAGCGGGTGGCGGCGCTCTTCTCGAACTCGAGGACGGAGTCGAGCGTGTAGGAACCGGCGTCCGTACCGAGCCCCTGCGCCACCTGGGCCGCGGCGGCGCAACCGAGCGTGGCGGCACCACGCAGGTCGCGGTCGAGCGAGAGCCCGCGCAGGAAGCCGGCGGAGAAGGCATCACCGCAGCCGGTCGTGTCCACGACCTCGACGGCGTACGCCGGCACCGCGATGGTCTCGTCGGCCGTCACCACGAGCGCACCCTTCGCGCCCTGGGTCACCGCGACGCAGCCGGCGCCGGCGGCGACCAGCGCCTTCGCTCCGTCCTCGAGCGAGGTGGCGCCGGTGAAGCCCAGCACCTGCTCGTCGTTGGGAAGCAGGTAGTCGGTGTGCGGCAGCGCGTCGGCGATCCAGGCGAGCATGTCCGGGTCGCCGGGCGCGAGGATGTCGAGCGAGGTGGTCGCGCCGAGCTCGCGGGCGTGCGCGAGGAGCTTGCCCGCGGCCTCGCCGCCGAGGAACTCGGGGCCGCCGAGGTGCAGGTGGGTGATGCCCTCGAGCGCGGACAGGTCCAGGTCGTCGAGGGTGAAGGCGCCGTTGGCGCCGATGCAGTGCCAGGCCGGTCGGTCGCCGTTGGGTCGCACCGGGATCACCGAGGAGGAGGTCTGCTCGGCCTTGCGCACCAGGCCGCTGATGTCGATGCCCTCGCGCTCGAGCATCGCCAGCAGGCTGGCCGCGATCGGGTCCTCGCCGACGGCGCCGAAGGTGTGCACCTCGGCACCGAGCCGGGCCAGGATCACGGCCGTCCCTCCGGCGGTGCCTGCTGGCGAGAACCTGATCGACTCGACGAGCTGGCCGTCCGAGCCGGGCGGGATCGACTCGATGCCGGTGACGTGGGTGTCGAGCACGTGGACGCCGACGGTGGCGATCTTCATGGGTTCTCCTGGGTGCTGCCGTAGTTGCGGTTGAGGGCCTGCGTGATCACGTCGACCTGCTCTTCCTCGGTGAGGACGCGCGGGGTGCCGAGGGCGCTCGCGCGGTGGTGCAAGGTGGCCAGCCACTCGAGCAGCAGCGCGTGCTCGACCGCCTTCGCCATCGCGCTGCCCACGGCCACCGACCCGTGGTTGGCCATCAGTGCGGCCTGCCGTCCCTCGAGGGCGGCGCGTACGTGGGCGGCGAGCTCGGGCGTTCCGAAGGTGGCGTACGGCGCGACCCGGATCGCCCCGCCGAGCAGGATCTGCTGGTAGTGGACGACCGGCAATTCGTCGAGCACACAGGCGATCGCGGTCGAGTACGGCGCATGGGTGTGTACGACGGCCGCGGTCCCCGTGTCGGCGTACACCCCCAGGTGGAGGTCGAGCTCCGAGGTCGGCAGCAGGCTGCCCTCGAGCACGTCACCGCTCGTCGAGACGACGGTCACCTGCTCAGGAGTGCATGCTCCGAGGACGACGCCGGTGCCCGTGACTGCGACTCTCTCGCCGTCGCGGGCGGACACGTTGCCGGCGGTGCCGATCAGCAGTCCGGCCTCGGCCAGCCCTCGAGCCGCGTCGGCGACCGTCGTACGGAGATCAGACATGCACGCCCTTCTCCCGGTCGGATGAGTGCGCCTCGCGGCCGCCGCTGGAACGTACCAGCCGGTGCTCGCCACGGGGTTGGTTCGCGTTACCCCAGCGCGCTCGGGTCGCTGGGCACGTCGACGGCGTGCTCCCGCAGCACCGGGAGCGGCACCAGCTCCAGCACCGCCTGGTTGGTCGACGCGAGCACCACGTGCGCCGCCGCCCCGTCGTTGTGCGCGCGAGCCCAGTTGGCTGCGGTCACGCACCAGCGGTCACCGGGAACGAGCCCGGGGAACTGGTACTGCGGCATCGGCGTCGACAGGTCGTTGCCGATGCTGCGCTGGTGCTCGAGGAACTCCGCCGTGACGACGGCGCAGATGGTGTGGCTGCCGAGGTCCTCCGGCCCAGTCGCGCAGCACCCGTCGCGGAAGAACCCGGTGACCGGGTCCATGCCGCACGGTTGGAGCTCCTCGCCGAGGACGTTTAGCTCGGTCATGACGTCTCCTGCCTGGAACGGGCACGCTCCACTGCGTCGGTCAGGATCAGGTGGTGGTCGAAGGCGAGTGACTTCTCGTCGGCGAGCAGCGGTGCCACGTCGTACCAACCGGCGGCCGCAGCATCCGATCCCCCGGTCGGCTCCTCGGGCTCGGCGACGAGGGCCAGGTGCGTGATGCTCACCGTGCGCCCTCGGGGGTCGCGGTCGGGAGCGCCGTACGTCGCGAGCTGCTCCATCTCCTGCAGCGCCTCCAGCCCGGTCTCCTCCTGGAACTCCCGCCGGGCCGCTGCCTCCAGGTCCTCGTCGATCTCGACGAACCCACCGGGAAAGGCCAGCTTGCCCTTGAACGGCTCGCCGCCGCGCTCGACCAGGAGCACCTGGAGGTCGTCGTCCTTCGCAGTCAGGCAGACCACGTCAACCGTGACCGAGAAGATCGGATAGTCGCTCGTGTAGACCATGGGTCGACCCTAGTAGCGCCGTGGCCGCCCAGGCCGGTTCGTCTCGTCGGGTTGTGCAACACCTCGTTGCAGTTCCGGCAGGTCACGTAGCCGGGATGTGCGACAGGGCTTGTCACAACCGCGGAATGAGCTGGCTCGGAACTGCATCTCAGAGTTGCACATCCGGCCGCTGTGCCCGGATCGAGGCGAAAGCCCGGTGCCCTCAGTGCCCCAGCGAGTGCGCCCTGCCGTCCATCTTCGTGATCGCCTTGATCCCCATGGCCTTCAGGATCGTCGGCATCACGTCCGTCGTGCGGAAGGACTCCTTGGTCGTGTCGCCCTTCATCCCGGGTGACCAGAACACCATCGGCACCCGCTGCACGGTCTCCTGCGCGCCGCCGTGGTCGCCGTACACCCCATAGCTGCTGCGGTCGTGCTCCAGTCCCACGACGTCCGGCCCGTCGTCACCCGCGATGGTGTTGACGATCTCCTGGCCGTGGGCCTTCCACCAGGAGCGCTCCGAGGAGGTCATCGCGTTGGCGCCGTGCAGCTTGAAGTGGTCGCCCACTCGGTAGTACGACGCGATCACGCCGGGCATCTTCTGCATGTTCGCGGCGCCCTGCTTCTTCTTGGCCAAGGAGTTGTCGATCAGCCAGGACTCGATCGCCGTCGACTGGTAGGAGAACTGCACGTTGCCGTCGGCGTTGAGCTGGGCCACGGCGGGTGACGGCCTGGAGTAGGTCACCTTGTCCGGCGCCGTGGCTGCCGAGCCGGCGTCCCAGACGCCGAGCGCCGGCGGCGCGTAGTACCAGTTGCTGTCGCCGTCGCCGGCCGCCGTCTTGCCGTAGAAGTGCTGGCCGTACGTCGCGCCGTGGTCGGCCGTGAGCACCACCAGGGTCTTCCCGCCGCGCTTGGCATCGACCTTCTTGACCGCGGCGAGCATCTTGCCGAGCTGGACGTCGGCGTTCTCGGCGTTGCACTTCACGTGCGTCTGGTCGGCGAGAGTCGTGCAGTGCTTCGGTGCCTTGTCGGCCTGGGCTCCCCACATGTGACCGGCCTTGTCGATGCCGGCGAGGGTGACGAACATGCCCGACCAGTTCTCCTTGCCCATCATCTCGATCGCGGCGTCCGCGGCCCAGGTGTCACCACCGAGGTGCTCGGGGTCGTTGCCCGGCACGGTCCGGTTGCCCTCGTTGGGGTAGAGCCAGGAGGGGAACGCCGCCTTGGTGCCGTAGTCGTTGTTCTTGTCAGCGTTGATGAAGTAGCGCCCGCACAGCTTCGGGTCGGTCTTGTCGGGCAGCGTCAGGTAGTCCGGCACGGCCTTGCCTGCGGGCGATCGCCACTGCCCGTTGCCCGGGACTCCCGGGATCGACAGGTTGCGGCACCCGGTCGGTGCGTCACTGGTCACGTCGCTGCGTCGGCTGGACAGTCGTACGGCGATGTCGCCGGTCTCGCCGGTGGCGGCCTCCACGGCGTAGGACTTCTCGCCCACGGTGATGAACTTGCTGCCCGGGTGCGCCTTGTGCAGGTAGTCCGCGAGCTTCGGGTAGGTCTTGCCGTGGTTCTTCTCGATGGTCGCGAAGTCGGCCAGGCTCAGGTCCCCGGTGATGTGCATCTGCGGCGAGCAGACCAAGGTGACCGGGTCGCAGTTCTTGCCGAAGACGTCGGAGACATCGCGGTAGGCCTCGTCGGTGTAGCCCATGTTCTTCGGGTAGAGGCCGGAGGTGATCACGTTGTGCGCGAGCACCGTCTCCGAGGCCATGTAGCCCAGGTAGGCCTGCTTGTAGTTGGTCCCGGCGCCGCGGAGCTTCCGGTAGTTCGGCATCCGGAACTGGTCGGCGTACTGCGGGAGCATCTGGTCGAACAGCACGATCAGCACCCGGTCGGCCGACGTGCTCGGCTTCGGCGGATAGGGACTCCCGCTGGCACTCACCCCGCTCACTGACAGTGCCGCGGCGACCGCCGTCGCGGTCACCATGGCCAGAACTCGAGTCGTGCGCATCCGGTGCTCCCCTCGCCTGCGGAGGAACCCCCGCTGCCCAGGACACTTCTGGGTGTTGCGCATGGGTGTCAACGGTTGCGTCATGCGCGACACCAGTCGCTCGGCGAGGGAGACCGGTTTGGCCGAGAGTGACCCGGACGTAGGGGGCCAAACCTCTGCCTACGGGCATCGACGCGCCGGTCTAGTCGGCCCGCGAGCGGGGAGTCCGCTCGTGCACCCACTGACCCGACGAGTACTCGCTGGTCACGAGGTCGATCAGCTGGCTCCGCTGCGCCCGCGTCAGGTGCATGCCGGACGACCGCAGGATCTGAGCCGCCATGGTGATGGCGGGGTTCGCCGAGTAGCACAGGTCGCCCTCGCACCCGGCGCGTACGTCGGAGTCCTTGATCCCCATGACCACTCCACCGCCTGTGTCGCTGTCGCCGATCTGCGCGTTCACCTTGCCCTCGCCGCCGATCGCCACGTTGGAGTCGTCGTAGGTGACGATGTCGTTGCGCCCGTGGGTCCGGATCGAGACGTCGTCGAACCCGTCGGCGCCGATCACGAAGCTGTTCTTCCCGGTCGCGGTCGAGGCACCCTCGTCCGACACGGTCCCGTAGGTATCGCCCTCGCGCGGCTTGACCACGGGGTCTCCGCTCTCGGTCTCCTCCGCGTCGTCCTCGTCCACCTCACGCGACGCCGCCCCCGAGCCTGCTCGTGCGGACGGGGCAACCTGGGTCAACGGGAACGAGCGCTCGTCGAACGAGGTGGCGGGCGAGAGTGCCTCTTCCGCCAGCGACTCCCCGTCTCCGCCCTCCTTGTCACCGGAGTTGCCGGCGCGCACGGTCGATCCGGCGACGTCGACTGCGTTGAGCCCGCTGGAGTCGGTGTCACCCGTGTTGGCGTTGATCGTCCCCTTGCGGTTGATGAACACGTTGGAGTCGTCGTAGGTGACGATCTGGTCGTCTCCGGCAACGCTGACGGAGTGGTCCTCGAAACCGCTGAGGGAGGTCGACCGGGGGCCCTTGCCCATGGTGGCCAGCTGCGCGAGGGAGGCGTTCGGCTCCTCGGTGGTCCGCGCCGCCGACGCTGCCGGTGCCTTCTGACGGCGGGCTGGTGATGCTGCACCTTCCCGACGAGCTGTTCCTGCCGCGCTCTGACGGCCCGAGGTCGGCGCCGCCGTACTGCGCCGGCTGGGCCCGGCATTGGCTCCGGCGTTGGCTCCGGCCTTGGCTCCGCCCTTGGTTCCGGCGGAGTCGCCTGCGCGGAGATCCGAGTCCTCGACACCGAGCGCCACGGCACCACTGCGTGAGGTCGGGCCGGTGTTGGCGGTCAGGTGCGCGTTGTCCCCGACGAGGACGATCGCACCTCGGGTCGCCATCACGAGTCCGCCTCCCCGACGGGCAGCCTTGGCGGCGGCCGGGACGTCAGCCTGGTTCGTGACCGACGCGGCACGCGTTGTCACCTCTGGCTGAAGGGCCTCCCGCACCTGGGGCGCCACGGGGTTCGTCTGCGCCACCTTGGTCGGGGTGATGGGTTCGACGTGCGCCTGGGCGGTGGCCGTGGCGGCCTCCGCCTTGTCGTGGTCCAGGCCCATGGGGTTGACCGCGATCCAGCAGGCGAGGATCGAGGCCGCGCTGAGGGCCAGGGTCGCCGGCGACCATCGTCGTACCGCAGGGACGCGGGTGCTCGTTGACACCACCATCGCCCGGCAGAGCACGAGCCAGATTCCGGTCAGGGCGGCTGGGAGGGCCACCCAGCCCCAGGCGAGGAGACCGAGCCCAGCCAGTACGCCGTGCACTCCGACGGAGGACACCAGCGACACGAACACCCAGCGCCGGCGCCGGACGGCAGTGAACTCGCTGCTGTCGGAGGCGCGCATGCACTGCCTGACGACCCAAGCCATGCCCAGGACGACCAGGACGGAGGCATACGGGTCCGCCATGCGGTCATCGTAAGGAGATTTTCGTCGCACCTCAGGAAACCCGAGGTGTGTCGCATGTTGTTTGTGGGGCTGGTGTGATAACGACAATTGGCCCGAAGTGGGCCTATTCGGTGTTACTTGGTGGGTCGCGCGCCCGCATCCACGACGTCGCGCACGCCCTCCGTGGCCACTGGCCCGGGGCACGCGGCGATGCCCGACTCGAGCAGGGCCCGAAGACGCTCGTCGCGGTGGCGACCTCCACTCTCCGCGACGCCGTCGACCGCGCAGCGGATCATCGTCGGGGCGCAGCGGCGTGCGAAGACGCGTGGCGTGACCCGCGGGACGATCCGGAGCCGCTCCAGCCACTCGACGGCGCCGGGAACGAGGTCGAGCGCGGCCCGGGCCTGGCGCTCGGTCGCGGCCAGGTCAGTTCCGCCCTGGCGGCACAACCGCTCGGCGCCGAGGAGGCCCGCAGCGAGAACGCGCTGCGTCTCCTCGGGCACGTCCAGGATCGGTCCGGCGGCGACGGCCACGGGCAGCGTCAGCCACGTGTGCTCGCCGCCCAGGCGGCCCACGACCAGCGGGATCAGCGGCACGAGCTGCTGCCGGTTCCCGTCGCCGAGGTTGTCGTTGACCTGCCTGGCCAGCTGCGCCAGCAGGGGGTTCGTGCACGACGGATGGTCGCTCCACCGCTCCCCTGCGAGGAACGAGGCGAACTCCATGAAACACGCGCCACGTCGGGGCGTGCGGTGCTTGCCGCGGGACAGGACGGGTACGCCGTCCGGGACACTCGAGGGCAACATCACGACCTCCTCTACTGAGGATGCGACCGTTCGGGTGGCGAGATCAAGAGGTATTCACCTCGACTTCGACCCGCGAGACCGATTCACCTCGGCCCGGCGGCTCAGCAGGGAGCGCTCGCTCTCGTTCCTGGTGCGCTCGGCGGCCTCGGTGAAGGCCTCGCTCGCCTCCGCGTGCAGGCCGGCTCGCTCGAGCAGGTCGCCGTACACGCTCGGCACCAGCGGCGAGTCGTCGAGCGCACCTGGCTCCAGCTCCGCGAGGACGGCAAGCCCTGCGTCCGGGCCGAACGCCCGTCCGTACGCGACCGCTCGGTTCACCTCGACGACCGGTCCTGGCGCGGCTCCGGCCAACACGTCGTACAGCGCCGCGATCCGACGCCAGTTGGTGTCCTCGGCGCGCTGTGCGCTGGCGTGCTGGGCGGCGATCGAGGCCTGCAGGAAGTACTTCCCCACCGGCGTACCCTTCGCGGCGAGCTGCTCGGCCTGCTGGAGTGCGGCCAGCCCACGCCGGATCAGCAGCTGGTCCCACCGCGTGCGGTCCTGCGCCTCCAGCAGGACCGGGGCACCGTGCTCATCGAGCCGGGCGTCGATGCGCGAGCCCTGCAGCTCCAGGAGCGCCTGCAGCCCGAGCACCTCAGGCTCGTCGGGCGCTTCGGCCGACAGCATGCGCGCCAGTCTCATCGCCTCGGTGGCCAGGTCGGGACGCATCCAGTCCTCGCCGGCGGTGGCGGTGTAGCCCTCGTTGAAGATCAGGTAGATCACTGCCATCACGTCGTCGAGACGCCTGGTCCGCTCCGCCCCCGTGGGCAGCTCGAACTCGGCATGAGCCGCGGACAGTGTCTTCTTCGCGCGCGAGATGCGCTGGCCCATCGTGGACTCGGTGGCCAGGAACCCACGTGCGATCTCGCCCGTGGTGAGGCCTCCGACCAGGCGCAGCGTCAGCGCTGCCCGGGACTCGGCACTCAGGGAGGGGTGGCAGGACAGGAAGATCAGCCTGCAGGACGTCGTCCTCGATGTAGTCGACCTGGCCGTCGAGGTCGGGCATCTCCCCCTCCTCTCCACGACGTGCGTGCTCGAGCTCCGCGACCTTGCCGCGCAGGTTGTCGGCGCGCCGGAAGTGGTCGATGGCACGCCGCTTGGCGATGGCCATCAGCCACGCGATCGGGTTGTCCGGTACGCCGGTGGCGGGCCACTGCTCGAGCGCGGCCACGAGGGCGTCCTGCGCGAGGTCCTCGGCGAGCTCGACGTCCCGGGTCATCCGGGTGAGGGCGCCGACGAGGCGGGCCGACTCGGCCCGCCACGCGGCGACGATGGCCTCGGTCGGCTCATCCGCTCTGGTCTCCGCCGGCACGAGGCCAGCGTAGTGAGTGCTGCTCAGGCCTCGGGCGCGTCCGGGCCGTCGGAGATCTGGCGCAGGGTCGCGACCACGGTGACCTCGGGCCAGTGCTTCGCGTGCAGCTCGGCGAACTCCCGCTGGTCGGCGATGGCCGCCTCGAGGTCGGGGTACTCCATGATGGCCCAGCCGCCGACGACCTCCTTGGCCTCGGCATACGGCCCGTCGACCCGGCTGACCTCGCCCTGGCGGACCACGAAGTTCACGGCGTCCTCAGTCCCGTACAGCCCGCCCCCATCGAGGAACACACCGCTCGCGGCCCGCTCGCCGATGTGGGCGTCCATCGCCTCGAACAGCGACTGCGGCGGCGTACCGATGTTCTCTTCCATCCTCACGAATCCCATGAAACGCGGCATCTTCATCACTCCTACTGGTTGCCGGGAAGTTGCTTTCTCGCACGTACGTCGAACGGCTGGCGGGCGTCTTCGACATCGACCTCGGATCTTCTTTGGAGGGCCTCGGACGGTCAAGAACTAGCACCACTCGAGCATCAGGGGTCTCGATTTTCCCCAATTCTCCGGTTTCAGTAGCATTCGTCCCCTGGCTCAGCGACACTTTCAAGCGTGGCACTCATGAAAGCAGTCGGAACCGGACACGGCGTCCGCGAGCTCGCTGCTGGCGTCAGGGCGGGGTCGTGGCCTCGAACCGACGCGCGCCCCAAGCAGCGCGCCGCCGGCCACCTGCGGGAGCGTTGGCAGGTCTGGACTGGCCTCTCGGCTCTCGCGCTCGCCCTGGGCATCTTCGCCTTCGCTCTCGCCCCGTCGCCCCTGCTCAAGACCGTGAGCCTGGGAATGGTGGTCGTCGCCGTCCTCGGACTCCTGTGGTCCTTGACGTCGCCGGGAACGGCTACGGCGACGAAGACCTCACGGCCGACCAGCGCACCGACCACGGACCTGGGTGGCGACGCCGAGCAGTGGACCGCCATCGAGCTGCGCAGGCTGAGGCGACCGGGCTGGCGCGTGGTGAACCAGTTCCTGGACAAGTGCGGCGACATCGACCACGTCCTGATCGGACCTGGCGGGGTGTACGCCGTCGAGACCAAGTGGATGGCCGACCGCGACAGCGTGCACGCGCGCCAGCAGGAGCGTCGCGCCGCTGGTCAGGCACAAGCCGACTCCCGGTCCATGAACCTGCTGCGCGACATGCGCCTCAACGGCGTACGCGTCCAGCCGCTCGTGGTGCTGTGGGGTGCCGGGATCGAGACCTGGGACGAAGAGCAGCGGATCAAGACCGTCGACGGAGTCCCCGTGCTGACCGGCCCGGCCATCGGTGACTGGGTGCAGACCCTCCCCACCGACCTGCTGGATCGTGAAGCTGTCGAGCATGTCTGGACGATCGTCGAGACCCAGGCCAGCTCCCGCGGGTAGGTGCGGGACCCCCGCCTGTATCGAGGTCGGACAGGCCTACCTGAGTGCGTTCCTGTGCCACGATATGGGCCGTGACCTGTGCGGTCGCCCCACCGGGAAAGTTGGCACGAGTGACCCCCACCGAGTTCGCGCTCCCCAGTGCTCCCCACCGTGGTGCGGAGTACGGGCACGACGCGCTGGTGGTGTGCGACAACCTCGTGCGGATCTACCAGACGGAGGCGGTCGAGGTCCAGGCTCTGCAGGGGTTGGACCTGCTGGTGCGATCGGGGGAGATGATCGCGATCGTGGGGGCGTCCGGGTCGGGCAAGTCCACGCTGCTCTCCTTGTTGGCGGGGGTGGACGCACCCACCGCCGGACGGGCGAAGGTGGCGGGCCATGACCTGCTGGCGATGTCACGCTCCGAGCGCGTGCGCTACCGCCGACACGTGGTGGGGTTCGTCCGGCAGCAGACGTCGCGCAACCTGGTCCCCTACCTGACCGCCGCGCAGGTCGTCGAGCTGCCGATGAGCCTGGCCGGAGTCGGCCGCGCCCGGCGGCGGTCCAGGACCCACGACCTGTTGGAGGCGGTGGGAGTCGGGCACTGCGTCGACAGGCGCCCCGGAGAGATGTCCGGGGGAGAGCAGCAGCGCGTGGCCATCTGCGTCGCCTTGGCCAACGAGCCCCGTGTGCTGCTCGCCGATGAACCCACGGGGGAGCTCGACAGCGCCACTGCCCAGGACGTGTTCGCCGCCATGCGTACAGCGAACCGGGAGCTCGGCGCCACCGTGGTGATCGTGACCCACGACTCCGCCGTCAGCGATCAGGTGGAGCGCACGGTCGCCATCCGCGACGGGCGGACCAGCAGCGAGGTGGTGCGGCGGGGCGTCGGTGCCGACGGCACCGCCGAGGTGGCGGCCGTGGAGTACGCCGTGATGGATCGGGCCGGGCGGGTGCAGGTGCCGGTGGAGTACCGCGACGTGCTCGAGCTGTCGCGTCGGGTGAGGCTGACCCTGGAGGGCGACCACGTCGCCGTACGTCGTGATGACGGTGAGGGCGCGTGACCCTGGACGTGGCCGACGGCGCGATGGTCTCCGCGCGTGGACTCGGTCGCGCCTACGGCCGCGGACCGACCGAGGTCCAGGCCCTGCGCGACCTCTCCCTCGACGTCGCTCGGGGCGAGATGGTCGCGGTGGTGGGCCGATCCGGCTCTGGCAAGACCACGCTGCTGAACATGATCGGAGGTCTGGATCGCCCGGACACCGGCACCGTGCACGTGGACGGTCAGCTGGTCACCGACCTCGACGAGGATGCTCTGAGTCGACTGCGACGCGACACGGTGTCCTACGTCTTCCAGACTTTCGGACTGATCCCGGTGCTGACTGCCGCCGAGAACGTCGGCGTGCCGTTGCGGCTGCGTCGTACCCCGGTGGCCGAGCGCGAGGCACGGGTGGCGCTCCTGCTCGAGCTGGTCGGCCTTCGTGACCACGCGGGCCAGCGCCCTGACCAGCTCTCGGGCGGGCAGCAGCAACGAGTGGCGATCGCACGCGCCCTGGCGGGTTCGCCGCGACTGCTGGTGGCGGACGAGCCCACCGGGCAGCTCGACGCGGAGACGGGTCTGTCGGTGATGTCTCTGCTCCGAGCGATCGTCGACTCCGAGGGGGTGACGGCACTGGTGTCCACCCACGACCCGGTGATGATGTCGGTGGCCGACCGGGTCGTTCACATCGCCGACGGCCGCCTCCAGGTGTGAAGGTGGAGACTCGTTGCTGACCCTGGTCCATCGTCGGCTACGGGCCCAGAGAAGGCTGCTGCTCGGGGTGCTTGCGCTGATGACCGCCGGATTGACGTTGCTCGGCCTGGGAAGCCTGCTGTTGACGGTCTCCGAGGAGCAGGCGCTGCAGACCGAGGTACGCCGGTTGCCACCCGAGGACACCGAGGTGGCCGCCTACCTGGTGCAGGTTGCCAACGGGGACGCGATCGGCGTGCGACGAGACGCGCAACGAGTGGTGGAGCGCACCCTGGCCCCGTTCGACTCCCGGACCTCCTCGGGAGCGGTCTCGGTCATGCGACGTCTCGGCAGCGACCGCCTCGCCTACCTGGCGAGCAGTGACGACCTGGCGGAGCGCGCACGTCTGCTCTCGGGACGCTGGCCCACGTCCTCGTCGAGGGGGGATGATCTCGAGGCCGCGGTCCCCGAGACCGCCGCCCGCCGGCTGGGCCTGTCCCTGGGCAGCCGGATCTCGTTGGGACGCGAGATCGACGAGCAGTTCGTCGAGCGGCCGGTCACGATCCTGGTCGTGGGTACCTTCCGGTCGCGCTCACGTGCGGGGTGGCAGCAGGATCCGCTCTCGGGCGTCGGCTTCGACCCGTCGTACAGCAACGGTGCCGTGCAGGCACCGGCGTACGGCCCGTTCGAGGTCGACGCCGGCGCGCTGTTGGCCAGCGGCTCGAGCTTCGCCTCGCTGGGGGTCACGGCACGTCCGCGGCTCGACACGGTGACCGGGCAGGCACTGGAGACGGTCGCGTCCAGCCTGCGAGGCGCCGACCCGCGGCTCTCGGCTGCCGTGGGGAACCGGGTGAAGATCGAGCGGGTGGCCTCGGAGCTCCCTCGGACGCTCGAGCGGGTGCGCGCCCAGCAGGCTGCCTCCCGGGCAACTGTGGTCGTGACCGTTCTCCTGGGGACGGCTCTGGCCGCCGCAGCCTTGCTCCTGGCCGGGCGCTCGTTGTCCCAGGAGCGGCGCGAGCAGCAGGAGCTGGTGGTCACCATGGGTGCCGGGCGCCGCCAGCTGCTGGCGCTGGCGCTGGGCGAGGGCGCGCTCCTCGCTGCCTGTGCGGTCGCGCTGGCCGTTCCCGTGTCGGCACTGCTGCACGCGTGGCTCACCCACCTTCCCATGATGACCCGCGCCGGGCTGGACCGTCCGCCAGGCTTTCCTGCGACGCTGCTTCCCGCTGTCGTCCTGGGCAGCGTGGTGCTCACCGCTGCGCTGGTGATGCCGGCGCTGCGAGGCCCACGAGAACGTTCAGCCGCCGAGGCGCCTCGCGGCGCCCGGGCGGCACGCTCAGGGATCGGGGTCCTGTTGTCGGGCCTGGTCGGCGTGAGCTGGTGGCAGCTTCACTCGCAGCCGGCAGCCACCGCCACGAGCGGCGACGTCGTGCAGATCGCCGCGCCGGTCGTCTGGGTGATGGCGACCGCGGTGATCGCGGTCCGGTTGCTGCCGGCGCTCTTCCACCTCGTCTCCCGTTCGGTGGGCCGGTCCCGCGGCCTGCTGCTGCCTCTGGCCGTCGTCGAGACCGCTCGGCGCCCTCCTTCGGCGACCGCGTCGGTGCTCGTGGTCGCCGGTGTCGCATCGGCGACGTTCGGGCTCTGCCTCGGCGCTACCTGGGACCAGTCGCAGCACGACCAGGCGGCGCTGCGCGTGGGCACGGATCTGTCGGTCGCGCTGACGACGCCACCCACGATCGGCGAGGCGGAGGCGGTCTCGGCCGCCACCGGCGGAGTGGTGTCGGCGGTGACTGCTCGTCCTGTGGCCCTCGGTCGGTACGTGGGTGAAGCAGGAACGGCGCCGACCCTGGTGGCCACCGATGCACGGCGGGCCGAGGACCTGTGGCGGGGTCGCGCCCCTGCCGGAAGCAGCTGGAATCGGATCGGCCAGATGATCGCTGCGCCGAACCGGGTGATCGGCGTGCCGCTGCGCAGCGATCGCCTCGTGATCACCGGCTCGCTGTCCCAGGGCGGCGGCGCGGCCGTTCGCGTGAGCCCGACACTGGTGGTCCAAGGCGATCAGGGACTGCGAACCCCGGTGTCCACCCACTCCGTCACCCTGGACGGCCGGGAGCACGTCGTGCGACTGCAGCTCCCGGCGTCTGCGCGGCAGCAGGTGGTTGCCCTCCAGCTGGAGTTCAGCACGTCGCCGACCGCCGAGGTTCCTGCGGCAGGCGTGGCCCGAGACCTCGAGCTCACCCTGCGCCTACCCGGGGGAGCTTCCGATCGAGAGGTCGCCTGGGCTTCCGCCTCGCTGGGGCAGAGCCCCACGCCCGTCACCGCGCCACAGGAGCGGGTCGCCAGCGGCGGTCGCACCACGTCCCTGGTCACCAGGGCCAAGCTCTCGCTGGACGCCCTGCCGTACGCCGGAGCACGCGTGGTGGCGACCGCGTTCGAGGCTCCCGCCGCGGTCCCGGTCGCAGTCTCCAGCCAGCTCGAGGAGTCGGTCGGGGTCAAGGTCGGCGGGACCTTCGAGGTCAATGTCGAAGGGGTGGCTGTCGCGGCCCGGGTCGAGGCGATCGTGCCGACGGTGCCCTCCGCGCCGGGCCGCATCGCTGTGCTGGCCGACCAGGACATGCTCTCGCGCACACTGCTGGCCGCAGGACGTCTCGAACCCATCACCGACACGTGGTGGGTGGGCCGGCCCCGCTCTGACGCGGCTGCGAAGGTGAGAGCGCTGGGGGTGGGCGATGTCGTCGTACGCCGTGAGGTCGCCCAACACCTGTCCGCGGGGCCGTTGGCTGTGATGGTGCCCTCGGCCCTGGTGATCCTGGTGCTGGCCGCGCTGTCGCTGGCGGTCGCCGGCACCGGCCTGCGCCTCTCCTCGGAGCTCCGGAGCCGCGCCACCGAGATCGCCCGGTTGCGCGCAGCCGGCCTGAGCCGGCGGATGGTCACGCGGCTGTTGATCGGCCAGCAGGGCGCCATCGTGATCACGTTGGTCCTTCTGGGTGCGACGCTGGGGGCGGGTGCCTCGGCGGCGCTCGTGCGCCTGCTGGTGCGCTCGGACGCTGGTCTGGCCCCGGTGCCGGCCGTCGAGCTGGTCTGGCCGTGGCCGGGGGAGCTCCTGGTCGTCGCCGGGGTTGGGCTGGCGTGCCTGGTATCGCTGGCAGCCGTCGTGGCCGTGCACGTACGTCGCTCGGACGACGCGATGTCACGGCTGGGTGGCTCGTGAAGGTCCCGAAGGTGGAGATCCCGCGGCTGCACGTGCCCAGCCTTCGTGGCCGGGCCCGTGCGGACCTGTCGGCGCTGTTGCTGATGGCCGGCGTCGTCACTCTCACTGCGATGCTCGCCTCCGCCGTACCTCCGGTGTCTGAGCGTCTGGCCGACCGGTCCGTGGCAGCGGCTGTGACCGGGGCAGGGACAGCAGGCACGTTGACGGCCTCGTCGCAGGAGCCCGAGACGACGACGCGCAACCCTCGCGCGGCCGACCTGGTGAGACAGGACATGGCGCTCGCCAGGGTGGATCTGCCGAGACTGCTGGCCTCGGCGCTGCGTGCGCCGGTCGGGAGCGTGACCAGCTCGGAGCTGCACCTGCTCGGCGGCGGACCGGGACGCTACCTGCGACTGGCCTACGTAGCCGGGTCGCATGGCGTGCCGAGGGTGATCTGGACCGAGGGGAGGCAACCACGCGGGACGCTCCGGGGCGGCCCTACGTCGGCGCCGACTGGCAGCTCACCGTGGCCGGTGCAGGTGGGCCTCTCCCAGGCTGCGGCCGAGGGACTCGGGGTCGGCGCCGGCGACCGACTGCGTGCTGTGGACACGAAGTTCCGCGAGGTCGAGGTCCGGGTCAGCGGCGTCTTCCGCGCCCAGGACCCGGACGACGCGGCCTGGCAGGGTGAGCCAGGGCTACTCCGTTCGAGCGGGCTGGCCGCGAACCCGTCGCGGGTCTCGGTGACCGCGTTGGTGAGCGAGGAGTCGTTGCCCGACCTGCCCCTGGCGGTACCCGCAGACGATCTCAGGCGACGGGTGGCGTTCAGGCCCCTCGCGGCGTCCCTGCGGTGGCGAGACACCGCCTCCCTGGCCCGGGCGGTGACGCGTCTGAAGGCCAGTCCGGCGGTGAACACCGAGGCCGGCACCTCGCGAGCCTGGGACAGTCAGCTCGACTCGGTCCTCCTGCGCGCCCACGACGAGGCGGTGACGGCCCGGGCGGAGGCGGCCGTCCTGGTGCTGGGGCTGCTCGTGGTCGCAGGTCTCGTGCTGGCGCTCACTGCGCAGGTGCTGGCGCGTCGGCGTGCCGCAGAGCTGGTCGTGTCGCGCGAGCGGGGCGCCGGGCTCGGGAGCATCGCCGGCGCCCTGCTGGTCGAGTCGGTCCTGCTCACTGCGGCTGCCACCGCTTCGGGTGTCGCGATCACCTGTCTCTTCGCCGGGTCCGTGGCCTGGACCTGGACGCTGCCGGTGGCCGCGGTCGGCATCCTGGCCACACCGGTGCTGGGGGTGTGGGTGGCGGCTCAGGCCACCTCAGGACGGAGGGTCCCGGCGAACCGTGCGGCACGACGGCGCCTGGTCCTGGCCCGATCGCTGCGCCGCGTGGTCGTCGAGGTCGCCGTGCTGGTGGCTGCCGTCGCGGCGGTCCTGGCGCTGCATCAGCGGGGCGTGGTGAGCGCGCGTGCTGGCGCATCCGTCGACGTGTTGGCGGTCAGCGCACCGACGCTGGCCATCGTGGTGGGCGCCTTGGCGCTCGTACGGACGTTGCCGGTGCTGGCAGGCTGGCTCCGGTCCAGGCTGCGCAGCTCGGTGGGTGTCGTCTCCTATTTCTCGGTGAGCGGAGCGATCTCCGAGGCGGCGCGCCCCTTGCCCTTCCTCGTGGCTGCCCTCGCGGTCGCCCAGCTCACCTGCGGAGCGATCGTGGCGTCGACTCTCTACCAGGGCCAGTCCGCCGGCGCCTGGCGGTCGGTGGGTGCCGACGCGAGGTTGAGTGCGGAGCCGTCACCCTCGCTCGTCCCGCTCGCAGAGCAGGTGGCGCGCGCGCCGGGAGTGAAGGCTTCGGTCGCCGCGCGGGTCGCTGACGGTGTGCTGGCCTCCTCGGGTGGGTCGGCAGTGGTCGGCCGGCTCGTGGTCGTCGACTCTGCGGCCTACTCCCGGCTGTTGTCGCACACGCCCTACCCGGCCCCGCAGCTTCGGCTCCTGTCCGAGCGGCACGGCACCAGGGTGGCCGCGCTGGTGGGGGGTGGTCTCGGGTCCGCCCCCCGGAGGCTCACCGTCACGTGGCAGGACGCCGAGGTGACCCTGGCGGTGGTGGGGCGTGCGCCTGCACTGGCCACGACGTCGGGGCCGGTCGTGGTGGTCGACGCCGCGGCCTTCGCCGCCACTGGTCAGGAAGCGCCTCCGGGCACGATCTGGTCAGTCGGCCCCGGGGCCGCCGGTGCGCTGGAGAAGGTGCGTGCCGAAGCGGGGGCGGTGTCGCCTGTGCTGGACCGTCGTGCCGTCCTCGCTCACCGCCGTGAGGCCCCTTTGGTCAACGGCCTGATCAGGCTCGCACTGGTCACCGGAGGTCTTCTGATCATCCTGGGTGTGCTGGGATCCCTCGTCGCGATGGCGGAGGGTGCCTCGAGGCGAGTGGCCCTGCTCTCCCGACTGCGCACCTTGGGGTTGTCACGGCGCGACGAGCGGCCACTGCTGATCGGGCACCTCGTCGCGCCGATCGTGCTGTCAGCGGCCGCGGGTCTCGTACTGGGGGTCCTCTGCTCCGCGGTCACCGTGCCGCTGCTCGACCTCGACCTGCTCACCGGCCAGACCTCGGGCCTCACCGTCGCCGTTCCGTGGTGGGTGGTGGTCGCGGTGGTGCCGATGACGGCGGCGGGCGTCGGCGTCGCCTACCGGGAACTGCACGAGTAACCGGTCCCGGCTCCCGGTCCAGATCGTACGAACGCCCCGTCACGTCCCGAGCAGGAGATGGACTCGGGATGGACCTGGCTCAACCGGCGAGGGCTGGGTGTCGAGCTCACGCGGAACTTGGTTGGTGGCAGGTGCAGGATTCGAACCTGCGTAGGCATACGCCGACGGATTTACAGTCCGTTTCCATTGGCCGCTCGGACAACCTGCCATGCGCACTGACCTACTAGGGTGGGCCAGCGGCGCAGCCGAGGATAGCGCAGCAGTGACCAAAGACTTAAATCGGATGGAGGTCCCCCCACGATGGCCGATTCGTCGTTCGACATCGTCAGCAAGATCGACCGCCAGGAGGTCGACAACGCCCTCTCGCAGGCGGCCCGCGAGATCTCGCAACGCTACGACTTCAAGGGCACCGGAGCGGAGATCAAGTGGTCCGGTGATGACGGGATCGAGATCTCCGCCAACGCCGAGGACCGGGCGAACGCCGTACTCGAGGTCTTCAAGGAGAAGCTGATCAAGCGGCAGCAGTCGCTGAAGATCCTGGACGCCGGCGACCCGCGGGCGTCGGGGCGCGAGACCAAGATCAGCATCGCGCTCAAGGAGGGCATCAGCTCCGAGGACGCCAAGAAGGTCGGCAAGCTGATCCGCGACGAGGGGCCCAAGGGCGTCAAGGTGCAGGTCCAGGGCGACGAGCTTCGCGTCAGCAGCAAGAAGCGCGACGACCTGCAGGCGGTGCAGCAGCTGGTGAAGTCGCAGGAGTACGAGTTCGCGGTGCAGTTCACCAACTATCGATGACGGGCATCCGCAACCCGGAGGCCGCGGTCGACATCGACGCCCCGATCGAGCAGGTGTGGGCGGTGATGCTCGACACCGAGGCGTACGGCGAGTGGAACCCCTTCGTCGTCCGTGCCGAGTGCGCGACGCCGCCCCAGGTCGGCGAGCCGATCGTGCTGCACGTGCGCTGGGCCAACGGCAAGGGCACCCGCTCCCCCGAGCGGATCAGCGCGATCGAGCCGCCGCGTGACGAGGACGGCGTACGCCGGGCAACGCTGGCCTATGTCTTCGAGGGCTGGCCGGCCAAGCTCGGCCTGGTCCGCGGTACTCGCTCGCAGCGGCTCAGCCAGGCGCCGGGCGGGCCGACGCGCTACGAGACGATCGAGGAGTTCTCCGGGCCGCTGGTGAAACTGGCTGGGCCCGGACGGGTCGCTGATGGGTTTCGCCGGCATGCGGAGGCGTTGAAGCTGCGGTGCGAGTCGGCCGGCTAGCTCCCTTTGTAACGCGGGGTTCACGCTGCTGAGTGCCCTCTCGGGAGGGGCCTCAGTGACCTGAACCCCGCGTTACAAGGGAGCCGCCGCAGCCCCCGCCCGCTCGACGATCCGGGCGAACACGGCGTCCGCGTCCCAGTTGCCGGGGTCGCGGGTATCGGTCCACTGGCCGACCTGTTCCCTGGCCCAGCGGGCCCACGACAGAACCGTGAGCTCCTGCTCGAGATAGGCCTCGAGGCACATGGCGCTGATGTGCGCGCGCTCGAGGAAGAGCGGCGGTGACGAGGCCAGCTCCCCCAGGGCGCGTACCTTCTCGAGTGCCTCCGCCTCGACCCGATCGAGCGTCGTACGCAGCTGCTCGAGGGACCCGCTGTCGCTGAAGAAGATCTTCACCATGCCCTCGAAGTCGCCGGCCCGGGGCGCCGGCTCGTCGCCCAGCCAGCGGGCGAGCTCGGCGCGGCCTTCGTCGGTGATGTCGTAGACGGTGCGTGGGCGCTTGCCGGTCCTCTCCGAGCGCGCGGTGGCGAGCCCGTCGGCGACGAGGTTCTTCGGCTCGTCGTAGAGCTTGCGCTCCGCCCGTGGCCAGAACCAGTTCAGGCTGCGCTGGACCTGCTTGGCCAGCTCGTAGGTCGTCCACGACTGGAGTGGGAGCTGCACGAGGCCGCCCGGCGGATGGGCGTCTCCCACGTGGAGCTGCTGGCCTTCGGGGACTCCGGGATGAGCGGAGATCCGGCTTTGGGCTCGCTCGCCGCCGCCGAGCACGCGTCGGTGCTGTCTGCCGTGCGGTCGGCGGTCTCAGGATTTGCGCCCGACGTGCTGGTCACCCTCGACGCCGGCGACGGGCACCGCGACCACGTCGTCGTACGCGATGCGACGGTGCGGGTCGCCGACGAGCTCGACCTCCCGGTGTTCCTGCACTGTCTGCCGCGCAGCCTGATGCAGCAGTGGGTGGCGCACATGTTCGGGAACGCGTCGCGGGCGGAGTACCTCGCGCTGAAGGACCTCGGCACGCCCGACGAGGAGATCGACGTCGTACTCGACCAGGACGCCCACGTCGACGCGCGGGAGCTGGCGATCAGCGCCCACCGCTCGCAGACCTCGCCGTTCGAGGGGCTGCCCGGGGACCTGCGGCGGGCGTTCCTGGCCCGGGACCACCTGCAACGGGCGCGGTGAGGCCCCCTTGTAACGCGGGGTTCACGCTACTGAGTGCCCTCCCGGGAGGGGCCTCGGCAACGTGAACCCCGCGTTACAAGCGGAATTGCCGCGCCCGACCTCAGGAGACCGAGGCCAGCCCGCCCTGGACGCGGACCGGCCGGCCGGAGGGGTTGGCGAGCTCGGCGTTGATCTGCAGGGAGATCCGGGGCTGGGGGTCGCAGGACGCCTCGGTGACCGTGACCGTCCCGGACGCCTGGCTGCCGAAGCCGGCGAGGCGGGTGTCGTCCTGCGGGTCCTGGGCGAGCACCAGCACGTCGTTCGGGCCCGTGCCGTCCTCACGCAGGGGCGCCCAGAGTCGGTCCCGCAACGGCAGCTCGCGGGTCCCGGTGACGCCCGCAGCGACCTCCACGAGGAACCGCTGCTCGTTGCCGTCCTCGACAGCGAGCTGGACGTAGTCGGTCTCGGTCACGTCGCTGTGGTTGCAGCTCGCCACCGCGTCGTCCAGCTCGTACGACGAACCGTCCGCCCGGGTGAACACCAGCCCGTCGGCGATCCGCTTCGGATTGTCGGGCTGGACGTCGGCGTACTCGTCACCGCAACCTGCCAACAGCAGCAGGCTGATCGCCGAGAGGACGAGGACGCGCACGAGCCAGGCCCTAGTTGAGCGGCCTCATGTCGGACGGGACTCCCCCGCCGTTGTGGATCTCCTCGACCAGCTCCTGCAGGGCGGTGAGGGCGACCCGCTGGGACATCGGGCCGTAGGAGACGCGGGCGACGCCGAGCTCCTCGAGCCGCGCGAGCGACGGGATGCCGGGGACTCCGATGACGGTGAGCCGCTGCGGGCCGAACGCCTCGACCAGCGTGCTGATCTGCTCCTCGTCGAGCTTGCCCGGCACGAAGACGACCGGTGCGCCGGCGTCGAGGTAGGCCTTGCCGCGCTCGACAGCTTCGGCGAGTACGTCGGCGGGGTCCTTGTCGCCGGCCTTGAGGAAGGCGTCGGTGCGGGCGTTGAGGACGAAGTCCGGGACTCCCTCCGCGATCGCGGCGTCCATGATCGACTTGACGCCCGCGACGGCCTCGCCGAGCGGGCGCATCTGATCTTCGATGTTGGCGCCCACCACGCCGACGCCGATGGCCTTGCGGATGGTGCCGGGGGCGTCGCCGTACCCGCCCTCGAGGTCGGCCGAGACCGGCAGCGTCGTCGCCTCGACGATGCGCCCGACAGCCTCGATCATCGTCTCGACGGGGATGTTCTCGCCGTCCTCGTAGCCCCAGGAGGCAGCGATCGAGTGGCTCGCCGTCGCCAGGGCGGCGGTGCCGGGCGTGTCCGCGACCACCTTCGCCGAGATGGAGTCCCACACGTTCACCACGGTCAGCAGGGTGGGATCCGTGTGCAGCCGCAACAGCTCCGCGGCCTTGTTCTCCACGCTGTTCTCCTGGCCCATGTGTCGACTCCTTCGCTCAGCGGTGATCTCTCTCGAGGCTAGCGGGCCCGGGAGGATTGCGCTCGGCGCGCCCTTGATGGACTGATCGCTCGTTCCTCGCTGCTCGACCAGCTGGGGTGCGGTCCGTCGTACAGGTCGCCGGGTTTCGAGACGGTCGCTGACGCTCCCTCCTCGACCAGCGGTCAGCCGTTGACCGCACGGATCGGGGGGTGGATGCGGGCGCCGTTGGTGTGGGCGATCCAGACGCGGTGGCCCTCGGCGAGGTCGAGGTGGCGCTGGGTCGCGCGGGTGACGGTGACCTCGACCGGGGGGTGGTCGGCCTCCTCGAGCCTGACGGTGAGGCGCACCTCGAAGCCGACGCGGAGCAGGCGGGTGATCGTGCCGGCCTTGCCCTGCGAGTCCTCCGGCGTCGTGTGGACGTCGATGTCGTGGGGCCGGACCAGCTTGCCGCCGAGCGAGGTGACCGGGCCGAGGAAGCTCATCACGAAGTCGCTCGCGGGCTCGTCGTAGAGCTGGTCGGGGGTGCCGATCTGCTCGATCCGGCCGTCGTTGATGACCACGATCTCGTCGGCGACCTCGAGGGCCTCCTCCTGGTCGTGGGTCACGAACACGGTCGTCACGTGCACCTCGTCGTGCAGCCGGCGCAGCCAGTCGCGCAGCTCCTTGCGGACCTTGGCGTCGAGGGCACCGAACGGCTCGTCGAGCAGCAGCACGGTCGGCTCCACGGCCAGGGCGCGGGCAAGCGCCATCCGCTGGCGCTGGCCGCCGGAGAGCTGGGACGGGAGCCGGTGCCCGAACTGGGACAGGTGGACGAGCTCGAGCAGCTCGGCGACGCGCTTCTCGACCTCCGCCTTGGGGCGCTTGCGGATCTCGAGGCCGAACGCCACGTTCTTGGCGACGCTCATGTGCTTGAACGCGGCGTAGTGCTGGAAGACGAAGCCCACGTTGCGCTTCTGCGGCGGCAGGTGGGTCGCCTCGTTGCCCTCGATGGTCACGGTGCCGCTGTCGGCGTCCTCGAGCCCGGCGATGATCCGCAGCAGCGTGGACTTGCCACCACCACTCGGCCCGAGCAGCGCGGTCAGCTGACCGGTCGGGCAGGTCGACGCTGATGTCGTCGAGCGCGACGAAGTCACCGAACTTCTTGCTGACGTTCTTGACGTTGATGCTCATCAGTTTTCATCCTTCGGGCGGAGGAGCGAGACGACCACCAGGCAGGCCATCGCGATCAGGGCGAGCAGGGCGGCCAAGGCGTACGACGTGCCCTGTTCGAAGTTCTGGTAGGCGTCCTCGACCTGCTGGGAGGCCGTCATCGTCTGGCCGGCGATGTTGCCCGACACGATCTTGACCGCGCCGAACTCGCCGATGGAGCGGGCCAGGGAGAGCACCACGCCGTAGACGACGGCCCACTTGATGCCGGGAAGCGTGATCCGGCGGAAGGTCTGGCCCCAGTTCGCGCCGAGGCTCTGCGCCGCCTGCTCCTGGTCGTCGCCGATCTCCTCGAGCACCGGCACCACCTCACGGATGACGAGCGGCAGCGCGACGAAGACGGTGGCCATGATCATGCCGGGCGAGGCGAAGATGACCTGGAACCCGGCCTGCTCCAGCGACGGACCGAACCAACCGTCCCGGCCGTTGTAGACGAGCACCAGGGCGAGGCCCACGACGACCGGCGAGATCGCGAGGGGTACGTCGAGCAGGGTGCTCAGGATCCGCTTGCCCGGGAAGTCGTAGCGCACCAGCAGGATCGAGGCCGTCAGCCCGAAGACCAGGTTGATCAGCACCGAGAAGAAGGTGATGTAGAGAGTCAGGTAGATCGCGTGCACGACCTCGGGCTCACGCAGCGAGTCCATGACGGCACCGAGTCCCGGCTCGAGGGCGCGCTGGAAGACGAGGTACGTCGGCCAGGCGACCAGCATGAAGACGTAGCCGATCGTGATCACGCGCAGGGCCCAGCGCACGCTGGCGGGCTCGCGGGTGTAGCCGGTGCGCACCGCGGGCTTGCTCCGACGCGATGGGGGCGCCGGCTCCGGAGGGAGCGGGGTTCAGGGTGTCAGTCGCCACGACGGGCCAGCCTTCTCTGGATGATGTCGAGCAGCACGATGACCACGAGCGCCACGACCAGCAGGATGGACGCGATCGCCGCGGCGGAGGCGCTTGTTGCCGTCCTGGTTGAAGCCGTAGATGCGCACGGAGGCGACCTCGGTGCGGAACTGCAGGTTGCCGGACAGCAGCACGAGCGAGCCGTACTCGCTGATCGCGCGGGCGAAGGCCAGCGCGGCACCCGCGGCGATGGCCGGGATGAGGGAGGGCAGGATCACGCGTCGGAAGGTGGTCAGCCGACCGGCACCGAGCGAGGCGGAGGCCTCCTCGACGTCACGCTCGAGAGCCTCCAGCACCGGCTGCACGGTGCGTACGACGAACGGCAGGGTCACGAACGCCAGGGCGAGGAAGACAGCCCAGCGCGTGTTGGCGGCGTGGATGCCGAGCGGGGACTTCGGGCCGTAGAGCGTGAGCAGCACCAGGCCCGCGACGATCGTCGGCAGGGCGAAGGGGATGTCGATGAAGAGGTCGAGCAGCCGCTTGCCCGGGAACCGGTCACGCACCAGGACCCACGCCAGCGCGGTGCCCATCACGACGTTGAGCACGGTGACGGCGATGGACTGGAAGACCGTCAGCTTCAGGGCGGCCGAGCGTCTGGGGCTGCGTGACGACGTCCCAGAAACCGCGGACCCCGAGGTCCGCCGCGGCGACGAGGACGGCGGCGAGCGGGATGAGCACGAGCAGGCTCAGCCAGATGACCGACGTGCCCAGGGCGATGGACGAACCGGGTGGACAGGGAGCGCCGGCCCCGGGCTGCGCGCGCCCGAACCGGCGCCGGCACCCGGAGCCGTAGCGGAATAGCGCAACATGATTCGTGGGCGCATCAGGACTTGCCGGAGGCAGCGATCAGCTTGGTGACGATGCCGTTGTCCTCGTCGAAGTACTTCTTGTTGGCCTCGGACCAGCCGTCGAAGTCACCGTCGATCGTGAGCAGGGTCTTCGGCGTGGGGAACGCGTCGGACGGCTCGTTGGCACCCTTGACGTCGACCTTGATGCTGTCGTCCAGCGGACGGAAGCCCAGCTCGGCGTAGTCGGTCTGGCCGGCCTTGCTCAGCTGGAAGTCGAGGAACGCCTTGGCGGCCTTGCTCGCCTTCACGGTGACCGCGGCCGGGTTCTGGATCAGCAGGGTCTCGTCGGGGATGAAGTAGTCGAAGTCGGCGCCGGCTGCGCGGGCCTGGATCGCCTCGTTCTCGTAGGACAGCAGCACGTCGCCGGTGCCACCCTCGAAGGCCGTGGTCGCGTCCTTGCCGCTGCCCGGGAAGGCCGCGACGTTGGCGAGGAACTTCTTCAGGTAGGCACTGGCGTCCGCCTCGCTGCCGCCGTTGGCGAGCACGTGACCGTACGCCGCGAGGATGTTCCACTTCGCCGAGCCCGAGGAACCCGGGTTGGGCGTGACGATCTTGATGCCCGGCTTGGCCAGGTCGTCCCAGCCCTTGATGCCCTTGGGGTTGCCCGGGCGGGTGACGATCGCCACGACCGACTGGGTGGCGATGCCCTTGTTGGCGCCGCTCTTCCAGTCGTCGGCGACGAGCTTCTCGTCGGTGAGCTTGCTCATGTCGGGCTCGAGGGAGAGGTGGACCTCATCGGCCTTGAGGCCGGCGATGACGGCGCGGGCCTGGTCACCGGAGGCGCCGTACGACTCCTTGAACTCGACGTCCTTGCCCGCATCGGTCTTCTGGAAGTCCGCGATGAGTGACTTGTTGGCCGTCTTCAGGATGGAGAAGCCGACGATGCTGACCGTGTCCTTGTCGCCGCTGCCGCCACCGGAGGCCGGGTCCGAGCAAGCTGAGGTGGCCATCAGGGAGGCAGCGAGGGCGGCTGCGCCGATCCATCTCACAGGGGACTTCTTGAACATGGGGAACGGGCCTTTCGGTCGGGAGTGCACGCACGAGAACGGTGTTGGTTGGGTAAGTTACTACATTTAAGTGTTCCACTGGTCTTTTTCGAGAGTGAGTGGGATCACGTGGTCTAGGCAGGGTCAACCGCGTCTTAGGGGCAGAGACGGCGGTTGTGCTGCGGTGCGGCGGACTATCGTTGCTCCTTGGCGGTTAACCGCCCCGACCTCGGACCGATCAATCAGCCGCAGGTATAGAACCTGTTCTAGTTTTTGGGCGTAGCATTGGTCCGTACCATCGGTATGTGACGCTTTCCGGGCACGGCCCGGTTGTCGAGGAGAGAAGGACAGGCACGGTGACCAAGCAGGTCAAGCAGCTCGACCGCGTGATCATCCGCTTCGCTGGCGACTCCGGCGACGGCATGCAGCTCACCGGTGACCGATTCACCCAGGAGTCTGCTGCGTTCGGCAACGACCTCCAGACGCTGCCGAACTTCCCGGCCGAGATCCGCGCGCCGCAGGGCACCCTGCCCGGCGTCTCGTCGTTCCAGGTGCACTTCGCCGACCACGACATCCTCACCCCGGGCGACTCCCCCGACGTACTCGTCGCGATGAACCCGGCCGCCCTCAAGGCCAACCTGCCGGACATGAAGCCGGGCACCTCGATCATCGTCGACAGCCACGACTTCAGCGGTCGCAACCTGATCAAGGCGGGGTACGCCGGCAACCCGCTCGAGGACGACTCGCTCGCCGACTTCGCGGTCAACGTGGTCGACCTGACCGGGATGACCGTCGCCGCGGTCAAGGAGTTCGGCCTCTCCCGCAAGGACGCGGCGCGTGCGAAGAACATGTTCGCGCTCGGCCTGCTGTCCTGGATGTACGGCCGCCCGACCGAGACCACCACCGCCTTCCTCGAGAAGCGGTTCGCCAAGGCCCCCGACATCCGCGACGCCAACATCACCGCGTTCAAGGCGGGCTGGAACTTCGGCGAGACCACCGAGGCGTTCGCGGTCCAGTACGAGATCAAGCCAGCGCCGATGTCCGCGGGCATCTACCGCAACATCACCGGCAACCTGGCGCTGGCCTACGGGCTCGTCGCCGGCTCGGTGCAGTCAGGGCTGCCGATCTTCCTCGGCACCTACCCGATCACGCCGGCCTCCGACGTGCTCCACGAGCTGAGCAAGCACAAGCGGTTCGGGATCACCACGTTCCAGGCCGAGGACGAGATCGCCGGCATCGGCGCCGCTCTCGGTGCCTCGTTCGCCGGACAGCTGGGCGTGACGAGTACGTCGGGCCCGGGCATCGCGCTGAAGTCGGAGACCATCGGCCTCGCGGTGATGACCGAGCTCCCGCTGGTCGTCATCGACGTACAGCGCGGCGGTCCCTCGACCGGCCTCCCGACCAAGACCGAGCAGGCCGACCTGCTCCAGGCGATGTTCGGCCGCAACGGCGAGTCACCTGTGCCGATCGTCGCTCCGCAGTCCCCCGGTGACTGCTTCACCGCAGCGGTCGAGGCGATCCGGATCGCGGTCACCTACCGCACGCCCGTGATGCTGCTCTCCGACGGGATGCTGGCCAACGGCTCAGAGCCGTGGCAGATCCCCGAGATCGACGACCTGCCCGTCATCGACCCGGCGTTCGCGACGGCAACGAATCACGAGTCGACCGACAAGACCGGCGAGACCGTCGGCGACTTCTGGCCCTACCTCCGCGACGAGGAGACCCTGGCCCGTCCGTGGGCGATCCCTGGCACCCCCGGCCTCGAGCACCGCATCGGCGGGCTGGAGAAGGGCGACGGGCACGGCAACATCTCCTACGACCCCGGCAACCACGACTACATGGTCCGGATCCGCCAGGCGAAGGTCGACCGGATCGCCGACTCGCTGCCCCCGCTGGAGGTCGACGACC
>CAWAJJ010000019.1:0-27389 GCA_963782305.1 uncultured Actinomycetota bacterium | reverse complement strand
ACCCGGACGCGCCTGCGCCCGAGCGCCTGGCCAGCCTGACGGTGCGCGAACGCGAGGTGCTTCGGCTGGTCGCCGCGGGTCGCAGCAACCAGGAGATCGCGGACGAGCTGGTGGTCAGCCCGCTGACCGCGAAGACTCACGTGGGCCGCATCCTCGCGAAGATGGGTGCTCGCGACCGGGTCCAGCTCGTGATCGCCGCGTACGAAGCCGGGATCCAGTAGGCGCTTCGGCGTCGGTCATGGCGGAGATGTCATGGGCCTGGGGCGACCTGGTCACGGGGCGTCTTTGCCTGGAGCTCCGGGGTGACCCGCCTTCTGTGGGTGCAGCGTCTCGCCCCGCGCCAGCATCTCCACCATCTCGGTGATCTTGCGGGCCCGGCTCTCAGCGCGCTTCATGCTCTCGACGCGATGGATCAGCGCGAACCGGTTGGCGCTCGTGAGCACGTCGAACATCGCCTGCGCGTTCGGCTCCGCCGCGATCGCCGCAGCCAGGTCCTCGGGCAAGAGACGAGTCGCCGGACCGGCGTACGCCGCGTCCCACCGCCCGTCGGCGCGCGCGGCCTCGACCGCGGCACGCCCAGCGTCAGTCATCCGTCTCTGCTCCTCGAGCATCGCCACAAGCCCGACGTTTCGCTGAGACCAGCTGCCCTTGGGGCGGCGCGGGGTGATGCGCACGGTGTAGCTGCCCTCGTCGCGCTTGCCCGCCTGGCCGTCGATCCAGCCGAAGCAGAGCAGCTCCTCGACCGCGCGCGCCACGTGATCGTGGTGTCCGAGCCGCCCTTCTTGGTCAGCACCAGCCGCACGCCGGGTGATGTCGCGTGGTGCTCTTCGAGCCACGTCCGGAGTGCGGCCGGGTCGCTCACGATCAGCTCGGGCAGCAGGGTTGCCATGGTCCGACGCTAGCCGGGGCCGCCGACATCTGCGTGGTACCGGCGGCGATATGACGCTGATCGTGACCCTTTCGCGGGTCAGGTCAGGGAGAAGTGGCGAAGGGAGGATCCCCATGTTGACGGTGGCAACACTGGAGGGGCATGGTGACTGTCCCTATCGTCCACACGCTGCGTAGCCGGGAGCGACATGAACCGCACGCTGAACAAGTCGCTGGTGCTCACCCCGATCTGCCAGGTCGCCCACCCGGACTTGAGATCTGGCGAGAAGGCCTTGGTGTCCCCACACGTCCGAGCTGGCTCAGGTCGACCCCGCATGACGACCTCCCGGGGGCGGGTCGTGAGCGCACACTGCCAGGCATCTCTCGCCGCGCTGTGGCGAGTGATCTCCGACGTTCCCGGCGTTGCCGGGTGGTCCGAGGAGATCGAGCAGTCGGTATGGACAACCCGCGCGTCTCCGGACCGAGTCACCCGCGGTGATCGGTTCGAGTCCTCCGTGCGCCTGGGGC
The DNA here is from genome assembly GCA_963782305.1 of uncultured Actinomycetota bacterium. GTDB lineage: Bacteria > Actinomycetota > Actinomycetes > Propionibacteriales > Nocardioidaceae > Marmoricola. Next base: position 25,994 of record CAWAJJ010000019.1, on the reverse strand, counting down.
CGATGGCCTGGACCAGCCCAGGGACGGTCACCGAGGTCGTGACGGGCCGCAGCCTCGAGCTCACCATCGGTGATCTCGGGGCTCCGGTGGCGGTGTGGTCGTTCTTGCTCACGCAGGTGCCACGAGGGGTCGAGCTCACCTATGCGGTGGAACTCGGCACCGGAGACTCGATGCTCGCCCCGATCGCGGGCGGTGACGACCAGGTCCTTCAGTCACTTGAACAGGGTCGGCTCGATTCATTGGCACTCGGCATGGCAGGCACCCTCGACCGGATCGCGATGGCTGCCGTGGATGCGTAGGCACCTCGACGAACCGACGCAGGCTGCTCGGTCGCGAGGCGCGAGCGCTGCTGTTCGGCTCAGAACTCCGACATCTTGTCCCAGCCGTCGCGATCCGCGACATCGATGTAGAGGATGTCGGCACGTTCGGCGATGTACTGCTTCGCGTCGCCGTCCACCCCCTGCTGGAAGTGCTCCGAGTTGACGTGCGCCTCGCCAGCCGCCGCGTCGTCGAACCCCTCGATGGTCAGGATCGTGTCGGGGTCGTCGACGCTGCGGTAGTGCTCGTAGAACTTGTTGCCGGACTCGGCGCGCGTCGCGTCGGTGTACGCCTTGCTGGCCGCGAGGTAGGCGTCGGCGGTGCCAGGCTTGAGCTTCTTCTTCACGGTGATGTAGATCAAGGCGTTCTCCTCGCTCAGTGGGCGGGCAGGCCCTGGGTCACCTGCCCCGCCTCGCACTCTCGCACGATTGGGGCCCTGCCGACGGGTGAGAGCCGACCATGGGCCGCTCGTCGTGAGATACCGCGGGCCCACCCTGCCGGCCACGCCCTCTCGTTCCTGCTCGTGTGCTCGCGGCTGTTCGGGCGTCGTGGAGGCGACGAACCACCAGCTCGGGAGTGTTCGGCTCGCCAGCATCGCCTCGCTCGTCTTGGGTGCTCCGATCCGGCCGCGTGCGGGACGATTCGTTCCACATGATGACGTGGCTTCTGGCGACAAGTCCTGCGGCCAGGAAGGATCCCCACATGCGTCACCTGCATGAGGCATGGCGCCTCATCGTCCCCGCGCCCGACGACCCCGACGGCCCTTTGGCACCCATGCTCCTGCTCCTGACGTTCATCACCGGCCTCGTCGACGCCTTCAGCTACCTGCTCCTCGGACATGTGCTGGTGGCGAACATGACTGGCAACGTCGTGTTCCTGGGGTTCGCCTTTGCCGGTGCGCCGGGATTCCTGTGGTGGGCTTCGCTGTTGGCGATAGGCACCTTCCTCGTGGGAGCCCTGATCGGCGGACGGCTGGGACTGGCCAGAGGGAGCCACCGGGGTCGTCATCTGTTGTGGGCCGCCAGTGCTGAGACCGTCCTGCTCGCCCTGGGACTGGGGCTCAGCCTGTTGCTCGACCGCCCCTATGGCAATGCTTCCGTGATCATCCTCGTGACCGTCCTCGGCATCGCGCTGGGCCTGCAGAACGCAACAGCCCGGACTCTGGCTGTGCCCGACCTGACGACCACCGTCCTCACCCTGACGATCACTGGCATCGCTTCTGACTCGAAGGCTGCAGGCGGCTCCAACAGCAAGCTGGGTCGACGCGTGGTTCCGATCCTCGCAATGTTCGTGGGCGGTCTCGTCGGTGCGACGCTGACCGTGCACGGTCACGGCTCGATCGACTTGGCACTCGCCACCGCAGTGCTCCTCGCCGTCGTTCTGGCGTCCTCGCTCACAGCGCGATCGAAAGCCCCATGGAGCGCGAGACGCTAGCGGCTGGTCCACGAGTGGGATGAGTCCCACGCCAGCCCTCGGTCGCCGCTTGCCCGGATCGGAACGCGTCCGATCATGGGAAACGAGTTCGCCCGGCCGGTGACCGCCTGAGGCGAGACAGCGGCGTGTGGAGACAGGGCTCGGACTTGTCAGCTCCTCAGGTTTCGAGCTGGGTGTTGGCCGCCCGCCACTCACTAGGGGTGGTGCCGAAGGCTTCGCGGAAGCGTCGGCTGAAGTGGCTGGGGTCTGAGAACCCGCATCTGTGTGCCACCGCGACGATGCTGGCGGTCGGCGCGATGGCAACGAGATGATGACGTGCTTGCTCCAGTCGCCGCCCGAGCACCCACTGCGCCGGCGTCGAGGCATGGCCGGCGTCGGCCCAGACCTTGTAGAGGTGTCGTACCGAGATGTGGTGGGCCACTGCCGCTCGTGCGACGGTCAGGTCGGGATCGCTCAGGTGTGCCTCGAAGTACAGCGCGAGCCGAGGGGCCAAGGCGTCCTCGAGCGCCTCCTGGGCACCGGTGGACGCCGCCGCCGTGGTGAGCAGCGCACGCACCAGCGCGGTGCTGGCCTGACCGGTGAGTAGTTGAAGGGCGGGTGACAGGGGGCGGGCGCTGGCGAACAGACCCGCGACGTGGCCACGGACCAGCCCGTAGAGCGGGCTGCGCTGCAGTGTGGTCGCCGCGGCACGGACGAGGTCGACGCTGACCCCGGCCGCCTCGTTGCTGAGGATCAGGACGTCGTGGGCGTGGTCAGTCTGATGCATGAGTCGGTAGGGCTGGGTCATGTCGACGCAGTTCAGCTCGCCGACGGGCAGGTCCCTCGCGGTGTCGGCAACGGAGACCAGGCCGCGACCGTTGCGGCGCAAGCCGATGGCCACGTGCTCCGGGGCATCGCCTTTGACCTGACGCATGGTCCGCAGTATGTGCAAGGGGCTGCCGTGGGTGCGCAACAGCTGGACCTGCGGAGCGAGGGTCAGGCGCTCGACACGGTGGCGCACCGATGGGCCCTCGACGATGACGTGGCGCCGAGGATATTCGTCCTGGTAGGCGGAGTGCAGCGCCTCCAGGCGCAGCCGCTCAGGGACCACCTCCGTGTCGAGCACCACGGTCATCGGCCACCTCATACCCTGTGATCCCTGGAGGGTGCGTCAGCACTGTCCAGAGACGTTCATGCTCACAGTGACACACCTTCTTCAACCACGGCCAGGGTTCGTTCCCGCCGCAGAGCCGGTGCAGCTGAGAATCAGGGCAGCGAGCAGCCGGACGGTGGGCCGGCGAAACGCAGCGTGCGAGTCACGACTCAGCTGGAGATCGCCTGGAGAGCGTCGCGGATGAGATCCGTCACGGCGTCGGGATGAGCGAGCATGACCAGGTGTGAAGAGTCGACCTCACGGACCGTCATGCCCGCGCGGCTGTACCCGAACCTCTCCACCTCCGGGTTGATGGTGTGATCGGCAGCGGCCACCAGGCCCCAGGAAGGCTTGGTGCGCCAGGCTGCGTCGGAGGCGGGCTCCCCGAACGCGGCACCGGCCAGAGGGCGCTGTGAAACCGCTAGTACTTCCGCGAGTTGTGGATCGACGCCAGCAGCGAAGATCGCAGGGAAGGCGGTGACGTCGACGTAGACGTCGGTGCCGTCCGGCTGCCCGTCGATCGGGTAGGGGCGGTAGACCAGCGCTGAGGCGAGGTCGGAGTCGGGAAATCGACCTTGGAGCTCGCCCAGGCTCTCGCCCTTCTCCAGGGCGTAGCCGGCCAGGTAGACGAGGCCGACCACGTTCTCCTCGGTCCCGGCCACCGTGATCACGGCTCCGCCGTAGGAGTGTCCGACCAGCAAGACCGGGCCTTCGATCTGGCGGATCACCGAGGTGATGTAGGCCGCATCACCAGCGAGGCTCCGGTTGGGCACAGCGGGAACGACGACGCTGAGGCCGTCATCGAGAAGCATGCGGGTGACGACGCCGAAGCTGGCGGCGTCGGCGAAGGCGCCGTGCACGAGCACGACAGTGGGGGTAGTGGTCATGGTGGTGGTCTCCTGAGGATGTCGAAGGGTTGGGGGTTGGGGTCGATCAGGCGTGGAGGGCGTCATGCAGGAACTGACCGCCCTGAGCGGTCGCGGCTTTGGCTGCGTGGGTGTCACGGAGGCTGTTCACCATGACGAAGTCATGGATGATGCCCTGGTAGCGCACGGCGGTGACAGGGACGCCGGCGCTGCGCAGCTTGGCGGCGTAGGCCTCTCCTTCGTCCCGCAGGACGTCAGCCTCTCCGGTGATGACCAACGCGGGAGGGAGCCCGGCCAGCTCCTCGGCCGAGGCGCGAAGAGGGGAGGCTGTGATCTCGGCGCGCTGGGCGGGGTCGGTCGTGTACTGGTCCCAGAACCACTGCATGGCGTCGCGGCGTAGCCAGTAGTTCTCCGCGAACTGGTGGTAAGAGTCGGTGTCGAATGCCGCGTCGGTGACCGGGTAGTAGAGCAGCTGCGCCGCAATGGACGGGCCGCCGCGCTCCTTGGCCATCAGCGTCACCGCGGCCGTCATGTTGCCGCCCACCGAGTCACCCGCGAGGGCTACCCGGCCGCCGTCGAGATCGTGCTCGGCGCCCTTGGCGGCCACCCACTCCAAGGCTGCGTAGACCTCCTCGATGGCACTGGGGTAGGGCGCTTCGGGGGAGCGCCGGTACTCGGGGAAGACGCAGGCAGCCTGGGCGCGCACCGTCAGTTCACGCACCAGCCGGTCATGGGTGTGTGCGCCGCCGAACACCCAGCCGGCGCCGTGGGTGTAGAGCACGACCGGCAGGGCACCGCTCGCGCCGGCAGGACGGTAGATCTTGAGTGACACCTCGCCGGTCGGCCCTCCCGTGATCGTCACCTCGCTGATGTCAGCGTCCGGCACGGCGAGGTCGCCGTCCTGCACGGAGTCCACGGTGCGGCGGCCCTCCTCGACTGGGAGGTCGAACAGGAACGGGGGACTGGCCGTCGCCTCCACGAACTCCTGCGCCGCAGTCTCGAGCACTGGCACGCTCTCGGTCATCGGTCCTCCTCTCGGATCGAGGTGCGGCGGCAGGTGCCACCACATCGCCAGCCTCGCCACGACAGCGGTGTCGGCGAAAGCGGACAGCACTGTTCGTGCACGAACAGACGAGTGCCGTGCACATCGGGGCCAGCCGACTCCGGAGGACGACATCGACCCCGACCTGCACTTCACGCCACGAGAGAGAGGGCGAGCGTTCCCGGAGAGTCCGAGCCTCACCCACGGGGGTGGTCAGGGGCAGCCCACTCAGCGGTACTTGTCGATGAACTGCGCGTACCGCGTCGCGCCCGTGCCCTCGGCCACGTCACCCATCCGGAGCACGGTGAGTCCCAGGTATCCCCAGGTGTCGAAGGCGTCGTTGATCTGGTCCCAGCCGAAGTCGCCCTGCACGCCACCGCTGAGCGCGTTCTCGCCCTTGAGGTCGGTGCCGACGCGGTGGGCGTAGTCGCCTATCCAGCCGACCAGCGTCTTGGCCAGCGAGTAGGGCCGCAGTCCCGTGGCCGCGTCCGGGTCGCCGGGATTGTTGTCGCCCATCTCCAGCGCGGTGAAGTGCATGACGACGTGCCGTCCCGCGATCGGGTGCGCACCGATCCGGATGATGCGCGCGTAGCCGTGTCCGGTGCTCCACGCGGACTCCGCGACGCTGGTCTGGATCAGGCCGGTGGTCACCTCGGTCGCCCGGGGGTACGGCGAACCGGAACCCATCTGCCAGTGGATCCCCGGCACCTTGTAGCCGAGGTCCGCGTGGCGGAAGCGCCCGCGCAGCGCCCGGGCGACGGTGCGGAGCACCCGCTTGCCGTGGGCGACCAGCGAGCCGTTGTACCAGTCGACGAAGTCACGGCCGTAGCGCGTGCTGCTGTAGGCGCCGGAGGTGAAGAACGCGTTGGCGTCGGCCGGTGGACGGATCTGTCGCCTCGTGCGCAGGTGCGTGCCCCACGCGCGGTTGACCCGGGCCAGCGAGTGGTAGCGGCGCAGCGTCCACCTCTGGAAGTCGCGCACGGCGAGCCGGGAGTAGGACTGCAGCGCGCCACGCGTCGGGTAGCCGGAGCCCGTGTCGTGGGAGTTGTACGACGGGTAGCGCAGCTCTCCCGACGGACCGAGGGACACGTTGATCTCGGACACGGCGCCGCCGAACCTCCGCTGGAAGTGCCGGGCGAAGGCCTTGGCGAAGTCGCGGTACTCGCCCCTCACCAGTCGGTCGGCCCACCCCTGCACGGTCTCGCGGGACCAGTTGCCCTGCTCGCTGCGGTGCTGCAGCCCGTGCCGCCCCAACCGGATCCCGTGCAGGTGCCGCCCGGCGTACTTCCTCCACAACCAGGCCGGCAGCAGGCTGGTGTAGTCGTCGCCGACGTTCCCGCCGCACTGGTGGAAGGAGAGGATCGGCGCGATCTTCAGGCCCGCGTGCCGGATCTCGGAGAAGACGCGGTCGTAGTAGCCCCACCTGAACCGGTTGTCCCGGCGCTCGACGTCTCCCCACCAGACGTCGACACTCACCGCATCGACGCCGTACGCCGCGACAGCGGTGAGGTCGTGCCGGAAGTCGGCCCAGTCGGTCACCTTCAGCGGCGCCATCACGTTGGCGGTGAAGTCGGGGTTGCCCTGGGCCACGGCGCCGGGAGGGCGGGGACCGTCCGCGACGGCCGGCGCGCTCAAACCGCCCAGCGTGAGTGCGACGACGAGGGTGAGGAGAGTGAGGATCCTGGTCCGAGATGCCATCGGGCCATGCTGCCACCGGCTCGGACGGCTGACCAGAGGCTTCGAGGGACCTCCATCCCGGCTAGACTCAGCGGCTGCGGTCCTGACCGCCCCTCATCTCCCGACTGCGAAGGCGCGACTCACGCATGGCAACGACGAACGACTTGAAGAACGGCATGGTGCTCAACCTCGACGGCCAGCTCTGGCAGGTCATCTGGTTCCAGCACCACAAGCCCGGCAAGGGCGGCGCCGTGGTGCGCAGCAAGCTGCGGAGCATCAGCTCGGGCAAGACGGTCGACAAGACGTTCAACGCGGACGTGAAGGTCGAGATCGCCAACGTCGACAAGCGGACGATGCAGTACCTCTACAACGACGGCACCTCCTTCGTCTTCATGGACACCGGCAGCTATGAGCAGCTCGAGGTCCCCCCGGAGGTCGTCGGCGACGCCACGAACTTCCTGCTGGAGAACCAGGAGGCGATCGTGGCCACCAACGAGGGCGAGGTGCTCTACATCGAGCTCCCGGCCTCGGTCGAGCTCCTGGTGCAGTACACCGAGCCCGGCCTGCAGGGCGACCGCTCCACCGGTGGCACCAAGCCGGCGACCCTGGAGACCGGTCACCAGATCGCCGTCCCGCTGTTCATCGTGACCGGCGAGAAGATCAAGGTCGACACCAGGGACTCGTCGTACCTCGGTCGCGTCAGCAGCTGATGCGCCAGTGAGTGCTCGTTCCAAGGCACGCAAGCGGGCGCTGGACGTTCTCTACGCCTCTGAGATGCGCAACCGCTCGACGGTGGACGCGCTGGAGCAGCAGGTCGAGGAAGGGCCGGTCAACGACTACACCGTGACGCTGGTGCAGGGCGTGACCGAGCACCGCGACCGCCTCGACGAGGTCATCTCGTCGTACGCCGAAGGCTGGACGCTCACCCGGATGCCCGCCGTGGACCGCAACGTCCTGCGGCTGGCGACCTTCGAGGTGCTCTATGTCGACGACGTGCCCGACGCCGTGGCGGTGTCCGAGGCGTTGAACCTCGTGCGCGACCTCTCCACCGACGAGTCGCCGACGTTCGTGAACGGCGTTCTCGGCAACATCGTCCGAGACCGCGACTCTCTCGCCCGTTGACGGGCCAGGTCCGGCAAGATGGGCGCGTGACCTCCGACGCCGAACACCTGTCCGTCCCAGTGCCGACGGGTTTCCCGTCCGGCTGGACCGTCCGGGTTCCGGTCCTCGACGACCTCGACATCCTCGTCAAGCTCCGGGGCGCCGACCGGCTCGCCCACACCGGGTCGGCCTCGGTCGACCGTGAGGCCATCGAGTCGGAGGTCGCCGGGCCGGCGTCGTGGACGCGACGTCAGCTGCTCGCGGTCGGTCCCGACGGAGTGCCCGGTGCCTGGATCAGCGTGCACGACCGGGCCGCGGGGCGCACCATGGTCGCGCTGTACGTCGACCGCGAGATCGACGAGGCCGACGCGATCGCGAGCGGGCTCTATGCCTGGGGCGAGGAGCAGGCCGGCGAGATCGCGGCGCTCCGAGAGGTGACCGCGACCCGGCTCGATGCGAGCCCGTTCGCCGACGACACCGTCCAGCAGGAGTGGCTGGCCGAGGCCGGCTACACCAAGCGCCGGACGTGGCCGCAGATGACCCGTCCGGTGACGCCGGACGAGGCGACCTCGCTGCCCGCCCCGCGTGAGGGGGTCACCCTCCGTCGCGTCGCGAGCCACGAGAACGGGCTGCCCATCGCCCGCGACCTGCAGCTCGTCCACGAGATGCTGGAGTCCTCCTTCGAGGACCACTTCAACTCCTATCGGGAGAGCTTCCCGGAGTTCGTCCAGCGGCTGCGCGAGGACCCGGGTCATCGCTGGGACCACTGGTGGCTGGCCTTCGTCGAGGGTGACGACGGGCAGCCGCTGGCCGCCGGCGCCCTGGTCGGCACGGTCCTGCGGGAGAACGCCGCCGGCCACGAGGGCAGCTACATCGAGTACATCGGCGTGCACCGCGACGCCCGTGGCCGCGGCGTGGCCAAGGCGCTGCTGTACGCCGTGATCGCCGACGCCGCCCAGCGTGGACGGGACCGCGTAGGGCTCGAGGTCGACGCCGACTCGCCCACGGGAGCCGACGGGCTCTACGCCTCGATGGGCTGGAAGACCGACTACGTCCTCGAGTCGTGGTTCAAGGAGCTGGACTTCTCATAGAGTCCTCCCTCGTGACCGATCCCGAAGTGATGGGCCGAGAGGCCGAGCAGAGCGACTGGCTGGACCATGCGGTCCGCATCGGACTCGTCGCGTACGGCGTCGTACACCTGCTGATCGCGTGGCTCGCCGTGCAGCTCGCCCTCGGGCAGAGCAGTGGCGAGGCGAGTGCCAAGGGTGCCTTGCAGGAGCTGGCCTCGCAGCCGTTCGGGCGGACGATGGTCTGGGCCGTCGCCGTCGGGATGTTCCTGCTGGTGGTCTGGCGGCTCATCGAGGCTGTCTTCGGCCACCGCGGTGAGGAGGGCGCCGACCTGGTGCGCAAACGCGCCACCTCGGTGGCCAAGGCCTGCATCTACGGCGCCATGGGCGTGAGCGCGCTCCGGGTCGCCACCGGGTCCGGCAGCTCGGGCGGCGGTTCCCAGGGGATGACCGCCAAGCTGATGAATCTCCCGGCCGGGCAGTGGATCGTGTTCGCGGTCGGGCTGGCCATCGTCGGGTACGGCGCCTCCCTGGTCCGGCGCGGCTGGACCGAGAAGTTCGCCGAGAACCTCGAGACCGAGGGCAAGCTGGGCTACAGCGGAGCGGCGTACCTGCTCCTCGGACAGGTCGGCTACATCGCCAAGGGCATCGCGCTGGCCATCGTCGGTGGGCTGTTCTGCTACGCCGGGATCTCCCACGAGCCCAACAAGTCCGGGGGCCTGGACGCGGCGCTGCGCACGGTGCTCGAGCAGCCGTTCGGGCCCTACCTGCTGGTGGCGATCGGCCTGGGCATCGGCTGCTACGGCCTGTTCTGCTTCGCGCGTGCCCGGCACCTCGACAGATGACCCCCCGCCGATGACTCTGAGCCGCGGCCGGCACCGGTTCGACGGGGCCATCGCAGGGGTGGGGTCGACCAGTGGCGTCCGGGTCGTCGTCGGGCGCTGGGACGACTCCCCGTTGGGGACGTTCGCCGACGTGATGGTGGCCCAACCCGACGGGACCCGAATCCTGCTCGCGCCCGACGAGGCGGCGGCCGAGTTCGTTTCGACGACCTACCGGTTCGACCGCGTCGAGATCGGCCCGGTGAGTGTCGAGGTGAGCGTCGAGATGCAGGGCGAGGCCTGGCACGTGCAGGGTCCGGGGCTCGACCTCACGTTCCGGAGAGGCTCGCGCTCGCCCTTCGGGTGGTTGCTGCGGCTCGTGCCGAGGAGGCTGGCCACCGCCCCGGGATGGACGAGGCTCACCGACCCCGTCGCCCGAGTCGTGCTCCGCGGCGTACGCACCCGAGGGACCGCAGGCAGCGGGCGTCGCGAGTTCTACGGAGCCACCGACCTGCACCGGATCACCGAGCTGTCCGGCAGCTGGCAGGGCAATGACCTGGGGGCGCTGGCACCGGTGGCCCCCGAGCCGGGGTTCGGCTTCGGGTCGACTCCGCAACGGCCCTCGGTGACCTCGATCGTCACCACCGTCGAGGTGGGCTGAGACGCCCACGACCTGGCCGCCGGTGCAAGACTGCGTCCATGGCTACGAAGACGTGTGACGTGGTGGTGATCGGTCTCGGCCCGGGTGGCGAGGCCACGGCGACCGAGCTGGCCAAGGCGGGCCTCGATGTGGTCGGGATCGACGAGCGGCTGGTGGGAGGTGAGTGTCCCTACTACGGCTGCATCCCGAGCAAGATGATCATCCGGGCCAGCGACGTGCTGGAGGAGGGTCGGCGGATCCCCGGGCTCGCGGGCGAGTCCGACGTGCGCCCCGACTGGAGCGTGGTGGCGGACCGGATCAGGGACGAGGCCACGGACGACTGGAACGACCAGGTGGCCGTCGACCGGCTCGTGGACGCCGGCGTCACGTTCGTGCGTGGGCACGCTCGCCTGGCCGGTCCGCGGACGGTCGAGGTGGACGGGCAGACCTACGAGGCATCACGCGGCGTCGTGCTCAACCCCGGCACCTCGCCCGCGGCGCCGCCGATCGAGGGGCTCGCGGACACGCCGTACTGGACCAACCGCGACGTCCTGCGGATCGAGTCGGTGCCCGGCTCCCTCGCGGTGATCGGCGGTGGCCCGATCGGTGCCGAGCTCGCACAGGGCCTCTCCCGTTTCGGGGTCCGGGTGACCATCCTCGAGCTGGGGGACCGGATCCTCGGGCCGGAGGAGCCGGAGTCGAGCCGGCTGCTCGCTGACGTGTTCGCGCACGAGGGCATCCAGGTGCTCACCGGGATCACGATCAACTCGGTGTCCTATGCGGACGGCCGCTTCCGGATCATGCTCGACGGCCAGGAGATCGACGCCGAGAAGGTGCTGGTGGCAGCGGGCCGGCGACCCAACCTGGGCGACCTCGGGCTCGACACCGTGGGCCTGGACCCGTCTGCCCGTTCGGTCGAGGTCGACGAGCGCATGCGCGCCGGCGAGGGGCTCTGGGCCATCGGCGACGTGGCGGGCAAGGGCGCGTTCACGCACATCTCGATGTACCAGTCGGCCATCTGCGTCCGCGACATCCTCGGCCAGGACGGACCGACCGCCGACTACCGGGCGCTGCCGCACGTCACCTTCACCGACCCCGAGGTGGGCTCCGTCGGGATGACCGAGCAGCAGGCGCGCGACGCCGGGCTCAACGTGCGCGTCGGGCTCACCGACCTCGCCTCGTCGACCCGTGGCTGGATCGCCAGGGGGCAGGGCCTGATCAAGCTGGTCGAGGACGCCGACCGCGGAGTGCTCGTCGGCGCCACGGCGGTCGGGCCGAGTGGCGGCGAGATCCTCGGCATGCTGACCACGGCCGTGCACGCCGAGGTGCAGACCGATGTGCTGAAGTCGATGATCTACGCCTATCCGACGTTCCACCGGGCGGTGGAGTCGGCGCTGAAGGACCTCAGCTGAGGACCAGGCGGCGGGCGTGCAGGTCGTCGTACGCCGGGCGGCAGGCCTCGGCGACCGCGGCGTCGTGGTCGTTGAGGTCGATGGTGCGCGGGTGCCAGGGCTCGAAGCCGGTGGAGCGTACGACGGCGTCGTACCAGTGCGGCGCCCAGACGCCGTCGGAGGCACGCGAACCAGCCGGCCAGCTGAGCATCTCCTCGGTGAACGGGAGGTCCAGCCAGTCGCACAGCCACCGCAGATGACGCTCCGGGTCGCGCAGGAAGTCGCCGGCATCGATGACGGGGGAGTCCTGGGGGAGGGCGGCAGCCAGGGTCACCTGCTGGAGGAGGCCGATGTCCTCGGGCTCGCACGACTCGCGTGACCTGACGTAGGACGCGACCACCTCCGCGGGGTCACGGATCAGCAGCACGTTGCGGAAGTCGCGGACCCAGCCGAGGTCCATGCCTTCCTCGAGATGGTGGGTCATGTGCTTGGCGTAGTGCACCGGCGTCCCGTCGTACTCCCTGAGCTGGCGGATCACCTCGTCCGGCTCCGTCGGCTGCGAGGCGATCACCTCGTCGCGTCCCGGGTGGTCGATGCCGGTGCGGGCGAGGTAGGCGGCGTAGAACGGCTCGTCGACGACCGCCGTGTCCGGCCGGTTCTCCCACGAGCGCATCATGGCCGTGGAGATGTTCCTCGGCCCGGACCACATCGCCACTCGGGTCGTCACCCGCGCGACCCCACGTCCGCAGCGACGTGCTCCTGGTAGAGCCCCTGGAGTCGCTCGACGACGGGGCCACGCACACCAGTGCCGATGGTGCGGCCGTCGACGGTGTGCACGGGTACGACCCCGGCGAACGTGCCGGTCACGAAGGCCTCGGCGGCGTTGTAGACGTCGGTCAGGCTGAACGTCGTCTCGCGGGCGGGGAGGTCGTTGGCCCGGCAGACCTCGAGGACGTTCGCGCGGGTGATCCCGGCCAGGCAGAACCGGCCGTCGGAGGTCCACACCTCGCCGCTCCTGGTGACGATGAAGAAGTGGGTGCTGTTGCAGGTCGCGACGAAGCCCTGCGGGTCCAGCATCAGCGCCTCGTCGGCACCGGCCGTGTAGGCCTGGATGCAGGCCTGGATGTCGTTCAGCTTGCTGTGCGCGTTCAGCTTCGGGTCGAGGGTGTCCGGCGTGGCCCGTCGTACGTGCGTGGTGAACAGGGTGATCCCCTCGGTCACCGTGGCGGGCAGCGGCTCCTTGTGCTCGGCGATGATGACGACCGTCGCCGGCCCGATGGTCATCCGGGGGTCCTGGTAGGGCGTCGACTTCACGCCGCGGGTCACCATCAGCCGGACGTGCACGCCGTCGGTCATCTCGTTGGCGCGCAGCGTGGCGTAGATCGCGGCGGTGATCTCGTCGCGGCTCATCCCGAGGTCGAGCATCAGCGCCCGGGCTCCCTCCTCGAGGCGGTCGAGGTGCTGGTCGAGGAAGGCCGGGTGGCCGCCGGAGACCCGAAGTCCCTCCCAGACCCCGTCCCCGAGCACGAAGCCGGAGTCGAACACGGAGACGACAGCCCGCTCGCGGGGGAGCAGGTCGCCGTTCACCCAGATCAGGATCTCGGCGTTGCGCGGGTCGTCGGAGCTGTGCTGGGTGCCGGTAGTGGTCACGGCGTCACCCTAGAAGGTCGGGGTGGGGCTGCGGGGTGCAGGTTTCCCCGGCCGGCCGGGGAAACCTGCACTTGTCGGCTGTTGCAACACCCGACAACGTCAGGGACAGGCCCACAACCCCGCGGCTTTTGTCGCTCCAGCCCCACCCGTCACAACCCGGCCGGGGTTGGACGCGGACACGCGGGCGGCTGCCGGAAAGTCGGGGGTCGGCTGCTACTGTCAGCCCCGATCGACATCCTTTAACGAGCCGTCCCGAGAGGCGGAGAAGGAGGTCCGGTGCCGATGGCTTCTGCCCGTCCCGCATCTGTTCCGACAGCTCCAGACGAACCATCCCTCGAGGGACGAACCGTCCTCGACGCCCGTGACATCTCCCGGGCCCTGACTCGCATCTCCCACGAGATCCTCGAGCGCAACAAGGGTCTCGAAGACCTGGTCCTGCTCGGCATCCCGACCCGCGGCGTACACCTCGCCCAACGGGTCGCCGACCGGATCGCGAAGGTCGAAGGGGCGCAGGTGCCGCTCGGCACCCTGGACATCACGATGTACCGCGACGACCTGCGCAAGCAGCCTGCCCGCGGCCCTCACCACACCTTGATGCCGCCCGGTGGGGTCGACGGCAAGGTGGTCGTCCTGGTCGACGACGTGCTGTTCTCCGGCCGCACGGTCCGCGCCGCGCTCGACGCGATGAACGACCTCGGCCGGCCCGCCACCGTGCGGCTCGCCGTGCTCGTGGACCGGGGCCACCGCGAGCTCCCGATCCGCGCCGACCACGTCGGCAAGAACCTCCCGAGCTCGCGGTCCGAGCGAGTGATGGTCCGGCTCGAGGAGTCCGACGGGTACGACGAGGTCCGGATCGCTCCGATGATCGAGCAGGCCGCGAACGGAGTGTCAGCATGAGGAAGCACCTGCTCTCGATCGACGACCTCGCTGTCGCCGACGTCAACGCGCTGTTCGACACGGCCGCCGAGATGCACGACGTGCAGCACCGGTCGGTCAAGAAGCTGCCCGCACTGCGCGGCCGCACGGTGGTGAACCTGTTCTTCGAGGACTCCACCCGCACCCGCTCGTCCTTCGAGATCGCCGGCAAGTGGCTCTCGGCCGACGTCATCAACGTCTCGGCCAAGGGATCGAGCGTCAGCAAGGGCGAGAGCCTGCGCGACACCGTCCTGACCGTCGCGGCGATGGGCGTCGACGGCCTCGTCATCCGGCACGGCGCAAGCGGCGCCGCCCAGCAGGTGAGCCAGTGGACCGACGCCGTGGTGATCAACGCGGGTGACGGCACCCACGAGCACCCCACGCAGGCGCTGCTCGACGCGTACACGCTGCAGCGCCGGATGGACACGCTCGAGGACAAGCACGTGGTGATCGTCGGCGACGTCACCCACAGCCGGGTCTTCCGCAGCAACGTGCTGCTGCTCACCAAGCTCGGTGCCCACGTCACGGTCGTCGCACCGCCCACGCTGATGCCCGCCGGCGTCACGGCCTGGTCCAAGGACGCCGGGTTCGAGACGACGTACGACCTCGACGAGGTCCTGCCCGACGCCGACGCGGTGATGATGCTGCGGGTCCAGCGCGAGCGGATGAGCGGGGCGTTCTTCCCGAGCGCCCGGGAGTACACCGTCGGCTACGGCCTCACCCGCGACCGCCTCGCCGTACTCAAGCCTGATGCCCCGATCTGCCACCCGGGTCCGATGAACCGCGGCCTCGAGATCGCCGCCGACGCGGCCGACGCCGCGCAGTCCGCGGTGCTCGACCAGGTCTCCGCCGGGGTGGCGATCCGGATGTCGGTGCTCTACCACCTGCTCGCCGGAGAAGGGAGCGCCTCGTGAGTGCGCCCACGAACGCCCTGGTCATCAAGGGCGCCCGAGTCCTGGGTGAGAAGACCCAGGACCTGTACGTCGACAACGGCGTCCTCGTCGCGGAAGCGCCAGCGGGCGCGACCGAGATCGACGCCGACGGCCTGGTCGCCCTGCCGGGGCTGGTCGACCTGCACACCCACCTGCGCGAGCCCGGCCGGGAGGACGCCGAGACGGTTCTCACCGGATCGCGGGCCGCGGCTCTCGGTGGCTTCACTGCCGTCCTGGCGATGGCGAACACCTCACCGGTCACCGACACCGCCGAGGCGGCCGAACGGGTCCTCGACCTCGGGCGGCTGGCCGGCCTGGTCGACGTACAGCCGGTCGGGGCGGTCACGCACGGCCTCGGCGGCCAGGAGCTCGCCGAGCTCGGCCTGATGGCCCGTTCGCGAGCCAAGGTGCGGGTCTTCTCCGACGACGGCAAGTGCGTGCACGACCCGCGGGTGATGCGGCGCGCGCTGGAGTACGTCCGCGCCTTCGGCGGCGTGATCTCCCAGCACTCGCAGGACCCCGACCTCGCCGGCCCCACGGCCTGCTGCCACGAGGGTGAGCTCTCCGGCCGGCTCGGCCTGCCCGGCTGGCCAGGGATCGCCGAGGAGACCATCGTCGCCCGCGACGTGATGCTCGCGCGGCACACCAACAGCCGGGTCCACGTCGCCCACGTCTCCACGGCCGGCTCGGTCGAGGTGATCCGGTGGGCCAAGACCCAGGGCATCAACGTCACCGCCGAGGTGACGCCGCACCACCTGCTGCTCACGACGGACCTGCTCTCCGGCTACGACCCCGTCTACAAGGTGAACCCCCCGCTGCGCCCTGACGAGGACGTCGCCGCACTACGCGACGCACTGGCCGACGGCACCATCGACGCGGTCGCCACCGACCACGCCCCGCATGCGAGGCACGACAAGGAGCACGCGTTCGTCGACGCCGCCTTCGGGATGCTCGGCCTCGAGACCGCCCTCTCGGTCGTCAGCGACGTGATGGTCGGCTCCGGCGCCATGACCTGGCCGGACGTGGCCCGGGTGATGTCCCAGAACCCGGCGCGCATCGCGGGCCTCGACGGCCACGGCGGCACCCTCGCCATCGGACAGCCGGCCAACATCACGCTGGTCGACCCGGCCGGTGTCGTCGTCGTCGACCGGGCGACCTCGGCCTCGCTCTCGCGCAACAACCCGTGGCACGACCGCAAGCTCATCGGCGCGGTGGTCGCGACGGTGCTGCGCGGTGTCCCGACGGTCCTCGACGGGGGCCTGGTCTGAATGGGGCTGTTCCGCCGACGAGACGCCCACTTCGCCGAGCTCACCGCAATCCCGGCCATCGACGACCTGCCGACCGCCAGGTTGCAGGCACCGGCGCGCTACCTCGGCACGGTCACCGAGGACGGCGAGAAGGTGATCGGCCAGAGCCTCTCGGTGAAGAGCGCGTCCCGGCTGCATCTCTCCGCCGAGGCGCTCGACGTCGTCCGGATGGCCGGCTCGTTCCGGATCCCGGTCACTGCCATGCGTGGCGCCACCTCGTCGGGTGACTTCGGCGGCCAGCCGGTCGAGTCGCTGCTCGTCGTCCGGTGGGAGCACGGCGAGCACCAGTGGCGCACGGGCTTCCGGCTCGAGGCCACCAGGAAGAGCAGGCTGGACAAGACCAGGAAGGCAGCACCCGCACCGGATCCCGGGGACTGGGTCCGGACGATCTCGAAGATGTCGCGCAAGTCAGCTGGGGGTAGATAGTGGTTTCGACAAGCTCAACCGGGGACGCCATCCTCGTGCTCGAGGACGGGCGGGTCTTCCGCGGCGAGTCCTACGGGGCGACCGGTGAGACCTTCGGCGAGGCGGTGTTCTCCACCGGCATGACCGGCTACCAGGAGACGCTCACCGACCCGTCGTACCACCGGCAGGTCGTGGTGATGACCAGCCCGCACATCGGGAACACCGGGATGAACGACGAGGACATCGAGTCGCGTCGCATCTGGGTCAGCGGGTACGTCGTCCGCGACCCTGCGCGCGTCCCGTCCAACTGGCGCTCCACCCGGTCGCTGGCCGACGAGCTGCGTGAGCAGGGCGTCGTCGGGATCAGCGGCATCGACACCCGCGCCCTGACGCGCCACCTGCGCGAGCGCGGGGCCATGCGCGTCGGCATCTCCTCGGCGACCGCCGACGCGGACGCCCTGCTCGAGCGCGTCCTCGCCTCGGCGGAGATGAAGGGCACCGAGCTCGCCGGCGAGGTCTCCACCAAGGAGGCGTACGTCGTACCGGCCGTCGGCGAGAAGCGCTTCACCGTCGCGGCCGTCGACCTCGGCATCAAGGCGAACACCCCGCGGATGATGGCCGAGCGCGGCATCGAGGTGCACGTGCTGCCGGCCGACTCGACCCTCGAGCAGGTCCTCGCAGTCGGTCCTGACGGGTTGTTCTTCTCCAACGGCCCGGGCGACCCGGCAGCGACGGTCGGCCAGATCGAGCTGCTCAAGGGCGCGCTCGACGCGGGCCTGCCCTACTTCGGGATCTGCTTCGGCAACCAGCTCTTCGGGCGAGCGCTCGGGTTCGGCACCTACAAGCTGAAGTACGGCCACCGCGGGATCAACCAGCCGGTGATGGACCGTACGACGGGCAAGGTCGAGGTCACCGCGCACAACCACGGCTTCGCCGTCGACGCCCCGCTCGAAGGGTCAACGCAGACGCCGTACGGCCTGGCCACGGTGAGCCACGTCTGCCTCAACGACGACGTCGTCGAGGGCCTCGAGCTGCGCGACGAGGCCGGGCAAGCTGAAGAGCTTCTCGGTGCAGTACCACCCCGAGGCGGCCGCCGGCCCCCACGATGCGGCGTACCTCTTCGACCGGTTCGTCTCGCTGATGGACCCCGAAGAAAACTCACCAGGTTTCGAGACGCTCGCTGGCGCTCGCTCCTCAACCACCGAAGACGCAGAAGGCGAGAACTGACATGCCGAAGCGCACCGACATCCAGAGCGTGCTCGTGATCGGCTCGGGGCCGATCGTGATCGGGCAGGCGTGCGAGTTCGACTACTCGGGCACCCAGGCGTGCCGGGTGCTGATGGCCGAGGGGCTGCGGGTGATCCTGGTCAACTCCAACCCGGCGACGATCATGACCGACCCGGAGTTCGCGGACGCGACGTACGTCGAGCCGATCACCGCGGAGTTCGTCGAGAAGGTGATCGAGAAGGAGCGCCCCGACGCGCTGCTGGCGACGCTCGGCGGGCAGACGGCGCTGAACACGGCGATGGACCTCGACCGGCTCGGCGTGCTGGAGAAGTACGGCGTGGAGCTGATCGGCGCGAGCATCGAGGCGATCAACCGCGGCGAGAACCGGGAGTCGTTCAAGGCGATCGTCGAGGAGCTCGGGGGAGAGTGCGCGCGCTCGGTGGTGTGCCACACCCTGGAGGACTGCTTCGAGGCGTCGAAGGACCTCGGCTGGCCGATGGTGGTGCGGCCGAGCTTCACGATGGGCGGCACCGGCTCCGGGATGGCGTACGACGAGGACGACCTCGCCCGGATGGCCGGCGCCGGACTGGCCGCGAGCCCGACGACCGAGGTGCTCCTGGAGGAGTCGATCATCGGGTGGAAGGAGTACGAGCTCGAGGTGATGCGCGACACCGCGGACAACGTGGTGATCGTCTGCTCCATCGAGAACCTCGACCCGATGGGTGTGCACACCGGCGACTCGATCACGGTCGCGCCGGCGATGACGCTGACCGACCGCGAGTACCAGTACCTCCGCGACATGTCCATCGGGATCATCCGCTCGGTCGGGGTGGACACCGGCGGGTGCAACATCCAGTTCGCGGTCAACCCTGACGACGGCCGCGTGGTCGTGATCGAGATGAACCCCCGCGTGAGCCGCTCCAGCGCGCTGGCCTCGAAGGCGACCGGCTTCCCGATCGCGAAGATCGCCGCCAAGGTGGCCATCGGCTACACGCTGGACGAGATCCCCAACGACATCACCAGGGAGACCCCCGCCAGCTTCGAGCCGACCCTGGACTACGTCGTGGTGAAGGTCCCGCGGTTCGCGTTCGAGAAGTTCCCGGCCGCCGACCCGACGCTGACCACGCACATGAAGTCCGTCGGTGAGGCGATGGCGATCGGGCGCAACTTCACCGAGGCGCTGCAGAAGGCGCTGCGCTCGCTGGAGGACAAGAAGGCGATCTTCGACTGGAGCCACCGCCTCGTCGAGCTCGACAAGGACACCATCCTCGAGGCGATCCGGACGCCGCACGACGGCCGGCTGCGCGAGGTGATGGACGCGCTGCGCGCCGGCGCGACCGCCGAGGAGGTCCACGACGTCACCGGCATCGACCCGTGGTTCGTCGACCAGCTCTGCCTGATCAACGAGATCGCGCAGGACGTGATCGCGGCCGAGGAGCTGACCCCGTCGCTGCTGCGGCGGGCCAAGCGCCACGGCTTCTCCGACGCCCAGCTCGGCCGGATCCGCGACATGAAGGAGGACGTCGTCCGGGGAGTGCGCCACGCCCTCGGGGTGCGGCCGGTCTACAAGACGGTGGACACCTGCGCGGCCGAGTTCGCGGCGAAGACGCCGTACCACTACAGCTCCTACGACGAGGAGACCGAGGTGGCACCGCGCACGAAGGAGGCGGTGATCATCCTCGGGTCCGGGCCCAACCGGATCGGGCAGGGCATCGAGTTCGACTACTCGTGCGTGCACGCCAGCCTGGCCCTGCACGAGGCGGGCTACGAGACCGTGATGGTCAACTGCAACCCCGAGACGGTCTCCACCGACTACGACACCTCCGACCGGCTCTACTTCGAGCCGCTCACGCTCGAGGACGTGCTCGAGATCGTGCACGCCGAGGCCAAGGCCGGCCCGATCGCCGGCGTCATCTGCCAGCTCGGCGGGCAGACGCCGCTCGGCCTCGCGCAGGGGCTCGAGGACGCCGGCGTGAAGATCGTCGGCACGCCGCCGGCGGCGATCAACCTGGCCGAGGAGCGGGGTGCGTTCGGTCGCGTCCTCGCCGAGGCCGGGCTGACCGCCCCCCTCCACGGGATGGCCACCTCGTTCGCCGAGGCGCAGGCGATCGCCGCCAGCATCGGCTATCCGGTGCTCGTGCGGCCGTCGTACGTCCTGGGCGGCCGCGGCATGGAGATCGTGTACGGCGACGACTCGCTCCGCGGCTACATCCAGCGGGCCACCGAGATCAGCCCCGAGCACCCCGTGCTGGTCGACCGGTTCATCGACGACGCGGTGGAGATCGACGTCGACGCGCTGTACGACGGGACCGACCTCTACCTCGGCGGCGTGATGGAGCACATCGAGGAGGCCGGCATCCACTCCGGCGACTCGAGCTGTGCGCTGCCGCCGATCACCCTCGGCAAGGAGGAGATCGGCCGGATCAGGGAGGCGACCGAGGCGATCGCGCGCGGCGTGGGCGTGCTCGGTCTGCTGAACATCCAGTTCGCGCTCGGCTCCGACGTGCTCTACGTCCTCGAGGCCAACCCGCGGGCGAGCCGGACGGTGCCGTTCGTCTCGAAGGCGACCGCGCGGCCGCTGGCCAAGGCCGCGGCCCGGATCATGCTCGGCGAGACCGTCGCAGCGCTGCGGGCCGAGGGCCTGCTGGCAGCGGTGGGCGACGGGGGAGACCTGCCCGGTGACGCCCCGATCGCGGTCAAGGAGGCGGTGATGCCGTTCAACCGGTTCAAGACGATCGACGGCAAGACGGTGGATGCGATCCTCGGCCCGGAGATGCGCTCGACCGGCGAGGTGATGGGCTTCGACGCCGACTTCGGCAAGGCGTTCGCGAAGGCCCAGACCGCGGCGTACGGCTCGCTCCCGCTCTCGGGGAGGGTGTTCGTCTCGATGGCCAACCGCGACAAGCGGAGCATGATCTTCCCGGTGAAGCGGCTGGCCGACCTGGGCTACGAGATCCTGGCGACCCAGGGGACGGCCGAGGTGCTACGCCGCAACGGGGTGTCCGCGAGCGTCGTACGCAAGTTCAGCGAGGGTGACGCTCCCGACGGCGAGAAGACCGTCGTGGGCAAGATCCTCGACGGCGAGATCAACCTGGTCGTGAACACCCCGCACGGCATCACGTCCGGCGGCTCGCCACGGCTCGACGGCTACGAGATCCGCACGGCGGCGATCCTGCACAACATCCCGTGCATCACCACGGTGCAGGGCCTCGGCGCCGCGGTGCAGGGCATCGAGGCGATGCGCGCCTCCGACATCGGGGTGCGCTCGCTGCAGGACTGGGCCAGGTGAGTCGCCGCAGGACGTCATACGAAGTGGCGGCGACAGCGACCAGTTCGTATGACGTCCCGGGGGCCCGATGACCGCCTACCGGCAGCTGTTCGACCGGGTGCTGACCCGGACCGACCCGGAGAAGGTCCACGGGCTCGCCTTCCGTGCGATCAGGACCGCCCAGCCCGTGACCCGGCTGGTCGGCGGCCGGGTGAGCAAGGTCGGGACGGCTCGCACCCGCAGGGTGATGGGACTCGACTTCCCGGGCGTGCTCGGGCTCGCCGCCGGCTTCGACAAGAACGCCGTCGGCATCGACGCCCTGGCCAACCTGGGCTTCGCCTTCGTCGAGATCGGCACGGTGACCGGTGAGCCGCAGCCAGGGAACCCGAAGCCGAGGCTGGCCCGGCTGCCGGCCGACCGCGCGATCGTCAACCGGATGGGCTTCAACAACGACGGCGCCGAGGTGGTCGCGCGACGGCTGGCCGAGCGACGGGTCGACCGCACCGGGCGTCGCGCCGGTGTCCCGCTGGGCATCAACATCGGCAAGACCAAGGTCGTCCCCGAGGACGCGGCGATCGGCGACTACGAGAAGAGCACGACGCTGCTGACGCCGTACGCCGACTACCTCGTGGTCAACGTGTCCTCACCGAACACTCCTGGCCTGCGCGACCTCCAGGCCGTCGAACGGCTGGAGCCGCTGCTGCGCGCCGTACGCCGCCGCAGCAACGACGTCTCCGACCGGCACGTGCCGTTGCTCGTGAAGATCGCCCCCGACCTCAGCGACGACGATGTCCTGGCGGTCGCAGACCTGGCCGTGGCGCTCGGGCTGGACGGCATCGTGGCGACCAACACGACGATCTCGCGCACCTCCCTCACATCGGCCGCCGCGCAGGTGGACGCGGCCGGCGGCGGTGGGCTCTCCGGGCCACCACTGCGAGATCGTGCGACCGCGGTCGTCCGGCTCCTCCGCGACCGGGTGGGTCCGGACCTGACGCTCATCGGCGTCGGCGGCATCACCACGCCGGACCACGCCCGTGAGCGGCTGGCCGCCGGGGCCGACCTGCTGCAGGCCTACACCGGTTTCGTCTACGAGGGACCGTGGTGGCCAGCCCGGATGAACGCCCGGATCTCGAGCGCAAGGAGGCGTGTGATGACCCCACAGACCACTTTCGGGGCTCGCCTGCGCGAGGCCATGGACGGACGGGGGCCGCTGTGTGCCGGCATCGATCCGCATGCCGGCCTGCTCGACGCGTGGGGCCTGACCGACTCGGTGAACGGGCTGGAGAAGTTCGCGCTCGGTGCCGCGGAGGCCCTCGCCCCGAGTGTGGCCGCGGTCAAGCCCCAGTCGGCGTTCTTCGAGCGGTTCGGCTCGCGCGGCATCGCCGTGCTCGAGCGCGTCGTCGAGACCTGCCGGGAGGCCGGCGCCCTGGTCATCCTGGACGTGAAGCGGGGCGACATCGGCTCCACGGCGCAGGCCTACGCCGACGCCTACCTGGATCCCAGGTCGCCGATGGCGGTGGACGCGATCACCGCGACGCCGTACCTCGGCTTCGGCAGTCTCGCCCCGATGATCGAGACAGCCCACGAGCACGGCAAGGGCGTGTTCGTGCTGGCCCTGACCTCCAACCCGGAGGCACCCGCCTTCCAGCAGGCACGCACCGACGCGGGGCCGACCGTGGCCGGGGCGGTGCTGGACGAGCTGCGCGCGCTCAACGCCGGGGTGGCGCCGATGGGGTCATTCGGAGCCGTGGTCGGTGCGACCATCGGGAAGACCGACGAGGACCTGGCGTGCAACGGGCCGCTCCTGGTGCCGGGCATCGGGGCGCAGGGCGGGACGGCCGACGACGTACGCCGCATCTTCGGTGACGTCATCGATCTGGTCCTCCCGTCGAGCTCGCGCGAGATCCTCGGCGCGGGGCCGGACGCCGGAGCGCTGCATGCCGCCGTCGAGCGGTCGCTGGAGTCCTTCAGCGTGCTCCGTGGCGGCCGCTGATGCGCTCGCGCGTGGCCGTGGTCGTCGTGGCACTGCTCCTTCCTCTGGCGGGCTGCGGTGGTGACCCCACCGACAGCTACTGCAGCGACCTGAGGACGCAGTCCAAGAAGATCTCCGACATGATCGGCTCCGACTCGCCGACCGCCCTGCTGGACGGCCTGCCGACCCTGCGCGACCTGTCCGAGAAGTCGCCGGAGGACCTCACCGACGAGTGGCAGACCTACCTCGGGGCCCTCGAAGGACTCCGCGACGCTCTCAAGAAGGCGGGGGTGAAGGCCTCGGACTTCGTCGACGGCAAGCCCCCCGCCGGTCTCAGCACCACGGATCGCAAGGCGATCGCGGAGGCGGCCAGCGTGATCGCCACCGACCAGGTCGTCGAGGCGTCCGGTGGCATCGAGCAGCAGGCCCGCGACGTCTGCAAGGTCAACCTCGGCCTCTGATGCCCGCGACACAGGCCGATTGAGCCTGGATCGCGTGAATGCCGGTGGTGACCTTGGTCTCTGGTGGCCCACTTAACGCACCCTCGCGTTGCGGCAGCCGACGCGCCGTGACTAGATTGCCGGGTGTCCGGACACCCCGGCACCGCACACGTCCTGCACCCGCTCGAAGCAGTCGAGCAGGAAGTCGAGGAACCCGCAGTGGCCCTGCCGCCCCTCACGCCCGAACAGCGCCAGGCCGCGCTGGACAAGGCAGCAGCCTCCCGGCGCGAACGAGCGGAGGTCAAGAACCGGCTCAAGCACTCCGGGGCGACCTTGGCCGACGTGGTCGAGGAGAGCCGCACCAACGAGGTGATCGGCAAGATGCGGGTCAAGGAGCTGCTGCAGTCCATGCCGGGGATCGGCAAGGTGCGCGCGCAGCAGGTGATGGAGAAGCTGAAGATCTCCGAGACCCGGCGTGTGCGTGGACTGGGCGCGAAGCAGGTCGCGGCGCTGGTCGAAGAGTTCTCCTCCGAGTGAAGGCGTCCCGCCTCACCGTGCTCGCCGGTCCCACCGCGGTGGGCAAGGGCACCCTGACGGCCTGGATGCGCGAGCACCACCCGGAGATCTGGATCTCCGTCTCGGCCACCACCAGGCGCCGCCGCCCGGGTGAGCAGGACGGCGTGCACTACCACTTCGTCTCCGAGACCGAGTTCGACCGGCTGGTCGCCGACGAGGAGCTGCTCGAGTGGGCCGTCGTACACGCCGGTGCCCGCTACGGCACTCCCCGCGAACCGGTGCTGACGGCTCTGGCCGAGGGACGCCCGGCCCTGCTGGAGATCGACCTGCAGGGTGCGCGGCAGGTCCGCGAGCGGATGCCCGAGGCCTTTTTCGTCTTCCTGGCCCCACCGTCCTGGGAGGAGCTGGTGCGCCGGCTCGTCGGCCGCGGCACCGAGGACGCGCCCGACCGGGAGCGCAAGCTGGAGACCGCGAGGGGTGAGCTGACCGCCGAGACGGAGTTCGACGTCACCATCGTAAACCGGGAATTCACGATGCTGGCGAGGAATGGTAGAGCTGATGCGGTCCGGGGCGTCCTCCGGGCGATGACGGGTCCCAGGCGCGCGCCCGGGCCGTCGTTGGCAGAACCAATCTTTGTGAGTGAGGCTCAATGAGCGTGTCCGGTTCCGGTGCCCAGCCTGTTTGCCGAGGGGATCACCAACCCCCCGATCGACGACCTGCTGACCAAGACCGACTCCAAGTACAAGCTGGTGCTCTGCAGCGCCAAGCGCGCGCGCCAGATCAACGCGTACTACTCCCAGCTCGGCGAGGGCCTGCTCGGGTACTCGTTCCGCTCGTGGACACCCACGTGCAGGAGAAGCCGCTGTCGATCGCGCTGCGCGAGATCAACGCCGACCTGCTGACCTGTCAGGACATCGACCCCGACGAGGTCGCCGCAGAGGCGCTGGCGGCCACCGTGCCCGCACCGCAGGCACCGCCGCCGACCCGGTTGCCGAGTAACCACCAGGCATCCGTGGACTCGGTCCTCGAACCAGCTGTGTCCCGCCCTCGCGTCGTTCTCGGCGTGAGCGGCGGTATTGCTTCATCAAGGCCTGTGAGCTGCTGCGGCGGTTCACCGAGTCGGGCCACGACGTGACCGTCGTACCCACCGCCGCCGCGCTCGAGTTCGTCGGGGCGCCTACCTGGGCCGCGCTGTCCGGCAAGCCGGTCAGCACCACGGTGTGGGCTGACGTCCACGAGGTGCCCCACGTAAGGATCGGCCAGCAGGCAGCGATCGTCGTGGTGGCCCCGGCGACCGCCGACCTGCTCGCCAAGGCCGCCCACGGGCTGGCCGACGACCTGCTCACCAACACGCTGCTCACCGCGCGATGTCCTGTCGTGTTCGCCCCGGCGATGCACGCCGAGATGTGGGAGCACCCGCCACCCGGGCCAACGTCGCGACCCTCCGCTCGCCGGGCGATCGTGATCGAGCCGCCGAAGGCGGCCTGACCGGTGCCGACACCGGCAAGGGCGCCCTGCCCGACCCGGGCGAGATCTTCGCCCTGGTGGCCGACCTGCTCGCCCGCGGCGAGCACCACGGGGGCGCCCCGGTCCGGACCTCGCCGGCCGACGGGTCGTGGTGTCCGCCGGCGGCACCCGGGAGTACCTCGACCCGGTCCGCTTCATCGGCAACCGCTCCTCCGGCCTGCAGGGCTACGCCCTTGCTCGCACGCGGCCGCCCGCGGCGCCGAGGTCACCCTGGTCGCCGCCAACGTGAGCCTCCCGGACCCGGCTGGGGTCAAGGTCGTCCGCGTGGAGACCACCGCCCAGCTGCAGGAGCACGTCCTTGAGTATGGCGCTGCCGCTGACGCCGTGGTGATGGCGGCGGCCCCGG
>CAWAJJ010000018.1:0-629201 GCA_963782305.1 uncultured Actinomycetota bacterium | reverse complement strand
CAGCTTGGCCTTGGCACTCGCGAACTCCTCGTCAGACAGGATCCCTTCCTGGTGGAGGGCGGCGAGTTCGCGGAGGCGGTCCGCCAGACTCGGAGGCGATGTCTGAGCCGGAGCAGCTGCCTCGGGCTGGACCGGTGGCGGAAGCGCAGCTGCTCCCGCGTCCGCGGTCGACGAGCTGTGGATGCCGAGAACGGCATTAGCCGCGGCTTCGAGCGCCAATCCCACGTCGACGTGGCCCTTCTTGGCGGTCTTGAGCCCCACACTGTTCGGGATCTGGTTGGACAGCGTGTAGATCTGACGGTCCGTAGCGATCGTCAGGTACGAGGTGCGAGACCCTTGGCTGGCGACGTGTGCGATCCCGGCAGCCGCCAAACCCGGTGCACTGGTCTTCATCAGATGCTTCGTGCCCTTGAGGAGGCCTGCAACGGCGGGGCCGATTGCACTCTCGAAACCGGAGCCGCCCTGTGAGACCTGATCCGAATTTGATGGCGTGAACGTGATCGACCGCAACTTCTCGTACGGCGTCTTCGCGTTGATGCCACCGCCGCTCAGATTCGCGGCCATCTGCGATCGCACATTCGCGACGCTCGGGCGCTCCGGTTGCTCACCAAACGCAACGCGGACGTAGCCACCCTCATAGATCTCGACGGTCGATAGCCCGAAGGTTCCGCTGGTAACGAGCGCGCCGGCAGCGGCTACGTCCTCCGCCCACTTCCGCTCCTGGGCTTCCTTTGTTTCTCTCTTGTCGGCTGACCGATCGGCGGCAGCCTTCTTGAGCCTGGCGAACGCACCGTCCTTCTTGTCGGCCATAGGGGCGGTGGCACTGGCGCCAGGGTCGTGGATGTGCTCCGTCCACGCGGTCCCGTCCCAATACCGTGTCGTGCCCTGGTCGTCCGGGTACCACCCCGCGGGGGTCTGCTGGCTCATGTCGGCATCTTGACATCGGGGCTCGACAGAACCGAGGGCTTCTATGGATTGGTGGACACCCGTCTGGGGTGGCCCGTTCAACCGGCACGCCGCTGTCGCTTGGGCTGGTAGAGCAAGTCGGTAATGGTCACCACTTCCCGGTCCGGGGTAGCAGTGAAACGCATGGCTACACCGCTGCTCGCGGCGAGCTAATAGTCGTCGGCGCGAGTGGCTAGCGGCCGATGTCGCCCAGCGTAGTCCGGCCACGTGGGTCGGGTCGAACGTTTAGGTGAGGTGTTGCGGCATCGGCAAATCCGGACCCTTCCTTGCGCGGACTTGCGGCGGTGTGACGCAAGACCGGGGTCTAGGAAACCGTGATAGCCCCGGTTGTCCGCTGGGAGCGTGAACGTGTCTGACTGACGCGAGCCGGACTCGGTCGCGCACGGCAGGATCGGGGGGTCCCCGCCAACATCCACCGTTTCGATCATCAGGAGATCCCGTGTTCATCGCCATACTCGACCTGCGCACCACCCCAGCCGACCGGGGCGCCGCCCTGCCCAGCTCGACAGCGAACGCGACGAGATCCGCGCCATGCCCGGCAACCTCGACTTCCGGGTGTACGCCTCTCGCGACGACGAGGAAGCCGTCGCCGTCATCCACGAGTGGGCCGACGAGTCGTCGTTCGCCGCCTATCTCGTCATCCGATGCGTTCGCCCGCTCGGGCGCGGTGCTCCGCCCATTGGTGACCGCGCCCCCGGTGAGCCGCCGGTTCCGCGCCGCTCTTCTCGAGACGGTCTGACCCTTCGGCCCGCTCTAGGGTGAGCGTGTGCGAGGCAGTCCGTGACCCGCGAGGCCTTCGCGTTCGCGCGGGATTTCGCGGCGGCCCCATCCGTCCGAGCTCTGCGTCGACCGGCACTACTTGCTCTGCGCCTCCCAGGGCGCGCTGCGCCTGGAGGCGCACGGCAAGTCGTGGGTGCTGCCTCCCGCACGGGCTGCACTCATCGCCGCCGGTGAGCCGATCCAGGTCGCCATCCCGCAGCCGGTGACGACCTCGTCGGTGCTGTTCGACCCCGGCTTCGCCCCGGCGCCGCCCGCGCCGCTGGCGGTCTTCGACCTCAGCCCCCTGGCTCGGGCCCTGGTCTCGGAGTGCGTCGGCTGGCCCGACGCCGCAGAGCCGCTGCCGCCGTACGCGCGCAGCCTGTTCGGCGCGCTGGCCGCCGTGGCGTGGCGGCTGGCGGAGCACCCAGTCCGGTCACGGTCCCCGCCGGCCGGTCCCCGGAGCTTCGCCGGGCACTGGCGCTGACCGCCGACGTGCTGACCGAGGACGTCCGGTTCGAGGACGTCGCCAGCGACGTGGGTCTGGCCCCCCGCTCCCTCGCCCGTCGGTTCGAGGACGAGTGCGGCATGACCTGGCGTGCGGTGCTGCGGCGGATGAGGGTGCTGCGCGCGATCGAGGAGCTCGCTGCAGCGACGACTCCGTGACGGCCATCGCGCACGCAGTCGGCTACACCTACCTGGCCGCATTCAATGCCGGCGTTCCGCGACCTCACCGGCCGTACGCCGACGCAGTACCGCGCGACCTTCCGCCTTTGACTAAAGACCGTCCGCGCAGACCTGTGTCCTGATCGCGGCGGAGTGACGCAGCCTGCGACATCGGGTACGCGCCTTGGCCAGCATTCAGATAGATTCCGCCCGTCGATGCCATTGAGTGCGCTAGCGCCGACGCGACAACCATGATTGGCAGGTAGATCTCGATGGCGGCCCCGGGTTGGAGGGTGCAGACTTCGCGAAATTCTCTTGTGTACGAACGCTAAGGGGTAAAGCCCTGTTAAACAATGGAGGAACTGGTGACTCGACTCCTTGTTGCCGGACTGACATTGGACGCAAAAGCATCCCTTCCTCGCGGCTGTCATCGCCGTCGCCTTCTGGCTGACAGGTGCCCTGATCGTGGATGCAACCGTCGACGGCCTAGGCACGCAAGCCTCGACATTGGTGGGCGGTCTGCTCGGGCTTCCGCTGACTGGCGTTGTCGTGGTGGCAGTGCTCGCGCACCTTGAGGATGCTCGATGGCAACCAGTGTTGGCGGCCCGTCGAAGGAGCGCTCTCCGCGCCCTCGATGCCATCGCTACCAGCGTGGCGGGTTTATTCGACGCGGAGGAGCCCCAGGCCACGCAGCTGGCAGCCGATCGGCGGATGACAACCGACGAGTCCGGCACGTTGCGTACGATCACGAGGCCTGATCGAGCCCTTGGGTCTGGAGCCCGAGAGTTCTAGATATCTCGGTTCAGTGGCCGCCATTGCGGCTGCGCGTACTGATCTGGTCCAACAGATCCAGGCAGCTGGCGGGAGGCGCGACGCCGTTCTGGCCGAATCGGTGGTGTCAGCTGCAGAGGGCTTGCGAACGCGACTGGCGGAGTTCCTGGTGCGAGCCCGCGAGGCTGGGTTCGCTCCCCAGGGTCCTGCGCCTGACTCTGTGGACCTCGACTTACGCGAGCGCGAACTGAAGGCTCTGCCAGCCGCCGTCGACCTAAAGCAACTCGGCGACACCGCGGTGACTGGGTTGCTGTCGCTCATGGAGCAGTGTCGAGATGGAGACGAGGTCCAGGTTATCGACGCCTTGCTGCATTCTGTCCGCAACGCCGCCGTTGATGTTGCCCGAACGGTCAGCACCGCTGAGTACTTGCAGACTTGGCTGACTCCGCCTCTGACGCTCGCGGACGATGACCGATTTCTGATCATCGTCTCCTACTACTTCAAGCGGTTCCCAGATTCTGCCGACTCATTGAGCGTGATCCTTCGGGTGAAGTGAACCTTCTCGAAAGACTTGAGCCCCGACACCCCGGAGCACGTCCTGATCTATCCGGCTGTTCGGCCACTGGCGCCAGCATCGGAGCGCTCGCGATCAGCGTTCTAGGCGAGGGGTTAGGCGGCGGTGTGACTACGTGCTCACCGAAGATCCGGTGTGCGAAGACCGTCGCCGCCAGTGCGGCTCCCGGCGCCACAGGGACGATCAGTTCGCGCTCGTTCGCGACGTGGTGACGCTAGGCCGGTGTTCTGCTGGGCCGAACTGATCGTCGTTGTGGCGCAGCCGCGTCTATGTGGGCGCACAGACGCGGTATGACGCAGACTCCGCTTCAACGGTTACGTCCCGCAGTTTGGTTATCTGGATGAGTCACGGTGAAGGTTTTGAAGTAGACATGGGGCTGGCGAGAGCGGCAGGCCAGCTTCAGGGCGCCATTGAAACACGCCTTCGGTGGATCTCGAAAATCGCAAGATGGCGTCTCGGTCGGAAAGTACTCTCGCTCAATGGGGCTCATCAAGAACACAAAGGTTGGCATCGTCGTCGATGACGCCAAGAAGGCACGGGCAAACGGGCAGACCGTATTCGTCTGCCTCTTCAAGTCGGGCGGCCTCAGCGGCGGGGGCGTATCTGGCGAACTGGCTCACATCAGTGCCATGGTCCAAGCCGTCGAAAAGGAGGGATGGCGCCTCGAACAGGCCTCCTACTCCGACGCCGGCGGCAAGGTCGATCGAATGATGGGTGTTTTCCGTCCCGTCTGAAGTCGCATCGTTGTGCAACCGACGTCCGACACAGAGAGGACGGGAGGTCAGCAACGACGGGCATGCGCGGCGATATGACACGAGTGATTAGCCAGCACAGCCTGGGCTCCCCTCCCCTGCTTCTGACCGTCCTTCGACGTCACCCGGGCGCTCGTGGTGCCTGCGGACGGGATCACGCGCGATGCGGGCCTGTAGTCGCAGTGCCGACGATCGCGCGGAACAACCACCGCAACGACCTTTAGAACTCCCGCGTATACAGACTCCAACTTCTCAGAGTCCTCCGATCGTCCAGAGCGACTGACGACAATTACCGCATCTCGAAAGCACCCGGCAGCCAAGGCCCGAACGGCTTCGAAATCGAGCGGCATGCGCGAAACTTGAAGAGGCCACGCCCACGTCTGACCCACTTCACCCGGCGAGTCGTGAGACCGCTCTGTACAGCGCCCTCGGTTGCGGACAGGGTGCAACGCAGGAGAGATCCTCGGCTGATCACCCCCACGCGGCCGAGGGTTCTAGGCCGCCCGCAGCGTTCCTCCAACCGCTGCGTGCGGCCCTCCTTCTGGCTGCCCTGCCGACGGGCCGATCTGACACCTAAGCGCAGGTCAGAGGGCCCGGGTGAACGTGCGGGGTGTCACCCCGCCACCTAGGGTGGGCGACGTGGACCTGTCTCGGCGTACGGTGCTCATTCTGGGCACCGGCACCCTCGTTGTGTGGACCGCCGCGATCAGCCAGCTCCTCTTCGATGACGAGCCCCCGCACGGACCCACCTTGAAGCCGCCGCCGAAGGGGACGAAGCCTCCCAAGCCGCGGCGCACGCTCTATGGGATGAACGTGTCCCCCGGCGACACCTTCGCGGAGTTCGCTGACGAGACCGCGGAGCAACAGGTCGACCGCATCGTGACCACCTTCGGGGCCTTGCCCGCGGCCAAGGTCTTCTACCAGGGTCCACTCCCGCCGGAGTTCAACACCGACTACGAGGGCCTGGTCCCCGGCAAGGTCGTCTACGTGTGCTTCAAGGGCGCGATCGACATCGTGACCATCCAGACGTACTGCGACTCCATCCCGTCCGGGTGGACGGTCTACCTGATCTACTTCCAGGAGCCCGATGACGAGATCTGGGTCGACCGGTCCTTCACGATCGACTCCTACCGGGCCGAGGTGAACACGGTGCTCGACGCGGTGCGCCCGACCAACGCCTATGTGGACGGTCGGGCCAAGGTCGGACAGTGCTTCATGGAGTACAGCCTGACCGTCGGCCGTTGGAACGACTCGGTCGTGGTCGAGGGCATCGACCTGCTGGCGTGGGACTTCTACTCCAACACCGCCTCCGAGGATCCAACCGATCGGATCGAGGCGATGGCGGCCGTCTCGGAGCGGGTCGGCATCAAGCACTGGGCGGTCCTGGAGATCGGCGACAGCCCGACCACGTTCCCGGACGGGGACGCCCGGGCGGCGTACTGGACCTACACGCTGAACCAGATGTCGGACCTCGGGGCCACTGCTCTCGTCTGGTTCAACGCGATCGGGTCGACCGGCGACCACCGGATCATTCCGGGCGAGCCCTACTCGGACCCGATGGTGAAGCTGCTCGGCAAGCGGATGGACAAGAAGCGATCATCGCGCTCCGGTGAGGGCAGACCGACTCAGTAGGCTCGCCGTTTCCCTCAACGCGTGACGCCTGCTCCCCACCGGCCATGGGGCAATCTCCACCAGCGGGCGTCGGCGAGCACGACGCCGAGGGCGACGGCGGAGGCGATGGCGAGCGCGACCCAGCCGGCGGTGCTGCGCTCCCACCCGGCGGGCGTGGTGGTGGCGTAGGGGAAGACGGCCAGGTGGCTGTCGAGCGGGCGGAGCAGCGCCCACCCCGTCGTCACCGGCACGACCGCCGTGGCGAACCTCAACCCGGGCGACGCCTCCCCCGATGATCGTCGCCAGCTGGCGTACGCCGCACCGGCGAGGCACGCTGCCAACCCCTGGAACCAGATCTCGTCGCGGTGCTCGAACGTGGTCCCTGCTCCCGCATGGAGCACGACCACGGTCCAGGTCACCAGGAGCACCAGCGGCCCGGGGACACGCGCCATCGTGCGCCAGGCGAGACCACGCGGTGCTGAGTCGACGACGGCGGCGGACGTCTCGTCGAAGCACCAGGCCGTCGCGCCCGCCAGCAGACCGACCGCCGTCCCCTCGAGCGGCCACAGGACCCACGGGTTCCAGCGAACGAGCTCCATCAGTACGACGACCAGCCCTGCCGCCAGGGCGACCCGCGTCCACGGGACCGCCCTGGCGACGTAGCCGGTCATCAGCAGCTGGCGCAGGGAATGGGGTTGACGACCACGTCGGTGTAGCCGACGTACATGGTCAGCACACCGAGCACCAGTGCGAGCCCGACGAGCCCGAGTGCGACCTTGCGCAGGCGGGTCCGGTCCGACTCGGGGTCGTGGAGGACGGCGACCACGAGGCCGAGCGCACACACGACCACCAGGTAGAGCACCCAGATGAACGGGTTGCCGGGCGCCGTCCGGAAGTGGATCGACCCGTCGGGGTCGGCCCCCCAGCCGAGCTGGCCGACGAAGTAGGTCCAGAACCAGAACACCCGGTAGGGCTGCCCACCGGCGAAGTTGCCCTGCAGCATGATCGTGACCAGGACCAGCAGCACCGAGGCGATCGCTGCGACGCCACGCTTGGGCAGGTAGCGCGCGAGCAGCAGCCCGAGGAGCGGTCCGCCCACCGCGCAGATGACGCCGTCGCCGAACATCTCGGCGTTGACGAACAGGTCGCTCACGCCGGGAGGGACGATCCACTCCTGGGGCGGCCTGACGTACCAGGCGATGAGCGCGGCGACGTACGCCAACATCGCGGCCGTGAACGGCACCACGATCGCGCAGGCCAGCGCCAGCGTGCGGGTGCGCTCCGGTACGGCGACCGCGCCGGCCGCCTCCGCCGCCCGGTCGGAGCGACGGGTCAGCCCGAACATCACCACCAGGCCGAGGACACCGAGCATGACCCCGGGACCGATCATGTAGGCAGCGGCAGAGCCGGACTCATCCAGGGCGAACATCGAGACGACCACGAAGGCGGTCATCGCGGCGCCGAACCAGAACAGCTTGTGCCTGAGGTAGTTGCCGATCTCCTGACGGGCGAGGACGCGCAGCGTGGAGCCCGTCTCGTAGGTGGTGCTCATGGTGTGACTCCTTGTGGTGTGTGCCGCTCCGAGCGGAGCAGCAGGTACGCGTCCTCGACCGACGGGTCGACGACTGAGGAGTCGGGAGCGGGCTGCCCCCCGACGGACCGGACCAGCCCGGTTCCGGTCTTCCAGGTCTGGACAGCGCCGCTGGTGGCGGCGGGTCCGAGGTGGACACGGCCGGCTGCCGTGGCCAGGAGCTCGGGCACCGTGCCGTCGAAGCGAATGGCTCCGGCGTCGATGACGAGCACTCGGTCGCACAGGGCCGAGACGTCCTCGGTCTGGTGCGTCGAGATCAGCACCGTCCCTGCCAGGCCGGAGAGAAGGCCACGCAGGGAGGCGCGCTGTTCGGGGTCGAGTCCAGTGGTGGGCTCGTCGAGGATGAGCAGCTGGGGCGAGCCGATGAGGGCCTGGGCGATGGCGAGCCGTCGGCGCTGCCCGCCGGACAGCTTCGCGATCTTCATGGCGCCTCGGTCGCCGAGGTGGACGAGGTCGAGCACCCGCTGCACCTCGGTGTGGCGCCTCCCCTTGTCCGTCCACTCCTTGAGCACCGCGAGGTAGTCCAGGAAGGCGAAGGCTGTCATCCCGCGCGGGAAGGTGACCTCCTGCGGGCAGTAGCCGATCCGCCGCCTGGCCTCGACGCGGTCCGCGTGGGACTCGGTGACGTCGAAGCCGGAGACCACGATGCGCCCGCTGCTCGGAGGGAGCGCGGTCGACAGCAGGCGCAGCATCGTGGTCTTGCCTGCGCCGTTCGGCCCCAGCAGTCCCACCACCCCTCGATGCAGGTCGATCGTCGTCGGCTGCAGAGCCGAGGCGCGGCCGTACTTCTTGGAGGCTCCCTCGAGCGAGGCGATGGCGCTCACAGCTCTCCTCCCTGGAGACGAAGAGTCGAGGTACGCAGCACCAGCGCGAGCACGAGCCCACCGGCGCCGAGCACGAAGGCGACCTGCCCGAGGGGCGTGGTCAGCGCATCGACCTGGTCGCCGGCACGGAGCACTGCGACCACCGTCACCCAGGCCGATGCGACCAGCACCCCGGTCACCCACGCCTCGAACCACGTGAGCAGCACCAGCGCCGCGACCGTCAGCCCGAGTGCCGGCGCGAGCCAGGCCAGGGCGAGGTCGTCCATTCTCGGTACGACGAACCCGATCGCCATCGTGGCCGGCACCGCGACCGCGAGAGCGGCTGCCGCCCGGAGCAGAGCGAGCCGCAGCTTGCTGTACGGCGTCGGTGCCATCAGCTCGCGCAGCGGGTCGAGTGCGTCGTACGACGTCACCACGGCCAGCACGGGAACCAGCGGGGCGAGTGCCAGGAAGGCCGCGTCGCGGCTCGCCGGGCCCAGCCCCGCCAGTCCGACGACGCAGGCGGACGCGACCGCGAAGCCGACGGCGACCGCCCACGGGACCAGGAACGCGTCCGCGGCGGAGACGACCACGGCGTCATCGGGTGCCACGCCGAGCCGCTGCATGACCCGCTGCGGCAGCGACGGGGCCGGAGCGGAGATCGTGGCCCGTACGCCGGACCACACCGCATCTGTGGTCCCGACCGGGACCAGGGACCTCGCCGCGGAGCGGCACTCAGGACATCCGACGAGATGGGACTCGACGCTCAGCTCGGCGGCCGGCTCGAGCCGCCCCGCGGCGTACGCCTCCCAGACGGGACCATCGATGTGCCAGCTCATGGGCGTGCCTCCAACGAGATCAGCTGCTCGCGCAGCTTCGACTTCGCGATGCGGGCGCGGCTCTTGACCGTGCCCTGGGGGATGCCGAGGAGATGGGCCGCCTCCCTGGTGGAGAGCCCGTCGATCACCGTCGCCTGCAGCACCTGCCGCAGTTCCGGCGAGAGCGAGCGCAGGGCGTCGCCGACCGAGCCGTGCTCGACCGCGACCAGGAGCTCGTCCTCCGCACTGCGCACGGTCGGCGACAGGAGCGAGAGCACCCGGCTCTCCACGGGCACCGGCTGCGCACGCTTGCGCAGCCGGGAGACGAGCTGCCGGATCGCGATCCCCCACAACCACGCACCTACGTCGCCGTCCCCCCGGAACGAGCGCGGACCGCGCCACACGGCGACGAAGGCGTCGTGCAGCGCCTCGGCCGCAAGCTCCTCGTCGGGAGTACGCCGGCGCAACCTCAGCAGCAGCCAGGCCGAGTGCCGCTCCACCAGCTCGCGCAGGGCGGCCTCGTCACGCTGGGCGACCAGGCCCAGGAGCTCGACGTCGGAGAGTTGCTGCACACCCACACTGTCGCGTCTGGGAGGCGGATCGGATCACGTTGCGCGGAACTTTCTGCGTCAACAATGAAAGAACCGCCCGCGCCATCGCCTGTGGGGACGGGGACGCGAGCGGGTCTGGATGATTCCTACCCGCGCGGGTCCGGATCAAAACCAAGA
The DNA here is from genome assembly GCA_963782305.1 of uncultured Actinomycetota bacterium. GTDB lineage: Bacteria > Actinomycetota > Actinomycetes > Propionibacteriales > Nocardioidaceae > Marmoricola. The sequence goes on along the minus strand of CAWAJJ010000018.1, from coordinate 619,165 downwards.
ATGTTAGAACCTGTCTGGGATGACACGACCACATTTCATCGTCTAGACCGGTACCCCGCGGGGGTCAGTTGTCGGCCCGACTACTGCGTGTCTCACCATGCAGATCGACACAGTGACTCAACCCGGCTGAGGTCGTTGTTCCCCACGTCGAGACACGCCCAGCTCGATGTTGAGGGGAACGATGAAGAACATGTTGAACCAACCCCCCGGTTGGTACCGAGATCCTGTGCAGCCCAACCGCCATCGCTACTGGAGCGGGCGCGGCTGGATCGGCCCCGTCGGGGAGAACCTCCAGGTGTGGAGCCAGGTGCTCTGCGAGCCGCGCCCCCCGACCCCCGATTCCTGAAGCAGTCAGCTGGACGAGAACGCTGCGTCGAAGGCTGCCTCGGGTGGGTCGAAGGCAAGGGAGCGTACGAACTCCAGTGCCTCCGGCGCACCGCGCAGCCGGTCCATGCCGGCGTCCTCCCACTCCACGGAGATCGGGCCCTCGTAGCCGATCGTGTTGAGCATCCGGAAGCACCGCTCCCAGGGCACGTCACCGTGGCCGGTCGAGACGAAGTCCCAGCCCCTGCGCGGGTCGGCCCACGCGAGGTGTGATCCCAGCCGGCCGTTGCGGCCGTTGCCGACCTGGAGCTTCGTGTCCTTGCAGTCCACGTGGTAGATCCGGTCCTTGAAGTCCCAGAGGAACGAGACCGGGTCGAGGTCCTGCCAGACGAAGTGCGACGGGTCCCAGTTCAGCCCGAAGGACTCCCGGTGGCCGATCGCCTCGAGCGTGCGCACGGTCGTCCAGTAGTCGTAGGCGATCTCGGAGGGGTGCACCTCGTGGGCGAACCGCACTCCCACCTCGTCGAAGACGTCGAGGATCGGGTTCCACCGATCGGCGAAGTCCTGGTAGCCGGCATCGACCATCTCCTGGGTGGCCGGCGGGAACATCGCGACGTACTTCCAGATCGCCGAGCCGGTGAAGCCGACGACGGTGTCGACGCCGAGCCTGCGCGCGGCGCGGGCCGTCATCTTCAGCTCCTCGGCTGCCCGACCGCGCACCCCTTCGGGGTCACCGTCACCCCAGATGCGTGGGGAGAGGATGCCGTGGTGCCGTTCGTCGATGGGGTCGTCGCAGATCGCCTGGCCGGTGAGGTGGTTGGAGATCGTCCAGACCTTGAGGTCGTACTTCGCGAGCACCTGCTGCTTGTCCGCCAGGTAGGCGTCGTCCTCCACCGCGCGCCAGACGTCGAGGTGGTCACCCCAGCAGGCGATCTCGAGGCCGTCGTACCCCCAACCGGAGGCGAGCCGGCAGACCTCCTCGAAGGGCAGGTCGGCCCACTGGCCGGTGAAGAGCGTGATGGGACGAGTCATCTCTTTCCTTTCGATCGTGGTGTCAGTGTGTGCTGAGCAGCTGGTCGTCGCCGGTGGTCGTGGACAGCCAGGAGCCGGCGTGCGAGCTCCGCTCCACGGCGTCCAGCACGCGCTGGACCTGCAGCCCATCGGCGAACGACGGCAGTGGCTGCTCGGCCTTGCCGATGGCGGTGACCAGGTCGACGACCTGGTGGGTGAAGCCGTGCTCGTAGCCCAGTCCGTGCCCGGGCGGCCACCAGCTGCCGACGTAGGGGTGCGAGGACTCGGTGACGATGATGCGACGGAAGCCCGCGGTGTACGACGGGTCCTCAGCGTCGAAGAACTCGAGGACGTTCATGTCCTCGAAGTCGAAGGCGAGGCTGCCCCGCGAACCGTTGATCTCGATCCTGATGGAGTTCTTCCGACCGGTCGCGAACCGGGTCGCCTCGAAGACTCCCACTGCACCACCGTCGAAGCGGGCGAGGAAGGCAGCCGTGTCGTCGACGGTGACCCTGGCGCGTTCGGCACCGTTCACCCCTCCACCGCCGAGCAACGGCCCGCCGGTCGACGTGGCCACCGGGCGCTCGGTCACGAAGGTCTCGAGGAGCCCGTTGACCTTGGAGATGCGGTCGCCGGTGATGTGCTGCGTCAGGTCGACGATGTGCGCGCCGATGTCCCCCAGCGCCCCCGAGCCGGCCTTGTCCTTCTCCAGCCTCCAGCTCATCGGTGAGGCAGGATCCACGAGCCAGTCCTGGAGGTACTGCGCCCGGACGTGCCGGATCTCGCCGACCCGGCCCTCCCCCACCAGCTGCCGTGCCAGGGCGATCGCCGGGACACGACGGTAGGTGAAGCCGACCATCGACCGGACTCCGTTGAGGGCCGCCCGCTCGGCGGCCGCCGCCATCGTCTCGGCCTCGGCCACGGTGTTGGCGAGCGGCTTCTCGCACAGCACGTGCTTGCCGGCCTCCAGGGCGGCCACGGCGATCTCGGCGTGGGTGTTGCCCGGGCTGCAGATGTCGACCAGGTCGATGTCCTCGCGGGTGAGCAACCGTCTCCAGTCGGTCTCGGTCGACTCCCAGCCCAGCCGGTCGGCCGCGGCCGCCACCTGGCCCTCGTCCCTCCCGCACAGCGCCCGCATCCGCGGGTGCAACGGGAGGTCGAAGAAGTGGGGAGCGGTACGCCAGGCCTGGGAGTGAGCAGCGCCCATGAAGGCGTAGCCGACCATGCCGACGCCGAGGTCAGGGGCGAGCGGATCCATGTGAAAGTCCTTCGGTGTCCGTGGGCTGCGGTCCAAGGTGGAGGGGGTGACCGGACCAGGCATGAGGTCCGGTCACCCCGGTCGGTCAGGACTGGAAGCAGAGGTCCTTGTACTGCGTCGACATTCTCCTTGGTGACCACGGGAGCGTTCAGCACGATCCGCTTCGGCACCTCGACCTGCACCAGGTCGGAGAGGCCCTTCTCCTGCGCGACCAGGCGCCCGAGCCGGATGCCGTCGGCAGCCTGGGTCGGCGGGTAGATGATCGTCGCACCCATCGTGCCGTCCTTGATCCACTGCATGGCGTTGCAGGAACCGGCGCCGCCGATGAAGGTGAACTCGTCGCGGTTGGCGTTGTCGAACGCCGCCTTGACGCCCACACCCTGGTCGTCGTCGTGGTTCCAGATGACGTCGATCTTGGGTGCGGCCTGGAGCAGGTTGGACGCGGCCTTCTCGCCACCCTCCACCGTGAAGTCCGCGGCGACGCGGTTGTCGACGTTCTGGCCGCAGGCCTTGAGCGCGTCCTTGAAGCCCTTCGAACGGTCCTGCGTCAGCGGCAGCGCGTCGATGCCGGCGATCTCGGCGACAACAGCGTCCTTCTTCCCCTTGAGCACCTTGCACGCGTAGGTGCCGGCGGAGACACCCATGCCGTAGTTGTCACCCAGGACCGTGGTCCGGGCGGCGAACGGGGTGGAGAACTCGCGGTCGACGTTGACCACGGGGATGCCGGCCTCCATCGCCTTGGTGGCCACGTCGGTCAACGCGGCGCCGTCGGTCGGCAGCAGGACGATGGCGTCGACCTTGTCGTTGATGAAGGTCTCGACCTGGCTGATCTGCTGGCTGGCGTCGTTGGTCCCCTCGGCGCTCTTCAGCGTGACGTCGGAGTACTTCTTCGCCTCGGCGAGAGCTGAGCTGTTGATCGCCGCGAGCCAGCCGTGGTCAGCCGCCGGGCCGGAGAACCCGATGACGATCTTCTTGCCCGGGTCGTCGTTGTTCGACGTCGCCGTCGTTGTGCCCTTGCTGTCGCCGCTCTTGCTGTCGGTGTCGTTCGTGTCGGTGCTGCAGGCGGTCAGGAACAGCATCCCGGCGAGGGCTGCTCCGGTGACCAGCGTCAACGGTCGGCGGTGGGTGTGGCGAGACATTGGTGCTCCTTCTGGTGGTCCGAGAACTGGGTGACGTGGTGGTGCGTGGGTGGCTCGTGACTGGCTCATGAATGGGGTATGAGGGGCTAGGTCCCCCCGCTGTTGCTGCGCGCCGCGAGTCGTTGCTGGAGCAGGACGGCGACGACGATGATGAGTCCCTTGGCGACCGACTGGGCCGAGCTGGACAGGTTGTTCTGCGTGAAGACGTTGGACAGCGTGGTGAAGATCAGCACGCCGAGGACGGTGCCGACGATGGTGCCGCGCCCTCCGGAGAGCAGGGTGCCGCCGATCACGACGGCCGCGATCGCGTCGAGCTCGTAGAGCGTGCCGTGGGTGGACGACCCTGTCGTCGTACGCGCCACGATCATCACGGCCGCGATGCCGCAGCAGAGCCCGACGATGACGTAGAGCGCGACGGTGTGGCGCTTGACGTTGATGCCGGCCAGGCGGGCGGCCTCCGGGTTGCCACCGACCGCGAAGGTACGACGCCCGAAGGTCGTCCGGTTGAGCACCACCCACCCGATCACCGCCACGAGCGCGAAGATGACGACCAGCAGGGGGATGCCGAGGACGTCGTGGCGGAAGAAGTCGGTGAAGCCGGGCACGTTGACGATCTGGGTACGCCGCTGGGCGATGATCTCGGCCAGCCCGCGGGCCGCCGCCAGCATGGCCAGGGTCGCGATGAACGGAACCACCCCGCCGTAGGCGATCAGCATCCCGTTGATCAGCCCGCACGCCATCCCCACGAGCAGGGCGACGACGACCATCACCGTCCAGTGGTTCCCGCGGGCCAGCGACTGCGTGGCCAGCGTGGTCGACCAGACCGACGAGAGCGCGACGATCGCACCCACGGAGAGGTCGATGCCGCCGCCGGTGATCACGAACGTCATGCCCACCGACACCACGCCGATCACCGAGGCGAGCCGCAGGATGGTGAGCGCGTTGTCGATGCTCGCGAACTGCTCCCCCGCCGTGTAGATGCCGACCAGGCACAGGACGATCAACGCGACCACGAGGCCCAGGTTGCGTCCCACCGACGATCCGAGCAGGAAGCCCATCGCGCCTCCGCGCTCGTTCCCGCTCCCCGACAGGGATTCCTGCACGAGGTCGGTGTCCTCAGGCTGGGTGCTCGACTGCACTGCTCGCTCCTGTGTCACGCGACGCTTCCTTCCATCACCAGGTCGAGGACCCGGTGCTCGTCGATCTCGGCTGCCGGTCCGCTGTGCACGATCCGCCCCTCGCGTACGACGAGGATCCGGTCGGCCAGTCCCAGCACCTCCTCCATCTCGCTCGACACCACGACGACGGCGACGCCGCGCGCGGCCAGCGAACGGATGAGGGCATAGATCTCGCTGCGGGCGCCGACGTCGACACCACGGGTCGGCTCGTCGAGGAGCAGCACCCGGCAGTCCCGCATCAGCCAGCGGGCGAGCACGACCTTCTGCTGGTTGCCGCCGGACAGGGTGCGCACCGGCCGGTCGACCCCGGGCGGACGTACGTCGAGCGAGGCGGTCAGCTCGGCGGCCGCGGCACGCTCGGCGGAGCTGTCGAGGAAGCCTGCGCGGGCGAAGCGTCCCAGGCTGGAGACGGTGATGTTGCGGTAGATGGCCTGGTCCAGCAGCAGGCCCTGGCTCTTGCGCTCCTCCGGCGCGAGGCCGACCCCGGCCTTCACGGCGGCACCGACAGAGCCGGGCCGGAGTCGCTTCCCGTCGACCGTGACGCTCCCCTGGCCCGGGCGGCGGGCGCCGTACACGGACTCGAGGATCTCCGAGCGGCCCGAGCCGACCAGACCTGCCAGGCCGACGATCTCGCCGGCCCGCACGGAGAAGCTCACGTCGGCGAACTTCTTGGCCAGGGTCAGGCCCGAGACCTCGAGGACGGTGGCTGCGCTCTGGTCCTCCGGCACCCGGTCGGGGAAGACGTACTCGATCGAACGGCCGGTCATCAGCCGGATCAGCTCCGAGGTGGGCGTGTTCTTGGCCGGGAGGTCGGTGGCCACGGTGCGTCCGTCCTTCAGGACGGTGACCCGGTCGCCGACCTGGCGGATCTCCTCGAGCCGGTGCGAGATGTAGACGACGGCGACGCCCTGCGCGGTCAGGTCGCGGATCACCCGGAAGAGGGTCTTGACCTCCTGCTGGTCGAGCGCGGCCGACGGCTCGTCCATCACGATCAGCTTGGTGTCGTGGGACAGCGCCCGCGCCATGCTGACGATCTGCTGCCCGGACGCGGGAAGCGTGCCGACCTCCCTGTCGGCACGGATCTCCTGGTGGCCCAACCGGCCCAGGAGGGCACGGGTCGCCTTGCGGGTCTCCCCGCGACGCAGGAGGCCCCCACGGGAGTTCTCGTGGCCGAGGAAGATGTTCTCGGCCACCGTGAGCCCGGCGACCAGGTCGAGCTCCTGGTAGATCGTCGAGATGCCGATCGTGATCGCGCTGTCCGGCGTGCTCAGGGTGACCGGTTCCCCGTGCCAGAGGATCTCGCCCTCGTCGGGACGGTGCGCACCCGCCAGGACCTTGATCAGGGTGGACTTGCCGGCGCCGTTCTGGCCGAGCAGACAGTGCACCTCACCGGCACGGACGACCAGGTCGACGCCGTCGAGAGCACGCACTCCTGGGAAGACCTTGACGATGTCGCGCATCTCCAGCAGCGGGACGTCGACGGATGCGGCATCCGACGGCGACCGATCCAGAGCTTCGTCCACCGATTCCTCCAGCCTCGTGCGTGTGACGCCAGTCACTCGCTGATGCTGGGAACCTAGGTGAACAAAAGAAAGAGATCAAGGCTATTTCGCAAGTTGGTTGCGAAAGTGTGACATTCGGTCGCTGAACTGAGCGCCCTGTCAGTTCGCGGCATAGACCGCGTCGCTGATCAGCCGCGCAGCGCCGATCACACCCGCGTCGCCGCCCAGCTCGCTCAGCACCACCGGCATGTTCCCGGTCGCCAGCGGCAGCGACTGGCGGTAGATGACGCTGCGGATCTCGGCCAGCAGCGCGTGACCCAGACCGGCCACCCCGCCACCGATCACGATCAGGCCGGGGTTGAAGAAGGAGACCAGGTTGGCCAGCACCGACCCCACCCGGCGGCCACCGTCACGGGCGAGTGCCAGCGCAACGGCGTCACCCTGGGTCATCGCCTGCCCCACGTGCTCGGCCGTGAGCGCACCGTCCCGCTCGAGCAGCGCGGAGAGTACGTCGGAGCGACCGGTCCGGGCCGCGGCAGTCGCGTCCCGGGCCAGTGCGGCGCCGCCGAAGAACGCCTCGAGGCAGCCGTGGTTGCCGCAGGCGCAGACCGGGCCGTTCTGGTCGAGCCGGATGTGCCCGATGTCGCCGGCGCACCCGTCCGCACCCCGGTACAGATGACGTTGTACGACGATCCCGCAGCCGATGCCTGTGCCGATCTTCACGAACAGGAAGTCCGTCGCCGAGCGGGCGACGCCGTTGTGCTGCTCCCCCAGCGCCATCACGTTCACGTCGTTGTCGAGGAGCACCGGAGTCCCGAACTCACGCGAGAGCGCATCGCGCACGGGGTATCCGTCCCAGCCAGGCATGATCGGTGGCGACACCGGCACGCCTGCCTGGAAGTCCACCGGCCCGGGCACACCGATGCCGATGCCGGCGGGTCGATCGACCCCGTTGTCGGCCAGCAGCTTGCGGACCAGGCCGATCGCCTCGGCCAGCACGGCCTCGGGGCCGCGTCGGATGTCGGCTCCGGGAGATGATGCCCGGGCGATCACGCCGAGGCGGCCGTCGGTCATCGCCACGCGCATCGAGGTCGCGCCCAGCTCGACCCCGACGAAGCGAAGTCCGGCGTCGAGGTCGACCAGCGTGGAGCGACGTCCACCCCTGGACGCCGCCTGGCCGCCGTCCTCGGCCAGGCCGAGCTCGACGAGCCGCCCGACCTCGGCGGCGACGGTCGTCCGGGAGACGTTCAGGCGCGTCGCGAGATCCATCCGGGACAGCGGTCCCTCGTCACGGACGTAGGTCAGGATCCGGGACTGGGTGGGTGTCTCTGCCCGGCCGGACAACACATGCGCCATGGCTGGGATGATGCCACGCCCGTGACGTGATCAGGCCCGACTTTCGACATTTCCTGACGAAAGGTCCTGACCTCGGGCGGGGTTCAGGCGGAGTGGCGGCCCGGTGCGTTCCGCCGCGGCTCCCAGGAGTCGGTCGCCTGGCGGGGCAGCACCAGCCGCTTCCCGTCCGAGGCGTGCCGACCCACCGTGGTCGTCTCGGTGAGGCGGGCGGCGTACTCCTGCTGGGTCATCACCTGCGAGGCGATCGGCTCCGCGCCGGTGGCGGCCCGGGCGAGACCTGCCGCCTTGGCGCAGGCGTGGGCCAATCCGGTGGCCGAGAACGTGATCTCGACCTCGACCCAACCGCGCGGTGACCTGCCGATGGCGGGGCGGTAGTCGGCCAGCACCTTCATGGCGTCCTCGACCTCGACCTCACGCCGGGTCTGCACCTCTACCGCCGCGACGTACATCATCCGCATCCCAGAATCTCCCTGTGTCGTGCGCAGTCTTGTGGTGCCCCCACCGATCGACCAACTGCCCGATCTGCCAGGGGTTACGTGATCTAGACCGAAATACGGAACCGGGAGAGTCAATTAGCCTTTTCGGCACGCACGGGTCTCGATCTGATCGCGCTGGGAGGTGCCCGGAAGACCTAGAGGACTAGACCTTTTGCGCGATCCGGATCCTGCCGGTCTCGAAAGCGATATACCTGCCCCTAAGCCCGCTCGCCCACCGACCGACCCCCCGCGTAGGTCGGGCGAGCGGGCCCAACCCAGGACGGCCGTCGGCGGGTGGTGTCAGGGTGCGCTGGCAGGTGCCTGCGCGTCGTCCTCGTGCTGCTCGGACTTGATCTCGCGGAAGTTCAGATAGCTGTAGACGATCATCGCTGCGGCGATGACGCCCGACCCGATCAGGGTGGCGCCGGTCCCCCAGCCACCCACCAGCCACCACTTGTCGTCGATGGGCCACCAGGACGGCGACGACGGGCTGATGCACCAGAAGATGCCGAGGGCGACCAGCCAGCAGACTCCCGCGACGGAGAGCAGGATCCGCGGCCAGGTCTTCACGCTGTCCGCGGCGCCGCGCAGGGCCGCCTTCTTGACCGGCTCGAGTCGGCGTTCGGCCCACTCGTACTGCGTCGCCAGCAGGGCCACGCCGGCGAAGAGCGCGAGCAGACCCGGACCGGGAAGCACCAGCGCGGCGATCCCGACGAGCACGAGGATCCAGCCGAGCCCTTCGACGGCGATGCGCTTGGCGGTGCTCTTCACGCTGTTCCCCGTCCAGTCTCCGCAGGCTCGTCGGCCGGCTGGTCACATGCTACGAGGGGTGGTGAAGGAAACCCGGCGCTTCGGTTCATTCCTCCTCGTCGGAGCCGGCCTCGTTGTGGGTGCCCGGGCGAGGTGCCCACGGCAGCTCCTTGGCCGGGCGTACGACGATCAGCTCGTCGCCACGCGCCAGCAGGGTGACGGTCGGGTCGAAGTAGCGGTAGACCTTCTCGTCGCGCACGACAGCGATCACCTGGTCGGGCAGCGACTGCGGCGCCTTGCCGACCTCGTTGACCAGCAGGTCGCGCTGGGCGACCTCGAGGCCCTCGCCGTAGGTGAGCAGGTCCTCCATCACCGAGCCGAGGTTCGGCGAGAACGAGGAGAGCCCGAGGAGCCTGCCGACCGCGTCGGAGGAGGTGATCACCGAGTCGGCACCGCTCTGGCGGACCAACGGCACGTTGTCGGCCTCCCGCACCGCCGCGACGATGTAGGCGTCGGGGTTGAGCTGCCGCACGGTCAGCGTCGCCAGGACCGTCGTGTCGTCGCGGGCCGTGGTGATGATGACCTGCTTGGCACTGCCCACGTGCGCGCGCCGGAGCACCTCACGCCGGGTCGCGTCGCCGGTGACGATCGCCAGGCCGTCGGCGTGCGCCTCCTCCTGGGCGACCGAGCCGGGGTCGACCACCACCACGGAGTCGCGCGAGGTGCCGTTGTTCACCAGGGTGTCCACGGCACTGCGTCCCTTGGTGCCGTAGCCGATCACGACGACGTGCTGGTCCATGTTCTTCCTCCATCGCGCGACCCGGAACATCTCTCGCCCCTGCGAGGCGAGCACTTCGAGGGTGGTCCCGATCAACAGCACCAGGAAGGCGATGCGGAGCGGGGTGATCACGAACGCGTTGATCAGCCGGGCCTGCTGCGAGAACGGCGCGATGTCGCCGTACCCCGTGGTGCTGAGCGTGACGGTCGTGTAGTAGAACGCGTCGCTGAGGTCGACGGTGCCGTTGCGGTGCCCGGGCCGGATGTCGGTGCTGTCGCGGTACCCCGCCCTGTCGAGGTAGACGAGGAGCACGGTGAAGATCAGCAGACCGACGGCCATCAGGAGTCGCCGCGTCAGCTCCCACCACGGAGAGCGGGTGGTGGCCGGGAGCTTCAGCAGGCCGGTGAATCCCCGCGCGGTCTTCTCGTCGGCCACAGGTTGCTCAGCCGACTACGTCGCCGATGATGACCACCTGTGACTGGGACTTGCCGTTCAGCTCACCGGTCGTCCTGATCGAGACGAAGCGGAAGTCGTCGCCCTTGCCCGGCGTCTCCGAGTTCTGGCTGCGCCTCAGCGTGCCGCAGAGCTTGCCATCAGTGTCGGCGCCGTCGACGTCCTTGATGGAGTCGCTCTTCAGGCACAGTCGCGAGCTGCCCTGGTCGAAGCTGACGACCTGCGCGGTCCGGCGCTCCGACGTGTCGTGGTTGAGGACCGAGCCGACAAGGATGCCGGCCACCACACACAAGGCGCCGCCCGCCAGGAACACAGGCGTCGGCAGGGTCACGTTTCCCACGGTCGAAGCATGGCACGCGGGTGGAGTGCTATCCGGCAGCGACCCTCAGTCGTCGACGGGGCACCGGCCGGGCCATGGTGGCCTCGACGGTCACCGGGCCGTCGCACCAGCGGCGCACGCTGACCCACTCCCCCGGTTCGGGAACCCGGGAACGATCCCTGGCGATCGCACCCAGCATGCGTGCGCCGTACGACGCACGGACCGGCCCCTGGTCGGTGAGCACGACGAGGACGCCGACCTCACAGCCGAGGACGCAGCCCACCTCCAGGTCGGGGCGGGCAGCACGAGCCGCCGTCAACGAAGGACTCCCGTCATGCTCGCAATGTACGTCGCACCGGGGCCGCGTCGCACGGGGTTAACGGTCCGTGGCCTCGGCAGGGTCGGACGCCTCGGCGGACTTCTCCTCCTCGGTCGCCGTCTCCAGGGAGGTGCGCCACGGCAGCACGTTCTCCAGCTTGAGCCGCTTGATGCGCTCCAACCTGGCTGAGGTGAGCTCCTTCTGCGGCCAGATCTGGTCGAAGGCCGCGTTGAGCGCCGCCCCGATGAGGACCGCTATGGACAGCAGGTAGAGCCACAGCAGCACGGCGATCGGCGCGGCCAGCGGGCCGTAGATCGAGGTGGAGCCCTGCGCCGTACCGACCAGCACGAAGCGCAGCAGCGCCGAGCCGAACACCCAGCAGAACATGGTGAACGCGGCCCCCGGCAGGTTGTAGCGCCAGGCCGTCCGGACGGGCACGGAGACGTGGTAGAGCGTGGCCAGGAAGCACACTCCGAGGAGCAGGACGATCGGCCAGTAGAGGCTGTTCAGGCCGGACACCCTGTCCGGCAGCCACTTGGCGACCAGGGTCGGCCCGGCGACCACCAGCGGGACGGTGATGACGCCGGTGATCATCCCGAGGACGTAGAGCAGGAACGAGAGCGCGCGGGTGCGCACGATGCCGCGCTGGCCGCCGAGCCCGTACATGATCGTGATGGTGTCGACCATGACGTTGAGCGCACGCGATCCCGACCAGAGGGCGAGCACGAAGCCGATCGAGATGACGTCGTAGCGTCCACCACCGTTGAGCACCTCGTTGAGGGTCGGCTTGATGATGCTGTTCACCGTCTGCGGGGTCAGGGCCTGCCCGGCCAGCGACAGCACCGTCTCGCGGACGTCGTCGATCTGGCTGTCGCTGAACCGGGCGAAGACGTAGCCGATCGAGCCGGCGAGCGCGAAGATCAGTGGCGGCAGCGACAGCACCGCGAAGAAGGCGGCCTCGGCGGCGAGCCCGGTGACCCGGTTGCGCATGCAGGTGCCGACCGTGGAGACGATCAGCCGCCACAGCGCGCTGCGGAACGTCTCCCACGAAAGCGTCCGCGCACCCGATCGCGCACTGCTTTCGGCCGTCATGGCAACTACGGTAAGGCCATGACGACGCTGAATCCCGGCGACAACCGGGTGGCACGCAACCAGGCTCCGTTGCTCGCCGGACACAACACCGTCACCTCCGACGCAGCACTGGTCGAGGCGGTCGTCCGGCACGGGTCCGCCGAAGTCGTGTCGGACCTGACCGCGCTGGGTGCCGAGGCAGGCTCGGCGGAGGCCCGCGAGCACGGGATGCTGGCCAACGAGTTCCACCCCGAGCTGGTCCCGTTCGACCGCTACGGCAACCGGGTGGACGAGGTGCGGTTCCACCCCTCGTGGCACTGGCTGATGGAGCGCGGCGTCGGCCACGGGCTGCAGGCGGCTCCCTGGGAGTCCGACGACCAGCACGCACACCTGCGTCGCGCGGCCGGCTTCTTCGCGTGGTCCCAGACCGAGCCGGGGCACGGTTGCCCCATCTCCATGACGTACGCCGCGATCCCGGCACTGCGCGTCGACGACGCCATCGCGAAGGAGTGGACGCCCAAGCTGGCGGCGCCGTCGTACGACTTCGGGCTGCGGCCTCTCGCCGAGAAGTCAGGCGCCCTGGCCGGGATGGGGATGACCGAGAAGCAGGGCGGCTCCGACGTACGCGCGAACGAGACCGAGGCCCGGCCGACGTCGGTCGACGGCGAGTACACCCTGCACGGCCACAAGTGGTTCACCTCCGCCCCGATGAACGACGTGTTCCTCGTGCTGGCGAAGGCCCCCGGCGGTCTCTCCTGCTTTCTGGTCCCGCGCGTGCTGCCGTCGGGTGAGCGCAACCGGTTGGACGTCGTACGCCTCAAGGACAAGCTGGGCAACCGGTCCAACGCCTCCTCCGAGCTGGAGTTCCACGGCACCTGGGCGCAGCGGCTCGGCGACGAGGGTCGCGGCGTCCGGACGATCATCGAGATGGTCGCGGCGACGCGGCTCGACTGCGTCCTCGGGTCGGCCTCGCTGATGCGGCACGCGCTGGCTGAGGCCTCGTGGCACGTCGCGCACCGGTCGGCCTTCGGCGGGCTGCTGGGCGACAAGCCGCTGATGCAGAACGTGATCGCCGACCTGGCAGTGGAGTCGGAGGCGGCCACGACCCTGGCCATGCGGCTGGCCTCGGCCGTCGACAACCGTGGGGATGCGCACGAGGCGGCCTTCCGGCGCATCGCCCTGCCGCTGGCGAAGTTCTGGGTCTGCAAGCGGACGCCGATGATGGTCGCGGAGGCGCTGGAGTGCCTCGGCGGCAACGGCTACGTGGAGGAGTCCGGGATGCCGCTGCTCTTCCGGGAGTCGCCGCTGAACTCCATCTGGGAGGGCTCCGGCAACGTCAACGCGCTCGACGTGCTGCGGGCGCTGGGTCGCGAGCCGGAGGTGCTGGCGGCCTGGCTCACCGAGGTCGGGCTGGCCCAGGGCGAGGACCCGCGCCTCGACCGCGCCATCGAGGGCGTGCTCACGCTGCTGGCGGACACCACCACCCTCGAGGTCTCGGCACGACGCCTGGCCGGCCAGATGGCCGCCTGCCTGCAGGCCTCCCTGCTCGTGCGGTTCGCCCCGCCCGCCATCTCGGACGCCTTCTGCGCCACGCGGCTGGGCGGCGACTACAACGGGACGCTCGGGACGCTCCCGATCGGCACTGACCTGGTGTCGATCGTCGAGCGGACGACGCCGGTCCTCGGTGGTTGAGGAGCGAGGAACGAGCGTCTCGAAACCACCGTCACCATGGTTTCGAGACACTCGCTGACGCTCGTTCCTCAACCAGCGTTCAGGGCGGCGGAGACGACTTCCTTTGCCTCGGCCTGCACCTCGGCGAGGTGGTCGGGGCCCCGGAAGGACTCGGCGTAGATCTTGTACACGTCCTCGGTGCCGGAGGGGCGGGCGGCGAACCAGGCTGACTCGGTGGTGACCTTGAGGCCGCCGATCTTGGCGTGGTTGCCGGGCGCCTCGGTGAGCTTGTCGATGATCGGCTCGCCGGCCAGCTCGGTGGCGCTGACGTCTTCGGGTGAGAGCGCGGCGAGCTTGGCCTTCTGGTCGCGGTCGGCGGGCGCGTCGACTCGGGCGTACGCCGGTTCGCCGTGCTCCTTGATCAGGTCGGCGTAGTGCTCGCTCGGCGTACGCCCTGTCGAGGCGAGGATCTCCGAGGCCAGCAGCGCGAGGAGCAGCCCGTCCTTGTCGGTGGTCCAGGTGCTGCCGTCGCGCCGCAGGAAGGACGCGCCGGCCGACTCCTCGCCACCGAACCCGAAGGACCCGTCGATCAGCCCCGGCACGAACCACTTGAAGCCCACGGGGACCTCGACCATCGGCTTGCCCAACGAGGCGGCGACCCGGTCGATCATCGAGGACGACACCAGCGTCTTGCCGATCTGCGCCGACGACGGCCACTCGGGGCGGGCGCCGCCGAAGAGGTAGCCGATCGACACGGCGAGGAAGTGGTTGGGGTTCATCAGCCCGGCGTCCGGGGTCACGATGCCGTGCCGGTCGGAGTCGGCGTCGTTCCCGGTGGCGATGTCGAAGTCGTCCTTGCGGACGATCAGCGACGCCATCGCCGAGGGTGAGGAGCAGTCCATCCGGATCTTCTCGTCCCAGTCCAGCGTCATGAACCGCCAGGTCGGGTCGACCAGCGGGTTGACCACGGTCAGGTCGAGCCGCAGTCGATCCGCGATCTCGCCCCAGTAGGCCACGCTCGCGCCACCCAGCGGGTCGGCGCCGATCCGCACGCCGGCCTCCCGGATCCGGTCGATGTCGAGGACGTGGGGGAGGTCGTCGACGTAGGTCCCCATGAAGTCGTACGCCGAAGCAGCCGCGCGTGCCCGGGCGAACGGCACCCGCTTCACCTCGGAGAGCCCGGCGCGGATCAGCTCGTTGGCCCGATCAGCGATCACGCTCGTCGCATCGGAGTCGGCGGGCCCGCCGTGCGGGGGGTTGTACTTGAAGCCGCCGTCGCTCGGCGGGTTGTGCGAGGGCGTGACGACGATGCCGTCCGCCAGCCCGGAGCCGGACTTCGGGTCCTTGCCCTTGTTGGCGCGGAGGATCGCGTGCGACACGGCCGGAGTGGGCGTGTAGCCGTCCCGGTCGTCCACCAGCACGGTCACGTCGTTGGCGACGAGCACCTCGAGCGCGGTGGCCCAGGCCGGCTCGGAGAGCCCGTGGGTGTCACGGCCGACGAACAGCGGCCCGTCGTACCCCTGCTCGCGGCGGTAGTCGCAGATGGCCTGGGTCGTGGCCAGGATGTGGTTCTCGTTGAACGACGTCTTCAGGCTCGAGCCCCGGTGGCCGCTGGTGCCGAACGCGACCTGCTGGTCGACGTTCTCCGGGTCCGGGACGCCCGTGTAGTAGGCGGTGACGAGGTGCGCGACGTCGACGAGGTCGCTCGGCTGGGCCGGGGTCCCGGCTCGGGAGGTGCTCATCGGCGCTCAGCCCTTCGCCGTCTTCGGCGGGACGACCTGGTCCTTGGCCAGGACGGTGAGCCCGTCCTCGACCACGAAGCCGCGCGCCTTGTCATCCTCCTCGGAGACCCCGATCTGGACACCTGGCGGGATGATCACGTTCTTGTCGATGATCGCGTTGCGCACCGTGGCGCCGGTCCCCACCCGCACGCCCGGAAGCAGGACCGAGTCGGAGACCTCGGCGCCGGTGTCGACGTAGCAGGCCGGTGAGAGCACCGACTTGCTGACGGCTCCCCCGGTGACGACGACGCCAGGCGAGAGGATCGAGTTGTACGCCGTGACCTGTGCGCCGTCCTGGCCCTCGACGAGCTTGGCCGGCGGGTGCGGGCCATAGCTGGTGAAGATCGGCCACTGGCTGTTGTAGAGGTTGAACACGGGCAGCGGTGCGACCAGGTCCATGTGCGCCTCGTAGTAGGAGCGCATCGTCCCGACGTCGCGCCAGTACCCACGGTCGCGGTCGTTCGAGCCCGGCACCACGTTGTACTTGTAGTCGTAGACGCCCGACTCCGTGCGATCCACGAACCACGGCACGATGTCGCCGCCCATGTCGTGCTTCGACCGCTCGAGCTCCGCGTCGCGGGTGACGGCGTCCCGCAGGGCGTCGGCGTCGAACACGTAGTTGCCCATCGAGGCGAGCACCTCTCTGGGTGAGTCCACCAGCCCGACCGGGTCCTTCGGCTTCTCCAGGAACGCGCGGATCCGCTCGGGCGAGTCGGGGTCCATGTCGATCACGCCGAACTGGTCGGCCAGCTCGATCGGCTGGCGGATCGCGGCGACGGTGCACCCCGCACCGGACTCGACGTGGGCGTCGACCATCTGGGCGAAGTCCATCCGGTAGACGTGGTCGGCGCCGACCACCACGACGATGTCCGGCTTCTCGTCCGTGAGCAGGTTGAGCGACTGGTAGATCGCGTCGGCACTGCCGAGGTACCACCGCTTGCCGACGCGCTGCTGGGCGGGCACCGGCGTCACGTAGTTGCCCAGCAGCGTCGACATCCGCCAGGTGGTGGTGATGTGCCGGTCGAGGCTGTGCGACTTGTACTGCGTCAGCACGACCACCTTCAGGTAGCCCGAGTTCACGACGTTGGACAACGCGAAGTCGATGAGGCGGTAGATCCCTCCGAAGGGCACCGCGGGCTTGGCCCGATCGGCCGTGAGGGGCATCAGGCGCTTGCCCTCCCCTCCAGCGAGGACGATCGCGAGGACGTTCTTCCGAGAGGGTGAGTCGCTCATGGGACGAACCTAGTTGGGTGAGCATCTTCGGTCGAGCCCTGCGGTATGGGTAGGTTCAGTTCATGCGGATCGATGTCGTCTCTCGTGAGTACCCACCCGACGTCTACGGCGGCGCCGGAGTCCACGTCGCCGAGCTCGTCCGAGCGCTGCGGAGCGTGGACGGGATCGACGCTCGAGTGCACTGCTTCGGCGATGACCGCCCCGAGGCCGGGACGACCGGATATCCCGACCCCCCTGGACTGGCCGAGGCCAACGCGGCCATCCGCACGCTCGGCGTCGACCTCCAGATGGTCGAGGGGATCGGCGGCACCGACGTCGTCCACTCGCACACCTGGTACGCCAACATGGCCGGCCACCTGGCCAAGCTGCTCCACGGCGTCCCCCACGTGGTGACGGCACACAGCCTCGAGCCGATGCGGCCGTGGAAGGCCGAGCAGCTGGGCGGCGGGTACGCCGTGTCGAGCTGGGCCGAGCGGACGGCGTACGAGGCGGCCGACGCCGTGATCGGGGTCAGCGCCGCGATGCGCGACGACATCCTGCGCAGCTATCCCGACATCGACCCCGCCCGCACGCACGTGGTCCACAACGGCATCGACACCGAGGACTGGTCGCCGGTGCACGACCCACGCCGCGTGCAGGAGCTGGGCGTCGACCCCAACCGTCCGAGCGTCATCTTCGTCGGGCGGATCACCCGGCAGAAGGGCCTGCCGCTCTTCCTGCGCGCCGCGGCCGAGCTCCCGCCCGAGGTGCAGCTCGTGCTGTGTGCCGGAGCGCCGGACACCAAGGAGATCGAGGCCGAGGTGCAGGGGCTCGTCGACGGGCTGGCCAAGGACCGCGAGGGCGTGGTCTGGATCCGCGAGATGCTGCCGCGTCCCGACGTCGTCACCCTGCTGACAGCGGCCACGGTGTTCGCCTGCCCCTCGATCTACGAGCCGCTCGGCATCGTGAACCTCGAGGCGATGGCCTGCGAGACCGCCGTGGTGGCCACCGCCACGGGCGGGATCCCCGAGGTCGTCGTCGACGGTGAGACCGGCTGGCTGGTGCCGATCGAGCAGGCCACGGACGGGACCGGCACCCCACTGGACCCTGACCGCTACGTCGCCGACTTCGCCGCCGCCCTCGTGGAGGCCGTCGACGACTCGGAGGTCGCGCGCGAGCGAGGCCTCGCCGGCCGTGCCCGGGCCCAGGAGTCGTTCAGCTGGCCGGCGATCGCCGAGCAGACCCTCGACGTCTACCGCTCCCTCGTCTCGTAGCGCAGCGGTGGATCGTTCCTTCGTCGTCACCGGCGGCGCTTCGGGCGTAGGGCGCGCGATCGCCGAGCGGCTCGCCGAGGACGGTCACGTCGTGGTCCTCGACCGCGACCCGGCGGCTTGGATCGAGGACCGACCCGGTCTCAGCGCAGTCACCGGGGACGCCTCCGACGAGACGGTCGCCACGAGGGCGGCCGAAGCTGCGGCGCAGGTCGCTCCCCTGACCGGCTGGGTGAACAACGCCGCCGTCTTCCGCGACGCCGACCTCCATGCCACCCCGGCTGCCGAGGTCCTCGCGCTCGTGTCCGCCAATCTGGGGATGGCGATCACGGGGTGCGCGGTCGCCGTACGGCAGTTCCTGGCGACAGGGACGGCTGGTGCCATCGTCAACGTGTCGTCGCACCAGGCACAGCGCCCGGTCCGCGGCGCGCTCCCGTACGCCACCGCGAAGGCGGCGATCGAGGGACTGACCCGGGCCGTGGCCATCGACTACGGTCCGGCCGGGATCTGCGCCAACGCGGTTGCGTTGGGGAGCATCGAGACCGAGCGCTCCCAGGACCTCGACCCGGCGGAGCTGGCAGTCCGTGCACCCCCTCGGCCGGGCCGGCACCGGACAGGAGGTCGCCGAGCTGGTCGCCGTACTCCTCGGACCGGCCTCGAGCTTCGTCAGTGGCGCCGTCATCCCGGTGGACGGGGGTCGCGCGGCGCTCGGGCCCGATCCCGAGGCGCGTGACGTCGTACCTCCGTCCTGAGGGTGGGTCGGAGGACAAACAGGGCGGGGTTGTCGGGCACCCCATGATGTTTTCGGGTGTTGCACCGACCCACAACGTCAGGGATCCCCGGGTAGCCGGGGAAACCTGCGCTACCTACCGCTCGGCGGGGCCGTCCTCGCTCGGTGCGTCGACCCCCTCGATGGTCTCGGTCCGCTCACCCTCGGAGTGGTCGTCGTCGAGCATCGTCGCTCGTCGAACGGCGCGTCCCCGGCCAGCACCCGGTCGAGCCGCTCGCGGTTGTAGGTGCCGGTCCAGTGCCCGATCAGCACGGTGGCCACCGAGTTGCCCGCGAAGTTCGTCAGCGCACGTGCCTCGGACATGAACCGGTCGATGCCGACGATGAAGCCGACGCCGTCGAGGAGCTCCGGCCGGTGCGAGGACAGGCCACCGGCCAGCGTTGCCAGCCCGGCGCCCGAGACGCCCGCAGCGCCCTTGGAGGCGATGATCATGAACACCAGCAGGGAGATCTGCTCACCGATCGAGAGCGGCTTGTCGAGTGCGTCCGCGACGAAGATCGAGGCCATCGTCAGGTAGATCGCGGTGCCGTCGAGGTTGAAGGAGTAGCCCGTCGGGATGACCACACCGACCGTCGTCCGGTCCACACCGGCGTGCTCCATCTTGGCGATCACCCGGGGCAGCGCCGACTCCGAGGACGACGTCGACAGGATCAGCAGGAACTCGCGGCCGAGGTACTTGAACAGGCTGAAGATGCTCACCCCGGTGGCCACCTTCAGGACCGTGCCCAGGACTCCGAAGACGAAGACGAAGCAGGTGATGTAGAAGGCGACCATCAGCACCGCCGAGGCTCTTGAGCGCGTCCAGACCGGTCTCGCCGACCACGGCAGCGATGGCACCGAACGCACCGAGGGGGCGGCCCACATGACCATCGCGAGGACCCGGAACACCAGCCGCTGCAGGTGCCCGATCGCCGACCAGGGTCGGCTTGCCCTTCTCCCCCATCGCCTGCAGTGCGAACCCGACGAGCAGGGCGACGAACAGGGTCTGGAGCACCTGGCCCGAGGTGAGCGCCGAGAACAGCGAGTCGGGACGATGTGCATGATGAAGTCGGTGGTCGACCCCGCTCCCGTCGGCCTGCTCCGCACCGGCCTTGGCGGTCTCGTCGGTGAGGTTCAGGCCCTTGCCGGGCTCGATGAGGTTGCCCACGACGAGACCGATCGCGAGCGCGAACGTCGACATGGTGAGGAAGTAGGCGAGCGCCAGCCCACCGACCTTGCCGACGCTGGCGGCGCTGCGGACCGAGCCCACGCCGATCACGATCGTGCAGAAGATCACCGGCTGGATCATCATCTTCATCAGCGCCACGAACGTGTCGCCGATCCACTTCAGACCGACCGCGAAGTCCGGCGCCGACGAACCCCAGATGATGCCGAGGATCATCGGCGACGATGACCGCGACGTAGAGGTAGTGGGTGCGGTCCCGGCGTTGCCGGGGGTGACGTTTCAGTGGAGGCGGGAGTGCTCATCGAGATGACCTCTTCGGGTCGTGCCGCCGAGTGCCCGACGACGTGGCCTTTCCGGACTGCCCACATCAAATCGGGTGATCTGCGTCACGTCCAGCCGCCGCGTCGTACGGACCAGGCTCAGGTGAGCTCGAGCCCCGGGTAGAGAGGGTGCCGGTCGAGCATCTCGTCGGCACGCGCCTGCACCCTGTCGGCGATGCCGTCGGCGGTGCTGTAGGTCGCCTTCGAGGGCGCGCCCGCCTTGTTGGTGCCGGGCGAGGTGTTCGAGAGCACCTCCACGACGAGGTCGGCCACGGTGTCGAACTCGTCGTGACCGAAGCCTCGCGTGGTCAGCGCCGGGGTCCCGAAGCGGATGCCGCTGGTGTACCAGGCGCCGTTGGGGTCCGCCGGGACCGAGTTGCGGTTGGTCACGACCCCCGCGTCGAGCAGCGCGGACTCGGCCTGCCGCCCGCTGAGGCCGTACGACGAGACGTCGAGCAGCACGATGTGGTTGTCGGTGCCGCCGGTGACGAGCGTGGCCCCGCGGGAGAGGAAGCCGTCGGCGAGGGACTTCGCGTTGTCGGCGATGTTCTGCGCGTAGGCCTGGAAGGACGGCTGCCTCGCCTCGGCCAGCGCGACCGCCTTGGCCGCCATCACGTGCGAGAGCGGGCCGCCGAGCACCATCGGGCAGCCGCGGTCGACATCGGCGGCGAACTCCTCCTGGGCGAGCACCAGGCCGCCGCGCGGACCACGCAGCGACTTGTGCGTCGTGGTGGTGGTGATGTGGGCGTGCGGCACGGGGTCCTCGTCACCGGTGAAGACCTTGCCGGCAACGAGCCCGGCGAAGTGGGCCATGTCGACCATCAGCACGGCGCCGACCTCGTCGGCGATCTCGCGCATCTTGGCGAAGTTCACCCGGCGCGGGTACGCCGAGTAGCCGGCCACGAGCACCAGCGGCTTGAACTCCCGGGCCTTCGCGGCCACGGCGTCGTAGTCGAGCAGGCCGGTCTCGGGGTCGGTGCCGTACTGCTGCTGGTGGAACATCTTGCCGCTGATGTTGGGCCGGAAGCCGTGGGTGAGGTGCCCGCCGGCGTCGAGCGCCATCCCGAGCAGGCGCTGGTTGCCGAAGTCGTGGCGAAGCGACTCCCAGTCGGCCTCGGAGAGCTCGTTCACGTTCTTGGCGCCGAGCTTGGCCAGAGTGGGGGTCTCCACCCGGTTGGCGAGGATCGACCAGAAGGCCACCAGGTTGGCGTCGATGCCGGAGTGCGGCTGCGCATAGGCGTACGGCGCCCCGAACAGCTCGCGGGCGTGCTCCGCGGCGAGTGACTCGACGGTGTCGACGTTCTGGCAGGCGGCGTAGAACCGGTGACCGACGGTGCCCTCGGCGTACTTGTCGCTGAACCAGGTGCCCATGGTCAGCAGCACGGCCGGCGACGCGTAGTTCTCCGAGGCGATCAGCTTGAGCGAGGACCGTTGGTCGGCCAGCTCCTGTCGTGTGGCCTGCGCCACACGGGGCTCCACCGAGGCGATCACCTCGAGAGCCGCGTTGTAGGCCTGCGATGCCGTCTTGGCGAGGGTCTCGGGAGCCTCTCCCACGCCTGCCTGGGCCGATCCGGGGGTCGTCGCGTCGCTCATGGGGTCAGCCTAGGTGACCCCCTCTTCGGCGGCTCGGAGCGCCACCGCCCATGTCCGGATTGCGGACAGTCGTCTCACGACATGAGATTTCAGTTTGTGGATACACCGTCCGAACCCTGAGACTCGGGAGCATGATCAGCGCTGCAACGTCGACCTGGCTCGTGGCACGTCGCCACGTGGACCTCGGCCGTACCCGCAGCAGCATGTGTCATCGCTGGCTTTGAACCCCTTCCAGGATTCCCGCCGCAGCCGCGCCGACCGTCGCGACAAAGCCGTCGTACGTCGTCCGCAGGCCCCCCGATCTCAAGGATTTGAGACTGATGACTGCCACCCCTCCCCACACTGCTCGCCAGCCGGCTGCTGCCGGTGAGGGTCGGGTCGGGCGCTCCGGCCGGGCGCGGCCGAAGAAGGGCGAAGGGCAGTGGGCCCTCGGCTACAAGGAGCCGCTGAACAAGAACGAGCAGTCCAAGAAGGACGACAACCCGCTCAACGTCCGCGCCCGCATCATCAACATCTACTCCAAGCGGGGCTTCGCCTCGATCGACCCGGCCGACCTGCGCGGCCGGTTCCGGTGGATGGGTCTCTACACCCAGCGCGCGCCCGGCTTCGACGGCGGGAAGACCGCGATGCTCGAGGAGGAGGAGCTCGACGACGAGTTCTTCATGCTCCGCGTGCGCAGTGACGGCGAGCTGCTCGACGCCGCCAAGCTCCGCGCCCTCGGCAGCATCTCCACCGACTTCGCCCGCGGCACCGCCGACATCACCGACCGCCAGAACATCCAGTACCACTGGATCGAGGTCGAGAACGTCCCGGAGATCTGGGACCGGCTCGACTCGGTCGGGATGACCAGCCTGGAGGCGTGCGGCGACTCCCCCCGTCCGTTCCTCGGCTCCCCCGTCGCCGGTGTCTCCGCCGAGGAGATCATCGACGCCACGCCGGCGCTCGACGAGATCAAGCGTCGCTTCATCGGCGACCCGCGCTACTCGAACCTCCCGCGCAAGTTCAAGACCTCGGCGAGCGGTCACCCGAGCCTGGACTGCGTGCCGTCGGTCAACGACGTCTCCTTCGTCGGCACGGTGCACCCCGAGCACGGCCCCGGCTTCGACCTGTGGGTCGGCGGCGGCCTGTCGACCAACCCGATGCTCGCGCAGAAGCTGGGCGTGTGGATCCCCCTCGACGAGGTCGCCGACGCCTGGGAGGGCGTGGTCTCCGTCTTCCGTGACTACGGCTACCGCCGGCTCCGGTCGCGCGCGCGGCTGAAGTTCCTGGTCGCCGACTGGGGCGTGGAGAAGTTCCGCGAGATCCTCGAGACGGAGTACCTCGACCGCAAGCTGATCGACGGCCCCTCCCCCGAGGCGACCCAGGACGGTGGCGACCACATCGGCGTACACCCCCAGAAGGACGGCAAGTTCTACATCGGTGTCGCACCCGTCGCCGGCCGCATCAACGGCGCCACGATCACCGGGGTGGGCGACCTCGTGGAGAAGTACGGCGCCGCCGGTGCCCGCCTGACCGCGCACCAGAAGCTCGTGGTGATCGGCGTGGACGAGGCCGACGTCGAGCCGCTGATCGCCGAGCTGGCCGAGATCAACCTCGAGGCCCGGCCCTCCAACTGGCGTCGTTCCACGATGGCCTGCACCGGCATCGAGTTCTGCAAGCTCGCGATCGTGGACACCAAGCAGCGCGCCATCGACCTGGTCGCGGAGCTGGAGAAGCGCTTCCCGGACCTCGACACCCCGATCACCGTGAACGTCAACGGCTGCCCCAACGCCTGCGCCCGCACCCAGGTCGCCGACATCGGCCTCAAGGGAATGCTCGTCCTGGACGACGACGACAACCAGGTCGAGGGCTTCCAGGTGCACCTCGGTGGCAGCCTCGGGCTGACCAACGGCTTCGGCAAGAAGCTGCGCGCCCACAAGATCACCAGCACCGGGCTCGACGACTACATCACCACCGTGGTCGGCAACTACCTGAACGATCGTGAGGACGGCGAGGCCTTCGCCGCCTGGACGATCCGTGCCGACGAGATCCTCCTCCGCGGCGAGAAGGCGCTGGCATCATGAGTGCCCGCGCCGTGCCGTTCCACTGCCCCTACTGCGGAGACGAGAACCTCTTCCCGCACGAGGCAGCCGAAGGGTCCTCGCACGGCGCGTGGGAATGTCGGTCGTGCCTGCGGGCGTTCAAGGTCAGCATGATCGGACAGCTGCGTCCCCCGTCCTCCGCGACATCCAAGGGGGTCGCACGATGACCGCCCCCACCACGCTGGCTGCCCGAGCGCGCCGGGGCTCCGACACAGCGGGCCGCAGCACCGAGCAGCTCAAGGAGATCGTCTCCATCGTCGGCGCCGAGCTCGAGCTCGCGCCCGCCGAGAACATCATCGAGTGGGCAGTGGCGACCTTCGGCGACCGCTTCTGCGTGACCTCCTCGATGAGCGATGCCGTGCTGTCCCACCTCGCAGCGAAGGTGGCCCCCGGGGTCGATGTCGTCTTCCTGGACACCGGCTACCACTTCGCCGAGACGATCGGCACCCGCGACGCCGTCGAGGCGACGATGCCGGTCAACCTGATCAACATCACGCCCGTGCAGACGGTGGCCGAGCAGGACGCGACGTACGGCAAGGACCTCTTCAAGACCGACCCCGACCTGTGCTGCAAGCTGCGCAAGGTGCAGCCGCTGGCCGAGGGCCTCGCGGAGTACGACGCATGGGCGACCGGCCTGCGCCGCGCCGAGACGCACAACCGGGTGATCGCTCCGGTCGTCGGCTGGGACGAGAAGAAGCAGAAGGTCAAGGTCTCGCCGCTGGCCCGTTGGTCGGACGAGGACGTGGAGAAGTACATCGCCGAGAACGGCATCCTCGTGAACCCGCTGCAGTACGACGGCTATCCCTCCATCGGCTGCTGGCCGTGCACCCGCCGTGTCGAGGCCGGCGAGGACGCGCGCGCCGGACGCTGGTCAGGGACGAACAAGACCGAGTGCGGCATCCATCAATGACTTTTCTCCCCACCCCTCACCCTGCTCTTCACCGGGGCCCCACCAACGCCAACGACAACGACGTTCGCGGCACGATGACGAAGGGAGACGGATCGTCATGACCGCTCCAGCATTGATCACCCTCGCCCACGGAAGCCGCGATCCCCGATCGGCCGCCACCATCAAGGCGCTCGTCGCCGAGACCCGGCAGCTGCGCCCCGACCTGCGCATCGAACCCGCCTTCCTCGAGCTCGCCAAGCCCGACTTCGGCAAGGTCGTCGACCGGCTCGTGAAGGCGGGCTTCGAGGAGATCGTGGTCGTCCCGCTGCTGCTCAGCGAGGCCTACCACGCCAAGGTCGACGTACCCCGTGCCATCGCCCTGGCCACCGACCGCCACCCCGGGCTGCAGATCCGGATGTCCAAGATCCTCGGCCTCGAGCCCGCCTTCCTCGACGTGCTGGACCGCCGCCTGCGTGAGGCCCTCAGCTGCGCCCGGGTGCGCGAGCTCGACGCCCTGGTCCTCGCTGCCGCCGGCTCCTCCGACCCGCTGGCCAACCAGGCGGTCGCCCGCCTGGCCCGCGTCTGGGGCGCACGACACAAGCTCCCCGTCACGGCCGCGTTCGCGTCGGCCGCTCCCCCGGCCACCGGTGAGGCAGTCCGTGCGTTCCGCGCCCAGGGCCGCCGTCACGTCGCGGTGGCGTCGATGTTCCTGGCTCCCGGCTTCCTGCCCGACCGTGCCGCGGAGCTTGCCGTGGAGGCCGGCGCCGTCGCGGTCTCCGAGCCCCTGGGCTGCGACCCGGAGCTGGCCCGCACCATCCTGGCCCGCTATGCCGTGGGTGCCGTGGAGCTCGTCCCGGTCTGAGGGCCGCTACCCGACCAACCGCTCCAACAGCCGCTGGAGCTCGGCGGCAGGGTCGTCGGTGAGGCCGCCGTGCACGGGACCAGGCTGTACGACGGTGCTGCGCGGGGCCCGGAGGAAGCCGAACCTCGAGCTCTGGTCGTCCCGGCCCTCGCGGACGCCGTACGCCGTGGCCCGCGAGCCGACGCCGAAGTCGACGTGGGCCTCACCGCGGCAGACCTGCTCCACGGCGTCGAGAGCGTGCCGCACGGCCTCGACGTCGACCGCTGGGTCCAGTGACCGGAGGCGGTCCTCGTCGAGCCGGGACGCCGAGCCGAGGAAGTCCTCGGCGTGGCAGTAGAGGACGACTCCGACGTTGACGAACTCCTCGCGGTCCACGCGCGGGACGCAGCGCAGCGCGACGTACTGGTAGCCGTTCATGCCGTCCCCGCCTCGTCGAGGGGCAGCCAGGCGCGCGGGGCGGCCACCCGGGCGAGCAGGTAGTCGACGTAGCGCTGGCGCAGGGCGTCGGGTGACTCCGCGCCCGGCACGGGCTCGAGCCACTCGTCGGGGACCTCGGCGAGCGCCGCGTGCAGGGCGTCGGCCGTCACCCGGGAGGCGAGGTCCTCGTCCTGGGCGGCTGCCTCGGCTGCGTAGCGCCGCATGATGTGCTCGGTGACGTCGAAGGGCTGCGCCGCGAAGCGCTCCGGCGAACCACCACCACCGGGCCACGCATGGTGGAAGTAGAGGGCTGCACCGTGGTCGATCGCGAACAGCGCACCGCGCCAGATCAGCAGGTTGGAGTTGCGCCACGAGCGGTCCACGTTGGCGCACAGCGCGTCGAGCCAGAGGATGCGGCCCGCGAGCTCGCGATCGGGCTGGTAGGCGCTGTCGTAGCCGAACGCGCCCGGCAGCAGGTCGACGCCCAGGTTGACCCCGAGGCTGCGGTTGAGCAGGTCCTGGACCTCCTGGTCGGCCTCGTAGCGCCCGATCTCGGGCGCCAGGTCGACCGTGACCAGGTCGGGCACCGGTACGTCGACCAGCCGGGCGATCTCGGCCACGACCACCTCGGCGACCAGCACCCTCAGTCCCTGGCCGGCACCGCGGAACTTGCAGACGTAGGTGCCGAGGTCGTCGGCCTCGATGACGCCCGGCAGCGAGCCGCCCTCGCGCAGGGGCGTCACGTAGCGGGTCGCCCGCACCTGCCTCAAGAGTCCGACGTCTCCGTGGCCTCGTCGGTCAGCCGCTTGCGCTGCTCGGCCACGTCGTACTCCGGGCTCGGCCACTGCGGGTCCATCCCACGCAGCGCCTCCAGCAGGAGCTGGCCGACCGCCCAGTTGCGGTACTTCTTGTGGTCGCTGGGCACGACGTACCACGGCGCTGCGTCGGTGTTGCAGCGCTCCAGGGCCGTCTCGTAGGCCTTCTCGTAGTCGTCCCACAGGGCGCGCTCGTCGACGTCGTTCGGCTTGAACTTCCACTGCTTGGCCGGCTCGTCGAGGCGCGCCAGCAGCCGCTTCTTCTGCTCGTCGGCGGACACGTGCAGCATGCACTTGATGATCACGGTGCCGTCGTCGACCAGGGCCTTCTCCCAGTCGTTGATGGCGCTGTAGCGGCGCTCGATCTCGGCCTCGTCGGCCAGCTCGTGCACCCGGCCGACCAGGACGTCCTCGTAGTGCGACCGGTCGAAGACCGCGACCATGCCGGGATCGGGCAGGCCCTTCTCGATGCGCCACAGGAAGTCGTGGGCCAGCTCCTCCTCGGTCGGCTTCTTGAACGAGGTGACCCGGAGCCCGTTGGGGCTGAGCAGCCCGAGGACGTGGTCGATCACGCCGCCCTTGCCCGAGGTGTCCATCCCCTGGAGCACGACGAGGACCCGTCGCCTGCCGCCGCCGATGTAGGCCTGTGCGGCCATCCGCTCCTGCAGCTCGGCGAGCTCGTCACCGAGCTTGGCCAGCTCGTCGACCAGCGCCTTCTTGGGCCCGGCGCCCGGCGTCTTCCCGGAGTCGAGGTCGGCGAGGCGCACGGCCCCCTGCGGAAGGCGGAGCTTGTCCGTCACGGTGTAGGCCATGGGCCGAGTATGTCGGCTGGGCAGCGAAGGGGTGAAGTGGGCGTCCACGGTCGCCTGCCTCACCCCCTTCGGTCTACGGTCGGGGCATGGATCTTCCCGTGATGCCGCCCGTGCAGCCGATGCTGGCCAAGGCGGTCAAGGGCATCCCCGACCCGGCCAAGTTCGACGACGGGCTGAGCTTCGAGCCGAAGTTCGACGGGTTCAGGTGCATCCTGTTCAAGGACGGCGACGAGGTCGAGCTGACCTCGCGCAACACCAAGCCGCTCACCCGCTACTTCCCCGAGGTGGTCGAGGCCATCCGCGAGCAGCTGCCGGACCGGTGCGTCCTGGACGGCGAGCTGTTCGTCTCGATCGGGCCGCGGATGGAGTTCGAGGTGCTGCAGGAGCGGATCCACCCTGCCGAGTCGCGGATCAACATGCTGTCCGAGAAGACGCCTGCGTCGTTCGTCATCTTCGACGCGCTCGCCTTCGGGGACGACTCACTCGTCGACCGGCCGTTCCGCGATCGTCGCGCGCTGCTCGAGGCCGAGCTCGGCGGGCTGACCGGTCCGACGTACCTCACCCGGACGACCACCGACGCGACCGAGGCCCAGGGATGGTTCGAGGAGTTCGAGGGCGCCGGGCTCGACGGCGTGATCGCCAAGCCGATGGGGTCGTCGTACCAGCAGAACGCGCGCACCATGCTGAAGATCAAGCACGAGCGCACCGCCGACGTCGTCCTGGCGGGCTACCGGCTGCACAAGACCTCGACCCCGGAGAAGCCGCTGCTCGGCTCGATGCTGCTCGGGCTGTACGCCGACGGCGAGCTCCAGCACATCGGCGTCTCCGCCTCCTTCACCGCGGCACGGCGCGCGGAGCTCCTCGAGGAGCTCACGCCGCTGGAGTGCCCCATCTCGGAGCACCCGTGGGGCAAATGGCAGGACTGGGCGATCGCCAACCCTGACCGGGTGCCCGGCACGCAGAGCCGCTGGAGCGGTGGCAAGGACCTCTCGTTCACGCCGTTGCGTCCCGAGCGGGTGCTCGAGGTGAAGTACGACGCGATGGAGGGTCGGCGGTTCCGCCACACGGCGCACTTCAAGCGGTGGCGCCCCGACCGCGACCCCGAGTCGTGCGGCTACGAGCAACTGGAGCAGCCCGTCAGCTATGACCTCACTAAGGTTCTCGGTATGAACACCTCGGAAGGCCCCTCATGAGCGAGTACGACGTCATCCTGCTCATCGAGCAGCCGTTCACCGCGACCGACGCCGCGACCGTGCGCAGCCTGCACGAGGACATCGAGGACCCGGTCCGCTACCACGTGATGCTGCCCGTCGAGGACGCCTCGGCCCGCGTCGAGGCCGCGATGGGCACGCTGGCGACCGGCGAGGTGCTCGCCACCCCCGCGGTCAACGTCAGCGAGGTGGACCTCGGTGACCTCCGCAAGGGGCTGCTCGACACCTGCCGCGCCGGGGTCGACGCCACGATCAAGGCGATCGAGACCGCCGGTGGCCGTGCGGTCGGCGAGCCGGTGACCAGCGACCCGATCACCGCCCTGATCGCCAAGGTGGCCGAGGTGGACGCGCGCGAGGTGCTCATCCTCACCCGCCCCCATCTGGTCAGTGAGTTCTTCCACGTCGACTGGACCTCCCGCGCCCGCCGCAAGCTCGGCGTACCCGTGCTGCACCTGCTGGAGCACGAGAACCTCGACGAGCAGGCCGGCGAGGGCGAAGGCATCAGCGGCTTCTGAGCATGGGCCTCTTCAGACGGCGTACGACGCCACAGCCATCACGGCCGCCCGTCGCCGACCTCGACACCGCCTCGGTCGAGGTCGGGGAGGGTCGGTTCGCGCTCGCCGAGACACTCGTCGCCGCGCGGGTGGACGGTCCCGGTCTCGCCGTGATCGTCTACCACCCGGCGTTCGCGGACCTGCCCGAGGAGCCCCGGGCCGAGGCCGGGCTGGAGATGCTCGTCGCCACCCTGGGCGAGGACGGGCTGCGTCAGACGGTCACCCAGGTCGACCTGGCGACGTACCCCCCGATCGACCCCTTCGACCTGACGGCCCTGCGTGCGTTCGTGCGCTCGCTCGGCGTCGCGGTCGACCCACCCGACCAGGACGGCTGACCGCCTCAGTCCTCGATCCGCTCGCCCTGCTCGTTCCAGTGGGAGGCGACCTTCTTCGAGGGCTGCACGCGCGGCGGCTCGCCGGGCATCTTGGGGTAGTCGGGCGGGTAGTTGGCCTCGCCCTCACCCGACTCCTCGTAGAGGTTGACCAGCGGCTCGATCGAGTGGGCGACGTCGTCGATCCCCGCCCAGGGGTCGCCGTCGGCCATCCGCTCCGGGACCGTGAACAGGTTGAACCCGGCCGGCGAGGTGAGCGTGGCGAGCTCGTCCCACGTCACCGGGGTCGACACGGGGGCTCCGGGAAGCGGACGCAGCGAGTAGGCCGAGGCGATGGTGCGGTCGCGGGAGTTCTGGTTGAAGTCGACGAAGATGCGCTCCCCGCGCTCCTCCTTCCACCACTTCGTGGTGACGCCCTGGTCGCGCTTCTCCAGCTCCCGGCCGAAGCCGATCGCAGCATGGCGCACGTCGACGAAGTCCCAGCGCGGGTCGATCCGCACGTAGATGTGCACGCCTCGGTTGCCGCTCGTCTTGGGATAGCCGGTGATGCCGAGCTCCTCGAGCAGCTCGCGGGCGACCCCGGCCACCCGGACCGCGTCGCTGAACGTCGTGCCCGGCTGCGGGTCGAGGTCGATGCGCAGCTCGTCGGGGTGGTCGTTGTCCTTGCTGCGCGTGGGCCACGGGTGGAAGACGATCGTGCCCATCTGGGCGCACCACGCGACCGTGGCCAGGTTGGTCACGCAGACCTCGTCGGCGGGACGACCACTGGGGAAGGCGACGCGCGTCGTCTCGACGTACTCCGGCGCGCCCTTGGGCACCCGCTTGCTGTAGAACGCGTCGCTCTTGTCGCCGCGCCCGGTGGCCAGCTTGATGCCCTCGTGGACACCGCTGGTCCACCGCTCGAGGGCGACCGGACGATCGCGGAGGGCACGCATGATCCCGTCGGCGACGCTGAGGTAGTACTCGACCACCTGGAGCTTGCTCGCCTCAGGCGTGGAGTCGGTGGCGGGGTAGATCACGCGGTCCGGGCTGGAGACCCGCACCGCCTGACCGTCGGCGTCGACCTCGGCTGCTTTGGCAGGCATGGCGCCAATCTAGTGCCGACCCACGACACCCGCAGGTCAGATCAGGCGGGTCTCGATCACCGAGTTGGGCGAGAACACCGGTCGGCGGTCCTCGGACTCACCCGTGGGCCGGACGAACTCGAACCCCGACGTGGTGACCAGCGCCCACCCCTCTGGCGGAGAGGGGTGCCCGAGAGCGGCGCTGTAGCTGTCGGCCCACACGGTCAACGCCGCCTCCGCGCACTTCACGTGCGAGGGCGGGAAGTGGAAGGCGTTGCGGTCGGCCTCCAGGGCGCTGCCCAGGAAGGCGACGGGCCTGGCGAGGCTCTCCCCGCACACGCCACAGATCCGGCTCAGGGCGCACTGGGCGACCTTGCGCTTGTCGAGCCCGAGGTCGCCCTTGCTGGCGAAGGGGATGTCGCCCCGGTGCATGTCCTGGCCACCGGCCGGCATGTCGATCAAGCGGATGCCTTGGAAGCCCATCCACCTGTCTCGGCACGGCGACCCTGGACGTCCTCCTGACGACGGCGCCCCTGGGGGACCTCGGGAGTCTCCGGGTAGTCACGACGGTCCGGCTTGGTGAACTTGTTCGGCAGCGACAGCTTCGTGATCGTCCGCAGCGCCTGGCCGTACTGCTTGTAGAGCGGCCCGGTGGTGTAGGGGATGCCGTACTTGTCGCAGAGCGGCCGGACACGGTCACTGATCTCGGCGTACCGGTTGCTCGGCAGGTCAGGGAACAGGTGGTGCTCGATCTGGTAGCCGAGGTTGCCGGACAGGATG
Organism: uncultured Actinomycetota bacterium; assembly: GCA_963782305.1. Classification (GTDB taxonomy): domain Bacteria; phylum Actinomycetota; class Actinomycetes; order Propionibacteriales; family Nocardioidaceae; genus Marmoricola. Next base: position 587,611 of record CAWAJJ010000018.1, on the reverse strand, counting down.
TGCAGGTAGGGGCCGCCGGTGAAGTTGGCCGAGCCGAGCATCTGGCGGAGGTACCACTCCGCGCGGGTCTCGTCCTCGACCTCCTCCTCGGTGAAGTGCAGCGCACCGTCGGGGAAGTGCCCGCAGAAGATGATCATGTAGGACCACAGGTTGCGCATCAGGTTGGCCGTGGCGTTCGCCATGATCGTCTGCTTGTACGCCGGGCCGGTCAGCAGCGGGAAGAAGACGTAGTCCTTGCCGATCTGGCGACGGATCTTGCGCCCGATCTGCGCGAGCTGCTTCTTCATCACCTTCGGGTCCTTCTCGCGCTTGCGGATGGCCTCGATGTCGAGGTCGTGCAGCGCGACGCCCCACTGGAACAGGGTCGCGAGAGCGGCGTTGTAGACCGGCTGACCGAGGTTGAACGGGCTCCACTTCTGCTCGCGTGCCATCCGCAGGATGCCGTAGCCGATGTCGTTGTCGAAGCCGAGCACGTTGGTGAACTGGTGGTGCACGTAGTTGTGCGAGTGCTTCCACTGCTCGGCCGGCTGGGCGGTGTCCCACTCCCAGTTGCTGGAGTGGATCTCCGGGTCGTTCATCCAGTCCCACTGGCCGTGCATGACGTTGTGGCCGATCTCCATGTTCTCCAGGATCTTGGCCACGCCGAGCATCGCGGTGCCGGCGAAGAACGCGGGCTTGTACTTGCTCGCGAACAGCGTGATCCGGCCGGCGGCGGCGAGCCGGCGCTGGAAGGTGATCATCCCGTTGATGTACGCCGCGTCGGCGTCACCACGCGACTCCTCGATGTCGGCGCGGATCGCGTCGAGCTCTCGACCGAGCTCCTCCACCTCCTCGGATGAGAGGTGGGTGTACTCCTTGACGTCGGCGATGGCCATGTCGCTCCTTCGGGTGTTCGTCGTGCGATGTGTTCGGTCAGATGTCGAGCGTGCAGTCACCGGCTGCTGCGGTGATGCAGGTCTGGATTTGTACGTTGGGTCCCGAGGACTCGTCGCCGCTGCGCAGGTCGCGGACGGTGCCCTCGATCAGGGTGAGCGTGCAGGTGTGGCAGATACCCATCCGGCAGCCGTAGGGCATGCCGATGCCGGCTTCCTCGCCGGCCTCCATGATCGTGGTGGCGCCGTCTGCGTCGGTGGTCTTGTTGGAGTTCTGGAAGGTGATGGTGCCGCCCTCGGCATCGGAACCGCCGAGCTCCAGGGTGAAGCGCTCGAGGTGGAGCTCGTCCTCGAGACCGGCTTCCTTCCAGTGCTCCTCCGCCGCGTCCAGCATCGGAGCCGGGCCACAGGCCCAGGTCTCCCGCTCCTTCCAGTCCGGGCAGACCCGCTCGAGATCCTTCATCTCGAGCATGCCGTCATCGTCGGTGTGCTGCTCGTGGAGCTGCAGCTTCTCGTGGGTCTCGCTCATCTCGACCAGCTCGTCCCGGAAGATCATCCGGTCCTTGGTCGGTGAGCTGTAGGCGATCACGACGTCGGGCATCGTCTCGCGGCGGTGCAGCGTGCGCAGCATCGCCATCACGGGTGTGATGCCGCTGCCCGCCACCAGGAACAGGATCTTCTCCGGAGGCGGCTCGGGCAGCACGAAGTCGCCGTTGGGTGCCGCCAGCCTGATGATCGTGCCCGGCTCGAGGCCCTTGACGAGGTGGGCCGAGAGGAAGCCCTCGGGCATCGCCCGGACCGTGATCGCGATCGTGCGGCCGGAGCGCTTCGGCGGCGAGGAGACCGAGTAGGAGCGCCAGTGGAACTTGCCCTCGACCTGGATCCCGATGCCGACGTACTGGCCGGGACGGTGGTCGTAGCGCCAGCCCCACCCGGGTCGGATCACGATCGTCGCGGCGTCCTCGGTCTCGGGGATCACCTTCTCGACGCGCCCGCGCAGCTCGCGAGCGGTCCACAGCGGGTTGATCAGCGAGAGGTAGTCGTCGGGGTGCAGCGGCGTGGTGAGCCGAGCCCCGACCTTGCGCACACCAGACCAGGAGACCCGTTCAGCAACCATGCGTGCGTTTCCTCCTGGAGCGATGAGTGGTGCGACCTTGGTCAGTGAACAGTTGTGCACTCGACACGTCAAGTCCGTGTCCGCTGCGCAGTACTCCGACCTGGTCACCGACAAGCGGAATCTAGTCCTTGGCGCGGTGACTAGCATGGGTTTCATGAGCTACCAGGTGAACAAGAGCGACGCCGAGTGGCGCGAGCAGCTCTCGCCCGAGGAGTACAAGGTGCTCCGCAAGGCCGGGACCGAGGCGCCGTTCGTCGGTGAGTACACCGACACCAAGACCGTCGGTGTCTACAACTGCCGGGCGTGCGGCACCGAGCTGTTCCGTTCCGAGACCAAGTTCGACTCCCACTGCGGCTGGCCCTCCTTCTTCGCACCGCTCGCCGAGGACCGCGTGGAGTACATCGAGGACCGGTCCTTCGGCAGCGTCCGCACCGAGGTGCGCTGCGCCAACTGCGGGTCCCACCTCGGCCACGTCTTCGAGGGCGAGGGCTACGGCACTCCCACCGACCAGCGCTACTGCATCAACTCGGTGTCCCTGACGCTCGCGCCGGCCGAGGTCACCACCGAGGCCTGATCAGCCCAGCTGATCGAGGATCTTCGCCAGCCGGCGCTCACGGGTCGCCTCGGTCTTGGCGTCCGTGAGCGAGCGCACGTGCTCCTTGCGGTAGGTGAACGCCAGCGCGTCGAAGCGATCCCGCAGACCTCGGTCCGCGAGCGCGGTCGCCAGGTCATCGGGTACGACGACCGTGCGCGGGGCGGCGTCGTGCTCGATCGTCACGTCCAGCTCCTCGCCGCCGACGACACCTGCAGCCGCTCGATGCACCGCCGCCACCCCGACCAGGTAGCGGCCACCCATCACCGCGATCGTCGAGGAGTAGGTGTAGCCCTTCAGGGTGACGGTGACCGGCACCCGCTTGCCGGCCCCGAAGCCGAGCACGACTCCTTCGGGGACGTCGATGCCGACGTTGTTTCCGTTCTGCACGAGCGTGGTGCGAAAGGTCGGCATGACGTCCTCCGGTGTCAGGGAAGCGCGGCGAGCAGCTCGGTCGGCGTACGCCGGCGGCCGGTGTAGAACGGGAGCTCCTCGCGCACGTGCCGGCGCGCGTCCGAGGCACGCAGGTGGCGCATCAGGTCAACGATGCGGTGCAGCTCGTCCGCCTCGAAGGCCAGCATCCACTCGTAGTCGCCGAGGGCGAAGCTGGCCACGGTGTTGGCCCGGACGTCCTTGTACTCGCGTGCCATCTGGCCGTGCTCGGCCAGCATCCGGCGACGCTCGGTGTCCTCGAGGAGGTACCACTCGTAGGAGCGCACGAACGGGTAGACGCAGACGTAGTCCAGCGCCTCCTCACCGGCGAGGAACGCCGGGATGTGGCTCTTGTTGAACTCCGCTGGCCGGTGCAGGGCGACCTGTGACCAGACGGGGTCGAGGCGGCGACCGAAGGCCGTGCGCCGCAGGCGGTGATAGGCGTCCTGGAGCTGCTCGACCGTCTCGGCGTGCCACCACACCATCAGGTCCGCATCGGCGCGCAGGCCGCTCAGGTCGTAGAGACCCCGGACGAGCACGTCGTCGGCCTCGAGCTTGACGAACAGCTCCTCGACCTCGCTCGCCTCCCCGTCGCGCGAGGCCTCCTCGCCCAGGACGTCACGCAGGCTGAAGACCGACCACATCGTGTAGCGGATGGTGTCGTTGAGCTCTCGGGCCTTCTTCGCGGGGGCGGTCATGCACCCCATTCTGACAACCGGGAGGCAAGGTGACCTTCCGGGGGCTCAGATTTCCGGTTGCCTCGCCAGGTCGGCGACGATCTTCGCCGCCGCGAGGTGGGCCGAGGCGATGCAGGCCGGGATCCCGATGCCGTCGTACGCCGAACCGCAGACCGCCAGCCCGGGCAGCAGGCCGACCTCTCTCCGGACGGCAGCCACCCGGTCCAGGTGGCCAACGGCGTACTGCGGCAGCGCACCGCCCCAACGCTGCACGTGGCTGTCGACCGGTCGCACCGAGAGCCCGATCGCATCGGCGAGGTCGCGCAGCGCGAGCTCGACCAGCTCCTCGTCACTGACCTGCAGGGTCCGCTCCTCGCGGTGGCGACCGAGGGAGCAGCGCATGACCAACAGCTCCTCGCCTGCCGCCACTCCCGGCCTCGCGCACCCAGTCCCACTTGGCGAAGGAGAAGGTCGAGGCCTTCACCGACCGGCGGTCGACCGGCGGCACCAGGAAGCCGGACCCGGCCACCTCCGGGAAGGCGTGGGCCGGGAAGGCCAGGGTCACGATCGCCATCGAGGCGGACTCGATGCGCGCCAGGGCGTGACCGGCAGTCGGAGCGAGGTCTCCGAGCAGTCGGGCCGTGCTCCGGGCCGGTGTCGCGAGCACGACGGCGTCGGCCCGGAGCACCTCGGGGTCGTGGGTGGAGCCGACCATCAGGTCCCAGCCACCGTCGTCCCGGCGGGCGAGGTCGCGCACGGTGCTGTTCGTGCGCACGGTGGCTCCCGACGTGTCGGCCAGCGCCCCCGGAAGACGGCCCACTCCCCCGCGGATCCCTGCGAAGACAGGAACGTCGGTCGCCGGGTCCGGAGGCGGCGTGGCCTCGGCGGCGGCCCGGCTCAGGGAGCGGTCCCGGTCGAGCAGCGCGACCAGCTGCGGCACCGCGGCACGCGCGGAGATCTCGCGCGCGTGCCCCGCATAGACACCGCCGAGGAGTGGCTCCACCAGCCGGTCGACGACCTCCTTCCCGAGGCGTTCCTCGACGAGCTCGCCGACGCTGATGTCACGATCGCCCAGCTCGGTCGCCGGGAGCACGTTGTCGAGGGCTGCGCGTGCCAGGCCCTTGACCGAGATGATCCCGTCCAGCGATCGCAGGTCGAGCGGCACACCCATCATCGTGCGCGGCATCGGGACGAGACGCCCGCGGTTCCACAGGTTCGCCGAGATGGTGGCCGGGTGCACCAGGTCTGCCTCCAGCCCCACCTGACGGGCGAGGTTCACGGCTTCGGGTCGGCGGTTGAGCATGGCCTCGGCGCCGACGTCGACGACGACGCCGCCGACCTCGGCGGTGTGCAGGCTCCCGCCGATGCGTCCAGAGGCCTCGAGCACGATGACCTCGGCGGCCGGCAGGTCCCGGCGGATCCGGTGGGCGGCGGCGAGCCCGGACACGCCGCCACCGACGACGGCGACGCGCGGCGCTCTCCGGGCTTCGGGCACGCCCAGAGCGTTTCACAGCACGCCCCGCCGGACGCACGGGGAACCGATCACGAGTCGGCGACGTCAGAGCCCCATGAAGAAGAAGCTGCGGATCCTGCTGGTCGTCCCCGTCCTGTTCCTCGTCGCGGTGCTGGCCATCGCCGCCTTCCGCTCGAACGGCGGCTCCGTGTCCGACGAGTCGGATGGAGGCGGGGCCGCGAGCCGAGCCACGCTCGGCGAGACCACCCCCGGGCTGGCAAGCGACCAGCCGGCCGACGGCGCCGGCTCCCCGGACGGGACGGTCGGCAAGCAGGCAGTCGCCGTCGGGCCGATGACTCGTGCCGTCATCTCGACCGGCCAGGTCACCGTCCACTCGAAGTCGATCAACCGGGCTCGCGCGGAGCTGATGCAGCTGGTGTCCTCGTGGGGTGGCTCCATCTCAGACGAGCAGACCAGCAGCGACGACCGTGGCCGGGTGACCGAGTCGACCATGACGCTGCGCGTGCCCACCGCGAAGTTCTCCCAGGCGATGGCGGCGTTCAGCGGGCTCGGCACGGTGGAGCAGCAGAGCCGCAAGTCCGAGGACGTCACCACCCAGGTGATCGACAACGGCGCGAGGGTGCGGGCCGCGGAGCGCAGCATCGCCCAGATCGAGAACCTGCTGGGCCGCGCCAAGGAGCTCAGCGACATCATCGCGATCGAGTCGGACCTCGCCCGCCGCCAGGCCGACCTGGACTCGCTGAAGGCGCAGCAGGCCTACCTCGCCGACCAGACCTCACTGAGCACGATCAACGTCTTCCTCAGCAACAGCGGTCAGGTCGCACCGGAGCCCGAGGAGGCCCAGGGCTTCCTGGCCGGGCTCGATGACGGCTGGACGGCGTTGAAGGCGGCCACCGTGGTCCTGCTGACGATCATCGGGGCAGTGCTCCCGTTCGCGCTGGTGCTGACCCTGCTCGGCGTACCGCTGTGGCTCGTCGTACGCCGCCGGCTCGGTCGCCACCCGGTCAGCGCCGGGAGTGCTCCTGCACGAACTGCGTGAGCCGGGCCAGCTGGTCCGGGTCGGTCGACGGGATGACGCCGTGGCCGAGGTTGAAGATGTGGCCCGGCGCAGCAGCACCCGCGTCGAGGATCTCGGCCGCACGCTGGAGCATCACCTCGGTCGGGGCGAACACCAGGGTCGGGTCGAGGTTCCCCTGGACCGCCCGCCCGCCGACACGCTCGATGCCGGCCGCCAGCGGCACCCGCCAGTCGACGCCGACGACATCGGCGCCCGCCTCGCCCATCAGGTCGAGGATCTCCCCGGTGCCCACCCCGAAGTGGATGCGCGGGACGCCCGTGGCGCCGATCCGCTCCAGGACTGCGGCCGAGTGGGGCAGCACGTGGGTCCGGTAGTCCTGTCGGGTGACCGCACCGGCCCAGGAGTCGAAGAGCTGCACCGCGGAGGCGCCGGCCTCGACCTGCACCTCGAGGTAGGCGGCGGCGATGCCTGAGATCTTGCGCATCAGCGCGTCCCACACCTCGGGGGCCCCGAACATCAGTGCCTTGGTCTTCGCGTGCTCCTTGGAGGGCCCGCCCTCGACGAGGTACGACGCGACGGTGAACGGCGCCCCGGCGAACCCGATCAGGGGCGTGCTGCCGAGCTCTCCGACGAGCCCCTGCACCGCCTCGGTGATGAAAGGCACGTGCTCGGGGGTGAGGTCGGGAATCGCCTCGACGTCCGCGAGCGTCCGCACGGGATCGGCCACCACGGGCCCGACGCCGGGGACGATGTCGAGGTCGACGCCGATCGCCTTGAGCGGCAGCACGATGTCGGAGAAGAAGATCGCCGCGTCCACTCCGTAGCGGCGTACGGGCTGCATGGTGATCTCCACGACCAGCTCGGGACGCATGCAGGAGTCGAGCATGGTGACGCCCTCGCGCACCTTGAGGTACTCCGGCAGCGACCGACCTGCCTGGCGCATGAACCACACCGGGGTGTGCTCGACCGGCTCGCTGCGCGCGGCCTTCAAGAAGACCGATTCGTGCAGGTCTGGGTTGGTCGTGGAGGCCGCGGGCATGGGCCGATCTTCGCAGGTCAGGCGGCGAGTCTCGTCCCCGGGATCGACGGGTCGGCCTAACCTGTCCACATGGCGGCACCCGAGCAACCCCGCATCGAGCCACCCGCGGCTCCCCCTGAGTTCAGTCGCGCGGTGACCCAGCTGAGGGCGGCCAAGTTCCGTGCCGAGCTGTTCGTCGAGGAGATGCCTGCCCCCCAGCGGATCGCACCGTTCGCCTCGGCCCTCTCGGCCGACGTGACCGTCGCTGGCGAGGACGTGGGCTCGGGCCGCATCGTGGTGCTGCACGACCCGGCGGGAAACGACGCCTGGGGCGGCACCTTCCGCTGCGTGGCCTATGCCCGTGCCGAGATCGACCCCGAGCTGGTCAGCGACCCGATGCTCGCAGGCGTCGGCTGGAGCTGGCTGACCGAGGCGCTGGAGGCCCATGGCGCGGAGTACACCGTGCCCTCGGGCAGCGTCACCTGCGTGAGCTCCGAGAGCTTCGGCGGCATGTCCGACGAGGCACCCACCGCCCAGCTCGAGATCCGCGCCTCGTGGTCACCCGTCGGTGATCTGAGCGCCCATGTCGAGGCCTGGGGAGAGCTGCTGTGCACCGCCGTCGGCCTGCCACCCGTGCCCGAAGGAGTGGCCACGATGCCCTCCCGGCGTGGACAACGTGGCCCGGGCTGATGGCGGAGGAAGAAAACCAGCCTCTCCCGCCCACCGAGTCGTCCGCGGACGACGACCAGACGCCCGTCGAGGAGCCGGCACCTGTCCCGCTGCTGACGCTGCGTGACGGACTTCCCGGGATCACCGAGACCCCGCCGCAGCTCGCCGACGTGGTCGCGCGCGTGGCAGCCGGCACCGGACCCATCGCGCTCGACGCCGAGCGTGCCTCGGGCTACCGCTACTCGCCGCGCGCCTACCTGATCCAGCTGCGCCGCGAAGGGTCGGGCACGGCGCTGATCGACCCCATCGCGTTCGAGGACCTCACCTCGCTCGACCAGGCCATCGACGGCGCGGAATGGATCCTGCACGCCGCCAGCCAGGACATCCCGTGCCTGCGCGAGGTGGGTCTGGTGCCCACCCGGCTCTTCGACACCGAGCTGGCGGCTCGCCTGCTGGGCTACCCGCGCGTCGGTCTGGCCACCCTCGTGGAAGTCATCATGGGCCGGTCCATGCGCAAGGAGCACTCGGCCGTCGACTGGTCGAAGCGCCCGTTGCCGGGGCCCTGGCTGGAGTACGCCGCCCTCGACGTCGAGGTGCTGGTCGAGCTGCGCGACGTGATCGACCGAGAGCTCGAGGAGTCGGGCAAGGCCGAGTGGGCCGCCCAGGAGTTCCAGCACCTCATCGACCACGTCCCGCCGCCGCGCCAGGACCCCTGGCGGCGTACGTCGGGGATCCACAAGGCCAAGGGACGCCGGGCCCTGGCCGCCGTACGCGAGCTCTGGACGACACGCGACGAGATCGCCCAGCAGCGTGACACCACGCCTGGCCGGTTGGTGCCCGACTCCTCGCTGATCATCGCCGCCAACTCCATGCCGACCAGCACCTCGGCGCTGCTGGAGACGCAGGGATTCCACGGCCGCGGGGCACGCAGGTACGCCGACCGGTGGATCGCCGCTCTCGAGCGCGCGCGCCAGCTGAGGGACAACGAGCTGCCACCGCTGAACATCCGCACCGATGGTCCGCCGGCCCCACGGGTGTGGGCCGAGCGTGACCCGGTGGCGGCCGCCCGGCTGTCCACCGCACGCGTCCTCGTGAACGCCTTCGCCGAGGAACGTTCGGTGCCGGTGGAGAACCTGCTCACGCCGGACTACCTGCGCCGCGTCCTGTGGAAGCCGCCGGTGGCCGAACGCTCGGAGATGGAGAGCGCGGTCGCCGCCGAGCTCACCGCCCTCGGCGCCCGCGCCTGGCAGGTCGGGATCATCGCGCCGATGCTGGCCGAGGCGATCCTCGACCCGAAGCCTCCGGAGACGATCCCTCCGCCGGAGAGCACCGACCCCGCCTGACCAGCCGGTCAGGACGTGGGGCTGGGGCTTCCGCTGGGGCTGGGCGCCTTCGAGGGGTCGAACAGCGGGATCGAGGCCTCGTCGATGGCCTCCAGCCGGTCCTGCAGCGGCAGGATCACCGGGTCGTAGAAGAGCTTGGTCAGCTGCGCCGCGGTGGCCAGGCTCACCGTCTCCCACTGGGGCGTGCTGGGGAGCAGCCGGGTGTCCCGCACCTCGCGGGCGAAGACGTTGGCGTTGAGGGGACGCTGGCCGCCCTGCAGGAACAGGTCGCTGTTGACGACGTTGAGGTTGGCGGGCATCACGTAGCCCGTCTTGGCCAGCGTGCCCGCCCCGTCGTCGGAGATCACCGCGGTCAGGAAGTCGGCGGCCTTGGAGATCTCCGGGGACTTCGAGGAGATGCACAACCCCGACATCGTGGCGATGGTGGCACCGCTGCCGACCTTGGGCAACGGCATCACGTCGAAGGTCAGGTTCGGCTGAGCCCGCAGCTCAGGGGTCAGGCCTCGGTAGCCCAGGATCATCCCGAGCCTGCCCGCCTTGAACCGGTCCAGGGCCGATCGGCGCTGCAGCGCCGCCTGGTTGAAAGTGAGCGTGGGGTCTCGCACGAGCACGAGCAGCTTCTCCATCGCACTGGCCGACGGGCCGTCCGACAGCGTGAGCTTGGTGGGATCGTCGGTGTCGTCGACGACCTCACCCCCGCCGGACCAGACGAACGGAGCGACCTGGGAGAGGTCCGGCGCGATGTAGAGGCCGCGCACGCCGGGACGGCGTGGCTGCAGCGCGGCGCGACCGAACTCGTCGAGGGACCAGCCGTCCTGCTGGTTCACCGGGTTGCGGTCGGGTTCGGCGATCCGGTCGAGCTCGATCAGCTTGGGGTTGTAGTAGACGACCATCGGGGACACGTCCGAGGGCATGCACTGCAGCGCGTTGTCGGAGCTGAACGCCTCGAGTCCGTTGCGGGTGTAGCCGTCGCCGAAGTCGACCTCCCTCGCGGCCAGGAGGTCGTCGAGACGGCGGATGGCCTTGTCCTCGGCCAGGCCGGTGAGGTCGTCGTGGTCCATCAGGAAGACGTCGGGCGGGTCCCCCGCAGCCTCGGCGTCGTCGTACGCCGACATGGCCTCGTCGTGGGAGGCGTAGGACTTGACGACCACCTTCGTGCTCGGATGCTCCACCGTGAAACGGGCGGCGATCTCCTTGTAGGCATCGATCACCGGACCCGGGCCGTAGACGGCGAAGGTGATCACGACGGGGCCGGTCGGTTTCGGGGTCGGCTTCGCGGTCGGCGCGTCATCCGTGGATGAGCAACCGGTTGCCAGCAGGAGCAGCGCCGCAACGGCGGCCACGGCCCTGTGGACCGACGACCTGCCCGCCCTCTGGGCCACCATCTGATCGCTCCCCCACGCTCGTCCCCACCGGCGCTCTCGTCGGCCACCGCCCACGTCACGATATCGGGACACGCCACACCGTTGTGACCCACCGTAGGTATGTCCCGCTGGGCTCTACGCTGACGCCATGTCCTCGACCCGGATCCGTGCGGTCCTCCTCGTCCTCACCGTCAGCGCCGTCGTCTGCAGCGGCGCGCTCGCGGGCTGCTCGATCTCCCGGGACGAGGAGCCTGCCGCCTCGCCGGGCACGAGCACTCCCGAGCCCTCGGCCGAGCCGTCGGCCACGGTGACGGTCACCCCCTCGGCGTCACCGACCCCGTCGGCCACGACCCCCGCCGCCACCCCGGCACCCCAGGCCGCCCTGCTCGCCCCGGCGGAGCTGCCGCAGCTGAACGAGACCTCGCGCTGGACGGCGCGGCGCACCGGCCCGGCACGTCAGACCCCCTTCGGCCTGTGCCAGAAGTTCGACCTGCTGACCATCGGCGCCCTGTCTGCGGTCGAGCGGACCTACACCTCCGGCACGAGCACCGCAGGGCAGCAGGTCGCCGAGTTCCCGGACGCACAGAACGCCGTACGCGCCAGCAAGGTGATCGAGGCCTGGCACCGCGACTGCGCGACCCGGGTGAAGCGCACCAGCCTGCAGGTCGACCCGATCAGTGACGTGGCCGTGCCCCGGGGCAAGGGCTGGTGGTACCTCGCCAGCTTCGAGCGGAAGGACGACGGCCACTTCCACGCACTCGGGTTGGTGCTGGACGGACCCCGGCTGAGCCTGATCCGGATGGACCACGACGGTCAGGACCACAACTACGAGCCCGGCCAGGACCCGATGCAGCTGGCGGTCAAGGCCGTCTCTGCAAGGCTGGGCTGACCATGACCGAACGCAGCCACCACCGTCCCCGGCTGCCGGGCGCCAAGCACTTCGAGGCCCTCGAGGGCGACGTGGACCCGGCCATGCTGAGCGAGGCCGCCGACCGCGCTGCCGCCGCACTGGTGCGTGGCGCTCGTGACCAGGCCGACCAGGCACTGGTCGACCGGGTCGTGCACCTCGCCGACTCCGAGGGCCTCGAGACTCTCGCCGAGCTCTGGTCCGGCTCGGCGCCGGACTCGCTGGCCGGAGCCGTGTGGCGGCTCTACCTGCTCCGCAGCTGGGTGTACGCCGACCCACAGACCGCCGCGATCGAGTTCGACCGCGGGCGTCATCACGTGCCGGTCGGCGAGGTCATCTCCGGCGTGGTCGACCCGCCTGGTCCCGACGAGGTCCGGGCGCTGGTCGACGAGGTGCTCGGCGGCGTGGTCGTCGGCGACTTCGCGGACACCCTCTTCCGGGCCGCGGCGTTCGCCCGGGTCGCGGCTGCGGGCCGGGTGCACCGTGCGGCAGAGGAGTCCATCGGGTCGTCGTACGACTCCGACGTGTCGGCCTCACGGTTGCTCACGCTGGCCGACCAGCTCGAACGAGCCGCCCACCTGGAGCTGACCGGCGCCCTGGGTTGATCGGTGCTGGGTGGATCGGCATTTCGCGCTGCCCGGAAGCTCCCGCAATGTGGCCCGGGCTTGTAGAGTCGGGCCTGCGCCGGGCCGCGGCAGCCCCGGGTCCCAAATAAAGCCGCTCCGAGCGGCCACGCGCCGTGAGGCGCTCCCGGCCCGGCGCACCAACACTCCACTGCTCGGAGGTCCACGCGATGCGGTTCCGGATCCCGCGCATCCGTGCTGTGACCCCGGTCTTCCGGCGACTCGGCTACGCGCCCAAGCCGGACGGCCGGCCCGACCCGGGTGAGGTGGTGTGGGCCTGGGTGCCCTACGAGGAGGATGCGTCCCAGGGCAAGGACCGGCCGGTGCTCGTCATCGGCCAGGAGGGCGACCAGCTGCTCGCCCTGGGCCTGACCTCGAAGGACCACGACGTGGATGCGGACCAGGAGGCACGTGCCGGCCGGGAGTGGATGGACATCGGCACCGGCGCCTGGGACGCCCAGCGACGCCCGAGCGAGGTGCGGCTGAACCGCGTGCTGCGGCTCGACCCCGCCGGCGTACGCCGTGAGGGTGCTGCGCTGCCGAGGAAGACCTTCGACGCCGTGCTCGAGGCCGCCCGCCCCTATCTCTAGCCGAGGGCCTTGCGGATCCGGGCGTCCGAGACCGGCTGGGCGGTGCCCAGGCTCTGCGCCCACAGGCTGACGCGGTACTCCTCGAGCATCCAGCGGACCCGCCGTAGTCCCGCACCCATCGGCCGACCCTCCGGCAGGGCATCGACCCGGTGCTGCCACGCACGCTGGAGCTCGTCGACCCGGTCCATCAGCTCGCGGTCCCGGGCCTGCTCCGGCAGCCGCTCCACACGCGCGCTCATCGCCTTGAGGTAGCGCGGGTAGTCACGCAGCGCGGCCGCTCCGGCCTCCGAGACGAACCCGGGGTGCACCAGCCGGCCGAGCTGCGCACGCAGGTCTGTCATGGCCGGCAGCATCGCCATCTCCACTCGACCGTGCAGTGCCTTCTCCACCGGGCGCCACTCGGCCAGCACCCGCAGCACCTGCTGGAGCACCGCCGCCGAGGCATCGGGGAGGGTGACCTTCGCCCGCTCGACCAGGGCTCGGAAGGCGTCCGCGTCGCGGATGGGTCCGGCCTGGTCGACCAGCTCCCCCGCAGCGGCGGTCACGCAGTCCTCGATGAGCGCGCGCACGTTCGGGTACGGCGAGGCGGCCAGGCCGAGCTTGGCGGTGTTGTCGAGGCCGCCGAGCAGCTTGGCGGCCGGAGAGGTGACTGACAGGAGCAGCAGCCGACGGGTGCCGAGCCGGTGGTGTGCCTCCTGCTCGTCGGCAGAGGCCGCGATCCGCAGCCCCACGGTGGTGCCCTCGTCGACCAGTGCCGGGAAGCCGCGGACCTCGTGCCCGGCGCGCGTCTGGGTGAAGGACGGCTCGATGGCGCCGAAGGTCCACTCGGTCTGACCCGTCGCCGTCACCCCCGACTCCTCGGCGACCTGCCGCATCGCCCGGTCGAACGACGGGCGCAGCGGTTGCTTCAGCGCCTCGAGGTCCTTGCCTGCCCCGACCTCCGCCCCCGCATCGTCGAGCACGCGGAACGTCGGGCGCAGGTGGGCGGGGACCTTGGCCTGGTCCCACGCCGTCTCGGGCACGTGCACCCCGGTGAGGGACCGGAGAAAGCGCGAGAGCGCCTCCAGCAACGGTTCCTCACCCGGCGGGACGGCCGCGAGGAACCGTCGGGCGACATCGGGTGCGGGGACGAAGTTCACCCGCAGCTGCTTGGGCAGCGAGCGGATCAGGGCGGTCACGAGGTCCTGCCGCAGACCCGGGACGTTCCAGCTGAACGGCGCGGATCCGACGGTGTTGAGCGTGGCCAGCGGTACGTCGATGGTCACGCCGTCGGCCTCGTGACCCGGCTCGAAGTGGTAGCGAAGCGGCAGCGTCATCGCGCCCTCGTGCCACTCGTCGGGGAAGTCGTCGGCCCGGACCTCGCCGGCACGGTCGTGCACGAGCATCGACGGGTCGAAGGTCAGCAGGTCCGGCCGGGTCCGGCGTTCCTGCTTCCACCAGGTGTCGAAGTGGGCGCCGGACACCACGTCGGCGGCGATCCGGGCGTCGTAGAAGTCGAAGAGCGTCTCCTCGTCGACCACGATGTCGTGGCGGCGCGCCCGGTGCTCGAGCTCCTCGGCCTGCTCGAGCAGGCGCCGGTTGGTCTCGAAGAAGCGGTGCCGTGCCCGCCACTCCCCCTGCACGAGCGCGTGCCGGATGAACAGCTCGCGAGCCACGTCCGGCTGGAACCGGCCGAGTGGGACCGTGCGGTCGGCGACCAGCGGTACGCCGTACAGGGTGACGCGCTCGTGGGCCAGGGCCGACTCGCGCTTCTTCGACCAGTGCGGCTCGGAGTAGGTGCGCTTGACGAGATCGCCGCCGAGGCGCTCGGCCCACAGCGGGTCGATGGCGGCGTTCTGGCGCCCCCACAGCCGGGAGGTCTCCACGAGCTCGGCCGACATCACCAGGTCGGGCTGCGACTTGAACAGCCCGGAGCCAGGGAAGATCGCGAACCGCGCTCCGCGGGCGCCGAGGTAGTCACGCCGCTCCGGGTCGCGCAGGCCGATGTGGGAGAGCAGTCCGGAGAGCAGCGCCTGGTGGATCCCGTCCTCGTCCGGGACCTTGGCGGGCTGACCTGTCTTCAGCCCCACCTGCTTGGCGACCTGGCGCAGCTGCGACTCGAAGTCCTGCCACTCGCGGATCCGCAGGTAGTTCAGGTGCTCCTCGCGGCACATCCTGCGGAACGCGCTGGAGCCCATCTCCTGCTGCTTCTCGCGCAGATGGCGCCACAGGTTGATCCACGCCATGAAGTCCGACTTCGGGTCGCGGAAGCGAGCGTGCAGCTGGTCGGCGCGGGCGCGCTGCTCCACGGGGCGTTCGCGTGGGTCCTGGATCGACAGCGCGGCCGTGATCACGAGGACCTCGCGCAGGCAGCCGGCCCGGTCGGCCTCGAGGATCATCCGGGCGAGGCGTGGGTCGATCGGAAGGCGGGCGAGCTTGCGCCCGGTGCCGGTGAGGCGAGGTCCCCTGCCCCTGTTCCCGTCGGTGGGGACCAGGGCGCCGAGCTCCTCGAGCAGCTGTACGCCGGCCCGCACCGCCCGCCCGTCGGGTGGGTCGACGAACGGGAACTGCTCGACCTGGCCGAGCCCCAGCGAGGTCATCTGGAGGATCACGCTGGCCAGCGAGGTACGCAGGATCTCGGGTTCGGTGAACTCGGGGCGGCCTTCGAAGTCCTCCTGGCTGTAGAGGCGGATCGCGACCCCGGCCTCGATCCGGCCACAGCGCCCGGAGCGCTGCTGCGCCGAGGCCTGGCTGACCGGCTCGATGGGGAGCCGCTGCACCTTGGTCCGCGAGGACCAGCGGCTGATCCGGGCCAGGCCGGTGTCGATCACGGCGGTGATGCCCGGGACCGTCAGCGAGGTCTCGGCGACGTTCGTCGCGAGCACGACCCGGCGCCTCGTGTGGCGCTCGAAGACCCGGTGCTGCTCCGCGGAGGACAGTCGGGAGAAGAGCGGGACGATGTCGAATCCCCTGACCCCCTCGGCCCGGCGCTTGAGCACGTCGGCGGTGTCGCGGATCTCCCGCTCGCCGGGCAGGAACACCAGGATGTCCCCGGCCGTGTCGGTCAGCAGCTCGACGACCGCGTCCTCGATCGCCTCGGTCTGGTCGCGGAGGACCGGCTCGCCCTCCTCGTCGTCGTACGCCTCCTCGAGGAGCGGGCGGTAGCGGACCTCGACCGGGAAGGTGCGGCCGGAGACCTCGATGATCGGCGCCGGCTTCCCGTCGGCGTCGGCGAAGTGCTCGGCGAAGCGCTCGGGGTCGATCGTCGCCGAGGTGATCACGAGCTTGAGGTCGGGCCGCTGCGGGAGCAGCCGCTTGAGGTAGCCCAGCAGGAAGTCGACGTTGAGGCTGCGCTCGTGGGCCTCGTCGATGATCACGGTGTCGTAGCGCTTGAGCATCCGGTCGTGCTGCAGCTCCGCGAGCAGGATGCCGTCGGTCATCACCTTGACGCGGGACTGCTTCGACGTACGGTCCGTGAACCGCACCTGGTAGCCGACGGTCTCGCCCAGCTCGGTGCCGAGCTCCTCGGCGATCCGCTCGGCCACGCTGCGAGCCGCGATCCTGCGTGGCTGGGTGTGCCCGATCATCCCGCCGCCCGTGGCCGTGGGGTCCCCGCGGCCGAGCTCCAGGCAGATCTTCGGCAGCTGCGTCGTCTTCCCCGACCCCGTCTCCCCCGCGACGATCACCACCTGGTGGTCACGGATCGCCGCCGCGATGTCGTCGCGGCGTGCCGACACCGGCAGGTCGGGAGGGAAGTGGATGCGCACAGCGTCGCCATTGTGCCGGTTTCCCCGGCCGACCGGGGAATCCGGTCGTTGACGGGTGTTGCTTCACCCCACAACGTCAGGGAATGCCCGCCAACCCCGTCCGAAATGCGCGACCGGGCCTAGCGGGTCGGCGTGGGGATCGGTGGCGTCGGAAGGGCGTCCGGCTCGTCAGGTCGTACGCGCGGCATCCGGTCGTCCCAGCGGCGCTGGCCCATGCCACCGTTCGGCAGCTGGTTCCGGCCGTGGGGGCCGCGGTTCATCATCCCGGGCGGGCCACCGGGGCCGCCGGGACCACCTCGCCCGAAGCCACCCGGACCGCGGCGGCCGTCGTTGCCGCCCTCGGAGACGTTCGCCAGGGCCGCTCCGCCGAGGCCGCCGATGATCACCGAGGCGAGCGCGACCGCGATCACGGCGCGGAAGGACCAGAGCCGGTCGCGGAGACGCTGCTTCGCCGGGGGGTTCTCGGGCGGCACTGCGGTCTGTTCGGCGGTGTGGCCGGCGGCTCCCTCGGCCGGCAGGGCCTGGGTCGGTTGTGCGTCGGGATCGGGCGGCAGGACGGGCCGCGACTCGGGTGGCTGGTCGCTCATGGGTCCATGGTGCGCCTCGAACCTGTGCCTGTCCTGTGACTCCGGGAGCCGGCGGGCCGGGAGCAGCACGTCGAGCCTGAGGGCAGGTGACGTTCACAGGAAACGCACAGCCACCTCATGGACTCCCCTGCACATCGCAGTCCAGAGTGATCGACATGAAGAGCACAGCACCCGAGCTGACCCGGCCTGACGGCACTCCCCTGAGGGTCCTGGTCGTCGACGACGAGGAGAACATCGCCGAGCTCCTCCGGATGGCGCTGCGCTACGAGGGCTGGGACGTCGAGGTGGCCCTCAACGGCAGCAAGGCGGTCGGCACGGCCAAGCGCCAGCGGCCCGACGCCGTCGTACTCGACATGATGCTGCCCGACTTCGACGGCATGGAGGTGCTGCGCCGGATGCGCGGCGACCAGCCCGACGTACCCGTCCTCTTCCTCACCGCCCGCGACTCCGTCGAGGACCGGGTGGCCGGCCTGACCGCCGGCGGCGACGACTACGTCACCAAGCCGTTCTCCCTGGAGGAGGTCGTCGCCCGGCTGCGAGCCCTGATGCGGCGTGCCGGCGCGCGTCAGACCGAGAGCGACTCGACGCTGCAGGTCGGCGACCTCACCCTGGACGAGGACAGCCACGAGGTGACCCGCGACGGCGAGGACATCGCGCTGACCGCGACCGAGTTCGAGCTGCTCAGGTTCCTGATGCGCAACCCGCGCCGGGTGCTCTCCAAGGCCCAGATCCTCGACCGCGTGTGGAACTACGACTTCGGCGGCCAGGCCAACGTGGTCGAGCTCTACATCTCCTACCTGCGCAAGAAGATCGACGCCGGCCGGGAGCCGATGATCCACACGATGCGCGGTGCGGGCTACGTGCTGAAGCCCGCCGAGCCTGCGCACGTCTGATGCGTACGCCGCGCACCCTCACCGCACGCCTCGTCGTCACCGCCGTGGCGCTCGTCGCCGTGGTGTCGATCCTGATCGCGGCGATCACGACGGTCGCCATCCGCACCTCGCTGATGGACCGGCTGGACACCAACGTCCAGTCCTCCGTACGCCGCGCGGGCGGTGGGAACGACGACCACGGCAACGCGCCCCCGCCTCCGAGCGTCCGGAACCAGGGTCCCGGGACCCTGCTCGCCGTCGTGGGCGGCTCCTCGACGGCAGAAGGTGTCGTCCTCACCGAGCAGCGCAACGGCGAGCGCGAGCTGTCGTCCGCCGCCCTGAAGGAGCTGGCCAAGGTCCCCCTCGACGGTGAGGTCCACGGTGTCGACCTGACAGCCGTGGGCTCCTACCGGGTCACCGTCGTCAACACTCCCGACGGCCGGCACCTGGTCAGCGGGCTGCCGACCCGAGACGTTGACCAGACCGTGAACTCCCTGATCGGCTACGAGATCCTGCTCATCCTGCTCGGCGTGCTGTCGGCGGCGGGGCTCGGGACGCTGCTCGTCCGCCGCCAGCTCCGCCCCCTCAACGAGGTCGCCGAGACAGCCCACTCGGTGGCCGAGCTGCCGCTGTCGTCCGGCGCGATCGACCTGACCGAGCGGGTGCCTGCCCGCCTCACCGACGAACGCACCGAGGTCGGCCGCATGGGCGCAGCACTGAACGTCCTGCTCGCACACGTCGAGACCTCTTTGGAGGCCCGACACCGCAGCGAGCAGAACGTCCGTCAGTTCGTGGGCGACGCCTCCCACGAGCTGCGTACGCCGTTGGCCACGATCCACGGGTACGCCGAGATCTCCCGTCGTACGCCGGACGACCCGGCCGCCCTCGCCGCAGCGCTGGCGAAGGTGGAGACCGAGGCCGACCGGATGAGCGGACTGGTCGAGGACCTGCTCCTGCTCGCGAGGCTCGACGCCGGGCCGCCCGCTGGAACGCGTCGAGGTCGACGTGACCCGGCTCCTGCTCGAGTCGGTCGTCGACGCGCGCGTCCTCTCGCCCGCGCACAAGTGGCAGCTCGACCTGCCCGAGGAGCCGGTGACCGTCATCGGGGACGAGCAGCGGCTGCACCAGGTCGTGACCAACCTGCTCGGAAACGCCCGGCACCACACCCCTCCGGGCACCACCGTGACCGTCTCGGCGACGAGGGACGAGGACGGCGTGCGGATCGTCGTGCACGACGACGGTCCCGGCCTCCCCGAGGGACTGGTCGACAACGCCTTCGAGCGGTTCAGCCGCGGCGACACGTCGCGCACCCGGGCCTCGGGCGGCGCGGGCCTCGGCCTGTCGCTCGTCTCGGCGATCGCGCTGGCCCACGGCGGGCGCGCCGAGGTCGAGTCGGGGCTCGGCAGCACCACCTTCGCGGTCACGCTGCCTGCGTAGGCGCCGGGGGCGGGCGGGGCGGGGGCCTCGGGCAGTGGGACCTACCCCTGGGCCGGCTTCGACATGCGAATGTCGCTGGAGGGGCTCCTGAGCGCCACTCCAGCCCCAGCTGCGACTTTTGCATGTTCAAGGCCCCTCCCCCGACATGCGAATGTCACTCGAGGGGCTCCTGAGCGCCACTCCAGCCCCGACAGCGACATTCGCATGTCCAAGACCCGCCCCCACACCACCCAACCCGGCACCCACCCCCGCCCCAACCCCCGGCACCCACCCCCGCCGAGCCCCGACCCGACTACGATCAGCCCGTGCTTCTGGAGCGCGATCAGCAGCTCGACGACCTGAGGGTCTTCGCGGACGGCACGGCCGCGCTGGGGGGCGGGGTCGTTCTCGTGGGCGGCGAGGCGGGGATCGGGAAGACGTCGCTGGTGCGCGAGTTCGTCGCCGGGCGCGGCGAGCCGGTGCTCACCGGGTCCTGCGAGCCGCTCTCGACACCCCGGCCCCTGCAGCCACTCCACGACCTGGCCCACCAGGCCGGAGGTCGGCTGGCCGTAGCGATGGCGAGCGATGCCAGCCGGCACGACCGGTTCACCGCCCTGCTGGAGCTGCTCGGCGAAGCCCCCACGGTGGCGGTCATCGAGGACGTGCACTGGGCCGACGAGGCCACGCTGGACCTGCTCGTCTTCCTCGGTCGGCGACTGGGCGAGACGCAGTCGCTGCTGGTGCTCACCTTTCGCGAGCACAGTCCCGAGGCCCCGCCTCGGCTGGCGGAGGTGCTGGGTCACCTCGCCACCAGGGGCCGCGCCGTGCGGATCGGCCTGCCGCCATTGAGCATCGAGGCCGTCGCCGTGCTCGCCGACGGTGGGACCGCCAGCGCTGCCCGCGTGCACGCCGCCACCGCTGGCAACCCGTTCTTCGTGACCGAGGTGCTCGCGTCCGGCACCGACGACGTGCCCGCCTCGGTCCGGGACGTCGTGCTCGGCCGTGCCGCCCACCTCGGAGACGGAGCCCGAGCAGTGCTCGAGGCCGCGGCGGTCGTCCCCGACCGGGTCGAGCTGGCCCTGCTGTACGCCGCCAGCGGATCAGTCCCCCAGGACCTCCAGGAGTGCGAACGGGTGGACCTGCTCGAGGTCGGGCCGCGCTTCGCGACGTACCGCCATGAGCTCGCACGCATGGCCGTGCTCGACAGCCTTCCCGCCGTACGACGCCAACAGCTGCACGCGGCCGTCGTCGCCCACCTCCTCACCCGCCCCGGCCACCTCGAGTCCCGGATCGCGCACCACGCCGACCTCGCAGGTGACTCCGCGACCGTCCTCACCCACGCCGTCCTGGCCGCCGACCAGGCGGCGAGGATGGGCGCCCACCGTGAGGCGGCAGCGCAGATGGACCGGGCGCTGGCCCACCTCGACGCCGCCGAACCCGGGGTGGCAGCGAGGATCCTCGACCGCGCAGCGCAGCTCTTCCAACCCACCGGCCGCCTGGAGGATGCGCTGGACGCGTCCGGCCGAGCAGTCGAGCTCCTCCGCACCGAGGACCAGGCGGAGCTCGCGTCCGTCCTGGCGACCCACGCCCGCGTCCTGTGGGTGGTGGCGCGCGGTGAGGAGTCGCGGGCTGCCATCGACGAGGCGGTCGAGATCGTCACCAGCCTTCCGGGGTCGGCTGGTGAGGTCCACGTGCTGGCGACGGCTGCCGCGCTGTACATGCTCGCCCGCGAGATCCCCCGTGCCTTCGACACCGGTCGGCGCGCGATCGCGCTGGCCCGGGAGCGTGGTGACGCCGTCGGGCTGATGCGCGCGCTGAACGCCGTCGGCGCGGCCAGCTGGTTCGCCGTACCCGACGAGGCCGAGCCGCTCCTGGTCGAGTCCCTCGAGATCGCGCGCCGCCTCCACGACGACGTGGGTGTCGCCCACGCGCTCGTCAACCTCGGCTCCGGTGCCGGGGAGATCCGTCGCTACGACGTCGCGCGCCGCTGGCTCGAGGAGAACCGAGAGTTCTCCGCTGCCCGGGACCTCGACCACAGCCGGGACTACTCAACGGCCTGGCTGGCGCGGATTGCGCTGGAGCAGGGCGACTGGGACCGCGCGCTGGACCTCGCGGAGAGCGTGCCCGACACCACCGACCCGATCTCCCGGATAGCGTCACTCGCCGTCGCCGGCAAGGTCCGGCTCCGTCGTGGCGAGAGCAACGCTGCGAACCAGCTGGACGAGGCGTGGGAGCTGGCCCGGGGCACCGGGCACCTCCAGCGCCTGTGGCCGGTGGCGGCCGGCCTCGCGGAGCAGGCGTGGCGGGCCGGGAGCAGCGACCAGATCCCGGCCCTGGTCACGGAGACGCTCGAGCTCGCCCGGACGTTGGGGCAGCCGTGGGCCGTCGGCGAGCTCGGCTGGTGGCTCACCCGCGCGGGCGGTCCGGCTCCGCAGCAGGACGAGGCAGCGGCGGCGTACGTCGCCATGGCCGAGAGCCGCTGGGACGACGCCGCGACCCTGTGGGACGAGCTCGGCTGTCCGTGGGAGGCGGCGCTGTGCCGTTCGGAGACCGCCGACCCGACAGCCTCGAGCGCGCGTCGGCGGAGCTGCACCGGCTCGGCGCGCGTGCGGACGCCGCGCGCACGGCGCAGCGGATGCGCCGGCTGGGACTCACGGCGGCCACCCGGCCACGGCGTACGACGGCAGCGAACCCGGCAGGCCTCACCGACCGTGAGCTCGAGGTCGCCCGGCTGCTCGGTGACGGTGCGAGCAACGCGGAGATCGCAGCGGCCCTGTTCATCTCGGGGCGTACGGCGGCACACCACGTCTCCGCCGTGCTCGCCAAGCTCGGTGTGCCCAACCGGCGCGAGGCCGGCCGGGCGATGACGGACCTCCTCTAGGTCGAGTCGACCGCGAAACATGGGCATCGGCGACCGATGTCGGCGCGCGATCGGGTCAGCAGGATCGGAGACCTGAGGAACCACACGCGAACAAAGGAAAGCTCATGACTCGCTATCTCGTTCAGCGCACCTTCTCGGCCGGCCTGGAGATCCCCGTGGACCACCTGGGGGCCGAGACCTGCGGCAAGGTGGTGGCCGGCAACGCCGGTCACGGGGTGACCTGGGTCCACTCCTACGTCTCCCCCGACCACCACACGACGTTCTGCATCTACGACGGCCCGGACCCGGACTCGATCCGCAGCGCGGCCGAGACCAACGGCCTCCCGGTGGACTCCATCACCGAGGTCCAGGTGCTGGACCCGTACTTCTACCGCTGAGCTCGGAGGCCGGGTCCGGGCGCCGGCCTCCCTCACAGCCAAGCCACAGAACGACCACACTCCGGTCGCAGGCAGCGACGTCACTGTCGTGCCATGGACAACACCAGCACCCTGCCGCGGCCGACCGGACCGGCCCCCGCCGCCCACGAGTCACACAGTTCCTCCCCCTCCCCTGTCGCGAGCCGGACTGCTGCCGGCACCGCGCGGATCCGCCGCCTGTGGCGTGGACCCACTGAGGACCCGAGCTGGGCTCGACCCGCGTTCCTCGGCCTCCTGCTCGCTACCGGAGTCCTCTACCTCTGGGGTCTCGGCGCGAGCGGCTGGGCGAACTCGTTCTACTCCGCCGCCGTGCAGGCCGGCTCGGAGTCGTGGAAGGCGTTCTTCTTCGGCTCCAGCGACGCCGCCAACTCGATCACGGTCGACAAGACGCCGCTCGCGCTGTGGCCGATGGCCCTCTCCGTGCGGCTCTTCGGCCTCTCCGGCTGGAGCATCCTGGTCCCCCAGGCGCTCGAGGGGATCGCGACCGTCGCCCTGCTGCACCAGGTCGTCCGGCGTACGACGGGGTCCGCCGCGGCCGGCCTGATCGCCGGTGCCGTGATGGCCCTGACCCCGGTCGCCGTACTGATGTTCCGCTTCAACAACCCCGACGCCATGCTCACGCTGCTGCTCGTCGGCGCAGCCGCGGCGACCCTCCGGGCCGTCGAGGCCACCCGCGGCCCGACGAGCCTGCGCAGCACGGTCGGCCACCCGGTCCGCTGGCTCGCCCTCGGCGGAGCCCTGGTCGGCCTGGCCTTCCTGACCAAGATGCTGCAGGCGTTCCTGGTGCTGCCCGCCCTGGCTCTGGTCTACCTGCTCTGCGCCCACACCTCCTGGGGCAAGCGCCTCGGCCACCTGCTGGTCGCGTTCGGCTCGATGCTGCTCGCCGGTGGCTGGTGGATCGCCATCGTGGAGCTGTGGCCCGCGTCGAGCCGGCCCTACATCGGCGGCTCCCAGAACAACTCGATCCTCGAGCTCACCCTCGGCTACAACGGCCTTGGTCGCCTGAGCGGCAACGAGACCGGCTCCGTCGGCGGTGGTGGCGGCGGTGCCGGGGGCGGCGGCTGGGGTGCCACCGGCATCCTGCGGCTGTTCAACAGCGAGATCGGCGGGCAGATCGCCTGGCTGATGCCGGCCGCGCTCGTGCTCGGCGTCGCGGCCCTGTGGTTCGGCCGCCGGCAGGTGAACCTCCGCGCCGGCCTGATCCTCTGGGGCACCTGGCTGCTGGTCACCGCGCTGACGTTCAGCTTCATGGCCGGGATCTTCCACGCCTACTACACGATCGCGCTCGCACCGGCGGTCGCCGCACTCGTCGGCATCGGCGCCTGGGTGCTCTGGCAGCACCGCAGCTCACTCGTCGCCGCAGGGATCCTGTCCTTCACGGTCGCGCTGAGCTCGATGTTCGCCTGGTACCTCCTCGACCGCACCACCGACTTCGTCCCCTGGCTGAAGTGGGCCGTGGTGGTCCTCGGGATGGCCTCCGCCCTGGCGCTCGCCGCGGCCGGTCACCTGCCGCGCAAGATCGCCCTCGTCGCCGCGGGAGTCGCCCTGGTGGCCACGCTCGCAGGACCTGCGGCGTACGCCGTCAGCACCGCGTCCACCCCGCACACCGGCTCCATCCCGACGGCAGGTCCGGCAACGGCCGGCGGTCGCGGTGGCCCCGGAGGAGGCGGCGCACCGGGTGGCATGCCCGGCGGCCGCCAAGGACAGGCCCAGGGACAGGCCAGGGACAGACGCAGGGCACGCCTCCCGGCGGCCAGACCGGCCAGACCGGCGCGGGCGGCGGCATGGGCGGGCTGCTGAACGGCAGCACCTCCAGCGCCGCGGTGACCAAGCTCCTGCAGACCGATGCCGACGCCTACACCTGGACCGCAGCAGCGGTCGGGGCGAACAACGCCTCCGGCTACCAGCTGGCCAGCGAGGAGCCGGTGATGGCGATCGGTGGCTTCAACGGGAGCGACCCGAGCCCGACGCTCGCGCAGTTCAAGCAGTACGTCGCCGACGGCGAGGTGCACTGGTTCATCGCGAGCGGAACCGGTGGCGGTCCGGGCGGAGGCAGCAACGCGATCTCCGAGTGGGTCACGGCCAACTTCACAGCCACCACCGTGGGCAGCACCACGCTCTACGACCTGTCGGGCGGGATCCAGTGAGCGCGTTGACGCAACCTGCGACGCCGGCCGGCGACTCGGCCGAGCGAGCGACGGCGACCGTGCTCGACGTGGTCATCCCCGTCTACAACGAGGAGGCCCAGCTGGGCGCCTCGGTGGAGCGGGTGCTGGAGCACCTGCAGACGCTGCCCTGGGACTTCCGGGTCACCATCGCCGACAACGCCAGCACCGACCAGACGGCGTTGATCGCTCGCCGGCTCAGCCACACGCACCCGGAGGTCACCGTGGTGCACCTGGCGGAGAAGGGCCGGGGCCGTGCGCTCAAGCGGGTGTGGAGCGCCTCGGAGAGCGACGTGCTCGTCTACATGGACGTCGACCTCTCCACCGACCTCGCGGCGCTGCTTCCCCTGGTGGCTCCCCTGGTCAGCGGGCACTCCGACCTGGCCATCGGTTCCCGGCTCTCGCCCGCCTCGCGGGTGGAGCGGGCTGCCAAGCGGGAGTTCATCTCGCGGAGCTACAACCTGATCCTGCGTCGGGCGCTGCGGGCCAGGTTCAGTGACGCGCAGTGCGGCTTCAAGGCGATCCGTCGCGACGCCGCCCGCGAGCTGCTGCCGCTGGTGGAGGACAACGCCTGGTTCTTCGACACCGAGCTGCTCGTGGTCGCCGAACGGGCCGGACTGCGCATCCACGAGGTGCCGGTCGACTGGACCGACGACCCGGACAGCAGCGTCGACATCGTGCGCACGGCCCTCGACGACCTCAAGGGCGTGGCCCGGCTCGGTCGGTCGCTGGTGCGCGGCACCCTGCCGCTGCGTGAGATCGGCGAGCGGCTCGGTCGCACCAGCGCCGAGGCGGCGCGCGGGCGGCTGGGCATGCAGGTCGGCATCTTCCTGGTCATCGGCGTCGTCTCGACGCTGGCCTACGCGCTGCTGTTCCTGTGGCTGAGCGCCACGATGTCCTCGGGGTGGGCCAACTTCACCGCCCTGCTCGTCACGGCGGTCGCCAACACGGCGGCCAACCGTCGGTTCACCTTCGGGGTGAAGGGTCCGCGCGACGCGCTGCGCCACCAGGGGCAGGGGCTGCTGATCTTCGCGGCCGGCCTGGCCGCCACCTCCGGCGCCCTGGCCCTGCTGCACGCAGTGGGGTCGACCCACCGGGGCGTCGAAGTCGTCGTACTCACCACGGCGAACCTCGCGGTCACGGTGCTGCGGTTCGTCGCGCTGAAGCTCTGGGTGTTCGCGCGCCACTCTCACGACGCCGATGCTGCGGCGCTCGGCCTCAGGGCTCGCGGAACGGAGCCAGGATCCCCGGCAGCGACGCCGACAGGGTCACCAGCAGCTCGTCACGACTGATGCCGCGGGGGTCGCGCACCCACTCGAGGACGACGTCCTCGGTGAACGCGGCCCACCCGTGCACCATCAGGCGTACGGCGGGGGTGTCGGTCAGGCCGAGGGCGGCAGCCTCCTCGGCGACCGGCCCCTCGAAGAGCCGGTCGGTCAGGGCAGCGCGAGCGGACTCGTAGATCTCCCGGAGTCCCTCGTGGCCACCGGCCGCACCGCGCAGCAGCGAGACGTAGCCGCGGTAGTTCTCGGTGACGTAGTCGACGTAGCGCTCCAACGACCCGGCCAGCTGTTCCAGGGGCGTGCCCTCACCCGTGGGCGCCGTCACCGCGAACAGGTCGTCGGCGGCGCGCTGCACGACGGCCGTGTGGAACTCCTGCTTGTTGCCGAAGTAGTGGTAGAGCAGGCCGCGTGAGATGCCGGCCTCCTCGGCCAGCGTCTCGATCGAGAGGTCGTCCAGCGAGCGGGTGGCGAACAGGCGCACGCCGAGGGTGAGCAGCTGCTCGCGGCGGGTGTCCGGGCTCATCCGGGTGCGCGTCGACGACATGTGTCCCATCTTACTGAACTTCTTTCAACAACGCTATTGACGCTGGTTCAATACTTTGTAGAGTCGTCGCATGACGCAGACCAGCACCAGTCACCTCCCCACCAGCCATCAGGGGCCAGGCCTCCCCGAGCGCGTACGCACGCTCGTCGTCGGAGCGGGCTTCGCCGGTCTCGGCACCGCGATCAAGCTCGCGGAGAACGGCTTCACCGACTTCGTCGTGGTCGACAAGGGCAGCACGGTCGGCGGCACGTGGCGCGACAACACCTATCCGGGTGCCGCCTGCGACGTACCGAGCCAGCTCTACTCCTTCAGCTTCGCGCCCAACCCCGGCTGGTCGCGCTCCTTCTCGCCGCAGCCCGAGATCCAGGCCTACCTCGAGCGCACGGCCGAGCGGTCCGGCGTGCTCGACCGGTTCCGCTTCGGCGTGACGGTCGAGGCGATCACCTGGGACGAGGACGAGAACGTCTGGCTGGTCGACACCGACCACGGCAGCGTCATCGCGGACGTCGTCATCACCGGCTCCGGCGGGCTCTCCGAGCCCAAGCTCCCCGAGATCGCCGGCATCGACTCCTTCGAGGGGGAGATCTTCCACTCCGCCCGCTGGAACCACGACTACGACCTGTCCGGGAAGCGCGTCGCCGTGATCGGAACCGGCGCCTCCTCGATCCAGATCGTTCCCGAGGTGGCCAGGCAGGTCGCCCACCTCGACGTCTACCAGCGCACCGCACCCTGGGTGATGCCGCGCAAGGACCGCCCCTACCGGGCCATCGAGAGGTTCGGCTTCCGCTGGGTCCCGTTCTTCCAGAAGGCCTACCGCACCGGCATCTACTGGGGCCGGGAGACCTTCGTCCCCGCGTTCGTGCTGGACGCCCGGATCGCCAAGCCGGCTGTGAAGCTCTCGCTGAAGAACATCGCGGACGGCATCAAGGACCCCCAGCTGCGGCAGGCCGTGACGCCTGACTACCAGCTCGGCTGCAAGCGGGTGCTGATCTCCAACGACTACTACCCGGCGCTCGCCGCGGACCACGTCGACCTCGTCACCGACGGCATCGCCGAGATCACCCCCACCGGGATCGTCACCCAGGACGGCACCACCCGGGAGGTGGACGCCATCGTCGTCGCGACCGGTTTCTACACGACCGAGCAGCCCATCGCGCAGCACATCACCGGCCGCGACGGTCGCACGCTCGCGCAGGCCTGGAGTGCCGAGGGCATGACGGCGTACAAGGGCACCACGATCACCGGCTTCCCGAACCTGTTCCAGATCGTCGGCCCCAACACCGGCCTGGGCCACTCCTCGATGGTGTTCATCATCGAGAGCCAGATCGCCTACATCCTCTCGGCGCTGCAGAAGATGGGCGCGCGTGGCATTGCCAGCGTCGAGCCCAAGGCCGAAGCGCAGGCGGCGTGGAACGAGGACCTGCAGCGCCGGATGCGGCGCACCGTGTGGAACACCGGCGGCTGCGCCAGCTGGTACATCGACTCCCACGGCCGCAACACCACGCTGTGGCCGCGCACGACGTACAAGTTCCGCTCGCTGCTCAGCGACTTCGACCTCGACCAGTACGTCGTGGCCGCGCGTCAGGACACCCCCACCAGGACCAAGGAGAATGCAGCATGAAGACTCTCGAGAACAAGGTCGTCGTCATCACCGGGGCCGGCTCCGGCATCGGCCGCCAGCTCGCCCTCCGTGCCGCCCGCGCGGGCGCCCTGCTCGCCATCTCGGACTGGGACGAGGCAGGACTCGGCGAGAGCGTCGAGCTGCTCAAGGCCGCCGGCGTGCGCGAGCTCCGCAGCGACCGGGTGGACGTGTCCGACCGGGCCGCCGTCGCCGAGTGGGCCGACGCCGTCGCGGAGCAGTTCGGCCGCGTGAACATGCTGGTGAACAACGCCGGGGTCAGCATGACCGGCGACTTCGAGGAGATGACCTACGAGGACTTCGACTGGATCGTGGGCATCAACTTCAACGGCGTGGTCAACGGCACCAAGGAGTTCCTGCCCCACCTGATCGCCTCCGGCGACGGGCACCTGATCAACCTGTCCAGCCTGTTCGGGCTGGTCAGCGTGCCCGGCCAGACGGCGTACAACGCCACGAAGTACGCCGTGCGCGGCTTCACCGAGGCCCTCCGCGAGGAGATGCTCGTCAACGGGCACCCGGTCGGCGTCACCTGCATCCACCCCGGCGGCATCAAGACCGGCATCTCCCGCAACGGCCGGAAGACGGCCAGCCAGGACGCGGACGCACTGGACTCGCTGTTCGAGAAGAAGCTCGCCCGGATGACTCCGGAGAAGGCCGCGAAGATCATCCTGAAGGGTGCGCTGTCCGGCAAGGCGCGCGTGCTGGTCGGCGCGGACGCCCACCTCCTGCACCACTTCGCCAAGCTCGCCGGCTCGCGCTACCAGGACGTCGTGGCCAAGCAGTTCACCAAGGTCGCTCCCGCCCGCAAGCCCTGACCCGCCCTGGACGTCATGCGAGCTGGTCGCCATCGCCACCGGTTCGTATGACGTCCGCGCGGGTCCGTATCCTCGCCAGCATGCTGCAGCCTGTCCGCGTCGAGTGCCGCAAGTGGCCCGACGACCCGCACTGGGAGTTCGACGGACTCCGTCTCGGCGTCGACGGCCACGGAACCTGGATCGGGATCACCCAGGGCACCCTGCTGGCCAGCCCGGCGCGCGCGTTCCAGGCAGCCGCTGACCACGTCACGCTGGTTCCTCACGACGCCTGGTGGCTGGCCACCTTCTACGCCGACGACCTCCGACGACCGTTCGACATCTACGTCGACATCGCGACGCCCGCGGTGTGGCACGGGGACGACCTCGTCCGGGCCGTCGACCTCGACCTCGACGTGATCCGTGGGACGACCGGGCGCGTCTGGGTCGACGACGAGGACGAGTTCGCCGACCACCGGGTGTCCCTCGGCTACCCCGACGACGTGATCGAGCAGGCCATCGCCAGCTGCGAGGAGATCCTCGGCGCGGTCCAGGACAGCGAGGCGCCGTTCGACGGCTCGCACCGCGTCTGGGTGGATCGCCTCCGTCAACGGTAGACCCGCCTGACTTGTATAGTCCTGTCACGTTTTCTTGGCCTATTTTGGCCGAATTTAGCCTTTTTGGTCGAGCACGCCCCGACGCCTTGCCTACGCTGGGAAGCGTTCTCGTTCTCAATGAAGGTCTCCCCCCATGAAGCACCTCTGGGCGCTGCTCAGCACCCTGGTCCTGTCCCTCGCTCTGGTCGCCTCCGGAGTCGCCGCGTGGGCCGCAGATGCCCCGGCGAGCGGGGTCTCCGAGAGCGCCGACGTCACGGCGGCCGCATCCCTGGTGCCGGTCGACGCCGCCAACGGCTTCTACTGGCAGCTGACCGCACCCCAGGACGTGCTGCCCGGCGCCTACCTGCTCAGGCGCAACGGGGCGCACAAGGCCTCGAAGGGCACCCGCAGCGACCGTCAGTTCTTCGAGATCAGCAGCACCGGCAGCAACGACGTACCCGCCGCCGCCCTGCGCGCCTACCACCACGCCGAGATGGTGATGGCGGTCAAGGACCCCGGCTGCCACATCTCGTGGACCCTGCTCGCCGCCATCGGCCGGGTCGAGTCCAACCACGGTCGCTTCGGCGGCGCCGAGATGGGTGCCGACGGGATCTCCCGTCCCGAGATCCGCGGCCCGCAGCTCAACGGCGCCGGCGCGTTCGCCGCGATCCACGACTCCGACAAGGGCGTCCTGGACCACGACGAGGTCTGGGACCGGGCCGTGGGCCAGATGCAGTTCCTGCCGGAGACCTGGCACTCGGTGGCCCGCGACGGTGACGGCGACGGGAAGATGAACCCCGACGACATCGACGACAGCGCCCTGGGCTCTGCCGTCTACCTGTGCGGCGCGGGCGGCAGCCTCGCCGACGCGGCCGGCGCCTCGCGCGCAGCCTTCCGCTACAACCACTCCGACTACTACGTCCAGCTGGTGCTGTCCTTCCAGGCCGGCTACGCGACCGGCGTGTTCTCGCTGCCCTCGCCCCCGCCGCCCCCGGTCAAGGCGACCAAGGCCCCGAAGGCGCACACTCCGGCTCCCAAGCCGCGCCACGTCGCGAAGCCGGGCGCCAGCAAGCCCGTGCAAGCCCCAGCCGGCCGCACCGAAGCCTCCGGTGACCCCGAAGCCGACTCCCCAGCCCACCCCGAAGCCGACTCCCAAGCCGACCCCGACGCCCACGGGCCCGAAGCTGGTGCAGGTGGACGGCACCTGGAACAGCTGCTCGGCCGGAGGCTTCTGCCTCGGCGGGACCACCCTCGACCTCGGTCCCATCGACCGCCTGGACGACCACGCCGAAGCCGACTTCGACAAGGACGGCACCGTCGAGACGAACCTCGACGAGTTCACCGGCCTGGTGGGCAAGCACGTCTCCCTGCAGGTCGAGCGCAGCGCGCTCGGGCTGGTGGTCTACGTCATCGACGGCCACGGCTACCGCAACGCCGACGGCTCGTTCGCCCGGTCCGCGAGGCTGGCTCCCGCCGAGGCCTCCGCCACCCCCACTCCCTGACCCGCCACCGCGTGGAACGATGTGCCCGTGCCCATCGCGTTCCACGACTCCCCCGAGCCCACGCTGGGCGTGGAGTGGGAGTTCGCCCTGGTGGACAAGCAGTCCCGCGACCTGGTGAACGCCGCCTCCGAGCTGTTCGAGCTCGGGCTGAGACGACACGGACCGGAGCCACGGATCCACAAGGAGCTGCTGCGCAACACGGTCGAGCTCACCACCGGCATCTGCCGTACGACGGGTGAGGCGGTCGACGAGCTCGCCTCGATGATCGACCTGGTCCGGCCACTCGCCGACGAGCTGGGCGTCGACCTGTACTCCGCGGGCACCCATCCGTTCGCTGCGTGGTCACACCAGCTGCTCACGCCGGGTCACCGCTACGAGGAGCTGATCGCCCGCACCCAGTGGTGGGGCCGACAGATGCTGATCTGGGGTGTGCACGTGCACGTCGGCGTACGCCGGGAACACGTGATGCCGATCGTCTCCGCCCTGCTGAAGTGGTACCCCCACCTCCAGGCCCTCTCCGCCTCCTCCCCGATCTGGGCCGGAACCGACACCGGCTATGCCAGCAACCGGGCGATGATGTTCCAGCAGCTGCCGACCGCGGGGCTGCCGTTCCAGTTCGACGAGTGGGCCGACTTCGAGCACTACGCGGAGGACCTGATCACGACCGGCGTCATCGAGGAGATCAACGAGATCCGGTGGGACGTGCGTCCGGCACCTCACCTCGGCACCGTCGAGGTGCGCATCTGCGACGGTGTCTCGACCCTGTGGGAGATGCGCGCGCTGGTGGCGTTGACCCACTGCCTGGTCGTCGACCTGTCCGACCGGCTCGAGCGCGGGGAGAGCCTGACCCACCTGCCACCTTGGCACGTGCAGGAGAACAAGTGGCGCGCCGCCCGCTACGGCGTGGACGCCTGGATCATCCTGGACGAGCACTCCAACGAGCGACTGATGCAGGAGGACCTGCACGAGCTCATCGAGCACCTCGCGCCCGTGGCCGCGCGGCTCGGCTGCGCCGCCGACCTCGCCCTCGTCGAGGAGATCTGCCGCCGGGGTGCGTCGTACCAGCGCCAGCGTGAGGTCGCCGAGCGCACCAACGGCGACCTCGTGGCGGTCGTCGACTCGGTCGTCCGCGAGCTCTGAGGGCCCGCCTGCCTCACTCCCTGATCGGCGGGATCATGTCGGTCGCGGTCAGCGGGTCGACCCCGGTCACGGCGAGCAGGTCGGCCACCAGCGACCGCACCTGCGCCAGCACCACCTCAGCCGACAGGTCCCGAGACCGCTCTGCCTGGGACGAGGCCCGGCCGAGCGCCACCAGCCGGTCGCGCACCGCGGTCGCGGCCCGCCCCGAGCCCAGCTCCTCGGAGATCGCGTCCGTGCAGTCCGCGAGGTCCTCCAGCATCAGGGCGTACGACGGCGGGATGGCCTGGCGCCGGTAGGACGCCACGGCGACCCTGCGGACCAGCACGCGGGTGTTGCGCAGCGCGAAGTCCAACGGCTCGACCAGCTCGACCATCGCCCGCACCCGCCCGCGGTGCCTGCGGCGGAAGGGCGAGGAGCGGACGACGGAGAGACCCTCGTCCGCGGCCGCACGCAGCTCGACGACCAGCTCGTCGGTCGAGCGAGCGTCGCGCAGGACCTCGAGGGCCCTCTCGACGTCGCCGTCCCTGATGCTGGCGGCCGCCGCACGGAGCAGCACCGAGATCTTGCGCACGACCTTGCCGGCCTGCTCGCGCGGTCGCCGCAGGGGCGCCCGTGGCACCACCGCCGCCGCGACCAGGGCCACACCACCCCCGATCAGCGCGTCGGTCCATCGGATGAACGCCGCCCCCGGCGTCGGCACCAGGGTGCTCACCACGATGGCCTGCACGGCCGCCTGGTTGACGAACAGCACACCCTGCCCGAGCAGCAGGGCGGTGCTCATCGCCAGGGTGACGATCAGCGCGATCTGCCAGCCGCCCGACCCGAGGTAGTGGGTGAGCAGGTCGCCGACGAACACCCCGATGGCGACGCCGAGCGTCACCTCGGCGACGCGGCGCAGCCGCTGGCCGTAGGAGGTGCCCAGGCTGACGATGGCCGCGATCGGCGCGAAGAACGGCGTCTGGTGGTGGAACACCTCGCTGGCGAGCGTCCAGGCGACGCCCGCCGCGATCGCGCACTGCCCGATCTGGAACGACTTGGCGCGCAGCCGTGCCGCCCGTGCACGCAGCGAGGTACGGCTGCGGGAGACAGCGAGCTCGAGGTGGGGAGCAGCGGCGGCACCGTAGCGGCTCAGCTGCTCCCGGGCAGCGCTACTTCTGGAGAGTGGATCCACGGCCGTGCAGCATCGTGATGATCTGGGTCAGCTGGCCGTCGGCCTTGGCCGAACGGGTGAAGCTGGTCAGTGCCAGCACCGGCTTGAACCGCTGCCGCGCGATGGCCTTGGCGTAGGTGAACTCCCGCAGCCCGTCGGGTCCGTGGATCCGGCCGAAGCCGGAGTCGCCCACTCCGCCGAACGGCAGCGAGGGGATCGCGGCGAAGCTGATCACCGCGTTGACCGCGGTCATCCCGGACCGGATGCGCTCGGCGAGCTCCATCCCGCGCGCCTTCGAGAAGACCGTGGAACCGAGCCCGTAGCGGGTGCCGTTGGCCTTGGCCACCGCCTCGTCCATGTCCTTGACCCGGGTCACCGTCATCGTCGGGCCGAACGTCTCCTCCTGCACGGCCAACGAGTCCTCGGGCACGTCGACGAGCACGGTCGGCTGCACGTAGCGGTCCCCCACGGCCGAGAGTCCACCCAGCACGGCCTTGCCGCCACGGTCCAGTGCGTCACGGATGTGCGAGCTGATCACCTCGAGCTGGCTGGGCATCGTGATCGGGCCGATCTTCGCGTCCGGCGTGTCCTCGGCCCGCAGGTCCCGGGCCTTGTCGACGAGGCGCGAGAGGAACTCGTCGTACACCTTCTCGTGGACGTAGACCCGTTCCACCCCGATGCAGGTCTGTCCTGCGTTGCCGGCGGCGCCCCAGAGGGTCGCGTCGGCGGCGGCGTCGAGGTCGGCATCCTCGTCGACGAGTACGGCGTCCTTGCCGCCCGCCTCGATCACGACCGGGGTGAGCGTCTCGGCACAGGTGGCCATCACCTTCTTGCCGGTCGCCGTGGAGCCCGTGAACGCGAGCTTGTTGACACCCGCCCGGCACAGGGCGGCGCCGGTGTCGCCGAGGCCGGTGACCACCTGGAAGACGGCGTGCTCGGGGACGACCTCGCCGAACGTCGCGGCCAGCCAGTAGCCCACACCCGGGGTGAGCTCGCTCGGCTTGAAGACGACGGCGTTGCCCGCGGCGAGCGCGTAGGCGATGGAACCCATCGGCGTGAACACCGGGTAGTTCCAGGGGCCGATCACCCCGACGACGCCGAGGGGGCGGTACTCGACGGTGGCGGCCTGGTTGGCCATCACCAGGCCGGAGGACACCTTGTGGCGGCCGAGGACCTTGCGAGCGTGCTTCGCCGCCCAGGCGACGTGGTCCAGCGCCAGGGCTGCCTCGAGGGTCGCGTCGCTGTGCGGCTTGCCGGTCTCCTGGTGCACGACGTCGGCGAGCTGGGCAATGCGTCGGGTGATCACGCCTGCCCAGGCAGTGAGCCGCTCGGCCCGCTCGTCGAAGGTCAGCGCCGACCACCAGGCCGCGCCGTCGCGGGCACGTGCCACCGCTTCGTTCACCTGGTCGGTGGAGTGGACCGGCCAGGTGCCGACCACGTCGCCCGTGATCGGGCTGAGCGAGTCGAAGGTCTCCTGGGCGCCGGTGCTGGGTCGGGCCTGGACGTCTGCGGTCATCGTGAGCTCCTGATCAGGTCGGCTGCCTTCTCGGCAACCATGACGGTGGGTGCGTTCGTGTTGCCGCGTGGGACGGCCGGCATCACCGACGCGTCGACGACACGGAGGCCGTCGATCCCACGCACGCGGAGGTCGGCGTCGACGACCGAGTCCTCACCGTTGCCCATCGCGCAGGTCGCGACGGGGTGGTAGAGCGTCTGGGCGTTGTTCCGGATGTGCTCGACGAAGTCGTCGTCGCTCGGGTTCATGGGCAGCTGCCACGGCGTCTCGAGGTAGCGCGCCAGCGGACCCTGGCCGCAGATCTCCCAGAGCCGCTTCATCCCGGCGAGCATTGCGTCCAGGTCGGTCCCGTCGTCGAAGTAGGCGGCGTCGATCTCGGGGTGCCACGCGGGGTCGGCGGAGCGCAGCCGCAGAGAGCCACGGCT
Organism: uncultured Actinomycetota bacterium; assembly: GCA_963782305.1. Classification (GTDB taxonomy): domain Bacteria; phylum Actinomycetota; class Actinomycetes; order Propionibacteriales; family Nocardioidaceae; genus Marmoricola. The sequence continues at coordinate 552,246 of CAWAJJ010000018.1, read as the reverse complement.
GCGTACGGAGACCAGGGTCGGTGCCGCGGTGAACATCCGCCGGGTCGGCTCGCGCATCCCGTTGTCGTAGAAGCCGGCGGGAGCGACGTGGTACTGCATGTCGGGGGCGGGCAGGTCGTCGCGGGTCTTGAGGAAGCCACCGCCCTCACCGACGTTGGACGACAGCGGGCCGGTGCCCCGGACCTTCCAGCGCAGCAGGTTGGGCACGTTGGAGAACTCGACGAGATCCGTGGTGCCGCGGGTGTACCAGATCATCGGGACGGCGGGGTGGTCCTGGAGCTGCTGCCCGACCCCGGCGAGGTCGGCGACCACGTCGATGCCGTGCTCACCGAGGTGAGCGGCAGGGCCGATGCCGGAGAGCATCAACAGGTGGGGGCTGTTGACCGCGCCTCCGCACAGCAGCACCTCGCGCGTCGCGGTCGCGGTGACCTCACGGCCCCCGACCCGGTAGGTGACACCCGTGGCACGCTCGCCCTCCACCACGATCTTCGTCGCGAAGGCGCCGGTCTCGACGTCGAGGTTGTCCCGGTGCCGGACGGGCTTGAGATAACCCTCGTTGACCGACCAGCGACGGCCGTTGCGGCAGGTCACCTGGTAGAGCCCCGCCCCCTCCTGCTCGGCCCCGTTGAAGTCCTCGGTCGGCTTCAGGCCCGCGCTGACGGCGCTCTCGACCCACAGGTTGGTCAGCTCGTGGGTGTAGCGCCTGTCCTCGACATGGAGTGGCCCGTCCTGGCCGTGGTACTGCCCGCCCAGTCGGGTGTTGCCCTCTGCCTTCTTGAAGTAGGGCAGGACGTCGTCGTACCCCCAGCCGGCAGCGCCGTACTCGTCGCGCCAGGCGTCGTAGTCGGCGGCGTTGCCGCGGATGTAGATCATCGCGTTCATCGAGGAGCAGCCACCGAGGGCCTTCATCCGGGGCCAGTAGGCCCGCCGGTTGTGCAGCTGCTTCTGCTCGGTGGTGTCGTAGTTCCAGTCCCACTTGGTCTTGAACAGCGCCGGGAAGGCGGCGGGGATCGAGATCTCGTCGGCCTCGGCCTCGGGGCCGGCCTCGAGGAGCAGCACGCTGATGCCGGGGTCCTCGGTCAGTCGTGCGGCGAGCACCGCACCGGCGCTGCCCGCCCCGACGATGACGTAGTCGTGCGTTCCGGACGTGCTACTGGTTCCCGACACGGTGCCTCCAGGTGGTCGACGTCACACTGCCAGCGAACCTATACCCGGGCGCGAGCGAGACCGCGACTTGTGTCCACCGGGGCCAACGGCAAGGATCGGCGGGGCTCGGTGACCGCGGTCACAGCTCGACTCACGAACGGGTCCCACATCCGGGCCGCAGAGAGGTGGAGACGTGGTTGTCCCGATCGATCCGACGTCAGCAGGGTTCCTGTTCGCGGAGAACAGGCAGATGCCGATGCACGTGGGCGGCCTGCAGCTCTTCGAGAAGCCCGAAGGTGCGCCGCGTGACTACGTCCGCAAGCTCTACGAGCAGATGTCCGAGGTCTCGGAGATCGCTCCGCTGTTCCTGAAGCGTCCGACCCGTGGGATCACCACGGCCGGCCAGTGGGTCTGGACCCAGGACGAGAACTTCGACCTCGAGTACCACTTCCGCCACAGCGCGCTGCCGAAGCCCGGCCGGGTCCGTGAGCTGCTGGAGCTGTGCTCGCGGCTGCACAGCACCCGGCTGGCCCGGGAGCGCCCGCTGTGGGAGGCCCACCTGATCGAGGGGCTGCGGGACGGGCGGGTGGCGCTGTACACGAAGCTCCACCACTCGCTGGTCGACGGCATCTCGGCGATGCGGCTGATGGGCAGCGTGATGAGCACCGACCCCGACGAGCGCGACATGCCGCCGATGTGGGCAGCACGGCCCAGCTCGAAGGCCCAGAAGGTGCGCGACGAGGCCGAGAGGAGCCTGTCCGACGTACCCCTCGAGGCGATGCGTACGGCGCTCGGCATCACCGCCGACGCCGCCGGCATGCCGTCCGCCCTGATCAAGACGCTGAAGCACGGGCTGCGCAACGAGACGTCCGCGCTCTCGCTCTACGCGCCCCGGATGATGTTCAACACCACCATCACCGGCTCCCGCCGGTTCGCGGCGCAGGGCTGGCCCCTGGAGCGGCTGAAGGCCATCGGCAAGGCCAGCGACACCACCCTGAACGACGTGGTCCTGGCCATGTGCTCCGGCGCGATGCGCACCTACCTGATCGAGCACGACGCGCTGCCGGACGCACCGTTGGTGTCGATGGTCCCCGTCGGCCTGAACGCCAAGAGGTCGGGTCCTGCGGGCGGCGGTGGCAACTCCGTGGGCGCCGTGATGGTCAAGCTCGGCACGGACCTCGACGACCCCGCCGACCGGCTGGCCTCGATCCACAAGTCGATGCAGACCGGCAAGGAGGCGCTCGGCTCGATGAGCCAGCTCCAGATCATGGCGATGAGCGCCCTGGGCATGGCGCCCTCGATCATCACCCCGATGCTGCGGCTCCAGGGGATCATCCGGCCGCCGTTCAACCTGATCATCAGCAACGTGCCGGGACCGAAGAAGACGATGTACCTCAACGGCGCCAAGATGACCGGCTCCTACCCGCTGTCGATCCCGATCAACGGGATGGCGCTGAACATCACCTGCAACAGCTATGCCGACGACATGGACTTCGGCCTCACCGGCTGCCGGCGCAGCGTGCCCCACCTGCAGCGCCTGCTCACCCACCTCGACGACGAGCTCGGCGCCCTGGAGAAGGCAGCCGGCGTCAGCTAGCGCTCAGGCGGCGGAGCGCGACCACGGCGTCGGGACCGGCCGGAGCGGTGACGACCTCGAGGGCGAGCTCCTGGCTCTCGACGTGCTCGCTCACCTCGCGCAGCACACCGGAGAGCGGGACGTCGAGGGCCTCGCACAGCGCGGCGAGCAGCTCGGAGGAGGCCTCCTTCTGTCCACGCTCGATCTCGGAGATGTAGCCGAGGCTGACGCGGGCGGACGAGGAGAGCTCGCGCAGCGTCATCCCCTGGCGCATCCGCTCGGCACGCAGCACGTCACCGAGCGATGCGCGGAACAGCAAAGTTCCCAAACCCATGTCGTGCTCCTTATCGGTGCTTGTGCATGGCAACGCTACCCAACGCGTGGTTCTTCCCGGCGCTCGCATCCCTCGGCCGCGTGTCACCCGTCGTCGTCGACATCGTCGAGGCCCTGCTCGATGGCGTAGCGGACCAGCTGCACCCGGTTGTGGAGCTGCAGCTTGCGCAACGTGTTCTGGACGTGGTTCTGCACGGTCCGGTGCGACAGGAACAGCCGCTCGGCGATCTGCTTGTAGGACATCCCCTTCGCCACCAGGCGGAGCACCTCCGTCTCCCGCTCGGTGATCCGCGGCGTCTCGTCCTTGGCGGCCGTGGGGGCGTCGGAGAGACGGCGGTACTCCCCCAGCACGAGGCCGGCCAGCCCAGGCGTGAACACGGTGTCACCCAGCGCGACCCGGCGTACGGCATCGACCAGCTCCGCCCGGGACGCCGACTTCACCAGGTAGCCGGTGGCGCCCGCCTTCACCGCCTCCAGCACGTCCTGCTGCTCCCCGCTCGCGGACAGGATCAGCACGCGTACGGCGGGGTTCTGCCGGACCACCTCCGCGGTCACGGCGACGCCGTTGGGCTCGGGGATCTGGAGGTCGAGGACGAGTACGTCGGGCCGCGCGGCCGGGAACCGGCTGATCGCGTCCTTGCCGTTGGCAGCCGTCGCGACCACGGTGAACCCGGCCTCGGTGAGGTCGCGGGCCACCCCCTCCCGCCACATCGGGTGGTCGTCGACCACCATCACCCGCAGAGCCTCATCCACCCGGCGACCCTAGCGGGAACGCCCGGCGAAGGTGGTCGCCCGGCGAACCCGACCCCGCCACAATCCACAAGCCGACAGCGAATGCCGAGCACCGCTGGTCGAGCAGCGAGGAACGAGCGGCCAGCCGAGACCACCCCCGGTGAGCCGAGGAGCAGGCTGAACTGGATCTACGGGTGGACTTTGAGTCACCAGGTGACTCAAAGTCCACCCGTTGTTGGTCGGCCCCTCGAACGGCGGCAGGTGAAGCGATCAGTGGAGTGCAGCTAGCACCTGGTGCCAGCTGCACTCCACTGATCAGCTGAATCGCCTGGATCAGCCTGGTGGCTTGGCTTGCGTTCTTCTCCCGGCCCGCCCTTCGCCGGTCAGAGGTTTCGACAGGCTCAACCGGCTGAGGTTGCGGCTACTACTCGGCGTGCGAAGCGTGGACGCTCGACTGTCCACTCGCTTCGCTCGCTGCTCGACCACCGTGGCTCAGGTCTCCAGTCGCCGCACCGGGTTTCGAGACGCTCGCTGACGCTCGCTCCTCAACCACCGAGAAGTGGCGCTCGCTGCTCGACCACCGGTGAGGTCAGGTCCGCTCCGGGGGGTGGAGGTAGCGGCCGCGGCGGTGCTCCAGGGGGGTGTCGTCCTCGCCGATGACCACGTCGACCATCCGGGCGACGACCAGGTCCGACCAGCCGACGGTCTCGGTGGACTCGACCTCCACCGTGATCCAGGTCAGGGCGGTGACGAGGCGGGGGCCGTGGTCGGTCTGCTTCCACTCCCCCGTCGTGAACTGGCCACCGGGGGACGGCATCTGGCCGGCGAAGACCTCCGCGAGGTCGCGGTGCTCCCACCTCAACAGGTGTACGACGGCCCGCCCGGTCTCCTCGAGCACGTCACGCAGGTCGGAGTCGGGGTCGACCAGGGCCAGCAGCCGGCCGGGCTCGCCGCCCGCGATCATCACCGACGAGACGGTGAGCCCGGCCCGCGAGCCGCCGTCCGTGGCGCCACCGCTGGTCCACAGGGTCACTGCGCCACCGAGGCGGCCGCGGAGGCGTCGTACGGAGTCCGACGGGTCCAGGAAGGGGTGCTCGGTGTGGATCGTCATCGCCGCACCCCGAGGAGGCGACGCGGGACCTCGAGCTCCCACTCGGTGCCCTGGCCCGGCGCCGAGTGCACGACGGCGGTGCCACCGAGGTCCTGGAGCCGGCCGATGATCGACTGCCGCACGCCCAGCCGTCCCTCGGCAGCCGAGGCCTCGAGCCGTCCCTCGGGAATGCCGGGGCCGTCGTCGCGCACCGAGACCGCCCACCGGTCGTCCAGCTCCTCCAGCAGCACCCAGGAGTGAGCGTCACGACCGACGTGGTGCCGCACGTTGCTCAGGCACGACTCGACGGCCGACACCACTTCGCTGGCGACCTCGGCGGGCATGGTCACGGGCGTCCCGGGCACCGCGACGTGCACCTGCGCGGTCTGCAGTGCGGTGAGCAGCTGGGCGAGGTCCAGGTCGCCGAGTGGGGCCAGCAGCTCGCGTGAGTCCTGCTGGACCAGCCCTCGCAACCGGACCTCCTGCTCGCCTGCGAGCTGTCCCAGCTCGGCACCCTCCGGCCCCAGGTCGGGCGCGCGGCGCTGGACGAGGGCCAGTGCCTGCAGCACGCCGTCGTGGACCACCCGGGCCAGCCGCTGGCGTTCCTCGGCCGCTGCCGCAGCGCGCTCGGCACGGTCCCGCTGCGCGGCCATCTCCTGCAGCAGGCCCGACAGGAAGCCGACGATCGCACCACCGAGGATCAGCAGGAAGATGTTGCCGTAGGCCTTCTGCGTGAAGTCCTCGCGGATGCTGAGGTCGGAGACGCAGACCACCACGGCCGCCACCAGGCCACCCACCCAGCGCCACAGGACCGCCCAGGCGAGGACGACCCCCATCACCCAGAAGCCGGGCAGGGTCGCGTTCAGCCCCTCCCCCTTGACGTACGGCGACAGGGCGATCGCGCCGACGGCAACGGCGAGGTCGGCGACGAGCAACCAGGGGCGTCGACGGCTCGGCGCGGCGTACGCCCACACCACGAAGCCCGTCCACCCGACGAGGGCCGCCATCACGAGCCAGCCGACGGCGGGGTGGTCGTACCCGTCGTAGCGCCACAGGTAGATCCCCAGCGAGTTCAGCAGGACGAGGAATCGCAGCACCGCGAGGGCGCGGAACATCGTGTCCTGCACCGGGCCGTGCGGCTCGACACCCGTCTCCTTCGCGGCCTCGGCCACGGGATCAGGAGGCCTTCGCGTCCGGACCGGGCTCGACCTGCGCGGCAGCGGCCTCCTTCTCGGCCTTCTTCTGCTCCTCCTTGGCGACGGAGGCGTACTTGTCGACGTACTCCTGGCCGGAGAGCCGCATGATCTCGTACATGATCTCGTCGGTGATCGAGCGCAGGATGTAGCGGTCGTTCTCCATGCCCTCGTAGCGGCTGAAGTCCAGCGGCTTGCCGAAGTGCACGACGGGACGGGTGAACGTGCCGAACTTCTTGCCGGGGGGCGCCACCACGTCGGTGCCGACGACCGCGATCGGGATGACCGGCACCCCGGTCTCCAGGGCCAGGCGCGCGACGCCGGTCTTGCCGCGGTAGAGCTTGCCGTCGTGCGAGCGGGTGCCCTCGGGATAGATGCCGAAGATCTCGCCGTCTTCGAGCACGCGCTTGGCGGCTGAGAGTGCCCCCTCTGCGGCCGAGCCGCTGGTCCGGTCGATGGGCACCTGTCCCGCGCCGGAGAAGAACAGCTTCTGGAACCAGCCCTTGATGCCGGGGGTGTTGAAGTACTCCGCCTTCGCCACGAACGTCACCTTGCGCGACACCGTCATCGGCATGAACAGCCAGTCGGCGTAGGAGAGGTGGTTGCTGGCCAGGATGGCCGGGCCCTCTTCCGGGATGTTCTCCGAACCGGAGACGCGCGGGCGGAAGACCACCCGCAGGAGTGGACCGATGGCGATCCACTTCAAGAACCAGTAGAACAAGCTGGCCACCTTCCTCTCACCTTCGAACCCTAGGGCACGCGGCCACCTCCGAACGACCGGTGCGAGGACGTCCACGGAACAGGTTGCGTCCAACTGGCGCACGCGCTGGTCCGGCTGGGCAGCGCGTGACACCATTGCCGCGCCCCCTCCCGTTCGTCGAGCGCCAGCCTGGAGACCACCTGTGACCGTGCACCCCCTCGCCGAGCCGTTCCTCTCCGACGGTGACGCAGCCACGCCGCAAGGACGCGTCGGTGTCCTCCTGAGCCACGGCTTCACCGGCTCTCCGGCGTCGATGAAGCCATGGGGCGAGCACCTCGCCGCCAAGGGGTACGCCGTGTCGGTTCCCCGACTCCCCGGTCACGGCACCACGTGGCAGGAGATGAACACGACGACCTGGGCCGACTGGAGCGGCGAGCTCGAGCGTGCCTTCGAGGCGCTCGCCGCGCAGGTGGACTCCGTCTTCGTGTGCGGCCTCTCCATGGGTGGCGGTCTGGCCCTTCGTCTCGCCGCCGACCACCCCGACCGCGTCGCCGGGCTGGTGCTGGTCAACCCCGCAGTGGCGACCGACCGCAAGGACGTGAAGCTGCTCCCGGTCCTCAAGCACCTGGTCCCGTCGTTCCCGGGCATCGCCAACGACATCAAGAAGCCGGGCGTCGAGGAGCACGGCTACACCAAGACCCCGTTGCGGGCAGCGGACTCGATGTTCAAGGGCTACAAGGTCCTGCGTGGGGAGCTGGGCAGGATCACCTGTCCGGTCCTGATCTTCCGCTCCGCCGTGGACCATGTCGTCGACCCCTCGTCGGCGCGGATCATCCTGGCCGGCGTCTCCTCCAGCGAGACCCGCGAGGAGATCCTGGCCGACAGCTACCACGTGGCCACGATGGACAATGACGCCGAGCAGATCTTCGAAGGGTCCGCCGCGTTCATCGAGCGGGTCACCGCGGCAGTCTGACGGCGGCTGAGCTGAGCCATGGCGACACCCCAGGAACCTGACGACGAACCCGTCGGGGACGAGCTCCCCGAGGAGGTCGCAGAAGACCTCTCAGCGGACGCTGAGATCCCTGGGGACATCTCCGCCGAGGACGCCATCTGGCGTGCCATCGTGGACAACTACGGCGACCGTCCCGAGATCGACGAACCCCCGGTCGAGGTCCCGCCCTCGTTGCGTGACCTCAAGCCTCGCGATCAACCCCGTGACGAGCTGGCCGAGGAAGGCGCACCGGAGTCCGCCCCGGTGGAGCGGGAGGAGCACTTCGTCCCGCCCGAGCCGCCTCCGTTGCCGCTTCCCCCTCCTGCGCGACTGCTGGCCTGGATCGGCCTGTTCGGCGTGCCCAGCTTCGTGCTGGTCGCCCTGGTGGCGAAGCTCAACCTGTCCGGCTGGATGGGGCTGCTGCTGATGGTCTGGTTCGTCGGCGGGTTCGTCTTCCTGGTCGCCTCGATGAGGCCCGGCCCCGGCGAGGACCACGACGACGGCGCCCGGCTCTAGCCCTCCCCGACCGACCACACGAAAGGCTGGGCACGTGACGCACAGCGAGATCGTCGAGATCAGGGGTCACCTGATCGACACCGCTTCCCTGTCCAAGGTGCTCAACGACATCGACGAGTACGGCGGCGACTACCGGGTCGAGCAGTTCGACATCGGGCACGGGACCGCCGACCCGTCGTACGCCCGCATCGAGGTGTCCGCCGAGGCCGAGGACACGCTGCAGCGGATCCTGATGCGACTCCAGATCCACGGCGTCAACATGGTCGATCCCGGTGAGGCACAGATCGTCCGGGCGGAGGCCGACGGCTTCTTCCCCGACGGCTTCTACTCCAGCACCAACCTGGAGACCCAGGTGCGGCTGGACGGCCACTGGGTCGGGGTGCTCAACCCGGAGATGGACTGCGGCCTGGTGGTCGACGGCGAGGGCGAGGGCGAGGAGCTGAGTGTCCGGACGCTGCCGATGTCCGACGTTCGCGCCGGCATGGGGATCGTCTGCGGCGCCGCCGGGATCAAGGTGACGGTGCCGCTGTCCACCAAGGAGGAGGGCTCGTTCGGGTTCATGGAGTCCGACGTCTCCAGCGAGAAGCCCCAGGCCGTGCTCGTGCGCCAGGTGGCCGACGGGATGCGGGAGGCCAAGGCGGCCGGCAAGAAGGTGCTCTGGGTGGGTGGCCCCGGGGTCGTCCACACCGGTGCCGCTCCGGCGATGGTGGCCCTCGTCGAGGCGGGCTACGTCGACGTGCTCTTCGCGGGGAACGCGCTCGCCACCCACGACATCGAGTCGGCTCTCTACGGCACCTCGCTGGGTGTCGACCTCGCGCGCGGACAGGGCGTCGAGCACGGCCATGAGCACCACATCCGCGCGATCAACACGATCCGCAAGGCAGGATCGATCCGCGCCGCGGTCGAGCAGGGGATCCTGACCAGCGGGATCATGCACGCGCTGGTGACCCACGACAAGGTGTTCGTGCTGGTCGGGTCCGTGCGCGACGACGGACCGCTGCCCGACGTGCACACCGACGTCATCGAGGGTCAGCGGGCGATGCGTGCCGAGCTGCCCGGCGCGGGCTTCTGCCTGATGGTCGCGACGATGCTGCACTCCGTGGCCACCGGCAACATCCTCCCGGCGTCGGTGCCCCTGGTCTGTGTCGACATCAACCCGGCGACCGTGACCAAGCTGGCCGACCGGGGGTCCTCGCAGGCGCGAGGGATCGTCACCGACGTCGGGCTCTTCCTCGAGCAACTCGCGATGGAGCTCGCCCCCACCTACCGACGCGCCTGATCCGGCCCGCCGTACGCGCCAGGTCGGCGATGCCGATCACGCCGGCGAGCGGCCCGAGCTCGGCGCCGGTCAGCTTGGGAAGGTCCCGGTAGCCCACGCCCACCAGGCTCTCGGCCATCGAGGCGCGCGCCGGGCCGAGCAGCAGCTCCCCGGCGGCGGACACACCGCCACCCACGACGACCAGCGGCGGGTCGAAGGCCGCGACCAGGTTCGCGACGCCGACACCGAGCCAGTAGCCCACCTCGTCGTACGCCGCCACGGCGATCGGGTCTCCCTCACGGGCCGCTGTCGTCAGCGCAGGACCGAAGAGCTCCGAGCCGGCAGCGGCGGCCGCACGAGCGAGGGCACGACCGGAGCAGTACTGCTCCCAGCAGCCGGAGCGACCGCACTGGCAGGGCAGCCCGTCGGGGACCATCTGCATGTGACCGAACTCGCCGGCCATCCCGTTCGCGCCTCGGTGGACCGAGCCGTGCATCAGCAGCCCGCCGCCGATCCCGGTGCCGAGGGTGATCATCACGGCGTCCCAGGCGTTCCGCGCCGCGCCGAACTGGGCCTCGGCCCACATCGCGGCCGTGGCGTCGTTGTCGACCAGGACATCACCCAGGATCCGGCTCCCGAGCCGACCGGACAGGCGCTGCGAGAGCGGCTCGTCGCGCCAGGGCAGGTGCGGGGCGAAGCGCACCCGCTGCGCGTCGCTGTCCACGAAACCGGCAGCCGCGACGCCCACCGGGCAGCGGCCGTGAACCGCCAGCAACCGGCTCACGACGTCCACCAGGGCGTCCTCGACCTCCAGCACCGTCGCCTGCTCCGGTCCGCCACCGGGGGTCTCCGTCGCCTCGGTGTCGAGCACCCGGCCGGCGTTGTCGACGACTGCGGCGAGCACCTTGGTGCCACCGATGTCGACGCCGATGGCCGAGCTCATCGGGCGCCCACCGCGCTTGCCCGCCTCACCGGCGTCGCGCCAGGTCTGCCACACCCACCATGCCACCGGCATTGCCGAGCTGCGCCTGGCGCACCTCCAGCATCGGCCGGTGGCCGCGGGCGGTCACGTGGCTCTCGAAGCTGGACCTGATCGGGTCGAGCAGCAGGTCGCCGGCCTCGCTCACGCCACCACCGATGACCACCACGTTCGGGTCGAGCACCGCGGTCAGCGTGGCCACGCCCTGGCCGATCCAGTCCCCGAGCTCGGCCAGGCGCTCGATCGCGAAGGGGTCGCCGGCCTGGGCCGCTGTCGTGATCAGCGGCCCCGTGATCCCGGCGGGGTCACCACCGGCTTGCTCGAGGAGCTGGCGGGCAGCGTCCGGGGACTCGAGGGCGTGCTCGCGGGTCATCCGCGCCAGGGCGTTCCCGGAGCCGTAGGACTCCAGGCAGCCGAGGTTGCCGCAGCCGCACAGGACCCCGCCGGGCACCATCTGGATGTGGCCCACCTCGCCACCGAAGCCGAACCCGCCGCGCACCAGGTCACCGTCGAGGACGACGCCGCCGCCGACGCCCGTGCCGATCGTGAGCATCAGCAGGTCCTCGACGTCCTCCCCCGCACCGAACGTGAACTCCCCCCACGCAGCGGCGTTGGCGTCGTTCTCCACGACGACGGGGAGGTCGAGCTCCTTCTGCAGCCGCTCCTTGAGCGGCTCGTCACGCCAGGCCAGGTTGGGCGCGAAGACGACCGTGGCCCGCTGCTTGTCGACGAAGCCTGCGGCGCACACGCCGACCGCCTCCACCGCACTGCTCGCGACGAGCGAGCGCACCAGCTCGCCGATGGTGCGCACGATCTCCGCAGGGTCGGTCGCGGGCGACTCGCGTCGCTCACGGGCGATCAGGGTGCCGTGCTCGTCCACGAGCCCGGCGGCGATCTTGGTCCCGCCGACATCGACCCCGACGGTGACGGTCATCGGTCCTCGTCCCAGTCCGACCCGGCGTCGAGGTCGATCTTCTCCACGGGCGGAGACTTCTGCTGGTCGCTGGTGTTCGTCGCCAAGAGGCCCGCGGCCGCGTGCATCAGGGAGCTGGCCGCCAGCGTCAGGTGCGCCCGGACCTCGGGGCTGGTCTGGCGGACGGCGTGGATGACCTGGCAGACGGGGCAGTAGCGGCAGTCCTGGCTCCCGGTGGCGACGTGCTCGTTGACGTCCTTGACCGCATGCGCGAATGCTCCGGCCGCGCCCGCAGCGCTGCCCGCATAGTCGGTCCCCTGGTCACGGGCCCATTCCGACAGGGCTCCGAGGAGCTTCGCGGCCTCGTCGCCCACACTGCCCACGGGCTGCTGGCTGCCGGGACCCGGACCGGGTGGGTCCTGGCCCTCGTCTGCGTCGCTCACGGTTGCTCCTCCTGCTCGAACCGGAACCGTACCTGCAGCGAGCCCTCCTCCACGCGCGCCGCCGACACGGTGTGCCGCCGCAGGGCAGCCGGCAGGGCCAGCAGGCGGCGGTAGGAACCGACCGTCACGACGAGCTCGTCACCGTGCCTGGCCAGGTCGACGTCCTGCTTCTGCGCGAACGGGAGGGCGATCCGCAGGACGGCACCGTTGTTCGTCCTGGTGATCGTCATCGGTCCCTCCCCCATGGGCACGGCCAGCGGGTCGTCCCCGGCGTACGCCGCCTCGGCGAGACTGGCCAGGGCATCGGTGCCCACCGGCTCGCCCGGCCGGTAGTCCGACCTCCAGATCGGCAGGTCGGCGAAGGACTGCCTGACCTCGGCGAGCACCGCCTGCTGCGAGGCGACCCAGCCCTCGCGCCATGCGTCGCCCGCCCCCTCGGGAAAGACTCGGTTGGCGATCACGCCGTCGACCCGGTAGCCGTAGAGCGAGAGCGTGGTCAGCGAGCGTCGTGCCTCGGCCACCACCACGGACTCGGGGGTGAGCACCAGCCTGACCGTGGAGTCCTTCTCGCTCAGGATCTGCTGGACCTGCTCGAGGTCGCGGTGCAGCCGTTCCACGGCGTCGAACACGGAGTCCTCGGGCATCGGCACTCCCGCCGCCCGGGTCAGCACCGGGCGCAGCGCACGGATGACGCGTCGCTGCACGCCGAAGACGCGGGTCATGTACCACCCCAGGGCCTCGGGCAGCGCCAGCAGTCGGAGCGTCTCCGCCGTGGGGGCGCAGTCGACGATGATGACGTCCCACTCGCCGCTGATCGCGTGGTTGCGCAGCTCGAGGAGCGCGAGCACCTCCTCCGCCCCGGGGATGACGGTCAGCTCCTCGGCGGTGATCGGGTCCACCCCGGCTGCGTCGAGCACGGAGACCAGGTATCCCTGGATCTCTCCCCAGGACCGCTCGAACCGACGCTGGACGTCGACCTGGTGCACCCACAGGTCGGTGTCGATCTCGACCGGCTCCGGGCCCACGACCGGAAGCCCGAACGCGTCGGCCAGCGAGTGCGCGGCGTCGGTGGAGAGGACCAGCGTGCGCTGCCCGGCCCGGGCGGCGAGGGTCGCCGTACCGGCTGCGCTGGTCGTCTTCCCGACACCGCCCTTGCCGGTGAACAGGACGATGCGGACGGTCACCCTCAGCCCAGCGACTCGACGCGCTTCTTCAGGCCCTTCAGCGCGGTGTCGATGATGACCTTCTCGGCCTTGCGGCGCAGCATCCCGATCATCGGGATGCTCAGGTCGACGGCGAGCCGATAGGTGACCTCGGTGCCAGCCCCGCTCGGCTGCAGCTCGTAGGCACCCTGCATCGCCTTCAGCATCTTGCCCTCGACCAGGTTCCACCGGACGGCGGAGTCGCCCTGCCAGTCGTAGCCGAGGGTGTAGGAGTCCTTGATCGGAGCCGCCTCGAGCTCGAAGTACACCGTCAGCGCCCGCCCGTCCGGACCCTCCTCGACGACCTCGGCCTTCTTCATCCCCTGCGCCCACTTCGGGTACGCCGGGAAGTCCGCGATCACTGCCATCACCTCGGCGGCGGTGGCGTCGATGACGATGCTGGACGTGGTCTGCTCGGCCATGGTTCGTGGTCCTGACGTCGAAGGCTGCTGATGAGCGGCGGCCGGCGCGGAGCTTCCACCCGGATGCCGGTCCGGCCGGTCAAGGTTAACGGACCGTGCCCTGTCCGGATCAGGCCGCTGCGGGTCACAGACGGCGGCGGGACGAGTACCGTGCAGATGCGATCCGGCGCCCCCGGGAATCGAGCGGAGATCGAGGCGCTGGCTGAAGAGAGGTGCATCGTGCGCGAGTACTCCACGGCCCTGCAGGTCGACGTCCCTTCGACGGGGAACCTGACCGACGACGTCGTCACCAACGGCACCGAGTACGCCGACACGGTCGTGTTCTCGCAGCGCCGCGAGGGTGCCTGGGCCGACGTCACGGCAGCCACCTTCCTGGCGGACGTGCGTGCCGTCGCGAAGGGGCTCATCGCCGCTGGGATCGAGGTGGGCGACCGGGTCGCCCTGATCTCCCGCACGCGCTACGAGTGGACGCTGATCGACTACGCGATCTGGTTCGCGGGGGCGGCCACCGTCCCCGTCTACGAGACGTCCAGCGCCGACCAGGTCGAGTGGATCCTGACCGACTCCGCGGCGCGCGCCGTGATCACCGAGACGCCCGAGCACAGCTCCCGCGTCAAGGAGGTCCGGGACGGCCTGTCCGACCTGCACCACGTCTGGTCGATCGAGGGCAACGGGCTCGGGGTCCTGCGCACCCTGGGCGAGGACGTGTCGGACGAGGTGCTCGAGCAGCGGCGTACCCAGAACGGGCCCGGTGACCTCGCCACCCTGATCTACACCTCGGGCACGACGGGGCGCCCCAAGGGCTGCATGCTCACCCACGGCAACTTCATGTTCGAGCTGACCGTGGCGATCGAGGAGCTCGACGAGCTGTTCGCCCCCGAGGAGGGCGCCCAGGAAGGAGGGGAGCCGCCCGCCACGCTGCTGTTCCTGCCGCTGGCCCACGTGTTCGCCCGCATCGTGCAGATCGGCTGCGTCAAGGCGCGCGTCCGGATGGGCCACTCGGCGGACATCAAGCACCTGCTCGACGACTTCGCGGAGTTCCAGCCCACGTTCATCCTCGCCGTCCCCCGCGTCTTCGAGAAGGTCTTCAACACCGCCTCGCAGCGTGCCGTCGCCGACGGCAAGGGCAAGGTCTTCGGGCGCGCGGCCGATGTGGCCATCGCCTGGTCGCGAGGTCTCGAGACCGGGAAGTCGAGCCTCGCCGTACGCGCCCAGCACCGCGTCTTCGACCGGTTGGTCTACGCGAAGCTGCGGACCGCCCTGGGCGGGAAGTGCGCCCACGCGATCTCGGGAGGGGCGCCGCTGGGCGAGCGGCTCGGACACTTCTACCGCGGCATCGGGGTCAACGTGCTGGAGGGTTACGGCCTCACGGAGACCACGGCCGCCCTCACTGCCAACCTGCCCGTCGCCCAGAAGGTCGGAACGGTGGGCCGGCCCCTGCAGGGGACCAGCGTCCGGGTCGCCGACGACGGCGAGCTGCTGTTCCGGGGCGGCCAGGTCTTCGCCGGCTACTGGCACAACGACGAGGCCACGGCCGAGGCCAAGGACGCCAACGGCTGGTTCCACACGGGCGACGTGGGCGAGATCGACGACGAGGGCTTCGTGCGGATCACCGGCCGCAAGAAGGAGATCCTGGTGACCGCGGGTGGCAAGAACGTGGCCCCGGCGGTGCTCGAGGACCGCCTCCGGGCCCACCACCTCGTCGACCAGTGCATCGTCGTCGGCGACGGCCAACCCTTCATCGCGGCGCTGGTGACCGTCGACCCCGAGACGCTGCCGGCCTGGGCCGAGCAGCACGGCAAGTCCACCGACGTGGCCGAGCTGATCGGCGACCCGGACCTCCGGGCCGAGATCGAGGCTGCCGTCGAGGAGGCCAACAAGGCCGTGTCCAAGGCGGAGTCGATCCGCCGCTTCGCGATCGTGCCGTCCTCCTGGACCGAGGAGGGTGGCCAGCTGACGCCCAGCCTGAAGCTCAAGCGCGGTGTGGTGATGAGCGAGCACCGCGACGACGTCGACGCCCTCTACGTGCGCTGACCGCATTTTCGAGACTGGATCGGGTGAATTCCGGCACAGAAGCGGTCCCAGTACTCCAATTCTGCGTACAAAACGGACGCGAGTACGGCAATCTGAGTCATGTCGTGAAACAGAAGTGGTCTCACGGTGCCAACGGGAGCAGCGGTGGTCTCACCGCGCGCTCCCCCACGGACTAGATAGGTCGACTGTTCATGGATCGCAGAAAAGTACTGCTCATCGTCGCGGCCGTGATCGCCGCACTGGGCACGTTGCTCGTCTTCCTCTACGTCCGCGGTGCGGACAACCGGGCTGACTCGCGCTACGAGGCAGTCCAGGTCCTGAAGGTGGTCAAGGAGATCCCGGCCGGAGAGACCATCGAGGCTGCCCAGGCCGCCGGGAAGATCGAGACCAGCGCGGTCTCCCAGCAAGACGTCGTACCCGGCGCGCTCACCGGCACCGAGCCGGTCGCCGGCCAGACCGCCGTGGCCAACATCTACCCGGGCGAGCAGCTGATCGCGACCAAGTTCGGCGCAGCAGGCTCGGCCACCGGCCTCACCATCCCCAAGGGCAAGATCGCCGTCTCCATCAACCTCTCCGACCCTGCCCGTGTCGCCGGGTTCGTGAACCCGGGAGACAAGGTCGCCATCTTCATGAACGGCTCGGCCGGAAGCGGCTCGTTCACGCGCCTGCTGCTCCCCAACGTCCAGATCATCGGAGCCGGTGCGACGACCGTGGTCGCCGCCGCACCGACCGAGGGCGATGCCGCCGCGGCACCGGCCGCGGACGCGCTCCCCAAGACCCTGCTGACGCTCGCTGTCACCCAGGGCGAGGCGGAGCGCATCCTCTACGCCTCCAGGAACGGCGACCTCGCGTTCGGGCTGATCAACACCGACTCCCAGGTCGCGCCCTCCGGCGGCGTCACGGGCAGCAACCTCTTCCAGTGACCCGGGTCGACTGACCCTGCGCCCCACAACCTGAACCAGGAAGGACCCGCATGCCGATCCTCGTCGAGGCCGACAGCACCACTGCCGGTGTCCTCGTGAACGCGCTGCCCGCCGGCTCCCCGGTGGTCTCACGTCCCGAGGACGTCGACGGGCTGCTCACCGGCCGCGGACACTCGGCGGTGGTGATCGGCCCCACGGTCGAGATGGCCACGGCAGCGGCGCTGGCCGAGCGGATCCGAGTGGGTCACCCGGCCACGAGCGTGGTGCTCATCCGGCACGACCTCGCCCCCGACGTCTTCGCCAAGGCCATGCAGGTCGGGATCGGCGCCGTCGTGGCGGCCGACGACCAGCCTGCCCTGAACACGGCACTGAGCCGCGCCAGGGGCACCTGGGAGGCGATCCACGGACCGACGAACCCCGGAGAGCGCGACGGCCGCGTCTTCACCGTGTTCTCGCCCAAGGGCGGGGTCGGGAAGACGACCATGTCGGTCAACCTCAGTGTCGCCCTGGCCCGTACCCGTGCCGAGGTGTGCGTCGTGGACCTCGACCTGGCGTTCGGCGACGTCGCCATCACCATGCAGGTGATCCCCGATCGCACCATCACCGATGCTGCCGAGTCCGAGCACGACCTGGACTTCTCGCTTCTCAAGGAGCTGCTGACCCGTCACGAGAGCGGGATCTCCATCCTGGCCGCGCCGACCCACCCGGAGGGTCGGGACCTGATCACGGCCTCCCTCGCACGGCGGGTCATCCAGACGTTGCGCCGCCACTTCGACTACGTCGTCATCGACACCCCGCCCGGGTTCGACGACCAGGTGCTGGGCGCGTTCGACGAGACCGACGAGGTCGTGGTCGTGGCGACTCTCGACGTGCCGACGATCAAGAACACCAAGGTCGCGATGGAGACGCTCGACCTGCTCCACCTCATCCCCAACAACCGTCACCTCGTGCTCAACCGCGCGGACGAGGAGGTCGGGCTCTCCCTGGCCAACGTCGAGGAGATCCTCGGGATGCCGGTCGAGATCGCCCTGCCGAGCTCGACCGCCGTCGCCAGCGCCACCAACCACGGTCGTCCGATCGTGCTGTCCAAGCCCGACCACCCCGTGTCGAAGGCCATCGAGGCCTTCGCCCTGACGTTGGCCGGCAACACCGCAGCCGCCCCGGCCACCGCACCCGCCAAGCGCGGTCTCTTCGGACGCCAGAAGAAGTAGGACGAGCCATGAGCAGTCTCAGCGAGCGCCTTGCCGCTCTGAACCGCACCACCACCGTCCCGGGGACGGACCGGGAAGCCCCCGGCCCCGACCCGGCGGAGGCGGGCACACCTGGTTCCCCGCCCCCGAAGCGACGGGCGGACGTGCCCATCGACGCGCCCTCGTCCACCGACGCGAGCCACGCCAAGCACCACGCGCCTCCCGAGGTCTCCAGTCCGCCCGGCACGGACACGCCGAAAGGACCGGGGCGCGGCGGCGAGGGCGGCTTCAACAGCCAGAGTGGCGCCAACGGCGCCACCAAGTCGGGTGCCACCCACAAGCCGCAGACCTCGTCGCAGGCGACCGTGCGTGCTGACGCCGCCAAGGACCGCTTCGACGACCTGAAGGAGAGCGTGCACTCCGAGCTCCTGCAGCAGCTGGGTCCCCAGCTCTACGACGCCAACCTCGACGCCGCCGAGCTCGAGTCCAAGGTGCGCGTCGTCCTCGCCGAGGTCCTGGCAGCCAGCAACCGTCCCCTGACGCGCGGCGACCGCGAGCGGATCACGCAGGACATCTCCGACGACATCCTCGGCTACGGACCGCTGGAGCCCTACCTGCGTGACGTCGACGTCGCCGAGGTGATGGTCAACGGCCCGTTCAACATCTACCTGGAGCTCAAGGGCAAGCTCGTCAAGGTCGACGGCAAGTTCAAGGACGAGGCCCACCTGCGCCGGACGATCGACAAGATCGTCTCCCGCATCGGCAGGCGCGTGGACGAGTCCTCCCCCATGGTCGACGCCCGCCTGCCCGACGGCAGCCGCGTCAACGCCGTCGTGCCCCCGCTGGCCATCGACGGCAGCACCCTCACCATCCGGAAGTTCGCCGCCGACCCGCTGACCGTGAACGACCTGATCAAGTTCGGCTCGCTGAGCGACCGCACGGCCGACTTCCTCGACGCCTGCGTGCGAGGGCGCCTCAACGTCGTGGTGTCGGGCGGAACCGGTGCCGGGAAGACGACGACGCTCAACGTGCTGTCGTCGTTCATCCCCACCGACGAGCGCATCGTCACGATCGAGGACGCCGCAGAGCTCCAGCTCAAGCAGGACCACGTCGTACGCCTGGAGTCGCGCCCCTCGAACATCGAGGGCAAGGGCGCCGTCACCATCCGTGACCTGGTCCGCAACGCGCTGCGGATGCGACCGGACCGGATCGTGGTCGGCGAGGTTCGTGACAGCTCCGCGCTCGACATGTTGCAGGCCATGAACACCGGTCACGACGGCTCCATCTGTACCGTCCACTCCAACGGCCCCCGCGACACCTGCTCGCGTCTCGAGACCCTGGTGCTGATGGCCGGCATGGACCTCCCGATCAAGGCCATCCGGGAACAGGTGGCGTCCGCGGTCGACCTGATCGTCCACCAGGCCCGTCTCAAGGACGGCACCCGTCGCATCACCCACGTCACCGAGGTGGAGCGGATGGAGGGCGACGTCATCACGCTCCAGGACATCTTCCTGTTCGACAACTCGGCCGGTTTCGACTCCGAGGGCCGGTCCCTGGGGTCGCTCAAGGCCACCGGCCTGCGTCCGAAGTTCCTGGAGAAGATGCTGCACAACAACGTGATCGTGGACCCGCGGATCTTCGCGACATCGGACTACCGATGACGGGTCGGCGCAGCGCCTTGCAGCGAGCGGTCGCCGGCTCCGTGCTGGTACTGCTCGCGCTGAGCCTGGGTGCGGTCGCGCCTGCCTCGGCAGCGGACACGCCTGCCGAGACCAACGCCGCGATCGACCACGCGCAGCCGTCGAAGGGTGCGGTGCGCCTGCTCGTGTCGGTGCCGGGCACCGACGAGGTCGACTACGGCTCCGTCAAGGTCACCATCGACGGCAATGACGTCGACTCGGAGGCCGCCGCCGCCTCCCAGAGCAACGAGATCGAGCGGACCTCCGTGCTCGCGATCGACACGAGCGCGAGCATGTCAGGCAAGCGCATCGCCGAGGCCAAGAAGGCGGCGCTGGCCTATCTGGCGGCTGTGCCCGCCAACGTCAAGGTCGGAGTACTGACCTTCGACACCGCGGTGAAGGTCGTCGTTCCCCCGGGCCTGGACCGCGGGGCCGCCCGCACAGCGATCGCCGGCCTGACCCTCACCCGTGACACGGCCCTGTACGACGGGGTGCTCGGCGCTCTCCAGTCCGCCGGCCCCGGGGGCAAGAACGCCGCGCAGCGCAAGATCCTGCTGCTCTCGGACGGCAAGGACACCACCGCCACCAAGCTCTCCGACGTGGTGACCGCGATCAAGAAGTCCGGCGCCGAGGTCGACGTGGTCTCGCTGCAGAAGGGCGACGAGGCCAACCAGCCGCTGAACGCCATCGCCGCCGCGGGCAAGGGCACGATGCTCACGGCGCAGGACCCGGCCGCGCTGACCGCGGCCTTCGCCAAGGAGGCCACGGCGCTCGCACGCCAGGTCGTCGTGACTGCGCAGCTCCCCGAGGACTTCGAGGACACGAGCACCAACGTCGAGGTGACGGTCCCCACCAGCAGCCAGTCGTTCAAGACCTCGGCGTACGTCCCCGTCCAGAGCGCGGCTGACATCGAGGCGCGGAAGGCGACGGCCTCCGTCCCGCAGCCCGTGAGCGCCGGTCCCCTGGATCTCTCCACGACGGCGGTGTACGTCGGGATCGGCGCCATCGGCCTGGGGCTGCTCGGACTGGTCCTCGTCCTGGCCCTGGGCTCGAGGAAGCCGGCGAGCAACCTGACGCTCAACGAGCAGATCCGGGCGTACGGCGTGATGGCGGTCCCCGGCCAGTCCGGCCCTCGCCGTGACGGCGATCCGGCGACCAACCCGTTCGCCGGATCGGCCACGCAGGTCGCCGAGCGAGCGCTGGCCAACAACAAGAACCTCGAGGCACGCATCGCGCACGCCCTGGAGGGTGCCGGGCTCTCCCTGCGCCCGGCGGAGTGGCTGCTCCTGCACGCAGCGATCGCTGTGGGCGGTGGCCTGCTCGGGCTGCTGCTGGGCTCGGGCAGCATCGCCATGGGCGTCCTGCTGATCATCGCGGCGATCATCGGTCCGTTCATCTACCTGAAGATGAAGAAGGCGAAGCGGTTCAAGGCCTTCAGCATGGGCCTCGCGGACACCCTGCAGCTGATGTCGGGAAGCCTGTCCGCCGGGCTCTCGCTCGGCCAGTCCATCGACACGATCGTGCGTGAGGGCGCGGAGCCGATCGCCGGCGAGTTCCGTCGCGTCGTGGTCGAGAGCCGCCTGGGCGTGACGCTCGAGGACGCCATGGACGGCATGGCCGACCGGATGGAGAGCCGCGACTTCAAGTGGGTGGTGATGGCCATCAGGATCCAGCGCGAGGTCGGCGGAAACCTGGCCGAGCTGCTGCTCACCGTCGCCGCGACGCTGCGTGAGCGGGAGTTCATGCGTCGGCACGTCCGCGCCCTCTCGGCCGAGGGCCGACTCTCGGCGTACATCCTGGGTGGACTGCCCCCTGGATTCCTCGTCTACCTGACCCTGACGAAGCCGGACTACGTGCACCCGCTGTACTACACCCCCATGGGCTGGATCCTCTGCATCGTGATGGCGGTCCTGCTGTCCGTCGGCGTGTTCTGGATGTCCAAGGTCGCAAAGGTGGACCTGTGATGAGCGTGTTCTTGCCGATCGGCATCCTGATGATCTTCGGTGCACTGTTCCTGGTTTTCGCCTCCATCGGCGGCACCACCAAGGAGGGCTCGGGCGTCGGTCGCTCGATCGCGGTCCTCGAAGCACTGACCGCTGCCCCCGACGAGATGAAGGGGGACCTGGACTCCAGCTTCACCGACCGGGTGCTCTTCCCGTTGCTGGCGCGTACGCAGCGGATCGGTCGACGCCTGACGCCCGAGGACGCCAGCGAGCGCATCCGCGAGAAGCTCGAGATGGCGGGCAACCCGTTGGGCTGGACCGTGGAGCGGGTGATGGCGGGGAAGGTGGTCGGCTTCGCCGTTGCTCTCGTGCTGTCCCTGATCGTCTCCCTCATCCTGGGCCTCGGCTTCCTGCCCACGCTCGGGTTCGTTCTCGTCGCTTCGCTCGCGGGCTACATGGCACCGAACATGTACCTCCACCAGCAGACCTACGACCGGTCCGAGAAGCTGCAACGCGCCCTGCCGGACGCGATCGACCTGCTCACGATCTCGGTGGAGTCGGGACTCGGGTTCGACGCGGCGTGCGCCCAGGTGGCACGCAACACCGAGGGCCCGCTGGCCGACGAGTTCGCACGGATGCTCCAGGAGATGCAGATCGGGCGCGGACGCTCGGAGGCCCTGCGGTCCATGGCGGAGCGCACGAACCTGGCGGACCTGCGCCAGTTCGTGAGTGCCATGGTGCAGGCGGACGCCTTCGGCATCCCGGTGGGCCAGGTGCTGCGGGTTCAGTCCTCGGAGATCAGGGTCAAACGACGCCAGTGGGCCGAGGAGATGGCCCAGAAGGTGCCGGTCAAGATCCTGGTCCCATTGATCTTCTGCATCCTCCCGTGCCTGTTCATCGCCGTGCTGGGTCCGGCAGCGATGGCGATCATGGACAGCTTTCAAGGCAAAATCTGAGCGTGACTGACATCAGCCGGGTGGCTCTGGCGGCCCGCGTCTTCACCATTGCGGCGCTGACCCCGCTGGCCGCACTGGCCGGTGCGGAGTACGTCCGCGGCGCCCTGCTCGTGCTGCTGACCGCCACCTTGGCCACCGCGCTGTCGTTGACCCGCAAGCTGCCCGAGACGTTCGTCGCCACCCTCGAGGGGATGGCGGTGGCCACCCTGACGGTGCTGACCTTCCCCGACCAGGCCAACGTCATTCCCTACCTGGTGATCCCGGCGCTGATCGGCGCCCTGGACCGGGGCATCCGGGGCCTGTTCAGCGTGGTCGTCGCCGAGTTCGGGCTGCTCCTGGTGCTGTGGGTGCTGGTCATCCAGGAGTGGGACCGCGACCTGGCCTCCAGCGGCTTCACCTGGCTGGCCACCTCCATCGGGATCGGCTTCATGGGGTCCGCCCTGCGGCGCGCGGCCACCACCGGCGATGCCGATGCCCCCTACCGCAGCGCGGTCGGCCTGATCCGTCGGCTGGAGGCACTCTCCGGCAAGCTCAGCGGCGGGCTCGACGCCGTCGGCATCGCCGAGCAGATCATGGTCGAGGCGGACGGCGTGGTGCCCGTGCGCAACGCCGGCGTCTTCGTGCGCTCGTCCACGGGGTCGATGTCGCCCCTGCGCTACTCGGTCGGAACCCAGCCCGGCGCCATGGCCTGGGCGGAGGAGATGGCAGCGAAGTGCTGGGAGTACGAAGCGATGATGCTGCGCGAGCGACATGTCGCCATCCCGCTGGTGGCGAACGACGAGATCATCGCGGTCCTCGTCCTCGACACGCTCCAGAACCTCGAGTCCGCCGCCGCGCTCGACCTGCGGGGGCGTCTGGCACGGCCCTCGGTCCAGCTGCAGGCCGCGCTGCTGTTCGGCCGCGTCCGAGACACCGCGATGAGCCAGGAGCGCCAGCGGATCGCCCGTGAGGTCCACGACGGGGTGGCCCAGGACGTCGCCTCGCTCGGCTACCTGGTCGACAACCTCGCCGCGAGCGCCTCCGACCCGGTCCAGCAGGAGCAGATCGGCCAGCTGCGCCAGGAGGTGACCCGGGTGGTCACCGAGCTCCGGCACTCGATCTTCGACCTCCGGCACGAGATCGCCGCCGGCGCCGGACTCGGCGAGAGCCTCTCGGCGTACGCCAACCAGGTGAGCGCCACCTCACCGATGACCGTGCACGTCACTCTGGACGAGAAAGGGCCCAGGCTGCCCAGCGACGTGGAGTACGAGCTGCTCCGGATCGCCCAGGAGGCGATGGCGAACGCGCGCAAGCACTCCGGCGCGCCGAACCTGTGGTTGCGGTGCACCGTGCGGTCGCCGTACGCCGAGATCGAGGTGAGTGACGACGGGACCCGACCCCACGCACCGAAGGCCGACTCCCAGGGCCTGACGATCATGTTGGAGCGCTCGCGCAGCATCGGGGCCACTCTCGAGGTGCTGGAGCCACAATCCCGTCGTCCTGGGACCCGCGTCCTCGTCCGTGTGGGCTCGCCGAACCGCTAGCCTGCGAGCGGAGGCCGCGACGACCACCGGAGGCCAGATGACGACCGTGCTGCTGATCGACGACCACGAGCTGATCCGCCAGGGCCTGGCCGGCGCGTTCTCCCAGGCCGACGGGTTCGAGATCGCCGGACAGGCCGCCTCGGTGGAGGAGGGCCTGGCTCTGGCCCACGACGTGGCTCCCGACGTCGTCGTCACCGACGTACGCCTCCCCGACGGCTCCGGCCTCGACGTCGTACGGGCACTGCGCAAGGAGAGCCGGCAGGTGGGGCTGGTCGTGCTGACGATGTACGCCGGTGACGAGCAGCTGTTCGCCGCCATGGACGCCGGCGCATCGGCCTTCGTGGGCAAGGACGCCCCGACCTCGACCGTGATCAGCGCGGCGCGCCAGGCCTCCGTGTCACCGCTGACGTTCGCCTGCACCGGTCTGGGCGAGGCGATGCTCCGACGGATGAGCTCGGGCGCGCCCCGGCTCTCCGACCGGGAGCGCCAGGTCCTCGAGCTGCTGGCCGAGGGGCTCGGCGTCACGGCGATCGCCGGACGTCTCTACGTGAGCGAGTCGACCGCCAAGAGCCACATCGGCCGGATCTACGAGAAGCTCGGCGCCGCCAACCGCGCGCAGGCGCTGGTCACGGCCATGCGCCTGGGATTGATCAGCTCGGCACACCCCGCCTGCCTAAACCGCGCACTTTTGTCCGTTTGTCACTGGTTTAGCGGGAATAGCCCAGATGGACTAGTCCACGGGGTACCAAGTGGGTCAGAAGGTTCGAACCGGATGACCAATGTCCGGATACGTCCGTTTTTGGCATACTTTTTCTTGCCGGGCCACACGGGTCGGCTCGACACAGTAAATCCACCTAGTTCCAGAGGGAAGGGAACAAACTCATGCTCGAGTTCATCCGCACCATCACCAGCCGCCGCAACCAGGACGGTGCCTCCGCCGTGGAGTACGGCCTGCTCGTCGCCGGCATCGCGGCGCTCGTCGTCGTCATCGTCTTCGCCTTCGGCGGGGTCATCAAGGGCGCCTTCGAGAACACCTGCAAGACCGTCAAGGGCAGCGGCACCGCCGCCGCCACCTGCTAGTCGTCGCCAGGCTGGCGACCCGGTGAGGCTAGTGCAGCTCACCGGGTCTCAGACTTCGCAGGGCCGACCAGCCATGCTGGTGGTCGCTCCAGCGAGGTTCTGACGAGACCGACACGCCGTAGTTCCTAGAAGAGCCTGCGCAACCACCAGCGCAGCAGTGCAGCGGCTCCTCAGCGGGTCACACGCCCGCTGAGCGGGCGGTTGTGGAACCGCCTGCACACACGTTCGATCCCGTCGTCACCATGACGCCGGGATCGGACCCCCGGGGCATTGGGAAGGCTCCGGACGCACTACCGATGCCTGGTCGCGGTCCGAGCCAGGCGGAACAGCCCCCTGGGTGCTGCTCGCGCCCTGGACCATCACGTTCCAGAGGGAAGGAACATCATGCTCGAGTTCATCCGAACCATCACCAGCCGCAGGAACCAGAACGGCGCATCAGCGGTCGAGTACGGCCTGCTGGTCGCCGGAATCGCCGCCCTGGTCGTCGTCATCGTCTTCGCTTTCGGTGGCGTCATCCAGAAGGCCTTCCAGGGCACCTGCAAGACCATCAAGAACAGTGGCTCCACCGCTGGAGCCAGCTGCTGATCTGCCTCATCGATCCACCTGCGCTGTTCCCCAGCGCAGGCGCGTGCCGCGGCTCCTCGGCGGGGCGTGTCTGAGCATCGCGCCCTCGATTTCCGGGGGTGGTGAGTCGCCACGCGAGGGAAGGGCCCGCCGTCGTCACCTCGCGGTGACCGGCCGGGCCTTTCCTGCGACCTGGTGCTGCAGTGCGCGCGCCAGGCCGATCCGCTGCAGGGTCGTGGGGTGCGAACCGAACCAGAACTGGCTCAACGCCGGCGGGTCGGCATCGCTGAGCGACCGGGTCGACAGCTGCACCTGCACCTTCTCGAACGCGGCGTAGTCATGCGTCGCCTCCAGGGCCGACCGGTCCGCCCGCGCCTCGATCGCCCGGCTGACCGTGTTCTGCACCGGGCTGACCAGCAGGGATCCGACCGCGGCCAACGCCAGCAGCAGGGCCACCGCCTCCGGCTGCCCGACGTCCTCGATGCCTGCTCGGGCGCGCACCCGACGCAGACCCAGCACCAGGCCGAGCAGACCGCTTCCCGTCACCACACCGGCTGCCCCGAGCACGGTGCCGATCAGCACGTCGTGGTGCCGCGCGTGACCCAGCTCGTGCGCCACCACCGACAACGCCTCGCGCTGCGGCACGTCGTCGACCAGGTTGTCGTAGAGCACGACCCGCCTGGTGCTGCCGAAGCCGGAGACATAGGCGTTCAGGGTCGTCGTACGACGGGAGGCGTCCGCCACGAGCACGTCGGAGACAGGCACGTGCTCGGTCTTCGCGAGCGCGAGGATCCGGCTGCGGAGCTGGCCGTCAGGCAGTGACGTGAAGTGGTTGAACAGGGGCTCGACGACCACGGGGTAGACCCACGACCCGAGGACAGTGAGCACCACCCCCGCCAGCGCCGTCCACAGCGGCCACCGTCTCGGGGAGCGCCGCGCGGAGCCGATCACCAGCAGCACCATCACCGACCGCGAACACCCAGCTCACGACCAGGGACACCGCCTCGTCGCGGAGCCAGCCGCCCAGTGGCTGGTTGGTGAGGCCGGCGTCGAGCGCGTTGCCCCGGATCGCGAGGGCAAACGGCAAGGTGGCCAGCTCACCCGCGAGCAGCACCAGGAACGTCGCCTGCAGGACACGCAGCCACCAGGGGCCGGGGAGGCGGCGGGTCACCCTCGCACCGAGCGAGGTCAGGCCGAGGAGCAGCGCCAGCACCAGTGAGACGGCCAGGCTCGCCCAGCCGAGGTGGCGCTGCCCGGAGGCGTAGGCCTCCCCCCGGCTCAGCTGTGCCGACGAGAACACCTCGTCGCCTCTCACCGCGACGATGTGCCCGCCGGGGACCCATGACCAGGGCACGAGAAGAGCACCCAGGACCGCGAGGAGGACGAGGGAGACACCGACGAGCCACAGGCACAGTCGCACGCTGGGCGCCGGCTCGGAGGTCACACCGGTCAGCCTGCCACCCCGGCAAGGCGCGCGAGATCGGCGCGCCACTTGGTCACGAAGTCGCGCTGCGTCGTGTGCAGCTCCCGGCGGAAGGTGTCCTGGGTCGAGGCTCCCCCGCTGACCTTGCGGTAGAACCGGACCAGCCGTCCGGCGCCGTACTCCTGGGCGAGGAACCGGCAGGCCAGCCACGCCTCCTCGTAGGTCGCGCCCAGGCCGGTGGCGGTCGGGTCGAGGTCCTGGCTCGTGGGCAGGCCGCGCGGCAGGCCGCGTTTGCGGATCTGGGGAAGGATCTGCCCGGCGGCGAGGCTCACGGGGACCCCCGCGTGGGCGAGCGCCACGTAGTCGGCGAAGCCCTCGAGCAGCCAGGTCGGCATCGAGGTGAAGGTCGCCTCGGTCGCCACGTGCGTGGCCTCATGGCTCATCACGACCTGGGCACCACGCTCCTTGAGCCTGCCGAACACCTCCGGGTTCACGAACACCCGCACCGGGGCACCCGGGGTGAGCGACCCGTCGGCGGTGGTGGTCACCGCGGCGATGTTGTCGTACTGGCCGGGCTGCGCCTGCAGGACCTCGTCCAGCTCGGCACGCGAGCTCGGGACCTCGACGAGCAGCGGCCCGTCCCACTCGGGGAGCACGAGGCGCACCTGTTGGAGAGCACGGGAGACCAGTCCCGGGTAGCGCCCGGCAGGGCCGCCGGCGACCACGAGCAACGACGCCGGGGAGCGTACGACGGTCAGCCGGTCCGCCAACCACAGCGGGGTCCGGTCCTCGGGGTCTCCGAACGAGACGATCCGCGCGCCCCTCGAGGTCGGGACGAGGACGACGCTGGTCTCCAGTCGCGCCGGCGACGTGTCGAAGCCGCCGTAGCGGTAGGCAAGCTGGATCGTGCCCCGCCAGGCGTCGGGCCCCAGCTTCGTCCGCTCGGCGGCGTCGAGCGCCGGGCCGTCGTCGACGTAGCGCATCGACAGGTCATCCACCTCCAGGGAGGCAGCGTTGTCGTGCACCCAGCCCAGCAGCTGACGGGAGGCGGGGGCGGCCAGCGCGACGGCGGCTGCGCGGTCGCCGTCGCGAACGGACTTCACCAGCCGGTCGAGGACCTCCTGGGCCAGCTGGGAGCGGTCCCCTGTGGAGTCCGTGGACGCCGTGGGCGGCTTGATGTCGACCTCGCGGTCGCAGGCGGTGAGGAAGCCCGTGAACAGCGCGAGGAGGAGGGCTGCCACAAGCACGAAGCCGCCCGCCCTCCGTGGATGAGTGCTGGGGGGGCGAGCGGCTCTGGGTGCGTGCTGGTCAGCCAGGGCGGACCGCACCGACGTACGGCATGTCGTGCAGTCCGGAAATCTGGACGCCGGAGCTCGGGTTGAGGGCATTCACGATCTGCCCGTGGCCGATGTAGAGGCCGACGTGGCTGATCGGGCTGTAGTAGAAGACCAGATCACCGGGCTGGAGCTCGCTCTCGGAGACGTGCGGGCCTGAACTGTACTGCGCGGAGGAGCTGTGCGGCAGGCTCACGCCCGCCTGGCTCCAGGCCATCATGGTCAGGCCCGAGCAGTCGAAGGAGGACGGCCCGGCGGCACCGTAGACGTAGGAGTTGCCGATCTTGGACTTCGCGTAGGCCAGCACCGCCCCGCCCTGCTCGGCAAGGCGCTTGGCCGCTGCCTGCTCCTCGAGCTTGGACAGCTCGGCGCTGGCGTTCGCTGCCCGCGAGCCCACCTTCTGCTCCTGGAGCTTGAGGGTCCGCTCCAGGCCGGCAAGCATCGTGACCTGGTCGCGTACGGCGGTGCGGCGACTGCTCAGCTTCTCCAGCCGGGCGTTCGACATGGCCATCGCGTCGCCGCGGGCGCCGGTGTCCTCGCTGACCACCGTGACGTTGGTGAGCATGACCTCGGAGGCCTTGGTGGGGGACGCCGTCGGTCGTGACGGGGCCGAGGAACCGGCGGATCCCGTGTAGGTGTCGGTCACCGTGTCGGCGACCTGGGCGCGCAGGGCGTCCAGGACCTGACGCTGGTGGCGGACCTCCTTGGTCAGGCGGTCGAGCTGGCCGCGGGCACCCGTCAGGGAGCCACTGGCGTTCTCGTGACGCGCCTGGGCGGCGTCTGCCTGCTGGGAGAGTCGGTCGACTCGGGCCTGGACGGCGTCGATGTCGTGGGGGGCGGCCGCTGCGGGACTCGCGGTGGCGAATCCGAGGCCGATCGTGGTGAGTGCCGTGACTAGTGCGGCAACGCGGGCATGGTGGTGTTTCCGGCCGTCGAGCAAGATCGGTCGGTCTCCTCTTTGTCTGTACGCCTACCAGGTCAGCTGACGGATTCGGGCCCAAAGAACGCCCTACCAGCCCTGCGCATCACGATCAGCGATGCATCGGGCCGGATTCACCCCAAGTAACGTGGGTCCCCGGCTCCGGCACAGGCACTCCCCCGAGGGTGCCCGATTCGAACTCGGCGCGGCCGCTGAGCGAACCCGGTCGGTCCGCTGGTCCAGAGGCCATGAGCCCCACACACTAGGCAGAAAGCACGGAGGTCACAAAGCGGCCAGGAGCCTGAGTCGGTGTGGTGTCTGCCACGTCTGTGTCACACAGGTCACACCAGCCCCACCAGTCACGCGTGAGTCCACGCTCGGGATCACGCCGACTCGACCTCGGGCCCCGGCACCGCCGTGACCATCCGCAGGGGCGGGACCAGTCCCGACTGGGCCAGCACGTCGAGTGCGTGCTGCTCCTCGCTGTCGAAGCTGAGCTCGGGCGGCGGCCCGAGCAGGACCGTCACGACGCAGTCGTGGCAGGACAGTCCTCGGACCAGGCAGGTGTCGCAGTCGATGCGAACGCTCATCTCGGGCTCCTCAATACAACCGGGGAAGGTGATGTGACCACTCCAGCACCAGCCACCGACAGGTCACGTCGGCCGGTTGCTTCGGACGGCCTCCCCCGGCCCTGCCTGCCGGGTTTTGTCAGTGGTGCTCCCTAGCGTCGTCACCATGAACAGGTGGTCCGCCCAGATGAGCTTCGACGAGCTCGGGCGCCCCCTGCGCGACATCACCTTCTGCGTGGTCGACCTCGAGACCACCGGCGCCTCGGTGCAGGGTGGCGCGATGATCACCGAGATCGGTGCGGTCAAGGTGCGTGGCGGTGAGGTGCTCGGGGAGTTCCAGACGCTGGTCAACCCGCACGCCCAGATCCCTCCCTTCATCGCCGTGCTCACCGGCATCACCAACTCCATGGTCGCGTCCTCGCCGTCGATCGAGTCCGCGCTGCCGACCTTCCTCGAGTTCGCCCGTGGCTGCGTCCTGGTGGCGCACAACGCGCCGTTCGACGTGGGCTTCCTCAAGCACTTCGCCGCCGCACAGTCGCGCCCGTGGCCGGCCTTCGAGGTGCTCGACACGGCGCGACTCGCCCGCCGCGTGATCACCCGGGACGACGCGCCCAACTGCAAGCTGAGCTCGCTGGCGGTGGCCTTCGGCGCGAGCACCGTCCCCAACCATCGCGCGCTCTCCGACGCCCGTGCGACCGTCGACGTGCTGCACGGCCTGATGGAGCGGCTGGGTGGTCTCGGCGTCCACACGCTGGAGGAGCTGCAGACGTTCAGCTCGCGGGTGAGCCCCGCCGTACGCCGCAAGCGGCACCTCGCCGAGCACCTGCCCCACTCCCCCGGCGTCTACCTCTTCCGCGACGAGCAGCAGCGCGTTCTCTACGTCGGCACCTCGCGCGACCTCCGCACCCGCGTCCGCACCTACTTCACCGCCTCGGAGATGCGTTCGAGGATGGGCGAGATGGTCTCGCTCGCCGCGTCGGTCACCGGGATCGAGTGCGCCACGCCGCTCGAGGCGCGGGTGCGCGAGCTGCGCCTGATCGCGGCCCACAAGCCGCGCTACAACCGGCGCAGCCGACATCCGGAGAAGATGCACTGGCTCAAGCTGACGGTGGAGCCCTGGCCGCGACTGTCACTGGTCCGCAAGGTGGCCGAGGACGGCGCCGACTACCTCGGCCCGTTCGCGTCACGACGCACGGCCGAGAAGTGCCTGACCGCGCTGCACGAGGCGTTCCCGATCCGCCAGTGCAGCGACCGGCTGGCGATCACGCCCACCGGGTCACCGTGCGCGCTCGCCGAGATGGGGCGGTGTCTCTCGCCGTGCGACGGCAGCATCTCGATGGACGCCTATGCCGAGGTGGTGGCCGGCGTCCGCGACAACCTGCTGCGCCGCGCCGACGAGGTCGTCGAGGCGCTGACCGCCCGGATGGACCGGCTCGCCGTGGACGAGCGGTTCGAGGAGGCGAGCGTGCACCGCGAACGCCTCTCGGCCTTCGTGCGGGCGGCCTCCCGCACCCAGCGCCTGGGCTCGCTGTCCTCGTGTGCCGAGCTGGTCGCGGCCCGACGGGAGGACGACCGTCGGTGGGCGGTCCACGTCGTCCGTCACGGCCGGCTGGCCGCGGCAGGCGTCATCCCGGCCGATGCCCACGCCGGCGTCTGGGTCACCCAGCTGCGCGAGTCCGCCGAGACCGTGGCGGGTGGCCCAGGACCGGTCCCCTCCGCGAGCGCCGAGGAGTCCGAGCAGATCCTGCGCTGGCTCGAGCAGCCGGGCGTGCGCCTGGTGCACGTCGACGGAGAGTGGACCTGCCCGGTCCGCGGCGCCACCCGACACCTGGCCGTGCACGACGCCGTCGAGCACTCGCGCGCCTCGCTGGCACCCTTCGACGAGCGGCGGACCCTGGCGACCGTCCACCAGCCCTGACGGTGCTGAGGCATCTCGAAGGGATACCTTGACCCCATGATCACCGCCATCGTCTTCGTGAAGGCCGACGTCGCGCGCATCCCCGAGGTGGCGGAGGCCATCGCCGCCGTCGAGGGTGTCAGCGAGGTCTACAGCGTCACCGGCCAGATCGACCTGATCTCGCTGGTGCGAGTCACCGACCACGACGACGTCGCCCGGGTGGTGGCCGACTCGATCAACAAGGTTCCCGGCGTGATGGAGACCGAGACCCACATCGCCTTCCGGACCTACTCGAAGCACGACCTCGAGTCGGCCTTCTCCCTCGGGCTGGACTGAGGACTAGTCCGTTCGGACTACATCTCCCCGCCAACCGGCCATATCTACACTAAATCGGACATATCTTCCTGAAATGGGCCCCCTGAAGCCGTCATATCGGTGACGATCGGGGGACCACGTCCTCAGGAGGTCCCGGTGTCGATGCACGACGTATGCGTCATCGTTCCCGTCTACAACGAGGCACTCACGGTGGCCACCACTGTCTCGGACCTGCTCCAGACCTTCGACGACGTCGTCTGCGTCGACGACGGGTCCCACGACGGCTCGGCCGAGCTCGCCCACGCTGCGGGCGCCACCGTGCTGCGACACGTGATCAACCAGGGGCAGGGCGCCGCTCTGCGGACCGGGTTCGATCACGTCCTCCGGCACACCTCGGCTGCCTACGTCGTGACCTTCGACGCCGACGGCCAACACCTTGTGGACGACGCGCGCCGGATGGTGGAGCGTGCCCGGACCGAGGGCGTCGAGGTGGTACTCGCCTCCCGCTTCACAGGCCACACCGAGGAGATGCCACTGCTGCGCGGGCTCCTCCTTCGAGCCGCCGTCAGGTTCACCCGGCTGACCTCCCGACTGGAAGTCACCGACACCCACAACGGGCTGCGTGTCCTCTCGCGCCGCGCAGTGCGGCTGATCGACCTGCGGATGCCGCGGATGGCCTACGCAAGCGAGCTGCTCGACGCGATCGTTCCCGCTGGCCTCAGCTACGTCGAGGAACCCGTGACCGTCATCTACACGGACTACTCGCGCGCCAAGGGGCAGCGCAACAGCAACGCCTTCAACATCCTCTACGACCTCGCCGCGCGCAGGCTGCGGGCGGCACAGTGATCATCCGGATCCTGCTGATCGCGGCAGCTCTCGGCGTCGCCGTCGTCTTCTTGCGTGAGAAGAGCCCCGGGCACAGGGAGGCCTCCCGACGAGCCCTCGGCCTGCTCCTCGTGGTTGCGGGAATCGTCGCCGTGCTCTGGCCGCAGCTGACCACCACGGTCGCCAACGCCGTCGGCGTCGGACGGGGCACCGACCTCGTGCTCTACCTCCTCGTCATCGTCTTCGCCTACTCGACACTGGCCAGCGCACAGCGCGTCCACCGACTCCAGCGCGACATCACGATCCTCACCCGGGAGATCGCCCTGTTGCGGCCCACCCGTCCCGCAGGCGGTGAAGTACTTCGGTCCGAGGCCGGCTCCGCGGTCGGCTCCGCCATGACCGAGGAGCGCAGTTGATCCCGAGGTCCGGGCCGCGTCGCCTGTTCCTGCTCGTACTGGCAGCGGCTCTGCTGATCCAGACCGCGTGGATCCTGGCCCTGCCCGCGTTCCGGGGCATCGACGAGTTCGACCACGTCTACAAGGCCGAAGCCGTCGCCCACGGGGAGCTTCTCGACAGCGGAGGGACTCTCCACGGACGCGGCGGGCTGCTGACGGTGCCCGATGACGTCGTGGGCGCTGCGTCGGCCATGTGCGCCTCCTATGAGTACACCGGCCACGACAACTGCCACCCGGTCGAGCACGTGGGCAACGGCATGGTCACGGTCGCCAGCGGCGCGTCGACGTACAACCCGACCTATTACGCGGTCGTAGGCCTGATGGCTCGGCCCTTCCACGGCGCGGCCAGTGATTTCGTCATGCGCGGGGCCACGGCGATCCTGGCTGCCCTGCTGTTGGCCTGGGCCGCGGTCGTCACCTCAGGCTGGGCCCGCAACCGGTGGCCCCTGCTCGCACTGCTCGTCACGGCCACCCCGGTGCTCATCTACAGCACCGCGATCGCCAGTCCCAACGGGGTGGGGTACGCCGCGGCGTGCCTGCTCTGGGCCGCGGCGCTGGGCCTGGTGGAAGATCCACGACGTCCACGACTGGTCGCCCTGACCACCGCCGCTCTGATCATGATGGCGACGCACACCACGGGCGTCATGTGGCTGGCCTGCCTGGCCCTGGTCATGCTCGTCGTCCAGCCGCTCCAACGGTGGCGGGCACTTCTGCGCAGCGCACCGCGTGCGTTCGGTGGGGCAGCCGCCGTCATCGCGCTCGGCGGTCTGGCGTGCGTGGCGTGGATCCTGCTCGCCAAGACCAACGCCATCAGGTCGCCAGGCGTCGGGTCACAGCACCTCGCCCTCAGCGACCTGGCCAACGGGCAGGTCGTCTGGGCGCTGCAGACCATTGCCGCCTTCCCGATGCGTGACGAACCCGCACCGGGCATCGTCTACATCCTGTGGCTGGTGCCCTTCATCGGCCTGATGGTGATGGGGATCAGGCGTGCCTCGCGCCGACTGCGCCTCGCCGCTCTGCTGCTACTCACCATCTGGGTCGTGATCCCGGTGGTGCTCTCCTACGCGTCGTACGCCGCGGAGGGCCTGGCCTGGCAGGGTCGATACGCGCTTCCTCTGGCGATCGGGTTCCCCGCGCTCGCCGGTCTCGCCCTGAGCAGGCGTGAGGCCCAGCCGGATCGAGCGACCGCCGCCATCGCGGTGACCCTGTGTGCTCTGGCTCAAGCCATCTCCTGCGGGTGGGTCGCCTGGCACGGCGCCGACCTGGACCTGTCCGCCACCTTCGCGTCGGTTCTGCCTGGTGCGCTCGCGCTGATTCCCGTCCTCGCGCTGGCCGGCGGCCTGCTCCCCCTCGCGCTGGCGCGGAGCGAGCCGGTTCTCGCAGCCCCGCTCCCCGACGAACTCACGGCCTCAGCGGTGGGTGTCTCACCGTGATCGACGTCCTGCTGCCGTACTACGGAGATCCTGCCCTGATGCGGCTGGCCGTGAACAGCGTGCTCGAGCAGGACACCGGAGGGTGGCGCCTGGTCATCGTCGACGACTGCTACCCGGACGAGGCGACCCGGGCCTGGCTGTCCTCGCTCGAGGGACCCGACGTCGACTACGTCCGGAACCCGGCCACCCTGGGCGTCAACGGCAACTTCCGCCAGGCTCTCTCACTCGCGACGGCGGACCACGTCGTGTTCATGGGGTGCGACGACCTCCTGGAGCCGGGTTACATCCGGAAGGTGCGCAGCACACTGCAAACCCACCAGGACGCTGCGATCGTGTGCCCCGGCGTGCAGGTCATCGACGAGGCAGGGCACGAGACCGAGCCGCTCGTCGACCGCATCAAGCGGATGATCCGGCCCAACGTGGAGGTTCCCACCGTCCTGACCGGGGAGGACGCACTTGTCTCCCTCCTGCACGGCAACTGGACGTACTTCCCGAGCCTGTGCTGGAGGCGGGACCTGATCGCCGCGATCGGCTTCCGCCCCGGATTCGGAGTCGTCCTCGACCTCGGCCTCCTCGTCGACGTCCTCGTCACCGGCGCCGACATGGTCCTGATCCCCGATCGCGTGTTCCGTTACCGCCGGCACGCCGGGAGCGAGTCCTCGACGAAGACGGTCGTCGGTGACCGGTTCGAGGAGGAGGCCCGCTTCTTCGACACGATGGCCGGCGAGCTCGAGCACCGTGGGATGCGGCGTGCGGCGCGCGCCGCACGCGGGCACGTGACCTCACGACTCCACGCGGCGGCGCTGCTTCCGGTGGCAGCCCGCAACCGGGATCGTCCCGCTGTGGCCAGGCTGCTACGTCACGCCACGCGATAACGTCGCAGGATGTCCTGGCTCGACCTGGTCGGGTGGTGCGGGTCCGCACTGCTGATCGTCTCGGTGATGCAGGCACGCCTCCTGCGGTTCCGGGTGCTCAACCTGTTCGCCTGCGTGGTGCTGACCGGGTTCAACGCGGCCCTGGCGATCTGGCCGATGGTGGCCATGAACATCGCCCTGTGCGTGATCAACCTGTGGCACATTCGCAAGCTGGTCGCCACCCGGCACGACGAGGCCGCCTACGAGGTGCTCGAGGTCGGAGCCGACGACGAGTACCTCCGCCACGTGATGCGCGTGCACGGCGCCGACATCTTGAAGTTCCAACCCGATCTCGTCTGGGACGGAGCCGCCCCGGGCCGGGCGGCGTTCCTCATCGAGCGCGGCGACGAGACCGTCGGCCTGGTGCTCCTGAAGGACGACGGCAACGGGGTCGCCCGGGTGCAGCTGGACTACGTGACTCCGAAGTTCCGGGACTTCTCCCCCGGCGAGTTCGTCTGGCGGCGCAGTGACACCTTGCGCGGGCACGGCTTCACCCGCGTGGTGACGCCGGCTGGAATGGTCGACGCGTACTACGAGAGGCTCGGCTTCGTCCGGGACGAGTCGTCAGGCTCCTGGTTGCTGGACCTCTGAACCCGGTCAGCGGGAGGCCGCGACCCAGCGCTCGAGGGCGGCCTGCGCGGCACCCGAGTCGACCGCGTCTGTGGCCCGGGCGATGCCGGCCACCAACCGGTCCTCGACGGAGCCGTCCTCGGCGGCGTGCACGGCCAGCGCAGCGCCGGCGTTGAGCAGCACCGCGTCGCGCACGGGTCCCGTCTCGCCGGCCAGCAGGCGGCGTACGACGTCCGCGTTGTACGCCGCGTCCTGGCCACGCAGCCCCTCGGCGGTTCCGAGGGGGATGCCCAGGGCGGCCGCGTCCACCGTGTGCTCGACGACCTCGCCGGCCGTGACCGCCCACAGGCTCGACGTCGTGGTCGTGGTCAGCTCGTCGAGCCCGTCGTCACCGCGGAACACCCAGGCGTCGACTCCTCGACGCGCGAACACCCCGGCCATCACCGGCGCCATCCGCCGGTCGGCACAGCCGATGGCCTGCGCCTGTGGCTTGGCCGGGTTCGCGATCGGGCCGAGGAAGTTGAAGGTCGTCCCGATGCCCAGCTCGCTGCGGGCCGTCGCGGCGTGACGCAGGGCGGGGTGGAAAGCCGCGGCGAAGCAGAAGGTGATGCCGGCCTCCGCGCCGACCCGGGCGACGTCGTCCGCCGAGAGGTCGAGCCGGATCCCGAGGCGCTCCAGCACGTCGGCGCTGCCGGCCTTGCTCGAGGCCGAGCGGTTGCCGTGCTTCACCACCGGGACTCCCGCGCCGGCGGCCACGATCGCGGCCATCGTCGAGATGTTCACCGAGAACGACCGGTCACCGCCGGTGCCCACCACGTCGAGCACCCGGCCAGGAACGAAGAGCGGGGTCGCGTGCTCGTACATCGCGTCCACCAGCCCCTGCAGCTCCTCGACCGTCTCGCCCTTGGCGCGCAGGGCGACGGCGAACCCGGCGATCTGCACGGGCGTGGCCTGCCCGGAGAGGATCTGGCCCATCGCCCACGAGGTCTGCTCGGAGCTCAGGTCCGTCCCGGCCACGAGCGGGGCGAGCACGTCGGGCCAGGTGATCGCGGCCATCAGCGGGTGACCCTCAGTCTGGCCACGTCTGGGCTCACGTCTGGGCTGGGACCCGCGAGCGCAGCAGCCGGATCACGGTCTCGGCGAGCTCGATCGGGTCCAGCGGGTGCGAGACGGCGCCCTCGGCGCGCGACCAGACCGCCAGCCAGTTGTCCTGGACCCGGCCGGTGAGCACCAGCACCGGGGGGCAGCGGTAGATCTCGTCCTTGAGCTGCCGGGCGATGCCGAGACCACCCGCCGGCACGGCCTCGCCGTCGAGGATCGCCAGCGCGATGCCTCCGGCGTCCATCTGCTGGATGACGACCGGCTCGGTGGCCACCTCGACGTACTCCAGCTCGGGGAGATCGGGGTGGGGGCGCTTGCCCAGCGCCAGGATCACCTGATGGCGGGTGTCGACGTCGTCGCTGTAGACGAGCACCCTCAAGGGCGCGGGCTGGCTGGTCACGCGACGATGCTACCGGTTGGGCTCGCCGGCGCCGGTAGTGGATCGGGACCTTGATTCGAGCCTTTCGAGCCGGTCGAGCCTGCGGTCCTCACGGCGCGCCTCCTGCATCGAGGAGCGCACCCACTGGGCGAACAGGACCGAGAACAGCAGCAGGCCGATCAGGTCACCGGACGCCCAGAGGATGCCGCCGGCCAGGTGCTGGTCGGCAAGAGGGTCCGGCAGCCAGGGCATCGAGGCGTGCAGCGACGGGTACCAGTCGCCGCCGATCAGCTCGGACTGACCCATGATCGTCACCCCGAGGAAGGCGTGGAACGGCAGCGTCAGCATCAACAGCAGCAGCCGGAAGGGATAGCCCACCCGGCCGGGCACCGGGTCGATCCCCAGGATCGGGGTGAAGAACAGCGCGCCGACCACGACGAGGTGCACGTGCATCAGCTCGTGCAGCAGGTCGGAGTGCAGGGTCGCGTCGTACCAGCCGGAGAAGTAGAGCGCCCACGGGCTCACGACGTACAGCGCCAGGGTGAGGGGCGGGAAGGTCAGCACCCTGGCCACCCGCGAGTGCAGCACGGACAGGAGCCACTTCCGCGGCCGCCGCGGAAGCGTCCGCAGGGCCAGCGTCACCGGCGCTCCCAGCGCGCAGAACAACGGCACCACCATCGTCAGGATCATGTGCTGGACCATGTGCACGCTCAGCAGCGTGTCGTCGTACGCCGCGATGCCGGAGCTGGTGGCGAAGAAGAAGGACCCCATCCCGCCCACCAGGAAGGCCGCGCTGCGCCCGATCGGCCAGTGGTCGCCGCGCTCGTGCAGGCGCCAGACACCGAGCACGTAGAGCCCGCTCGCCCACACGACGAGGACGAACAACAGCGGTGGCAGTCCCCACTCGGTGAAGACCGCCGCGGGCGAGAAGGGCGGCACGCACACAGGCTAGATCGAAGTTCACAGCGAAACACCGGGGGTAGGGGTGCTGTCCGCCAAGGGTGGGGCAATAATGGCTTCGTGGCTACCACTGCGGCTATCCCTGCATCCCGGCTCCATGCTCACGACGACCGTCCCAGCATGGTCAGCGTGGGCACGATCGTGTGGCTCTCGAGCGAGCTGATGTTCTTCGCCGCGCTGTTCGCGGCCTACTTCACGATCAGGGCGGTGAGCCCCGAGCTGTGGGCCCAGAACACCGAGCTGCTGAACGTCCCGTTCTCCGCGGTGAACACCACGATCCTGGTGCTCTCCTCGGTGACCTGCCAGCTGGGCGTGTTCCAGGCCGAGAAGGGCATCGTCGGCCGCGCCGGCAAGGTCTACCAGGTCAGGCTCTGGGGCCTGCGTGAGTGGTTCGTGCTCACCTACCTGATGGGTGCGATCTTCATCGGTGGCCAGGCGTTCGAGTACGCCGAGCTGGTGCACGAGGGCGTCACCATCCCCTCCTCGGCCTACGGCACCGTGTTCTACCTCGCCACCGGGTTCCACGGCCTGCACGTGACGGGCGGGCTGGTCGCCTTCCTGTTCGTGCTCGGTCGCACGTTCGTCGCCCGGAAGTTCACGCACGAGCAAGCCGTGACCGCCATCGTCGTGTCGTACTACTGGCACTTCGTCGACGTGGTGTGGATCGGCCTGTTCGCGACCGTCTACCTGATCAAGTAGCACTGAGCCAAAGGACCTGTAGGTGC
Organism: uncultured Actinomycetota bacterium; assembly: GCA_963782305.1. Taxonomy (GTDB): domain Bacteria; phylum Actinomycetota; class Actinomycetes; order Propionibacteriales; family Nocardioidaceae; genus Marmoricola. Next base: position 513,041 of record CAWAJJ010000018.1, on the reverse strand, counting down.
GACTCACGCAGAAACTCAGCACTCGGTTGGCCCACCGGATCTCCGGTCGGCTCTCGGTCGGGCGTCGCAGCAGGATCGCGGCGCCGATCGTGCTGCTGCTCGGGCTGTTGGTGACCGGCGGCATGTACTCCGTGCTGTCCCCCGCGACCGCCCAGACGAAGACAGCGGACGAGGACACGGTCTCCAAGGGCCGTGCCATCTTCCTCGTCGGCTGTGCCTCCTGCCACGGCAAGAACGGCGAGGGCATCCAGACGGTCAAGGGCGGCCAGTACGGCCCCTCGCTGATCGGCGTCGGCGCAGCCGCTGTCGACTTCCAGGTCGGCACCGGCCGGATGCCGATGGCCCAGCCCGGCACCCAGGCGCTGCGCAAGGCACCGGTCTACGACGCCGAGGAGATCGAGGCCCTCGCGGCGTTCGTCTCCTCGCTCGGTCCCGGCCCGGACGTTCCCAACGCGTCCGAGTACGACGTGAACGAGTCCGACAACGAGGACATCGTCCGCGGTGGCGAGTTCTTCCGGACCAACTGCACCGCCTGCCACAACTTCGCCGGCACCGGCGGCGCACTCCCCCGTGGCCGGTTCGCGCCGAGCCTGAAGGGAGTCTCGGCCAAGCACATGTACGAAGCGATGCTCACTGGTCCCCAGCAGATGCCGGTCTTCTCCAACGACGTGCTCACTTCCCAGGAGAAGCGCCAGATCATCTCCTACCTGAAGAAGAACGAGAGCACCCCCTCCTACGGTGGCTTCTCGCTCGGTTCACTGGGCCCGGTCTCGGAAGGTCTCTTCGCCTGGCTGGTCGGCATCGGCAGCCTGGTCGGCGCGGCCGTGTGGATCGCGGCCAACTCCACCCGCTCGAGGAAGAAGAAAGCATGAGCGTCGTCGACAAGCACGAGGGCTCGGGCGACCCGGGAGCCGAGATCGAGCCCATCTCCGACCCCGGGCTTCCCGAGCACCAGCCGCGCCCGACCGACGTCGACGAGGACTCCGAGAGGCGGGCCGAGCGCCAGGTCGCGCTGCTGTTCGGTCTCTCGGCCGTCTTCACCCTGCTGTTCTTCGTCTCCTACTTCGTCTTCGACGTCGGTGATCTCGCCAGCGAGAAGCTCGGATACGCCCTCTCCACGCCGGCGCTGGGCGCCACCCTGGGCCTGGCCCTCCTGCTGATCGGCGTCGGCATCATCCAGTGGGCCCGCAAGCTGATGGGCGACCACGAGATCATGGAGTTCCGTCACCCCGGAGGCTCCTCGCAGGAGGACCGCGACGACACCGTCGCGATCCTGTCCCTCGGCGCAGAGGAGTCGGGCATCGCTCGGCGCCCCCTGGTCCGCAACTCCCTGCTCGGAGCCGTGGGGATCCTCCTGCTGGCGCCGATCGTCGCCCTGCGTGACCTCGGCCCGCTCCCCGGCGACAAGCTCTTCCACACCGTCTGGAAGAAGGGCATGCGAGTCGTCCAGGATGTCGACGGCACCCCGATCAAGCCCGAGGCCATGGAGATCGGTCAGCTCGTCAACGGCGAGCCCGCGATCTTCTTCGAGGAGAACGCGGAGGGGGAGCCGGAGTTCGAGGGCGCCAGCCTGCAGCAGGCGAAGGCCAAGGCCGCCGTCATCATCGTCAAGATGCAGCCCGACGACATCAAGCCCGCCAAGGGCCGTGAGAACTGGGGTGTCGACGGCATCTTGTGCTACTCGAAGATCTGCACCCACGTCGGGTGCCCGATCTCCCTGTGGGAGCAGCAGACCCATCACCTGCTCTGCCCCTGCCACCAGTCCACCTTCGACCTGGCCGACAACGGCCGCGTCATCTTCGGCCCCGCGGCACGTCCGGTCCCCCAGCTACCGTTGGCAGTGGACGATGAGGGGTACCTGATCGCAACGAGCGACTTCACCGAGCCGGTCGGACCAAGCTTCTGGGAACGCGGGTGATCTGACAATGACCGACATTGCCACCTCCAACGGCAAGAAGGCCGCCAAGGCCGACAAGCCGTCCAAGGCGGGCGCCGCGGCGACCTGGGCCGATGACCGGCTGGGTCTCGCTGGGCTCGCCAAGAAGAACCTCCGCAAGGTCTTCCCGGACCACTGGTCGTTCATGCTCGGCGAGATCGCGCTGTGGAGCTTCGTCGTGCTCCTGCTCACCGGAGTCTTCCTGACCCTCTGGTTCCGCCCCAGCATGGGTGAGATCGTCTATCAGGGCTCCTACGACCAGCTGCGCGGCATCCACATGTCCGAGGCCTACGCCTCCACCCTGGACATCTCCTTCGACGTCCGCGCCGGCCTGCTGATGCGCCAGATCCACCACTGGGCCGCCATGATCTTCGTCGCCGCGATGATGGTCCACCTGCTCCGCGTCTACTTCACCGGCGCCTTCCGCAAGCCCCGCGAGCTCAACTGGGTGATCGGCTGCCTGCTGCTGCTGCTGGGCACGCTCGAGGGGTTCACCGGCTACTCGCTGCCCGACGACCTGCTGTCCGGCACCGGCCTGCGAGCCGCGGACGGATTCATGAAGGCATCGCCGGTCATCGGCAGCTACATGTCGTTCTTCCTCTTCGGTGGCGAGTTCCCGGGTGAGGCGATCATCCCGCGGCTGTTCACCGCGCACGTGCTGCTGATCCCGGGCCTGCTCCTCGCCCTGATCGCGGCGCACATGCTGCTGCTCGTCTACCACAAGCACACCCAGTGGCCCGGGCCCGGCCGCACCGAGAAGAACGTCGTCGGCTTCCCGATGCTGCCCGTCTACATGGCCAAGGCCGGCGGGTTCTTCTTCGTGGTCTTCGGCGTGCTGACCGTGATGGGGGGGCTGCTCACCATCAATCCGGTCTGGCGGTTCGGGCCCTACAACCCGGCCGAGGTCACCGCCGGCTCCCAGCCCGACTGGTACATGGGCTGGCCCGACGGCCTCCTGCGGATCATGCCCAACTGGGAGACCCACCTGTGGGGCTTCACGGTCTCGTGGAACGTGATGGTCCCGATCCTGATCCTGCCTCCGCTGATGTTGTCGATCCTGATCTCGCTGCCCTTCGTCGAGGCCTGGATCACCGGGGACAAGCGCGAGCACCACCTGCTGGAGCGCCCGCGCAACGCCCCCACGCGGACTGCCGTGATGGTGGCCCTGATGACGTTCTACGGGCTGGCCTGGGCCGCCGGTGGCAACGACATCATCGCGACCCAGCTGAGACTCAGCATCAACGAGATCACCTACTTCATCCGGGCTGCGATCTTCATCGGGCCGGTCGTCGCGTTCCTGATCACGCGTCGCTGGTGCATCTCCCTGCAGCGTCACGACAACGAGATGCTCCTGCACGGCTACGAGAGCGGCGTCATCATGCGCGACGCCCAGGGTGGCTACAGCGAGAAGCACCTGCCACTCCCCGTGGAGCGGGCCTACGCCCTCACCGCGCGCGACCGCGACCACATCTTCGTGCCGGACTCCGAGGCAGACGCCAACGGCGTCGCTTCGCCGACGGCACGCAAGGACAAGGTGCGAGCGGCGCTGGCGAGGTACTGGTACGGCAGCAACATCCAGAAGCCGACCAGGGCAGAGCTCGAAGAGGGACATCACCATGCCGAGATCGAGACCCAGCACGAGGCGGGTCTCGACCACCCGGCGGACGGCCACCAGTTCGACGGCCGGCACGACGTGAGCGGCGACGAGCTGACGACGAAGCACTGAGGTACGCCGAAGAAGGCCCGAGGGGAATCCCCCTCGGGCCTCTCTCCGGTCTCGGAGAGTGGTCTGACCACTTGACCACCTGATCTGTGACCACGGATGCTGCGGTCATGGCCCTGAAACCCGTTGCCCGTCGTCTGGTCCCCGAGAACGTGTTCGACCAGCTGCTCGGCGAGGTCGTCGACGGCGAGCTCGCGGCAGGCGACTCGCTGCCGAGCGAGCGACGGCTGGCCGAGGTCCTCGGCGTCTCGCGCCCGGCCGTCCGTGAGGCCCTTCAGCGTCTCTCACAGGCCAGGCTGGTCGAGGTGCGGCACGGCGGCAGCACCACCGTGCGCGACTTCCGGACCTCTGCCGGACTCGACCTCCTCCCCCGGTTGCTGGTGCGTGACGGAGAGCTCGACCCCGCCGTGGGGCGCAGCATCCTGCAGGCGCGCCAGTCCATCGCCCCCACCGTCGCCGCGCAGGCGGCCGAGACCGCCGGAGCTGCCGCTGGGCCGGCTCTGCGGGCCGCCGTGGCAGAGATGGAGCAGGCAGCCGACTCCGAGACGCGTCAGCACGCCGCTCTGACCTTCTGGGACGTCGTCATCGACGCTGCTGACTCGATCGTGTTCCGGCTGCTCTTCAACAGCCTGCGCCTGGCCTATGAACCGGCCATCGCCGCCCTCGGCCCGGTCATGGAGGCCGAGGTGGACAACCTGCAGGGATACCGCGAGCTCGCGGAGGCTGTCGCCGCCGGAGACCCGGCCGCAGCCCATGCCGCCGCCGACAGCCTGCTCCGTCCCGCCACCGACGCACTGGGCCGTCTGCTGGCCCTGCTCAATCCCTGACCCTCCACCTGAACGTCAACCTCTCACCCCCAGCGACCAGGAGATCCGCCATGTCCAGACCGACCCCTGAGATCGAGGCCAAGGCACGCCAGCGCCTGGCAGCCGACGAGAGCCAGCCTGCCGAGAAGATCACCGGCTCCCGGCGTACCACCCAGACGCTGAGGCAGGCATGGGGCCAGTTCTGGCGGCACCCCTCACCCTGGCTGATCGGCGGCTTCCTGCTCGCGTCGATCGGCTACCGGGCGACCCTGCCCACCTTCGCGTGGCAGGAGCTGATCGTCCCCGTCGCCCTCGTCGCCCTGTTCCCGGTGATCGAGTGGGTCGTCCACGTGGTGATCCTGCACTGGCGTCCCCGCAAGGTGGGCGGTGTCGCGGTCGACTCGCTGCTCTCTCGCAAGCACCGGGCCCATCACGCCGACCCACGGGTGCTGCCCCTGGTGTTCATCCCGTGGCAGGTGGAGCTGTGGCTGCTTCCGTCGTACGTCGTGGTCGCGCTGCTCGCCTTTCCCGGCCAGGCAGCGGGAGCAACGTTCCTGGTGTCCGTGGGCGCCTTGATGTTCAACTACGAGTGGGTGCACTTCCTCGTGCACAGCGACTACCGCCCGCGCACCCGCGCCTTCAGGACCGTGTGGCGCAACCACCGGCTGCACCACTACAAGAACGAGCACTACTGGTTCACGGTCACCTCGGCGGGCACCGCAGACCGTCTCTTCGGGACCTACCCCGACTCAGGCGCCGTCGAGACCTCCAAGACCGTCCGGGCACTGCACGCCCTCGAGGCCCGGCACAACGGCTGAGCAGAGCAGCTGGGCCGGTCAGCTGAGCGCGGAGCCGGCCTTGTAGGTCGTGAAGTTCTCGGTCCAGTCACCGAAGCCGTTGGTCAGGGTCATCTGCCTGTCCGTGCCGACGTACTGGACGACGTCGCCGACGTTGGTGTTGTTGTAGAGCCAGGCTGCGTTCTCGGTGCTCATGCCGGTGCAGCCGTGGCTGACGTTGGCGTTGCCCTGGGAACCGACCGACCACGGAGCGGCGTGCACGAACTCGCCGGAGTAGGTGACGCGCATGGCGTACTCGACGTCGTCGAGGTCGTAGCCGTCGGCGCTGTTGGGGTCGATCCCGACGGTCTCGGAGTTCATCCGCTTGTGACGGAACTTCTCGATGATCACCTTGGTGCCGGAGCGGGTGGTGTGCAGGGGCTGCTGACCGGTGGTGATCGGGATGGTCTTGACCAGCTTGCCGTTGCGGAACACCTTCATCTGGTGGGTGTCCATGTTGACCTTGCTGATCATGGAGTTGCCCACGTGGAACTTCAGCGAGCGGTCCAGCTGACCGTAGATGCCGTCGCCCGCCGGGACGCCGGCGATGTCGGCGTTGACCGTCACGTCGGTGCCGGGACGCCAGAAGTTCTGCGGGCGCCAGTGCACCTCCTGGCTGCTGATCCAGTGGAAGGCGCCGGGCTGGGCGGGCTGGCTGACCACCTTGAGGTGGCGCTCGATGGACGCCTTGTCCTTGACCGGAACGTCGAAGCGGATGATCACCGGCATGCCGACACCGACAGTCTGGCCGGAGACCGGCACGAAGCTGGGGTAGGTCTGCTCGTCCAGGCTCAGCGCGCGGGTCCGGAACACCGACTCGTAGCTCTTCTTCAGGCCGTCGGCGTCAACCGCGGTGCTGGTGACGCGGTAGCGCGACTTGGACTGGAGCTGCCCCTGGGAGACCCAGCGGGTCTTGTCCGGCGAGAGCCGACCCTTGACGATCGCACCCCGAGGGCCCGTCACCTGCACCGACTCGAAGGTGCCTGAAGCGACGCGCAGGCGCAGCTTGCGATCCAGGTCGATGCCCTTGGCACCGGCGCGGATGCTGCTGACGATCTTGGCGCTGGACTCCCGGGGAGCCTGCGAGGCGGCTGCGCCTTGCGGGTCGTCCGAGCCTGGGTCGCTGTCAGTCGTGACAGAGCAGGCCGTGACCGAGGCCAGCACCAGGGCGGCGCTGAACAGTGACACACGGGTACGGACGGACTTGCTCGACATCAGGGAGACTCCACAACAACAGGAAACGAGGCGCTCGGACTCCAACAGGCTAACAACGGCTGCCTGACAACACGCCCACCGCGGGCGTGTCATGTCTCACGGTGTGAGCAAGGTCAGTGAGCGTGCTCCCCGCGGTAGTACTCGAAGATCAGGCCGGACAGGGCCACCGCCCCCAGCACCACACCGATGACGAAGAGCCACCAGCCGACCGCCACACCCAGAGTCATCGAGGCCAGGCACAGGGCGCACCAGAACGGCCACCAGCTGTACGGCGGGAAGAAGCCCAGCTCTCCGGCTCCCTCGGCGATCTCGCCGTCCTTGCGGTCCTCCGGACGAGGCTCCATCCGCCGGGCGTGGAAGCCCAGGTAGAAGGTGATCAGGGTGACCAGCAGGAACGTCATCGCCAGGGCGGTGGTTCCGGTGTGGTCACCGGTGATGAACCAGTACGCCGGGGTGACGAGCACGAAGAAGATCGCGCAGATACCGAAGATCCATGCCTCTGCCTTCATCGCTGGTCACCTCCGCCGACCTGGCCCTTGCGGCCTTCCATGTCCGGGGCGTCGGAGGCCTTGTCGTCGTCACCGAGTCCTTCGTTGTCGGAGTACTCCAGCGCAGCGATCTCCGGGTGGTGCAGGTCGAACGCCGGAGCCTCGGAGCGGATCCGGGGCAGGCTGGCGAAGTTGTGCCGTGGTGGCGGGCAGCTGGTGGCCCACTCGAGCGAGCGACCCCAGCCCCAGGGGTCGTCGACCGTCACCTTGGGCGTGCGGCTGGTCTTGTAGACGTTCAGCAGGAACGGGAACGTCGAGAAGGCCAACAGGAACGCTCCGATGGTCGAGACCTGGTTGAGCGTGGTGAACCCGTCGGAGGCCGAGTAGTCCGCGTAGCGACGCGGCATGCCCTCGACACCCAGCCAGTGCTGCACCAGGAAGGTGGTGTGGAAGCCGACGAAGAGCAGCCAGAAGTGGATCTTGCCCAGCCGCTCGTCGAGCATCCGACCGGTCATCTTCGGCCACCAGAAGTAGAAGCCGGCGAACATCGCGAACACCACCGTGCCGAACACGACGTAGTGGAAGTGCGCGACCACGAAGTAGGAGTCGGAGACGTGGAAGTCCAGGGGCGGGGAGGCCAGGATGATCCCGGTCAGGCCACCGAAGAGGAACGTGACGAGGAAGCCGACCGACCAGAGCATGGGTGTGTCGAAGGAGATCGACCCACCCCACATAGTGCCTATCCAGTTGAAGAATTTGACGCCTGTAGGCACTGCGATCAGGAACGTCATGCCGGAGAAGAACGCGAGGTCGACCGCACCGGTGACGAACATGTGGTGCGCCCACACCGCGACCGAGAGGATCGCGATGCCCAGCGTGGCGCCGACCAGGCCGACGTACCCGAAGATCGGCTTGCGGCTGAAGACGGGCAGGATCTCGGTGATGATGCCGAAGAACGGCAGCGCGATGATGTAGACCTCCGGGTGCCCGAAGAACCAGAACAGGTGCTGCCACAGGATCGGGCCACCGTGGTTGGGGTCGAAGACGTGGGCCCCGAGCTTGCGGTCGGCCTCCAGGGCCAGCAGGGCTGCGGCGAAGATCGGGAACGCGATCAGCACGAGCAGGCTGGTGACCAGCGCGTTCCAGGTGAAGATCGGCATCCGGAACATCGTCATGCCGGGCGCGCGCATGCAGATGATCGTGGTCACGAAGTTGACCGCACCCAGGATGGTGCCGAGTCCGGCGAGCCACAGGCCCATCACCCAGAGGTCGCCGCCGATCCCGGGCGACCGGATGGCGTTCGACAGCGGGGTGTAACCGGTCCAGCCGAAGTCGGCGGCGCCCTCGGGGCTGAGGAAGCCGGAGGCCGCGATGATCCCACCGAAGAGGTAGAACCAGTAGCTGAGCATGTTCAGCCGCGGGAACGCGACGTCCGGCGCACCGATCTGGAGCGGCATCAAGACGTTGGCGAAGCCGAAGAACAGCGGTGTGGCGAACAGCAGCAGCATGATCGTGCCGTGCATCGTGAAGAGCTGGTTGTAGAGCTCCTCGTTGACCACCTGTTGTCCCGGGAAGGCCAGCTCGGACCTGATCAGCAGCGCCATCACGCCGCCGATCAGGAACCAGATGAACGCGGTCGACAAGTAGAGCTTGCCGATCAGCTTGTGGTCCGTGGTGGTGATGATCTTCACCAGCTGCTGCCCCAGCGTGTGGCTGGGGGCGTCCACGCGAGCGCCGGCGGGCGCGTCAGAGACGGCAGTCACTCTTGACCTCCAGTGGTGTCTTCAGACTTCAGTCCGGGGGTCTTGTCGACCTCCGAGGCGCCCAGGGCCGGACCGGTGTTGCCCGACTCGGCGAGCTCAGCCAGGTGTGCGTCGTAGGCCTCCTGGTCGACCACCTTCACGTCGAACAGCATCCGCGAGTGGTAGACGCCGCACAGCTCGGCACACCTGCCCTCGAAGGTGCCGGTGCGGGTGGGCGTGACGCTGAACTCGTTGTGCCGCCCCGGCACGACGTCCATCTTGAACAGGAACGCGGGCACCCAGAAGGAGTGGATCACGTCGGGCGAGGCGAGGTTGAACGTGACGCTCTTGTCCTTGACCAGCCAGAGCGTCGGCCGGTCGGCCGTCGTGCCACCCTCGTGGACGACCTCCTTGCCGTCGACCGCCTTGTAGGCGTCCGAGCCCTCGTCGTAGCCGAGGTTGTAGTTGAACGTCCACGACCACTGCTGCCCGACGACGGTGACCGTCTCGTCGGGGTTCTTGTCGACGTGCAGGACCTTGTCCTGGGTGTCCAGGGTGAAGTAGAAGAAGACGACCACCATCATGATCGGCGCGATCGTGTAGAAGATCTCGATCGGCAGGTTGTAGCGCGTCTGGATCGGGATCTCGGTCTCGCTGCGGCGGCGATAGCGCACGGAGACGAAGAAGATCAGTCCCCACACGACGACACCGGTGACCATGGCGGCCAGCCAGGACCACATCCACAGGTCGTGGACGAACGGCGCCTCCTTGGTGGCGCCGACCGGCAGCGCGAGACGCTTGATCTCGTCTTCGGTATCAGCCGAGCAACCGCTCAGGAACAGCAGCGCCGTGGCCATCAGGCCTACCAGCGCCGCGCGGCGGAAGCGGAGAGGGTGCTCCAGACTCACGGACGAGCCCTTTCTTCAAGCTGACACGGACTTCTGACCAGTTGAGGACAATCGAACCCTACTACTCAGGGGACCCCGGACGGCGGGCAGGGCGCGGGTAGGTTTCGACGTGTGAAGGAAGCCCCGCGCGCGTACCTCGACCACGCCTCGGGGGAACCGTTGCACCCCGCCGCGCGGGAGGTGCTCGAGCGGGCCCTGAGCAGTGGGTACGCCGATCCGAGGCGCCTGCACCACGAGGCACGGCAGGCCCGGCTGATGCTCGACAACGCGCGCGCCGTGGTGGCCGAGTGTCTCGGTGTCCGCCCGGACGAGGTGACCTTCACGCCCAGCGGCACGCACGCCGTACATCTCGGCGTGCTCGGACTGCTCCGCGGACGGGCCCGGCAGTCGGACCTGCTGCTGGCCTCGAGCGTCGAGCACTCCGCGGTGCTGCAGGCAGGCGCCTGGCACGCGGTGCACGGTGGGCGCTTCGAGACCCTCCCGGTCGACCGCCACGGGCGGGTCTCCCCCGTTTCCGTCAGCGACCGCGGTGCAGGAGCACGGTGAGCCAGCCGTCGTGGCGCTGCAGTCCGCCAACCCCGAGGTCGGGGTGCTCCAACCGGTGGACGACGTGGGTCGGGCCGTCGAGGCGCCGCTGTTCGTCGACGTGTGCGCCTCCGCGGGCCGGGTCCCGCTGCCTGACGCCTGGGCGGCAGCGGCCGCCTCGGCGCACAAGTGGGGCGGCCCTGCAGGGGTCGGTGTGCTGCTGGTGCGCCGGTCGGCGCGCTGGCGCAACCCGTTCCCGGGGGATGAGCGCGTCGACGAGCGTGCGACCGGCTTCGAGAACGTCCCCGCAGCGCTGGCGGCCGCCGCCGCCCTGCGGGCGGGCCTCGAGGAGCAGGACCAGCTCGCCCCGGCGCACGCCTCGATGGCTGCTTCGGTGGCCGAGGCCGTGCGGTCGATCCCGGACACCGAGCTGTTCCTGGCGCCGGACCGGAGGCTGGCCCACATCGTCGCCTTTTCGTGCCTCTACGTGGACGGCGAGACCCTGGTCACCGAGCTGGACCGACTCGGCTTCGCCGTGGCGAGCGGTTCGGCGTGCACGGCCAGCACCCTCGAGCCCAGCCACGTGCTGGCCGCGATGGGGGCGCTCACCCACGGCAACGTCCGCGTGTCCTTCGGTCGCGAGACCGACCCTGCCCAGGTCCAGCGCCTCGCGGACGCCCTGCCGGCGCTCGTCGAGCGTCTTCGTGCCGAGTCCGGCGTGCCCCGATGAGTGAGCACCTCTCCCTCGAGCTCGACTGCCGCGGGATGCCGTGCCCGCGACCGATCATCGAGCTCGCCAAGGCGTTCGCCGGCGTCGAGGTGGGCGCCGTCATCGGCGTCGCGTCCGACGACGCCGCAGCGCGAGTCGACGTGCAGGCGTGGTGCCGCATGCGCGGTCAGGAGTACGCCGGTTCGCAGATCGCCCCGGACGGCGTACCGACCTATCTGGTGCGCCGGCTCAGCTGAGGTGGGGCCGCACGTCAGCGGCGGCTTCCTCGCCGTACGCCGCAGCGACCCGCGCGACGAACTGGTTGGCGGTGAAGGAGTACTCCTGCGTGCCGACCTGCTCCACGACGTACGCCGCGAGCACGCAGCCGACCTGGGCAGCGCGCTCGTGCGGCAGCTCCCAGGCCAGTGCCGCCAGGAACCCGGAGCGGAAGGCGTCGCCGACACCGGTCGGCTCCACGGCAGTGACGCCCGGGACGGCGGGCACCTCGATGGTCTCCTGGTCGGTGCCCACGATCCGCACCCCGGCCGAGCCCAGCGTGATCACCTGGGTGCCCACGCGGGACAGGATCTCGTCGGCGGACCACCCGGTCTTGGACTCGATCAGGTGGGACTCGTACTCGTTGCTGAACAGGTACGCCGCCCCGTCCACCAGGGCACGGATCATCTCGCCCTCACCGAAGGCCAGCTGCTGACTCGGGTCCGCGATGAACGGGTAGCCCCGCTGCCGGCACTCCTCGGTGTGCCGGACCATCCCCTGCGGGTCGTCGGGCCCGACGAGCACGAACGTGGGATCGCCGACCCGCTTCACGATGGGGGCGAGCTCGATCAGCCTCGCCTCGCTCATCGCGCCCGGGTAGAAGCTGGCGAACTGCGCCATCGTCACGTCGGTGGTGCACACGAACCGTGCGGTGTGCAGGTCCTCGGAGATCCGCACCGAGTCACAGTCCACGCCGTGGCGCTCGAGCCAGGAGCGGTAGTCGGCGAAGTCCTCACCCGCCGCGCCCACGAGCACAGGGCGCGCCCCGAGTCGGCTCAGGCCGAAGGCGATGTTGCCGGCGCAGCCGCCGCGGCGGATCTCCAGGTCGTCGACCAGGAAGGAGACCGAGAGCTTGTCGAGCTGGTCCACCACCAGTGAGTCGGCGAACTTGCCGCCGAACGTCATCAGGTGGTCGGTGGCGATGGAGCCTGCGATGAGCAGTGACATGGAGGTCCTTGTTTGTTACGGCGAAGTGAAACCTTTGCGAGACGCGAACACTACCGAGCGGTACACCCGTGACTACCCATTGGTAGCCCCTACCGTCGAGGACATGAGCTACGAGCGCCTTGCCTACGACGACCAGGACACAGCCGACCAGATGCACGACGACTGCACCGCCTGCGGCAGCAGGATCAGCCTGCCACGCCAGCGCATCGACAACACCTCGATCACCATGCCGGCCCCCTCGCTCGAGTTCGACCACTTCCCTCGTCAGGCCGCCAAGCCCGAGATCGAGGTCAGCGAAGCGGCCGCTCACCTCGCCTCGCGGATGCACCTGCACCTCGACTGACCAAGCCAGAACGCGCAAGAGGCGCCGTCCCCACGGGGACGGCGCCTCTTGTGCATTTCAGACGATCAGTGGAACGAGTCCCCGCAGGCGCAGGAGCCACCGGCGTTGGGGTTGTCGATGGTGAAGCCCTGCTTCTCGATGGAGTCGACGAAGTCGATCGTCGCGCCGTTGAGGTAGGGGATGCTCATCCGGTCCACGACCACGGAAACGCCGTCGAAGTCGGTGACGAGGTCGCCGTCGAGGTTCCGCTCGTCGAAGAAGAGCTGGTAGCGGAGGCCGGAGCAACCGCCGGGCTGGACGGCGATCCGGAGCTGCAGGTCGTCGCGGCCCTCCTGTGCCAGGAGGCTCTTGACCTTCGACGCCGCGGTGTCGCTGACGTTGATGCCGTCGGTGCGGGTCTCGGGTGCGGTTTCGAGCTGCTCGGTCATGGGTGCTCTCCAGTGGCTGATCGGGGTGCGCTTGTGACTAGTCAATGGTCGCACATCGGCGGTTATTCCTCGCATCCCCGCCGAGGTCGCGAGAGTCCGGTCTCAGCGCGACCAGGTGCGTGCCGTGCGGGCAGCGAGGTCGGCCAGTGCCTCGGCGGGAGCGCCGAGCGCCCGCTCCTCCCCCACCAGCTCGACCATCGAGTACGCCGACTCCACCCCCAGCGCGCGCATCTCGCGCGAGCCGACGAGCACCTGACCGGCCAGGGCGATGCACGGCACCAGCTCCTGCGCGGCGACCTCCGCGACGCCGTACGGCACCTTGCCGGAGCGTGAGGAGAAGTCGAAGGCGCCTTCGCCGGTGACCACCAGGTCGGCGCCGCGCACCAGGTCCGAGAGCCCGACTGCCTCGGAGACCAGCGTGACCCCCGACTGCCGGGTCCCCCCGAGCAGCATCAGCGCGAACCCGAGGCCGCCGGCGGCGCCCGCGCCCTTCTGGGTGGCGAGCTTGCGGTCCGTGAGGTCGGCGAAGTGCTGCAGCCATCCGTCGACGGTGACCAGCCGCTCCTCGGGCAGGTTCTTCTGCGGACCGTAGATCTTGGTGGCGCCGTTGATGCCGAGCAGCGGGTTGTCCACGTCGCTGGCCAGCACCAGCTCGATCCCCTCGAACCTGGCCTGGGCGGCGCTGAGGGTGACCGAGGTGAGGTCGGTCAGGCCCGCCGGCCCCTGGTCGAGCACGCCGCCCTCCGCAGTGGCACCCAGCGCTGCGAGCAGGCCGGCACCGGCATCGTTGGTGGCGGACCCGCCGAGACCGACGATGATCCGCTTGGCGCCGGTGTCGAGTGCGTGGCCGAGGACCTCGCCGAGACCGGCCGTGGTGGCCCGTTCCGGGTCGCGGTCAGCCGGCTCGGTCAGGTGCAGGCCGACCGACTGCGCGCTCTCGACGTACGCCGTGTCGCCAACGCTGAGCACCGCGGCGGGGACCGGTGACCCGTAGGGGCCGCTCACGGTCACCGCGTGCAGGTCACCGCCGAGCGCGACGTGCAGCACGTCGACGAATCCCGGGCCGCCGTCGGACATCGGCACCTGCACCAGCGTGTCGTCCGGGGCACGGCGCGACCACCCGGTCGCCATGGCCGTTGCGGCCTCGAGGGCGGTGAGGGTGCCGGCGAACTTGTCGGGGGCGAAGACCACGTGCATGGGTCCCATCCTGCCGTGCGCCCTCCCACGCGGCTCCCCGGGCCGGGTGGGAGGATTTCGGCATGACGACTGTCGACCTCCCGCTGCTGCCGCTGGGTCTCGGTACCGACCGTTCCTCGGAGCGGGGGGTGGAGTGTCCCGGCGACCTGCCCGCGGTCTCCGACCCGGACCTGGTCGCACGTGCTCGCCGCGCCAAGGAGAGGCTCGGCGACAAGGTGTTCGTGCTGGGTCACCACTACCAGCGCGACGAGGTGATCGAGTTCGCCGACGTCACCGGCGACTCGTTCAAGCTGGCGCGCGACGCCGCGGCGAGACCCGAGGCCGAGTACATCGTCTTCTGCGGCGTGCACTTCATGGCCGAGTCCGCGGACATCCTGACCGCGCCCGAGCAGAAGGTGGTGCTCCCCGACCTCGCCGCCGGGTGCTCGATGGCCGACATGGCCCGGCTCGCGCAGGTGGAGGACACCTGGGAGGCGCTCACCGACGCCGGGGTCGCCGACCTCGTCGTACCCGTGACCTACATGAACTCCTCGGCGGACATCAAGGCGTTCTGCGGCCGTCACGGCGGCGCGGTGTGCACGTCCTCGAACGCGCAGGCTGCGCTCGAGTGGGCCTTCGAGCAGCAGGGTCCCGACACGAAGGTGCTCTTCCTGCCCGACCAGCACCTCGGCCGCAACACCGCGGTCCTCGACATGGGCTTCACGCTCGAGGACTGCGTGGTCTGGAACCCGCTCCTCCCCAGGGGCGGGCTCACCGTCGAACAGCTGCGTGACGCCCGGGTGATCCTGTGGAAGGGCCACTGCTCGGTGCACGGCCGCTTCTCCGTCGAGGTCGTGCACGCCCTGCGCGCGAACATCCCCGACGTCAAGATCCTGGTGCACCCGGAGTGCCGCCACGAGGTCGTCCTCGAGGCGGATCTGGTCGGGTCCACCGAGTTCATCATCAAGACCGTCGAGGCCGCTCCACCCGGCACGTCCTGGGCGATCGGCACCGAGCTCAACCTGGTCAAGCGCCTGGCCGACGCCCACCCCGAGCAGAACATCGTCTTCCTCGACCGGACCGTCTGCTACTGCTCGACCATGAACCGCATCGACCTGCCCCACCTGGTCTGGGCCCTGGAGTCGCTGGCCGAGGGTCAGCTGGTCAACGTGATCGAGGTCGACCCCGAGACCGAGCGGTGGGCCAAGCTGGCGCTGCAGCGGATGCTCGACCTGCCGGGCAAGTCACACCGGGACTGAGCGGCTCACTCCACCGGGTCGGTGGCGGCCGTGGGGAGCTCGAACCAGAAGCACGCGCCGCCGCCGGGTGCGGGCTCGACACCGAGCCTGCCTCCGTGGGCCTTCATGATCACAGCGCAGGTGGCCAGCCCGATCCCGTGACCGGCCACGTCGGAGGTGCCTCGGCCGAGAAGGTCGAAGATGCTCTCGCGCTCCGAGGCGGGTACCCCCGGGCCGTTGTCCGACACGGTGACGCGCACCTGGGCCCCCCGCCTCTCGGAACGGACCACCACGCGGGGCAGGGCCACCGGCGCGCTGTACTTCACGGCGTTCGAGATCAGGTTCGAGAAGACCGCTCGCAGCGACGACGGGGTGGCGTACGCCGACCCCAGGTCGCCGATGTCGACGTGCGCCTCGCCGATCACCTGCCCCAGGTCCTCCACCACCTCGCGGGCGAGCACCGAGAGGTCGGCCAGCTCCGGGCTGAGCTGGCCCCCGAGCGTGGCGTAGTCCATCAGGTCGAGGATCGTCTCCTCCATCCGTCCGGCGCTGCGTTGGCCGGCAGCGATCAGGAACCCGAGCTCCTGGTCTGCCCGCACGCTCTCCTTCTCCTCGAGCATCTGGAAGATCAGCGCGATGGAGGCCAACGGGCCCTGGAGCTCATGGCTCACCTGGCCTGCGAACTGGTCGAGCCTCTCGTGGGAGGCGCGCATCTCGCGATGACCGTCGAACGCGCGCTCGAGCAGGTCGAGCAGCTTGTTCTGGCTGCGGTGCGTCTCGAGCACCTCGACGACGGCCGAGGCCAGCAGGTCCAGCATCCGCAGCTTCTCCGGGGCGAGCTGGACCTCGTGGTCGTCGAAGATGCACAAGGTGCCCAGCACGTTGCCTGACGGGGCGATCAGCTTGGTGGCGGCGTAGAACACGATCTCCCCCAGCGCCCCGCTGACGAAGGGGCTGGTGCTCAGCAGCTCGTGCTCACGCGCATCACTGATCGCGACGTGCTGCTCGGGCCACTCGACGACGCGGCCGCACAGCGAGTCCTCCTTGTCGGAGACATCGACGTTGAGGTCCACGGCGGCGAGGTGGTGCTGCTTCGTCGCGGTGATCACGTTGATCTCCGCGTTCGGCACCTCGCACATGGCCGCGGCGGTCGCGACGATGCGCTGGAGGGCCGGCAGTGGCGGCTTGCCGAGCAGGTCGTAGGACAGGATCTCCGCCTCGCGGGTGATGTCTTCGTTCTTCACCCTCAGCGGTGTCCTCTCGCGGCGACGTGGGCTACGAGCGGTCGTCGTACCCTCCGGGCGTGAGTGTTCCCCATCGTCTGGAGTCCAGACAGCCGCCGTTTCTCGTTGCGAGACGACCTGGCCGGGTCAGACCTCGGTGATCCCCCAGATCGGCATCCAGCGGGCGGTGTCCTCCTCGATCGGGAGGTCCGCACCGACGGCGTCGCGGACCTGACGTTCGCTCAGTGAGTCGCGGCTGTTCGCCCCCGTCGGGCAGAACGGGTAGAAGGTGCCCTGCTTGTAGAGGTAGACGAGGTAGGTCGGAGTCCCGCTGTCGTCGCGGAAGCCGACGGTCGAGCAGAGCAGCCCGCTGCCGAACCCCTGCGCCTCCAGCGCGGAGTTCACCGCGTGCAGGTCGGTCACCAGCGAGCTGGTGTCCTCCGGGGCCGCACGCACGGTCAGCCAGGTGTAGCCGTACTCGTCCACCCGGCTCTCGGTGGTCGGGCCGCCGTCGGCGGCCACGAGCGCGGACGGCCTCCTGCTGGGTCGCGACCGCGGCCTGGCCCTCGGCCGCGCGGAAGCACACCGACCCGATGCCGGAGGGGTGCAGTCCCATCGCGGCCTCCAGCGTCAGGGCGGCCGAGGGCAGGCCGAAGAGGGCGTCGAGGTTCGCCTGCTTGGGCTTCGACTGGCCCCTCAGGGCGTCCCAGAGACCCATCTAGCGGGTCTGCCCGAGGCTCGCGGCGATCTTGGCGAGCTGGTCGAGGCGCTGCTCCAGCGGGGGGTGGGTGGCGGTGAGCGTGCCCAGCGACAGGCCGCGGATGGCGGGCGCGATGAAGAACGCGTTCATCGGCTTCGCCGCGCGCAGGTCGCGCTCCGGGACGGCGTTCATCTGGCCGCTGATCTTGGTCAGCGCCGATGCCAGCGCCGAGGGCTTCTGGGTGAGGTAGGCGCCCGAACGGTCGGCGCACAGCTCGCGGTAGCGCGAGAGGAGGCGGAGCAGCACGAAGCTGACCGCGTAGACGGCCAGGCTGATCAGGAGCACGGCGAAGAAGCCGATGCCGCCTCCGCTGTTGTTGTTGTTTCGCGACCGGCCGAGGCCGAGGCCGCCGAACTGGGCCATCCGGGTGACCATCCCCGCGACGATGCCGGCCGACGAGGCCACGGTCATCACCAGGACGTCGCGGTGCGCGACGTGGGAGAGCTCGTGCGCCAGCACGCCCTCGAGCTCCTCGGCGTTGATGGTGCGCAGGATGCCGGTGGTCACGCAGACCACGGACCGGTTCGGTGAGCGGCCGGTCGCGAAGGCGTTCGGCAGGTCGGTGTCCGCGATCGCGACCCTCGGCTTGGGCATGTCGGCCATCGCGCACAGCCGGTCGATCATCCCGTGCAGCTCGGGGGCCTCCTCCGGCGTGACCTCCCGGGCGCGCATGGCACGCATCGCGGCCTTGTCGGAGTACCACCACTGGAAGAACGCGAAGCCGATGCCACCCAGCCCGATGAGCACGGCGAGCCCAGGGCTGTTGACGGCTGCCATCAGCCCCACGACAACCACCACGAGCAGCCCGCCCAGCAGGAACATGACCGCGGTCATGCGCAGGGTCAGGCCGGTGTCGGGGACGAATCGGGTGCGGGGCATGTCAGGAGAACGTTCGGCGAGGCCTGGGAGTTTCGATCCGTGAGCTTCAGCCCGGGATGAGCCCGTCGCCCTCGAGGAGCTCGCGGACCTCCTCGATGGTGGCGTCCGCCGGCGGCAGGATCAGGTCGGAGTCGTCGAGGGAGTCCTCGGCGAGCGGGCTCCCAGAGCGGCGTACGCCGTCCAGGAGGGCCGCCAGCGAGGCGGCGAAGGCCGACTCGTCACCGGACTCGACGGCCGACTCGACCGCGCGGTCGAGCTCGTTGAGCGCGTCGAGCTGGTCGTCTGCGACCTCGAGCTGGCCCTCGCCCAGGATGCGGACGATCACGGCTGCTGCCCCTTCTCCACCGGGGAGTCCTCGATGACAGGGTCCTCCTGGGCAGGGGCCTCGGGGGCGTCGATCGCCTGCGGGGCGTTGCCCTTGAGCGCGGCCAGCTCGGCTTCGACGTCGGACTGGGCGCTCATCGACTCGAGCTCCCGGCTGATGTCGTCACCACGGTTGACCGAGCTGGCGTCGTCGAGCGCGCCGGAGGCGATCAGCTCGTCGATGGCACCGGCCCGGGCCTGCATGGCCTGGGTCTTGTCCTCGGCACGCTGGACCGCCATCCCGACGTCGCCCATCTCCTCGGAGATGCCCGAGAACGCCTCACCGATGCGGGTCTGCGCCTCCGCGGCGGTGTACGTCGCCTTGATGGTCTCCTTGCGGGTGCGGAACGACTCGACCTTGGCCTGCAGCCGCTGGGAGGCGAGCGTGAGCTTCTCCTCCTCGCCCTGCAGCTGCGCGTGCTGGGCCTCGAGGTCGGCGATCTGGCCGGTCAGGGCGGACTTGCGCGTCAACGCCTCGCGGGCGAGGTCCTCACGCCCCATCCCGAGCGCCTTCTGCGCCTGCTCCGTGAGCTTGCCCGCCTGCGTCTGCAGCTGGTTGCGCTGGAGCTCGATCCGCTTGCGGCTGGTCGCCACGTCCGCGACCCCCCGACGTACCTTGGTCAGCATCTCGAGCTGGCGCTGGTAGCTGTAGTCGAGCGTCTCGCGGGGGTCCTCGGCAGCATCGAGGGCCCGGTTGGCCTTGGCCCGGAAGATCGTGCTGATCCTTTTCATCATGCTCATGCCGATCAACCTACCGAACCCGACCCAGCCGAACGAGGGTCCGACGGCGACAAGTCGCGGGCCCGTGACAGGTAGGCTGGCGGCTCGACCGGTCACTCCCCCGGTCCTCATCCGTGTTCATCGCTCATGCCTCGGAAGGCCCCGTGTTCCGCCGTACCAGCAAAGACGACACCCCGCCCGCCCCCGTCGACCCCAAGGGTCCCGGCGCCAAGGGCCGGCCGACGCCGACCCGCAAGGAGGCCGAGGCCGCACGCAAGGAGCGGGCGAAGGCAGGGATGGACA
Organism: uncultured Actinomycetota bacterium; assembly: GCA_963782305.1. Lineage (GTDB taxonomy): Bacteria > Actinomycetota > Actinomycetes > Propionibacteriales > Nocardioidaceae > Marmoricola. Next base: position 493,496 of record CAWAJJ010000018.1, on the reverse strand, counting down.
AGAAGGCGGCGCAGAAGCTGCTGCGCGAGCGCCGCGCGGACTCCAACGCCAAGGTGCGCCAGGGCATGAAGACCGGTGACGAGCGCTACCTGCCCAAACGCGACCAGGGCCCGGTCAAGCGGTTCATCCGCAACTACGTCGACGCTCGCGTCTCGATCGCGGAGTTCCTGCTGCCCCTGCTGGTCGTGATCATGGTCCTGCAGTACTCCGGCAACACCAGCCTGTTGAAGTTCAGCAACGCCCTCTGGACGACGACCATCCTGGTGGTGGCCATCGACAGCGTGTGGCTGATGTTCCGGCTCAAGCGCGCGCTGCGCGAGAAGTTCCCGGACGAGAACCTCAAGGGGACGACCTTCTACACGCTCCTGCGGGTGCTGCAGCTGCGCTGGCTGCGGATGCCCAAGCCCCTGGTCAAGATCGGCGGCGCTCCCCGCTAGCTGTCTCAGCCGGCGCTGACTGGTTCAGCCGGCCTCGAGCGACATCGGGCCGTAGACCTCGCGGTCGCCCTCGAACAGGGTCACCGACGAGACGCCGTCCTCGGCGAGGTCGGGATAGGCCTCGCCCAGCCAGGTCTCGGCGTCGCTGCGCGTCGGGAACTCGGTGCGCTCCTCGACGTCCATCACCCGGCCGTCCGCGTCCAGCTGCTGCCACCACCAGGGCACCTGGTCCTGCTTGCGGACCGAGCTGCCGAAGGCGGGCTCAGGAGTGTTGGTCACGAGGGACCCCTCTCGGTTGGAAGCGTGTGGTGGTCAGGACTCACGGACGTCGGTGTCGACGAAGGGCGGCTTGGTCACGACGAACACCTCGGGCCGGCCGCGGACGTCGACCAGGACCTCGGCGCCGAGCTGGATCTGGCTGTTGATCAGGGCCAGCGCGATGCCCTTGCGCAGGGTGGGCGAGAAGGTGCCCGACGTGATGTGACCGATCGGGAGGTCCTGGGTGATCTTCACGCTCATCCCCGGTCGAGCGATGCCCCGTCCCTGGGCGACCAGTCCCCGCAGGGTGACCCGGGCGCCGGCCTCCTTCTCGGCGACGAGCGGCTCCTTGCCCCAGAACGCGGGCTTCGACCAGCCGACGGCCCAGCCGACACGTCCCTGGTTGGGGGTGACCTCGAGGCTGATGTCCTGGCCGTGCAGCGGGTAGCCCATCTCGGTGCGCAAGGTGTCACGGGCTCCCAGTCCACAGGGCAGGATCCCGTGCGGCTCTCCCGCGGCGAGGATGGCGTCCCAGAGTGCCGGGGCCGCGTCGTTCTCGGCGATCAGCTCGTAGCCGCGCTCCCCCGTGTAGCCCGTCCGGCACACCACGACGTCGTACCCCTCGAACGAGGCGACCTCGAAGGACATGTAGTCGTGACCGACGGGCAGCCCGACCGCGCTCAGCACCTCATCGGACTTCGTCCCCTGCACGGCCAGCACCGCGTGGGTCCGGTGGTGGTCGGTGAGGGCGAGCCCGTCAGGCTTGCCCGCCTCGAGCCGGCGCATGATCTCGGCGGAGTTGGCGGCGTTGGGGACGAGCAGCACGTGGTCGTCGTCGCGGTAGTAGGCGATCAGGTCGTCGACGATGCCGCCGGTCGCCGCGTCACAGGCGAGGGTGTACTGCGCCTGGCCGGGACCGATCTTCCCGAGGTCGTTGCTCAGGCAGGCGTTCAGGTAGTCGACGGCTCCGCCGCCACGCACGACGATCTTGCCGAGGTGGCTGACGTCGAAGACACCGACCGAGCCGCGAACCGCGGCATGCTCCTTCAGGACGCCGGTGGGGTACTCCAGCGGCATCTCCCACCCACCGAACTCGGCGAGCTTCGCTCCGGCGGCGACGTGGCGGTCGTGGAGCGGCGACTGCGTGAGCGACATGCGTGGAAAGTTACCGCAGCCGCCTGCCACCGAGTCGATGGCGGTGAGCAGGGCGGGCCCTGGTGCCCACTAGGCTCATCCCTCGTGACGACGTACACGCTCCGCAAGGGCAGTCCGGCGAAGACCCGCACCGACCTGGTCGTGATCGGCGTGGTCCGCACCTCCAAGGGGGATCTGGTGGCCGGCCCAGGCGCCGAGGACGTCGCGGCGGCGTACGGACGCAAGCTGAAGCCGCTGCTCAACTCGATGGGCTTCCGCGGGGATCCCGGCGAGGTGTTGCGGGTGCCGACCGCCGGCGCCATCACGGCGGCTCAGCTGCTCGTGGTGGGCCTCGGCTCCGCGGACTCGCTCGACCTCGAACGGGTCCGGCGGGCAGCCGGCGTGGCGGCACGCAACACCGGGAACGCTGCTTCCGTGGCCGTCGCCCTGCCCGCCCACGACGCCGAGCACGTCGGTGCGGTGACCGGCGGGTTCGTGGCCGGCAGCTACTCGTTCAAGCGTTACAAGTCCCGGTCCGACGAGGCCGGGCTGGCGGACGTGTCGATCCTCAGCGATGCGGCCCGGCGCCAGGACACGGTGTCCGCGTTCGAGGCGGCGCAGACGGTCGCGGACCTGGTGAACCGTGCTCGCGACTGGGTCAACACCCCGCCGAACGACCTCACGCCCGAGCTCTTCTCCGACGCGGTCGTGGCCCTGGGCAAGGAGCTCACCGGGCGCCGGAGCAAGCCGAAGGTCGCCATCGAGGTCCTCGGGGTGGACGACCTCGAACGTCTCGGCTGCGGCGGCATCCTGGGTGTCGGCCAGGGATCGGCCAACCCGCCGCGGATGGTCAAGCTGACCTGGGAGCCCGAGGACGCCCGAGGACGCGTCGCGTTCGTCGGGAAGGGCATCACCTACGACTCGGGCGGGCTGACCATCAAGCCGGGAAGCTCGATGGCCACGATGAAGTACGACATGGGGGGTGCGGCCGCCGTGCTCGCCGCGACCTTCGCGATCGCCGAGCTCGACCTGCCGGTCGCCGTGACGACGTACGCCCCGATGGCGGAGAACATGGTGTCCGGCGCCTCGATGCGGCCCGGCGACGTGCTGACGATGTACGACGGCCAGACGGTCGAGGTGACCAACACCGACGCGGAGGGGCGGCTGATCCTGGCCGATGCGCTCGCGATCGCCGCCGAGTCCGACCACGACGCCATCATCGACGTGGCGACGCTGACCGGCCCCTGCATCGTCGCCCTGGGCGAGAAGGTGTCCGGCGTGTTCGGCGACGATGCCACGGTCGACGGAGTCGCCGCTGCCGCCGAGACGAGCGGCGAGATGCTCTGGCGACTGCCGATCTCCGACGAGAGCCGCGAGGCGGTCCGGGACAGCAAGGTCGCCGACGTGCTGCAGCACAACTGGGTCCGGTGGGGGTCGGCGCTGTTCGCGGCAGCTTTCCTCAGCGAGTTCGTGGGTGACAAGCCGTGGGCACACCTCGACATCGCCGGACCCGCGTGGAACACCGGTGGCCCGTGGGGGCACGTCCCCTCAGGCGCGACGGGCTACGGCATCACGACGCTGGTGGCGTACGCCGCCGCGCTGGCCGGCGAGCCGTCCGAGCCGTCCGAGCCGGAGGACTCCGACTCCTAGTCGTCCTCCGGGGTCCCGTCGAGGTCCCGGCGGAGCTGCTGCTTCTTCCGCTCCTTCTCGCGCCGGTTGTACTCCCGCATGCGCGCCGGGATCCCGACGAGCGCCGCGTCATAGCTCGGCACGCCGTTCTTGTTGGAGAACTCGTGCGCCCAGTGCACCGACGGCACCCGGCGCCGGGTCCATTCCCCGTCGTGGGCCACGAGGAGCAGCGTCACGTCCGTGACCGTGGTGCGCGGCTCCACGAAACCCTCGACTCCACGGCGCGTCCGGACGAAGTCCAGCAGGTGCCGCTGGTCGGCGTCGTCGGAGATGCGCGTGGTGCCGCCACCACCCACGCCGCCACCATGCCGGCCACCGCGCCGGAACCGATCGAGCAGACCCATGGCCCCAAGTGTGCTGCATCGACGGTCGACACACGCGCTAACCGGGCTGTTTCGACCGCGTCGGCCCCGGGTGATTGGATGAACGTCGAACCGCAGAACGGGCCGGACCACGGGGAGGTGGCAGACGTGCCAGAGCACAACGACTTCGACATCGTGATCCTGGGAGCGGGGTCCGGTGGCTACGCGTGCGCACTCCGCGCCGCCCAGCTCGGGTTGAGTGTCGCCCTCGTGGAGAAGGACAAGCTCGGCGGAACCTGCCTCCACGTCGGCTGCATCCCGACCAAGGCACTGCTGCACGCTGCCGAGGTCGCTGACGCGGCGCGTGGGTCCGAGAAGTTCGGGGTACGAGCCACCCTGGAGGGCATCGACATGCCCGGGGTCAACGCGTACAAGGACGGTGTCGTGAGCCGGTTGTTCAAGGGTCTCGCCGGTCTCATCAAGAGCCGCGGCATCACCGTCGTCGAGGGCACCGGCCGCCTCACCGGCCCACACACGGTCGAGGTCACTTCGACAGGCTCAGCGCAAGCGACGGCGTCGTACGTCGGGAAGGCGGTCGTCCTGGCCTCCGGCTCCTACTCCCGCTCGCTGCCCGGTCTCGAGGTCGACGGCGAGCGGATCCTCACCTCCGAGCAGGCGCTCCGGCTCGAGAGCGTCCCGGCCTCGGTGATCGTGCTCGGCGGCGGCGTGATCGGCTGCGAGTTCGCCAGCGTCTGGCGCTCCTTCGGCGCCGAGGTGACCATCATCGAGGCGCTGCCCCACCTCGTGCCGGCCGAGGACGAGCAGTCGTCCAAGGCCCTCGAGCGCGCCTTCCGCAAGCGCAAGATCGGCTTCTCCACGGGCACCCGGTTCGAGTCCGTCGCGGTCGGTGACGACAGCGTCACCCTGACGGTGGAAGGCGGCAAGACCTTCGAGGCCGACCTGCTGCTCGTGGCCGTGGGACGCGGGCCGGTGACCGAGGGGCTCGGCTACGAGGAGCAGGGCGTCGCGATGGACCGCGGCTTCGTGACGACCGACGAGCGCTGCCGGACCAACGTGGAAGGTGTGTACGCCGTCGGCGACATCGTCCCGGGTCTGCAGCTCGCGCATCGCGGGTTCCAGCAGGGAGTCTTCGTCGCGGAGGAGATCGCCGGCCTCTCCCCCGCGGTCATCGACGAGACCGGCATCCCGCGCGTCACCTACTGCGAGCCCGAGGTCGCCTCCGTGGGGCTGACCGAGGCCCAGGCGCGAGAGAAGCACGGAGACGGCGTCGAGACGCTCACCTACGACCTCGGCGGCAACGGCAAGAGCCAGATCCTCGCCACCCAGGGATTCGTCAAGCTGGTGCGGGTCACCGACGGGCCCGTGGTCGGCGTACACCTGGTGGGTGCGCGCGTCGGGGAGCTCATCGGGGAGGCCCAGCTGATCTACAACTGGGACGCCTACCCTGAGGACGTGGCTCCCCTGGTGCACGCGCACCCCACCCAGAACGAGGCCCTCGGCGAGGCCCACCTCGCGTTGGCGGGCAAACCGTTGCACGCGCACACCTGACCTGCTGGACTCTGGACTAGCCTCACACCGGACTGAAGAAACGAGCGAAGGAACCCGATGTCGACACCCGTGAAGCTCCCCGAACTGGGCGAGTCCGTCACCGAAGGCACGATCACCCGCTGGCTCAAGCAGGTGGGCGACACCGTCGAGGTCGACGAGCCCCTGCTCGAGGTCTCGACCGACAAGGTCGACACCGAGATCCCTTCGCCGGTCGCCGGCACCATCCTCGAGATCAAGGCCGAGGAGGACGAGACCGTCGAGGTCGGCACCGAGCTGTGCATCATCGGTGACGAGGGCGAGGGTGGCGGTTCCTCCGACTCCGACGAGAGCGACTCCGAGGACTCTGGGGACGACTCGTCTGACGAGGACTCCGGAGACGACGACGCTGACGAGGACTCGGACGACGAGTCGGACGACGAGTCCGGCGACGACTCTTCCGACGAGGACTCCTCTGACGAGGACGAGTCGATGGAGGAGGAGGAAGAGCCTGCTCCCAAGCCCGCTGCCAAGAAGAGCGGCGGGGGTGGCGGCAAGGCCGTGACGCTCCCCGAGCTGGGTGAGTCCGTCACCGAGGGCACCATCACCCGCTGGCTGAAGTCGGTCGGCGACGAGGTCGAGGTGGACGAGCCGCTCGTCGAGGTCTCGACCGACAAGGTCGACACCGAGATCCCCTCGCCGATCGCCGGCACGCTCCAGGAGATCAAGGCCGAGGAGGACGAGACCGTCGAGGTCGGCGCCGAGCTGTGCATCATCGGCGACGGCTCCGGTTCCTCGGACGACTCCGACGACGACGCGGATGACTCGGCGGACGACTCCAGCGAGGAGCCCGAGCCGCGAGCCCGAGCCCGAGCCCGAGCCAGAGCCCGAGCCGGAGCCGGAGCCCGAGCCCGAGCCGGAGCCCGAGCCGAAGAAGGAGCCGAAGGCCGAGGAGAAGCCCAAGGAAGAGCCTGCCAAGGACGAGCCCAAGCCGGAGTCCGGCTCGAGCTCCGACGGCGGCAGCTACGTCACCCCGCTGGTGCGCAAGATGGCCTCGGAGCACGGCGTCGACCTGTCCAGCATCAAGGGCACCGGCGTCGGTGGCCGGATCCGCAAGCAGGACGTGCTCGCCGCGGCCGAGTCGGCCAAGGGCGAGGAGGCTCCTGCCGCCGAGGAGAAGCCCGCCGGCAAGCCCGCGTCGACGCCGAGCCCGCTGCGTGGCAAGACCGAGCCGATGAGCCGGCTGCGCAAGGTGATCGCGAAGCGGATGGTGGAGTCGCTGCAGACCTCCGCGCAGCTGACCCAGGTCGTCGAGGTCGACGTCACCAACATCGCGCGGCTGCGCGACAGCGTGAAGGCCGACTTCCTCGCCCGCGAAGGCGTGAAGCTCACCTACCTGCCCTTCTTCGCCAAGGCTGCGGTCGACGCACTGAAGTCGCACCCGTCGCTGAACGCCACCATCGACCTCGAGAAGGGTGAGGTGACCTACCACGACAGCGAGAACATCGCGTTCGCCGTGGACACCGAGAAGGGCCTGCTCACGCCGGTCGTCAAGGAAGCCGGCGACCTCTCGATCGCCGGCCTCGCCAAGAAGATCGCCGATGTCGCAGAGCGCACGCGCACCAACAAGATCGGGCCTGACGACCTGTCGGGCGGCACCTTCACGATCACCAACCTCGGCAGCGTGGGTGCCCTCTGGGACACGCCCATCATCAACAAGCCGCAGGTGGCGATCCTCGGGCCGGGCACAGTGGTGAAGCGCGCTGTCGTGATCGACGACCCCAACCTGGGCGAGACGATCGCCGTACGCCACATGGTCTACCTCGCGCTGACCTACGACCACCAGCTCGTCGACGGTGCCGACGCCGGCCGCTTCCTGCAGGACGTCAAGGCGCGCCTGCAGTCGGGCAGCTTCGACGTCTGACCCTCACCCGGGACGTCGTACGAACTGGTCGCCATTGAAGCCAGTTCGTATGACGTCCTCGAGGGCGTTCCTCGCGCAGGGGCACGGGCGTGTCCTATCGTCGCGGGCATGGCTGATCACGATCCCGCCCTCGACTGGCCGGGGGCCGGCTTCGTGGGTCCCGCGGCGAAGACTCCGGCAGCGGAAGCAATGGTCGAGGAGGATCTCGAGGACCCCGGCTACGTCATGAACCTGACCCGGCTCTGGGCTCACCTGCCCGCGGAGCTCGAGTCGCTCTTCGGCCTGATGGGGAGCGCCAAGGACGTCGCCGGCCTCTCGGTGCGTCAGCGCGGCATCCTCGTCACCGCGACGGCGTCCTCCATCGGCGACTCGTACTGCTCGCTGGCCTGGGGTCAGAAGCTGACCAACGCCGCGGACGCCGAGCTGTCCGCCTCGGTCCTCACCGGCACTGACGCTTCGTTGACCCCGGCCGAGCACGCCCTCGCAGCCTGGGCCCGTCAGGTTGCCTCCGACTCGAACGCCACGACCGCCTCGGATCTCGAGCCGCTGCGTGAGGCGGGGTACGACGACGCCCAGATCCTGGCGATCACCCTCTTCATCGCGCTCCGGATGGCGTTCTCCACCGTGAACGGCGCGCTCGGCGTACCACCTGACCGCGAGCTGGTCGAGGGGCTGCCCAGCGTCGTACGCGATGCCGTGACGTGGGGACGGCCGGCGGAGAGCTGAGCCGCCAGGGCCCCCTGAAGGGGCGCGGCGACAAAGCGGATGGGGTTGTGCACCGGTCCCTGACGTCGTGGGGTGTTGCAACGGTGCACAACGACCGGTTTCACCGGCCGGCCGGTGAAACCTGCAGCCCCCCACCTACATGTGGATCATGTGCCCGGCCAGCCCCTCGACGGCTTCCTTGACCGCCTCGGAGAGGGTCGGGTGGGCGAAGATGTTGCGGGCGACCTCGTCGGCGGTGAGGTCCCACTTCTGCGCGAGGGTCAGGGCCGGGAGGAGCTCGGTGACGTCGGGGCCGATGAGGTGGGCGCCGATGATCTCGTTGTACTTCGCGTCCGCGACGAGCTTCACGAAGCCGGACGTGTCGCCGAGGCCCTTGGCCTTGCCGTTGGCCGAGAACGGGAACTTGGCGACCTTGACGTCGTACCCCTTCTCCTTGGCCTGGGCCTCGGAGTAGCCGAACGAGGCGATCTGGGGCTGGCAGTACGTCGCCCGCGGGATCATGTCGAAGTCGATCTCGATCGTGTCGTGGTCGGCGATGGTCTCGGCGGTGACGATCCCCATCGCCTCGGCGGTGTGGGCCAGCATCAGCTTGCCGGTGACGTCGCCGATCGCGTAGACGCCGTCGACGTTGGTGCGGCCACGCTCGTCCACGGCGATGGCACCGCGCTCGGTGGTCTTCACGCCGGTCTTGTCGAGGCCGTAGCCGTCGAGGCGAGGGGCGAACCCGATGGCCTGCAGCACCTTGTCGGTCTCGATGACCTCTTCCTTGCCGTCCTTGCTGACCGTGACCTTGACCTTGTCGCCCGTGTCCTCGATCTTCTCGACCTTGGTCTTGAGCAGCACCTTCACGCCGAGCTTCTTGTAGTGCTTGGCGAGCTCCTTGGAGATCTCCTCGTCCTCGGTCGGCACCATCCGGTCGAGGAACTCGACGATGGTCACGTCGACGCCGAAGTTCTTCATCACGTAGGCGAACTCGACCCCGATGGCTCCGGAGCCCGCGATGACGATCGACTCGGGCAGCTGGTCGTTGAGGATCTGCTCCTCGTAGGTGACCACGTTCTCGGACAGCTCGGTGCCCGGGACCAGCCGCGTGGTCGCGCCGGTGGAGATGATGATGTTGTCCCCGGTGATCTTGCGGGTCTCGCCGTCGTTCAGCTTCACCTCGATGGTCTTGGCGTCCACGAAGGTGCCCCAGCCGTCGATCTCCTCGATCTTGTTCTTCTTCATCAGGAAGTGGACGCCCTTGACGATGGAGTCAGAGACTTCGCGGCTGCGCGCATGGGTCGGCTTGAAGTCCATCGAGGCGTCGCCGGTGATCCCGAACTTGTCCTTCTCGTGGGTCAGGATGTGCGACAGCTCGGCGTTGCGGAGAAGCGCCTTGGACGGGATGCAGCCGACGTTGAGGCAGACACCGCCCCAGTACTTCTTCTCGACGACGCCGACCTTCAGGCCGAGCTGGGAGGCGCGGATGGCGGCGACGTAGCCGCCAGGGCCCGCACCTAGGACAAGGACATCGAAATCACTCACAGGGCCGAGCCTATTCCGTTGCACCAGCCCGCGGGCAAGAGGTGCGCCGTACACACCCGCATGACACGGTTGGGCCATGCGCTTCCTGATCGCCGGTGCGTCCGGCTTCCTCGGCACCAGGCTCCGCGAAGGGCTCGCGACCCAGGGGCACCACGTCACCGCGCTCGTACGACGGGCACCGGGTCCCAGCGAGGTCCGCTGGGACCCCTACGGATCGAAGCTCGGGGTCGAGGTGGTCGAGAACCACGACGTCGTGGTCAACCTGGCCGGCTCCCCCACGCTGGGGAACCCGCACTCCAAGAAGTGGCAGGGCGACCTGATGAACAGCCGCGTCACCACGACGCGGGTGCTCGCCGAGGCGATCGCCGGCAGCGCGAACAAGCCGGCGTTCCTGGCCGGCAACGGGATCGGGGTGTACGGCGACCACGGCGCTGAGCCGCTCACCGAGGAAGCCCACTCGCGCGGCAACGCCCTGCTCACCCGTGTGTCCCGGGCCTGGGAGCAGGCCGCCGAGCCCGCGGCGGCCGCCGGCGCGCGCGTCTGTGTGCTCCGCACCTCGCCGATCTACGACCGGCGCAGCCAGCCGCTCGGGATGCTGCGCCTCCTGTTCAAGGCGGGTCTGGGCGGACCGCTCGGCGACGGGAGCCAGTACATGCCGATGATCTCCGCCCGCGACTGGGTCGACGCCGTCATCCACCTCGCGGAGACCGAGACCGCCAGCGGACCGTTCAACCTGTGCTGCGAGAAGGCCCCCACGAACGAGGAGTTCACCCGCGAGCTGGCCCGTCAGCTGCACCGGCCGGCGTTCCTGCGCGTCCCGGCCGTCGTGCTCCGGCCGGCGGCCGGCGAGATGGCCAACGAGCTGCTCGGGTCCGTCAACTGCGTCCCGGCCGCCCTCGTCGCGAGCGGCTTCACCCACCGGGATCCCGACGTCGGCGCCGTGCTGCGCGAGGGTCTCGACCCCAGCCGATGACCCCAGCCGATGACCCGCCATGACCCCAGCCGCTAGCTCAAGCCGCTGATCCCCTCGACCAGCCAGCTGCCTCGCACCAGCCGGAAGGTGACGACCCTGGTGGCGGGAAGGCTGGAGGGCAGGGCCTGCGTGTGTCCGTCGCGAACGGTCTCGCCCCCGGCCACCCGGTCGAACACACGGAGCCTGAGCGTGCTCGCGTCGTGGCGCAGCAGCCGGACGGCGAAGACCTGCGTCACCAGTCGGCGTACGACGACCCCGCGGGCCTCGTAGGCACCCAGCAGCCGCGCGTCGGCCGAGCCGGCCCGGGAACCACGGACATAGAGCGCGCGCAACGCCCCTCCGTCGGAGGCGGCCCAGGCCTCCGCCCGTCTGGCATCCCAGGCGTGCAGCACCTCGAGGGCGGACGCGAGGTCGGTCCGCGGAGCAGCGTCCGCGCTCACCGGTAGCACTGGCGCCACGAGCGGGGCCACCAGCAGCGGGACGACTGCGAGAGCGCGCATGACCCCAGCCTGCCCGCCCGCTGCCGGACACCTGACGTTTTCCACAGGCGAACTTCCGCGGGTTAACCTCGTGGGGTGAACCCATTGGTCTTCGAGGAGCTCACCGACGCACCGGTCGACTACGTGCAGGCCTGGGACCGCCAGCGGGAGGTCCACGCCGAGGTGGTCGCCGGGGCACCCGGCACCGTGCTGCTGCTCGAGCACTCCCCCGTCTACACCGCGGGCAAGCGCACCGAGCCGCACGAGCGGCCCGTCGACCCGTCCCCGGGCTCCGGGGAGGCGGTCCCGGTGATCGAGGTCGACCGCGGCGGCAAGATCACCTTCCACGGTCCCGGGCAGCTCGTCGGCTACCCGATCGTGCGGCTTCCCGACCACGTGCTGGTCGTCGACTACGTACGCCGGCTCGAGGAGGCGCTGATCGCGGTCTGCACCGAGCTCGGCGTCACCACCGCACGAATCCCCGGGCGCAGCGGCGTCTGGCTCCGGGCCTCTCCGGCAACGGACTCCGCGCCGGCCAGGCCCGAGCGCAAGGTCGCGGCCATCGGCATCCGGGTCAGCCGCGGCGTCACCATGCACGGGTTCGCGCTCAACTGCGACGTCGACCTCGCCTGGTACGAGCGCTTCGTGCCCTGCGGCATCGCGGACGCCGGGGTGACCACGCTGTCCGAGGAGCTCGGGCGCGACGTGACGGTGGCCGAGGTGCTTCCCCTGGTGGAACGGCACCTGTCCGACCTGCTGGCGTGGGCGCCGTACGTGCCGACCCCGGACTACGACGCCCGTCCCGAGCCGGGTCGCCGTTCACCCCGTATCCAGGGAACGGCCCGACCCCAGACGGATGCCGAGACGACCCCTACGGACCTGCGTGTCCCGGTGCTCAATCCTCTGGCCTGACCATCCGGTGCGGCATGCTGGTCGCTGGCTCGCGGAAGGGTGTGTTGAGAACCGATGAACCACCCCACAAGTGACCTCGTGATCGAGACGCGTGGCCTGCGCAAGGTCTATCGGTCCGGGGGACGTCGCACGGTGGCGGTGGACGGCCTCGATCTCAGCGTGCCGCCAGGCGGCGTACACGGCTTCCTCGGACCCAACGGCTCTGGCAAGACGTCGACGATCAAGATGCTGCTGGGCCTGGCCCGCCCCACCAAGGGCGAGATGCGCCTCTTCGGCCTGCCCGTGCCGGCCCAGCTGCCCCAGGTGATGGACCGCGTGGGTGCTGTCGTCGAGGAGCCCGGGTTCGTCCCGGCGTTCTCCGGCCGCAAGAACCTCACCCTGCTCGCCGGGTCGATCGGACTGCCACGCTCCTCGGTCGACGAGGTGCTCCGGCAGGTCGGGCTGGTCGACCGGGCGCGCGACGACTACCAGGGCTACTCCCTCGGGATGCGACAGCGGCTGGCGATCGCCGCCGCACTGTTGAAGGGCCCGGACCTGCTGATCCTGGACGAGCCGACCAACGGCCTCGACCCAGCCGGGATCCAGGCCATCCGGGAGCTGATCCGCAACCTCGGGGACTCCGGAGTCACGGTCCTGCTGAGCTCGCACATCCTCGCCGAGGTGCAGCAGATCTGCCACTCGGTCTCGATCGTGGGCGAAGGGCGTCTGCTCGCCTCCGGCAAGGTCGAGACCCTCCTCGGCGAGAGTGTCTCCCGCACCCGCGTCGGCGTCGCCGACCCCCAGGGCGCCCGGCACTTCCTGGAGTCCGCCGGGTACGCCGTGACCCGCGACGGCGACCAGCTCGTCGTGGAGGGTCACGAGCGTCCCGAGCAGATCACGCGACTGCTGGCGGACAAGGGCGTCTACGTCCAGGAGCTCACGGCGATCCGTCCGACGCTCGAGTCGTTCTTCCTCGAGCTCACCGGGCGTCCGAAGCCCGCACCGGACGCGGACGCTTCACGGACCCCCGAGGGCCCGACCGAGGGGGAGGCGACCTGATGCGCCTGCTCCTCGTCGAGCTCAACCGGTTCCGCTCCCGGCGTGCCATCGCCCTGCTCGTCCTCGCCGCGGTGCTCGTCGCCGTCGCCTTCGTCGGTGCGACAGCCTGGAACACCCGACCCCTGAGCCGGGCCGACCGCACCGACGCCGCTGCCCAGTCCGACCTCGAGGGGCAGAAGCCGGAGCGGCAGCAGGAGGTCCGGGCCTGCCGTGCCGACCCCCACGCCTACCTGGGTCCGAAGGCCACGGCCGCCGACTGTGCGGAGGCGATGATCGAGCCTCCCGAGAGCTACTACCCGCGCCAGCCGCTGAGCCTGGGCTCCGCGCTGCACGAGCAGGGCGTCGAGCTGGCCCTGATCGTGATCGGGTTGATCGTGATCGCAGGCTGCACGTTCGCAGGGGCCGACTGGTCGTCCGGCTCGATCAACAACCAGCTCCTCTTCGAGCCCCGGCGCTCACGCCTGTGGCTGGCCAAGGCCCTCGCGGTGATGATCGGGAGCGCGCTGATCACGCTCGTGGTGGTTGGCGGGTACTGGCTGGGACTGGGCATCGTCGCGCAGGCCCGCGATCTCAGCATCCCGTCCTCGGCCGTCACCCACGTCTCGTGGCATCTCCTGCGCGCGGTCGTGCTCGGCATGGGCGCCGGGCTCGGCGCCTTCGCCCTCACGATGATCTTCCGGCACACCGTGGCGACCCTCGCGCTGTTGTTCATCTACAGCGTCGGCGGCGAGCTCGTGGTGAACCTGCTGCCGATCGAGGGAGCCGGACGCTGGTCGGTCGGCAACAACGCGTTCGGCTGGTTGGCCACGCACCACCGCTACTTCGACGCGACCATCAACTGCACGCCCGGCGATCGCTGTTCCTCCATGCAGGTGATGACGCACCTCGAGGCCGGGACCTTCCTCGGGGTGCTGCTGCTCGTCGCGGTCGTGGTGTCACTGTTCTGGTTCCGCCGCCGCGACGTCTGACCGCGTCAACCGGTCGTGGCCCGGTAGTGGTCCGCCATCGCCGGGTAGTAGTCCCTGTCGAAGTCGATCGCCTCGACGTCGCCCCCGGTCTCTGCAGCCACCAGCCGGTCGAGGTAGTACTCCCAGCCCGGCCCGACACTCTCGGCCGCGACCGGGTCGATGTCCGGTTGGGTGAAGGTCAGCGTGGTGACTCCGTCCCGCTCCTCCAGCACGAGGTCGAGGAACCACTCCTCCTCGCCCACGTGCGAGATCAGCCGGAGCACCCTGGGCGGATCGCACTCGCGGATCTCCATGTCCTCGGGTTCCGTCGCCCCCTCGGCCGTCATCACGAACGACACGCGCCCGGACGCCGGGGTCGCCGGTGAAGGTGCCGATCCAGCGGGCCAGGCGGTCCGACTCGGTGACCGCGGCCCAGACGTCCTCGATCGGCGCCTGGAACTCGCGCGTGAGGGACAACGTGTGCCGATCCCCGTCGCGGGTGATGCGGCCCGTGGGCGTGGCGTTCATGCGATCTCCTCGTGCTCGTGATGGCGGCTCTCAGTCTCGGATCTCGACGCCCCGCGACGGCGATCGCGCCCGGCCCGGCGTACCTCCGTGTCGAGGGCGTCGAGCGTGTGGGGGTCGAGCCTCAGGACGGGGACGGAGAGGTCCGAGAGAAGCTCCGCGACCTCGGCGAGTCCCTCGGGCGTGACGGCGTAGTGACGCTCGCGCCCCTGCGTGGTCGCGGCCACCAGGCCTGCCTCGCTCAGCAGCCGTAGGTGCTTGCTCACCGCGGGCCTCGAGATCGGGCGGTCCGCTGCCAGGTCCACCACGCGAGCGGGGCCGGTCCTCAGCGAGCGCAGCAGCGACCGGCGCACCGGGTCGGCCAAGGCGGCGAAGACGTCCATCACAACAGGTAACCGCATCGTTACCTTTTGGTCAACCGCCGTAGCCGCCGGTTCGGACCAATCGGGTGGCGCGACGTACAGTTGTGGGTGTGACTCAAGCGCCTGAACAAGCCGCCCCCACAGCCTCGGGAACCTCCTCCGCAGGCACCGCCGCTCCCGCCGGCCGCAAGCTGCTCCGCCTCGAGGTGCGCAACGCCGAGACCCCGATCGAGCGCAAGCCCGAGTGGATCAAGACCCGCGCCAAGATGGGCCCGCAGTACACCGAGCTCAAGCAGCTGGTGAAGTCCGAGGGTCTGCACACCGTGTGCCAGGAGGCCGGCTGCCCCAACATCTACGAGTGCTGGGAGGACCGCGAGGCGACCTTCCTCATCGGGGGTGACCAGTGCACCCGTCGCTGCGACTTCTGCCAGATCGACACCGGCAAGCCGCAGCCGCTCGACCGTGACGAGCCCCGCCGGGTCGCCGAGTCGGTGCAGACCATGGGCCTGCGCTACGCCACGATCACCGGTGTCGCCCGCGACGACCTGCCCGACGGCGGCGCGTGGCTGTACGCCGAGACGGTGAAGCAGATCCACGAGCTGAACCCGGGCACCGGCGTGGAGAACCTGATCCCCGACTTCAACGGTGAGCCCGACCTGCTGCGGGAGGTCTTCGAGAGCCGTCCCGAGGTGCTGGCCCACAACGTGGAGACGGTCCCCCGCATCTTCAAGCGGATCCGACCGGCCTTCCGCTACGACCGCTCCCTCGACGTGATCACCCAGGCGCGCGAGTTCGGGCTGGTCACCAAGTCCAACCTGATCCTCGGCATGGGCGAGACCCGCGAGGAGATCCACCAGGCCCTGGTCGACCTGCACGCCGCCGGCTGCGAGCTGATCACGATCACTCAATACCTCCGCCCCTCCCCCCGGCACCACCCGGTCGAGCGCTGGGTCAAGCCCGAGGAGTTCGTCGAGATGTCGGCCGAGGCCGAGGAGATCGGCTTCGCCGGGGTCCTGAGCGGCCCGCTCGTGCGCTCGTCGTACCGTGCGGGGCGGCTGTACAAGCAGGCGATGGAGGCGCGCAGCGCCGCCACCCCGGCAGCCGCCACCGTCTGAGAGTCTCGACTGTCCGCTCGCCACTCTCGCTGCTCGACCACCTAGAGTGGGGATCCCGCTCTCACCACCAGTCGTAGACAGGTAAAGGCATCACGCATGGCCAAGCAGCCCAAGAAGGCGAAACCCCCGAAGGACCCGAACAAGGTCGGCCGGATCAAGCAGATCCGGCAGAGCTACACGATGACCAAGACGTCCGATCCTCGGATCGGGCTGATCCTGGCCGGCGTGTTCCTGCTCGCCGGCCTGGCCGGGTTCGCCGATCATGCTCCTGGTCTTCAAGACCCTGGTGTTCGCGATCGTCTTCGGCGTGCTCGTCGGGCTGCTGGCCACCCTGATCGTCTTCGGGCGACGTGCCCAGGCAGCAGCGATCAGCCAGATCGAGGGCAAGCCCGGTGCCGCCGCGGCCGCGCTGGGAATGCTCAAGCGGGGCTGGAAGACCGAGCCCGCGATCGCGGTCACGAAGCAGCAGGACGTCGTCACCCGGGTGGTCGGGCCTCCCGGCATCGTGCTGATCGGCGAGGGCAACGTGAACCGGCTGCGCCCGCTGCTCACCTCCGAGCGCCGCAAGCACGAACGGGTCGCGAGCGAGACGCCCATCCACGAGATCGTCGTCGGGCACGACCCGGGCCAGGTGCCGTTGGGCAAGCTGACCCGTCACGTCACCAAGCTGGGCAAGGACCTGAAGCCCGCTCAGATGACCGACGTGCTCGCCCGCATCAAGGCTCTCGACGCGAACCGCTCCGCCATCCCGATGCCGAAGGGCCCGATGCCCACCTCGATGAAGGGCATGCGCGGACAGCAGCGGGGACGCTGAGTCCTAGGCCGTGGGCGCCTTGGGCGGCTTCACGATGTCGCTCGCGGCGGGCTTCCGCACCGTGACCGGCTTGCCCCAGTCGGACATCTCGATCTCGGCCGCCGTCCCGACGACCTCGAAGGTCATCCTCCGCACCAGGTTCTTCGCGTCGAGCCACATGTCGTAGGTGATCGTGCTGCGGCAGCTGCGACTGGGCCTCCTGCGGGACGCCACCGAGGCCCCCGATCGCCTTCTTGGTGTCCACGACGACCTTGTAGTGGTCGACCGCGACGCCCTGCACGGTCCCCTTCCCGACGCGATCCGCGCTCTTGACGGCCGTCTGCATCCTCTTCAGGCTCGCCATCGGGTCCATCTGGTCGCTGAGCCCGGCGAAGCTCTTCGCCATCGGCGACGTCGAGTCCTTGGGGTCGATGGCCATGAACTTCCCGGGCGGGGTCGATGCCCGGGATCTGCGTGTAGAGGATGTTGCCGACGTAGCGCATCTCCAGCTTGCCCGCCCCCATCTGCGGGATGGTCATCGTCGCCTGCATCGAGGGCTTGCCGCCGGCGTACGACACGTCGCCCTGCATGTCGGTCACCTGCTGGCCCTTGGCTGTCATCGTCATCGTCATGTGCGCCGAGCCCGCCTTGAGCGAGGACTGGTAGGCGGCGGTCATGATCTCCGTCTTGGAGAGCGCGTCGCTGTCGTCGACCTTGACGGTCTTGCTCGGCTCGGCGCCGCCGGCGCTGGCGCCGCGACGAAGATCCTCGTCGCCGCAGCCGGCCAGGCCGAACGCCAGTCCGGTGACGGCCGTAACGGCGACTGCTCGCCTGATCAGATGTGCTCGCGTGCTCATGGTTCCCCCGTACGTCGCATTGTGCGCCCCAGCGTAGGTCGGTCACGGTGGCGCGGTGGCGGATTTCGCGATCACGGGCGGACGTACGCCGCAGAGCCCGTCCACAGGTCGTGCAGACCCCGGCCGCTCTCCGACTGGAAGACCAGCGGCGGGATCACGACGCAGATCAGGATCGTCCGCGCCACGGCCGGGAGCAGGGGCAACGGACGGCCCTCGGTGGTGAGCACGCGGATCCTGGCCAACAGCTGCCCGAACGACCCGCCCGCGAGCGTCGTCAGCACGGAGACCTCGACCGCGAAGACGCCGAGCACCACCCAGCTCGAGCTGGGGTCGTTCGCGTAGGAGCCCGGCCCCAGGATCCCGATGGTGACCAGGGTGGAGGCGGCCCAGTCGATGATCAGCGCGGCTATCCGCCGCCGCCAGGACGCATACTCGGGCACTTCCAGACCCTATCCGGCTGAGATCGGCGGACACACTCCTGGTGGACCGCTGTTACATCGACGAAACATAGTCGATACGGTCGTGCAACGGCCCATTCGTAAGTTCGCGTCGGCGCACTTGCTCAGTGGCGGGTCGCCGACTCTCACCATTTCAGAGGTCGCTCCGCGGCCAAGGAGGACGAATGTTCCAGAACAGCGAAGAGCTGCTGAAGTACATCAAGGATGAAGGCGTCGAGATGGTCGACGTCCGATTCTGTGACCTGCCCGGCATCATGCAGCACTTCACCGTGCCGGTGTCGTCGTTCGACCAGTCGGTCTTCGACGACGGCCTGAGCTTCGACGGCTCCTCGATCCGTGGCTTCCAGGCGATCCACGAGTCAGACATGTCGCTGTTCCCGGACCCCACCACGGCCTTCATCGACCCCTTCCGGATCGCCAAGACCCTGGTCGTGAACTTCTTCATCCACGACCCGATCACCGGCGAGGCCTACTCGCGCGACCCCCGCAACATCGCCCGCAAGGCGATGGCCTACCTCGCCAGCACCGGCATCGGCGACACGGCGTACTTCGCTCCCGAGGCCGAGTTCTACGTCTTCGACAACGTGCGCTTCGAGACCAAGGCCAACATCGGCATGTACGAGATCAACTCGTCGGCCGGCGCCTGGAACACCGGTGACGCGTTCGAGAACGACAACCGCGGCTACAAGGTGAAGTACAAGGGCGGCTACTTCCCCGTCGCCCCGACCGACCACTTCGGTGAGCTCCGCGACGAGATGGTCATCGAGCTCGAGAAGTCCGGCCTCCAGGTCGAGCGTGCCCACCACGAGGTCGGCACCGCGGGCCAGGCCGAGATCAACTACAAGTTCGCCGAGCTGCTGCAGGCCGCCGACGACGTGATGAAGTTCAAGTACATCGTCCGCAACACCGCCTGGCGCAACGGCAAGACCGCCACGTTCATGCCGAAGCCGATCTTCGGTGACAACGGCTCGGGCATGCACGTGCACCAGTCGATCTGGAACGACGGCAACTCGCTGTTCTACGACGAGACCGGCTACGCCGGCCTGTCCGACATGGCGCGCCACTACATCGGCGGCATCCTCAAGCACGCCCCGTCGCTGCTGGCCTTCACCAACCCGACGGTGAACTCCTACCACCGCCTGGTGCCGGGCTTCGAGGCGCCGATCAGCCTGGTCTACAGCCAGCGCAACCGGTCCGCCTGCGTCCGCATCCCGATCACCGGCGCGAACCCGAAGGCCAAGCGCATCGAGTTCCGCTGCCCCGACCCGTCGGCCAACCCCTACCTCGCCTTCTCGGCGCTGCTGCTGGCCGGCATCGACGGCATCCAGAACAAGATCGAGCCGTCCGACCCGATCGACAAGGACATCTACGAGCTGCCGCCGGACGAGATGGCCGACATCGACCAGGTGCCGACCTCGCTCAACGCGGTGCTCGACAACCTGGAGCGCGACCACGAGTTCCTGACGGTGGGCAACGTCTTCACGCCCGACCTGATCGACACCTGGATCGACTTCAAGCGCACCCAGGAGATCCTCCCCGTGCAGCTGCGCCCGCACCCGCACGAGTTCGAGCTCTACTACGACATCTGATGGTGGGCCCGATGGGCCTCTGACCTGAAGCTTCAGCCAGCCCCTGCCTGGGATGCTCCGGATTCAACCGGTCTCCAGGCGGGGGCTGGCGTCGTTTCGAGCAGAGCGGGTCACCTGCCGCGCAGCGATGGTGCGCCCGGACTGCCAGCTCCCCAATCAGTCAATAGACCGAAGCCCCGACGCCAACCCTGGTGGCAGGTTCACACCTGACCCACAAGGACGTCGAGACAAGGGGGCTTCAGCGTGATAGCCACGAACAAGAGCCTGAGGCGAGGAGCGGCCGTCACACGTCGCCCTGCCAGAGACAGCATCGAGCGGACGCCATGAGGCAGGACCTCGGCACCGCTGCGGCCAACGACACCTCCGCCGCGACCAAGACAGGACTGCTCGGCCTGCCACAGTCGACCGCGCTGGTGATGGGCAGCATCATCGGCGTCGGCATCTTCAGCCTGCCCTACGCCATCGCCTCGTACGGTCCGATCAGCCTGGTGGCCATGGGGCTTGCGACGGTCGGTGCAGTCGCCCTGGCGTTCATGTTCGCGGTGCTCTCACGACGGATCCCCGCCGCGGGTGGACCGTATGCCTACGCCCGGGCCGCCTTCGGCAACGGCTTCGGCTTCAGCCAGGCCTGGCTCTACTGGATCACCGCCTGGGCGGGCAACGCCGCGATCGCCGTCGGATGGGTCTTCTACGTGGAGAAGTTCGTCAACCAGGGTGGCAGCACGGCGGGCGCCATCGCCATCGCCCTCGTCGGGCTCTGGATCCCGGCGGCAGTGAACCTCACCGGCGTCCGCAACATGGGCGTGTTCCAGCTCTGGACCACCGTCTTGAAGTTCATCCCGCTGGCCCTGATGGCCACTGTCGGTCTGCTGTTCGTCAAGGTCGGCAACTTCACGCCGTGGAACACCAGCGGTGACAGCAGCCTGTCGGCCATCGGCGGCGCCATGGCGATCTGCCTGTTCAGCTATCTCGGTGTCGAGACCGCTGCCGTGGCCGCGGGGAAGGTCCGCGACCCCGAGCGCAACGTGCCGAAGTCCACGATCTACGGAACTCTCGGAAGCGCTGCGGTCTACCTGCTCTCGCTCGTCGCTGTCTTCGGCATCCTCCCCGCCACCGTGCTGGCGTCCGACAGCAGCCAGGCGTCGTACTCCGTGGCTGCCGACGCCATCGCCGGCGGGACCTGGCTCGGCTACCTCGTGGCCGGCGCCGTGGTCGTCTCTGGGCTCGGCGCCCTCAACGGATGGACCATGATCTGCGCCGAGATGCCGCTGGCAGCTGCCGAGGACGGCCTGTTCCCCGCCCGCTTCGGCTCCCTGTCCCGGCAGGGCGTGCCCACCTTCGGAATCGTCTCCTCGACAGTGCTCGCTTCGGTGGCCGTGGTGATCAGCTACCTGGGCACGACGGGCGCCACTGTCTTCACGACGCTGGTACTGATGACGGGCATCACCTCGGCCATCCCCTACGCCGCGTCCGCGCTCGCCCAGCTCAAGTGGCGCCTCCTCGACCACCGCAAGGGTCACACCAACCACTTCGTGCTGGACGTGGGGGTGGCGACCGTTGCCCTGGTGATGTCGCTCGCCTTCGTCTGGTACTCCCGCAACACCGGCGACAACTGGTACGTCGTGTGGGGCCCGTTCCTGATGGCTGGCGGAGCCGCCGTCCTGGGCATTCCGGTGTACCTCTCCCAACGTGGCTCGATGAGCGAGCCCGTCCCCGTGCCCGACTACAAGTGAGGAACTGAGATGACTTTCCACGTGGATTCAGAGGTCGGCCAGCTCAAGCAGGCGATCGTCCACCGCCCGGGGATCGAGCTCGCGCGGCTCACCCCGGAGAACATCGAGGCCCTGCTGTTCGACGACGTGATGTGGGCCGACCGCGCCCGCGAGGAGCACGACGCGTTCGTCGCCCAGCTCGAGGCGCGCGGTGTCCGGGTCCATCACTTCAACACCCTGCTCGCGGAAGCACTCGACGAGCCCGACGCCAGGACCTTCGTGCAGGACCGATTGACCACCGCCACCCGGTTCGGGCAGGCACTGGACAAGCCGCTCGACGACCTGGTCGGCTCGACCCCGTCGCAGCTGCTCGCGGACCAGTTGATCGGCGGCGTGCTCAAGTCCGACGTGGGCGACCAGCTGACGGAACCGAGCCTGCTCATGGACTACTTGCTGGCCGACGACTTCCTGCTGGCTCCCTTGCCGAACCACCTCTTCCAGCGCGACAACTCGGCGTGGGTCTACGACGGGGTCTCCATCAACCCGATGGCGAAGCCGGCCCGCAAGCGCGAGACCATCAACTCGCGCGTGGTCTACAACTTCCACCCGATGTTCCGGAGCGCGGACTTCCACGTCCTCTACGGCAACGACTCGTTGGCGCACGAGCCGGCCACCATCGAGGGCGGCGACGTCACCGTGATCGGCAACCGGTCCGTGATGATCGGCATGGGAGAGCGGACGACCCCGCAGGGCGTCGAGACGTTGGCCCGCAGCCTGTTCAGCGCGGGGTCGGTGGACACCGTGATCGCAGTGGAGCTCCCCCGTACGCGCGCGTTCATGCACCTCGACACCGCCATGACGATGGTCGATCGGGACGCGTTCAGCGTCTATCCGTACCTCCCCGACGAGCTGCGCTCCTTCACGCTCGCGAGAGTCGGCGACGACGGTGACTTCACCCTCACCGAGAATGCCGACCTGTTCGGTTCGGTGGCGGAGTCGCTTCATCTCGACAAGGTGCGAGTCCTGCGCACGCCCATCGACAAGATGGGCGCCCAGCGGGAACAGTGGGACGACGGCAACAACTTCCTCGCGGTCTCCCCCGGCGTGATCCTCGGGTACGAGCGCAACACCACCACGAATCGCTACCTGATCGACGAAGGGATCGAGATCATCCCGGTGGTGGGCTCCGAGCTCGGGCGCGGACGCGGCGGCCCGAGGTGCATGACCTGTCCTATCGAGAGAGAAGCAGTGAGCTGACATGGCAACGAACCTGAAAGGTCGGAGCTTCCTCAAGGAGCTCGACTTCACCCCCGAGGAATGGCTTTCGCTGCTGGACCTCGCTCAGCACCTGAAGCGCGAGCTCTACACGCAGCCCCAGCCGCCGCGCCTCACGGACGCCAACGTCGCCGTCATCTTCGAGAAGGCCTCGACGCGCACCCGGTGCGCCTTCGAGGTCGCTGCCCATCAGCAAGGCGCTCACGTGACGTACCTCGACCCGTCCGGCTCGCACATGGGTCACAAGGAGTCGGCCAAGGACTCAGCGCGCGTGCTCGGCAGGATGTTCGACGCGATCGAGTACCGCGGTTTCTCCCAGACCACTGTCGAGACGCTGGCGGAGTACTCCGGTGTCCCGGTGTGGAACGGCTTGACCGACCAGTGGCACCCGACCCAGTCGCTGTGCGACATGCTCACCATGCGCGAGCACGCGGCCAAGCCCGACGGCGAGATCGCCTTCGCCTATGTCGGCGACTCCCGCAACAACGTGGCGAACTCGCTGCTGGTCGCCGGCGCGATGATGGGGATGGACGTGCGCATGGTGGCGCCGAGCTCGCTCTCCAACCCGACCGGGGTCGTCGATGCGGCACAGGCCATCGCGTCGAAGACAGGTGCGCGTCTCACCCTGACCGACGACCCAGCAGCAGGCGTCGAGGGCGTCGACTTCGTCTACACCGACGTCTGGGTCTCCATGGGCGAGCCCGAGGCCACCTGGCAGCAGCGCATCGACCTGCTGCTGCCGTACCAGGTCAACCGCCAGCTCCTCGACAAGACCGGCAACCCCGACGTGCGCTTCATGCACTGCCTGCCCGCCTTCCACGACCGAGAGACCGAGGTCGGCGAGCAGCTCTTCCAGAGCACCGGCCTCGACGCGCTGGAGGTGACCGACGAGGTCTTCGAGTCCGAGAGCTCGATCGTCTTCGACCAGGCCGAGAACCGGATGCACACCATCAAGGCCGTCATGGTCGCCACCCTCGGGACCTGAGACCGTGCGCATCGTCATCGCCCTGGGCGGCAACGCTCTGCTCCACCGCGGCGAACGACCCGACGCCGCCCCCCAGCTCGACCAGGTCGCCAAGGTCGGCGGACCCGTCGCAGAGCTGTCCCGGGAGCACGAGGTCGTGATCGTCCACGGCAACGGGCCTCAAGTCGGCCTGCTCGCGCTGGAGAGCGCCGCGGACGAGTCGCTCAGTCGCCCCTACCCGCTGGGGGACCTCGTCGCCGAGACCCAGGGACTCATCGGCTACTGGCTGCAGCAGGCGATCAGCCGGCACCTGGCCTCGCCCGTGGTGACCCTGGTGACCCAGACCGTCGTGGACCCCGACGATCCCGCGTTCGCCCACCCCACCAAGTTCGTCGGCTCGGTCTACGGCGAGCGCGAGGCCAAGGCACTCACCGCCGAGCACGACTGGACCTTCGCGCGCGACGGCGAGGCCTGGCGCCGCGTCGTGGCCTCGCCCGCTCCGGTACGAGTGGTCGAGACCGCCACCGCAGACCTGCTTCTGCGAAGCGGGGTCACGGTCGTGCTCGCCGGCGGCGGCGGTGTTCCGGTGTGTGAGGGAGTCGCCGGGCTCGAAGGGATCGAGGCCGTTGTCGACAAGGACCTCGTGGCAGCCCTGGTCGCTCGTGAGCTCGGAGCCGACCTCTTCGTCGTCCTCACCGACGTGCAGGCTGTCATGGCCGACTTCGGAACACCTCGGCAGTATCCCCTGACCGACGTGGCGCCCGAAGACCTGGCCGAGCTGTCCTTCCCGGCCGGGTCCATGGGTCCCAAGGTCGACGCCGTGCGCGGCTTCGTCACCGAGACCGGCCACCGGGCTGCCATCGGCTCGCTGGACCACCTCGCGGCCGTCGTCTCCGGGTCGACCGGGACGCAGGTCAGATCCACCACGGACGACACGACTCCCCAGGTTCCAAGCTCAGTCAAGTGACTGAAGCGGCTCCGGCGTAGCCTCCCTAGCGTCTCTGGGGTGACCCACTGCGAGAGGCTGCGCCCAGAGCTCGGTCAAGGCGCGGCGTGATCCCCGAGACCCTGTGTGGCCGAGAGCGCGAGCTGGCCGCCATCGACGAGACGATGTCTGCCGCACGCGAGGTGGGAGCCGTTCTCCTGGTGACCGGCGAGCCGGGCATCGGCAAGTCCGCGCTCCTGACTGAGGCTCGCAAACGCGCCGACGCCGTCGGCTACCGCGTGCTGAGAGCTGCCGGCATCGAGAGCGAGCAGCACCTGCCTTTCGGCGGTCTGCAGCAGATCATGGCGCCTCTCATGGATCGCCTCGAGACCCTTCCGCGGGTCCAGGGTCAGGCACTGGCGACTGCTCTGGGACTCTTCGACGGGCCGCGCCCCGATCTGTTCCTCATCGCCGAGGCCGCGCTCCTCCTCCTGGCGCAGGAGCGCGAGCTCCGCCCTGTCCTCGTGGTGGCCGACGACGTCCAGTGGCTGGATCCTCAGACGCACCAGATCGTCACCTTCCTGGCCCACCGATCCGTGGCGATGCGACTCGTTCTCATCGGTGCCGCGCGCACGGGCCACCCCGGCCCGTTCGTGAACGCTGCGTTCCCGGGGCTGGAGATCCTCGGGGTCGACGACGAGACCGCCGAAGCGCTCCTCCAGACACACGCGCACGACCTCACACCGGCGGACCGCCGCAGGATCCGTCAGGAGGCGCGGGGCAATCCTCTGGCCCTGATCGAGCTGCCCGCCGCCTGGACCGACAGTCACGCGGGCGAGAGCCACGCACCGACCTTGTCGGCACGGCTGGAGCGCGCCTTCGCCGGACGGGTCTCGCAGTTTCCGGCAGCGACACGCGACGTCCTGCTCGTCGCAGCCACGGACTCCTCGAGCGACCTGGCGGAGATAC
Organism: uncultured Actinomycetota bacterium; assembly: GCA_963782305.1. Lineage (GTDB taxonomy): Bacteria > Actinomycetota > Actinomycetes > Propionibacteriales > Nocardioidaceae > Marmoricola. Next base: position 468,061 of record CAWAJJ010000018.1, on the reverse strand, counting down.
TGGCGGCGACTGCGGCCTTTCGTCGCGGCGCCCTGGACCGTGACGGGCTCGCGACCGCTGTCGAGGCCGGCCTCGTCATGGTCGACGCGGGGGCGCTGACCTTTCGTCATCCGCTGGTGCGGTCGGGGATCCTGCAGACCGAGTCGGTCGTACGTCGTCAGGCTGCTCACCGAGCCCTCGCTGACGTCCTCGTCACGGACCGGTACCGGCGTACCTGGCACCGCGCACAGGCCATCGTCGGGCCGGATGACCGGGTCGCCGACGACCTGGAGGCGACCGTCCCCGAGTCACTGGGACGGGGTGCCGTCATGTCGGCCGTGGCGAGCCTGGAACGCTCGGCGCACCTGACCAGCTCGACGTCGCAGCGAGGTCGACGCCTGCTCCAGGCAGCCCAGCACGCGTTCGAGGTGGGTCGTCCCGACGTCGTCGGCCGTCTCATCGGCGAAGCGGCCCAGACGGACCTGTCCGACATCGATCTGGTGCGACGGGACTGGCTCACCGAGCTGCTCAACGACGACGTCCGGGCCGACCCGGGCCGGGTCGTCGCCCTGTGCACCAGCGTCGAACGAGCGGCTGGTGCCGGAGACCTCGACCTGGCACTGAACCTGCTCATCCCGCTCTCGCTCAGGTGCTGGTGGGCGGATGTCGGCGACGCCGCCCGGGAGCGCCTCCACGCCACGCTCGAGACTCTGACCGGTTCCAGTGACGATCCGCGCTGTCTGTGCGCTCTCGCCCTGGCCGAGCCGGTACTCCGCGGCCACGAGGTCAGCCAGCGGCTCATGCGTCTCGACCTGGAGGCGATCACCGATGCCGACTCGCTGCGCACCCTGGGCATGGCCGCCTACGGCATCGGCGACTCGGTCCTCGCCACCGATCTCCTCGACCGTGCAGAACAGCTCCTTCGTGCCCGGGGCCGGCTGGGTCTGCTCCCGGTCGTCCTCGCGCTGCAGTTCCACATCCGTCTCGACCTCGGGGACTGGACCGGCTCGGCGGCTGCGTCCGAAGAGGTCGACCGCGTCGCAGTGGAGACCGGCCAGGCGTTGTTCGCCTTCAACAACGTGCTCGTCGAGTCCCGGGCTCTGGCCTTGCGCGGAGACTGGAAGTCCGCTCTGGAGATGGTGGTCGGCGCCGAGGACGAGGCCTCGCGTCTGCGCCTGAGCGACGCGCTGTGTCTCAGCTACCAGTCCCGGGGGGTGGCGTTGCTCAGCGCCGGACGAGCGGAGGAGGCGTTCCTCTGCATGAGGCGACAGTTCGACCCGCACGACCCCGGCTACCACCTGCGGGAGTCGTTCGCGGGAGTGGCGCTGATGGCCGAGGCCGCCGCGGACGCGGGGTACGAGGCAGAGGGACGGACCATCGTGGATGGCCTCGAGTCGGTGGCCCGGCTGAGTCCTGCCCCGATGCTGCACGTCAACCTGCTGTATGCCCGAGCGGTTCTTGCACCCGCCCACGACGCCGAGGGTCTGTACGTCGCGGCCCTGGAGCACGACCTGTCGAGATGGCCGTTCATCCGAGCCCGCCTCCGGCTCGAGTACGGCCGGTTCCTCGCCAGCGCGGGACGCACCTGCGAGGCTGTGCCCCAGCTCCGGCAGTCCCTCGACGTCCTCTCCGCCATGGGTGCAGCCAGATGGGTACGTCGTGCTGAAGCGGCTCTTCGCGATGCCGGGAGCCCGGTGCCACCGCAGGACGGACACCTCTCTCGGGGACCGGTCGAGCCGTGAACCTGGACCCGCCACACCGACAGCGCAACGCAGGATGCGGCAGCAGGCCAGCGTGCGGATGCGGCACTCATCGGCCGGGAGACAGAGCTCGGCGCTCTCGCGGACGTCATCGGCGACATCGAGGCCACGGGGCGTGCCCTGCTGCTGCGGGGGGATCCTGGCGTCGGCAAGACGAGCATCGTGCGTGCCGCGGTGGCGATGGCCCTCGAAGCGGGCCTGATGGTCCTGGAGACCTCCGGCATCGAGTCGGAGTCATCGCTGCCGTACGCCGGTCTGCACTATCTGCTGCGACCGCTCCTGGACGGCGTCGCCGACCTGCCGGCCGTCCAGCGTCGAGCCGTCCTGTCGGCGTTCGGCCTCGCAGACGGTCCGGCGCCGGAGATGTTCCTGATCGCCCTGGCGGCTTTCAACCTGGTGGTGGCCAAGGCGGCCTCGTGCCCCCTGGTGATCGCTGTGGACGACATGCAGTGGCTCGACTCACCCACCAACGACGTCCTGGCCTTCCTGGCGAGGCGTATCGAACAGGACGCAGTGGTCGTCATCGGGACTGTCAGGGAGGGGCACAGCGTGCCCTTCTCGGCCGCGGATCCCCACGAGGTCGTGGTGCACGGCCTCGACGAGGAGTCGTCGCGCAGGGTTCTCTCATCCACCGCGATGGACCTCACCGTCAGAGACCGGGAGACGATCCTGGCGCAGGCGAAGGGCAATCCCCTTGCGCTGACTGAGCTGCCCGCAGCCTGGCGGTCCGCTGGTCCCTCGAAGCTCAACCTGGCGGCCGCCGTCATGCCGCTGAGCGGGCGCCTGGAGAGGACCTTCGCGGCACGCGTCACCGACTTCCCGGCACCCGCGCGGGACGCGCTGCTGGTCGCGGCGGTCAGCTCGGAGGGCAAGCTCGCAGAGATCCTGGCAGCGTCCTCCCTGATGAGCGGGACCTCCGTCACCGTGGCGGACCTGGAGCCTGCGGAGGGCGCCGGCATCCTGCACTTCGACGAGGCTCGCATCGACTTCCGCCACCCGCTCGTGCGGTCGGGGATCCTGCAGAACGAGTCGGTGAGTCGACGCCAGGCAGCCAATGCCGCTCTGGGGCACGTCCTGTACGACCAGCCGTACAGACGTGCCTGGCACCGAGCTCAGGCCGTGTACGGCCCGGACGACAGCGTCGCCGACGAGCTGGACGCCACCCACGTGGAGAGCATCCGGAGAGGCGCCATCGCGGCCGCCATCACCGCCCTGGAGCGCTCCGCGCAGCTGACCACGGACTCCCACACCCGCGGACGTCGACTGCTGCTGGCCGCCCAGCACGCGTTCGGCCTCGGACGGGCGGACCTCGTCGACCACCTGATCACCGCAGCAGAGCAGAACGACCTCTCCGAGCTGGACCAGGCGCGCGTGGAGTACCTCAGGGAGATCTTCGACGATGGCGCACCGGGTGACTCCACCCGCGTCATGGAGCTCTGCGACATCGCCCGTCGCTCCGCGTCGGCCGGCGACTTCGGGCTGGCGCTCGACCTGCTCCACGGCGCTGCCATGCGCTGCTGGTGGGCCGACACCGGGGCCGAGGCGCGCGCCGAGGTGGCGCGCGTCGTCGAAGGACTCGACATCAGCCAGGACGACCCCCGCTGCATCTCCGCCATCGCCGTCAGCGAACCGGTCCTCAAGGGCACCCAGACGATCCAGCGCCTCGCGGCCATCCGCGTCGAAGGTGTCAACGATGCCGAGCAGCTGCGCCTTCTGGGGATGGCAGCGCGAGTGGTCGGGGACGAGCTGAGGGCCGCCGACTTCTTCGATCGCGCAGAGAGCAGGCTTCGCGACCAGGGCCGGCTCGGGTTGCTGTCCCACGTCCTCGGGGTGCAGGCCGCAGCGCACGTCGAGCTGGGTGACTGGCGCAAGGCCGTGGAGAGTGTGGAAGAGGGACTCCAGCTGGCCCTGGACACGCAGCAGTCCAACTGGAGTGCGGGGATCAGCGCGGTCGAGGCGATGGTTGCAGGACTCACGGGGGACACCGAGAAGGCACTGCAGCGAGCTGACGAGGTCGAGCTGGCCTCGTCCGTCAGGGTGATCAACGACGCACTCTGCAACGCCCAGCTGGCGCGCGGCTTCGCCTACCTCTCGATCGGGCGGCACGCTGAGGCCTATGCCGCGCTCAAGCTGGTGTTCGACCCGACGGATCCTCATCACCATCCCCGGGAGCAGTTCAGCGGGATCATGTTCCTCGCCGAGGCGGCGACGCACTGCGGCCAGCAGGAGGACGCCCGGAAGGTGGTGGACCGCATGGAGCAGCTGGCCCGGGTGACGGCCTCGCCCGTTCTCCTCACCCACCTGCTGTACTCGCGCGCGGTGCTGGCCGACGACGACCAGGCGGAGCCCCTCTTCCTCGAAGGCCTCGCGGCGAACCTGACGCGCTGGCCGTGGGCGCGCGCCCGCCTCCAGCTCGCCTACGGGTACTGGCTGCGCCGACAGCGCCGCGTGGCGGAATCGCGTGAGCCGCTCACCGCAGCGTTGGCCACGTTCGAGCTGATCGGTGCCAGGGCCTGGGCGGAGGAGGCCCGCTCGGAGCTGCGAGCGACCGGGGCCCGCGAGGCACAGAGTCCTCAGGACTCGTCGGTCGAGACACTTTCTGCGCAGGAGCTGCGGATCGCCCGGCTCGCGGCGCAAGGCCTGTCCAACCGGGAGATCGGTCAGCAGCTCTACCTGTCCCCCCGCACGGTCGGCTCGCACCTGTACCACTTGTTCCCCAAGCTGGGGATCCGGACCCGGGCCCAGCTCGGGACGTGGCTCGAGTCGCAGTAGCCACGAGGAGAACAACATGACCGCCACGGTCCAGCCAGGTTTCCCCATTGTCGTCGCGGTGGACGGGACTCCCGGATCCGACCTGGCTCTCAACTGGGCCGTGAACGAGGCGGTCGCCCATGACTGTGGCCTCACCCTGGCCCATGTTGCCGGCGCACGTGACCGGGGTGCGGACGCGCTCGCCCGGGCGGTCAGCGCGGTTGCGTTCCTGGCCCCGGGACTTCCGGTTCATCAGGTCAGAAGAGCGGGACCGCGGCACACCGTGCTCCTGAGCCTCACTGGCGAGGCAAGACTGCTGGCGATGGGCTCACGAGGACGTGGCGCTGTGGGGAGCCATCTGCTCGGTTCGACCTCGGTGGCGGTGAGCAGACGCGCGGACTGTCCGGTGGTGGTGGTGCGCGGCGACAGGCTCCCGGCCCCGGCGCGACGAGGCGTGCTGGTCGGGGCGGACGCCACCGCGGACTCCCAGGCGGTCCTGGACTTCGCGTTCACGTACGCCGACCTGCACGGCCTTCCGCTCACGGTGCTGCATTCCCGAGCCTTTGGCGACCCGTCAGGAAGTGCTCTGGTTCCCGTCGGCCAGGACGACGAGAGTCACCGGGTGGCCCTGGCGGAGTCCCTCGCGGGGCTCAGCGAGATGCATCCCGACGTCGCGGTCGAGTTCGCGGTGGTGCGTGACATGCCGGAGATGCCGCTGCTGCACCGTTCGGAGCACACGGACCTCGTGGTCGTCGGTCGGCACCAGCGCACGCCAGGACAGCAGCTCATGTTCGGCCCGCTGTCGGTGAGGCTGGTCGAGCACGCGCGAGGCTCTGTCGCGATCGTGCCGGTGGGCCCCCTGCGTCGGGGTGATTGATCCGGTCCCGCCTCCCGACTGACGCCGGCACCGGCTCGCCGAGATGTCTGAGCACCGCCGATCCGTCAGGGACATCGGTCACCACGGGCTCTCCTCCTGACTCGCGAGCATCTACTCGGCCGGGTTCACGACGAGGACGGTCTTCCCCGGTGACCTGACCGGTAGCGCACCGCTCTCGTAGGCCGTCCGCCCCTCAGCCAACGGATAGGTGGCAGCCACCGTGACCGCGAGCTGGCCCCGATCCACCGCGTCCCGGAGCAGGTTCAGACCGGATCGCGACGAGCGGACCACGAAGAAGATGCCGTCGACTCCCAAAGCCTCGAGGGGCTCGGTGGGCGGCGGCTGCTGCAACGTGATGAAGGTGCCTCCGCGCCGGGTCAGTGCGATGGACTCCTCCATCAAGGTCCCACCCACCGTGTCGAGCACCACGTCGAAGGTGCCCTTCCGGAGCCGCGGGCTGTGGGACTCACGGCTCTCGGAGACCAGGACCTCGACCAGCCCCAGAGCCTGGACGTAGTCGACGTCGCGACCCATGGTCGTGGCCGTGACCTGGGCGCCGAGCTGCAACGCGAACTGGACGGCCAGTGCCCCGACGCCACCGGCACCGCCGAGGACGAGGACTCGATCGCCCACGTCGACACGGCCATACTCGACCAGGCCCTGCCAAGCGGTGAGCCCGGCCAACGGCAGCGCCGCGGCCTGGACGTGGGTGAGCGTAGCTGGGCTTGTTCGCGATGAACTCGGGGGGAACGACGACGAACTCCGCCGCCGCGCCGTCCTGGTCGAAGGGAACCATCCCGAAGACCTCGTCGCCGGTCGCGAAGCCCGTGGCGGGATGTGCCTCCTCGACCACGCCCGACCACTCGTGGGACGGGATGATCGGAGTGCGGTCCTGGCCGTCCCGCATCCAGGTCTCGTCCCACTGCGAGCTCGTGGAAGGTCACCGCTGCTGCACGGACGCTCACGAGCACCGACGCGGGCTCAGGCTCCGGCCGACGCACCGTCTCGAGCACCAGCTGCTCTGGCCCCCCGCGGTGGTGCGCTCGCAACGCCAGCATGTCTGACACCGGGATCAACGCCAGTAGTTGTTGGCCGCCGCGATCGTGGCGAACTCGGTCGCCACGACCTGGGTCGCGGCGATGAGGCTGTCCGGCGAGGTGGAGTAGGTCGGTCGCGCACCGACGAGCACGTCGAGGTCCGGCTGGATGTTGTGGACGGCGTGCCGAGCCAGGGTGAAGGCGAGGGCCCTGCCCTCGTTGGCATCTGCGGTGATCAGGGTGCCTCCGGGCACGAGCACCAGCTCTGAGTCGGGAACGCGGTTCATGGTGTGTCTCCTCTGTTGATGGTGCTGTCCAATCTCCGCGCAGCGACTCACTCCTTGGCTTCAGTCACCTGACTCACATTCGCGCTGCCGGCTGGTCGCGAGTCAGGTGCAGATGCCAGTCGTCTGACCGAAGCCCCGGGACCTCGTCGACTCCTAGCGTCCACGGGTGTCGGCGTACCGCACGCCGCGGAACCTCTCAGAGAGGACGAGCCCATGCCCGTCACACAACCCAGGTGGAAGCGCCGGACCCGAGCCGGCATCCTGAGCGCCGTCACGCTCCTGGTCGGCGCCCTGCTCACGGCAGGAACCTTCGCCGCCGCGCAGGGACCCACCGCGGCGAGCTTCGTCGCCGCTCCTTCGTCGAGCCCAGTCGGAGGCGCGCGACTCGCGACGCCACCCAAGACCAGCAAGCCCACGGTCGTGCTCGTCCACGGCGCCTTCGCGGACGCCTCGGGTTGGGCGGCCGAGATCAGCTGCCTGCGCAAGCTCGGCTACCCGGTGATCGCCCCTGCCAACCCGCTCCGCGGACTGTCGAGCGACGCCGACTACATCCGCTCGGTCCTGGCCACCATCTCCGGGCCCATCGTGCTGGTCGGGCACTCCTACGGCGGAGCCGTCATCACCAACGCCGCGCGGGGAGTCGCCAACGTCAAGGCCCTCGTGTACGTCGGAGCCTTCGTCCCCGACCAGGGCGAGAGCATCACGACGTCGTACGACGCGGCCACCTACCCCGGGTCGCTGCTCGGGCCGACCACCACCGAGGTGCGACCGGCGCCGAACGCGGCGGCCGCAGGTGGCCAGGATCTCGACATCTACATCCAGGCTGCCCACTTCCGTGAGGTCTTCGCGGGCGACCAGTCGCCTGCCAAGGCCCTCACGATGGCAGCCACGCAACGGCCGCTGTCGCTGACCGCCAACAACGAGCCGTCCGGCCCCCCGGCCTGGAAGACCATCCCCAGCTGGGACCTGATCACGCTGAACGACAAGGCCATCTCCCCCGGTGGCCAGGCCTTCATGGCCAAGCGCGCGCACGCACACGTCTCCACCGTGCGCTCCGCACACGACGTGATGGTCTCCCACCCCCGAGCCGTCGTGCGCACGATCCTGGCTGCCGCCAAGCAGGTGCACTGAGAACCGCCCACGGCGGGCGTACGGCTGTGGCCCGGCCCCTCCTCCGGGCCACAGCCGGCGTCCCGCCTCGCACGATCACAGTCACCTGACCGAAGCCGAGACCACCCAGCCGCGACGCACGATCGAGACACCAATCGACAACAACGGAGGACCGCCATGAGCGAGACCAAGAAGACCGTCGTCTTCATCCACGGACTGTGGCTGCACGCCACGTCATGGGCGGCCTGGACGGAGCTCTTCGAGAGCGCCGGCTACACCTGTCTGGCTCCGGGCTGGCCCGGGGTCCCGGAGACCGTCGAGGCGGCCCGGCTGAACCCGAAGAGCATCGCGGACCACGGCATCGACGACGTCGTCGAGCACTACACCGCGATCATCGACTCGCTGCCCGAGCTCCCGATCCTCGTGGGCCACTCGTTCGGAGGCATGATCGCCGAGAAGCTGCTCGGCATGAACAAGGCGCAGGGCGCCGTGGCCATCGATGCCGCGCAGATCAAGGGCGTGCTCCCGTTGCCGCTGTCCTCGCTTCGCTCCACCCTGCCGGTCTTCAAGAATCCCGCGAACAAGCACCGCGCGGTCTCCCTGACCGCCGAGGAGTTCCGCTACAGCTTCGGCAACGCCCTCACCGAGGACGAGTCCCAGCAGCTGTTCGACCGGTGGGCGATCCCGGCGCCGGGACGGCCGCTCTTCGAGGCCGCGGCGGCGAACTTCTCGTTGCACTCGCCGGCGGCCGTCGACACCCACAACGAGATCCGTGGGCCCCTGCTGCTCGTCATGGGCGGCCAGGACCACACCGTCCCCGAGGCGATCACGAAGTCGACCCTCAAGCAGTACCGCCACTCCGAGGCAGTGACCGACCTGATCGAGTTCGACGACCGCGGACACTCCCTCACCGTGGACAGCGGCTGGCGTGACGTCGCCGACGCCTGCCTCGCCTGGCTGGACAAGCAGGGGCTCGGCAGCGCATGAGCGAGAGCCGCCATCGTGTCGTGATCGTCGGTGGTGGCTTCGGCGGGCTGTTCGCCACGCAAGGCCCTGCGCAGGGCGCCGGTCGAGGTGACGCTGATCGACCGCAACGGCTATCACCTGTTCCAGCCGCTGCTGTACCAGGTGGCGACCGGAATCCTCTCGCAGGGCGAGGTCGCGAAGCCGCTGCGGGAGATCCTCCGTCACCAGGCGAACGCCTCGGTCCTGCTCGGGCAGGTCGACGCCATCGACCTCGGGGCGAGAACCGTCACCTCCTCGGCGCTGGACCGCTGCGCGACGACGCCGTACGACAGCCTGATCCTCGCCACCGGGGCCACGCATTCCTACTTCGGCAACGACGCGTTCGCCGCCGAGGCGCCCGGGCTGAAGTCGATCGACGATGCTCTCGAGATCCGTGGACGGATCTTCGAGGCCTTCGAGCTGGCGGACCAGGCGCGTGACGAGGACGAGCGGCGTCGACACCTCACGTTCGTGGTCATCGGGGGCGGCCCCACCGGCATCGAGATGGCCGGCCAGATCAGTGAGCTGTCCCGAAAGAGCCTGCGCAGGAACTTCCGTCACATGGACCCGGCCTCAGCACGAGTCGTGCTGCTCGAGGCTGGACCGGTCCTGCTGTCCACCTTCGGATCACGTCTGTCGAGCTGCACGAAGCGTTCCCTGGTCGACCTGGGCGTGGATGTCCGCGTCAATGCCAAGGTCGTGGACGTCGACCCGCACGGGGTGACCTACGAACGCGATGGTGTCCGCGAGATCGTCGAGGCAACGACGAAGGTCTGGGCCGCCGGCGTGCGTGCGAGCTCGGTCGGACAGCTCCTGGCGTCGGGAACCGGCGCCACCACGAACCGGTCGGGCCAGGTGGTCGTCAACGCGGACTGCAGCGTGGCCGGACACCCCGAGGTGTTCGTGGTGGGCGACCTCATGGCTGTGCCCGGCACTCCGGCCGTGGCCCAGGTGGCGATCCAGAGTGGCGAGTACGCCGCACGGACGATCAGCCGGCGTCTCCAGGGTCGCTCCCACCCCGACGCCTTCCGGTACCGGGACAAGGGGTCGTTGGCGACCATCTCGCGGCTCGACGCGGTGGCCAGCATCCGCTCGTTCCGGATGACGGGGCCGCTCGCGTGGCTGCTGTGGCTCGGCGTCCATCTGGTCAGCCTGTGCGGCTTCGCCAACCGCGCGTTCGTCGGCCTCCACTGGGCACTGACCTTCACCTCGGAACAACGGGCGGAGCGAGCCGCGACCCCACACCAGGCGCGGCACGCTCAGGACAGGAACCCTCAGAAGGGGTAGGGGCGACGGGTGCTGGATGGTGCGTTCCTCGTGACAGTCATCGTGTGGCGCTCCCTCGGACTCAGATCCCGCTGCGTCTCGCAGCGATGACACGAACGTGGCACGCCCGATCACGAGTGGCTTCGGTTGATCGACTCGTTCCGTCGCAGCAGTGGCACCCCGATCGCCGGGAACAGCAGCACGCCGATGAGTCCGGCGCGTTGTCATGGCCGCGGCGGTGGATGGCCCGATGCGATGAGCGGCCAGCCCCACCTGGGCCGCAGTGACGATGAACGGGAGTGAGGTGGCACAGATCAGACCTGCGCCGAGGCGCTGCGTGGGAGTGCTCCCGAGCCGCAGGACGAGCTCGGGGATGCCGCGGCACAGGAGCAGGGTGAGCACCAGCAGGGGCACCAGGAGCAGCCCGTCCGGCCACAGCGACAGGGCCGACAGGTCGATGCGGGCGCCACTGGCGACGAAGAACACGGGGATCAGCAGGCCGTATCCGAGACCGTCGAGTCGCGCCCTGAAGAGTGGATCACTCATCGAGTCGTCGAGCACGTTCAGGATCCCGCCTGCGAAGAACGCCCCGAGGACGACCTCGAGCCCTCCCAGCTGAGCCAGGGAGGCGAAGCAGATGACCAGCGCGACGCTCAGTCGGACGCGCAGCTGGACCGTTCCTCCGGACAGCCCGTCGATCAGGGCGGTCACACCGCGTGATTGGCGCAGACGTCTGCCGAGCACGGTGACGAGGGTTGCCAGCGCCGCTAGTCCGGCGAGCAGGACGACGCTGCCGAGTGCGCCACCGCTCGTGCTGAAGGCGAGCGCGAGCAGGACGACTGCGGCGAACTCGGCCACGCTCGCGTAGGCGAGGATCTGGGTACCCTGAGGAGTCTTCAACAGCGCAGCGTCGCGCAGGATCGGCACGACCAGTCCCAGCCCGGTGGCCGAGAACGCGATCGCCACGAGGACCGGCGCCTGCAGGAGCCCAGCACCGCTGAGCGCGGCGCTCCCCACGAGCGCGATGGCCAGGCCCAGGAGGAATCCGGTCACCGAACGCCGCAGGAGTCGACCCCGCACCTGGCGCAGGTCCACTTCCAGGCCGGACAGGAAGAACAGGAACGTGACCCCGAGGAGGGCAAGCGTGTCGACGGCAGCGTCCAGCCTCACCCAGCCGAGCCCGTGCGGACCGGCCACCAGGCCCAGCAGCAGCTCGACGACGATGACGGGGACCGTCACACGGCGGGTCGCACGGACGATGAGCGGGGCAGCGACGGCCAGCAGGCAGATGATCGCGGTGTTGGTGAGCGTCATGTGCTCAGTCCCCCGTAGCCGGCCGATGGAGGAGGCGGCAGTCCATCGCCGAGGCTAGGTGGATGACCCCTTGGCAGGCATGAGTCACTCGACTGGACTCTGCGCCGAGACCGATCCCGTCAGTCGCATGACTGAAGCGGCGACCCGGATCGTGGGAGAGGGTCGAGGTCTCGTCGTACGGAGTGGAGGATGTCGTGACCGCAGACCCTCGTGCGCGACCCCGCCACCATCCAGTGGTCGAACGCCACGAGGCAGAGCTCTTGCATGACGTGCAGCTGCGGCTGGCCGATGCGATCACGGCCTTCGCGGGATCACTGGCCTTCGTCTACCTGCACGCGGTCGGATTCGCCGTCTGGATGACGTTCCTGGAGGCGGCCCCGTGGCCCACACTGACCCTGGTCGTCTCGCTGGAGGCCATCTTCTTGTCCACGTTCGTGCTGATCGGGCAGAACCGTCAGGCCGAGTTCCAGCGGGACAAGGCCGATCACGACTTCCTCGAGGAGGAGATGGAGTTGCGGACGAACACGGACCTGACGCGCCAGATCCACGCGCTGACGACAGAGCTCCACCGTCGAGTCGTCGTGGAACATGCGGAAGCGCCCCAGCCAGGGACGGCCGGGGGGACGACGCCGAACTGTTGAGGCACCGCCGGGTCCTGGCACTCAGCCGAGCTGGGCCAGCGCCGCGCGCAGCTGGGCGCGCGAGGTGATGCCGAGCTTGGGATAGACCCGGTAGAGGTGCGACGCGACAGTCCGGTGGGAGAGATACAGCCGCTCCCCGATCTCCCGGTTCGACAGCCCCTCCGCGGCGAGCCCCGCAATGTGCAGCTCCTGCGGCGACAGGTCCTGCCACGCCCGGGTTGCGGGGCCCTGACTTCGCTCGCCAGCGGCACGGAGCTCCGTGCGAGCCTGCTCGGCGAAGGCCGCGGCTCCCAACGCGTCGAAGGCCTCTCGGGCCGAGCGCAAGGGGGCGCGTGAGTCGGCGGCACGTCGCTGCCGCCGGAGCCAACGACCGTAGTTGAGCAGCAGCCTCGCGCGGTAGAGCGGCCAGGCCGACAGGTCGACGCGCAGGGCAGCCTGGAACAGGGGCTCGGCATCGTCGTCGTCCGCGAGCAGAGGGCGCGCATAGAGGAGCGCCACCTGGGTCCAGGTGGACTCCCCGGTCCGGGCACGGGGGCCGTAGAGCTCGAGCTGGGCCCGCGCCTCCTCGAGGTTGCCCGTGTGCAGAGCCGCTTCCGCGAGATCGCCGAGCGCCCAGGCGCTCTGGAAGTGGTGATAGGCAGGGTCGTTCGTGTCGAACAGGCGGCGCAGCTGCTCGTAGGCCTCCTCGTCGTGCCCGGCGGCGAGCGCCGTCAGGCCCCGAGTCAGCTGGAGTCCGCAGAGCATGGCATTGGCGCCCATCGGCAGCGCGATCGCCTCGGCCGTTGCGATGTGGGACTCGGCTTCGTCGAAGTCGCCCCCTACGCCCGCCAGGATGCCCTGCACGATGTGGGCACTGGCCTGCCACAGGGGCTGCTCGGTCTCGATCGCGAGCCGTAACGTCTCGTCGGCAGCGGGCAGCGCCACCGCCCAGTTCAGCGGTGGGAAGGCACTCCATGCCTGTTGGGCCAGCACCACGACCAGCTGCCGCAACCGGCCCTCGGCGCGGAGCGTGGTCGCGGCCGAGGCCGAGAACGGGGCGGAGAGTCCGAAGGCGCCGGCGAAATTCAGGGCTGTGCTGACGAGGTGCGCCGTGTGCGCGTCGGCTTCGTACGGCGCGATGCGCAGCGCTCGCTCGATCAGCTCGGTGTTGAGCCCGTTGGGATCGGTGAGGCTGTACACCGAGAGCAGCAGCGGGTCCGTCCTGGACGAGGCCAGGCGCTCGGCCAGCTCGAGCACCTCGCTCCTCAGCTCCTGGCCGACGTCGGCGACCCACGTCTGGACGGCGGCCAGGTGGGCGAAGCCGAGCGCGAGGTCCCGGTCGTCCTGGGCAGCCATGCGTCGCGCCAGGGCGAGAAGCTCGCCGACCTTGGCAGCGACGCCGACGGGGGTGGACGCGCTGGTGTCGAGCGTCTGCTCGAGCAGCTCCAGCCGACCTCTGCGAGCGGGGGTCCGAGAACCCCTTCTTCGACACGCTCCCTGAGCCGCGCTGCGGCCAGGACGTCCCCGAGGTCCAGCGCGAGCTCCGCTGCACGCAGGTATCGCTCGGCGCGTCGACCGGCACCAGGAGTGAGCAGAGCGGAACGCTCGAGAGCCTCGAGGGTCACCCGCCGTCCACCGCGGGCCTCGGCACGATCGGCGGCGGCCTCGACCTCCGCAGCGACCTCTTCATCGGGAGCGGACGTAGCCGCCGCTCGGTGCCACACCTGGCGGTCGGGCTGGCCGTCGAGAGTCCGTGCGAGTGCGGCGTGCGCGGACATTCGTCTGGGAGGCTGTCGCTGTCTGGTAGATCGCCGAGCGCACGAGCGGATGTCGGAACTCGAGGCGCTGCTCCCGAACTGAGACGAGTCCGGCGCCGATCGCTGAGCTCCAGACATCGGGATCGTGCATCGTGTCCCCCAGAGCGAGGACCTCGCCGGCATCGACCAGCTCCTGCACCGCGTTCGTGTCGCTGGCGGCAGCGAGCAGCAGGAGCATCTGCGTGGGACCGCTCCAGCTCGGCGTAGCGCGAGGTGAAAGCACGCTCGAGCCGGGCCGACATCGGCAGATCCGTGACGAGGCTCGTGTACACGTTGCCGGCTGGAACAGGCGCGGCGGCGAGCTCCACGAGTGCCAGCGGGTTGCCTTGTGCCTGGGACAGGACCCGGCGACGCAGTCGCACGCCGAGGTGCGGCGCACCAGCGTCGAGGAGCGCGGCTGCCTGTTCGTCGTCGAGGGGCCCGAGCTCGAGCACCGGGAGCGCGAGCGCACGCAGGGGCGTTTCGTAGCCGTCCCGCATCGCGATGACGAACGCGACACGATCCTCGCCGAGACGACGTACGACGAAAGCAAGAGCCTCGGCAGTGGACTGGTCGAGCCACTGCGCGTCGTCGACGACGGCAAGCACCGGAGCATCGTTCGCGGTCATCGCCAGCAGCTCCAGGACTGCGAGCGCGATCAGGTACGGATCCGGAGCGAGCCGCTCGCCCATGCCGAACGCGGCGAGCAGGGCGTCGCGCTGCCTGGGTGGGAGCTCGCTCGCTCGATGGAGCAGGGGTCGCACCAGCTGGTGAAGTCCGGAGAAGGCCAACCTGGCCTCCGACTGGACCCCGGAGAGCGCGAGGTGTTGGAAGCCCATGTCCTGCACCTGCGCCTGGAAGGCCTCCAGGATGAACGACTTGCCGATCCCGGCCGGGCCCTGGACCAGAAGACAGCCGCCCCTACGTGAGGCTGCGCGGACGAAGGCGGTGAGCTCTTGGAGCTCCCGCTCCCGACCGACCAGGATCGCGGGGACAGGGTCAGTGGGCACCCGTCCAGAATGGCCCTGCGGCGTTAACCGGAGAGAAACCGACGGCCGTCATCCCGCGCCGGCGTCACCTGCGCAGCTGGTCGAGCAGCCGTCGGGTCGAGTCGGAGGGTGCGGCGTCGAGGTCGAGCAGCACGCTCTGACACTGACGGAACGCGGAGATGACACGGTCCTCGTCACCCACGGCACCGCCGACCCGCATCAACAGACGCCAGGCGCTCTCCTGGTACGGGTCCTGCAGAAGGGCTTCGCGGGCGAGCCGCTCCGCGTCGAGGAAGCTCCCGTGCTCGTAGTGGGTCTGCGCCGCCTGCAGGCGAGCCTTGCCGGTCAACGACCTCAGGTGTGTCCGTCGGTCCTCGGCCCATACCGAGTCGACGCCCGGAAGGTACTCGCCGAGGTCCGCGACCTCGAGGGCGGCGGCGATGGCGCCGGTCTGCTCGGCCCCGCGCAGGCGGCTGGCCCGCGCGAGATGCCGCTCGACGACGACGGACTCGCTGACCAAGGCAACCGGGGCGGTGAAGCGGAGCGTGCCCCCGTCGAACGCAGGCCCGACCCCGTCGGGCAGGACCTCGCGCAGACGATGCACGACCTGGCGCAGGTAGGACCGTGCGGAGTCGTCGTCCCGGCCCTCGAACAGGACCGTCATCAGGTCCTCCCGGCTCGCCTCGGGGGCCGGGAGGCTGGCCAGGTAGGCCAGCATCGCCACGGTCTTGGAGATGCGCGGTTTGACCGGCAGTCCGTCCACGGTCATCGAGACTCCCCCGAACTCGCGCACGCGGATGTTGAGCTCCGAGGTCGCCTCCACCAGCACGCCGGAGTCCAGCAACCCACGTCCGAGACGGTGCCAGGCGGAGTCGCTGTCGGCCTCCGCGTCCAGTCGACGGCTCACGACGGCCGGGAAGTCGGACAGCGCGAGCATCAGCTGGTGGTTCGACCCCTGCTCGGCGGCGGCTCTCAGGGCGCGATCCGCCGCCACGTCCGCCTCCGTGGCACACCCGAGTCGCCACTCGGCCTCGGCCAGGTAGACGGCCGCAGCAGGGAGCTCCAGGATCCTTTCCGCGGACTCCATGCTCGCCACTGCGCGACGCAGGCAGGCCCGAGCCTCATGCGGCATCCCGGCCAGCAGGTGGGCATGGCCGCGCCAGGTGTCGATCAGCTCGGCGAGGAACGCGTAGCTCCTCGCCCCGCCGCTCTCCGCCCGGTCGAGCAGCGCGGAAGCCGCTGCGACGTTCTTGTGCAACCGCAGCTCGAGCTTGGCCTCGATCAGCCAGTTCAGCCACATCAACACCACCGAGCCGCTGGTCCTGATCTGCTGCCTGCCCCGGACCAGCGCCGAGCGGGCCTCGTCCTTCCGGCCCAGGTCCATCATCAGCTCAGGCACGACCATGCCCTGCATCCATGCCGCCGACCAGTGACCCGGTTCGGCTTCGTAGAGCTCCAGCGCCTCCTGCAGCTGACCTGTCGCGCGCAGCGCGCCGACTCGCCACGGCGAGGACACCGAGGTGGCCCACGGAGAGGCCGACGAGTTGAGGACCTGGCTCAGCCTGCCCTTCGTGTAGTCCACGCGCCGGACCAGTGCATCCGTCGGCCCAGCCGTCAGGGGCGGACTGGCCGCGGGTCCTGCCGGGCCCACCTCGACCAGGTCCATCAGGTAGCGAACCGCCTGGACCGGGGCCGTGTCCTGTCCCAGGGCCAGCACCTGTCGCGCATCCTCGACGCGACCCAGGTGCCAGTAGACCCAGACCATCATGCTCACGGCCGTGTCGCTCGACCGCGCCAAGGCATCGCGCGTCCCGTCGATGAGGAGGCGATCGGCGACGTCGACCGCCGTACCGAAGTTCTCCCGCGCCACCGCGACCGCGACCTCGGCCTCGGCCAGCCGCAAGGACGCTCCGTCGCCGCCGTGCGCGAGAGCCGTCAGCCACCGATCGGCCACCGCGAGGTCGAGTCGCTCGATGACTCCGTCGATGGCGAGCTCGGCGGCATCGGTCGCCTCCTCGCGTGCGTCTGCTGCCAAGAACTCCTCCACGGCCTCCTGGTGCTGTCCCTCGGCCAGGAGCAGCCGGCCGTGGGCGACGCGGATCCGGTGGAGCACCTCGGGATCCCTGCGCAGGAGCAGGGTGGAGAGGTACTCGCGGAAGCGCGGGTGGCAGCGCATGCCGTACGTCGGCCCGCCACTCCAGGTGACCGGTAGGTGCTGAGACCGAAGTGACACCAGCAGGTAGCCGGCGCCGGCGATGCCGAGCGAGTGGGCTCGGGTCGCCGTGATCTCACTCAGCACCGAGCACACGACGAGCAGCTCTCGCTCGTCGTCGGTGAGCTTGTCGAGGATCTGTGACGCGAGGTAGCCGTGCAACGGGTCTGCCTCGCCCCCAGCCCCGGCGACGTGGTCCTCGGACCGCCACGCCTCGAACAGCACCCCGGTCACCCAGCCGCCCGTGGCTGCCATGACCTCGTCAGGGTCGATGTCCGCGGTGCCGGTGGCGCGGAGCGCCCTGCGCGCCTCGTCGGAGGTGAACGCCAGGTCGCGCTCGCCGACGGTCGCGAAGCCTTCGAGCCCGCGTGAACCCGGCTACGTCGAAGGGGACCGCCACCCGGCTCAGCAGCACGAACCTCACCGAGGGCGAGGCGTAGCGCATGAACGTGCCCAGGGTCGTGAGTGACTGGGCACCTGCTGCGTCGCACAGGTTCTCCAGGCCATCCATCACGACCACGAGCTCGGTTTCTCCCACCGCCTCCGCCAGCAGGCCGGCGGCCTCCGAATGCGGCAGGCGTGCTGCCAGGGCGCTCGTGGCCACCCTCGCGGCTTCGGGGGCGTGCTCGCCCACCGCGGCCTCGAGATAGGCCAGGAAGCGACCGGTCGCAGTGTCGATGCTGTCCAGCGTCAGCCACGCCACCGGCTGGACGAGCTGCGCCAGCGCCTGGACGACCGCGGTGGTCTTGCCCGAACCGGGCGTCGCCACCACGAGGGTGATGCGGTGGCTCGTGACCAGCTCGGCGATCAGGGTGCTCAGCCTCGGGCGCGTCACGACACGGTCCTGGATCGGCGGCACGTTCAGCTTGCCCCGGATGATCCCGGGAGGACTTGTCACGCCTCGACTCTACCCACGCCTTCGGGTGGCTGAGGCGTCCTCTCCTTGGACGGGGTCGGGACTCGGGCGAGACCGTGAACCAGTCATCCGACCGACGCGCCCGGCAGTGGGTGGCCCCTAGCGTCCACCCATGGACGAGGTGTCGAAGATCGTCATCGTCGGTGGCGGGTGTGCCTCCTTGGAGGTGGCGGCGTGGAGATCAGTCAACAGACCGAAGTCAACGTCACTGAACCGCGTCCACGATGGAAGAGACCCCAGATCACCGAGAGACGAGCGAGGTATGCCATGGCACGCGGTCCCATCCTGAACGGAGAGCTCGCGCAGGGACGACCCGACCACAAGGTCGTCGGCCTGGTGGCGGAAGCACTGTCGATCTCGGCGATGATGCCCGAGCTCGACCATTCGGGGGTGTCTGCCGAGGCGGTGCTCGTCCTCCACGGACAGGACGGGCTGGCCCAGTTCGACTACGACGGCAGTCACCACGGGTGGTGGGCGCACCTGCGACGGGTGCTGAAGAACGTGGGGGGCGCCGACGCGAACATCCTCTCCCTGTACGCCGAGGGTCTGCGTTCCGGGCAGTACCTGCTCTTCGTGCCGGTCCACGACGACCGTCACCTCGACCAGGTCACCCGGGTCCTGGCCCGGCACCACGCGCACGCCATGAGCTACTTCACGCCGTGGTCGATGAAGTCGATCCCGACACTGCAGCTCTGACGGTCGCGACATGAGGCCAGGGCAACGCGTGGACGCGAAGGTCGAGCTGGGGTCGGCAGCGGGACGGTGGGTGCTGGTGGCCACCATCACGGGATCGAGCCTCGCCGGCATCGACGGCACGGTGGTGGGCATCGCCCTGCCGACCATCGGTCGCGACCTGCACGCGTCCTTCGCGGACCTGCAGTGGACGGTGAGCGCGTACACGCTCACCCTCGCGTCGCTCATCCTCTGGGGAGGAGCCGTCGGCGACCGCCTCGGGCACCGGCGCACGTTCGTCTGGGGGGTCCTCGCCTTCACGGCGGGTTCCGTCCTGTGCGCGGCGGCCCCCGGACTGGAGGCGCTGATCCTCGCGCGCGCCGTCCAGGGCATCGGTGGCGCCCTGCTGACCCCCGCGAGCCTGGCCATCATCGAGTCGGACTTCGCCACCGGGGACCGCGCCCGTGCCGTCGGCACCTGGGCGGGATTCAGCGGGGTGGCCACCGCTGCGGCCCCGTTCGTGGGCGGGTGGATCCTGGCAGTCGCGAGCTGGCGCTGGGTGTTCCTGATCAACATCCCGTTGGCAGTGGTCGTGATCGCCCTCGCACTGCGGCACGTCCCCGACTCCCGGCCCGAGGTCCTCGCCGGGCGCAGGTCGGGGGCCTCGGACTGGCAGGGAGCCGCGCTCACCGCCCTCGCCCTGGGGGCGCTGACCTGGGGTGCGCTCGGGTCCTCGGGTCACGCGAGCGGCACGGCGCGAGCGGTGGCCCTGGTCGTCGCGGTGGCAGCGCTCTCGGGGTTCGTCGTGGCCGAGCGACGTTCGAAGCACCCGTTGGTGCCACTGGAGCTGTTCGCCGACCGCTCCTTCAGCGTCACGAACGCCGCGACCTTCGTGCTGTACGGCGCGATCGGGTGCTACTTCTTCCTCCTGGTCATCGCGCTCCAGGTGATCGCAGGGTTCTCACCTCTCGCAGCGGGCACGGCGACTCTGCCGGTCACGGTCGTGACCCTGCTGCTCTCGGCACGCAGCGCTGACCTCGCCTCCCGGATCGGACCACGGCTGCAGATGAGTGTCGGCCCGGCGCTCTGCGCGGCCGGGGTCCTCTTCACCCTGCGCCTCTCCACCGCTTCCAGCTACTGGTCGGACGTGCTGCCGGCTGTGTGCCTGTTCGGGCTGGGTCTGGCCACCTTCGTCGCACCGCTGACCTCCACGGCCCTGAGCTCGGCGCCTGACCGCAACGTCGGGGTCGCCTCGGGCGTCAACAATGCTGTCGCCAGGTCCGGCACGCTGCTCGCTGTGGCCGTCGTGCCGGTGCTGACAGGCCTGACCGGCAACGCCTACCGTGACGCGACCAGCCTGGCAGGTCCGTTCCGCGCCTCCCTGGCCGTCATCGCGCTCCTGCTCGTGCTCGGTGCGGCACTGGCCGCCGTCGGACTCCCCCGCAAGCAGCCGCATGAGCTGCGGGTCCCTCGTTGCCGTCCCGATCCGGTCGTCGGTTCACCCGGCCAGTGACACCTCCTCGTCCACTCCGCAGTGCAAGGTGAGTCGAACGACCGAAGCGCTGGCGCGGTCCAGCGTGTCGCCGGCATCCACTCCGAGCATTCCCCAACGCAGCCCTCAACCAGCGCTTACTGGACGCCTACATCTGAGTTCGACAGCGGCGACTGGCAGAATGTCGGCGGGCGATCCCAGACCCTCGGTCGTCGGCGACTCTGGTGCACCGCCCTCCCGGCCTCGCGGCCACGACGCAGCTATCTTCACCACCAGGGAGGTGCCGATGACCCAGGTCGACCACGTCGAGAGCAAGGGCACAGACGCGCGACCGAGCCCCACGTACAGACGGTTCGTCGCCATCGGCGACTCCTGGACCGAGGGCCTCGGCGACCCCGACGAGACCCGCCCCAATGGAGTGCGCGGTTGGGCCGACCGCGTGGCTGAGGTGCTGGCGACACAGCGCGAGGACTTCGGCTACGCGAACCTCGCGATCCGGGGGCGCACGGTCGCCGAGATCATCGACGCACAGCTCGAACCGGCACTGGCGCTGAAGCCTGACCTCCTGACGTTCCAGGGAGCCGGCAACGACTTCCTCCACGCGAGTGTCGACATCGACGCGCTCGTCGAGGCCATCGACGAGGTGGTGGCGCGCGCCGTCGGGATCGGGGCCGAGGTCGTGCTCTTCACCCACGGGGTGGCCGCGTCCGGTCCCTTCCGCGCGCTCCGCGGGAGGATCGCCGTCTTCAACGAGCTCATTCGCGAGGTGGTCGACGCGCATGACGTCGTGCTCGTCGACAACTGGCGGCTGCGCCAGGCACGCGATCCGCGCTACTGGGACATCGACCGGGTGCACCTCTCCCCCGCGGGTCACCATCTCGCCGCGACGCACGTGCTCGACACCCTCGGGATCGACCATGGCCTGGCACCACTCGCCCTGCCCGAGGAGATGGCTCCGGTGGGCAGGAACCGGCTCCTCTCGGAGCTCGCCTGGGCCAGGACCTTCGCGGGTCCCTGGGTCTACCGCCGCCTGCGGGGTCGCTCGATGGGAGACGGCATCTCACCCAAACGGCCCACCCTCGCCCCGATCTGAACGTCAGACGAGAGTCGTGTGTCTGAGGACGCGCTCTGACGCGTCCGCAGACTCACGACCGCACAGTCAGCGCACGACCTTGACGACGCCCCCGACTGCGTCGACCTTCTTGCGGTTGTGGACCGAGGTCACCCGGATCGCGAACGCCCGGCTGCTCCCCTTCTTGGCACGCTTGACCTTGGTCACCCTCATGGTCAGCACCGCAGACCGGCCGGGCTTGAGAGTGGTGCGGAGACTTCCGTTGAGCACCGCGCCCGTCACGTTCCTGCCTCCGTAGAGGTAGGCGACGGCGAACTTGGCGCTCCTCGCCGTTCCCCGGACGGTGAACTGGTCGCCGGCGTTGCCGCGGTTCGTCATCCGGACCTGGAACGTCGAGGTCTTGGCCCGACGACCCTTCACGTGGGCGGTCACCCACTGGCGCGCCGCGACGTAGCTGCCCTTGCCGACGAAGGCGTGTCCGGCGAGGCTGATCTCGGCGTCCGGACGATAGACAGCGGCAGGCGGCTTCGTCGGCGGGGTCACGGGCGGGGTG
This sequence comes from uncultured Actinomycetota bacterium, assembly GCA_963782305.1. Classification (GTDB taxonomy): domain Bacteria; phylum Actinomycetota; class Actinomycetes; order Propionibacteriales; family Nocardioidaceae; genus Marmoricola. The sequence goes on along the minus strand of CAWAJJ010000018.1, from coordinate 446,353 downwards.
ACCGGAGGAGTGACGGGCGGCGTCCCCGGCGGGATCGCCGGGTTGTTGACGACGCTGCCGATCTGCAGGCGCTGCGTCACGGTGCCGGTGTTCTGCGCGGCGTCGGTGATCGAGGCACGCACGGTATAGGTGCCGGAGGGAACCGCCTCGGCGCTCACGCCCCAGGTGCCACCGGGAAGCACTGTCGCTGTCAGGTCCTGGTCACCCAGGGTCACGTCCACGATCGTGCCGGCCTGCTCTGCGGTGGTGCCGTAGGTCCACGGCGAGGTGTCGGACGTCGAACGCGACGATCCCCCGTTGATCGTCAGGACCGGCAAGGTGACGTCGACGTCCAGGACCTGGCTGTCCGAACCGGTGTTGCCGGCGTCGTCGACGACGGTCGCCTGGATGCTGTGCGACGTCTCGGTCAACGCGGCCGCATCCACGCTCCAGGCGCCGTCGGTGCCGGCTGCCGTGGTCAGCGTCTGGGTGCCGACGGTCACGGTCACGGTCGGTGTTCCCGGCTCGTCGGTGGTGCCGGAGATGGTGGGCGTGGTGTCCTTCGTGGACCTCATGGCACCGCCGGTGATGGCGATGTCGGGCGTCGTGGTGTCGACGGTCAGCACCTGCGTCGCCGTGCCGGTGTTGCCCGAGGGGTCGGTGACAGACGCGACCAGGGTGTGCGGTCCGACGCTCAGGGCGTCCGTGCTGACGGTCCAGGCGCCGTCGACGGCGTCCGTGGTCAGCACCTGCGAGCCGATCGTGACCGTCACGTGCGGGGTTCCGGGCTCGTCGGTGGTGCCGGACACCGACGGTGTCGTGTCGTTCGTCGACCGCTCGGGTCCACCGTTGATGGCCACCACCGGCGGGATCAGGTCATCGATCGGCTTCGTGATGGGGCTGTTGGCCAGCGCCACGGTGCTCCCGGTCAGGGCACGGCCCTTCAGCGACGCCTTGTCGCCGAAGGAGATCGCGCCTGCACCGAGCAAGGTGCCGGCCCACTTGACGTTGGCGCCGAACGCAACGGCGCCGACGACCTGCCAGTAGACGTTGTTCGCGAGCGCGCCGTTCTTCAGCACGACCTTGGTGGAGGCTGCGGAGCTCAGCGCCGCGCCCACCTGGAAGACGAAGAGGGCACTCGGGTCGCCGGCCGCGTCGAGGGTGATGGTTCCGGTGTTCGTGATCGCCGCGGCGGTGGAGTAGAGACCCGGGGTGAACGTGGTGCCGGCCAGGTCACCGCCGAAGGGGGCGCCACCGGTCTGGGCCGCCACGGAGTCGTACGCCGCCTGCCGGTCCTCCTGTGCCGTCGCCACCACATCGCCGCCAATGCGCTTGGTGCCCAGGATGATGCCTGGTGGGAAGCCAGCGAGGGTGCCGGTCACACCGAGGTCGAGGGCGAGGACTGTCTCCTCGCCGGTGTTGGCGATGCTCGGCCCGGCCAGGACGGAGAATCCCGCCGCGGACCCCAGAGGCACGGCTGCGGCCACGGGCGGTGGGACCGCCTGCGCGGGAGACATCCCGGTGAGCGGGGCCAGGACGAGCGCGGCGCAGACGCCGATGGCCACGCGGCCCACCCCGAAGCTGGCGATGATCCGGCGGAACGGGCGGGCTCTGCGCATGGTGAGGCCTTCAGTTGAGGCACTGTCGTCATCCGCGCGGAGTGGTCCGGCAGGTGAGTCTCAGCAGTTGCCTTAACCATGACAATAACCGCAAACCGGCCATACCACAGTCGAACAGTCATCCGTTCACTCGGGTCGAGCGTCAGGGCCTGACGTGCGACGCGTGGCCGGAGAGGTACGCCGCCACCAGCGCGCCCAGCGTCGGCAGGTGGTAGCCACCCTCCTGGACCACGACCGACGGGAGCCCTGACCCGCCGATCGAGACCCCTGCCTCGCGGTAGCCGTCACGGGTCACGAGCAGCGGGCTCTCGGGATCGTCCTTCGCGGCATCGACGCCCAGCGACACCACCAGCGCCGTGGAGCCGGCTTCGCCTGCCCACTCGACGAGGTCATGGACCGACTCGAGCCATCGGGCATCGGTAGTCCCCTCCGGCAGGGGCAGGTTCCTGGTGGCGCCCTCCCCCGCACCCGTGCCCGTCTCGTCGGCGTAGCCAACGATGTGCGGGAACCACCCCGCACCGGGGTCGACATGCACGGACCCGTAGAGCACGTCCTCGCGGTCGTAGAAGATCGCAGCCGTGCCGTTGCCCTGGTGGGCGTCGACGTCGATCACGGCCACGCGGGCGTGACCGCTGCGCCGCAGCGACTCAGCAGCGACCGCGGCGTTGTTCAGGTAGCAGGAACCACCGAAGCCGGCACGAGTGGCGTGGTGTCCGGGCGGACGGCACAGGGCATAGGCGAGCGGGTCACCTGCGGCCACGAGTTCTGCCGCACCGAGGGCGCAGTCGACTGCGGCGCGAGCTGCGGGCCAGGTCCCCGGACCGACCAGGGTCATCGTGTCGTAGGCGAACCGGCCCGCATCGGCATGGATGGCCACCGCCGGACGAGCGGGCAGGCCACCCGTCATCGCCGGGGTCGGGAACAGGTAGGGCACGACGCGGTCCTGGCCGACCAGCTCGTCGTACGGACCCTGTTGCCAGCGCTCCAGCGCCGTGCCGAGGAACTCCACGAACTCTGTGTCGTGCACGGCGAGAAGGACGTCGTCTCCCTGAGGTGCTGCCTCGACGAGGCGGTGGCCAGCTGCTCGCAGCGAGTCCAGGATCGTGTCGACCCGTGCTGCGACCTCGGTCCCCTCGATGGGGACTCCCACCCAGATCTCGTGCCGGGGGTCATGCTCTCGCGTCGTCGGCGACCACACGACCGGAACGGCGTACTGATTCACGAGTCAGTATCTTTCCACGGAACGAGCAAGCAGGGCAGGATGTCGGCATGCCCCGCTCCCGCGAGATCGGCATCCACATCGGGTCGATGCCCACCGGTCCGACGAACTCCGTCCTCGACGTCGCAGGCGTGGGGCTCGGGCACACGACCATCGTGCGCGACGAGTCGGCGCCACCAGCGGGACGAGGCACCGCACGCACCGGGGTGACCACGCTGCTGCTCGCGGAGGACGCCTACGGCCGGCCGCTCGCCGCAGGTGGAGCGGTCCTGAACGGAGCCGGCGAGCTGACCGGGTTGCTGACTGCCAACGAGTGGGCCGTGATCGAGACGCCCGTCTATCTCACCTCGACGATGCAGCTCGGCCGGGTGTACGACGCGGCCTGCCAGATCGCCCTCGAACAACACCCAGGCGTTGCCGGGGAGGTGGTGATCCCGGTCGTCGGCGAGTGCGACGACTCGTTCCTCAACGACTGCCGGGTGATGCAGGTCGAAGCGGCGGATGTGTTTGCTGCCCACCAGGAGGCGCTGGACTCGCGCGGTCGCGACACTCCGCCTCCCGAGGGTGCCGTCGGTGCCGGCACGGGCATGTCCTGCCTGGGCTTCAAGGGCGGCATCGGTACGTCGTCGCGCGTCACCCCGGCCGGTCACACCGTGGCCGTGCTGCTGCTCACCAACTTCGGCGAGCGGAAGCGGCTCACCGTCGATGGTGTCCCGATCGGACGGCTGATCCCGGCCGTCGAGCCAGGGCGACCGGCAGGGTCGTGCATCGGCATCGTGGTCACGGACGCACCCGTTGCGGGCAGTGACTGCGCCAGGCTCGCCCGGCGGATCGGGCTGGGGCTGGCCCGCACCGGGTCGACGGCGCACCACGGGAGCGGCGAGATCTTCGTCGGAGCCTCCACCACGTGGCGTACGGATCGCGACGGGCGGCCAGAGGCTGGATCGCAGGTCGCGGGGCGTGGGCTCGACGACCTCTTCGAGGCTGTGGTCGACGCGGCCGAGGAGTCGGTGCTGAACTCGCTGCTCGGCTCGACCACCACCGTCGGCCGCGACGGCAACACCAGCGAGGGCCTTGATCCCGTCGTCGTCTCGCGCCTGCTGGAGGAGGCCGGGCATGGCCGGCACTGAGCGCGAGGTCCGCATCACGATGGCCGACGGGGTCGACCTCGCTGCCACGCTCTACCTGCCCGAGGATGCGGAGGGTGCGCAGCCCTGCCTGCTCGAGGCACTTCCCTACCGCAAGGACGACCTGACCTCGTCGTACGCCGAGTCCTACCAGCAGCTGCGCGACGACCACCACTACGCCGTGTGCCGCCTCGACCTGCGCGGCACCGGGTCGTCGGCGGGTGACGCGACCGACGAGTACCCGGAGGCCGAGCAGTCCGACCTGGTCGAGGTGATCGCCTGGCTGGCCGAACAGGACTGGTGCGACGGCAGCGTCGGCATGTGGGGGACGTCGTACTCCGGGTTCAACTCGCTGCAGATCGCCTGCGAACGACCGCCCGCCCTGAAGGCGATCTGCGCGATCTACGCCAGCGACGACCGGTGGACCGACGACGTGCACTGGCGGGGCGCCGCGCTGCGCCTGGTCGACCTCGTCGACTACGACCACTACATGACCCCGATGTCGATGCTGCCTCCCGTGCCGGCCGTCTGGGGCGACGGTTGGCGCGAGGAGTGGCAGCACCGCCTCGAGACGCAGGAGCCCTGGGTGCTGACCTGGTTGCGCGAGAACCGTGACGGCGCCTACTGGCGGCACGGTTCGGTCCGCTCCGACGGCGAGGGGAACGGCTACGACCGGATCGAGTGCCCGGTGATGATCGTTGCCGGCTGGGCCGATGGCTACCGCAACAACTCCTTCCGCACCATCGAGGCCCTTGGTGAAGCCGGGGTCCCCTACCGGTTGCTCGCGGGTCCGTGGGTGCACGCGGACCCGACGACGGCCTATCCCGGGCCGCGGATCGACCTGACCGTGGAGATGGTCGCGTGGTGGGACCGCTGGCTGCGCGGTCGCAGCGAGACCCCGCACGAGGACGGCATCGACGTGTTCGTGCGGACCTCGACCAGGCCGGAGCCGTTCATGGACGAGCACGAAGGTCGCTGGACCCATGACACCTGGCCTTCTCCTGCCGGGTCGACCTCGACCCGTGCGCTCCCCGGGCCGCGGGTGCTGCCCGTCGATCCCGACGTCGGCACCGCCGCCTGGATCGACTGTGCGGGCCACCTGCCGTGGGGACTGTCCGGCGACCAGCGCGAGGACGACGCGCGCTCGCTCGTCTGGGACTGGCCCGCTGAGCGGGAGCAGGTCCTCGGGCAGCCTCGGGTCCGGCTGCGGATCAGTGCGGATGCGCCCGCGGCCTCGCTCTCGGTCAAGCTGTGCGACGTCTTCCCCGACGGCACCTCGGCGCTGATCACCCGCGGCAGCCTCGACCTCGCGTTCCGTGACGGCGTCCACGCCCCGGCAGTCCCCTCTCCGCTGGTCCCCGGTGAGGAGTACGACGTGGAGGTGGTCCTCGACGCCTGCGCCTACGAGCTCGACCCGGGTCAGGTGCTGCGGCTCTCGCTGGCCGGTGCCGACTGGCCCAACACGATCGCTCCCCCCGCTCCCGTCACGCTGACCGTGCACAGCGGCTCGCTCGAGCTGCCGCTGCGGGGTGCGGAGGGCCAGCCGCCGGCCTTCACGCCCGGTGAGGCCGCCTCCTCCGACGACCCCACGGACGTGTCCTGGACGATCACCCGCGACGTCCTCAGGAGTACGACGACCTGCGCGGTCAGGCACGGCGCGGAGTACGACGTCCCGCACGACGGGCATGCCTCGGAGCAGTACGCCGGGGAGGTCAGCGTCGACCGTCGTACGTTCGCCCAGCACGCGTACGCCGACTGCACCTATGCGCTGAGCTGGCCGGGCGTCGAGATCAGGATCTCCTCGACGATGAGGGTCGACGTGACGGCTGCGGGCTACGACGTGGCGATCGACGCCGACGCGTACGACGACGGCCGGCTCGTCTCCCACCGCACCTGGACCGAGCACATCCCCCGCTAGCCCGAACGGAGCCGGGCCGCGCACTTGGTGAGGTGGTCCCGCTCCGCTGTGCTCGTCGTACGCCGGGCGGCCCGGAGGTAGTGCTCGATCGCCTCGTCGACGTCCCCGGCCCGCTCGTGCAGGTGTGCCCGCACCGCGTCGAGCCGGTAGTGGTCGCCGAGGACCTCGTCGAGCTCGTCGACGGCGCGCAGGCCGACCAGCGGCCCGTCGACCTCCCCCACCACGACGGCCCGGCTCAGCGACGCCATCGGGTTGTCGGTGAGCGCCACGAGGTCGTCGTACCAGGCGAGGATCTGGGGCCAGTCGGTCTCCGCTCGCGACCGGGGCGTCGTCGTGCAGCGCGGCGATGGCGGCCTGGATCTGGTACTCCCCCGGCCGCTCCTTCGCCAGCGCGGCCGTGAGCACCCGCACTCCCTCGCTGATCTCGTCGGAGCTCCACAGGCTGCGGTCCTGCTCGTCGAGCGGCACGATCGCGTCGTGCTCGTCGCGTCGGGCCTCGCGCCGGGCGTGGTGCAGCAGCATCAGGGCGAGAGCGCCGGCGACCTCCGGCTCGTCGGACTCGAGCGACCAGCATCCGGGTCAGCCGGATCGCCTCGGCAGCGAGGTCGACGCGGCCGGCGTACCCCTCGTTGAAGATCAGGTAGAGCACCCGCAGCACGACGGCGATGTCGCCGGGCGCGGAGAACGGCTCGCCTGCGATGGTGCGCTTCGCCCGCGAGATCCGCTGGGCCATCGTCGACTCCGGGACCAGGAACGCCTCGGCGATCTCGCGTGTCGTCAGCCCGCCGACGGCTCGCAGGGTGAGGGCCACGGCCGAGGCCGGACTCAACGCGGGATGGCAGCACAGGAACATCAGCAGCAGCGTGTCGTCGGCGTTCTCGGTCGGTCCCTGCGCGGGCTCGAGGGCGGTCACCTCCTCGCGGCGACGGCGGGCCGTCTCGGACCGGTGGGCGTCGACCAGCTTGCGCCCGGCGACGGTCACCAGCCAGCCCTTCGGCTCGTCGGGCTGACCCTTCGGCGGCATCGTGGGCCACACCCGATGGGCCTCGATCAGCGCCTCCTGGACGGCGTCCTCGGCCGCCGCGAAGTCGTTCCCGCGACGGACGAGGACACCGAGCACCTGCGGGGTCAGCTCCCGCAGCAGCGCTTCGTTCACTCCTCGCCCGTGCTCCACATGACGGGACGCACCTCGAGCCACTCGTGGATCGGCTTGCTGTCCTTGCCCGGTGCGGACGAGACCAGAGCCGCGACCTCGTAGGCGCGGGCCTCGGACTCCACGTCGATCATGTACCAGCCGGCGATCAGCTCCTTCGTCTCCGGGAACGGCCCGTCGGTGACGACCGGCGCTGCGTCGGGGCCGCCGTACTGCACCCAGGCGCCGCCGGGGCTGAGCGCCTGCGCGTCCACGAACTCCCCGTTCTCCTTGAGGATCCGGGTGACCTCGTGCTGGAAGTCCATGTGGGCGGTGATCTCGTCGGGCGTCCACTGGTCCATCGGTGCGAAGCCCGGGAGCTCGGGTCCACCCTGGTAGTGCTTCAACAGCAGGTACTTCGGCATCTCTGACTCCTCGTGTCCGGGGCGGCTCCGTGCCACCCTCACCCCTGGGACGGAGCCAATCCAGCATCCTCGACATGTGGCTGGAAAAAACTTCGGGATCAGGGCGCGGGGAACCTCAGCCGCACCTGGCGTCCACCGACACGACCGGAGAGTACGGCGACCGCGCCGACCCGCCTGGTCCTCCACGAGCCGTGCAGGCGCCCGTGCGGACCGGTGCCGCGCAGTCGCAGGGTGACGTGCATCCGCTTCCCGTAGCGGTCCCACGTCGCCCGACCGCTGACGCCCACTCCGGGCACGAGCCTGAGTCGGTGGAGCCGGAACCGCACCACCCGGTCGCCGCTGTATCTCCAGGTGCCGCCACGCAGCCCGACCCCGTGGCCGGAGTAGTTGTTCGACCACCGGTCGAGCAGGTCGGCCACCGTGAGCGCAGCCGCCGGACCGACCCGGCGAACGCGCAGGGAGACTCCCCGACGGGACGTGGCCGGTCGCACCTCCACGAGCGTGCTCGGGAAGCTGCCCATCGCCCGGATCGGCTGCGACGCCGCGGGCGCAGGCTCGCAGCCGGGCCGGGACCCGGCCGGGGACCCTGACGAAGGTCCGCACCAGCCGCTGTGCGCAGTTGTCGGTGTCGCCGACGGCCGTGACGTGCGTGCTGTTGCGCGACCAGCACCTGCCTGGCGTTCGGGAACTGCGAGACCACGAGCGCTCCCTCGGCCGGCGTGGTGATCGTGTCCAGCTCACCGCTGAGCACCAGCACCGGCACCTGTGAATAGGCTCCGCCGGGTGGACGAACCGGCCCGGCGGGGTTGCTGGCGGGAGCCACCGGCCAGCGGGTGCACCAGTCGAGCTCCTGCCAGTCCGACCGGGCGTACTCGTGCACGGTGAACGGCCCGTAGGTGTTCGGGTCGGTCCTGGTGCGGTCGGCCAGCGCCGCGGCGTACTGCTGCTCGCGGACCGCGCCCGGCGGTGCGGTCATGTCGAAGAGCTGTGGGTAGTCGTGGCAGGCCACCGCGGCGTCGAGGCCCTCGCTGTAGTCGACCGGGTCGCCGGCGTCGGTGCCGCCTCCCAACGCCTCCGCCACGAGCCTGAGCAAGGGGCGCGGTCGCCGGCGAGACCCGAGCGCATCGCTGCGGTCAGCTCGCGGTAGAACGCCGGCCCGAAGGTCGCGCCGTACGCGACCGACACGAGAGTCGGCCCGTTCACCGTCACCGTCGCTCGCCGGCCGTCGGCGTCGTGCGAGACGCCGCGCCACGGGTGGACGCGGACGGCCTGCAGGACCTTGGTCAGCGTCGGCAGGAAGGCGGCCCCACCGTTGCGACAGGCGGGCGATCTGCGGCACACCGAGTCGAACGACCTGCGCATGGCCGGTCCCTGGGTCGGGTACCACGCGGACTCGCCGTACGACGGGTAGGCACTGTCGAGGATCAGGCTCCGGACCGAACGTGGGTGACGACCGGCGAAGACCTGCGCGAAGAAGGTGCCGTAGGAGTCGCCGTAGACGTCCACGCGGCCGAGCCCGAGGCGGGCGATCACGGCAGCGAGGTCGTCGGCGGAACGCACCGTCGAGTAGTCGTCGGCGCGACGGCCGAGCGAGCGCCCGCACGTCCCCGCGGCCAGGTTGTAGGCGATGGTGAGGTTCTGCAGCGCCGGGCAGTTGATCGGCTGGGACAGGCCCGTCCCTCGCTGGTCGACGAGGAGCAGGTTGCGGCGGCGCAGCAGCGGGCCGTACATCTGCGCGTAGCCCGCACCGGTGCCGGTCGTGCTGTAACCCGGCCCGCCCTCGCGGGGCACCAGCGTGCCGAGCGCCCGTCGTCTCTGGTTGCGGGCGGGCACGAACGCGAACCCGACCTTGACGGTCCCCGCGCTCGGGTTGCCCGGCTCCCACAGCCGCCTGATCGAGCCGCAGAGAGCACGGGCCACGACGTCGCAGTGGTGCACGCGGACGTTGCCGACGTGGATTCGGACGCGGCCTGCGTACAGACCCCGCAGCATCGGCTGGCGCAGCAGCCACCAGTCCGGCGGAGACGCAGGCCAGCACCACGAGGGCGGACACCAGGCTGCGTCGGCGGCTCATGGCTCCAGCCGTCCTACGTGGTAGGCCCGGCTGATGGTGGAGACGAGGTCCGCGACGGCGTCCTCGTTGGGAGCGAAGGGGCCGGGCTTGAAGTGCGGGCTGGCGAGACCGCGCTGCACCGACTCGCACGCGCCCCAGTCCTGCTTGTTGGTGAGGTCCCAGAAGTCGACGGCGCCCGGGATCTCGGGCGCGCTCCCGTCAGCGTTGGGGGCGACCAACCAGGAGCACTCGATCCACGTGCGGCCCGGGGACAACGGCAGCATCCTGTGCGTCATCACGTAGTCGGGATGGGTCGAGATCAGCAGGTTGGGCAGCACCTGGAGGTACTCCACCCGGGTCGGGTCGACTCCGGGCAGCGGCGTCGCGGCCAGCTCCCCGGTCAGCGACATCGTCGCCATCCCGTCGCGCAGGATCATCGAGCCACCCACCCACGCACCCGGGAGGTCGTAGTTGTCCCCGGAGTCCGGCGGGCTGAGCTGGCAGAGCTCGGGGTGGATCAGCGGGCAGTGGTAGCACTCGTGGTAGTTCTCGGCGATCACCTTCCAGTTCGCCGCCACCTCGTAGGTGTGCCGGTCGGCGAGCACGAGCGTCCCCACGGCGTACGGCGTCACGATGCCGGCGACGTCTCCGAGGTGCTGCATGAACGGCGGCACCAGCTCGCTGCCCAGCGGGTGCAGCGCGTGGCCGAAGACCCAGCCCTCCCACAGCTGCACGGGCAGCTCGACGAGGCCATGCTCGTCGGCCTGGAACCGCTCGTCGTCGCGGAAGCCCTTGGCCCCGATCAGCGCGCCACCGAGGTCATAGGTCCACGCGTGGTAGGGACAGATGATGCTGTGCCTCTGGGACGTCTCCCCGATGGGGAGCAGCTCGTGACCGCGGTGCCGACAGGTGTTCGCGAACATCCGCACCGACGCGCCGTCGCGCACCAGCAGGGCGGACACGTCCCCGACGACCACGGCGCGCTGGGTGACGGGCCTGGTGCTCGCGGGTGGGAACAGGTCGACCACGCGTCCCAGGCAGCTCCAGCTGCCGGCGAACAGGTGGCGCTGCTCCCAGGCCAGCACCTCCGGGGAGGTGTACGCCGCCGCGGGGAGCATGCGTTCGGGCTCGCCCTCGGCCCGGGTGCCGTCGCGGACCGTGTCCATCGGGTCGACGTGGGTGTCGGTCATCGGCGTACCTCCCGTGCTGTTGGTCCTATGCTGCGCGGCATGGGAGTTCGACAGTGACGGGCAGGGCCCGCCGCAAGGTCGAGGTGCGGCGCGAGGAGATCCTGACAGCGACCACCGACCTCCTCGACCGCATCGGGCTGGCGGCCATCCGCGTGGCCGACGTCGCCGAGGAGCTCGGGGTGAGCCCGAGCCTGGTGTTCTACCACTTCGGGACCAAGGACGCGCTGGTCGCTGACGCGTTCGCGCACGCGGTGGACCGTGACCTGAGCAAGCTCGACGCGGCGACCGCGAAGGGCATCGATCCCCTCGACCGGCTGCGCCGCGTGCTCCGGCTCTACGGGCCCACGGGCGCTGCCATCGGCTGGCGGGTGTGGATCGATGCCTGGGCGCTCGCGCAGCGCGAGCCGGTGATCCGCAAGGTGCTGCGTCGCCTGGACCATCGCTGGGCTGCGGCCTTCCTCGAGGTCATCGAGGAAGGGGTGAGGGAGGGGACGTTCACCTGCGACGACCCGAAGGCCGCTGTGGCCCGCGTCTCGGCGCTGCTGGACGGCCTGACGGTGGCGACGCTCGTCTACCGGACCGTCACCCGCGCCCAGCTGCGGGAGTGGGTGGCCGGCGCGGTGGCCGGCGAGCTCGGGCTGGATCCCGAGACGCTTCGCTGATCGTTCGAACACCGTCACGGTCACACCAGCCAGTGGGCCTGGTAGGCCGGGTCGGTCAGCGCGGGCCGGTCCATCCGGAACGGCGTGAGGTCGGTTCCAGTCGTGCCCTCGACGACGAGGTCCGCAAGCAGGCGGCCGAACGTCGGCGCGAACTTGAAACCGTGGGCGGCACCCATCCCGACCACGACGGACTCGTGGCCCGGCACCGGGGAGATCACGAAGTCGCGGTCCGGGGTCAGGGTGTACTGGCAGCGCAGCGAGTGCACCGGCTCGCCGCTGCCCGGAAGGATTCTCCGCAGGTGGTCGGCGAGCAAGGACTGCATCGCCGGGTCCGGCTCCGTCGTACGCCGATCGGGGTCCACCACGGGACCGCCACAGTCCTGGGCCGCCTTGACCGTCGTTGCGCCGTACGTCGGGAAGCCGTAGAACGACGGGTCGTCCATCCAGATCCACAGCGGCAGCCGGCCCTGCGCGAAGTCCGCAGGCTCGGGCGGCGCGAAGTAGGTCACCTGCTCGAGGGTCACCTCGAGCGGGATGTGGTGCCCGAGCGGGGCCAGAACGTCGTTGACCCAGGCGTCCGCGCAGACGACGAGGCCGTCGCAGGGCACGGTCCCGTTCGGCGTCTCCACCTCGAGGCCACCGCTGACTTCGCGTACGCCGGTGACCGGGCTGAGCTCGCGCAGGTCGGCCCCGTGCCTGCGTGCCTCGTCCTGCATGACGCGGGTCCCGCGGCCGGCAGGCACGATGGCGGCGTCCTTCTGGTGCAGGGCCAGTACGTCGTCGGCCAGGTGGAACTGGGGCCATCTCTCGTTGACCGCGGCGCCGTCGAGCACGTCGTACGCGATGCCGACCTCGTCGAGCGAGCTGATGTAGTCGATCGGGTTGATGGCCGCATGCGTGGGAAACAGGTCGAGTCCGCCGACGACGCTGACCAGGCTCTCTCCGGAGTCTCGTTCGAGGCGAGCCCAGTCGGCGTACGCCTCCTGGGTGAGGCGGACGTAGGCCGGCGTGTGATAGCTGTGGCGCAGGATCCGGCTGGTGTCGTGACTCGCACCGCGGGAGTGGCCGAGCTCGAACCGCTCCAGCCCGATCACCCGGTGACCGCGTCGCGCGAGCTCCATCGCGGTGGCGCTGCCCAGGGCGCCGAGTCCGGCGACGACGTAGGTGCTCATCGCTCCTCCAGCAGCGGCAACAGCCAGCGGCGGATGTCCAGGCTGTCGTCCTCCATCGGCGCGAACCAGCCGTGCCGATAGCTGCGCGAGGACATCCCACGCTGCACGGACTCACAGATCGCCCAGTCCTGCTTGTTCACCAGGTCCCACAGCTCCACGGCGTCCGCCGGATCGAAGCCGCTTCCTGCTGTCTCGCTCGCAGCGAAGAGGAGCGTGCAGACCACCCGGGTGCGGTCGACGTCCTGCGGGCTCAGCACGAAGGCGGCGACGTGGTCGGCCGAGGCGGAGAGGAGCAGGTTGGGGTAGGCGAGCTCGCCCTTGTGGCGGGTGCGTTCGTGCTCGGTCAGGCCGGGGAGTGGCGCGCGGGTCGTCGTACCGCTCATGGTGAAGGTCCAGGCACCCTCGCGGTGCGGGATGCCGTCCTCCCAGTCGAGGCCTGTCCCTCCGCCGGCGAACGACGGCACGAGCCGCGAGAGCTCGGGGTGCACCGGTCCGCAGTGGTAGCACTCGTTGTAGTTCTCGAGCAGCACCTTGTAGTTCGCTGCCACGTCGTACGTCAGGGTGGCGCCGGTGACCAGCCGGTCGAGCCCGTAGTTGCCGAGCGCCGCTTCGACCCGTTCTGTTGCTTGCTGGAGTGGGGTCGCCTCGTCAGGTGAGAGATGGACGAACAAGAATCCGCCCCACGCCTCGACCGCAACCGGGTTGAGCCGGAAGTCGTTCAGGTCCATCCCCTCGACGTCGGCGTGCGGCGCGTGCATCAGCTGGCCGTCGAGGGCGTAGGTCCACGAGTGGTAGGGGCAGCGCAGGGCCTGGGCAGCGCAGGCCTTCGGTGTGTGATCGGTCGCCACCGGCTTCAGCTGGGAACCCCGGTGCCGGCAGACGTTGTAGGCACCGTGCAGCCGACCGTCGCTGTCGCTGCTGATGAGCAGCGACTCCCCCACGACGTCGATGACGACGACACAGTTCGTGTCCCGCAGGCCGAGGTCGTCGAGGCGCCCGACGCAGTACCACTGCCCGAACAGCACGGCCTCCCGCTCCACGAGCCAGGCCTGCCCGTCGACGTACATCTCCCGCGGCAGCGCCGCCTGCAGAGAGCCCTGCGCCATGGAGCCTCCGTTCGTTACTGACTCACGAGTCAGTAGGGCACATCCTCGCACGCCGCGCGTGCCGGATGCCAGACCGAACCACCGCCCGTGGCTGAGGAGGGAGCGCCAGCGACCGTCTCGAAACCAGGTTCGCCGTACGACGAACCCCACCCCACGCCGACAGCGAATGGCGACCACACGCCGGTTGAGCCTGTCGAAACCCCGCTGGGCAGGGTCTGGACATGCCGGTACCCCCGCCGAGGTTGTTGTACGGCGGGGTCCGGGGCGGTGGCCTCAGAAGTGCGGCGGGTCAGCCGGTGGGTCGGGTCGCCGGTCGGGGGTGACGTCGAGGGTGCCTTCGTGGTCGCGCAGGAACTGGTAGCCGTGCGGGCTGGTCCACAGGAACGACCCACGTTCCAGCGTCGTGTAGTTCCAGGCGGAGTGTGTTTTCAACCGGTGATGTCGTCGCACAAGGGTGCGATGTTGCACGAGCAGGTGGTGCCGCCCTGGTCGTAGGGGATGCAGTGCTCCGAGTCGCACTTCTTCGCGGGCCGGGTGCACCAGGGGAAGACGCACGCGTGGTCGCGTTCCTCGGTCTGCTCCTGAAGTCGCTCGGGGACTTCGTAGCCGTTGACGTGGATGTGCTCGTTGAGGTCGATCACCGGCTTGACGACCACGCTCGTGTCGGGGTTGGCGCACCAGGTGCGGACCTGGTCGGCGGTGACGCCGGTGCGGGTGTTCTCCACCCGGGCGAGGTGCAGGCCGGCGTCTCCGCGGATGGCGGCGTCGCTGAGGTGGACGTGCAGGATGACCTGGCGGGGCTTGGGCTTCACGCTGGTCTCGAGTCCATTCGCTCGAAACCTGCTGCACCCGCGGCCGTCTCGTCGGCGGCCTGGAGGTCCAGGGCGAGCTGGTGGCGGGCGATCTCGCCGACGGCCATCGAGCGGCGTACGTCCAGAGACTCCTCTGACCCGCAGGCCTTGAGCGACTCGGCGGTCTGGGCCAGGGCGGTGTCGAAGTCCAACGCATCACCCAGGTCGAGCTCTCCCTCGAAGTGGGTGGTGCCGTTGAAGGAGACCTGCTGGTGATGGAACGTCACGTGCCGTCCGTCGGCTGCCTTCTGGTTCTTCTCTGCAGCGAGCTCGGGCATGAACCGGTCGATGGTCTCCTGGACCAGGCGCTCCAGGGCGGCGTAGCTGATCTTGTGCGCGAAGGGTGCGACCTGCGCATCGACGTAGGCGACGGCTTCTTCGGTGAGCATCAGGGTGGCCTCGGCGATGCGGCGGGCCTTCCACGCCTGGAGGTGGCCGGACTGGATCCGGGCCCAGTGCCTGGGGAGTCGGTACTTCAGCTCCAGGCCCGCGGAGATGACGGCTTTGCCGGCGTCGGTGGACTTCCCGATGGCCAGGGCGAACTCGGCGATGCAGAACTCCGCCACCAGTGGTGCGCCTGGCCCGGCGAGAAGCAGGCCGTCTTCTCCGCCGCCGATCCAGGTCGCCGCTTCGTCGATCGACTCCGGTGGGTGCTGCTCGGCCCAGATCACTGCGGCGGTCAGGACGTCGGCCTCGGCACGGTCTGCGTCCGCGCGTCGGGTGCGGGCGAAGACCAGCACATCACGAGGGCTGTCGAGCTCCTCGATGGTGGCTGGGCCGGTGCTGGTCATAGAGACAATTGAAGCACCGACCACTGACAGTGCCGCCCGAGTTTCCCCTTGTTTGGTGGGGGTTCTGGAAAATAGTTCGAAGAACTTTGGAGTCGTCCGAGCGCCCGAAAACTGCGGGTGGACTTCGAGTCACCAGGTGACTCAAAGTCCACCCGTTGTTGTGGCGGCCCACCCCCTGCGTCGGGGCCCCATGGGTTTCGACAGGCTCAACCGGCGGTGGGGGCGACCCCCTTTCGGCGTACGTCCATGGTCTCGACTGATCACCCGCTCCGCTCGCTGCTCGACCAGCGGGGGGTGCGGTCCGTCGTACGCCACACCGGGTTTCGAGACGCTCGCTGGCGCTCGCTCCTCAACCAGCGAAAGGGCAGTCGCTCATCAACCGCCGGCGGGGTGGAGGGCTGCGTCCAGGTGGCAGGCGACTCGGTGGTCGCCCACCGCCGGCAAGGGTTCGAGGGGCAGCGTCCGGCAGGCGTCGGCGACACCGGCTTGCTCGGCGCTTCCGTCGGCGAGGGCGGGGCAGCGGGGGTGGAAGCGGCAGCCGCTCGGGATGCGGGTCGGGTCCGGGATCTCGCCGGTCAGCACGATCGGCTCGAGCCGCTCTATCTCGGGTACGACGGACAGCAGGGCCTGCGTGTAGGGGTGGCGCGGCGACTCGAGCACCTCCTCGGTGCTGCCGCACTCGACGATCCGGCCGAGGTACATCACGGCGATCCGGTCCGCGATGTTCCACGCCAGACCCAGGTCGTGCGTCACCACCACGATCCCGACACCGAGATCGCGCCGCAGACCCAGCAACAGCGCGAGGATCTCCCCGCGGATGGAGGCATCCAGGGACGACACGGGCTCGTCGGCGATGAGCAGCTGGGGCCGCAGCGCCAGCGCACCGGCGATGAGCACACGCTGCTTCTGTCCGCCGGACAGCTCGTGCGGGAAGCGCAGGAACAGCCGCTCCGGTGGACGCAGACCCGCCTCGGCAAGGGCTGCGGAAACGAGCTCGACCTCGTTGCGCCCCTCGGGATCCGACGCGGCCCGGCGGTGCAGCCTGATCCCCTCGGCCACCGACTCGTAGACCGTCTGACGAGGGTTGAGCGAACCCGCCGCATCCTGGAGGACCATCTGCACCTGGCTCCGGAAGCGGCGCAGCCCCTTGGACGAGTAGGCCAGCGGCTCGCCCTCGAAGGCGATCTCGCCGGCACTCGGGCGCTGCAGCCCCATCAGGGTCCGGGCGAGCGTCGTCTTGCCTGAGCCGGACTCCCCCACGAGCGCGACGATCTCGCCACGGTCGACCGACAGGTCAGCCCCGTCGAGCGCACGCGCCACCGTGCCGGCACGAGTCGTGAAGTCGACCTGCACACCACGAGCCTCGATGAGCGGAGGCGCACCGTCCTCGCTCACGGCTCCCCCACCCGGACACACGCAGCAGCGCGACGGCCCTCGAGCTCCAGAAGTGGTGGCTCGGCCTCGCGGCAGACATCCGCCGCTCGCGAGCACCGCGGCGCGAACGAGCAGCCCTGCGGGAGCTCACGCGGATCGGGTGGGTCGCCGGGCAGCCCTGCCGGGGCGTAGCGAGCCGCGGCGTCACCGATGCGTGGGAAGGCGTCCGAGAGGGCCCGCGTGTAGGGGTGGAGCGGGTCGGTGAACACGTCGCCGGCGCTCCCGGTCTCGATCACGCGGCCGGCGTACATCACCACGACGCGGTCACACACGTCGGCGAGCACGGACAGGTCGTGGCTGATGATCAGCATGCCCACCTCGAGCTCGCGCACCAGCCCGGAGAGCAGGTCGAGGATCTGCGCCTGCACCATCACGTCGAGTGCGGTGGTGGGCTCATCCGCGATGATCAGGGCCGGGCGGCAGGCCAGCGCCATCGCGATCATCACCCGCTGACGTTGACCGCCCGAGAGCTGGTGCGGATAGGCGCGGCTCCGCGCCCGTGGCAGCCCGACCTGCTCGAGCAGCTGGCCCACCCGCTCGTCGATCTCGTCGTCGCCGATCCCGGGTTCGTGCAGACGGATCGGCTCGGCGATCTGGTGCTCCACACGCTTCACCGGGTTGAGCGAGTGCAACGCGCCCTGGAAGACGATGGAGGCCTCCGCCCAGCGCAGCGCCCTCAGCTGGCCCCAGCCGATGGTCATCACGTCCGCGCCGGAGACGAGGACCTCGCCGGAGACGGTCGCGTCCTTGGGCTGGAGCCGGAGCACCGTGCTCGCCAGGGTCGACTTGCCGCAGCCGGACTCACCGGCGACGCCGACGATCTCACCGGCGCGTACGACGAGGTCCACGCCTCGCACTGCGTTCAGCGGTCCCTCCGAGGTGCGGTAGGCAACCGAGAGGTCACGGATGTCGAGAAGACCGGTCGTGGGAACCGGAGAGGCTGGTGCGGTCGTCATGTCAGCGCCCCTGCAGCCGCGGGTTGAAGATCTCCTCGAGTGCCTGGCCGACGAGGTTGAACGAGAGCACCACGGCGACCACGCAGAGGCCGGGCGGAATGATGAACCACCACGCCCCGGTCGTCATCGCGCCGACGTCGAAGGCGTCCTCGAGCATCGAGCCCCAGGAGACCCGGGTGGGGTCGCCGAGGCCGAGGAAGCTCAGCGTCGTCTCGGTGAGGATCGCGACCGAGACCGTCAACGTCGTGTTCGCGAAGACCATCGGCATCACGTTCGGCAGGACGTGCCGGGTCACCTGGTGCCAGCGTCCGGCGCCCAGTGCCCTGGCCCGCTCGAGGTAGGGCCGCTCCTTGACGGTGAGCGTCTGGCTGCGGATGAGCAGCGCCGTGCTCGGCCAGCTGGTCACCCCGATCACCAGCACGATGGTGAACAGCGAACGTCCCAGCACCGCGGCCAGCACCAGCGCCAGGACGAGGTAGGGGATGACCAGGACCCACTCGGTGAACCGGTAGAGGATCCGCGCCGTCCATCCCTCGAGGAAGCCCGACATCAGGCCGACCAGTGTGCCGATCACCATCGAGATCGTGGTCGCGAGGAGTCCCACGAACAGCGAGATGCGGGCGCCCCAGATGCACAGGGCGAGCACGGACCTGCCCGCATCGTCGGTTCCGAGCCAGAACTGCGACGAGGGTGACTCGAGCACCCCGCCCGTCGCCTTGGTGACCTCGATGCTGTCAGGAGACGCCAGCAGGGGCGCGAACACCGCGACCAGGATGAACAGCGAGAGCACGAACAGGCCCACCAGGCCCGAGCGGTGCGCACGGAACAGCCGCCAGTTGCGGCGCCAGGCAGCGGACCGCCGCCTGCGGGCGATCTGCCCGGCCGTCAGCGACACGGGACGAGCCTGTGGAGCGTCCGCCGCGCTCATGTGCGCACCCTGGGGTCGAGCAGGCCGTAGACCATGTTCACGGCCAGGTTGGCGAAGATCACCGTCGCGGACGCGATCAGGAACGTCCCCTGCAGCACCCAGTAGTCGGGCAGGGTCAGCGCCTCGCTGGAGAGCAGGCCCAGACCCGGTATCGAGAAGATCGTCTCCACCGTGATGGCTCCACCGAGGACGAACCCGATGTTCAGTGCAGCGACGGTCGTGGTCGGCAGCAGGGCGTTGCGCACTGCGTGCTTGCGGCGTACGACGATGTCCCGCAGTCCCTTGGCACGCGCGGTCGTGAGGTAGTCCTCCCCCAGCTCGTCGATCAGCGAGGAGCGCATGATCAGCGAGTAGTCGGCCAGGTAGGCCAAGGTGAGCGTGATCACCGGGAGCGTCAGGTGCCACACCGTGTCCAGGGCATAGGACCACGTGCCGGGAACCGCGTCGATCGAGTGCAGCCCTCCGGTGGGGAAGATGCCCGGGATGGGCCCGACCCCGACGGCGAGTGCCGCGATCAGCAGCAGGCCGAGCCACCACTCGGGCATCGAGTAGAGCGTCAGGGCGCTCCCGTCGCGGCCTTGTCGACCTTCTTGCCGCGGTTCCAGCCGCTCACGATGCCCAGGTAGATCCCGATGATCGAGGCCAGGACGGTCGAGGTGCCGACGAGCAGCAACGTGGGCCAGAACCGGTCGGCGATCAGGTCCGCGACGGGGACTCGGTAACGCAGCGAGGTACCCAGCTCACCGGTGAACGTGTTCTTCAGGAAAGTCAGGAACTGCTGCCACAGCCCCTGGTCGAGCCCGTAGGTCCGCTTGAACTCGGCCAGCTGCTCCGGGGTCCGGAACCGACCGCGGCCCAACGTCCTGGCCGGGTCCCCGGGGATCACCCGGAACAGGAAGAAGTTCACCACCAGGACGAAGAACAGGCTCCCGAGGGCGCCGAGGACCTTGGCCGCGGCGTACCTGCCGTAGCTCCGCCTCTTGGTGACCGGCTGCGGGCCGGCCGCCGTGATCAGCGTGGTCACGCCACGTTCACTCGCGCTCCGCCGAGGTCCCGCGGCGCCGGAAGGCCATGAACCCACCACCGGCCAGGAGTACGACGAGGACGGCCGCCCCGCCGATCAGCACCGCGCTCGAGCCACCGTCGTCATCAGACGAGACAGACCCCGAGGAGGCCGAGTTCGCCCCGACCGCTCGCGCGACCCCGTCGCAGTCACCGGCATCCTTGACGGGCCGCAGCAGGTGGTAGTTGAAGCTGCCGTACTGGACGAGGAGGACACCGTCCGGCTTCGGCTGCGGGACGAAGCAGGCGAACCGGTCGCTGCGGAAGGCCTGCCCCGTGGTGGTGTAGGCGAGCACCAGGTAGGGCGAGTCCTCGAACAGGATCTGCTGCATCTGCTTGATCTCGTCGACGCGCTTGGCGTCGTCGACCTCCGCCTTCTGCTGCTTCATCAGGGCGTCGTACTTCGGGTTGCAGTACCACGAGTCCGACCATCCGGCGCGCTGCGCGCAGGTGAACACATCGAGGATCGAGTCCGGGTCGGGCTCCATGTACCAGCCCCAGTGGAAGAAGTCGAAGTCGCCGTCGAGGATCGTGTCGGTCAGCTTGTTGCTCTCCATCACGGTCACCTCCGACTGGAGGCCGAGCTCCTTGAGCCACTCGCTGAAGAAGTCCATCGAGGTGGTCGAGCGCTTCTCCTCAGGGCGCGCGAACAGCCGCAGCTTGCCGATCGGCTTGCCGTCGGGCATGGTGCGCAGCCCGTCGGCCCCCTTCTTGTAGCCCGCCTCGTCGAGCAGCTCCCCGGCCTTGTCGAGATCGAAGGAGAACGCCTCGTCCTTCGACGGCTCCCAGCGATAGGTGGGGTACGCCGGCGGCACGATCGTGTCCCCGGGGACGGCGGCGCCCTGGTAGGCGGCCGTCATCAGCCGGTCCTGGTCGATGGCGTAGCCGAGCGCGTGCCGGAACTTCGCGTCCTTGAGCGCCGGGTTGCCGTCGCCGATCGCCTTCCCGGTCTCGGTGTCGATCGCACCGGTGTTCATGCCGATCTCGTCGAAGTACGGCGAGACCCCGTTGACCGCAGTGATGCCGTCGCGACCCTTGAGCGCCTTGATCTGGAGCGGGCTGATGTCGTGGATGAAGTCGACCTCACCCTTGATCAGTGCCTGCACCATCGGGTCCTCGGCCTTGAACACCCGGAAGTCGACCTCGTCGACGTGTGGCTTGCCGCCCCAGTAGTCCGGATTGGCCTCGAAGCGGTACGTCGACCCGGCGGCCTTGCCCTCGACCAGCCGGAACGGCCCGGTGCCGACGACCGGGTGACCCGGAGTTGGCTCGGCACGATAGGTCTTGACCGCCTTCTCGCTGACGTTCTTCCAGATGTGCTCGGGGATGATCGGGATCGGCAGCAGGGGCATCACGGCGTTCGGCTTCGACAGGGTCATCACGACCGTCGTGGCGTCGGGTGCGGTGATCGTCTTGACCGAGGTCAGGTAGGACTCCCAGGTCGTCGCCTCGGGCCCGCCGTCGAGGATGCGGTTGTAGGTGTAGGCGATGTCCGCGGCGGTGAACGGCTTCCCGTCGGACCACTTCACGCCCTCGCGGATCTTGAAGGTCCAGGTGAGGCCGTCGTCCGAGGTGTCCCACGACGTCGCCAGGGCGGGCTCCGGGGACATGTCGTCCATCGAGTAGCCGACCATGTAGTCGTAGGTCAGCGCCCACATCTCGTACGACGGGGCCTCGATGCCGAGGAACGGGTTGAACGAGTCGACCTCGTTCTTGAGGCCGACCGTGAAGGTGACCTTCTTGTCGTCCGCTGCAGCGGCTGACTGCACCGGCACGAGCGAGAGCATGCCCGCCACGATTCCGAGCGCTGCCAGGACGCGCGTGGGAGTACGGTGCCGGCTGTGGACTCTCCTCCGAGAGCGGCCGAGCAGCCGCACGAGCACACGGAGCACGGCGTCAAGCGGCCGGATCCCTACCACTGGATGCGTCGGATCGACTCGCCCGAGTTTCTGGCGCACCTCGCGAGCGAACGTCGCTGGTACGAATCTGCCACCGGACATCTGAGCTCCCTCGTCGACACGTTGCGGTCCGAGATGAGGAACCGGGTGCCGACTACTGACCGGTCAGTCAGTTGGCGACATCAGAACAGTTACTACTACACGCTTCTCCCGGCGGGAAGGGAGTACACCCAACTGTTGCGCGATTTCGACGTTCGCGAGGGGAGGGGGACTAGTCAACTGCTCCTCGACGTCAACCTCCTGGCCGACGAATCGGGCTACCTCGAGCTCGGGCTCAGCCTGGTCAGCCCGGACGAACGCCTGCTCGCCTACTCCGTGGACCGCACCGGCGACGAGGTCTACGCGCTGCACTTCCGCGACCTGGAGAGCGGCGAGGACCTCGCCGACGTGGTGCCCCGCAGCTACTACGGCGGCGCCTGGAGCGCCGGGTCCGACCACTTCTTCTACACGGTCCACGACGAGGCCTACCGACCGTTCCAGGTCTGGCGGCACGCGATCGGCGCCCCGTCGCCGAGGACGTCCTCGTGCTGGAGGAACCCGACGAGCGGTTCGAGCTGGACGTCCGCGCGACGCGGAGTGGCGGGCTGGTCGTCCTCACGTCGGGGAGCCGGGACACCAGCGAGGTCTGGGTCGTCGACAGCCGGGAGCCGCTCTCCCCGGCGTACTCCGTGGGCGGCCGACGGAAGGGCATCGAGTACGACGCCGAGCACGCCGTCCTCTCCGACGGGTCTGACGTGCTGCTGATCGTCACCAACGACGACGCCGTGGAGTTCCGGCTCGCCCGCTCCCTCGTCCCGCGCGATGCCCACCAGGACCACAGCTCCTGGGAGCCGGTGCGACCAGAGGATCCCACCGAACGGCTTGAGCAGGTCGACGCCTTCGCGACCCATGCCGTCCTCGGCTTCCGCTCGGGCGGCCACCACAGGCTGCGCATCCTGCCTCTCGACGCGCTCGAATCTGAGGGTTTCGTGGTGGGACCGGCGCTCGACGGCGGCGCTGTGGCGCTCTCCCGCAACGAGGACTTCCACGCGACCAGCATCACCGTCCGCGACGAGTCCTTCACCCACCCGCCGGTGTGGTCCGACGTCGACCTGGACGGTGGTGGCAGGCGGGAACGACACCGGCAGCAAGCTCCAGGTCACGACCCCGAGCGGTATGTCAGCGAGACCCGCTCGTTTCCCTCCCCCGACGGCACGTTGGTGCCCGTGACGCTCGTGCGCCACCGGGACACCCCGCTCGACGGGACCGCGCCCGCGTTGCTCTACGGGTACGGCGCCTACGAGTCCACCGACGACCCGGCCTGGGACCCGGCCCTGCCGAGCCTGCTCGACGCCGGTGTGGTCTACGCCCACACCCAGATCCGCGGCGGGGGTGAGGGCGGCCGTCGCTGGTGGCTCGAGGGGCACCTCGAGCACAAGCAGAACACCTTCACCGACCACATCGCCGTCGCCGACGGCCTGACCGAGAAGTCGGCCGGCCTCGTGGACGGTTCCAGGTTGGGCACCCGCGGGCTCAGCGCCGGAGGCCTGCTCCAGGCCGCTGTCCTCAGCCAGCGACCCGAGCGCTGGCGGGCGGTCGTGGCCGAGGTCCCGTTCGTCGACGTGGTGACCACGATGTTCGATGCCAGCGTCCCGCTCACCATCAACGAGTGGGACGAGTGGGGGGACCCGCGGCGCAGGGCGGAGTTCGACTGGATGCTGGCCTACTCGCCGTACGACAACCTGCCGCCTGCGGGTGCCAGACCGGACCTGCTGGTCACGGCAGCGCTGCACGACCCCAGGGTGATGGTCCACGAACCGGCGAAGTGGGTGGCCGCCCTGCGTGCCTCGGACCCGGCCTGGTCGCCGCGCTGCCTCTTCCGCGTGGAGACCGGCGCGGGTGCACACACCGGCCCGTCCGGGCGGTTCGCACACCTGGACTACGAGGCGGAGATCTACGCCTGGCTGATCCATGTGCTGGTCGAGCCTGTCGAAA
This sequence comes from uncultured Actinomycetota bacterium, assembly GCA_963782305.1. Taxonomy (GTDB): domain Bacteria; phylum Actinomycetota; class Actinomycetes; order Propionibacteriales; family Nocardioidaceae; genus Marmoricola. The sequence continues at coordinate 422,797 of CAWAJJ010000018.1, read as the reverse complement.
CTCTTACTGACTCGCCAGTCAGTAAGAGTTAGGGTGGCCACGTGATCAGGACGACGCCGTTCCACGCGCGGTTGAGCGAGCTCAACTCCCAAGGCCTGTACACCCACTGGCAGGGACACCTGTCGGCCCTGCGCTACACCCATGCCCCGAAGCACGAGTACTTCGCGGTGCGGAACTCCGTGGGCGTCTTCGACACCTCTCCCCTGTTCAAGTACCGGATCTTCGGCCCCGACGCCGAGCGGTTCCTGACCGGGGTGCTGGCGCGGGACATCCGCGCGTGTGCGCCCGGTCAGGCGCAGTACACGCTCTGGTGCGACGACCGCGGTTTCGTGATGGAGGACGGCGTCGTCTTCCGGCACTCGGCCGACGAGTTCCTGTTCACTGCCGCGCGGCCGACCCTGGGCTGGTTCAGCGATCTGGTCGGGCGGCTCGATGTCTCGCTCGAGGACGTCTCCGACGACTACGGCATGCTCGCCGTGCAGGGCCCGCGCGCGCTGGCCGTGCTCTCCTCGCTGATGCCGGAGGCCGACGGTCTCGCCTACTTCGAGCACGCCCAGGCCAAGGTGGCGGGGACGACGGTCACGCTGTCGCGGACCGGCTACACCGGTGACCTGGGGTTCGAGATCACTGTCGAGTCGGGACAGGCGGTCGATGTCCTGGACGCTGTGCTCGAGGCCGGAAGGGACCACGGCATCCGGCCGTTCGGCGAGGAGGCGCTGATGACCCTGCGGATCGAGGCCGGCCTGCCGCTCATCGACGTCGAGTGGCACAACAGCCGGCTTGCGTTCACCGACGACGAGCGCGTCACCCCCAAGGAGCTCGGGATGGGCTGGATGCTCCGCGGGGTGCGCGACGGCGACCGGCACTTCGTGGGCCGCGACGCCATCGTCCGTGAGCTCACTGAGGGCACGTCGCGCTGGGCGTCCGTGGGGATCGTCGTGGACTGGGCCGACTGGGACCGGCTGCACCGAGAGGCCGGGCTGTTCCCGCCGAAGGACGAGCACCCGTTGTCCTACGAGTCGATGCTGTACGACGCGTCGACCGGCGGCGCCCAGGTCGGCTACACCACGAGCTTCTGCTACTCCCCCGTCCTGCAGCGCCACATCGGCCTCGCGCGGGTCCGGCCTGCCCTGGCTGCTCCCGGCTCGCCGGTGCACCTCGAGCTCGCGATCTCCCACCACAACACGCGGGTCGCTGCCACGACGGCGAGACTCCCCCTGTTCAACCCTGCGAGGAAGACGGCCCGCCCATGAGCTCCCCCCAGCGCATCAGGCCAGCCCGGCTCGGCGTACGACGCGATCGTGGTGGGTGGTGGCCACAACGGACTCGTCAACGCGGGCTATCTGGCCAAGGCCGGACTGCGGACCCTCGTGCTGGAGCAGCGTCACCTCGTCGGCGGCGCAGCGATCACCGAGGAGGTGGTGCCGGGGTTCTCGTTCACCACGTTCTCCTACGCGCTGAGCCTGCTCCGGCCCGAGATCATCCAGGAGCTCGACCTCGTCAAGCACGGGTTCATGCCGCTGATGATGCCGTCGTCGTTCCATCCGACCGGTGACGGTGACTACCTGCTGCTCGGCGACGACCACGGCCAGAACATCCAGGAGATCCGGCGACACTCGCGGCACGACGCGGACGCCTACGACCGCTACCACCACGACCTCGACCTGGTCTGCCAGGCCATCCAGCCGCTCTTCGACAACGCGCCGCCGAACATCTTCGCCTCCGTCACAGGCAGGGATCCCGAGGACCAGGCCGACGTGAAGTGGCTGCTCGACCACCTCGGTGGGGTCGACCGGAAGGTGATGCACGACGTCGTACGCCTGCTGACCGGGAGCGCCTCGGACTGGCTCGAGGACTACTTCGAGCACGAGGCGGTCAAGGGGTTCCACGCCTCCTCCAGCATCATCGGCTCCAAGGTCGGGCCGATGTCACCCGGTTCGGGCCTGGTGCTGCTGTTCCACAAGATGGGCGAGCACGACGGGAACCTCGGCTCGTGGGCCTTCCACAAGGGCGGCAACGGCGGCTTCACCCAGGTCCTCGCCCGGGCGGCCGAGGCGTACGGCGCGGAGATCCGTCTCGGCGCCAGGGTGAGCTCCGTGCTGACGCAGGAGGGCCGCACGCTCGGGGTGGTGCTCGAGGACGGCACCGAGTTCCGGGCTCCCGTCGTCGTGTCGGCCCTCGACGCACGGCACACGTTCCTGGACCTGGTCGACCCCCGCGAGCTGCCGGCCGACCTGGTCGACAACGTGGAGCGGACTCGCTACCGGGGCGTCTCGGCCAAGGTGAACTTCGCGCTCGACGGGCTGCCGGTCTTCCCGGCCCTTCCCGACACCGTCGACCACTACGGCGGGTTCCTCAACATCGGCCCGAACATCGAGTACGTCGAGCGCGCCTTCGATGCCGCGAAGTACGGCTGGTACAGCGAGCGGCCGTTCATCGACGCGGCGATCCAGTCGGTGGTGGACCCCGACATGGCTCCGCCCGGGAAGCACGTGATGTCGTGCTTCGTGCAGTACGCGCCCTACGCGCTGCGCGGGAGCGACTGGGAGACCGAGCGGGAGAGCTTCGGCGACAAGGCCCAGGCCGTCCTCGAGTCGCACTTCCCCGGGTTCGGCGACCTCGTGCTGCACCGCGAGGTGGTCACCCCGGTCGACATCGAACGGATCACCGGGCTGACCGAGGGCAACATCTTCGCGGGTGAGTTCCTCGCCCCGCAGATGTACTTCTTCCGCCCGGCCCCGGGCTGGAGCCAGTACGCCACCCCGATCAGCGGCTACTACCAGTGCGGCTCCGGCACCCACCCCGGCGGCTGCGTCATCGGCTCCCCGGGGAAGCTGGCGAGCCAGCGGGTGCTGCGGGACCTGGGGCGGTAGGGGGCTGCAGGTTTCCCCGGGTACCCGGGGATCCCTGACGTTATCGGGCGAAGCAACACCCCAAAACGTCAGGGGTCGGCCGACAACCCCGTCCGCTATGTCTGCCCTGGTGCCAGGACGATGTCGAAGCTGGTGCGCGACCAGGCCCCCTCGAACTCCCGGCCGTACGGCGCCGGGGTGCCCGGTGCCTGGCGGACGAAGTCCTTCACGAGCGACTCCTTGACCCCGAACACGCTGTCGCTCTCGAGGAACTCGCCGCCCCGGACGAAGATGTGGGTGACCAGCGTCCGCAGGCCCTCGGCGGAGACCATGAAGTGCAGGTGCGGGGCGCGCATGGGTGAGCGTCCGACCGCGGCCAACAGCTGGCCGACCGGGCCGTCGTGCGGGATGGGGTACGGCGTCGGGGTGACGCACCAGAACTCGAACCGGCCGTCCTCGTCGCTGAACAGGTGTCCCCTCGCAGACGTGCGGGCGTCGTCGTACTGCACGTCGTAGAGCCCGTCCTGGTCGGCCTCCCAGACCTCCACCCTGGCACCGGGCACCGGGCGGCCCTCGGTGTCCTTGACCGATCCCTCGACCCAGCAGGGCTCCCCCGGGGCGCCACCGGCGAGGTCACCGCCGAGAGGGACCTCCGGCGAGCCCTCGACGAAGAAAGGGCCGAACACGGTGGCCTCCGTCGCGTTCGCGTAGGCCTCGTTGTTCACCGCGATGGTCTGCATGGAGGCACCGAGCACGTCGGAGAGCAGGATGAACTCCTGGCGGCGGTCGTCGGTGATGTGCCCGCCGGCGGTGAGGAACGCGATCGCGCTCTCCCACTCCGCGGTGGTGAGCCGGGTCTCGCGGATGAACCCGTGCAGGTGGCCCACCAACGCCTGCATCAGCTCCCGCAGGCGTGGCGAGGCACCGTCGAAGGAGGCCAGCACCAGCTCGGTGAGTGCCGCCTCCCGAGCTGCCTGGTCCGGTGGGTCCGCCATCGCTTCCTCCTCGCGTCGAGCCGGGCTAGCGCGTTCCGCGCGCCAGTCCGATCAGGTGGTCGAGCACCCGGCCACCGTCGCTGCGCAGTCCGTTGTGGAGGTACTCGTCGGTGAGCCAGCGGCGCATGCCGGGCAGCAGGTCGGCGGTCCGCTCCGAGAACTCCCGGTCGACGAACGGGTCGTCGGCGTAGATCGCCGCCGCGCAGGGCACGTCCACCGACGCGAGGACCTCCGCGTCGTACAGCCGGGGCCAGGGGTGCTCGGCCAGGATCGCCGCGACCTCGGCGTACGGCCTCAGGTCGGCACAGTCCTCGAACGCCCAGGAGAACAGGTGCTCGCCGGTCAGCAGCAGCGAGTCGCCGCTGAAGTCGTCGGGCTGGACGCGGTCGGAGGACCAACTGGTGACTACGCCGTCGGCATAGCTCGACTCGTGGATCACGGCGTAGAGCGGGTTGCGCCCGTTGAACGGGAACATGCCCGCGACGTCGTACGCGAACGCGGGTGAGGTCGGGTCGCGCTCGAGCAGGTAGTGGATCTCCTCGGCGCCACCGTCCATGCCGAGCTTGCTGCCGATGGTGCGCATCAGCCGCCGGCTGACCGGCTCCCCGTCCCGGCCACGGACCTCGCCGGCGTCGCACCGGTCGAGCAGGCCAGCCAGCCGCTCGCTGTCCCCGGGGAACCGCCGGTGGTAGCGCTCGTTGAGCATCCGCATCGTGCCGAAGGTGGTCGCGTAGATGTCGTCGACCGGCAGCCCGACGGGCGGGAGGCCCCCGGTGAAGAACACCTCCCGCAGGCTGTCGGGCGCGGCGCTCAGGTAGTGCAGCGAGCAGAAGCCGCCGAAGGACTGCCCGAGCAGGCTCCACCGGTCCACACCGAGGTGCTCACGGAAGCACTCGGCGTCGCTCACGATCGCGTCCGCCCGGAAGTGCGTGAGCCGCTCGGCGTCGGCGACGGGATCAGGCGCCGGCGGCCCGTACGGCGTGGACCGCCCCGTCCCGCGCTGGTCGAGCATCAGCACCCGGAAGTCGCGCAGCGCCCTCTCCAGCCAGGCCGGGGAGCCCGGCCGGCCCATCGGACGGGGCGCCTCCTGCCCCGGTCCGCCCTGGAGGAACACCAGGAACGGCCGGTCGCCACCGTCGGGAGCAGCGACCTCGCGGGCGAAGACCTCGATGCTCTCGCCGTCCGGGTGGGCATGGTCGAGGGGCAGGGCGAGCACGTGGTCGGTGATGACGAGCCCGGGAATCCTCAGCGTCTGGGTCACCCGCCGAGGCTAGCGCGCACGCTCTGTCAGGTGATGGCGCTCCCTCGCCGCTTGAACGCCAGCCAGCCGGCCGTGACGACCACAGCGCCGATGATCGAGCCGATCAGTCCACTGGGCCGCAGGTCCAGGCCGTCCCCGGCAAGCAGGCTGATCAGCAGGCCTCCGACGAACGAACCCGCGAGGCCGGCTCCGAAGGCCAGGCTCCAGTCGATGCCCCCGGCTGGCATGCCCAGGATGAACTGGGCGGCGGCGCCGGCAATCATGCCGAACAAGATGATGGCGATGATCAGCATCTGCTCTCCTCTCGGGCCTGCGAAGGCGGCCGCCCGTCACGGCGTACGCCGGGGCAGCACTCGGAGTCTCGCGGGCGGCAGCGCCTGAACGGCTCATCCGAAACGGATGAGTCGCCCCCGTCCGCAGCAGGCGAGACTGGTCGAGGAGGTGCCCGTGCGTCCTGCTCAGACGGTCCTCACCACGCCGGACCGCGAGGTGGCGCTTGTCGTCGACATCGCCCTCGGCGTCGTCTCGAAGACCCTGTCCACCATGGGTGTCGCGGCGCGACCGCTGCACGCGCTCGGTGGACCGTTGGTGCGGGTCGTGCTCCGGCCACCGCTGGTCCCGGTGCGGCTGCAGCTCGGCACCTTGCTGGGTCGAGCGGCCCGACGCGGCTCGAGCTACCGCGGCGAGGTGCTGGTGGAGGTCGAGGAGGTGCTCGACCGGCTCATTCCAGCGGTGGTGTCCGAGCTGCTGGACCACGTCGACCTCACCCGACTCGTCCAGCAGAACGTCGACGTCGTCACCTTGGCCGAGGAGGTGATCGCCGAGATCGACCTCCCGGCGATCATCCGTGAATCGACCGGTGCCGTGGCCTCCGACGCGTTGCTCGGCGTACGCATGCAGAGCATCTCCGGTGACGAGGCGATCGCGCGTGCGATGGGTCGGCTCCGATCGCGCCTGTCGCGACGCGCGGACACGACGCGACTTCCCGGACCAGCCCCGATGCGGACGACCTGATGGAGACAGGGATCTCGCCCGTCCCGCGCGAGGCGCGGCCCTACCAAGGTGCACGGGCCGGACTCGTCACCCGGCTCGTCGCCGCCGTCGTCGACGCCGTGACCGTGGTGACCGCACTCGCTGCGGCGTACGCCGGGTACAACCTCGCCAGGTTCATGGTGAACCCGCGAGGATTCGAGTTCGCCGGGGCCTCGATCCTGGCGAGCGTGAGCACGGCCCTGGCCGTGTGCGTCGCCTACTTCGCAGCCGCCTGGTCCATCACCGGCCGGACCTACGGCGACCACGTGATGGGGCTGCGCGTCGTCAACGGGCATGGTCTCCGCCTACGGGCACCGCGGTCCCTGGTCCGCGCGCTCCTCTGTGTCGGGTTCCCGGTCGGGTTGCTGTGGTGCGCCGCAAGCTCCTCTCGAGAGTCCCTCCAGGACGCCGTGCTCCGCACCTCGGTGATCTACGACTGGATACCGCGGAACCACGGTCCGGAGGCGGTCGAGCCGCTCATCCAAAGCGGGTGAGGCTCGACGATTCGAGGCTGCGAGCACACTTCACCCCTGACGGAGGACCCCCCAACGGCGTCCGGACTGTTGGCTTGGGCCACCTGCACATGGCACCGAAAGGACGGACGACATGAACAGAGCCTCCCGCGACGTGGAGAAGATGTACTCGACGGCCGAGGTCGCGGCCAAGCTGCGCCGCCTGGCCGACGCCCTGGAGCAGGACGCCTCCTTTCGCATCCAGGTGGCGGGGGTCCGGATCCGCGTCCCCGAGCGCGCTGAGTTCTCCATCGAGCACGAGCTGGGAGAGGACGAGGAGGAGATCGAGTTCCAGCTGAAGTGGCCGGTGCTGCCTGCGGCCCGGGACGCCGATGACGAAGACGCCGGCGACGTCGTGTAGCGCGATTTCACCTGCAATGGATGAGCCGGGTCCTCGATCTGCAGTCCTAGCGTCGAGGGGTTCGTGAGTGACACGAAGCCGCTAGGCCCAACTCTGGAGGTACGAAACGATGGCGGACGAAGTTGCGGAGATGGGTCCCGTCGACTACATCGTGGTCGAGTTCCCCGGGAGTCGCATGACGGGTGAGGGATTCCCGATCCTCGTCGACCTGGTCGAACGCGGCCTCATCCGCATCCTCGACCTGGAGTTCGTCAAGAAGGAGGCCGACGGCTCGGTCGTCGGTGTCCAGATCGCCGACCTGGACGGGGACGGCGACCTCGACCTCGCCGTCTTCGAGGGGGCGTTCTCGGGGCTGCTCGACAACGAGGACCTCGTCGACGCGGGAGGGGTGCTCGAACCGGGCAGCTCGGCCGGCATCCTCGTCTACGAGAACGTGTGGGCGGCACCCTTCGCGGCCGCTCTCCGACGCGGCGGAGCCCAGTTGGTGGCCAGCGGTCGCATCCCCGCCGACGAGCTCGTCTCAGCCGTGGCCGCCGCCGAGGGTCGCTAGGCCGACCCGGTCGTCGCCCCCGAAACTCCTCAGACAAAGGACAGAACCATGCCAGGACTTCTACGCGGGATCGCCCGCACGGCCGTGGTGGCCGGTACGGCGACGGCCGTCTCGAACAGGGTCTCCCGTCGCCAGGCGGGCCGTTGGGCCCAGCAGGACCAGTTCCAGAACCAGCAGCAGTACCCTCCGGAGCCGCAGTACTCCGCCGCGCCTGCCCCTGCGAGCGGCCACGATGACCTGATCTCGCAGCTCAAGGAGCTGGCGGCGCTGAAGGAGGCAGGTGTGCTCACCGAGGACGAGTTCGCCGCCCAGAAGGCCCGAATCCTCGCGTCCTGAGCCGACCCGCGAACCTCGAGGCTGACGACGTGGACGCTGGCTCCCAGAAGATCACGGCTGCTCGCTGGATCAGGTCTGCAGACCCGGCAGGACTGCTGTACGGCGCGATCGTCAGCGCCGCTGTCCTCGCCACGGTGAGCGCGCATGCCGAGGGGTCGACGTTCGTCGGCGTGGCCACGGCGCTCGTGCTGGTCGTCTACTGGTTGTCACACGTCTACATCGACACCTTGTCGCGCCAGTTCGAGGGGGACAGCCGACACTTCCTGCTCCGTCTCCGCACTGCCAGTGCGCACGAGGCAAGTGTCCTCAAGGGCGGCCTGCCGGCCATCGTCGTCTACGTCGTGGCCAGCTTGGCCGGTGCGGAGATCGACGCGGCGGCGGCCGTGGCGGTCTACTTCACGGTCTTCCTGCTGGCGGGCGTCGGCTACCTGGGCGCGCACCAGGCCGGCGTGCGGGGGCGTGCCGTACTCCTCGAGGTGGCGGGCGCAGCCTCCTTCGGACTGCTCATCGTCGCGGCGAAGACGCTCCTGCACTGAGAGCTCACTGCAACGCCGAGGTCAACCTCGCCAGGCCGTCCAGCGTCGTCTTGCGCAGTGGCTCCTGCTCCCACTGCACGGCTGTCAGCTCGGTGCTCAGCTCGCGGTAGCCGCTCTCGACCGCGCGCATCTCCTGCACGAAGGTCCGCGAGCGCACCATCAGCGAGATCTCGCTGTTCAGCCCGAACGACCGCATGTCCATGTTGCTCGAGCCGATCAAGGCGATCTCGTCGTCGACGCTGAAGTGCTTCGCGTGCAGGATGTACGGCGCCCGGTAGCAGTAGATCCGCACGCCTGCCTTGAGCAGGGCTCCGTAGTACGACCGTTGGGCGTGCCAGACCAACCCCTGGTCGCCGATCTCGGAGACGAACAGCTCCACATGGACCCCGCGAGCCGTGGCCGCCATCAGCCCTCGGAGCATGGAGTCGTCCGGCACGAAGTACGGGCTGGTGATGATGATCCGCTCCCGGGCGCTGTAGAGCAGGCTGAGGAACAGCTGCAGGTTGTTCTCCACCGGGAACCCCGGTCCGCTCGGAACCACCTGGCAGTCCAGGGTGCCGCTTGCGCGCACGGGATGTTGAGCTGGCCTGAGGTCCTGGGCAGCCGTGGTCACGTCCTCGCCCGACTCGATCACCCAGTCGGTCGCGAAGACCATGTCGATCGACGTCGCGACCGGGCCCTCGAGCCGACACATCAGCTCTTGCCACTTGAGTCCGCGCTTGAGGTTCTTCTTCTTGTTGTAGCTGCGGTCGATGAGATTCTGCGACCCGACGAACGCCACCGCTCCGTCAACCACCAGCAGCTTGCGGTGGTTGCGTAGGTCGAGCCGCTGATACCTGCCCTTCAGTGGCTGGACCGGCAGCATCAGCTGCCACTCGACACCCATCGAGTCCAGCCGCTTGAGCGTCTCCTTGTAGCCGGCGCAGTGCGAGGACGCCCAGTGGTCGAGCAGCACCCGCACGACGACGCCACGCCGAGCGGCCGCTTGCAGGGAGTCGAAGAACGGCGCCGTCGTGGCGTCGAGCGAGAAGATGTAGAACTCGACGTGGACGTACGACGTGGCCGTCTCGATCTCGGCGGCCATGGCGGCCAGCGACCCCTCGTAGTCGTCGATGAGGTGTGCGCTGTTACCGCCGACCAACGGCATCTGGGTGAGGGTCTCCGTGAGGGTCACGACTTGGTCCATCCCCACGGGCCAGTCCTGCCGAGGGCTGGGCGGCGTGAGCTCCCTGGACTCGCGCGCGATCACCGCGTCCATCTCCAGCTGCTTGCGCTGTCGCTTCTCGGGGAGCTTCGGGTTGCCGATCAGCAGAAAGAGCAGCACCCCGATGACCGGGATGAAGAACACGGCGAGCAGCCAGGCCATCGCCGCCGTGGGCAGCCGATCACGCGGGATGACGACCAGGGCCACCAACCTGATCGTCAGATCGATCAGGACCACCAGGCCACCGGCACTGAGGATTGTCCAGAGGTCGCTCACCGTCTGCCCGTCAGCCGTACGCCGGACCGGGCGAGCTCGCAGCAGCGTGCGGCTGCGCCTTGCGGACGAAGAACGCGAGCCCCAGCACCGCCAGCCCCCAGAGCAGCGCGAGCAGCCCGAGCAGGAAGGCGATCCCGAGGACAGCAGTGCCGGGGTTCGCCATGAACAGCACGCCGATCAGGCCGTCCAGGACACCCCCTGCCACGAGGGCCCACCGGCCGCTCGGCAGCTCGGCACTCAGCGCCTGCACTATCTCCAGAATGCCGCGCACGACCAGCCAGACACCCAGGAACCACGTCAGGGTCGCTGCGGCGACCCCTGGCTTCACGATCGCGAAGAACGCCACCAGGAGCGCCACCACCCCGGCGAGGATGGCTACCACCTTCGGAGCCGTGCCAGGCACGCGTCCGACGATCGCCAACGTCATCACCCCGTCGATCAGCGCCCAGGACCCCCACAGCACCACGAGCACCGAGACGGTCTCGTCAGGCCAGGCCATCGCGAGCACGCCGAATGCCACCCCCACGAGGCCCCGCGCGAGCAGTGTCGTCCACCTGAGCGTCATCCAGTCGGTCATGGCGATCTCCTTCAGCCTCGGTCCACGCGACATCGTGGCCCCTTCCCAGATGCCGCGCATCGCCCTTTGCAGGTGAGAGCAGTTCACCCACGGAGGGTGACCCCCCCTGCACGCTCGCGGCCCAGACTGACGGCATGCGAGCCAGGCTGCGTTTCTCCGACCTGGTGCGCCTGGCACTGGCCTGGGCGATCAGCTCGCTGGCGCTGATCACCGCGGACAGGCTGCTGTCGGGCTTTCGGGCCGAGTCCGCCTGGAGCCTGGTCATGGCTGCCGCGATCACCGGCGTGTTCGGTGTCCTGGTGCGGCCATTGCTGGTCAGCGTGGCGGCCACGATCGGCTGGCTGGCGGTGGGCGTGTTCGCCATCACCGGCCAGGCCGTGATCATGCACGTCGCGCTCGGCCTCCTCCCCTCGGTCGAGGTGACGTCCTTCTGGACTCTCGTGGCCGCCACCTGGATCGCCGCCACGGTGGGCACCTTCCTCACGTGGCTGGTGACGGCCGGTAGCGACGACGCCTTCGCCGCAACGCTGCGCGGGTTCGGCAGCAGCAATGCCGCGGTGTCGGATCCGGAGATCGACGGCGTCGTCTTCGTGCAGCTCGACGGCGTGCCGTTCCCGGTGGCCCAGTGGGCGCTGCAGTCCGGAACGATGCCGACCCTGCGTCGCTGGGTGGACTCCGGCTCACACCAGCTCCAGGAATGGACGACACAGCTTCCCTGCACCACCCCAGCGAGCCAGCAAGGCATCCTGCACGGGACTCTCGCAGGCGTCCCCGCCTTCCGGTGGTACGACCGGGAGCTCGGTCGCGTGCTCGTGGCGAACAGGCCGGCCGATGCCCTGATCATCGAGGAAAGAGCCAGCAACGGGCAGGGGCTGCTGGCCGACGACGGCGTCTCGATCTCCAACCTGTTCTCGGGCGATGCCGCCACGAACATGTTGACGATGAGCCGGGTCAAGCTCGGGCGAGGATCGACGGAGACGCGGCAGGCAGTCGCCCGGTTCGTCCTCCGACCGGACGGCTTCGCGCGCAGCGTCGGGCGGACCACGGCCGAAGCCCTTCGGGAACGGTTCCAGGCTCGGCAGCAGCGACGTCGCGACGTCGTGCCCCGCGTGCACCGGTCGTGGACCTTCGCTCTGCTCAGGGCCGCCAGCAACGGGGTGCTCCGGGACCTGAACATGGCTCTGGTGGGCCGACAGATGCTGCGCGGGGCCAAGAGCATCTACGTGGACTTCGTGGACTACGACGAGATCGCTCACCATGCCGGGTGCAACCGCATCGAGGCCCTGCGCGTCCTGGAGTCGCTCGACCAGGTTCTCCGGGTGCTCGAGAGCGTCGCCCTGGACGCGCCGCGCCGCTACCACTTCGTGATCGTGTCGGACCACGGGCAGTCCCAGGGCCTGCCCTTCGAGGACCTCTACGGACACTCGCTGGGAGACGTGTGCAGTGAGCTCACCCGAGAGGACGTGATCTCCCTCGAGGAGAGCGTGGAGAGCTGGGGACGCGTCGAGTCGATGTTCGACGAGCTGGCCGGGGGCGACGCGATCGGACACCAGACCGCGGCCCGGGCGGCCACCCGGATGCAGGAGCGGTCGGCACCGGACGAAGGGGCGGCCTCTCCGGGCGACCTGGTGGTGCTCGGTTCCGGGAACCTCGGCCTGGTCTACGCCCGGGAGCCGCAGCGGCTGGTGCAGGAGGAGATCGACCTGCGGTGGCCGCGTCTGCTTCCAGGACTCGCCGCGACTCCCGGCGTGGGGTTCGTCGCGGTGCTCAGCAGGGAACACGGCCACCTGGTGATCGGCGCCGACGGCTATCGCTGCCTCGACGACGACTCCGTGCACGGTCATGACCCGTTGACGCCGTACGCCGCGCATGCGTCCTGGGCACTGTTGCGGGCGATGCGAATGCCCTCGGCGCCCGACATCTACGTCAACAGCGCGGTGGACCCGGCGACGCTGGAGGTCTCCGCGTTCGAGGGCCTGGTGGGCTCGCACGGGGGGCTGGGCGGCTGGCAGGACCGCGGCCTGCTCATCGCCCCGACACACCTGCTCGCCGGTGCGCCCGCGGAGATCCGCGGGGCCGATGAGCTCCACCGGGTACTGGTCTCGATGCTCGTGACGCTCGGGCAGCGCACCGAGCTGCCCCGGCCGGTCGGGACGGTCAACCGGTGACCCGGACGTGGGCGGAGAGATCACCCGTGGGGCGCCTGCTGCTCGGTGTCCTCGGGATGCTGGTCGTCTTCTACGCCGTGCCGGTGAGCAGCCAGGACTCGGTCGGACGCGCGGTGCTGTCCGTCGTGCTCACCCTGCTCGGCATCGCTGCCCTCGCCTGGGCGATCGTCGCGCAGCTCAAGCGACAGCTGCGCAGCAGCTCGGAGGACATCCACAGCCTGGTCATGCTCCTCGTCCTGGTCGCGATGGTTTTCGCGCTCGGCTTCTACCTCCTCGAGGAGCACAGCCCCGCCCAGATGGGCGGGCTGGAGACGCGCACCGACGCTCTCTACTTCACCCTGTCCACGCTGACCACGGTCGGCTTCGGGGACATCCATGCCATTGGGCAGGTGGCTCGCGTGCTCGTCATCCTGCAGCTCGTCTTCAACGCGGTCTTCGTCGGGGCGCTCGTGTCCACCGTCGTCGGCACCCTCCGTAGCCGAGCACCACATCAAGGAGTTGGACGAGACCATGACTCACGGTGAACAGACCCTGCCCACGATGTTTCCTCGATGGCTGTTGGTGTTGCTCGGCACAGCATCGGCCACGATCACGATCGCCGGCCTGCAGGGGATCTCCAGCCTCCTCGGTCCCGTCTTCCTCGCGCTCGTCCTGACCATCGCGGTGCATCCGCTGCGTGCCTGGCTGCAGGCCCGGCACCTGCCCGGTTGGCTGGCCACCCTCGTGATGACCCTGGCGGTCTACATCTTCCTGTTCGTCTTCGCGCTTGCGCTGATTCTGGCCACCGCCGAGTTCGCGGCCCTGCTGCCGACCTACGCCGACGACCTGACGTCCACGGTCAAGGACGCCACCTCCTGGCTCAAGACCCTCGGCGTCGACGAGGCCCAGATCAAGAAGATCGCCGACTCGTTCGACGTGGGGAAGCTCGCCACCTTCGTCGCCGACCTGCTCGGTGGCATCGTCGGCGTTCTCTCCAACCTGTTCTTCATCGTGACGCTGTTGCTGTTCCTGGCCATCGACGGGGCGTGGTTCCCCCAGCAGCTCGGCGAGACGGCCACCGAACGCAAGCCGCTCGTGCAGGGCCTTGCCTCGTTCGCCGCCAAGACGCGCAGCTACCTCGTGGTCTCCACCGTCTTCGGCCTGATCGTCGCGGTCATCGACACGGGTGTGCTCTGGGTGATGGGCATCCCCGCTCCACTCCTCTGGGGCCTGCTCGCCTTCATCACGAACTACATCCCGAACATCGGCTTCATCATCGGGCTGGTCCCCGTGGCTGTCCTGGGCCTGCTGGAAGGTGGCTGGGGGCTCATGCTGGGGGTGATCGTCGTGTACAGCCTGATCAACGTGGTGATCCAGTCCGTCATCCAACCCAAGGTGGTCGGCGATGCCGTGGGGCTCTCGGCCACCCTGACCTTCCTCTCCCTGATGTTCTGGGCCTGGGTGCTCGGTCCGGTCGGCGCTCTGCTCGCGATCCCGCTGAGCCTCTTGGTCAAGGCACTGCTCATCGACATCGACCCGTCGACGAGCTGGCTCAAACCGCTGATCGGTGATCCCACCACGCCGCCCGGCGAAGAGCCAGCCAGGGCAGCACCGTGAGTGGCGGCATCCTGATCCTGATCGGCCTGGTCCTGTGCCTGACCGGTGCGTGGTCGGTCCGCCTCGCCGTGCTGGCGGCAGGGTTCGGCGCCTCGTGGCTGGTGGCGGACACCTTCGACGCGTCCACCTCGACCGCCCTCCTGGTCAGTGCGGCTGGTGCCCTGATCGTCTTCCTGCTGAGCCTGGTGCTCTCGAAGCTGATGCTGTTCTTCGTCGGGGGTGTCGTCGGCGCGGTCGTGGGTGCCAAGCTGTTCGTCGTCCTCGACGGCGGGGACGCCAGCGTGCTGCTGGCGATCGTGTTCATCCCGGCTGTGGCCTTCCTGTTCGCGTTCCTGGCCCAGCGGTGGAGTCGAACGTTCCTGGCCTGGGCGACCGCCTTCGGTGGCGCCGCCATCGCGCTCACCGGCCTCGGTCGGCTGGCGCCGGACCAGTTCGAGGCCCTGCACGTCCCCGGTGACACCCATGACCGGGTGATCCTGGCGATCGCCTGGGTGGTCCTCGGCTTCGCCGGACGCGCTGCCCAGCTGCGGCTCCCCCGGAAGGGCTGAGGCGCGTGACGACCTCGTCGACACCTGACACCGCAGCCCGCGGAGCCGCAGTCGTGCTGCTCACGCTGTCTGTCGGCCAGTTCCTGATGACGCTCGACAGCTCGGTGATGAACGTGTCCATCGCCCAGGTGGCCGAGGACGTCGGCACCAACGTCACCGGCGTACAGACAGCCATCACTCTGTACACCCTGGTGATGGCGACGTTGATGATCACCGGCGGAAAGATCGGCAGCCTGATCGGGCGCCGCCGCGCCTTCGCCATCGGCTGTGTGATCTATGCCGCGGGCTCACTCACCACTGCGCTGGCGCCCAACCTGGTCGTCCTGATGATCGGCTGGTCATTCCTCGAGGGCGTCGGCGCTGCGCTGATCATGCCCGCGATCGTGGCACTCGTCGCCTCCAACTTCCCCGCCGCTGAGAGGCCGCGCGCCTACGGGCTCGTGGCCTCGGCCGGTGCGATCGCCGTGGCCGCCGGACCCTTGATCGGCGGCGCGGTGACGACGTACTGGACCTGGCGGCTGGTCTTCATCGGCGAGGTCGTGCTGGTGGCGGGCATCCTCGTGCTCACCCGTCGGATCAAGGACGTGCCGCCAGAAGGCAGCTTCGAGCTCGACTACGTGGGCATCGTTCTCTCCGCCGGCGGGCTGGGCGCGGCGGTCTACGGGGTGCTCAAGTCCGGTGAGTGGGGTTGGGTGCAGGCCAAGCCAGGCGCTCCTGACTGGCTGGGCCTGTCCCCCACGATCTGGTTCATCCTGGCCGGGGTCGTGGTGGTCCGGCTGTTCTTCGCCTGGGAACGACGGATGATGGTGAGTGGTCGCGAACCCCTCGTGAACATGGACCTGTTGGCCAATTCACAGCTCGTCGGCGGGCTGACCATGTTCTTCTTCCAGTTCATGATCCAGGCCGGACTGTTCTTCACCGTGCCGCTGTACCTGTCCGTGGCGCTCGGTCTGAGCGCACTGGACACCGGCGTGCGCCTGCTTCCGCTCTCGATCACCCTGCTGGTCGCGGCGGTGGCCATCCCGAAGTACTGGCCGGAGGCCTCTCCCCGCAGGGTCGTGGCCTGGGGGCTGGGCGCCCTGCTTGCCGGGATCGTGTCGATGGTGCTGGCCCTGGAGGTCGGTGTCGGCGCCGAGATCGTCACTGTCCCGATGCTGCTGGCCGGGCTCGGGGTGGGGGCGCTGGCCTCGCAGCTCGGTGCCGTGACCGTGTCCTCGGTGCCGGACGAGGTCACCGGCGAGGTCGGCGGCCTCCAGAACACGATGACGAACCTCGGCGCCTCTCTCGGCACCGCCCTGGCCGGGTCGGTGCTCATCGGTGCGCTGACGGCCAGCTTCATCCAGGGGATCCAGGACGACCCAGCCGTCTCGAAGGAGATCTCCGTCAAGGCCGAGGTCGAGCTGGCGAGCGGCGTTCCGTTCGTCTCCGACGCCGACCTGAAAGAGGCACTGCGGGCCACCGCGGTCGAGGGTGCCCACGTCGATGCGATCGTGAAGGCCAACACCGAGGCGCGCATCGCCGGGCTGCGCGTCAGCCTGGCGATCCTGTCCCTCGTTGCCATCCTGGCGCTGTTCCTCACCCGGCTGTTGCCGACCGAGCCGGTCGGCGGGGTCCGCAAGGATCCGGCACCGGTCGAGGCAGGGTGACCGGCCCGCGCGCCTCACAGCTCGAGGGCCACCTCGAACCGTTGGGTGCGTGCGCCTTCGACGAAGCGTTCGTAGTCACGCTCGTTCTGGTCGGCGTAGGCCTCCGCGAACTCGCCCATGGCCACGTCGAAGGCGTCGTTCCTGCCGAGGTACGCCGCGATCGCCACCCGGTCGCCGGCCCGGGCGTGTGCGCGTGCCAGGACCCACCCGCACATCTGACCGTAGATCGCCATCGTCGAGGGATCATGACCGCCGATGTCGGCAGAGAGCTTCCAGTCCCAGAGCTGGCGGATGTAGAAGTCGCGGGAGACACTGCCGGCTGCCGAGGTCCGGGTCCAGCCGAGGAAGATGTCCGAGCTCGCCTGCATCATCTGCTGCCCCGTGACCACCCGCTGCCCCTGCTTCTCGAAGATGCTCGTGCCGGCCGCAACCTCCAGCACGGACCTGCCTGCCTCCTTGAGCTGGAGCACCAGTGGCTCGTCGTCGACGACACCCAGCATCAGCACCACCCAGGCCCGGGTTCCCACGCTCCCGACGCCGACGACCTTGCGCGCCGCGTCGGCGTAGGTGAACTGCTCGATCAGATGGCGGTGCGACCCGGTCAGACTGGAGCGATATCCCTTCAGTGCCTGTTCCACGAGCCCGTCGAAGGCCACCACCTCGTGCTCATCCAGCAGCTCGGAGACCGGGGTGATGAGCGGCGGGTCGCTGAGGAACCGCTGCTGGCCGCCGACCGTGCCGGTCAGCTTGGCCGCAGCGCGGGCGCTGTGCTTGGTCATCGCCTTCGCGATCTGGCGGTCGAGCTGTCGGAGGCCCTTCCTACCGGCGGAGTCTCCCCAGCGCCTGCGTACGTCGTCAGCGGTCAGGCGTGAGTACCAGACCTCGAGCTGGCTCATCGCGGCCATCTCGTGCATCGTCCGCCGATACGCGGCGGAGGCCGACCGCACCGCGAGCGCACGCTCACGATCGCTGAAGCCGCGATCGCGGCCCGCGATGGCCAGGCTCGCCATCAGCCGCTTGACGTCCCACTCCCACGGGCCGGGCAGGGTCTCGTCGAAGTCGTTGAGGTCGAAGACCAGCTGTCGATCAGGGGATGCGTAGCCGCCGAAGTTGGAAAGGTGCGCATCCCCGCACAGCTGCACCCTGATCCCCGACGTGGGTGTGTGAGCGAGGTCCGCCGCCATGATCGCCGCCGACCCGCGGTAGAACGTGAAGGGCGAGGCGAGCATGCGGCCGTTGCGGAGGGGCACCAGCTCCTGCACCCGTGAGGCCGCTTGGGCCATCAGGATGTCGATCGGGTCAAGACGACCCGCGGCGGGCGCCCACACTCCCTGGCTGGAGCGTGGGGCCGGCCCGCGCCCGTCCTTTCCGCGCCGTTCGTGGGTCTCACGGGACAGGAAGGACGCAGGCACTCTCGGCCACGTGGCCCCTCGGGACACCGCGGGACGGGCCGTCCCCGACCCTGGGTCGTCGCGCACCGGCTGGTCCTCTCGGAGCTCGGCAAAGCTGTCGGCACCACTGTCCGCCCCGCCCGCGAGTGCGTGGATCATCCAGCGCGGGTGAAAGGTCTCGTCGCGAACTCGCACGACGCGATGGCCACCGAGATCACAACCGCACCCGCGACGGAGGCGGCGAACCCGTCGACATCGAGGTTGACGCTGATCCACGACGTGACCTCGAGCAGGATCCCGTTGACGGCCAGCGCGACGATCCCGAGCCTCGGCCAGGTGACGTCGGGGACGGCGAGTCGCAGCAGCGGCCCGAGCAGGGCGTTGACCAGGCCCAGCAGCACGGACACCCACAGATAGGTGAGCGCGCCGCCGCGCACGTGGATCCCCGGGACCGCGAGCGTGGCCAGCCCCACCGCAACCACCATCACCAACGAGGTGGCCGTCACCTTGGCCAGGAGGACGAGGTCAGCGCTCGTGAGACCCAGCGCCTCGTCAGCGACGGGTCCCGGACCAGGGAGGTCCGGGTCCGTCAGCCGGTACCGCGCCTTCAGGCGCAGTGCCCAGGGAGCCCGGTAGTGGTCGAACTCCGCCCCCGTCGCGGTGCTGGCCACGACGATGCCCGCGGCACCCAACAGCCACCCGATGATCGCGATGGTGACGCCGAAGAGACCGAAGTCGCTGGTGTAGCGCGCGACCAGCTCCGGCATGTAAAGCGACGTCGCGGTGCCGTAGACCGCCATCGTGGTGGCTGTCAGAGCCCCAGCGACGACCAGGCGACGCCAGTGGACCTCCCGGTTGAGCAGGAGGTAGGGAACCGAGATCCACGGGACCAGGCCCGTCAGGATCGCCAGCGGCAGCACCGTCAGCCAGTCGGCGGGAAGGCTGCGCACCAGGCTCATGATCCAGTAGACGAGCAGCACCTCGGCGAGCAGCATGAACAGGGCCGCCGTGGCGAACAGGTTCCCCCGCACACCCGCCTTCTCCTGACCCCAGGCCGCCCGGTACATCTTCTGCAGCCTCCGGGTGAAGGAGACCCCGGAATAGAGCAGCAGGAGCGCACTGGCCAAGGTCAGGCTGCTCTCGGCGACGCCGTGCGTCTCGAACAGCAGCTGCACGGACTCGGCAGAGTCTCCGGAGAGTCCGAACTTGGTGATGATCGTGCGGGCGATCACGTCCGGCCCACCGGGAGGGGTGAGCGTGGACACCACGATCAGCAGCGGGATCAGTGCGGTGAATGCCTGCGAGGACAGCACCAGGCACCGGTCGATGCCCTCCATCCGGACGAATCGCTGAACCGACCGCCCGAGGAGCGACGCCCAGATACGTTGCGCGAGGGCGGTGGCGTTGTCCAACGGAAGGTTCACGGATGACCTGCCAGGTCGCGTGGGTGGGACCGTCGGTCAGGGATCAGGCGAGCACCTTCGCCTTGGCCGCCTCGTAGTCGGCAGGCGTGATCACACCACCGTCGCGCAGCTCAGCCAGCTTCTTCAGCTCGTCGGCGGCACTGGGGGCTGCTGCGGCGCTCTGGACGTAGGAGCGGAAGTGCGCCTCCTGGTCCTGCGCCGCCTGCGCCGTGCGCTTGTTCATCGACTCGCCGCGAGCGATCAGGTAGGACAGGGCGCCGATCCAGGGCAGGAAGATCAAGAACACCGTCCACATCGCCTTGGCACCGCCACTCAGCTCACGATCGCGGAAGATGTCACTGAAGATGGCGATGATCATCCAGATCCAGGTGATCAACAACATGAACCAGAACATCGAGATGAAGACGTCCCAGAGTCCGAAGTCGTCAGACATGTGGTTTCTCCTTGCGTGATGGCGTCCGCGGGTGACGCCCGCTCGTGTGAACAGCGTGCCCACGCCGTCTTGTCGCTGCATCACCCGCGGGAGATGACCTCGGCGTCTCGAGGCCTCGTGTCATCCACCGCGGGTGACGCGCACGCGCCGTCCGCGGCGCACAGTTCCAGGCATGGGTGAGTGGGAGGAAACGGCTGACGAGGAACCCACGGCCGTCTACGAGATCCGGCTCCAGGGCACGAGCGCGGAACCACTCAGACAGAAGTTCCCCGCTGCGGTCGTGTCCACGACTCGCTCCGAGACCGTGCTGCTGCGTCGTGTCGAGGAGCCGGCGGAGCTCGACGCACTGCTCGAGGAGCTGCTCTCGATGGGTCTCGTGCTGACCGAGGTGCACGAGCTCATGCCGCCTTCGGGGAACGCACCGAGGCTCGGGGACGCATCGAAGGCCGAGAGAGGTGACACGCATGGCGACGCTCTTTGAGATCCGGGTCGAGGGCGAGCTCGCCACACCGACCTTGTACAGGTTGCGATGTGGCCACTGCGTGGCACATGCACAGACCCTGATCCGCATCGAAGCCACGCCGGCAGGTCTGCAACACGTGCTGCAGGAGTGCTCGGACCACGGCCTCACGATCGAGGGCGTCGTCAGGGTCGCGAGATGACGACACCGGACCCCTGCCGCGGTGGCGCATCATGCGCGGCCGCTCAGCAGAGGCCGAGCTCGCGTCCCCTGCGGACGGCGTCCACCCTGCGGTTGACGCTCAGCTTTCGCAGGATCCCCCGGACGTAGGTCTTGACGGTGTTGACCGACAAGAAGAGCACACTGGCGATCTCCTCGGTCGAGCACATCTCGGCCAGCAGCACGAGCACTTCCGCCTCTCGGACCGTGAGGGTCTCGATGAGTTCCGACTCCGCTCCGCCTGGCTGCGGGCTGCGTGCGGACAGCGCGTGCGTCGAGGACCGCAGACCCGCCAGAAAGCCACCATGAGTCCTGCGCAGGGCAGGGTCCTGCTCCACAGTGGGCGCCAACCAACCGCTCTCGGCGGCTACCGGTCGGCGCATCGACTCGCGCGCTGCCACGCGAAGCACGCGGTCGATCAACGCTCGGCCGCGGTCGGATGACCCACCTTCGTCGCAAAGTCGTGCCTCCAGCAGCCAGACCTCGATCTGCGTCGCCACCGGTGACGTCGCAACGTCCGGCGCCAAGTCCCTGATCGCGAGACGCGCCCCGGCCAGGTCGTCGAGGGCGAACCGAGCCTGCGCGGCCACGAGGCGCAGGCCGACCGGACGGCTGCCGAGGTTCTGTTCGACCAGTCCCAGTGCCTGTTCCGGCTCTCCGGAGACCAGCAGCGCGCGCGCCAGGGCAGCTGTCAACAGACCCCTCGTCCAGTCGGATCCGTGCCCTGTGAGCTGAACGGCCTCCACCGCCGGAACCAGCAGCCGGACAGCCGCCTCGGGATGTCCGGTCGCGACGAGCAGCGTGGCCTCGGCGAGCAGCTGCGCAGTGCCGAGCCAGGGCTCGGCGTCGTCGCCGCTCACGTCGACGACGCGGTCGAGGTGCTGGCGAGCGGGCACGTGCTCGCCGCGTTCGAGGTGACCCCATGCCGTTGCGAGGTGAGCATGCGCCACACCTGTGCAGCGACCAGGCGTGGCACTCGTCAACACCGCCGCGGCCTGCCGGTCCGCGTGGCGCAGGTTGCCGCGGAAAGCCTCGAGGAGCGCGAGCTGTCCCAGGCAGTCGCGGCGGGCCGGAGACATCAGGTCCTCCCCCGGTACGTCGACGGCTCCGTGGCGGAGGGTGACTTCGGCCCGGGCCAGGTCCCCGCGACCCAGCTCGAGGGCACCCACACCGGCCTCGAGCATCGTGCACAGCTCTCGTTGCCGCTCGATGCGCAGATGGGCCAGGAGCTCCCGGGCACGGGGCGCCAGCGCCAAGCCGGCGCACGCGTCACCCCTGGCCCGCGCCACCGCCAGTCGCACGAAGATTGCGCTGAGCTCGTCGGCCGCGGTGGCACCACCACCAGCACCTCGCTGGGTGATCAGGTCCAGCACGGTTTCGGCTGCGTCAGCGCCGCGCTGGCCCATCAGCAGAGCCGCCTCGATGAGCGGTTCCGCGCCTCGAACGCCCTCGACCTCCAGCGCCGACCTCATCACTCCGGCCGTCGACCCCGCGAGGATCCTGGGCACGACGTACGACTCCACGAGTGCCCGGGCCACCCAGCTCCAGTCCTGCCCGGCCAGCGCGATCTCGAGGCCGGTGCTGGTCTGGCCTTGGTCGAGGTGCCAGCGAGCCACCAGGCGCCGTGACTCCCGGGCCGCGTCACCTGGCCGCCGGCGCAGCTCCGCACACGCCGCCGCACGCAGGAGCGGATGGCACCGGAGCACGCCGTCGCTACCCAGGTCGACGAACTCCGCGCTGACCGAGCCGTCATGGAGGACCACCTCGGCGTCAGCCCCCAGCACCGTCACCGCCAGGTCGCGGCTCACCTCCTCGACCATGCTGGTTCGGACGAGCAGCTCGTGAACGCGCTGAGGAGTCTTCGCGAGCACCTCGGCGGTGAGGTACTCGACGATCGCGCGGTCCGCCGCGTCCAGACCGGCCTCGACCGTCGGGGCATCGCGCAGCGCACTCGCAGCCAGGCGCACACCGCAGGGCCACCCGTCCGTGTGCCGTTCGACCGTCCTCGCCGTCAGATCAGTCGCGAGCACCCCGTGCGCGCGCAGCACAGCTGCCACCTCGTGGACGTCCAGACCCAGGTCGGGTACGCCGATCCTGGTCAGCTCGCCGGCCACGTGGTGTCGATGCACAGCAAGCGCAGGGTCTCCGTGACTGAGGATCACCAGGCGCAGCCCGTGGTGGGCGTGGTTCATGAGGACCTCGAGGTCTCTCCCGAGGTCCCCGACGGGGCCGGTCGGGAAGTCGTCGAGGACCAGCACCCACGGCCCACTGCGGCGCATCGCCGCTCCGAGCAGCGCAAGTGCGTGCAGCCGGCGGGCGTCGGAGTCCCCGGACGAGGGAATCGGCAGGAGGTGCCTCTGGCCCGCTGCCTGCAGACCGCGATGCAACAGCTTCCAGAACAGGTCTGGGTCCCCAGCTGTGCCGGAGAGGGTGACCCACACCAGCGGGCCAGGGGCAGCGACCCTGCTGGCCCAGGATGCGACTCCGACCGTCTTTCCCCAGCCGGTCGGCCCGGTCACGAGGGTCAGGGCAGCGCACACCCCGAGATCCAGCCGGTCGTTCAGTCGCGGGCGTGAGAGCGCCCATCCCGGTACGCGAGGTACGTCCACGCGTGGCGGCAGCACGGGTTCAGCGAGCATCGTCGAGTCGATGGCGTGTGTCATCTCCACCCCCGGGGCAGGATCAGGTCCCACCATTCGAGACCTCACCGAGGTGAGCGCGCCTCACCCCGGCGTGCATCTCACCCGGGTGAGATGCACCGTTGGGACGGTCGCGCACTCGCGGCCTCCCCCGACCCGGGCCCTCCGCCCTAGACCAGTAACCGACCGCGCGCGATGCGTACCGCCTCGGCCCGCGAGCTCACCCCGAGCTTGCGATAGACCGATTTCGCATGGGTCTTCACCGTGTTGGGGGAGATGTACAGCTCGCCGGCGATCTCGGCGAGACTCATCGACCCCTGGAGCATCCGAAGGACGTCCAGCTCTCGGTCGGTCAGCCGCACGTCGAGCTGGCGGGCGTCCTCCGCCCCCAGGATGCCGTTCATGATGCACCCCAGCCGGTCACGCATGCATTCCATCCCGGTCGGATAGCGATCCATCCGGGCCGATGCCTCGTCTGCGAGGTGGCGAGCGATCGCCGGCTCGCCGGTGGCCACGGCCACGCTGGCAGAGGCCAGCAGGTGGTGCAGCGCTCCCCAGGGACCCTGGGCGGGGTTCTTGCGCCGCAGTACGAGCCCTTGCTCGATGGTGTCGACCGCGGCCCGGAGGTCACCGGTCGCGGCCTGGGCCCGGCCGAGTGCCGAGAACGCGATCGAGGCCTGGGGCATGCCCCGCAGACCGGAGCTGTCGACGAGGTCCATCGCCTCGTGGGCCAGCCGCGTGCTCAGGTCAGTGTTCCCGAGCTCGCCTTCGGCCAGCGATCGTGCCGCCAGGCTCAGGACACGGATGATCGACGGCGCGGCCTCGTTGTGGGAGGCCCTCGCCAGCAGGTTGGTGGCCAGGTCCAGGTCCCCTGCCACATAGGCCGCGTGGCCACGCGACATGTGCGCGATCGCGTAGTACGGCGACCGACCGTCGGTCTCGAGCTCGAGCGCTCGTTGGGCACCGGTCAGCATCTCGGTCGGTCCGCCGTATCCGAACACGCCCTGGATCATCGAGATCGCGGACTCGACCGATCGCGTGCCATCGGGCAGGGGGCCAAGGTCCCTGAACTCCTCCAGGGCACCCAGGTGGTCGCTCAGCGCCTGCTGGTCACCTGACATCGCCGCCAGCCACGCAGCAGTCACCCGTGCTGCCGGATCCTTCGCGATCGAGGCCGGCCCCAACGCCTCGAGCCATCCGATCACGGTGGCCGTGCGTCCGGCATCGACGTACTTCAGCCAGTTGGCCTGCACCAGGAGAGCAGCCTCGGTGGTGATGCCGGAGGCCAGCGAGTGCATCACGGCCTCGTCGATGTGGCCGTGGTCGCGGAACCAGCGGGCGGCCGTCGAGTGCAGTGCCGGCACGGCCTCGGGGTGCTCGAACTCGAGCTCGCTGCGGGCGACGGAGGCGAACAGGTGGTGGAAGCGGAACCAGGTGCGTCGCTCGTCGAGCGGCACCAGGAACAGGTTGGTGCGCTCCAGCTCGTGCAGGATCGCGGCCGACCCGGGCGTCCCGGTCATGGCATCACAGAGAGGGGCCGAGAACCGGTCCAGGATGGAGACCGCCCGGATGAAGCTGCGCACCTCGTCACTGTGGCTGGCCAGAACCTCCTCGGTGAGGTAGTCGCCGATGAACCTGTTGCCACCGCTGACCTCGCGGATGAACTCGTCGGGGTCGGGGCGGCCGGACATCGACAACGTGGCGAGGTAGAGGCCGGCGGCCCAGCCTTCGGTCCGCTGGACCAGGCTCTGGACGGAGGTCTCGGCCAGGTGCACCTTCTCGACGGCGAGCATCGACATTGCCTCGTCGGCGGTGAAGGCCAGCTCCGCCGCCCGAATCTCGGCCAGCTGCCCGGTCGCACGCAGCCGACCCAGTCGTAGTCCCGGGTCGGCACGCGTGATGATCATCAGGTGCGTCTGCGGAGGCAGGTGCTCGATGAGGAACTCCACCTGACGGTGGCACTCCGGGTCCTGGAGCAGGTGGAAGTCGTCGAAGAGCAGGACGAGGTCATCCTGGGTCTCCGCCATGGCCTGGAGCAGTCGCGGCAGGACCCGGGTGGTCGCTTCGCTCCCGTGCGCAGCCATGAAGGTGACGACATCGTCCATCAGCTGGCAGCCGGCCAGCTGGAGCGCGAGCGCCACGTGGGTCCACAGCCGCACCTGGTCGTTGTCGCGGGCGTCGAGGGAGACCCAGGCCGCCACCGGCGGCCCCCGGTTGCTGGCCAGCCACTGCGTCACCATCGTGGACTTCCCGAACCCGGGTGGGGCCGCCACCAGGATGATCGGTCGCTGCACTGCCTGGTCGAGCTGCTTCATCAGGCGTGCTCGCTCTATCCAGACCGGACGCGTGGGAGGCGGGTGCAGCTTGGCCTCGAGGAGCGGGTCGACCAGTGGGTTCGTGTGGACGCGCTGAGGAGAGGACCCCTCCGCTTCAGTCCCGGACATGCCGTCCCCTCGCTCCCGACGGTGCCCATCGATCATAGGCAGCACCGCTACCGTGTCGAGGGTGACCTCGCCGAGCGGAAGAGAGGCGCTTGTCGCCCCGCCTGCTCGGCGCGCCCTCGTGGCAGGGTGCATCGGAAACGCGGTGGAATGGTACGACTTCGCCATCTACGGGGCTCTCGGCACCGTGATCGTCCCGCTGTTCTTCCCCCACAGTGACCAGGTCCTGTTGGCGGCCTTCGCGCTGTACGGCACGGCCTTCCTGGTCCGACCCTTCGGAGCCGTGCTCCTGGGCCGGCGCGGCGACTCGCACGGCCGTCAACGGGTGCTGGTGCTCGTCGTCGTGCTGATGACCGGGGCCACGGCCGTGGTGGGGCTGCTCCCGACCTATGCAGTCATCGGCCTCGCCGCACCTCTGGCACTCGTGCTTCTCCGGGTGGCGCAGGGACTGGCGGCAGGCGGTGAGCTCGGCGTCTCCGCGGTCTTCCTGGTGGAGCACGCGCCTCCCGGCCGACGGGGCTTCTTCGGCTCCTGGCACACGGCCACGCTCGCGCTCGGCCTGGCCTCGGGCCTGATGGTGGCCGGCCTGCTGGCGCGGCTGCCGGGAGACGTGGGCGAGGGCTGGTGGCGGGTGGCCTTCCTCCTGGCGCTCCCGCTCGGACTGATCGGGGTCTACCTGCGTCGCCGCGTCGCCGAGACACCTCGCTTCGTGCTTCTCATGAGCACGAGCGCCAGGTCCGAGGGGACCGTCCGAGCCTTGTGGAAGCACCATCGGGTCGCCCTGCGGACGGGGTTCGCGGTCATCGCCATCGGGTCCCTGGCGTTCAACACGTTCTTCGTGTTCATGCCCAACCACCTGGCGCGCACCACCACTCTCACGCTGCCGACAGCCCTGCTGGTCTCGGTCGTCGGGCTCGTCGCTGCGGCGGCTTCGGCGGTCGTCCTCGGTCGGCTCTCGGACCGGGTGGGGAGGCGCCCGGTCGTCCTCGGCTCCATCGGCGCGCTGATCGTGGGGGTGCTCCCCCTCAGCGCGGCCGCACACAGCGGTTCACTCCTCGCCCTGGCGATCGCGGAGATCCTGGCGGGGACCGCCATCGGCGGCGTGCTGTCGGCCTCGATGCTGACCGAGATGTTCCCGGCGCGCCTGCGGGCCACCGGCCTCGGGCTCACGGCCGGCCTGGCCACAGCGCTCGTGGGCGGGACGGCACCCCTGGTGGACCAGCTGCTGTACCTCGGCACCGGCTCCGACACCGCACCGGTCCTGTACGTGATGGTGGTCGGGGGTCTCGCGCTGGTGAGCTCGCTGTCGTGGCCGGAGACCGCGTTCGCCCCGCTGGACTGAGTCGTCACCAGGACGTCGGTGGCCCCTCGTCCGGGGGCTCGTCGTCCACAGCCTCGAAGTCCAGCTCGCGGCGTACCTCCAGGAGCACGAGGCCGTCGCGCCGCAGTGCGTGCAGGAGCCCGGTGAGCTCGGCCTGGTCCGTCAGGTCGGCACGCAGGGTGGTGCCCACCGGGTCGACCACGGTCGTGACCCGGGAGAAGTCGTCGAAGAACCGTTCCGACAGCTCTCCGGCCACCCGGATCTGGTAGGCGACTCGTGACATGGTCATCTCGATTCGTCAGGCGCCTGGTGTGCTCCACTCCCTGCCCTCAGCACCCTGCCTCCTCGGTCTCTGGCTCGCGTCACCCGCTGGGGGTGACGCGAGGTATCACGTGTCCGACCGTCGCGGCACGGCGACGTCAGAGCCACCCTCGCGGGTACGACGGGCACGCACCTGGACGAAGGCAGGCGCCGGGGCGAAGGCTCCGGCCATCAGGCACTCGCCCTTCCGGAACCCCGGTGCGGCGCGCAGCATCTCGGCGGGCGCGAAGCCGAAGACACGCTCCAGCTGGCCCAGGTCGCCCGGTGAGTTCATCCGCATCAGGGCCAGGTTGTCGCACTGGGCCAGGACCGACTCGTGGATGCGCGACGGGCGTTGCGAGCACAGCAGCAACCAGATGCCGTACTTGCGGCCCTCGTTGGCCAGCTGGATGACCCGTGAGGTGGTCGCCACGGCCACCGGGTCCGTCGGGTCCGCGGGGCAGATGTTGTGCGCTTCGTCGATCACCAGGAGAACGGGCTCACGCTCGTGGCGCCGCGCCCACAGCAAGTCCAGGAGCTCCATCGCGACGACCAGGGGCTCCCGCGGGTTGTCGAAGCCACCGAGGTCGACGACGGCCGCGCGCGGCCGCGGCTCGAGCCCCTCCACGAGCGAGGCGTTCTGGTCGGCCCAGACGTCCCAGGTGAGGACGCCCAGGTTCTCGATGCGCTGGGCCAGGAAGCGCGCGTCCGGGTCGCTGGACTCCAGCAGCTCGTCGATCACCTCCCGCGCAGGGCGGGTCGCGAGCTGGTCACCGAGCTCGACGAGCACGTGGTACTCGACGCGGTCGGCCAGCGGATCGAGCTGCAGGACCGCTGCCTTCGCCTCGACGCTCATGGTCGTGAACCGGGCGCGGAGCGGGTGCTCACCCTCGCCGGCCGTACGCCGGAAGACCCGGACCTCCTCTCCTGCGAGCCGCTCCCGCTCCTCGGGCTCTGCCGAGGCGAGCGTCGTCCCGAGGTGCACGAAGTCCCCGTTGGGATCGAGGATGATCATCGGCAGGTCGGTGTCGATCAGCAGCTGTTCGAGCAGGACTCCCATCGCATAGGACTTCCCGGACCCGCTCTGTCCGCACAGGAAGGTGTGGCGGTTGAACGACGAGCTCGCGAGCAGAGCCGGCCCACCCCGTGTCAGGCCCACGGACATGTCCGCCGATCTCTTGTGCTCCAGGGCGCTCCACACCTCGCGCGTCGCGACTTCCACGGTGGCCCCGGTGAAGGGCGTCACCGTGCCGAGCTCCACGGCACCCTGCGGATCCAGGGTTCCGAGGATCACTCCCCCGCGCACCACCACACCTCCCTCAGCGCGGGCACCGAGCAGCTGCCCCAAGGAGGACGGACCGGTGCCCGTGCGCAGGACGACCAGGTCTCCGGGGACTTCGGGACCTGCCTGCCCAGTCACCTGGAACGTCCGGCCATCCGTCGAGCTGGCCCCGACCTCACCCTGCGCATCCAGCGTCGTCACGATCGCAAGGTAGTCCGGCACCGCAGCGCCACGTCTCACCCGACCGGGGTGAACACGGCACTCCTCCGGATCGGCATTCTGTTGAGGTGCCGATCGAGATCCACTGGCTTGGCCACGCGACCGTGCTCGTGGAGGATCGCGCCCGGATCCTCACCGACCCGCTGCTGACCGCCACGATGATGCACCTGCACCGCCGCAACGGACCGGTGCCCCGGAGCCTCACCAGGCAGGTCGATGCGGCTCTCATCTCGCACCTGCACATGGACCATCTGCACTTCCCGTCCCTCGCACTGCTGGACCCGGGTACGCCGCTCCTGGTCCCCCGCGGCGCAGGTCGGTTGCTGCGCCGGTCCCGACTGGACGTGGTGGAGGTGTCGGTCGGCGACGTCGTACCGGTCGACGGCGCGACGGTCACGGTGGTGCCGGCCGTGCATGCCGACACCCGCTGGCCGTGGAGCCGGATCCGCGCGGACTCGATCGGTTTCGTCGTACGCGGCGAGGGGACGACGTACTTCGCTGGGGACACCTCGGTGTTCCCGGAGATGAAGGACATCGCCGCGTCCCTGGACGTGGCACTGCTCCCCGTCGGCGGCTGGGGACCGTCGCTGCGGGGACATCACATGGACCCCGAGGATGCGGCGCAGTGCTTCATGCTCGTCGCACCGCGGGTCGCCGTACCCATCCACTACGGGACGTTCTGGCCGCGTGGACTCTCCGCGGTCAGGAAGCACCTGTTCCACGAACCGGGACGTGCGTTCGAGACTCACGTCCGTGCCGCCGTTCCCGAGGCCGACGTGCGGGTGCTGGAGCCCGGATCGGCGACCAGCGTGAAGGTCCGGCGCCAGTGAGGCTGCTCAGGCCGCGGCGGGTTCGTCCGTGCGTTCCACATCTCTCGCGACGGGACTCGCCAGGAACTCGAGGACCACGAGGGCCAGCACGATGATGACGATGATCGTGATCGCGTCACCCCCGGTCGGATGGTCGAGGCCGAGATAGATCAGCGTGCCGATGCCCACGACGGTGACGCGTGTGAAGGTCCGGTAGGTGCCCAGGAACTGGCCGACGGGGCCGGTGTTCATGCCGGTGCGGTTGCGTAGGCGGGCGAGCCCGGTGGCGGCACCGGTGCGCACGGCCGCCCCCGCGCCGGTCGGGGCGAACCAGAAGGCCGCCAGGGCCATCGCCAGGAACACGATCCCGACGGCGCGCAGGGAGGTGCGGATGAAGGAGACGAGCTGGTCGTAGATCGTGGCGGCGGCGTCGCTGCGCAGGATGTCGGACGGGATCGCGTCGAGATAGATCGGGCGCACCAGGTTGAGCGCCAGTCCGAGCAGGATCATCGAGCCGGCGATCGCGAGGCCGACGCCGAACAGTGCCTTGCGCCTGTCCCGGGCCACCATCACGGCGGCGAAGAGCAGGAGCAGCGTCAGGATCGGCAGGATCCGGGCCAGGGTGTCCAGCCAGCCGAAGATCTTCTGGGCCGTGCCGATGTTGTCGGCCTGGAAGACCGTGAACGACGCGTTCACCTCGGGGATGCGCGAGGCGAACGAGAACCCGTCGTCGATCAGGATCTGCTTCACCGAGGCGACGAAGCTGGCGATGTTGATCTTCACGGCGCCGTCGGAGATGTCGACGGAGTCAGGGGTGTCGCCGGTGAGGACCGCAACCATCTGGGTGTGGGCCTGGCGCATCGCCTCGACCCAGGCCTGCTGGAAGGTGTCCGACTGCACCAGCTGGTCGACGCGCGTGCGGACGAAGTTCTCGATCGCGCTGCTCAGCGGCACCGCCAGGGACGGCAGCACGCCCGCAGCTCGCGATGGCACGAAGGACTGACCGGACAGCGCCGTCAAGGCTTCCTCGGTGATGCTCCGGACGTCGATCGCGTTGTTGATCTCCTGGGTGATCCGGTCCGCAATGGCGTTCTGCACCGAGGGCTCCGAGGCGAGCGGTTCCACCGTCTGCAGGAACCTGTCGGTGTCCCCGATCTGGTCGTGGGCCCACGTCGCGACGACCGTCAGCGGCGCGAGGATCGCGCCGATCGTGACGAGGGTGATGACGACGATCGAGCGCCACCACTGGCGGTCACGCCCGCTCCGGGATGCTGCCGCCTCGACACTCGTCGTCTTCGCGGCAAGCTGGTCCTCGAGCTCGCGCAGCCTCGCCCGGAGGGCTTCGACGTCGTCTGCTTCCGTCACGCGTTCGAAGTTAGGACGCGTGTCAGCCCGGGCGCCTCACCCGAGATGGATGAGTCGGCTCAGCTGGCCGGAGCCGGTGTGCCGGCGCGTCTCCGGCGCCACAGCAGGAGCAGCCCGGCGCACAGAGCGCCCAGCGAGCCGAGGCTGAGGTCGCCGAGGGTGTCCTCGTAGGCGGTGTTGATCTCGGTGCCGTGGCGGATGAACGTGTACCACTCCCCCAGCTCCCAGCCGATCGCGAGCAGTGCGCCCAGGCCGGCGATGAGCATCACCATCGCCCAGTCCGGCTGGACGTGGTCGGCGACGAGCATCCCGATGCCGAGCAGCAGGAACAGCCAGTTGATGTAGTGGTTGAAGTCGTCCCACCACACGACGGAGTCATAGAGATCGAGACTGTTCCCGGTCACGTCGACCAGGAACGGCAGCATCACCAGGCTGAACGCGGCGTACGGCGCTGGGGTCCTCTCACTCGGCGAGTCGAGCGTGCCGAGGCCGTCGTACGACGAGCCACCAGACCACCGGCGCGACCAGCATCAGCACCGGATAGGCGACCAGCCTCGCCCCGAACGCCTTGTCGGCGAACCGGTCGATGCCCGGCCACCACTCGGCCACGGCGAGCTGAGCGACGGTCAGCAGCAGGATGGCCGCCGGGATCCAGGCGGGGAAGCGGCGACGGGTCACGCGCTGATCCTGCCTCATCGGGGGTCGGGACAGTGCACTGAACGAGAACGTGTTCTAGTCTCAGGCGTGGCTCCCGCCTTCGTTCGGCGAGACCCTGACTCTGACCGAGCTCGCGGCGGCACTTGGGAGGCCGCTTGCGGGCGAGGTCGGGCGGGTCGCCGTACGCGCCACCAGGTGACTCAACGCCCACCCTCAGTGTCACCTCACCAAGGTTTCGACAGGCTCAACCGACGGGGGTTCGGTCCGCCTTTCGCCTTCCGCCGCGAAACTCGTGGCGTGTCGGAACGAACCAGACGCCCACGCGCAGAGTCTTGAAGATGTGAGCACCGACGAGTACACGGCGTACGTGACGACGGCCTGGCCGCGGCTGTTCCGCACCGCCTACGCCCTCACCGGTCATCCGACCCTTGCCGACGACCTCCTGCAGGCGACGCTGGTCAAGCTGTTCGTGTCGTGGCGCCGGGTCAGGCAGGCGGACTCCGTCGACGCCTATGCGCGCACGGTGATGGTCAACCTCGCCCGTTCGACCTGGCGCAGCCGGGCCCGGCGGAGCGAGATGCTCACCGAGGAGCCCGTCCCGCTGCCCGCCCGGGAGGGCTTCGAGAGCGAGCTGGTCGAGTCCGACCGGCTCTGGCGCGAGATCCAGGAGCTACCACCTCGGCAGCGGGCCGTCGTGGTCCTGCGCTACTACGAGGACCTCAGCGAGCGGGAGATCGCCGCGGTGCTGGGCGTCGCGCCCGGCACCGTCAAGAGCCTGGCCAACGCAGCGTTGCGCAAGCTGCGCTCCAACGCCACCGAAGACAACCCGGTAGGAGAACCGCGATGAGCCCACGAACGGACCTCGGGTCGAGGATCCACGACGCGATCGACGAGCGCGTCCGATCTGCGCCGACGCCGGAGCCGGATCTGCACGCCCTGGTCCGGCGAGGCCGGCAACGTCGCGCTCTGCGCGGCGGCGTGGCGGTTGTCGCGGCGGCGGGCGTGGTTGCGGTGATCCTGAACCTCGCCGGGACCGGACTCCGCGGGGACCAGGATCCGGTGACCGATCCCCCCGTCGCCGCCGGTGGCACCGCGGCGACGATCGGTGGCGCCAAGGGCCCGGTTGCCGTTGATGCGCCGCGCCGGGTGTTCGTCACCAAGGACCACATCTACCTCGACGGCCGGTCGGTTGCCACTGCGACCCCCTGGGACGGTGGCAGCTCCGGGAACCAGCCACCGGAGTCGGCTCCCGCGCGCGACAAGGTGCAACCCGCCAGCACGTCCTCGATCCATGTGGCACGCGACGGCATCGTCTACCCGGGCACAGCCAACCGACCGATGCTGGCGAGACGCGACGGGACACTGCTGCCCCTGGCTCCTGTCGCTCCGACGTTCGCCGGGGCGAAGTACGCCGGCTGGGTGGTCGCCGACCCGGGGTCGGGGCTGGTCGTCTGGTCCGAGGTGGGCGCCACCCAGGTTCGGATCGTGGCCTACGACACCGGGCGCAAGGCAGTCATCGGCTCGCGGACCCTCACCTGCGACGACAAGAGCTTCGCGATCGGCTGCCCGGTGCCGTACGTCGCCTCCGACGGTCTCGTCTTCCTCGAGGGCGACTCCAACCAGGCCTGGGACCCACGGACCGGTGAGGTCGTCGACCTGCGGGCCGGCCCGATGGAGGTGCGTCACCGGACCGCGTCCGGCCCGAGCCCCATCGGCGTGGACCGGCTGGGACCGAAGTGGGAGCAGGTGAGCCACGCCGGCGAGAACTCCCTGCTCTCCTTCGACGGCGGCTGGCTGCTCGAGGGCAGTGATGTCCCCAAGGTCGTCAACTGGCGCAACCCGGCGCAGCAGATCCGCTATCGCGTCCCCGGGACCGTGTCGCAGGCGGTCTTCGACACCGACGGGAGCGTGCTCGTGGTGACCCAGGACCGTGGCCGCAGCACCGGGTGGGACTGCGCCGCCTCGGGCAAGTGCCAGGTGGTGGTGCCGGCACAGAAGGCCGAGATCCGGCTCGTCGGCTGGGACACCTGACGGTCACGTGGCCAGCAGCACCAACGAGGACAACGCCACCAGCCAGCTGACGAAGCTGCCGACCAGGAAGTATTCGGTCAGGCCGTGGATCCGCTGCTGGTCGACCTTGGAGTGCAGCTCGGGCCAGCGCAGCAGGCCCTTGGCCGCCACCACGATGCTGGCTGCGGTCAGCTGGCCGGCGAGGGCGAGCCCCACGATGAAGACACGCTCCATCGGGCCCAGCAGCCGACCACCCTTGAGCTGCTGCTCGGGGTCCGCGGCGGTGTGGTGGTGCGCCGGGTTGGTCGTCCCGGTCGCAGTGAGCACCAGCCGGACGATCACGTTGCCGCTGCTGAGCTGGAGCAGGAACGCCCCGGCGAGCACCAGCGCGCGATCGGCGGAGATGCCCTGGAGGATCGGCACCTGTACGGCGTCGAGCCAGTCCCCCAGCAGCCCGCCCGCCGGGCTCGCCCACGCAGACGTGAGCACGCCCGCAGTGAGGGCCAGACCGAGGAGGAGCAGCGGCTGCCAGGGACGTACGCCGACGAAGGCGCGCGTGACGGTGTAGCCCCAGAGCACCACCAGGACGGCGATCACGGCCAGCGCCACCAGGTCGCCGAGGTCGGTCAGGCCGGCGAGGAGCCCCACCCAGACAGCGACAGCCGCACCGACACACTCGTTGACGACCCGCATCGGCCACACGGAGTGGGCGAGGTCGGCCACGGCCACCCCGATCAGCAGCACTGCGATCCAGCTCATTCGGGGTCCCCGCGGAATCGGGAGCGTAGCGAGTGATTTCGTGGGGTGATTCTCATTCGATCTTCCTCAGCAATCCGTCGGCCGCGACGATCACGGCCAGCCCGTCGTTGCGGACCCGCTGCGAGACTGCCGAAGGGGAGATCTCCTCCTCGGCCGCCAGCTCGATCTGGGTCCGACCAGCGAGTGTCCCGCGCAACAGCCGCAACGACCGCTCCGAGACAGAGCCAACCATCTGGTCCCGACAGACCAGTGCAGCGTTGACCGGATTGGGATCAGGTCCCGCGAGGCCGGGGCCCTCGTCGGCCCGTCGGTAGGCCGTGCGCGCGTGCCGGGATCCTGCCTTGGCGGCGTCGTGCTTGACCGCCTCGATCGCGCCGCGTGCGGCCCACCAGCCGGGGCCGTCCTCGACCCGAGGCTCCTCGGCCAGCACCGCAACGGTCCCCCAGCCGATCCCGTGCCGGAGGTCGGCCTGGGGTGCGAGGTGCAGGCGGAGCCAGAGCGTGGCATGCAGCGCCTCCCCGACGCTGGTGAAACAGCCCTGGTACTCGTCGCCCACCGTGATCCGGAGCGGCACGACCGGTGCCAGCTCCTGGTTGGCCCGGTCGAGCAACGCCTCCAGCCCGGCATGCAGCGCCGCCCGGTCCGGTGAGCTGCGCGACCGCACCACGTCGCCGATCAGCGTTGCCAGCACGGGCCTGGGGCTTCCTTCGGACATAAGGAAGAGCATATCTTATTTCAGAAGAAATGAAGTGAGGGACTTATCCCCAGAAGATCCGGTCCACGATCCCCCGCGCACGACGCGCCGAGCGGAGGTAGTCGTTGAGCATCACGTCGCTCTGCCCCGGCTGGTACTGCAGGATCGCCGCCACCGCCGCCCGCTCGCGAGCGTCGTGCGGCAGCTGGTCGGCAGGTTTCCCGCGGACCTGGACGGTCGCGTTGCGCGCCCGGCTCGCGAACCTCCAGGCCTCTGCGAGCCCCTCGGCGTCCGCGAGCCCGATCAGCTCGTTCTCCACGGCGACCTGGAGCGCCTCGAGCGTCTTCGTGGTGCGCAGCTGAGGGATCCGCCCGGCATGCTCCATCTGCAGCAGCTGCGCGGTCCACTCCACGTCGGAGAGCCCACCGCGCCCGAGCTTGAAGTTCGTGGCCGGGTCGGCACCACGTGGGAGCCGTTCGGAGTCCACCCGCGCCTTGATCCGGCGTACCTCGATCACGTCGTCCTTGGTGAGCCCCGCCCCGGGGAAGCGCAGCGGGTCGATCAGGGCCTTGAACCGGGCGCACAGGTCCGGGTCCCCGACGATCGGTGCGGCTCGCAGCAACGCCTGCGCCTCCCACACCGCCGACCACTTGCCGTAGTACGCCGCGTAGGAGTCGAGCGTGCGCACCAGAGGGCCCTGCCGGCCCTCGGGTCGAAGCGTGGTGTCCACCTCGAGGGAAGGGTCACGCGACTGCTCGGTCAGCAGCTGGCGTACGTCGTTGGCAACTGCCTGGGCCATCGAGCCGGCCAGCTGGGCGTCGGCGCCGGGCAGCGGCTCGTGCACGAACATGACGTCCGCGTCGCTGCCGTAGCCGAGCTCGTAGCCGCCGTAGCGGCCCATCGCGACGATCGCCATCCTGGTCGGGATCTCGGTCTGCCGCGCGACCTCCACCCCACGGATCGCCGCCTCCAGGGTCGCCTCGAGCGTCGCACTCGTGATGTCGGTGAGCGCGTAGCCGACCTCGGCTACCCCGAACGGGACGCACAGGTCCGCGACGCTGATCCGCAGCAGCTCGCGACGCCGGATCGCCCGGATCGCGAGCACCGCGTCCTTCGGGTTGTCGCGGCGTTCGGCCGCCGACCGCATCTCCTTCTGCACGGCCTCGCGACCCAGCGGCTCCAACCGCTCCTGCTCGCCGAGGATGGCCACGCCCTGCGGCTCCCGCTGCAGCAGGTCGGTGGCGAAGCGGCTGGTCGCGAGGACCTGGGCCATCCGCTGCGCGGCCTGCCCCTCGTCGCGGAGCGTGCGGAGGTACCACGGGGTGGTGCCCAGTGCCTCGGAGATCCTGCGGAACCCGAACAGGCCGGCGTCCGGGTCGGGTGCGTCGGCGAACCACTCGAGCATCACCGGCAGCAGCGTGCGCTGGATCCTGGCCGTGCGGCTGACCCCCTTGGTGAGCGCCTCGATGTGGCGCAGGGCCGCCTTGGGGTCGGCGTACCCGAGTGCGGCCAGGCGCTCGATCGCCGCGTCGGGCGACAGCCTGGCCTCGCCACTGATGCGCGCGACGGCGGACAGGAGAGGGCGGTAGAACAGCTTCTGGTGCAGTCGGCGTACTTCGCGCTGGTGGTAGTGCCACTGCTTGTCGAGCTCGCTCACCGGGTCCTTGGTGTAGCCGAGCGATCGGCCCAGCCTCCGCAGGGCCGACTCCTCCTCGGGCATCACGTGAGTGCGTCGCAGCTGGTAGAGCTGGATCCGGTGCTCGAGGGTGCGCAGGAACGCGTAGGCCTCGTGGAGTGAACGCCCGTCCTCACGGCCGACGTACCCACGCTCGGTCAGCATGGCCAGTGCGCTCAGGGTGGTGGGCGAGCGCACCTCCTCGTCGCCGCGACCGTGCACCAGCTGGAGGAGCTGCACCGCGAACTCGACGTCACGCAGACCTCCCGAACCGAGCTTGAGCTGTCTCTCGGCGCTGTCGGCGGGAATGTGGTCCAGCACCCGGCGACGCATCGCCTGGACCTCTTCCACGAAGCCGTCCCGTTGCGCCGCCGACCAGACCATCGGGCTGATCGCCTCGGAGTACTCCCGGCCCAGCTCCATGTCGCCAGCGACGGGCCGCGCCTTCAGCAGTGCCTGGAACTCCCACGTCTTGGCCCAGCGCTCGTAGTAGCCACGGTGACTGGCGATCGTCCGCACCAGCGGGCCGGACTTGCCCTCGGGACGGAGGTTGGCGTCCACCGGCCAGATGGTGCCCTCCCTGGTGTGGTCCGAGCACGCCTGCATCAGCACCGACGCCAGCTGGGTCGCGGCCTTGATCGCCCCTGGCTCGTCGTACCCCTCGGCGGCCTCGGCCACGAAGATCACGTCGACGTCGCTGACGTAGTTCAGCTCGTGCCCACCGCACTTGCCCATCGCGATCACTGCGAGGCGACAGCTCTGTGCGGCCTCACCCACCTTCGCCCGGGCGATCGCGAGCGCCGCGTCCAGCGTTCCGGCAGCCAGGTCTGCGATCTCCGCCGCTGCGTCGTCCACCCCCAGGTGGTGGGCGAGGTCGCGTGAGGCCAGCCGCAGCAGCACCCGGCGGTACTCGACACGCAGTGCGCACAGTGCCTCGGCGTACTCCATCGACGAGACGGGCTGCTCGTCCGCCGGATCGGCACCGACGGCTCGCAGCAGCCCCTCACGGATCGCGAAGGCGGCCGGCCGGGTCGAACCGAGCGTGGGGTCGGTGAGCTCGTGCCACTGCTCCGGGTGGCGACGCAGATGCTCACCCAGCGCCTGGCTGGCACCCAGCACGGAGAGCAGCCTCATCGACGTACCCTCGTCGTCGGCCACCTCCTCCAGCAGCCGAGCGCGGTCGTCGACGGCATCGGCGAGGCCGACGAGAGCCGCGAGCGCCAGGTCAGGGTCGGCGCTTCGCCCGAGCAGCGGCGCCAGCGGCCTGACCACGTCCCCGAGCTGCCCGAGCAGCACCTGCGCCCGCTCGGTGTCGAAGAAGCCCAGCCGCGCCAGGTCGCCCCAGCTGGTGTCCCCGTGAGTTGCCACCGGGCGAATCTACCGTCACGCCATGTCCGTACGCCGGAAGGCAGACAGCACCCCGCCGGTTGAGCCTGTCGAAACCAGGTGAGCCAACAGACCGCCTGGACAACCGCCGGTTGAGCCTGTCGAAACCTCTCAGTCGGCCCCTGGAGGAGGATCCGGGGACGCCGCCAACGCGGGCAAGAGGTCGTACCGGCCGTTGATCAAGGCCTCGCGCTTCTCGCGACGCCACCCCTGGATCTGCTTCTCCATGTTGAAGGCGTCCCGGACCGAGTCGTACCAGCCGGACCACACGACTGCGACGGGGCGACGCGTTCGCGTGTACGCCGCACCATCGGTGTCGGAGTTGTGTTGCCAGAGGCGACGCTCGAGGTTGAAGGTGCTCCCGACGTAGTACGAGCCGTCAGAGCAACGCAGCATGTAGACGTACGGCATCGTTCGATCGTCGTCTCTGCGGGCGGCGTTCGTCATCCCCCGGATTGCGTTCTGTGGACAACGTGGTTTCACAGGCTCAGCCGGCGGGTGGCCTCAGATGACGGGGAGCATCCGGTCGCGCTCGAAGGCGGAGACCTGGCCGCGGTACTCCTCCCACTCCGCGCGCTTGTTGCGGAGGAAGAACTCGTAGACGTGCTCGCCCAGCGTCTCGGCCAGGAGCTCGGAGTCCTCGGCGATCTTGATGGCCTCGTAGAGCGTCTTGGGGAGCTGCTCGAGCCCGAGGGCCTTGCGCTCGCGGTCGTTGAGCGACCAGACGTCGTCCTCGGCCTCGCGCGGGAGCTCGTACTCCTCCTCGAGGCCCTTCATGCCAGCCGCAAGCACTACTGCGTAGGCGAGGTAGGGGTTGCAGGCGGCGTCGATCGTGCGCAGCTCGATGCGGGTGGACTGGCCCTTGTTGGGCTTGTACATCGGCACGCGCACCATCGCGGAGCGGTTGTTGTGGCCCCAGCTCTTGTACGACGGAGCCTCACCGCCACCGATCAGCCGCTTGTAGGAGTTCACCCACTGGTTGGTGACACAGGTGATCTCGCTGGCGTGCCGCAGGATGCCGGCGATGAAGTGGCGGGCGGTCTTGGAGAGCTGGTACTCCGCGCCCGCCTCGAAGAACGCGTTGGTGTCGCCCTCGAACAGCGAGACGTGCGTGTGCATGCCGGACCCGGGGTGGGTGGTGAACGGCTTGGGCATGAAGCTGGCCCAGATGCCCTGGCTCAGCGCGACCTCACGCACGACCGTGCGGAAGGTCATGATGTTGTCCGCGGTCGAGAGCGCGTCGGCGTAGCGCAGGTCGATCTCCTGCTGGCCGGGCCCGCCCTCGTGGTGGCTGAACTCCACGGAGATGCCCATCGACTCGAGCATGTTGATCGCCTCGCGGCGGAAGTCCGAGCCGCGCGACTGGGCGGTGTGGTCGAAGTAGCCGCTGCGGTCGACGGGGATCGGGTCCTCCCCCATCCCGGGCCTGCCCTGGAAGAGGTAGAACTCGATCTCGGGGTGCGTGTAGAACGTGAAGCCCTTGTCGGCCGCCTTCTGCAGCGTCCGCTTGAGCACGAACCGCGGATCGGCGTACGACGGGGAGCCGTCGGGCATGAAGATGTCGCAGAACATCCGCGCGGTCGACGGGGTCTCGCCACGCCACGGCAGCAGCTGGAACGTCGAGGGATCCGGGTGCGCCAGCATGTCCGCCTCGGTGACCCGGGCGAAGCCCTCGATCGCCGAACCGTCGAAGCCGATGCCCTCGGAGAAGGCGTTCTCCAGCTCTGCCGGAGCGACCGACACCGACTTGAGGTAGCCCAGCACGTCGGTGAACCACAACCGCACGAACCGAACATCGCGCTCTTCGAGTGCGCGGAGAACGAAGTCTTCCTGCTTGCCCATGGTGGGAGCCTAGGCCAGAGACGAGAACGCCAATGCCAGCGGGCGCCAACCGGCCACCAGTTCGGCGCGGGCGGCGGCGACCCGCCGGAGTACGTCGTCGAGCACGCCCTCGTCGTAGCGGTCCCGATCGTCCTCGGCCCAGGTCGCGAGGATCTGGTCGTCCACCTCCGGATGCAGCTGCACGCCCCACACAGTCGGCGCGAACCTGGCGACCTGGAGCTCGCCGTGGGGCGCCAGTGCCAGCACCACGGTGCCCTCCGGCGGACGGAGCACGATGTCGTCGTTCCAGTGCACCCCGAACCCGGGATCGAGCCCACGCACCAGGTCGTCGTGGGCCGCTTCGTCGGTCCAACCCAGGGGCACCAGGCCGAGCTGCTGACCTCGCGGGTTGGGCCCCGACTCGCCACCGAGCGCCACCGCGACCAGCTGATGGCCCAGGCAGATGCCGAGGGTCGGCACGGCCCGGTCAACCGCATCCCGCACCAGTTGCTTGGTCGGCACCAGCCACGGGTTCTCCGCATCGTCGTTGGCGCCGATCGCGCCGCCGAGGACGAGCAGAGCGTCGTGCTCGCCGAGGTCCGCGGGCAGGGGGTCGCCGGCGTACGGCCGCCGCACATCGAGGGTGCAACCGGCCTCGACCAGCCAGTCACCGACCCAGGCCGGCGGGCAGTCGTCCTCGTGCTGGACGACCAGGACGCGCCCGGCCATCAGTCGCGAGGCACGTTCTCGAGCTCGGCCAGCCACGCCGCGGGACTGGAGTCGCTGGGCATCCGCCAGTCACCCCGCGGCGACATCGTGCCGCCGGCGCTCACCTTCGGTCCGTTGGGCAGGGCTGATCTCTTGAACTGGCTGGCGAAGAACCGTTTGACGAACACCTCGAGCCAGTGCCGGATCTCAGCGAGGTCGTAGGCAACCCGTCGATCGGGCGGATGGTTCGGCGGCCATTCGCCCTCCGACGCGTCCGTCCAGGCGTGCGTCGCCAGGAACGCGATCTTGCTGGGTCGCTGGCCGTAGCGCAGCACGTGGAAGAGGGTGAAGTCCTGCAGGGCGTAGGGGCCCACCGATGCCTCGGTGCTCTGCGCCCGTTCGCCCTCCTTGACCGGGATCAGCTCTGGAGTGATCTCCTGATCGAGGATCGCCGTCAGCACCTCGCCGACCTCGTCGCCCTTCGGACCCAGCTGCTCGCTGTCGATCACCCACCGGATCAGGTGCTGGATCAGCGTCTTCGGCACGCCGGAGTTGACCGTGTAGTGGGACATCTGGTCGCCGACGCCGTACGTGCACCAACCCAGGGCGAGCTCGGAGAGGTCACCCGTGCCGAGCACGATCCCGCGGCGCTGGTTGGCGATCCGGAAGAGGTAGTCGGTGCGCAGTCCGGCCTGGACGTTCTCGAAGGTGACGTCGTAGACCTCCTCACCATCAGCGAACGGATGGCCCATGTCGTCGAGCATCTGCTTCGCGGCCGGACGGATGTCGAGCTCCTCGAAGGTCACTCCCAGAGCCTTCGACAGCCGCGTGGCCAGGCCCTTGGTGGTCTCCCCCGTGGCGAACCCGGGCATCGTGAACGCGAGGATGTCGCTGCGTGGCCGGTCGAGCCGGTCCATCGCCTTCGCCGCGACGATCAGCGCATGGGTGGAGTCGAGACCGCCGGAGACACCGATGACGATGTTGGGCTGACCGATGGCCCGCAGCCGCTGCTCGAGCCCGGAGACCTGGATGTTGTAGGCCTCGTAGCAGTCCAGCGCGAGGCGAGCGGGATCGTCGGGGACGAACGGGAACCGGTCGACCTTGCGGCGCAGGCCGATGTCGCCCGCAGGTGGGTCGAGGGTGAAGGGGACATCGCGGAAGCTGTGGGAGTCCAGTCGCTCGGCGCGCCGGTTGTCGTCGAAGGTGCCCTGGCGCAGGCGCTCCTGACGGATGCGGTCGAGGTCGACGTCGACGACGGTGCGCCGCGGACCTTCGGGGAACCGATCGGTCTCGCCCAGCAGGTCGCCGCACTCGTAGACCATCGTCTGGCCGTCCCACGACAGGTCGGTGCTCGACTCCCCCTGTCCGGCCGCGGCATAGGCGTACGCCGCGAGGCAGCGTGCGCTTGCCGAGCGGACGAGCAGGCGCCGGTCCTCGGCGCGGCCGACCGTGATCGGGGAACCGGACAGGTTGGTGAGCACCGTGGCCCCGGCGAGCGCTGCGTTGGCACTGGGTGGGATCGGCACCCACATGTCCTCGCAGATCTCCACGAAGAGCGCGAGGCCAGCCACGTCCGCAGCGCGGAAGATGAGGTCGTTGCCGAACGGCACCTCGGCCCCGCCGAGTGAGATGGTCTCGTCGACCTGGTCCTCCCCGGCGGCGTACCAGCGCGCTTCGTAGAACTCGCGATAGGTGGGCAGGAACGACTTGGGCGCGACCCCGAGGATCCGGCCGCGATGGATCACCACCGCGCAGTTGAAGATCCGGTTCCCCTTGCGCAGCGGCGCCCCGACCACCAGGACCGGACGCAGGTCGAGGCTCGCCGCCACCAGGGTGTCGACGGCCTCGCGCACGGCCTCGAGCAGGACGTCCTGCATCACCAGGTCGTCGATCGCGTAGCCGGTGAGGCACAGCTCGGGGAACAGCGCGACGGCGACGCCCTCGTCATGACACGCACGCGCCTCGGTCAGCACGGTCGCCGCGTTGGCGGCCGGGTCGGCGATCGCCACCGGCACCGTGCACGCCGCGATCCGGGCGAACCCGTGGGCGTAGGCCGAGTTGAAGTCCACGTCACCAGTGTTACAGAAGGGATGCCCGAGAATGGCCGAGTGCCCACGGTCCCTGGTTTCGACAGGCTCAACCGGCGTGGGGTCGGGCCTGGCTGTCGGCGCGCCAGGTTTCGACAGGCTCAACCGGCGTGGGGTCAGGTCTGCCTGTCGGCGCACCCGGGCTGTGATCGAGGAGACACCGCGGGATCGCCCGCTCGGGGCTAGCGTTGATGTCGGTCCGGGGACTCGCACGGAGCCTCGAGAACACGGCAAGGAGCTCGACGATGAGTGAAGAGACTGCCCCCTACGGCAGCGGTGCCGCCAAGCCGGCCGCGCCCGCCAAGCGGGTCCGCACCCAGCACCTGCGCGAGATGAAGGAGCGTGGCGAGCGGTTCGCGATGCTGACCGCCTACGACATGTACACCGCCCAGATCTTCGACGAGGCCGGCGTCGAGGTCCTGCTCGTGGGTGACAGCGCCTCCAACAACGTCTACGGCAACGAGACCTCGCTGCCGGTGACGGTCGACGAGCTGATCCCGCTGACCCGCGCCGTGTCCCGCTCGGTGAAGCGGTCCCTCGTCGTCGGCGACCTCCCCTTCGGCTCCTACCAGCGGTCGCCGGAACAGGCCTACGACACGGCCGTGCGGTTCATGAAGGAGGGCG
Source organism: uncultured Actinomycetota bacterium (assembly GCA_963782305.1). Lineage (GTDB taxonomy): Bacteria > Actinomycetota > Actinomycetes > Propionibacteriales > Nocardioidaceae > Marmoricola. The sequence goes on along the minus strand of CAWAJJ010000018.1, from coordinate 379,623 downwards.
GCGCGCACGCGATCAAGCTCGAGGGCGGCCGCGAGATGGTCCCTCAGATCGAGCTGCTCAGCCGCGGCGGCGTGCCCGTGATGGCGCACATCGGGTTCACCCCGCAGAGCGAGCACACCCTGGGCGGCTACCGCGTCCAGGGACGTGGGGACACCGGCGACCGGATCCTCGAGGACGCCCGCGCCGTCGAGGCGGCCGGCGCCTTCGCCGTGGTGATGGAGATGGTCCCCGGTGACGTCGCCGGGCGGATCACCAAGGAGCTCACCATCCCCACGATCGGCATCGGCGCCGGCGTCGACTGTGACGCCCAGGTGCTGGTGTGGCAGGACGCCTTCGGGATGCGCAGCGGGAAGATGGCCCGCTTCGTCAAGCAGTACGCCGACCTGCACGGCGTACTCCTCGAGGCGGCTCAGGCGTACGCCGAGGACGTCCGCACCGGCGAGTTCCCCGGCCCCGACCACACGTTCTGAGCATCGCGTCAGCCTGCCGATGTCCGATTTAGCATGTTTTCGGGCATTCGCCTGCATTAGTCCGCCTGAGCCGTCAGGATTGCCTCATGGCGATCTTCAGCGACCGGAGGCGGAAGAAGCGACGCAAGAGGAAGAGGCGCCAGCACGTCAAGGTGAAGCACACCGCGCCCAAGCCCAGGCCGAAGGCCAAGCCCAAGCCGGCCCCCAAGCCGACTCCGACCGCGCAGCCGCCTGCGCCGGCCCCGAACCCGCCGACGACCCCCACGCCCGAGCCGACGCCGTCCCAGCCCCAGCAGCCGACCCAGCCCCCGGCACCGACGGCTACTGCCGCGACGTCGCGTGAGCGGCTCTTCCTGAACCGGTTCGGCACCGGCTTCACCCAGGCGTCGCTGACGGCCCTGCGGACCAGCGGCACGCCCGAGTCCTGGTTCGAGGCCCAGCTCTCCCCCGGCTCGGTGCCCGAGAGCGCCAAGACGGCCCAGCTCGACGAGTGGTTCAGCCACCTGCGTCGTACGCCGGCGGAGAAGGTGGCCACCAACAACGCCAAGACCAAGGCGGCCTGGGAGTACGGCAACGACCTCGGCAACTGGTCGATCCTGCGCCGCGTCTACTCACAGCGGAGCGTCCTCGAGACGATGACCGACTTCTGGTCCACGGTGCTGCACATCCCGGTGGGCCACGACCGCGCATGGGTCTACCGCTACGACTACGACGCCACCATCCGGGAGAACGCCTTCGGACGCTTCGAGGACCTGCTCATCGCGTGCTCGCTGCACCCGGCGATGCGCGTCTACCTCGACAACTGGAAGTCGGTGAAGAACAAGCCCAACGAGAACCAGGGCCGCGAGATCCTGGAGCTGCACACCGTCGGACGTGCCGCCGGCTACACCGAGGCGATGGTGAAGGCCTCCGCGGTGCTGCTCTCCGGCTACACCGTGGACTGGGGCAACACCTACGCCGCGCAGTACAACTCGGCCGCGCACACCACCGGCCAGGCAACCGTGCTCGGCTTCACGCATGCCAACGCGGCAGCGGACGGACAGGCCGCGACGATCGCCTACCTGAAGTACCTCGCCAACCACCCGGAGACCGCGAAGAACCTCGCCCGCAAGCTCGCCACCTACTTCGTCTCCGACACCCCGTCCGCGGGCCTGGTCGACACCCTGGCCAGCGTCTACCTCAGCTCCGGCACCAGCATCAAGGCCGTGCTGCAGGCGATCGCCGGTCACCCCGAGTTCCTCACCTCGGAGGGACTCAAGGTGCGTACGCCGATCGCGGACATGGTCGCCACCGCCCGCGTGCTCGACGTCGACGTGCTCGGTCCGACCGGCGACGACGCCTACACGAGGAACGCCAACTGGGTCCACGGCGCCTCGGCGCTGTTCTCCTGGCCGCGCCCCGACGGGCCGCCGATCACCGGGCGGATGTGGTCCACGGCCTCTCGCGTGTTCGCGTCGTACAACATGCACATGAGCCAGGCCGGTGGCTGGTGGCCCAAGGGGGCGACCTACCGCACCGGTGCCTCCTGGCTACCCGCCGCGTCGGTCCGCTTCGACGTCTTCGTCCAGCACCTGTCGAAGAACTTCCTCGGCCGTGCCGCCGACACCCGGTTGCTGCAGGCCGCGTGCCAGGCCACCGGCGCCAAGCCGGAGACGGTCATCACCGCCAAGCACGCCGTCGCCGGGTGGATGTTCCCGCGCCTGGCCGTTGCCCTGCTCGACACCCCCGACCACATGACCACGTGAGGCCACGATGACCGATCACAGCACCCCCGAGAACGCCTGCTGCGGCGACTTCTCGCGCTCGCGGATGTCGCGCCGCTCCCTGCTCGGGAGCGCTGCGGCGATCGGCGGGACGATGGCCGTCACCCAGATGTTCGGCGACGCGATGATGCAGTCGACCTTCGCCGGCACTCCCGGTGGGAACACGATGGTGGTGATCAGCCTCCGCGGCGGCATCGACGGTCTCGGTGTGGTCGTGCCGCACGGCGACCCCGGGTACTACGCGGCCCGCAAGAACACCGCCGTGCCCGCCAACTCGCTCCTGTGCCGCGACCAGCTGTTCGGGCTGCACCCGATGATGGCCCCGCTCGAGCCGCTGTGGACGTCTGGGAAGCTCGCCGCGATCCAGGCGACCGGACTCGCCGTGCCGAACCGCTCGCACTTCTCTGCCATCGAGGAGGTCGAGGACGCGGCCCCCGGCTCCGACACCCGGACCGGGTGGATCAACCGGATGATCGGGCTGGGCAGCTCGGCGGGCACCCTCGACGCCGTACAGCTCGGGATGAACTTCCCCACGACCGCCATGCTCGGCCCCCGTGCCGTGCTGGCCACCCAGAACCTCGACGGCCTGCAGGTCTCGGGTCTGGACGGCAACGCGGGCCCGCGCTACCAGTCGCTGCAGACCGCCTGGGCCTCGGCCCAGGGCCCACTGGCGGCCGGAGCCTCCGAGGCCGTCGGGATCTCCAAGGGTGCCGGCGCCCAGCTCAAGACGATGGCGGAGCCCACCGTGGCGTACCCCACCGACTGGTACGCCACGGCGTTCGCCGAGCCGCTGAAGAACGCCGCCAAGCTGATCAAGGCCAACATCGGGACCGACGTGATCGCCATCGACGCCGGCAACTGGGACCTGCACACCAACTACGGCACGATCGAGTGGGGCTCGATGCAGAGCAACATCTCGGGCCTCGCCAAGTCGCTCGCAGCCTTCATGACCGACCTCGGGTCGCTCGGCTCGCGCGTCACGGTCGTCACCATCTCCGAGTTCGGCCGCCGGGTCACCGAGAACGGCAGCCAGGGCTTCGACCACGGCTGGGGCAACATGATGCTGGTCGCCGGAGCCGGGGTGAAGGGCGGCCAGTACCACGGCAGCTGGCCAGGGCTCGGCGCGAGCTCGCTGAGCGACGGCGACCTGAAGGTGACCACGGACTACCGCAACGTGCTGGGAGAGATCATCAGCAAGCGGTTCCCCGACCGCTCCGTCCCCGCGCTCTTCCCCGGTCTGTCCATCGCGCCCGTCGGCGTGATGGCCTGACCGGTACGCCGGCCGGCCGAGCGTCCGGGTAACGGCCCGTGGCCGACCTCCCAGGGTTAGCCTGACGCATGCGACGGATCCTCACTGCCCTGCTCGGACTCGCGGTCATCTCGGCCCTCGCCTCGGCTCCCGGTGAGGCAGCACCGCCTGCGCCGGCCCGGAAGTCGCTCTCCGGAGCCGTCACCACCCCCGCGTTGCGGGTGACCGTGGTCGCGCGCGGTCTCGACATCCCGTGGGACGTGAAGCAGATCGGCAAGAACCGGTTCCTCGTCACCGAGCGCGCGAAGAAGCGCCTGTTCGCGATCCGCAAGGGCAGGCTGCACCGGGTCAACTTCCCGTCCTCGACCGTGTGGTCCTCCGGCGAGACCGGGCTGATGTCACTGGCGGTCGACCCCCGGTTCCGCAAGAACCGGCGGTTCTACACCTGCCAGGGCGGCTACGTCAGCGGCGGCGGCCACGACGTACGCGTGATGATGTGGCGGCTGACGCGCAACGGTCGCAGCGCCGTACTCGTCCGGCCGCTGCTCACCGGCCTGCCGTCCTCCTCGGGCCGGCACGGTGGCTGCCGGATGCTCATCCTCGGCAAGGCCATGATCGTCGGGACCGGCGACGCCGCGGTCGGCACGAACCCCCGCGACCTCAACTCCCTGGGCGGCAAGACGCTGCGCCTGAACAGGTTCACCGGTGCACCGTGGCCGCAGAACCACTGGATCAGGTCCTCCTCGCGCAACGCCCGCTACGTCCTGACCTTCGGGCACCGCAACGTCCAGGGCCTGTCGCGACGGTCCGACGGGACGATCTGGTCGGTCGAGCAGGGCACCAGCCGTGACGACGAGGTGAACCTCCTGGCCGGCGGTCGGGACTACGGCTACAACCCCGTGCCGGGCTACAACGAGAGCCGACCGATGACCGACCAGGGCCTGCCCGGCACTCAGGTCGAGGCCAGGTGGCGCTCAGGGGACCCGACGCTGGCCACCTCCGGCGGGACGTGGGTGAACGGCAAGAAGTGGGGCCACTACAACGGCATGCTCGCGGTGGCCGCCCTCAAGGCCGAGCGCCTGATGTTCATGCGCTTCGACTCGGCCGGACGGTTCAAGTACCTCGTGACGCCGAGCGTCCTGCGGAAGTACGGCCGCCTGCGCTCGGTCACGCAGGTGGCCAACGGCGACCTGCTGGTCACCACGGGCAACGGCGACTCGCGGGACTACGTCCTCCGCGTGCACCCGGGCCGCTGACGCTCAGGTGGACGACCCGGCAAGCGGCCGGGCGACTCAGCCCCAACCGAGGTTCCGGGTGCCCAGCACGATCGTGGGCAGCCAGACCAGGAACGCCAGCAGCGGCAGCCACGGCACCCGGGTGGGGTGCGGAAGGAACCACCGCCGCGCGATCGCGAACAGGACGATCCACAGGAGCAGGAACAGGAGCGTCACCCACCACGGCGCGACGTTGGCCGTGCCCAGGTCGAGGAACAGCATGCAGGCCATCGCACCCATGCCCACGAAGCCCCACGGAGAGATCTTCTTCGGGCGAGCCACGCGCGAAACCCTACGGGAACCGACGGCCTCGATTAGCGTGAGTCCACGCGTCACCAGGACGCTGTCTCGGAGGAACCGTGAACTCTCCCGCAGGACCCGGACGCAGGCGTCGTCCGGTCTCCCCGCTCGTGCTGTCGTTCCTGTTGGCGATCGGCGCCGTCCTGGGCCCGGTCGCCTCGGTCGCGGCCGATCCGCTGCCGGCCTCCACGCTCACCCTGTCCGCACCTGGCTCGGGCAAGGCGACGGTTGCCGCATCCTTCACCGCGGTCCTGAAGGACTCGACCAGTGCGCCGATCGTCGGTGCCAGCGTCACGCTCCAGCGCCTCGGCACCGCATGGACGAACGTCGGGTCCGGCACCACCGACTCCACGGGGAACGTCGTGATCAGCGCAGCGCTCCCTCTCGGCGCGACGAAGTGGCGCGCGTCGTACGCCGGGAACACTGCGAACGCGACCACGACCTCCCCGGAGATCACGGTGACCGGCGTGCGCTACGCGAGCACGCTGGCCCTGGCGGGACCCAAGCGGATCGTGGATGAAAGCGCCGGTTACCTGGGCCTGCACTGGACGGCTGCTGACGGCAGCCCGGTCCGTGGCTTCGTCACGATCTTCCGGAAGGTCGGCACGGGCCCCTGGACCTGGTACGCCCGCAGGACGACGGCCAGCAACGGCAGGCTCGCCGTCGCGGTGGCCCCGAGATACGACTCGTCGTGGCGTGCCGTCGGCACAGCCGGCCCCTGGTGGCTGACCGACGTCTCCAACGACGTGTTCATCGACAACGTGCCGCCGAACTCCCCCGTCGTCCTGCCCGCCGCTGCACCGCACCCTGCCGGCACACCTGCCCAGGGACGCGCCCAGGGCGCCGGCCCCCACAGCGTCATCACGAGGATCCCCAGGGCGGTGTGGCGCTCGATGGTCGGTCGCAGCTGGCACCGCGGCTGCCCGGTCGGACGCCCCAAGCTCCGGCTGCTCCGCGTCAACTACTGGGGCTTCGACGGCTACCGCTACCGCGGCGAGATGGTGCTCAGCTCGGCCGTGGCGAAGCGCGCCGCGGCTGCGCTCCGCGACATGTACTACGGCCGCTACCCCATCCGCCGGATGTACCGCGTCGACAGGTTCGGCTACAGCGCGGTGCTGCACGGCGCCAACGACTACGCCTCGATGCGCGCCGACAACACCTCGGCCTTCAACTGCCGCAGCGTGGTGAACAAGCCGAGGGTGCTCTCGCCACACGCGCGAGGCCGTGCGGTCGACATCAACACCTGGGAGAACCCCTACCGGTCGGCGACCGGCCTGGTGCCCAACTCGTGGTGGGCCTCGCACAGTCACCCCAAGGTCGCCTGGCGGTCGAGCTCACACCCCGTCGTACGCATCTGGAACCGGCACGGCTTCCGCTGGACCTACGGCAACGTCGACAGCCAGCACGTCGACGGACGTTCCACGGCGACGGTGGCCGGCACCTTCACCGGCTAGCAGCTGGCGGCTACTTGTCGTTCCACTTCGGGTCGTTGTCCCACGCCTCGTTGCGCTCCTTGACCTTCTCCAGCGCACGCTCGGCCTCGGCCTCGGTGTCGTAGGGACCGAGCCGGTCGTTGACCGTGCAGCCGCTCCCGCTCTTCTCCACCCGGTGGTGCTTCGTGCAGTACCAGAACTCGCCGTCGCTCATAGCAGGGAAACTACACTCGGCCGCGTGACAGCCATAGCCCCCGGACGGATCTCTCCTCGGCGCCCGGTTCCCGCGGACATCGCGCGGCCGGAGTACGTCGACAAGCCCGGTCCGGCACCGTTCACCGGCCCGGAGGTCAAGGACTCCGACACGATCGAGCGGATGCGGATCGCGGGCAGGCTGGCCGCCGAGGCACGTGACCTGGTGGGCGCGCACGTGGCGCCCGGGGTCACCACCGACGAGCTCGACCGCGTCGGCCACGAGTTCCTCTGCGACCACGGCGCCTACCCGTCCACACTGGGATACAAGCACTTCCCCAAGTCGCTGTGCACGAGCGTCAACGAGGTCATCTGCCACGGCATCCCGGACAGCACCGTGGTCGAGGACGGCGACATCGTGAACATCGACATCACGGCCTACCTCAACGGCGTGCACGGGGACACCAACGCCACCTTCCTCACTCCGGGTGTCTCGCAGGAGGTGCAGGACCTCGTCGACCGCACCCGTGAGGCGTTGCGACGCGCGATCAGCTCCGTGAAGCCGGGCAGGCAGATCAACGTCATCGGACGGGTGATCGAGTCCTACGCGAAGAGGTTCGGGTACGGCGTCGTACGCGAGTTCACCGGGCACGGCATCGGCTCGTCCTTCCACTCCGGCCTGGTCATCCCGCACTTCGACGACCCCCGCTACGACGAGGTGATCGAGCCGGGAATGACCTTCACGATCGAGCCGATGCTCAACCTGGGGACCCACGAGTGGGACATGTGGGAGGACAACTGGACCGTGGTGACCAAGGACCGGCGGGTCAGCGCGCAGTTCGAGCACACCCTGCTGGTCACCGCCGACGGCGCCGAGGTGCTCACCCTCCCCTGATCTTTTGGACCCGCCGGACCGCGGCCCAGCCTTCTCGCTAGGGTCGCTGGGGTGACGAGCATGTTCGAGGACTACGCGACCGGCATGGGTTCGGCCTACGACGAGATGTACGACGTCGAGACCGACCTCCGCACTCCCTACAGCCAGCTGCAGCCTTCCCTGCAGGACATGGGATCGACCGAGCTGCAGAGCAGGGTCGAGGCCCTTCAGTCGAGCTACCTCGACCAGGGCGTCACCTTCGACATCGGTGGCGAGGAGCGGGCCTTCCCGCTCGACGTGCTCCCCCGCGTCATCGAGATGGACCACTGGACCAAGGTCGAGGCGGGCGTGCAGCAGCGAGTGCACACGCTGGAGAAGTTCCTCGCCGACGTGTACGACGCCGGCCGGGTGCTCGACGACGGCGTCGTCCCCCGCAACGTGGTGACGACGTCCTCGCACTTCCACCGCGCGGCAGCCGGCATCGAGCCGCCCAACGGGGTGCGGATCCACGTCAGCGGTATCGACCTCATCCGCGACGACCAGGGCGAGTTCCGGGTGCTCGAGGACAACGTGCGGGTGCCGTCGGGCGTCTCCTACGTGATGACCAACCGGCGCGCGATCGCGGCAGCGCTGCCGGAGACCTTCGCCGAGCACCGGATCCGTCCGGTCGCCGGCTACCCGCAGAAGCTCCTCACGGCTCTCCGTGCCGCAGCGCCCGCCGGTGTCACCGAGCCCAACGTGGTGGTGCTGACCCCGGGTGTGTTCAACGGCGCCTACTTCGAGCACGCGCTGCTGGCACGCACCATGGGTGTCGAGCTCGTCGAGGGCCGCGACCTCGAGTGCCGCCGCGGCCGCGTGATGATGCGTACGACGCAGGGCCTCGAGCCCGTGCACGTGATCTACCGACGGGTCGACGACGAGTTCCTCGACCCGGTGCACTTCCGCAGCAACTCGCTGCTCGGCTGCTCGGGCCTGCTCAACGCCGCCCGCGCGGGCAACGTCACGATCGCCAACGCGGTCGGCAACGGCGTCGCCGACGACAAGCTGATCTACACCTACCTGCCGGACCTGGTGCGCTACTACCTCGACGAGGAGCCGATCCTCAAGAACGTCGACACCTGGCGGCTCGGCGACGCCGACCACCGCGAGGAGGTGATGGACCGGCTCGACGAGCTCGTCCTCAAGCCGGTCGACGGGTCGGGCGGCAAGGGCATCGTCATCGGTCCTCAGGCGACCAAGGAGGAGCTCGACGAGCTCCGCGTCAAGGTGATGGCCGACCCCCGCTCGTGGATCGCGCAACCCGTGATCCAGCTGAGCACCGTCCCGACGTACGTCAACGGCATGATGCGTCCTCGTCACGTCGACCTGCGTCCGTTCGCCGTCAACGACGGCCACCGGGTGTGGGTGCTTCCCGGCGGCCTGACGCGCGTCGCCCTGGGCGAGGGTGAGCTGATCGTCAACTCCTCCCGTGGCGGCGGTTCCAAGGACACCTGGGTGCTCGCCGGCCACGGGCGTCACCAGGTGCACGCCGAGCCGGAGCGCGTCGAGGTCCACTCGGCGCCGCAGGACGTCGGCCCGGCTCTCGACTCCTTCTCCTCGCAGCACGACCAACAGCAACAGCAGCAGCAGCAGCAATCCGAGAACCGTCGGTTGAGCTTGTCGAAACCAGGGCCCCAGGCAGAGGAGTCCTCATGCTGAGCCGCATCGCCGAGTCGCTGTTCTGGATCGGCCGCTACGTGGAGCGTGCCGAGGACACCGCCCGCATCCTGGATGTGCAGATGCAGCTGATCCTCGAGGATCCAGGCGTCGTCGAGGAGACGACCTGCCGCAACCTGCTCTCGATCATGGGCGTGGAGTTCGACGAGAACGCACCGATCGACACCACCGAGGTGATGCGCCTCCTGGCGTACGACCCGACCTCGAGCTCGTCCATCGCCGCCACCCTCGCAGCAGCTCGCGAGAGTGCCCGACGAGCTCGCGAGACGCTGTCGACCTCGATGTGGGAGGCGATGAACACCACCTACCGCGCGATCCCCTCGGGCCACTTCCGTTCGATGCGGCCGCCGGTCGCGTTCCGCTGGGTGCGTGACCGCGCGGCCCAGATCAACGGGATCGCCGAGGCCACGATGACGCGGGACGAGGGTTACCAGTTCCTGGTGCTGGGTCGCTCCATCGAGCGCGCCGACATGACCTCGCGCCTGGTCGCCACCGCCTCGATCACCTCCGGTTCCGCGTGGGGCACGTCGTTGCGCGCCTGTGGCGCCTACGAGGCCTTCCTGCGGACCTACAAGGGACTCGAGACCGAGCGAGGCGCCGCGGAGTTCCTGCTGCTCGACCGGCTCTTCCCCCGATCCGTGGTGTTCGGCCTCAGCGAGGCGGAGCGCTGCCTCGAGCGCCTCCAGTCCGCGGGCACCCGCGCCGGTTTCCAGAACGAGGCGCAGCGACTCCTCGGGCGCACCCGGGCCGAGCTCGAGTACCGCTCGCTCAGTGAGTACGTCGCGGACCTGCCCGGCGAGATGGAGCGCCTCCAGCGCACCTGTGCCCTGGCCACCGACGCGATCAGCCGCCGCTACTTCGCCGGCGCGGAAGCAACCGAGTGGCACGGGGTGAGGGCATGACGATGCAGCTGAGGATCGCGCACACCACCGGTTTCGAGTACGACGGCAAGGCGAACACCTCGTTCAACGAGGCGCGTCTGACTCCGTTGACCCTCCCGGGCCAGATCGTGGTGCACTCCCGCGTGGAGGTGTCCCCGACGCCATGGGCCTACACCTACAAGGACTACTGGGGCTCCCAGGTCACGGCCTTCGAGGTGCTCGACCCGCACACCTCGCTCACCGTCACGGCCTCGGCCACGGTGCACACCGACCGCTCCCCCGTCGGACCGCCCGTGATGAGCTGGGACGAGATGCGCAGCGAGGCGGTCGCCGACATCCAGACGGAGTACCTCACGCTGCCCGACCGCGTCGTACCCCCCGACGACCTCGTGGTCGCGGCCAAGGACATCGCCGCCGCGAGCGCCACCCCGAGCGAGGCAGCCCGCGCGGTGTGCGCGCTGGTCTACCAGGAGGTGAAGTACGTCTCCGGCTCCACCACCGTCGACGCCTTCGCGGCGCATGCCTGGGCGGAGCGATCGGGCGTGTGCCAGGACATCGCCCACATCGTCGTCGGTGCCCTGCGTGCGATCGACATCCCGACGCGCTACGTCTCGGGCTACCTGCACCCGAAGGTCGACCCTGTCGTCGGGGAGTCCGCCAAGGGCGAGTCGCACGCCTGGGTCGAGTGGTGGGACGACGGCTGGCGTGGCTTCGACCCGACCAACGACACCGAGCCCGGAGACCGCCACGTGATCACGGCGACCGGCCGCGACTACAACGACGTGAAGCCGCTCTCGGGCATCTTCTCCGGGTCGGGCACCTCGCGCATGTTCGTCGACGTGCAGGTCACCCGGCTGCAGTAGTACGCACCGGGAGGTGCGTGCGCGGCTGGACTCGGGCAGGGTGGGGGTACGGCGTACGACTGACGCCGCCATCGACCGGGAGGCACACCAGTGACCGAGAGCTCCAGCACCGCACCCACTCCGAAGAAGGCTTCGGCCGCGTCGCCGACCAAGAAGGCGACGGCCAAGAAGACGGTGACCAAGAAGGCTCCCGCGAAGAAGGCCCCCGCGAAGAAGACCGCGGCCAAGAAGGCCCCCGCGAAGAAGGCCCCCGCCAAGAAGGCCCCCGCCAAGAAGACTGCGGCCAAGAAGGCCCCGGCCAAGAAGGCGGCGAGTACCACCGCACCGGCCGAGCTGTCCCGCGGCACCATCGAGCAGATCGCCCGGGAGACCGCCGAGCGCGTCACCCGCGAGGTCACCGCCCAGCTGTCCCGGAGCCTGTCGGCGCTCGAGAAGGAGACCAAGCGCGCTCGGAAGTCCGCCCGCAAGGCGGCCGACCGCGCAACCTCGGCCGCGACGGCGCTCGACCCCCGCAAGGGCTCGAAGGGCAAGAAGCGCAAGAAGTCCTGACGAGGGTCGGCCCGGCCGACTCACCCCGCAGGGGTGGCCTCGGCCGGGAGCTGCACCGTGACGACGAGCCCGCCGCCCGGCCGTGGAGTGAGCGTGAGGGTTCCGTCGTGTGCCTCGGTGATGCTCCTGACGATCGCGAGCCCGAGACCGACACCTGCCTGGTCGGTGCGAATGCGCTGGGTGCCACGCTGGAACGGCTCGGTGAGCGTCGCGACCAGCTGTGGCGTGAGCTTCTCGCCCGTGTTCTCCACGGTGAGCGCCACGCTCGTTGGATGAGCTCTGGTGGTGACCCACACCGTGCCCTCTCCAGGCAGGTTGTGCACGATCGCGTTGTGGATGAGGTTCGTCGCCAGCTGCAGCAGGAGCGCCCGTGACCCGACCGTGGCGGTGATGTCGCCCGAGGTCTGGATGCTGAGGCCCTGATCCTCCGCGAGCGGCAGGAGCGTCTCCGTGGCCTCCTCCGCGAGCAGGGACAGGTCGACGTGCTCCCGGGTGAAGGACCGCTGGTTGGCGCGGCTGAGCATGAGCAGGGCTTCGGTGAGGTCGATCGCCCGGGAGTTGACGAAATGGAGGCGCTCGACGAGCTCGCCGGTGTCACGGTCCGGATCCTTGCGCGCCACGTCGAGAAGTGTCTGCGTGATCGCCAGTGGCGTGCGGAGCTCGTGGGAGGCGTTGGCGGCGAACCGCCGCTGCTCGGCGTCGTGTGCCTCGAGCTGTGCCAGCATCGCGTCGAAGGCGTCGGCGAGCTCGCGGAACTCGTCGTTGCGACCCTCCATCCGGATCCGGTGGGAGAGCGACCCGTCCGCGGCCAGGCGGGTGGCGTGGGTGATGCGGGTCAGCGGCGCGAGCATGCTGCCCGCGAGGACCCAGCCGCCGAGGAGCCCGAACACCAGGAGCAGGCCGAGCATCGCCGCTGCCTTGGGGGCGAACGCCGCCAGCAGGTCCGAGCGGTCCGGCCCGGCCATCGGGCCGACCAGCACGTCGGGCACGTACCGCAGCAGGAACACCCACACCACCGCCAGCAGCGCGGCACCGGCGACCATCAGGAACCCCGCGTAGCTGAGGGTGAGCTTGAGGCGCACGCTCATCCCGGGCGCCCTAGCCACGCTCCCCTGCTTCCCGCGCGGCGCTGGGTGTCGAGTCGATGCGGTAGCCGGCGCCTGCCACCGTGGCGATGATCCAGGGTTCGCCCAGCCGTTTGCGCAGGGCGGAGACGGTGATGCGTACGGCGTTCGTGAACGGGTCGGCGTTCTCGTCCCACGCCTGCTCCAACAGCTGCTCGGCGCTGACGACGCCGCCGTCGGCAGCGACGAGCACGTCGAGCACGGCGAACTGCTTCCGGGTCAGCGCGACGTAGCGGCCGTCGCGGTAGACCTCGCGCCGGAACGGATCCACCCGCAGGCCCGCGATCTCTCGCACCGGGGGCCTGCTGTGTGCGCGCCTGCGATCGAGTGCCCTGAGCCGGAGCACGAGCTCCCGGAGCTCGAAGGGCTTGGTGAGGTAGTCGTCTGCGCCGAGCCCGAATCCGGAAGCCTTGTCGTCGAGGCGGTCCGCGGCGGTGAGCATCAGGATCGGCATGCCGCTGCCGGAGGCCACGATGTGCTCTGCGATCTGGTCGCCCGAGGGCCCCGGGATGTCGCGGTCGAGCACGGCGATGTCATACGTGTTGATGTTCAGCAGCTCCAAGGCGGTGTCACCGTCACCGGCGATGTCAGCGGCGATCGCCTCCAGGCGGAGGCCGTCGCGGACGGCCTCCGCCATGAAGGGCTCGTCCTCGACGATCAGCACACGCATCCCTCGATGCTACGGAGCCGAACGTATCGCCCACGTATCCGAAACCGCATACGCGCTGGGAACGTCCCGCTGCCTTGACTGAGCACATGACCCACCAGGCATTGGCTCGAAGAACATTCCGTTGGATTCCCGGCGCACTCGTCGTCTGTCTGCTCGTCCTCGCGGTGATCATGGCGGCTCCGAACCGGCTGACGATGGCGTCCTCGTCCTCGACGGCGGACTCGGTCGCCAACCTCGACCCTGATCTGCGAGACGCCCTGCAACACGCGGCGGCCGACGCTCGTGCTGACGGCGTCGAGGTGCACCTCAACAGCGGCTGGCGCTCGCCGGCGCACCAGGATCGGCTGCTGCGCGAGGCCGTCGCCACGTACGGCTCGAAGGCAGCGGCCGCCCGATGGGTGGCCACGGCGGAGACCTCTCCCCATGTCTCAGGGGACGCGGTCGACATCGGTCACTCCGATGCCACGTCCTGGCTGTCCGAGCACGGCGCGGCGTACGGCCTGTGCCAGATCTACCGCAACGAGCCCTGGCACTTCGAGCTCCGGCTCCGAGCGATCGACCACGGTTGCCCGCCGATGTACGCCGACCCCACCGAGGACCCACGGATGCAGCAGTGACCACACATCGATCGCGCACCACCACCACACGGGAGACAGCATGAAGAGAAGCGCTCGGCCGCTGGCCGCACTCGCCACGGCCACCCTGGTCAGCCTGGTCCTGACGGGCTGCTCGAGCGGGTCTGAGGACACCACTGCCGGTGACAGCAGCACCGGGACAACGCGTGACGAGGCGGTGAAGTTCTCCACCTGCATGCGGGAGAACGGCGTCAAGGAGTTCCCGGACCCGGACTCCTCAGGACAGCTGACCCTCGACGGAGTGGTCAACGGTTCAGCGATCGACCCCGACGGCCCGGCGTGGAAGAAGGCGATCGGTGAGTGCAAGAGCCTGCAGCCAGCGGGGTTCACCGGCCGCAAGAGAAACGCACAGGCACAGAGCGAGGCCCTCGAGTTCGCCCAGTGCATCCGCGACCACGGCGTGAAGGACTTCCCGGACCCCGTCGCGGGTGAGCCCCTGGTGAACACGAACAACATCCCGTCTGCCAACGAGAAGGGCGGCATGACGATCCTCAACGCCGCGATGCACACGTGCGGAAAGCTGTACGCCGGCAAGCTGGGGCTGACGGGCCAGTGAGGCGGAGGACATGGGCCGCCACCGGAGCGAGCATCCTGGTCGTCTCAGCAGCCGTCGGCGGTGTGGTCGACCTGTCCGGCGCGAACCAACCGTCATCGGCCGCCGAGAAGTCGCCGGAAACCGCCACCGTGGAGAGAGGGGCACTCTCGGACATGGTCTCCCTGGACGGGACGTTGACCTATCGAGCGCGAGCGGACGGCTCGGCGTACTCCGTGGTCAACCGGGCCCGCGGCACCTACACAGAGCTGCCCGAGACCGGGGACAAGGTCGGCTGCGGCGGCGTGCTCTACCGCGTGGACGACCGCCCGGTGCTGCTGCTGTGCGGTGCGATGCCCGCCTATCGCGACCTGAACCTGGGCGACCGCGGCCGCGACGTACGCCAGCTCAACCGAAACCTGCACGAGCTCGGTCGTGACCGCGCGGCCGGCGTGGAACTCGCGCCCGACGACGACCGCTTCACGTCGAGGACCCAGCAGGCTCTCTCCGGACTCCAGCACGCCAGGGGCCTCGACGAGACCGGTGAGCTCGCGGCCGACGGCGCGGTCTTCCTCCCCCGTGCGGTGCGGATCCTCCAGGTGACCGGCATCCTCGGCGGCCCTGCCCGGCCGGGAGCGCCGGTCGCACTGGCCACGTCCGACACCCAGGAGGTGCGGGTGGTCCTCGACGCGTCCCAGCAGGGGGAGGTGAAGCGGGGCGACCTCGCGCGGATCACCCTGCCGGGGAACACCTCGGTGACCGGGAAGGTGGACCGGGTGGGAAGGGTCGCCCACGCCAGTGGTCAGAACAGTGATGCCGCGCCGACCATCCCGGCGTACATCAGCCTCGACCATGCGAAGACGGCCCGCCGGCTCGACGCGGCCCCGGTCCAGGTGGAGATCACGACCAGGGGTGTGGACAGCGCCCTGAGCGTCCCGGTCACCGCGCTCGTCGGGAAGTCCGGAGGCGGGTTCGCCGTCGAGGTCGTGCGCGACGACGGTCGTCGCGGCCTCGTCGCGGTGAAGGTGGGCCTGTTCGACAGCACCGCCGGGCGGGTCCAGGTCGAGGGCGACCTCCACCAAGGGGATGACGTCGTGGTGCCGACACCATGAGTGGAGAGGTGGTGCTGGAGCTCGACGAGGTGAGCAAGGTCTATGGGGAGCAGCCACCGGTCCATGCGCTCCGGGGGGTGTCCTTCTCCGTACGACGTGGCGAGCTGGTGGCGATCACCGGGCCGTCCGGGTCCGGCAAGTCCACCTTGCTGCACGTCATGGGCACGCTCGAGCCACCCACCAGTGGCGTGATCCGAGTGGGCGGGACCGACGCGTCCCGGCTGAGCGACCGCGACCTGTCGCTGCTGCGGGCGCGCGAGATCGGCTTCGTCTTCCAGCAGTTCTTCCTGGCCGAGCACGCCACCGCGCGCGAGAACGTGGCGGACGGGCTGCTGTACGCCGGTGTGCCGGCCGCGGAGCGGTACCGACGAGCAGACGAGGCCCTCGCCCGCGTCGGACTCACCGATCGTGCGACCTTCAGGCCCACCCAGATCTCGGGAGGACAGCGGCAGCGGGTTGCGATCGCCCGAGCCCTGGTCGGTAGCCCGGCGATCGTGCTCGCAGACGAGCCGACCGGGAACCTCGACTCCACCACCGGTGCATCGATCATCGCGCTCCTCCGTGAGCTCAACGCTGCCGGCGCCACCATCATCCTGATCACCCATGACGCAGGTCTCGCGGATCAGCTCCCGCGACAGATCCGGATGCTCGACGGCCGCGTGGTCTCGGACACCGACAGTGCCCGAGCAACGGGGGCTGTGCGATGAGCGGACGACTGAGCTTCAGGGACGGGCTCCGGGTGGCCAGCGTCGGGCTGCGCGCGCGACGTGTGCGAGCAGCACTGTCCGCGCTCGGCATCGCGATCGGAACGGCGGCGATCGTCGCGGTCCTCGGGCTGTCCGCCTCCTCCCAGGCCGGGCTGATCGCGGAGATCGACCAGCTCGGCACGAACCTGCTGACCGTCGAGGCCGGGCAGAGCCTCACGGGTGGCGAGACGCAGCTGCCTCTCGCAGCGCCGGGGCGGATCTCGCACCTGGCCGACGTCGAAGATGTGGCGCACACCGCCCTGATGAAGGACGAGAAGGTCTACCGGAACCGGATGATCCCGGCAGGGAACACCGGTGGACTCCAGGTGCGCGCGGCCAGCCTGGACCTGCCGTCCGTGCTCAGCACCGGCATCGCCCGCGGCAGCTGGCTCAACGCCGGCACCGCGCGAGAGCCGGTCGCGGTGCTGGGGGCGGCCGCCGCCCGGCGACTCGGCATCGACCGGCTCTACCAGGACCAGCGGATCTGGCTGGGCGGGCAGTGGTTCAACGTCGGAGGCATCCTCGAGCCCGCACCGCTGGAGCCCGACATCGACAACAGCGCCCTGGTCGGCTATCCAACCGCCCGGGCGTACCTCGGCTACGTCAGCCTGCTCAACGGGGTGGAGCACGCCGGCCCGCCGAGCTCGATCTACGTGCGCGCCGCCACTGGCCACGAGGCGGCGGTGCAGTCGCTGCTCGCGCGGACCGCCAACCCGCTGGCTGCCAACGAGGTCAACGTGAGCCAGCCTTCCGACGTACTCACTGCCCGGGCTGCCGCAGCGGGAGCTTTCGACAGCCTCTTCCTCGGGCTCGGGGTGGTGGCCCTGGTCGTCGGTGCCGTCGGGGTCGCCAACATCATGATCATCTCGGTCCTGGAACGCCGCTCGGAGATCGGTCTGCGCCGGGCCCTCGGTGCCACGAAGGGGCAGATCCGCACGCAGTTCCTCGGTGAGTCGATCCTGTTGGCAGTCGTCGGCGGCGTCGTCGGCGTGCTGGCCGGGGCCGCGGCGACGGCTGTCTACGCCACCTCGAAGGGCTGGGCAATCGTGGTCCCCGTCGAAGCCTGGACGGGTGGCATCGTCTCGGCCGTCCTGATCGGTGCCTTCGCCGGCCTGATGCCAGCCGTTCGCGCATCCCGGATGCCGCCCACGGTGGCCTTGCGCACCGCCTGACCCGCTCTCCCGGTCACTACATGGACTGTGCCTCGTAGACGCGAACGCTCTCGATGATCGGCATGGACTGGACGAGAGCTTCGGCCTGCTCGAGGCTCTCCGCGTTCAGGATGCAGTAGCCGACCATCGGCGAGGGAGACTCCAGGGTCAGCTCGGTGCGACCGGTGTGGGTGATCTCGGTGCCCCGGCCGAACGGGCTGCCGGGGTCGACCAGGTGCGGACCCACCGACGCGAACCAGGACCCCCACGCCTTCTGGACCTCCTCGGTCGGCTGGGTGAAGCCGTAGGTGAGTACCAGGAACTTCTTCATGCGCTTCTCCTATTTCGTTGACTGCTGACGGGTGCCGCTCGTGGCGAGGAAGTTCTCGTAGTTCTCGTAGGTCGCCTCAGGACTGCTCCAGTAGGGATGGAACTGGCCCACCCAGGCCTGGATCTCTTGCAACGGCTGGCCGTTGAGCGTCAGGTACGTCGTCCGGCCGCGCTTGTGGCGCCGAATCAGGCCCGCGGCCTCGAGCACCTTGATGTGTTTGTGGATGGCAGGCAGGGACAGGCCACGGACCTCGGCAAGCCGGCTGATCGCCCACGGCTGCAGACCGAGCAGGTAGACGATGCTGCGCCGGTGGGAGTTGGCCAGGGCGTCGAGCACCCGATCGAGTGCCTCTGATCCGCGAGCGTCGTCCACCACACTTAACCTCCCGGTTAATCTTTGCCGGAGGCTGTGTCCTTGTCAACGGTCGGCCGCTGGCCTCGACTGGGCGCGGGAATCGCCGTGGCCGCCGGCGGTCCACGATGAGCGAGGCCTGGCTGCCAGCGCTTCCTGAGTCGCGGCGCAGGTTTCCTTGTTCGCTCGTTCAATGGTTGTGTCAGGTCTATGGTCTAAGTGCGTTCGGTTGTGGGTGCAGATGGGGCTCATGCCTTCATCGCCTGATCGGAACCGGGATGGTCACCACGTCGGCAAGCGCGATGGCGGTCCGGGTCAAGGCGTGGCTGCCGCGAGGCGACTCGCTCCCTGACCGCGTCTGGCTGGCCAGGCACCGCGGCATCTGCGTGCTCCTGTGGGGGCACGTCGTGGTGCTGTTCGCGATCGGGTTGCTGCGTGGCCGCTCCGTGGAGCTGTCCCTGATTGGTCCCGCCATCGTGGCCGTCCTCACCTTGGCAGCAATGCGGAGCAGCTTCAGCCACACCGTGCGGTCGTCGTTGGCGACCCTCGGGCTGCTGTCCTGCTCGGCCATCTTGATCGACCTCTTCGGTGGGCTCATCGAGGCTCACTTCCACTTCTTCGTGACCATCGCCGTGGTTTCGCTCTACCAGTCGTGGCGCCCGTACCTGCTGGCCGTGGGCTACGTCCTGGTCCACCACCTCGTCCTCGGCACGATCCTCCCGACGCTGGTCTACAACCACCACATGGCGATGGAGCACCCGTGGATCTTTGCGATGGTCCACGCCGGGGCGGTGCTGGCCGAGAGCGTCGCGTGCCTGGTCTTCTGGCGTCTGACGGAGGAGGCGCTCGACGCGGAACGCGCCAACGGCGAAGCACTGAAGGAGTCCATCACCGAGTTGTCGCGCGCCCACCTGGCGGTAGCCGACCTGGTGGCCATGCTCTCGCACGACCTGCGCATCCCGGTGTCCGTGCTGATCGGCTACTCCGAGATGGCACTCGAGTCGTGGGCAGAGATGTCGGAGACGGAGAAGCTCGACTTCGTCCGCAAGGTGGGCAGCGCAGGCGACTCGCTGCACACCATGCTGGAGGAGGCGCTGGCGGTCTCGGTCCTGGACGCGGGCGGTGTCGAACCCCGGAGCACCGCCGTCAGGGTGGACTCGGCGGTCCGGGAGATGCTCGGCACCCTTCCTCCACCACTGCCTGACGTGGACCTGGCCATGCTGGAGACGGCGACGGCGTACGTCGACCGCGGGCACCTCGACCAGGTGCTTGCGAACCTCCTCACCAACGCCGTGAAGTACGGCGGCGGCGCCTTCTCGGTGAGCTGCCACGAGGACATCGACAGTGTCGTCCTGTCCATCGCTGACTCGGGCACGGGCGTGTCCCCTGCGTTCGTCCCGGAGCTCTTCGATCGTTTCACCCGGTCCGAGGAGGCTCGCTCCGGCACACAGAAGGGCACCGGCCTCGGGCTCTACATCACCGAGAAGCTGCTCGTCATCAACGCCGGCAGCATCCGCTACCTCCCGACCGAGGGCGGCGGCGCGACGTTCTGCCTGCACCTGCCTCGAGCAGCACGAGCCGTCCGACCCACGGGTGGACCCGACCTCCCAGCGGTGGCGACCACCCAGGCCTGACTGAAGCGCCTGCGCCGTCTGGCACCCGTGAACTCCCTGTGTTCAGCTCTCAGGAGTCCCCGTCCCCCGCGTCAGAGCGAGGTCAGGTGTCCGCTGCGTGTCGTCGTGGCCAAGACCCTTGGGGAGTGGGCGGCTGCGGTTCATGACCGGCAGGAGCGTGGCGAGTCCGGCGAGCGCGTAGACCACCCCGAGCAGCACCCCCAGGCGGTCCTTGTCGGCTCCGGTGACCATGGTGAAGAAGAAGGCACCCCCGAATGCGTTCAAGGTGGCGTGCCACACGGCCGAGAGTGACCAGGCACCCCCGCGGCGACGCATCAGCTGGAGCAGGATCAGCTGGAAACCGGCGTTGCCGAGGATGCCGACCACCCACGGCATGTCGCCGGCAATCATCAGCGGTAGGTGCCAGAGGATCCGCATCGGCGCCAGCACGGCGAACGCGCCGAGGAGTCCGTGGCGACGCAGCAGGATCGGCGCGGCGAACGCCGACCAACCCGCCTCCTCGCCCAGCCCCACCATCAGCAGCATGGCCAGGAACGTGACGGGCACCTCCGGCCACGCGCCCAGCTGGACGGAGGTGGGTAGCGGTGCGCCGAGGAGGTGGTTGACTGCCACGATCGTCACGTGGAGGAAGACGGGCCCAACGAACGCCACGACGTACAGCCAGGGCGAGGCTGCCCAGCGCCGCAACGACCGGCCCCACGCGAAGAGCGACGCTCGGCCCTGGCACGAGGTGACGACCAAGGCCGCCAGCACTGGCCCGAGCGGCAGGTTCGCCGGGTTGCTACCGATACCCAAGGCGGCGAGGCCATACGGGAGCCATCCGAAGGCGCAGGCGAACGCGAAGAACGCCGAGACTGGGTGTCTGCGGACGAGTTGAACACATGTGGTCATGGCTACTCTCCAGGTCTGGTGCCCGGGGTGGGCACCACTCGAGAATGTCGCCTGCTCGGCTCAGCGGCATCTGCCTGCAGACTTGAGCAACTCACATCCCCAGACCATTGACAGGTGCGCAGAGCCACCGCGGTGGGGGCCATCGTG
Source organism: uncultured Actinomycetota bacterium (assembly GCA_963782305.1). Classification (GTDB taxonomy): domain Bacteria; phylum Actinomycetota; class Actinomycetes; order Propionibacteriales; family Nocardioidaceae; genus Marmoricola. The sequence goes on along the minus strand of CAWAJJ010000018.1, from coordinate 358,735 downwards.
ATGCAGCGCGACCGGGCAACTCCCGGATCGGGTGCGGATGGGCTGGCTCATAGGCCGGGTTCTGTTCGCCGTACCGCCTCACGACGGCACGGTTGACGACCATCCATCTCCGGGTGCCGTTGCCGACACCCTCCAGCGACCTACCCGTGAGCTCGGGCGGACCACCCTCGAGCACTCACTGTTCGGTCTTGCTCCAGGTGGGGTTTGCCTAGCCACGACGGTCTCCCGCCGCGCTGGTGGTCTCTTGCACCACCGTTTCACCCTTACCGCTGCTCCGAAGAGCAGCGGCGGTCTGTTTTCTGTGGCACTGATCCCGCGGGTCACCCCGGGTGGGCGTTACCCACCACCTTGTCCTGTGGAGCCCGGACCTTCCTCGACACCTCACGGTCTCCCGCTCGGCGACGCGGTCGCCCGGCCAGCCCATCCGCCTGCCAAGGATAGGGGTGAGCGACGCCACCCGCCATTCGGAACGGTCCTGGCTCGGCAGCCGTTGGCTCAGATGTGGACTTCTTCTCAAGCCCCGACCTGTGGATCGCGTTCCTGACGCTGTTCGCTCTCGAGCTGGTGCTCGGCATCGACAACATCGTGTTCATCTCGATCCTGACCAACCGGCTGCCGGAGGCCCAGCGCCCTCGGGCCCGCATCGTCGGCCTCGCTCTCGCACTTGTGATGCGGATCCTGCTGCTCTTCGTGGCCTCGTGGATCATCGGGCTGAAGGCGACGTGGATCTCGATCGGCAGTGCCGATGCGCTGGCCCTGTCCGGACGGGACCTCATCCTGATCATCGGTGGGCTGTTCCTGATCTACAAGGCCGTCACCGAGATCCATGCCAAGCTCGAAGGTGAAGAGGAGCACACCGCTGGCGGAGGACCCCAGACGACGTTCGCGAAGGTGATCGTCCAGATCATCCTGATCGACGCCGTGTTCTCGTTGGACTCGGTGATCACGGCCGTCGGCATGGTCGACGAGCTCTACATCATGATCGCCGCTGTGATGATCTCCATCGGGCTGATGATGGTCCTCGCCACCAGGATCAGCGACTTCGTCAACGCCCATCCGACGGTGAAGATGCTGGCGCTGTGCTTCCTGGTGCTGATCGGTACGACGCTCGTCGCAGACGGGTTCGACGTACACGTGGACAAGCCCCTCATCTACGGGCCGATCGCCTTCGCCATCATGGTGGAGGCGCTGAACCTCACCTACCGCAAGCGGCAGCTCAGCCGCGCCGGGCGCGAGGCACAGCCGGTGGCTCTCCATGCGAAGTACGCCCAGGCGATCGACCACGGTCCCGATCGCAGCTCCGCCCCCAGGTAGTCGAGCACCGGGGAACGAGCGATCAGTCGGGTGGTTCTCGTCCGGTGGTGGTGATCCGGCGGGTGCCGGGTGGTGGGTCGAAGGCGAAGTCGGTGGGTCCGGTTCTTCGGATGCTCCAGGGTCCGGAGTGGACGAGTCGGTGGTGATGCCCGCACAGGAGGATCAGGTTCAACAACGAGGTCGGTCCGCCGTTCACCCAGTGGATGATGTGGTGGGCGTGGGTCATCAACGGTGGTCGGGTGCAGTTCGGGAAGCGGCAGTGCTTGTCGCGGGCGACGAGTGCTTTCCAGATCGCTGCTGTGACCAGGCGTTGTTGGCGGCCGACGTCGAGGACCTCGCTGTGTGAGCCCGAGGACGAGGGGGATGATCTCGGCGTCGCAGCAGATCCGCCGCAGGGTGGCACCCGAGAGGGTCTCTCCGGTCTCGGTCTCGGCGAACCCGGCTCCCCGTTGCAGGTCCTCGTAGGCTGATGGTGATGCTGACCCGGGCGGGTGCGCCGTGGCTCTCCGGTGGCAGGTCGAGGGTCTGGGCGTCGCGGCACAGCTGGTAGAGCGCGTCGCACATCCGGGTGCCGTGGTCGCGGGGGTCGCGGCCGTCGTGCCCACAACCGGGGATCTCGCAGGTGGCGGGGTCGCAGATCGGGTCCGGTGCTGGGCACGGGCTTCGCCAGGGGCATCAGGGTGGATCTGATCTGGGCGGCGTACTCCGCGGAGCAGCGGCCCTTGATCCAGGCGCCGCCGGCTCCGTCGTCACGGATGGAGAAGTCCCGGTCGAGGTGGGCGACGCGTTCGTCGCGGTCGAGCTCCTTCTCGGTCTGGCGTTCGGTGCCGTCGGGGTCGACGACCTCGACCAGGTGCTTGGCCGGCTTTGCGGAGCTCGGTGGCGTCGAGGCCTCTTGGCGGAGTCGAGCATCACCTGCACCCCGGCAGCGCGGGTCTCGGGTCGCCGGGGAGGGTGTCGATCGCCCGGGTGATGACGTGGGCCTTGGCGGCCGACAGCCACCCGTCGGCCATCGCTTCTCCGACCGGTGCCAGGACCGGCTCAGCGACGGCTTTGGCCAGACCGCACCATCGCGGGTCCAGAGGTCTTGTGGCCGCCGGCGACGGCGGTGAGGTAGTCCTGGGTGGAGGCCCACCCGAGTGGCTTGACCGCACCGGTGGCGTCGAGCTCACGGACCACGCACAGTTCGAGGGCGTCCAGGGTGGACTTGAGGGCCTCGATCTCGGCGACGGTGTCCATCAGCTCGTCGGGTCGGCGGGCTGCCCAGAGGGTCTCGAGCAGGGCTGCGGCCTGGTGCCGCATCTGCTCGAGAACCGGGTGGGTCATGAGTGAATTGAAGCATCGAGCACTGACAGTCCTGGTCGAGTTTCCCCTTGTTTGGTGGGGGTTCTGGAAAATAGTTCAAGAAGTTTTGAGGGGCCCCGGCCCGAGGGCGGCCACCGCGAACGGTCGGCTTGCTGGGTTTCGACAGGCTCAACCGGCGGTGTGGCCGGCTTTGGCTCCCGCCGTACGAAGTGAGCCATACAGCAGACTCGTCAACCGTCGGTTGAGCTTGTCGAAACCCGGTGAGCCAACAGCCCCACCCGGCCCGCCGCAGGTCACCAGTCCGTCGGCTTGCTTTCGACGGCTCAACCGGCGGTGGGTCTCCGGCTGCCGCCGCACGCGGGTGGCTGGGCTCTGATCACACGTTCCAGCAACGCCGCGAGGCGGCTGGGGAAGGTCGAGCATGGCCGCGGATCCGGCCCGAAGGTGGTCGACCAGCGTGGGGTGCGTGGGCCGAGGAGACGTCAGGCGGATTCGAGGATCTGCTCGCGGAGGATGTCGGCGTGGCCGCAGTGCTGGGCCAGCTCGCGAAGCACGTGCAGGTAGACCCAGCGCAGCGGGAGGGGGCCGCGGCGATTGCCGAGCACGACGTGGTCGAGGTCCAGCGTTGCCGTCGCGGCTCGGGCTGCTGCACAGGCCTCGCGATGGGCCTGCTGGATGCCGGCGATGGTGTCGTCGTCCTCGAGCACGAACGACTCGTGCGCCGCCGCCGGGATGCCGATCTCCGCACGCGATCGGCAGGTGATCGCCTCGTCGAACCACACCATCTCGACGAAGGTCGCATGCTTCACCAGGCCCAGCAGCGTGGTCTGTGACGGGACGAGAGAGCGGCGTACCTGTTCCTCGGTCAGCCCGTCGAGGCAGTCGCGGATCGCCGACCGGTGCTCGTCGAGGAACGCCTCGAACTGAGCCCGCTCCGGCTGCTGGGTCACGTCATCGTCGAACGTGGGTGGGAAGGACGGCACCCGCGCAGCATCGCACGGCCCGACCCGTGAGCCATGGCGTCCGGCCCTCAGGCACGGGAGGATGACTCATCGCCGCCCCCAGAGAGGTCGCCCCATGACTCGGTCAGAGATCCCACCCACCCACTCCCCCAGGTCCAGGCGTCCGACCGCCGCCCTCATCGTCGCCAGCCTGGCGTTGGTGGTGGCCGCGGCACCACCGGCGTACGCCGCCCTCAAGGCCAACTCCGTGGGATCTCGCCAGATCAAGAACCACAGCGTGGCCAATGCCGACATCGGGTACAGCGCGGTCGGCTCGGGCAGCGTCGCGAACGGGTCGCTGAGCATCTTCGACCTCGCTGACCATGCACGCTGGCGGAAGACCTCGACCGGCAGCTGGGAGGACAACCGCGGCAGCGTGGCCCCGGTCAGCGTCTTCCCGACCGTGACGGGGCAGGGCAGCCTGAGCACGGACGGAACCGGCGCCCTCCGACTGACTCGGGCATCACGAGTCCTGGTCAACGGGAGCGTCCTCGCCCAGAACCAGTCCGGCGCCACCCGGAAGATCGACTGCAACGTGGTGATCGGCGACACGACGATGTTCCCGGACGCGACCGCACTGGTGCTCAACGGGTCGTCGACGACGCTGGCGATGAGCGCCTCGAGGAGCGTCAACCCGGGGACGTACGACGTGTCCGTCAGCTGTTACGCCGCCAGCGCCGGGATGACCGCCGGCAACACACACGTCAACGTCGTGGCGGTGCCACTGAACTAGTGCTTCAGACCTCGAAGCGCACCTTGCGCGTCCCGGGGTCGGCCTCGGTGAGCGTGACCGTGACGTCCTTCCCGACCGGGAGCGGTGACTGGGAGGTGACCGTCGCCTCCACAGCGGGGTCGCGGACCATCACGGTCCCCTTGCGCTCGTCGTCGTGCTCGACCTCGGTGACGACCCCGTCGAACTCGTCCCCGATCCGCGACTTCAGCGTCTCGGCCTCGACCAGGTTCAGCACGGCGTTCTCGTAGGCGTGTGACCTGTGCCCGGAGTCGCGCATGATCTCCGGCAGTGCGTCGAGGCGGTCCAGCACCCACTGCGGGACCGGTTCGCCGGCACACAGCGCAGCGCACACCTCCAGGCCGTGGCGGTCGACCAGGCGGCGCAGCGGCGCCGTGACGTGGGCGTACGACGAGGCGAGGGCCGCGTGCAGCGGCTGGTCGGGGACGTGCCCGTTGAAGGCCGCGTAGCCCGCTCCGCGGAGCAGCGACGTGCACGCCACCACCATGGCCGCCTCGGCCGGATGCGACGCGTCGAGGGAGCGGATGAAGTCGGGGTGGCTCTGACCGCTGGGCCAGTCGATCCCCAGGGCACGAGCCGTACGCCGCAGCTTGGTGACGGCGTACTCCGGCGCGGGCGGGAGCGTGCGCAGGATGCCGACCTTGCCGGTGACCATGATCGACGCGGCCGCGAAGCCGGTGAGGAGGGAGATCTGGGCGTTCCAGTTCTCGACCGGCAGCATCTCGCGGTACTCGAGCAGCCAGCGCCCGTCCTGTACGTCGATCTCCTGGGCCGGCATCGGCAGCGAGACGCCACCACGCTCGGCCTCCTGGGCGATCCGCAGCTCACCGACCGTCTTCAGCAGGGCGAGCGTCGAACCGGCCGGGGCCTGGGTGATCTCGCGCTGCACGCCCTCGTAGTCCAGCCGCTGCCGCGACCGCACCCGGGCTCGCTCGACCGTGGCCTCCAGCACCTTCCCGGCCGCGTCGAGCCGGATCGTCCAGACGAACGCGGGCCGCTCCTGGTCGGGGAGCAGCGACGCCGCTCCCTCGCTGAGCACCTTGGGGTGCAGCGGGATCTTGCTGTCGGCGCCGTAGAGCGACTCCCCACGTCGGTGCGCCTCCTCGTCGACCGGGTCGCCGGGGACGAGGAAGGCCATCACGTCGGCGATCGCGTAGTGCACGACGTACCCGTCGCCGTCGGCCTCGAGGTGCATCGCCTGGTCGAGGTCCATGGCCCCGACAGGGTCGATGGTCACGAACTCCAGCGCGGTCAGGTCACGTTCCGGCAGCCGTGGCGAGCGAGCGGCGTCCTCCGCAGCCTTCTCGACCGCATCGGGGAACCCGGGCGTGAGGTGCTGCTCCTGCTGGATCGCCGCGATCCCCCGACGCAGCTCCTCGTCGGTAGCGCCCTTCACCTGCAGCACACGGGTGGCCACTGACATCTCCTCGTCGCCATGGAGTCGTGGCCGATGGCCGCATGACGTCGCCACCCTATGCAGGACACCCAGCCGCCCGATCTAGGCTGGCCCGGTGCTGATCCTGCTGCCTCCGTCCGAGGGCAAGGCCGACCCGAGGCGCGGGAAGCGGCTGGCGCTCGAGGACCTGAGCTTCCCGGACCTGACCGAGGCACGCGAGCGATCCATCACGGCGCTGACGGACCTCTGCGTCCACGGAGCCGACCGGGCGCAGCAGGTGCTGGGCCTCGGCCCCACCCAGGCCGACGAGGTACGACGCAACGGCGAGCTGCTCGACTCCCCCACCGCCCGCGCCGACGCGATCTACACCGGGGTGCTGTACGACGCGCTGGACCTCGCCTCCCTCGATCCCGCATCCCGCAGGCGGGCGTCCCGGTCCCTCGCGATCACCTCGTCCCTCTTCGGGCTGGTGCGCCCGGGCGACCGGATCCCGTCGTACCGGCTGGCCGGCGGCGTCAACCTCCCCGGCATCGGCGTGGTCTCGGCACACTGGCGCGACGTCCTCGACCCGGTGGTGCGCGAGGCCGCAGGAGGTGGGCTGGTCGTGGACCTGCGCTCCACGACGTACGCCGCGTTCTGGCGGCCCGAGCGCGACCTCGCCCGCAAGGTGGCGACGGTGCGCGTGCTCCAGCAGGTCGGCGCCGAGCGCAAGGTGGTCAGCCACTTCAACAAGGCGACCAAGGGCAAGCTCGTCCGCGCCCTGCTCGAGAGCGGCGCCTCCCCGAAGAGCCCTGCGCGCCTGGCCGACGCCATCGCCGACCTCGGTTGGAAGGTCGAGCTCGACCCGGCGAGGAACCAGCTCGACGTCGTGGTCGAGGAGCTCTAGATCCGGCTTTCGGCCGCCGCCTCGCCGCCGAGCTTCTGAGCGGCCCAGACCGGCAGGATCGAGATCAGCACCAGGACGACGGCCACGACATTGACGACCGGCGCCTGGTTGGGCCGGAACAGGTTGTCGAAGATCCAGATCGGCAGCGTCGGTGTTCCGGGCCCCGCCGTGAACGTGGTCACCACGATCTCGTCGAAGCTCAGCCCGAAGGCCAGCACGGCACCGGCGACCAGTGAGGACCGCAGCAGCGGGAAGGTGACCCGGCGCATCGTCTGGAAGGGCCGGGCGCCGAGATCCGCCGAGGCAGCCTCGAGCGACGCCCCCATCCTGCGCAGCCGCGCACTCACGTTGTTGAACACCACCACGATGCAGAACGTCGCGTGGCCGACGACGATGGTGAACAGTCCGGGGTTGATCCCGAACACGGGCTGCAGGAAGTTCTGGATCATCGACTGCAGCGCGATACCGGTGACGATGCCCGGCAGCGCGATCGGCAGGATCACCAGCAGGTTGATCACCCGCTTGCCGAAGAAGTCGAAGCGGGTCAGCGCCAGGGCCAGGAGCGCGCCGAGGACCAGCGCGATCACGGTGGCGCCGATCCCCGCCTTCACCGACGTCCAGAGTGCGTCCCTCGGCCCGGGGGCGTGGAACGCCAGCGACCACCACTCGGTGGTGAACGACGGCGGCGGCCAGCCGAAGGTCCGGTCGGAGTTGAACGAGTTCAGCGCCACGATCGCCAGCGGCACGTAGACGAACGCCAACACCAAGGCCGCGAACACCCAGAGCGCGACCTTGCCGCCACGACCCAGCGTCATCGGTCCTTCCTCCCCGCGCTCACAGGTTGTCCAGGGCGCCGGTGCGGCCGGCCAGTGTCAGGTAGATGACCATGATCACGACGGACGCGGTTCCGAGCGCCGCGGCGAACGGCAGGTCCAGCACGATGTTCGAACGGACGGCGGTGCCGAGGACCTGGAGCTTCCCGCCGACGATCTGGACGGCGATGTAGTCCCCCAGGCTCAACGAGAACGTGAAGATCGACCCCGCGACGATCGCCGGCGTCAGCGACGGCAGCACCACCCGGCGGAACGTCGTACCCGACGAGGCGCCGAGGTCCGCCGACGCCTCGAGGTGCGCCTCGGGCAGCCGCTCGAAGCCGGAGTACACCGGCAGGATCATGTACGGCAGCCACAGGTAGGTGAGCGTGAGCACGACAGCGACGAGCCCGTAGCCCGGCGTGCTCCCGAAGACCGACTCCAGGACGCCCTCGGGTTGGAGCATGGCGCGCCAGGCATAGGCCTTGACGAGGTACGACGCCCACAGCGGCACCAGCACCGCCGCCACCAACAGGCCTCGATATCGCCGCGGTGCCACTCGCGCCATGAAGAACGCGAACGGCACCGCGATGACCATGCACAGGATCGTGACCAGCGCCGCGATCAGCAGCGTGCGCACGATGATGTGCAGGTAGGTCGAGGTGAAGAGCTCACGGAAGTTCTCGAACGTGAACGTCGTCACCACCTTGTTGGTGAAGGGGTCCGTGGTGAAGAACGCCGTCGCGAAGATCGCCGCGAGCGCACCGAGGTAGGCCACGATCAGCCATGTCATCGGTGCAGCGAGCAGCGCGAACGGCGTCCTTCGCTGGTTCACACCACGTCCCCTCGTCGACTCTCCTTCTGGACCGGCCGACTAGCCGCGGATCTCCGACCACTTCTTGGTCCACTCCGCGTAGTCGGTGCACTTCACGTCGGTGCGTCCGTCCAGGCACGCCGAGATGGGCGTGTTCCAGTAGTGCACCTTGGCGAAGTAGTCCTCGTCGTCCGCGTGGAAGGTCGTGCAGTGGTCCGGGTCGGCCGTCTCCTTGCAGGCGAGCCGGTTGCCCGGCGCCTCACCGAAGTACTCCGCGATCGCAGCGTTCGTCTTGGGTGAGACCAGGTGGTCGATCAGCTTGTAGCCACAGGTCTTGTGCTTGCTCTTCGCACCGACCATCCAGGTGTCGGACCAGCCGGTGGAGCCCTCCTTGGGCAGCACCGAGTCGACCGGCGCCTTCTCGCCCTGCGCCACGTTGGCGATGACCTGCCAGGTGGTGCCGACGACGCTGGAGCCGTTCTTGAAGGCCTGGACCTCCTTGAGGTAGTCGGACCAGTACTCCCCGACGTTCGAGGCCTGCTTCTTCAACAGCTCCACGGACGCGTCGAGCTGCTTCTCGTCGAGGGCGTAGGGGTCCTTGATCTTCAGCTCGGGCTTGGTGGCCATCAGGTAGACAGCGGCGTCGGCGATGTAGATCGGCGAGTCGTACGCCGTGACCTTGCCCTCGTACTTCGACGCGTCGTCGAACACGGCCGACCACGAGTCAGGGGCGGGGGTGACCTTGTCCTTGTTGTACATCAGCAGGTTCGCGCCACGACCGTGCGGGATGCCGTACATCTGGCCGTCGACGGAGTTCCACTTCTGGTCCTTGAGGCTGTCGAAGATGTCCTTGTAGTTGGTGATCAGGTCCGTGTTCATCGGCTCGACGTCGCCGGCCGCGATCATCCGCAGGGTCGCGTCGCCCGAGGCCGAGACCACGTCGTACTGACCGGTGCGCATCAGCTGCACGGCCTCGTCCGAGGTGCCGAAGGTCTTCACGGTGACCTTGCAGCCGGACTCCTTCTCGAAGTCGCTGACCCAGTCGACCTTGGGGTCGTTGCTGCCGTCCTCGACGTAGCCGGGCCACGCGAGCACGCTGACCTCGCCCTCGGGGGTGCCGAGCTTGTCGAGCTGCTTCAGGTCGGGTACGGCGAACCCGCCGGGCCCCTCCTTCTTCGAGCTGCTGTCGGATCCACAGCCGGTCAGGGCCAGGGTGGCGCAGATCAACGCTGCGCCGAGCTTGGTGGTCGTCCTCACGAGGAGCTCCTTTGTGCGGTGGATGGGTTGTCGGTCGTGCTGAGTTCTTGCTCGGGCACCTCGATCAGGTGCTCGCGATGCCAGAGCAGGTCCACCGGGTCGCCGCGGTGGAGGTCGTCGTGGGTGGCGCTGTGGCCGTTCTCCTCGAGCGCGATCAGCCGGCCACCGCCGTCGAGGTCGACGACGAAGCGGGTCACCGGCCCGGCGTACACCACCTCGGAGAGGGTCCCCGAGGCCGACTCGACGCCCTCGGAGTGCTGGGCGCCCTTCGGGGTGACCGTGAGCTTCTCGGGCCGGATCCCGAACGTGCCGTGCCGCCCGGTCGCCCGCTCGGCCTGCTCGCCCCGGAGCAGGTTGGAGGTGCCGACGAAGCTCGCGACGAAGGCGTTCGCGGGCTGCTCGTAGATCTCGCGCGCCGTACCGACCTGTTCGATGCGGCCCTCGTTGAACACCGCGATCCGGTCGCTCAGCGTGAGGGCCTCGTCCTGGTCGTGGGTGACGAACAGGAAGGTGATGCCGACCTCGCGCTGGATCTCCTTGAGCTCGACCTGCATCTGCTCGCGCAGCTTGAGGTCGAGCGCACCCAGGGGCTCGTCCAGCAACAGCACGCTGGGGCGGTTCACCAGCGCGCGGGCCAGGGCCACGCGCTGGCGCTGGCCACCGGAGAGCTGGGTCGGACGCCGGTCGCCGAGAGCCGTGAGACGCACCTGCTCGAGGGCCTCCTGCGCCCGCTTCTGGCGTTCCGCCTTGCCGACCTTCTTCACCAGGAGGCCGTACTCGATGTTCTCCTGCACGCTCATGTGCGGGAAGAGTGCGTAGTCCTGGAAGACCGTGTTCACGTCGCGGTCGTACGGCGCCCGCCCGGTCACGTCCTTCCCGGCCAGCTCGATCGTCCCGGCCGTGGGCTTCTCGAAGCCGGCGATCATCCGCAGCACCGTCGTCTTGCCGGAGCCGGACGGCCCCAGCATGGAGAAGAACTCACCGGCCCCGATGCTCAGGTCCGCTCCGGCGACCGCCACCACCGGTGGACGGCCCGAGAACTCCTTGCGCAGGCCGCTGAGCCGGATGGCGGGCGCACCCGTGCCGGTCTGCGATCCGTTCTCCGGTGACGAGGACATGTGCCTCCTTGGGTCGCTCACGCCGCAGAGCCCGCCGCTCTGGCGTCAAAACCTATGGCCCCATATGTTTTGGGGGCAAGCCCCGTGTTCAGATCGTTGTCAACGGGCTACCCCAGTCGAAATCTCGGGCCTGCTCGTCAGCGAGGAGGGAGGTGGGCATGACGGACGAGTCGATGGGCATCGGCACCTACGCCGCTGTCTTCGCACCTCTCGAGACCACCGGCCGCGCCGAGGTGGTCACCCGGCGCCTGACCGACGCGATCGGCCTCGGCGTGCTCCCCGACGGGCTGATGCTCCCCTCCGAGACCGAGCTCTCCGTCCGCCTGGGGGTCGCCACCGCCACCGTGCGCGAGGCGCTGGGCGCGCTTCGCACGGCTGGCCTGATCCGCACCAGCCGCGGGCGGCACGGCGGCTCCTTCGTCTGCTCCCCCGCCGACGGTGGCCGCTCCGCACTGCTCGACCGCCTGCGCGGGCTGGGCCAGGGCGACCTTCGCGACCTCGGGGACCACTACGCGGCCGTGGGGGGCACTTGCGCTGCGCTGGCGTCCCAGCGAGCCGATGGCGACGAGGTGGCGCGGCTCGAGGTGCTGGCGCCCGTCGTACGACACGGCCGGGTGGCCAGCGAGTGGCTGCGCGCCGAGGGCGCGTTCCACCTCGAGCTGGCGGTGGCGGCGCAGTCGGCTCGCCTCGCCCGGGAGGAGATCGTGCTGCAGGCCGAGATCGGCCCCCTGCTCTGGCTCGCGCACGCTCACGCCGGCACCTCCGAGGAGGCGGCCGGCTCCCACGAGGAGCTCGCCAGTGCCGTCGCTCGCGGGGACGGGGACGGTGCCCGCGCGGTCCTGGAGGACCATGTCCATCAGCTCGTGCGAGCCTTGCGGCCGCTGCACCATGAGGCCAGGAGGTCCCGATGAGCGACAGCGCCACCACGCTGGCACAAGCCGTCACCTCGTTCTGCGAGCAGCGGTTCGCCGAGGTGCAGGCCATCGCCGACCTGGCCCGCGACACCCTGTCGTCGAGCAAGCCGCGTCGTTCCGACCTCGCGATCGAGGAGCACTGCCTCGACCTCCTGCTGACCACCGACCCACCGCTGGCGGGCGCGGGAGTGGTGGTCGCGCCGTACGTGCTCGACGACGATCCCTACTGGCTGGAGTGGTGGCTGGCCGGCCCTGACGACGCCCGCAACGAGGCACGTCGGCTCGCCGCCGACCTCAACCCTGCCTCGGTCACGTTCCGCGACTACACCTCGCTGAACTGGTTCGAGGAGCCGCAGCAGACCGGGCAACGCGCCATCACCGGGCCGTACGTCGACTACCTGTGCACCGACCAGTACACCCTCACCTTCACTGCCCCGCTGTCCTCCGACCGGTTCCTCGGCGTCGCGGGCGTCGACGTGCTGGCGCGCTGGTTCGAGCAGCACCTGTTCTCGGTCGCCGACGCCGAGGGTTCCCTGGACGACGGGAGCGTCGTGGTCAACCGCGCCGGTCGAGTCGTCGCCTGCCCCGGCGGCACCTGGGTCACCGGCGACCTGATCCGCTCCCTGGGAATGATTGGCGGGGCTCCCGCGGGCTGGCTCCTCACCGACTGCCAAGCGACCCCCTTCGTCGTCGCCCGCCAGAGCGGTTAGTTCAACCCAACCTCCGCTGGTCGGGAACCAGGGCGCGGGGGCGCCCCATGCGTGCGACACAAAAGGCAGGGCCGGCGCACCTTTCGAGACGCTCGCTTCCTCGCTGCTCGAGCAGCGGTGGGCCGGGGCTGGCTAGCCGAAGATCTCTGTCGGGCGGGCGTTGAAGAGGCGCAGGTTGGCCATCGGGAGGTCGGCGTCGGGGCCGCCGCGGAAGTAGGAGATCACCGTGACCGACGCCGGGGCGAGCTCCATCCGGTAGAGCGCCTCGAGCGGCGCACCGAGCGCATCCGCCACCAGGGTCTTGATCGGGGTCACGTGGCTGACGCAGACCACGGTCTGCCCGGCGTACGACGCCACCAGCCGGTCGCGTCCCTCGAGGACTCGCGCCTCGACCGTCCGGAAGCTCTCGCCACCGTGCGGGGCAGACTCCAGGTTGCCCAGCCAGGACGACATCTCGTCGGGCCACTTCTCGTGCACCTCGGTGAAGCTGAGCCCGTCCCAGGTGCCGAACTCCATCTCCGCGATGCCCGGCTCCTCCACGATCGGCAGGTCGAAGAACTCGCCGAGGATCTCGGCGGTCTCGCGAGTACGCCGCACCGGGGAGGACACCAGCGCGTCGAAGGTGCCCGACAGCGGGGCCAACCACTCCCCTGTCGCGCGGGCCTGCTCGCGGCCCTCGTCGTTCAGGGGCGGGTTGCTGCTCTTCAGGCCGCCGCTGAACAGCTTGCCCGTGGTGTGCTCCGTGACGCCGTGGCGAACGAGCACGAGGGTGGTCGGCTTGGCCATGTTCGGAGGGCCCCAGCCGCGCTTGGGTTCGGTGTCCGCCTCAGGAGGTTTCGAGACGCTCGCTGGCGCTCGCTCCTCAACCAACGAGGTTTCCTCAACTACCGGAGAGCCGTCCAGCGCCTCGTTGACCAGCCGGTCGGCGTGGGAGTTCTCGGCGCGCGGGATCCACGTGTAGGTCGTCCCCGGCGGGGCGAGGCGTCCGGCCTCGGCGGCCAGCGGCTTCATCGAGGGGTGTTTGATCTTCCAGTTGCCGGACATCTGCTCGACGACCAGCTTCGAGTCCATCCGGACCTCGATCTCGGCCCCGGGCGCGTGCTCGGCCGCGAGCTCGAGCCCGGCGATCAGGCCGCCGTACTCCGCGACGTTGTTGGTGGCGACGCCGATCCTCTCGGCCCGCTCGGCGATCAGCTCACCGGTGTCCGCATCCTTCAGCAGCGCGCCGTACGCCGCCGGGCCGGGGTTGCCACGCGAGCCACCGTCAGCCTCGACGATGAGCCGCTGGTGGGTCGAGCTCACAGACCGGACTCCCCGGTGCGCACCAGGATGCGGTTGCACTCCTCGCAGCGGATCACCTCGTCGGAGGGCTGCTTGCCGATGATCCCGAGGTCGGACGCGTTCAGGGTGAGCCGGCAGCCCTCACACTCGCGGCGGCGCAGCGCGGCCGCGCCCACTCCGCCCTTCTGCACGCGCAGCTTCTCGTAGAGCGCCAGCAGGTCCTCGGGCATGCCCGCGGAGGTGGCCTTCCGTTCGTCGCGCACGGAGGCGAGCTCGGTCTGCAGATCGCCTGCACGACGCTCGAAGGCGGCCCGCAGGTCGGTCTCCTCGGTCTCCATCGCCGCGAGCTCCGCAGTCCGCTGATCCAGGGAGTGCTGCGTCTCCTCGAGCTTCTCCATCACCTCGAGCTCAGTGTCCTCGAGCGAGGTGATCCTCCGGTGCAGCGACTCGAGCTCGCCCAGCATCCGTTCGAGGGCCTTCGGGTCCTTGACCTGTCCGGCGTCGATCATGCCCTGGTCGCGCTCGCGGCGGGTCTTCACCTGCTCCACGTCGCGGTCGGCGCGCTTCTGCTCGGCGGTCAGGTCGTCGACCTCGATGCGCAGGTCACGGACCACGTTGGCCAGGGCAGTGCGTCGGGCCGCGAGGTCACGCAGCTGCTCGGCCTCCGGGATCGAGCCCAGCTGGTGGTTCAGGGTGTCTATCCGGGAGTCGAGCTCCTGGACGTCGAGCAGCCTGAGCTGGACGAACGGGTCGGCTTTCAGAGGATTCTCCTGATGTAGTTGTGGATCTCAGACCCGGAAGGTCCACGGGTCCGTGTTCTTCTCACTGACGCGGACCTCCACCGTATCTCCCAACGCCGCGACCAGGCGCCGCTGCAGCACGGGCAGCCAGGTGGACTCCGCCGCCCAGTGGGCCACGTCGACGAGCGCCGGCGAGTCCCCGTGTTCGCGCAGCTCGGAAGCCGGATGGTGTCGCAGGTCGGAGGTCAGGTAGGCGTCGACCCCCAGCGCACGCGCCCGGTCGAGCAGGAAGTCACCGGCTCCGCCGCACAGTCCGACGGTCTCGATCACCGCGTCCGGCTCCCCGGCCACGCGTACGCCGTGTGCGGTCCGGGGCAGGACCGAGGCCACCAGCGCGGCGAACTCTGTCAGCGGCATCGGCGCGGGAAGCCTGCCGATCCGCCCCGAGCCACGGTCCGGCTCGTCGAGCGACACCAGCTCGAGGACGTCGTACGCCGGCTCCTCGTAGGGATGCGCGGCCAGCACGGCCGCCACCACGGCCGGTCGCAGATGACGCGCGAACACACTCTCGATGCGGACCTCGTCGACGTTCTCGGTCCGGCCGATCTCGCCGATCGCCGGCTGCGCTCCGTCGAGCGGGCGGAAGCGGCCCTCGCCGGACGCGGTGAACGAGGCGGAGTCGTAGTCGCCGATCGCCCCGGCCCCTGCGTCGACCAGCGCCGCGCGGATGTCCTCGGCCACGGACGCAGGAGCGAAGACGACGATCTTGTCCCGGGGCGCGACCGGGTCGGCCTCGAGCGGACGGACGTCCTGGAGCCCCAGCGCGAGCGCCAGTGACTCCGAGACGCCGCCGGCCGGGGAGTCTGCGTTGGTGTGCGCGGTGAACAGCGCGCAGCCGTTCGTGACCAGCCGGTGCGCGAGCCGCCCCTTCGGCCCCGTGGCGGCGAACCCGTGCACCGCCTTGAGGAAGAGCGGGTGATGGCAGACCAGGAGGTCGACGTCGTCCGCCACGGCCTCGTCGACCACGGCAGCCACCGGGTCGACGGCCAGCAGGATCCGGCGTACGTCGACAGCCGGGTCCCCCAGCACCAGCCCCACCGCGTCCCAGTCGTCGGCGTGACCGGGCGGGAACCACTCGTCGAGCAGGGCGGTGATCTCTCCCAGGGTGGCCACGCGTGCAGGCTAGCGGGACTCGAGCGCCAGCCGGCCGCTGAGCGCCAGGAACGAGGCAGCGAACGCCTTCCGCAGCCGGGCCAGCACCCGTGGGCTCCGCAGGACGCGCTCACGGGCGGCCGCCGCCAGCAGTCCGTAGATCGTGAACACCACGAAGGTCATCAGCATGAACACCCCGCTCAGCGCGAGCATGTGCGTCACGGAGTGCGGGTCGCCGGCCGGCACGAACTGGGGCAGGAAGGCGAAGAAGAAGATCGTCAGCTTGGGGTTGAGGAGGTTCAAGGTGATGCCCGACGCAATGACCTGTCGGACAGGCACCGGTTCCTGACGGGCATCCAGGGACAGGGCACCTTGGTCACGCCAGGTCGCCCACGCCATGTAGACGAGGTAGGCGACGCCGAGGTACTTGATCACCGCGAAGGCCACCCCGCTCGCATGGAGCAGGGCGGCGAGTCCGGTGATGGCCGCGACCAGGTGCGGGAGGGTGCCCAGCGTGCACGCGAACGCCGCCAGCAGTGCGGCGCGCGGACCGCGCGAGAGTCCCGCCCCGAGCGAGAAGATCGCGCCGGTGCCGGGCGTCGCCACGATGACGAACGAGGTCAGCAGGAAGGTCGTGGTCACGTTCAGTTGACCTGGCGGTCGCGGCCTTCCCAGTACTGCTGGCGCAGCTTGAACTTCTGCAGCTTGCCAGTGGCCGTGCGGGCGAGCTCTTCACGGAACTCCACCGACGAGGGCGCCTTGAAGCGGGCGACCTTGCTCTTGCAGTAGTCGATCAGCTCCTGCTCGGTCAGCTCGGAGCCCTCGGTCTTCACCACCAGCGCCTTGATCGTCTCGCCCCACTTCTCGTCGGGTACGCCGATCACGGCGACCTCGGCGACGTCGGGGTGGGAGAAGATCACGTCCTCGACCTCGATCGAGGAGACGTTCTCGCCGCCGGTGATGATGACGTCCTTCTTGCGGTCCTGGATGGTCAGGTAGCCGTCCTCGCCGATCACGCCCCCGTCACCGGTGTGGAACCAACCGTCGCGCAGCGCTGTCTCGCTCTCCTCCGGCTGCTCCCAGTAGCCCTCGAGGATGACGTTGGAGCGGGCCAGCACCTCGCCCTTGTCGTCCTGGTCGTCGATCTTGAGCGTCACCCCCAGGGCCGGCTGACCGGCGCGCACCAGCTTGGCGGCGCGCTCCTCACCGGAGAGGTCGTCCCACTCCGCACGGGAACGGTTGATGGTGAGCAGCGGGGAGGTCTCGGTGAGCCCGTAGATCTGGATGAACTCCCAGCCGAGCTCGGCCTCGACCCGGGCCACCGTCCTGCTGGGTGGCGGGGCACCGGCCACGATGATCCGCACCTTGTCGCGGCCCGGGATCTCGCCGTCCCACGACTCGGCAGCCTCGAGCACGGACGCGACGACGGCGGGCGCTGCGCACATCACCGTGACGCCGTGCTTCTCGACCCGGCGGAGGATCTCCGCGCCGTCGATCTTGCGGATCACCACCTGCGTGACGCCGACCCCGGTCATCGCGAAGGGCATGCCCCACCCGTTGGCGTGGAACATCGGCAGCGTGTGCAGGTAGACGTCACGATCAGTGACGCCGGCGTGCAGCGCGAAGGTGACGGCGTTGGTCCAGATGTTGCGGTGGGTGATCTGCACGCCCTTGGGTCGAGCCGTGGTCCCCGAGGTGTAGTTGATCGTCGCGGTGGCGTTCTCCTCGCGCTCCCAGGGCTTCGGCTCGACACCCTCGAGATACATCTCGTCGTCGTTGCCGATGACGAACTTGTGCTCGCACTCCACGCTCTTCAGCGCGTCCTCGAGCTCCGGGTCGACGTAGAGGACCCGGGCTCCGGAGTGCTCGACGATGTACTTCACCTCGTCGACCGAGAGCCGGAAGTTGATCGGCACGAAGACGCGTCCGTGACCGGCGACACCGAAGAAGGCGGTGTAGAGCCGGGCGCTGTTGTGCGAGATGTAGGCGACCCGCTCACCGAACCCGATCCCGAGCTCGTCGAGCTTGGCGGCCTGGGCGCGGGCGAGCTCACCGACCCGGGCATAGCTCACCTCGTCGAGCGACGGCGCGGGCTGGTCGGGCTCGTCGACGATGCCGATCCGGTCGGCGTACACCGCCAGGGCTCGGTCGAGAAAGTCGGCGGCAGAGAACGGCACGATCACAGGTGTGACTCCCCTCACGGTCGAATACCGGCCACCCTAGCCAGCAGACCCCCGACCCGGAACCGCGGCGTCAGGCCGGGCGCGGTCCAGCCACGCCATCGCCGGCTTGGCCAGGACACCGTGCACGACGACCGACAGGGCGATCGTGAACGCCACCGTGGCCCACAGCCAGGACAGGTCCTCGAAGTGGGTCTGCCCGGAGGCGTAGGCGAGGTAGAAGATCGAGCCGACGCCGCGTACGCCGAAGAAGGCCGTCACCAGCCGTTCCCGGGCGTCCATCCCGTGTCCGCGTCGCGCGAACGGCATCAGGCTGGTCACGCCGCTCAGTGGACGCAGCACCAGGATCAACAACGTCCCGGCGAGCACTCCCCGCCAGTCGAGCCCATCCAGGATGCCGCGGCTCATCGCGATGCCCAGGCAGAGCAGCACCAGGAGCGTCACGAGGCGCTCCAGCCGCTCGACCACGCCGTGCATCGCCTGCTGGTAGGCGTGGCTGCGCTCGGCGTTGCGCACGGCCATGCCGCAGCAGAACACGGCGATGAAGCCATAGCCACCGACCGCCTCAGCAGCACCGAACGACGTCGCGAGCGCTGCGAGGGCGAGCAGCGGCTCACCCTGCTCGGCCAGCCGTAGGGAGACCCTGCGCGCGCGGAACGCCAGCTTGGCGAGCAGCCACCCGACGAGCGCCCCGACGGCGAACCCGAGCACGGTCTTGCCGATCAGCTCCCAGAGCACCCACTGGCCGACCCAGGACCAGCTCGTCCCCTTCTCGACCAGGAAGATCGCGGCGTACACGAACGGGAAGGCGAGCCCGTCGTTGAGCCCTGCCTCCGAGGTCAGGGCGAAGCGCACCTCGTGCCGCTCGTCGCTCTCGTCGACCTCCTGCGTCTCGACGTCGGGTCCCCCCACCTGCACGTCACCGGCCAGCACGGGGTCCGTGGGCGCCAGCGCGGCGCCGAGAAGCAGCGCCGTGGCCGGCGCCAGGCCCAGTCCCCACCAGCCGAGCAGCCACACCCCGGCGATGGTCAGCGGCATCGCGGCGAAGAGCAGCCGCCAGGTCGCCGACCACCGCCTCCAGTCACGGTGGTGGCCAAACCGCAGCGGCCGGTCGAGCGCCAGCCCGACGCCCATCAGCGCCAGCAGCACGGCGAACTGGGTGACCTGCTCGATCGTGGTGTGGTTCTTGATCGGGTCGAAGAACTCGTCGCTGCCGACCGGGAGCAACCCCATCCCGACGCCTGCAGCGAGCAGCACCATGGGCGGCGAGATCGTCAGCCGACTCAGGGTCGAGGGCAGCACCGCGGCGAGCAGGATGGCGAGCCCGGCCACGAGATAGAGGGCGCTGGACAAGGCGGGGGCACGACCTTCCGGGTGGGTGGCAAGACTAATCGGGCGGTCCCCGAGGTGAGGCACCGACTGGGTTTCACCGCGCCGGACTGTGTGTTCTGTTGATGAGCACGAGCCGGTCACAGCACAATGTCACTCGTGCCCTTCTCCGACCCCGGACTTCTCGACGAGTCGGAGCCCTCCGCCGAGGGCCGGCTGCTCCGGGTGCTGTTCGACGGCCTCCCCGCGATGATCGGCTACTGGGACCGCGACCTGCGCAACGTCGTGGCGAACGAGGCGTACGTCGAATGGTTCGGGGTCTCGCCGCAACAGATCCGCGGCATGCACATCAGCGAGATCGTCGGGGAGAAGATCTACCAGCAGAACCTGCCGTTCATGGAGGCCGCTCTGGCGGGCGAGTCCCAGTCCTTCGAGCGGACGCTCGTCGACGCCTCCGGGGCGACCCGGCACACCCAGGTCTCCTACTCCCCTGACGCTCCCGACGGTGAGGTCGTGGGCCTGTTCGTGATGATCACCGACGTCACCCCCCGCGTCGAGGCCCAGCGACAGATGGACGAGGCCCAACAGCTCGCCGACCTCGGCAGCTGGACCCTGATCCCCGCGACCCAGCAGATCACCTGGTCGAAGGAGATGTTCCGGATCCTCGGACACGATCCTGCTTCCTTCATCCCGGTGTCGGGCGCGCTGCTGCCCCAGGTGCACGTCGAGGACCGCGAGCGCGTGACAGCGGCCGTGCAGGAGGCCCTGTCGAGCGGCACGGCGTACGAGCTGGGCTATCGCCTGGTGCGCCCCGACGGAGACGTGCGTGAGGTGCTCAGCCGGGTCAGGGTCGAGCGGGACGGCGACAACGTGACCCGCCTCATCGGTGTCCTTCAGGACATCACGTCCTCCAACGTGCTCGCCCGGGAGATGAAGCGCGTCAACGACGAGCTGCAGCAGGTCAACCAGCTCAACGCCGACGTCCTGGGAGTGGTTGGCCACGACGTACGCCAGCCCCTGGCTCTGGTGCTCGGCCACCTCGAGGAGCTCTCGTTCACCTGGCGCGACAGCCTCGAGGAGGTCAAGCTCGCCCGCGTCGACAAGGCCCTGGCCGCCGCGCTGCGCCTCTCCGCCCTGATCGACGACATCCTCGCGATGGCCAACTTCGAGTCCGGAACGATCGCCACCCGGCCCATCGAGGTGCACCTGCACGGGGTCATCAGGGATGCCCTGGCCGGGCTGCACGGTGGCTCGAGCGTCGAGGTGCGGCTCGAGTCCGACCCGATCGCGGTCATCGACCCCTTCCACCTGCGCCAGATGCTGGCCAACCTGGTCAGCAACGCCCTGCGGTACGGCGAGGCGCCGGTGGCCGTGACCGTCACCGAGCGACGACGGGGTCGTCACGCTGGAGGTCACCGACCAGGGCGCAGGTGTGCCCGAGGACTTCGTGCCCCACCTGTTCGACCGGTTCACCCGCGCCAGGACCGGGATGTCGGAACAGCCGGGAAGCGGGTTCGGCCTCTACATCGTGGGCCGGCTCGCCGAGGCCAACGGCGCCCGCCTGAGCTACTCCCCCGGGACGCCCGCGGGCTCACGCTTCAGTCTCGAGCTGCCTGCGGGGTGAGCCGCGAGCGGAGCTGCCGGGTGGGCGCAGAGGGGATCGAACCCCCGACCACCTCGTTGTAAGCGAGGGGCTCTACCGCTGAGCTATACGCCCCGGACCGCGGGCCGGCGGGAGCGGCCTCGATCACAGCGGGCACAGACTACGGGAGCCGCTCGGCCGTGCCCAAACGGTGCGGGTTCCTCCCGGTTCTCCGCGCCTGTTCCGGGAAGCGCAAAGTCGCGCCGCTGGCGTCTCGGGTCACCAGCGGCGCGACAAGGGCAAGAGTGCCCCAGGACTCGCCCGCTTCCAAGTGAGTTGCCCAAAAATGGTCCGAAAGAACTAGACCAGGGACGTCAGCACGGCCGCATGCTCGTCCAAATTGCGAGGTTCGCCGGTAGCGTTGTGGACCGTCCACGCCACCCGGCCCTCCCGGTCGACGATGAACGACGACCGCTTGGGACCACCGGAGATCTCGTCGAACACGCCATAGGCCTTCGCGGTGACCCCGTGCGGCCAGAAGTCGCTGAGCAGCGGGAAGAAGATGCCGTCGCGATCGGCCACCGCGCGCTGGGCATACATCGGGTCGCAGCTGAGCGCGATCAGGGTCGAGTGGTCGGTCTCGAAGTCACCGAGCCGGTCACGCAGGCCGGTGAGCTCACCGGTGCAGACGCCGCTGAAGGCGAAGGGGTAGAAGACGATCAGCGCCGCCTTGCCCTGGGCGTGGGTGGACAGGGTGATCTCCTGGCCGTGCTGGTCCCTGAGGGTGAAGTCAGGAGCCACGTCGCCGATCGCCAGAGTCATGCCGCCATCGTGCCAGCCGCCTGCGACGGCCCCGGCATCAGTCCCCCGACTCCTCGCCGTCGTCGGAGTCAGACCCGGAGTCAGACCCGGAGTCAGATCCCGGGTTGCCGTCCTCGTCGTAGTCCTTGAGGTCCTTCTTGAGGACCTTGCCGGTCGCGTTGCGAGGGAGCTCGTCGAGGAAGATGATCTCGCGCGGCACCTTGTAGCGCGCCAGGTTCTCCTTGACGTGACCCTTCAAGGTGTCCTCGTCGACGTCGCCGCTCTTCACCACGAAGGCGCGCAGCCGCTTGCCGTAGTCGTCGTCGTCGACACCGATGGCCGCGACGTCCTCGACGTTCTCGTGGCGCGAGAGGCAGTCCTCGACCTCCTTGGGGAAGACGTTCTCACCGCCGGAGACGATCATCTCGTCGTCACGGCCCTCGACGAACAGGCGGCCGTGCTCGTCGAGCCTGCCGATGTCGCCGCTGGACATCAGGCCGTCGATCATCTCCTTGCCCTCGTCCTCGTCGCCGGTGTAGCCACCGAAGAGCATCGTGTTGCCGACGAAGATGCGTCCCGACTCACCCTGGTCGAGCTCGTCGGTGCCCTTCTCGTCGTAGATCTTCACCACGGTGTTGTACGGCGCCTTGCCGGCCGTGCCGGGAGCGTCGCGCATGTCCCGGGGCTGGGCGATGGTGGCCCAGGCGACCTCGGTCGACCCGTAGGTGTTGTAGAGGTTGTCGCCGAACGCGTCCATCCAGTTGGTGGCGAGGTCGCCGGGCAGCGCCGAGCCGGAGGCAGCGACGACGCGCAGCTTCGACCAGTCACCGGAGCGCTCGTCCTCGCTGAGCTTGAGGATCCGCTGCATCATCACCGGGATCACGATCAGGGCGTCGACGTCGTACTTCTGGATGGTCTCGAGACAGTCCGCCGGGTCGAACTTGCGGCGCAGCACGATCGTGGAGCCGAGCAGCATCGCCATGTTCAGGTGGGCCCAGCCCCAGGTGTGGAAGAGCGGCGCCACGATGTACGTCGTACCGCCGGTCTTGAAGGGCATCTTCGAGAGCAGCGCCACGGCACCGTCGAGGCCGGACTCCCCACGGGGAGCGCCCTTGGGCGTGCCGGTGGTGCCGGAGGTCAGGATCACCGGGCGGGTGGTGTGCTCGGGGACCGGGTGACGCTCGGTCGAGCCCTTCTCGATCAGGTCCTCGACCCGGGGGATGTCGCCGGTCTCGCCGTCGTGCCAGGCGATCACCCGGTGCACGTCGATGCCGGACTTGTCGATCAGCTCGGTGAACTCGTCGTCGTAGATGATCGCTGCCGGCTTCTCGCGCTTGCACACCTCGCCGAGCTGCGGGGCGGAGAAGGCGGTGTTCAGGTAGAGGATGTCGGCGCCGAGCTTGGACAGCGCAGTCGAGGCGTCCAGGAAGTAGCGGTGGTTGCGGCACAGCAAGGCGACGCTGTCGCCCTCGGAGACACCCAGGTCCTTCAGCTCGTGGGCGAGCTTGGTCGACCGCTCGTCGATCTCACCCCAGGTGAGCTCACCGAGCTCGTCGATCAGGCCGACGTCCTGCGGCGAGCGGATCGCGAGGGCCCCGATGCCCCCGGCGAAGCCGATGCCCCAGTCGAGGATCGTCTTGCCGATCCCGGCGAGCTTGACCGGGCCGTAGGGCCTGATCACGCCGGAGGTCGTCATGACCTTGAGCATCCGGGCATGACGAAGGGCCTGCTTGTGCAACTGGAACATCGGGTGAGTGCCTCCTGTGCGGCGGGATCAGGTCTTCGGGGCCACGAGTCGGGTCCCCGTCCATTCCTTACCCACTGCAACGGTCGTCGTGGTGGAAAGTCCCGCAATTGGTGCCGCTTCTGCGACATCGGCAGCGTCCACCGCCCCGGGACGACCCACCTTTGGCGTCACCAACCAGATGGCGCCGCCACGGACGAGATCGGTCAACGTGTCGACCAGGGCGTCGACGAGATCGCCGTCGTCGTCACGCCACCAGAGGAGCACGACGTCCACCACGTCACCGTGGTCACCGTCGACGAGGTCGGAGTCGATGGCCTCCTCGATCGCCGCTCGAACAGAGTCGTCGACGTCCTCGTCCCAGCCGAGCTCCTGCACGACCGTGCCTGGCTTCAAACCCAACCGTTCCCCCAGCTGGACGTCCGCGCGGTCTGCGCTCGGGCTCACCTGATTGCCTCCAGTCACTCGTTCGAAGTCGGGATCACCCACCGTCTCGACGGGGTCCCGGTGCCCGTAGTCCACTAGACGTCAGGGTCAGGCGCAACCCCACCCGTCCCGCGTCCATCATTCGACTGGCATTCACACCGGCATTCCATCGCCGGAAAGTCGTACCCATCGGTAGATTTTGTCTGCCCCCGAGAAGTGACACGATGAACGGGTGAGCGACAGCGAAGACAGCACCCAGAAGTCACCAGCCCGGGCGCGGACCTCTGTGATCCACGAGGGCCTGCCGACCCAGCTTCCCGACATCGACCCCGACGAGACCCAGGACTGGCTCGACTCGTTCGACGCCCTCGTCGGCGGCCGCGGCCGTGACCGGGCCCGTTACCTGATGCTGCGCCTGCTCGAGCGGGCGCGTGAGCAGCAGGTCGGCGTGCCGGCGCTGCGCAGCACCGACTACATCAACACGATCCCTCCCGAGCGCGAGCCGTGGTTCCCCGGTGACGAGGAGGTCGAGCGCCGGATCCGTGCGTTCATCCGCTGGAACGCCGCCGTGATGGTCTCCGACGCCAACCGTCCCGGCCTCGAGGTCGGCGGCCACATCGCGACCTACCAGTCGGCGGCCAGCCTCTACGAGGTCGGCTTCAACCACTTCTTCAAGGGCAAGGACGCCCCGGGCGGCGGCGACCAGATCTACATCCAGGGCCACGCCTCGCCCGGCATCTACTCGCGCGCCTACCTCGAGGGCAGGCTCACGGAGGAGCAGCTCCTCCGCTTCCGCCAGGAGGTGCAGCACGGTGTCGGCAAGGGCCTCCCGTCGTACCCGCACCCGCGGCTGATGCCGGAGTTCTGGGAGTTCCCCACGGTGTCCATGGGCCTGACCGCGATCAACTCGATCTACCAGGCCCGGTTCAACCGCTACATGCAGAACCGCGGGATCAAGGACACCTCGGAGCAGCACGTGTGGGCGTTCCTCGGTGACGGCGAGATGGCCGAGCCCGAGTCGCTCGGAGCGATCCGGGTCGCCGCCCGTGAGGAGCTGGACAACCTGACCTGGGTGATCAACTGCAACCTCCAGCAGCTCGACGGGCCGGTCACCGGCAACGGCAAGATCATCCAGGAGCTCGAGGCGAACTTCCGGGGGGCCGGCTGGAACGTGATCAAGGTGATCTGGGGCCGCGAGTGGGACGAGCTGCTGGCACGAGACGTGGACGGAGCGCTGGTCAACGCGATGAACAGCACCCCCGACGGCGCGTTCCAGACCTACTCGGTCGAGGACGGCGCCTACAACCGCGAGCACTTCTTCGGCGCGGACCCGCGACTGCGCAAGATGGTCGAGCACATGACCGACCGGCAGATCGAGAAGCTGCCGCGCGGCGGCCACGACTACCGCAAGGTGTACGCCGCCTTCGACGCCGCCACCAAGCACGCCGGCCAACCGACGGTGATCCTGGCGCACACCGTCAAGGGCTGGACGATCGAGTCCCTCGAGGGCAAGAACGCCACCCACCAGATGA
Source organism: uncultured Actinomycetota bacterium (assembly GCA_963782305.1). Classification (GTDB taxonomy): domain Bacteria; phylum Actinomycetota; class Actinomycetes; order Propionibacteriales; family Nocardioidaceae; genus Marmoricola. Next base: position 333,690 of record CAWAJJ010000018.1, on the reverse strand, counting down.
AGAAGCTCAAGACCGCCGACTTCAAGAAGTTCCGCGACCGGCTCTACCTGCCGATGAGCGACAAGGACATCGACGAGGCCTACGAGGCCAACGGAGGGGCGCCGTTCTTCCACCCCGGCAAGGAATCCACCGAGATCGAGTACATGATGGACAGGCGCAGCCAGCTCGGTGGCTCGCTGCCCAAACGGGTCGTGCGGGCCAAGCCGCTGAAGGTGCCCGGCGACGACCTCTACTCCGAGCTCAAGCAGGGGTCGGGCAAGGCCAAGATCGCCACCACGATGGCGGCTGTGCGGCTGCTGCGCGACTGGATGAAGGACAAGGAGATCGGCCAGCGCATCGTGCCGATCGCGCCTGACGAGTACCGCACGTTCGGGATGGACTCGATGTTCCCGAGCGCCAAGGTCTACAACCCCGGTGGCCAGCGCTACGAGTCCGTCGACCGCAAGCTGCTGCTGAAGTGGCGCGAGGACGTCAAGGGCCAGCTGCTCCACGAGGGCATCTCGGAGGCCGGCGCGATGGCCTCCGCGACGGCTGCCGGCTCGGCGTACTCCACCCACGGCGAGGTGATGATCCCGTTCTACATCTTCTACTCGATGTTCGGGTTCCAGCGCACCGGTGACTCGATCTGGGCGATGGCGGACCAGCTGGCGCGCGGGTTCCTGATCGGAGCCACCGCGGGCCGGACGACGCTGACCGGTGAAGGCCTGCAGCACGCCGACGGTCACTCGCCACTGCTGGCCGCGACCAACCCGGCGGTCGTGCACTACGACCCGGCCTTCGCCCACGAGGTGGCCTACATCATGCAGGACGGCCTGCGCCGGATGTACACCACGAGCGAGGACCACCCGCAGGGCGAGAACGTCATCTTCTACATCACCGTCTACAACGAGCCGATCCAGATGCCGAAGGAACCCGACGACGTCGACGTCGAGGGCCTGCTCAAGGGCATCTACCACTACGCCGACGCCCCGGAGGTGTCGGGCAACGGCGATGCGCCGCGGATCCAGCTGCTCGCCTCGGGTGTCGGGTTCCCGTGGATCCAGAAGGCCCAGCAGCTGCTCGCGGACGACTGGGGCGTGGCGGCCGACCTGTGGTCGGTCACCTCGTGGAACGAGCTCGCCCGCGACGGCGTCGAGGCTGAGCGGTGGTCCCTGAACCACCCCGAGGAGGAGGCCAAGGTCCCCTACGTCACCAGCAAGCTGGAGAACACGGCCGGCCCGGTGGTGGCGGTCAGCGACTACATGCGCGCCGTACCGCTCCAGATCTCGCACTGGGTCCCCAACGAGTTCCACGCGCTCGGCACCGACGGCTTCGGCTTCGCCGACACCCGTCCCGCGGCACGACGCTTCTTCCAGGTCGACGCCGAGAGCGTCGTCGTGGCCTCGCTCCGGGCGCTCGCCCAGCAGGGTGAGGTCAAGCCCGAGGTGGTGGCCGAGGCGTTCGCGAAGTACCGCATCGACGACCCCACGGCCGTCGCCGACGTCAAGCAGGAAGGTGGCGACGCATGACGCAGGCCTGGTCCACTGCGCTTCGGCGCGGGATCGTCCTGCTCGTGCTCGGCGTCGTCTGCCTGGTGGTCTCGCTCCCGGCGACGGAGGACCTCGACCCGCTGCTCAAGGGCCTCGGGGCGATCCTGATCGTCCTCGGGCTGGTGATCGTCGTGGCGACCGCTCGCACCCTCACCGCCGAGGAGAAGCGGATCGGTAGCCGCCCGACCGGCGGTTGAGGAGGGCCGCCAGGCCCGTCTCGAAACCCGCTGAAGAATACGACGAGACCCAACCTCTGCTGGCCGATCAGCGAGCGAAGCGAGCGGACAGCCGAGACCACATTCCGTGCGCCGGCAGCGGAGGGCGACTCACCGCCGTGGCCTGGGTCGTTGCCGCGCCTGGGTTCGAGACCTAGGCGCCGCGTCGGGGCAGCTGTGCCACCGGAGTGAGCGGCCGGTCGCCCGCCTCGGCGCGGTTCACCGGCTCGGCGGGGCCGTTGCGGAGCAGCTGACGCCAGCGCCCGCGGTGGTACGACGCCGGCTGGGTCGCCCTGATGAAGGTCTGCACGATCTTCACGAACCGGTCCGGGTGGTCCTTGTGCGGGAAGTGGCCGCTGTTCGTGAGCACCTCGACGACGGCGCCCGGAGCGATCCGGGCGACGTTCTCGGCGTGCTTGGCGGGGATCACCACGTCGTCGGAGCCCCAGATCACGAGCATCGGCATCGCCTGGGTGAGGTAGGCCCGGTCGACCATCGTGACGATCTGGCCCTTCATGTCGACCACGGCGCGCACCACGTGGCGGATCGCCGCACGTGCGTGGGGGTCCTTGAACGACTCGTAGATCTCGGCGACCTCGTCGAGGTCGCGCGCAGCGGTGATCCGTGACCGCGACAGCGCCCGCAGGCCGGCCTTGCCGAGGTGACGGACCCCCGGGAGGGTCGCCACCCCCATCACCTGGTGGAAGCCGGGCAGGGTGACGGCCCTGATGAACGGCGTCACCTCCGGGCCGAGGCCGCCCGGCGCCACCAGGATCATCCGCTCCGTGCGCTCCGGGAACTGGTAGGCGAACTGCATCGCGATGCCGCCACCGAAGCTGTGACCGACCACGGTCACCTTGTCGATGCCGAGCACGGTGAGCAGGTCACGCATCCCGTTGGCGTACCCACCGACCGAGTAGTCCGCGCGCGGCTTGGAGCTCACGCCGTGGCCCAGGAGGTCAGGAGCGATCACGGTGTAGTGCCGGGCGAGGTCGTGGATCACCGGCGACCAGGTCGTGTGGTCACAGCCGAGGCCGTGCAGGAGCAGCAGGGCCGGTCCCGAGCCCATCTTCACGTAGGCCCGCTCGTGGCCGTGCATCGTGATGCGTTGCAGTTCCACAGCCTGGCCTGGGACTTGATCCATGCTCACTCCTGGGCCGGCGACGTGGGGAGGGAAGGGGACAACAGGACGAGATTCAATCAGAACTTGTTTCATCTTGTACTACAGCCCGCCGCATGGTGGGCACCCGTGCCTTCGTGACTACCATCTGACGCATGTCCGTGCGAACCGACGGTCCCCGGCTCAGTGCCGCGGACGTGCTCTCCCAGCTCGCCGAGATCATTCGGCTCGTCACCGGGCGGCCGGCCGCGGACATCCAGCTCCCGCGCCACTTCGTCGACGACCTGCGCATCGACTCGTTGTCGATGGTGGAGATCCTGGAAGGCGCTGCGGTGCACTTCGGGGTCCTCATCGAGAACGAGGCCGCCAAGGACTTCATCCGGGTGGGCGACCTGGTCGACTACATCGTCGGAAGACTGCCTTAGAGCACCTCTTGCTAGACGACCTGGTGCAGCCAGCGGACCGCGACACCGTCGCCGGCGTGCCGGAAGGTCTCGAGCTCGTTGTCCCACGGCTTGCCCAGCAGCTTGTCGACCTCGAGCTCCAAGGTGGTCTCCCCCAGGCTGGCCTTGACCACGGCGGCCTTGAGCCGGTCCTCCGGGATCATGATGTCGCCGTGCAGGCCGGTGACCGCGTGGAAGACGCCGAGAGCCGGGGTCGCGCAGAAGCGCGCGCCCTCGGTGCCCGTGGTCGCCTCCTCGGTCACCTCGAAGCGCAGGTGGTTCCAGCCGCGCAGTGCCGAGGTGATGGCCGCACCGGTCCCCTGGTCGCCCACCCAGGAGTACTCCATCCGGTAGGTGCCGGCCTGGGCAGGCTGCGGGGTCCACTCGACCTGCGGCGCCATGCCGAGCACGCCGCCCACGGCCCACTCGACGTGCGGGCACAGCGCGGACGGCGCCGAGTGGATGTAGACAACTCCACGAGTCGCTGAACGAGTCACGACGGACCTCCTCTGCTTCGGCGCGAGATACGCCTTCCCCAGCGGTCTCGAATGATGAAGCGAGCAGTGTCGGTGACTCAGGTGTGGAGCGTGTGAACTTGTGAGCCCATTGTGACTGATGGGAGGTCCTCACGCCAGCAGATCGCTCGGAACGGCCGTCGGCGTGTCGGTTATGTGACGGATGAGCGGATTGTTGAGCGCGGTCCGAGCTCCATCAGCTGGGTCAGCGCCTCGGTCGCGGCTCCCAGCCCACCCAGGTGCGACTCGCCGTCGATGGTCGTGAAGGTGGCGTGCGGCAGCCGCGCGGCCACGTGCACGCCGTGGGCGTGCGGGATGATGTGGTCCGCGTCGCCGTGCCACCAGAGCACCGGCACCTGCACGTCGCCGGCCTCGAACCCCCACGGCCGGGTGAACAGGATGATGTCGGAGAGTGGTGCGCTGACCTGGAACCTGGCCCCGTTGATCAGGTCGTCGAGGAACATCGCCCGGAACTCCGGCCGGGCGAGCAGCTCCTTGTCCCCGCGCGGCTGGACCGCCGCGTAGCCGTCGATGATCGGGCCGGCGAACGGACGGACCAGCCGGATCATCTGGGCCATCACGAAGCCGAGCGGCACCCGGGTGAGCGAGAGCAGCGGAGCGACGTACGGCGCCAGGGTCACCAGCCCGCCGGCGATCGCATCGGGACCCTTGGTCGGTGCCACTCCCCCGAGAACTCCGACGCCGCGGACCCGGTCGGGCAGGGCCGCGCCGGCCGCGAGTGCGTAGGGTCCGCCGCCGGAGAGGCCGATCACGTGCATCTTGTCGATGTCGAGGACGTCGCACAGCGCGACGAGGTCACCGGTCCAGTCGAGGATGCTCGGGTAGAGGTGCGGCGTCGAGGAGCCGATGCCGGGCCGGTCGATCCCGATGATCCGGATGTCGTTGTCCTCGGCGAAGCGCGCGCGCCTCGATCGGGACCTGCCTGCGGGCCCCGGGGGTGCCGTGCATCCAGATGATGGCCCGCCCACGGGGTACCCCGAACTCCGCGAAGGAGAGCCTGCGGCCGCCGCGGACGGCCACCGATCCTTCGAGCCGCGGACGATCTACCTCGCTCATGCGCGGATTCTCGCACGCAGTGAGCCGTCGGGTCAGGCGCTGCGCGGCATCCGGACGGCGGCCGCGTCGACCACGTTTCGGGGGTCGCGAGCCGCGCCGACGAGGCACTCCACCATGGCCCCGTAGCCGTCGACCACGGTCGCCAGCAGGCAGGTGATGTTGTCGCGTCCGCCCGCGGCCAGCGCCTCGTCGAGCAGCACCTCGACCGCGGCGTCGTCGTGGTGCCTGAGCAGGATCGCCTCGATCCGGGGTTCGGGAACGAGGTCGGTGAGCCCGTCACTGGCGAGCAGCACGCGATCACCCACGACCAGGTTGAGCGGCGTCACGTCGGCTCGTTCGTCCAGGCTCCCGTTGATGGTGCGGGTCACGATGTTGGCGTTCGGATGGCCGCGCACGTCCTCCTCGCGCAGGTCTCCCAGGTCGACGAGACTCTGGACGTAGGTGTGGTCCGTGGTCACCCGGGTCAGCCGTCCGTCGCGGAAGACGTAGCCGCGTGAGTCCCCCACGTGGGCGAGCGCGAAGTGCTCGCCGTCGGTGGCGAGGGCGGTCAGGGTGGTCGCCATCCCGGTGCGCGTCGGGTCCGCGATGATGCCCGCAGCGATCTGCGCCTGGGCGAGCAGGACAGCGTCCTGCAGCATGGCGACCGGTTCGGCGCGGGTGCTGTGAGCGAGCGGGCCGAGACGACGTACGTCGCGGTGGCGGAGGCGATCTCACCGGCGGCGGCTCCCCCGACACCGTCGGCGACGAGCATGCAGCTGGGGCCGAGGAAAGCGGAGTCCTCGTTGTCACTGCGCACGAGGCCGACGTGGCTGAGCGCGACCCCGGAGAATCTCATCACCGTCTCCACCTCCTCGACTGTCCAACGACCGCCGACCCTCTCACGGTTCCCGAACAGCCGGGCGGGCGCGCACCGGCGACGCCCGACCCCGCACAATGGGGCCTATGGAATGGCTGCTGCTCGCGATCTCGGTGGGCCTGGTGCTCGCGTGCGGCGTCTTCGGGGCGGCGGAGTACTCCTTCGTCGCGATCGACCGCTCGGCCGTGGAGAAGGCGGCCAGCGAGGGTGACCGCCAGGCCGAGGGTGTCCGGCTGGCGCTGCGCAGCCTGTCCACCCAGCTCTCCGGGGCCCAGATCGGCGTCACCCTGACCAACCTGGCGATCGGGTTCCTCGCCGAGCCCGCCATCGCCACGTTGCTCGAGACTCCCCTGACCTCCGCGGGCGTGCCCGAGGGGGCGGTGCCGAGCATCTCGGTGACGCTGGGCCTGGTCCTCGCCACGATCGCCACCATGCTCTTCGGCGAGCTGGTCCCGAAGAAGCTCGGGATCGCGATCCCGTTCCCGATCGCTCGCCGCACCCAGGTCTTCATCCGCGGCTTCACCACGGTGATGACCTACCCGATCAAGCTCCTCAACGGATCGGCCAACGCCCTGGTCCGCGCACTCGGCGTCGAGCCGCAGGAGGAGCTCCGGTCGGCCCGGTCCTCCGACGAGCTCGCCTCCCTCGCGGGCCGCTCCGCGAGCGAGGGCACCCTGGACTCCGAGACCGCACACCTCGTGCAGCGCTCGATCGCCTTCGGACCGCGCACCGCCGGCGAGATCATGACCCCCCGGGTGCAGATGGCCTGTGTCGACGCCAACGACCCGGTCAGCGAGGTGATCGAGCTCTCCAGCACCACGGGGTTCTCGAAGTTCCCCGTCATCAAGGGCACCTCCGACAACGTGGTGGGCTCGGTGCACGTCAAGCAGGCGGTCGCCGTCCCCCGCTCCGAGCGCTCGCACACCCTGGTGCGCGAGGTGATGGTGGAGGCCACGGTCGTGCCCGAGTCGCTGCGCCTGGACCCGCTCCTCTCGCTGCTGCGCGGCGAGGGGTTCCAGATGGCCATCGTCTCGGACGAGTACGGCGGGACCGCCGGCGTGGTCACCCTCGAGGACGTCGTCGAGGAGATCGTGGGCGACATCAGCGACGAGCACGACCGCTACGGGTCCCGGCTCCGGCAACGCCCGGACGGCTCCTGGATCCTCTCCGGGCTGCTGCGGCCCGACGAGGTCGCCGACGCCACCGGCCTGCACCTGCCCGAGGACGACGCCTACGACACCGTGGCCGGCCTCCTGGTGCGCGAGCTGGGCAGGATCCCGGTCCGGGGCGACCGGGTGCTCGTGCCGCTGCCGCTGGTGATCCCCGAGGACGACGACGAGGAGCCGATCCAGGAGCACGCCCTGATGCGGGTCGAGCGGATGGACGGCCTGCGGGTCGACAGGATCTCGATCAGGCGCCTGATGCCCGAGTCCGGTCTCGAGCCGGCCGACTCAGGGTCCACCGAGCAGTCGAGCCCCGAGCCGGGTGACCTCACGTGAGCACGCAGGCGGCATTGTGGCTCGGGCTCGTCCTGCTGCTGGGCAACGCGTTCTTCGTCGGCGCGGAGTTCGCGCTGGTCTCGGCCCGGCGTACGAAGGTCGAGCCCAAGGCGGCCGCCGGCTCGCGCGTCGCCCGCACCACGCTCCGCGCGATGGAGGGGCTGTCCCAGATGATCGCGGCGGCCCAGTTCGGGATCACGGTGTGCTCGCTGGGCCTCGGCGCCGTCGCGGAGCCGGCCCTGGCACACCTGATCGAGCCGGTCGTCCACGCCGTGCACCTCCCGGACGCGTGGCTGCACCCGGTGGCGTTCGCGATCGCGCTGGGCTGCGTGGTCTACCTGCACGTCGTGCTCGGCGAGATGGTCCCCAAGAACCTCGCCCTGGCCGGTCCTGAACGGGCCGCGATGGTGCTCGGGCCGCCGATGGTGGCGATGGTGGCGGTGCTGAAGCCGATCGTCTACGGCCTGGACGCAGCCGCCAACGCCATCGTGCGACTGTTCGGGGTCGAGCCCCGCAGCGACGTGATCTCGACCTTCACGCTCGAGGAGGTCGAGGCGATGGTCGACGAGTCGCACGACGAGGGCATGCTCGAGCAGGGTGAGTACGAGCGCCTCGCCGGCGCCCTGGGGTTCACCTCCCGCACCGTCGCGGACGTGCTGCTGCCCCTCGACCAGATCGAGACCGTCGAGCGCGGGACCCGGGCCTCCGACGTCGAGGTGGTCTGCGCGAACACGGGCTACTCCCGCTTCCCGGTCGTCGGCGACGACGGCGAGCTGGTCGGCTACCTGCACATCAAGGACGTGCTGCAGTCCGACAAGCACGGGCGCGCCCGCGTGGTCGAGGACAAGTGGATCCGGCCGTTCGCGGGCGTGCGCGCCTCGGACACCCTGGTCAGCGCGCTGCAGACCCTCCAGGCCAAGGGGGCCCACATGGCGCGGGTCCTGGACGACGAGGGCGTCGTGATCGGCGTGGCCACCCTCGAGGACGTCATCGAGGAGCTCGTCGGCGAGATCCGCGACGCGGCCCACGCCGACGGCCACTGAGCTGGGTGCGGGCAGAAGTCGACCGGCCGGGAGACCAGCGCCGTGGTGGGAGGGTCTCCCGGCCGTACGACAACAGTACCGATAATCAGGCGATTTGCGACATTCTTCGCTAAATCGACCTTTCGGGCGTGTTGATCGGGCTCGCGGAGGAGGTAGGCGACGCCTCGGCCGCGGTCGCCACCCGGTCGCGGTCGCCGGCCAGGAACAGGTATTCGACGTTGCGCAGCCGCTTGACCACGCCGACCTTCTCGCCGGTCGGGCCGTGGATGCCGATCTGCGCACCGACGTAGCGCTTGGAGTCGAAGGCCACCACCTGCACGCACTGGTGTCCGGCGTCCCGCAGGGCCGCGGTCATCTCCTCCGGGGTGATCCACGACTCGTCGTTGTAGGACACCACCACCAGCTCGGCCTGCGCCCGCCGGATCAGGTCGGCCAGCGCCGTGGGCATCGTCTGCTTGCGGTTGAACACGCTGTGGGTGTGGTCGTCGCGGGCGTCGATGCGCTTGCACGCGATGCCGTAGTGCTCGGGCTCGTCCCCCCGCACGAGGGTCTCCCAGATGTGGTAGTTCGTGAAGTAGCGGTGCTGGTTGTACGGCGGGTCCAGGTACATCAGGTCCACCCGGTCGAGGCGGTCGACCGACTCCATCGCGTCTCCGCGGACGGTGTGGCCGGCCCCGGGGAGCAGCTCGGGCATGACCAGCTCGAGCTCACGGTGGGAGCGGGGTGACCACTGCTTCAGGTAGGCCATCTGGAGGCCGGTGGTCGAGTCGACCCGGTCGGCGGCGATCAGCAGTGCCGTCATCAGGATCGCGCGGAGCGGCCCGGCAGGGTGGTCCCGGTCGATGGCCGCACGGATCGCGTCGATGCGGGCGCCGTTGCGGGGCTGGAAGTAGCGGGACTCCTCGCAGAACGTCCGCGTGACGTAACCGGGCTCCCCCGGCAGTGCGTTCAGCCGCTGGATCTCCCGGCGAACGGCGTCCTGGTCGACCTCCCGGGCGTCCGTCGCGATGTAGCAGTCGCTCAACACCTCGCTGTACGACGCGACGTCGGTCGCCGTGACCTCGATCCCCCGGCGCTTGAACTCCTGGGCCACGCGGGTGGTCCCCGTGAACAGGTCGACCGCCGTGGTCGCCTCGACCGCGGCGGCGACGCCCCCGAGCACGGGCACGAGGACCCGCTTGGAGCCGAGGTACTTGATCACAAGGGGCATGCTAGGGGTCCCTTCCACCGCGCGAAGCGAGACGTGCGGTGTGCGCGGGGCGCAATCTCGGGCGTGCACAGCACGGACCGGTGAGTCCGGAAATCCGTGAGCGGTCGGGCCGCCGTCGGTTGGCGTCACGGCTGCGACAACACCTGTAGATTGGATCCTGACCGCACCTGATGCAGCCTCCACCTAGGAAGGCCGTCGGAGCCGTCCGAGAGGCAGACGTCATGGTGACGCCGAACAGTTCCGTTTCCCCGAGCACTCGCCAGCCGCTTCGGCTCCGGATGTCCGAGACCCTGGGCAAGCAGCCCCTCGACGGCGGCTGGTGGCCGCAGAGTCGCGACCTGACTGCCGAGCTCGGCGACCTCGTGGACAACTTCCCCACTGCGCTCGGCAGGATCGTCCGAGTCATCTACTCCCCGCCCGACTGGGACGACGCGCCCCGTCGGGTGCCGACCAAGCGCGGCTACGTGAAGGCCGGGTTCGACGCCGACGACGACACCCACGTGCTGGTACTGATGACCTCCGACCGCCAGGAGATGTGCGTGCTCGTCGTACCTCCCGAGCTGTCCCGGTCCAAGGGCGAGGAAGCACTGCTCGCCGCGGTCACCCCCGGCTACGCGACCTCTCCCACCGCACTGCTCACGGCGGTGCAGGAACGCCCGGAGATCGACGAGGGCGAGCGCTGGAACGACGAGGGCGAAGCCTGGTGGGGCTCGGACACGGCCCCGTCGTACCGCAAGGCCACCTGAGCCAGAGGTTCTGCGGGCCGTTTCCTCGGGCGGCTCACATCTCCCCGGCGGGCTCCCGGGCCAGGTCGACGAGGTCCGCGATCGAGTCGACGATGCGGGTGGGCCGGTAGGGGAACGACTCGATCTGGTCAGGCCGCGTCGAGCCTGTGGTGACCAGCACGGTGCGGATCCCCGCCTCCAGGCCGCTGATGATGTCGGTGTCCATCCGGTCGCCGATCATCACGGTCGTCTCCGAGTGGGCCTCCAGCCGGTTGAGCGCGCTGCGCATCATCAGCGGGTTGGGCTTGCCGACGAAGTACGGCGTCCGGCCGGTGGCCGTGCTGATCAGGGCCGCCACCGAACCCGTCGCCGGCAGAGTGCCGTGGATGCTCGGGCCGCTCACGTCGGGGTTCGTCGCGATGAACCGTGCGCCGGCCTCGATCAGCCGGATGGCGCGCGTGATCGACTCGAAGGAGTAGGTGCGCGTCTCCCCCAGGACCACGTAGTCCGGGTCGCGATCGGTCATCACGTAGCCGACCTCGTGGAGCGCGTTGGTGAGCCCGGCCTCGCCGACGACGTACGCACTGCCGCCGGGGCGCTGGTCGGAGAGGAAGTCGGCGGTGGCCAGGGCCGAGGTCCAGATGGCCTTCTCGGGGACGTCGATCCCGCTGCGGAGCAGCCGCGCGCGAAGGTCGCGCGGCGTGAAGATCGAGTTGTTGGTGAGGACCAGGAACTTCTTGCCCGATGCCTTGAGCGCCTCGATGAACTCGGTGGCGCCCGGGATCGGCTCCTCCTCGTGGACCAGGACGCCGTCCATGTCGGTCAGCCAGGTCTCGATGGGACGCACGTTCTCCATGGGTTGATGCTCCCACGACGCGCCCGCGGGCCGGCCGAGATCCCCTGAAGGGCCGGGAGAAAGATGACACCGTTGTAATTTATGACTCGGCGACGGCGTGTCGTCTTGACTCTTGAGAACTTTCGTCACTCTGATCACATTCTGTCACTACACTCCCAACCCATGACCAGATCTGGGCGCTTCGCCGCATTCGCACTGAGCGTGCTCCTGCTCCTCGGCCTCAGTGTGACCGCGGGGGCCGTTCCGGCCTCGGCGACCATCACCACGCTGTGCACCGGCTACACGGGGTGCACCAAGGCGGCGATGCCGAACGCGGGCTACTCCGCCAACAGCAGGACGATGTACTGGCGGATGTACTCGGGGCACAACTGCACCAACTACGCGGCCTTCCGGATGGTCCTCGCGGGACTGGCCAACAGCCGGCCGTGGACGGGTAGCGGCAACGCCACCAACTGGGGCACGAGGATGAGCCGGATCACCACCGGCACCCCCTCCGTCGGCGCCGTCGCGTGGTGGAAGGCCGGCGTGAAGCCGGCCGGATCGGCAGGTCACGTGGCGTATGTCGAGCGGGTGATCTCGGCCAACGAGATCATCGTGTCGCAGGACAGCTGGCACGGGGACTTCTCCTGGACCCGGATCGTCCGATCCGGCGGCGGCTGGCCCAGTGGCTTCGTCCACTTCAAGGACGTTCGCCTGCTGAACACGAAGGCACCAGCGATCACCGGCACGGCCAAGGTCGGTTCGCCGCTGGTCGCGTCAGCCGGCACCTGGAGCCAGTCCGGTGCGGCGTTCTCCTACCAGTGGATGCAGGACGGAGTGCCGATCTCCGGCGCCAACACCTCGAAGCTGACGCCGCAGCTCGCCCAGCAGGGCAAGAAGATCACCGTTCGAGTGACTGCCGTGAAGCTCGGCTTCCCGAACACACCCGCACTTTCGGCGGCCACCGCGGCCGTCGCACCCGGAGTCCTGACCAACACCGTCAAGCCGGTGGTCAATGGTGAGGCGCGAGTCGGCCAGACGCTCTCGGCCACCACCGGGTCGTGGAACCCGGCGCCGCAGCAGCTCGGCTACCAGTGGCGTGCCGACGGCGCGCCGATCGCCGGAGCCACGCACCCGACCTTCGCGGTCGACCCGGGCCATGTCGGTGCGGCCCTCTCGGTGGCGGTGACCGCCGCGAAGTCGGGTTACGCGTCGGTGACCACGACCTCGGCCTCGACCGCCCCCGTGGCTCCCGGCACGATGACCCTGGCGAGCCTGCCGACGGTGGCTGGTTCACCACAGCTCGGGCGCACCCTCACCGTCGTACTCCCCCAGGCGCCGCCCCAGTCCAGGATGTCGATCCAGTGGATGCGCTCCTCCGTGCCGGTGGCGGGGGCGACCGGGCGGAGCTACCAGCTGACCGCGGCGGACGCAGGCTCCCGCCTGCTCGCGCAGGTCACCGTGACCCGACCCGGTTACCGGACGATCCGGACCCGGACCTCCTGGTCCCCGGTGGTCCGTGCGCGGCCGGTGATCCGGGTGACCACGAAGCGTGGCAAGCACCGGCTGGCTGTTTCCGCGAAGGTGACCGCGGTCGGCGTACCCCATGTGACCGGAGTGCTCCAGGTGCGCTCGCGCGGGAAGCTGCTCAGGCAGGTGCCGCTGCGGTACGGCGTGGCGCGCACGGTGGTCACCCGCCTGCCCAGTGGTGCGAGGACCTTCCGGTTCCGCTACCTGAAGACCGCCAAGGTCGCCGGTGCGCGGGTCGAGCGACGGATCAGGATCCGCTGACCTGCGCTCGCCCCTGGTCTCAGTGGAGCCCGAGCACCTTCATCGCCTGTGCGGCCATCTGCGACTCGCCCAGGGCATTGGGGTGCACGATGACCGGGTTGGTCCCTTGCAGCACGGGCTCGACCCAGCGCACGCCGATCGGCTTGCAGGCGTCGTGGCCGTTGGAGACCTTGTTCAGGTCGACGTACGTCGCCCCGCTCACCTTCGCGGCACGTCGTACGGCGTCGTTGAGCGTCGCCTGGATGCCACGGACGTAGGGCACGTCGCCGGTGGCGATGGGCAGCTTGTCGAAGCAGCCGACCGAGGTCGGCATGATCCACGGGTAGCTCAGGATCGCCACCTTCGCCTTCGGCGACTTCGCGCGCACTGCCTTGAGCGTCTTCACCAGCGCCGGGTAGGTCGTCGTCCGCAGGGTGTCCTGGAACGAGGAGCCGTACTTGTCCTTGCAGGGACTGCCCTGGCCGAGGGTGGAGAGCCCCGCCGCGCCGCACTGGAGGATGGTGTTGATGAAGACGCCGCTGTCGTTGCCGCCGATGGTCATCGTGACCAGCTGGGTGTCCTTGCTCAGCGCGTCGAGCTGGGGCGCCACGTTCGGCGCCTGAGCGGTGAAGAAGTCCTTGGTCTCCGCGGCGCCGCAGGTCACGTCGACCAGGCTCGCGGCGGTCTTGCCGGCGATGACGTGGGCGAAGTTGCGGGTCGAGCGCAGGCAGTTCACCGGTGCGCTCGGGTCGGGTGGCAGGACCCCCGAGGCAGCGCTGTAGGAGTCGCCGAGCGCGACGTAGCGCAGCGGAGTCGCCGCCACCGAGGAGGGCACGGCCGCGGCCACCAGGCTGGTTGCTGCTGCGGCTGCCGCCAGGACGGAGGCGAGGGTTCGACGGCGCACGAGGTGCTCCTTCGGTTCGGGGGTGTCGTAGGCCAAACGACCGCACCCGCGCGGCGTTATGCCGGACTGACCTCCATCTGCCCCTCTGCTGGGCCTGTGTGCGCTAGACCGCGAGGGCTGTTCGTCGAGACGTTCGTTCGAAAGCAGGGGCGAGATGGCGGTCTGGACCATAAATTGGGCGTGCTCGCTGCATTCGAGCGGCCACCCGCGGATCCTTTCCCCCCGATTCGGTCCGTGGGTGGTTCTCACCAAGGTCAGCCGTGACCCACCTCGCCGCCGCCTCGTTGAAGGCACTGGGAGCCCTGGCCGAAGATCACGAGGGGCGTTCAGGGCTCCCACATACTTCTGTGGGGCCCGTTGCTGCGGCTGTGTAGGGAGGGTGGGGCTCGAACCTCTGCTTCATTATCAATACTCGCAACGCCTTTGTCGTTCTTCACAGCGTGTCTGCGACTAATTCCGTAGCACTTCGTCGAGCGCCTCTCGTTGTTTTACTTCTCGTCTTAGTTCTCTTACAGCCTCCCCCACCCCAACCCTTCATCTCCTTCTCAGCGGACTTGTGAAGACTCTACCTACCCAGTCTATACCACTTGAATTACTGTGCAATTCTGACGTTTTCCTCCCTGCGCTGCTTGGACAGGTAGCCGTCTACCTCTTCCCCCTTAACTACTCGAGCCAGCCAAACGCACGCATATCTCCTGTCCTTCGTTTTCCCTTCACGTATGAGTGCCACTTCTGCAGGTTCGCGTTGTTCAATCTGCTGAACTCAGCCTTTGCAGCGGTAACAAACTAGCTCGAGTAGAGAGCGTTCAGAAGCTCTTGATCGTTCAGCTGCACGCCTTAGATGTCTATTCTCGAACCATTGCCTTACCTCTATCTCCGTGCTTATGCAGTGGTAGACGAGCAACGCTCTTCATGATTTTCTGCTGCTCTTCCAGAGTAAGAAGAGAAATCTGCTCCTTACCGTCCTGCTTGATAGCGAACTTGCCGTGACAAACCTGCCAATACTCGTGATCCTCTGCTGCCGTCAAAGACTTCGAGTACTTCGCCGTCTACGTTGAAGTAGATCACCCCTATCTGTAGTCCATCAAGAGCGAGTCAATAACCGCCACATCTCTCTTACCGTCACCTTAGATGTAGTGCCTCTGATATTCTATCTATATATCTATCTTACCCTCCATCCCTTAACTCTTACCCTCATACTCGTTATATACATATCCCTCTAATATCTTCTCTACTTTTATATCTCAATTTTCATCTTCACTAAAATACCTCTTCGGACGAACAATCTCTTTTATACCCGCCCGCATAGTATGTCTTCTTACGCACTGTCTTTCACGACCCAAGGATTATGAGTCCTTTGCTCTGACCGACTGAGCTACCTCCCCGGAGCGGCCGAGCCTACCGAGGTCAGGTCACGGGTCCTTCGAAGGGCAGCACCGTCGTGCACGGGACCGGGCGCGGGTGGGCCGGGTCGAGGGCGTTCAGGACGTAGCCCGCGGCGACCGGGTCGGCGGCGATCTCGAAGTGCTCGGTGTAGTCGGTGGCGCACTTGCTCTGCACGACGATGTTGCGCATCCCGGTCTCGATGCCGCTGGTGTACGGCGAGACCAGCTCGTCGTACTGCGTGACGATGTTGGTGTAGCTGATCCCCTTCACCGCCACTCCCCCGGCGCGCATCTTGTTGATGAACGCGGAGCCGGTCGTCATCTCGCTGCACGCGGGGCAACCGGGGGCGTCCGTGGAGGCGGACGGGGACCCGAAGACCTTCATCGCCTGGGTGAGCTGGGCCGGGGCGCCCAGGCTGGTGCCGTGCCAGAGCGGGGCGAGCGAGACGTAGCTGTGGATGTACGGCGCGCCGCCGAGGAACTTCGCGTAGTAGTTCGGCATCAGCGTGCCCTGCGAGTGGCCGAGGATGTCGACCTGGCGGGCGCCGGTCGAGCTGCGCACCTTGTTCACGAACGCCTTCAGCTGTGCTGCGCTGGTCTCGATCTTGTCCAGGCCGCCGAACTGGTCGGCGCCCTTCGGCGTACCGGCCGTGACGCCGTAGGTGAACGCGAAGACGCAGTAGCCGTTGTTGGCGAGCAGCGGCGCGTAGGTCTGCCAGTTGGTGTTCTTGTTGCCGGCGGTGCCGTGCACGAGTACGACGGGGCGCGGGTGCGCGCTGGTCGGGCGGCACGCGAAGTTGTTGGCACCGGGCGGGTCCGCGTCGACCTGCGTGCCGGCCAGCACCGCGCTGCTCAGGAAGTTGTAGCTCACCGGGTAGTTGCTCGCGGCGCTCGAGGTCGGGGTGACGGCGAGTGCCGTGGCGGTCACGGCGAGCAGGCTGGCGATGGCGAGGAATGTACGGCGCACGGAGGGCCCTCCAGGGTCGGTGTCGGTTCTTCAACGACACACGTGCGCGGAAGGCACGCCCCGGGGTCAACCCGTGGGGTTCAGTCGTGGTGCTTGTGCCGGGGCTTCTTGCCCGAGGAGTGGCTGCTGCCGCGGCTGGGCCCGCCGTCGTTGAACCGCTTCGGCGGACCGGAACGCGGCGCGGGTCCCTTGTCCAGCTGGAGGTCGATCAGCACGCCTGAGATGCGGGTGTCGGAGAGCTTGCCGAGGGTCTCGGCGGACAGGTCGGGCGGCAGCTCGACCAGCGAGAAGCCCGGCTTGATGTCGATCCGGCCGAAGTCCGAGCGCTTGAGCCCACCCTCGTTGGCGAGAGCACCGACGATCTGGCGTGGCTCCACACGGTGACGCTTGCCGACCGCGATCCGCCAGCGGACCAGGCCCCCGGCGGGCTCCCGGCGCTCGCGCCGCTCGTGGGCGGGCGGCTCCGGCATGTCCTCGAGGAACAGCGGCTCACCGTCCTGCGCGAGTACGGCGATCGCGGCGGCGATGTCCTCGGCCGGGACGTCGTGGTCCTGCTCGTAGGCCTGCACCAGCTCGCGGAAGATCCCGAGCTGCGGGTCGGCCAGCGCCTGGCCGATCGACTCGGTGAACTTCGCGACCCGGAACGCGTTGACGTCCTCGACCGTGGGCAGGCTCATCTGCACGAGCGTGGTCCGGTTGGCCTTCTCGATCGAGCGCAGCAGGTAGTTCTCGCGCGGGGTGACGAACGAGATCGCCTCGCCGCTGCGACCGGCGCGGCCCGTGCGGCCGATGCGGTGCACGTAGGACTCGGTGTCGGTGGGGATGTCGTGGTTGATGACGTGGCTGATCCGCTCCACGTCGAGGCCACGGGCGGCCACGTCGGTCGCGACGAGGATGTCGAGCTTTCCCTTGCGCAGCTGGTCGATCGTGCGCTCGCGCTGCACCTGGGCCACGTCGCCGTTGATCGCCGCAGCCGAGAAGCCGCGGGCGCGCAGCCGCTCGGCCAGGTCCTCGGTGGCGTGCTTGGTGCGGACGAAGATGATCATCCCGTCGAAGTTCTCGACCTCGAGGATGCGCGTCAGGGCGTCCAGCTTCTGCGGGTGCGCGACCTTGAGGTAGCGCTGCGTCACGTTCGTCGCCGTGTTGGACGAGGACTTGACGCTGATCTCGGTGGCGCCCGGTGCGTACTTCTTGATGATCCGCCGGATCTGCGGCGGGATCGTGGCGCTGAACAGGGCGAGCTGCTTGTTCTCCGGCGTGCCGGAGAGGATCGTCTCGACGTCCTCGGCGAAGCCCATGTTGAGCATCTCGTCGGCCTCGTCGAGCACGACGAACCGGAGCTCGCTCAGGTCGAGGGTGCCCTTCTCGAGGTGGTCCATCACGCGGCCCGGCGTACCGACCACGACGTGGACGCCGCGACGCAGGGCGCTGAGCTGCACGCCGTAGCCCTGGCCGCCGTACACCGGGAGCACGTGCAGTCCCTTGAGGTGGGCGGCGTAGCGGCCGAACGCCTCGGACACCTGCAGCGCGAGCTCGCGCGTCGGGGCGAGGACCAGCACCTGCGGCTTGGTCAGGGACATGTCGATGCGCGACAGGATCGGCAGCGCGAACGCGGCGGTCTTGCCGGTTCCGGTCTGGGCGAGCCCGACGACGTGCTGGCCGGCCAGCAGCGGCGGAATGGCCTCGGCCTGGATCGGTGAGGGAGTCTCGTAGCCGACGTCCTTGAGAACCTTCAGAACCTTCGGGTCCAACCCCAGCTCGTCGAATCGGGGCGTCGTCGTACTGCTCTCACTCACTGGACAAGGGTAGTGCCGCCGCAGTCCTGCACCTATTCGGCGCAACCCCTGCCCGGAACGGCCCTTTCCTCCTCTGGTCACCGATGTGCGCGAGTCCGCCTAGGATGGCCGCGTGCCCACCCTTGCCGCGGCTGAAGAACGCTGGCGACTGACGATCGACAACGCCCCGGTCGGCATCGCCCTCGTCGGTCTCGAGGGCACCTTCATGCGGGTCAACCAGATCCTGTGCCAGATCCTGGGCTACTCCGCGGAGGAGCTCGCCGAGCGCACCTTCCAGGAGCTGACGCACCCCGACGACCTCGATGCCGACCTCGGACTGGTCGAGCAGCTGCTGGCCGGTGAGATCCCGTCGTACCGGCTGCGCAAGCGCTACCTGCGCTCGGACGGCCAGGTGATCTGGACCAACCTCTCGGTGGCGCTGGTCCGCAACGCCCGAGGGAAGCCGCTG
Source organism: uncultured Actinomycetota bacterium (assembly GCA_963782305.1). Classification (GTDB taxonomy): domain Bacteria; phylum Actinomycetota; class Actinomycetes; order Propionibacteriales; family Nocardioidaceae; genus Marmoricola. The sequence goes on along the minus strand of CAWAJJ010000018.1, from coordinate 315,353 downwards.
CACTTCGTCTCCCACGTCGCCGACCTCACCGAGGAGATCGAGGCCGGAGAGCGGATCGAGGCGATCAACCGCGAGCTGAGCGAGCAGAAGGCGCGCCTCGAGCGCTCCAACGCCGACCTCGAGGCCTTCGCCATGCTCACGAGCCACGACCTCCAGGCGCCGCTGTCCACGGTCCGCGGCTACATGGAGCTGTTGTCGGCGGAGTACGGCGACACGCTCGACCCCCGCGCCAACGACTGGATCGACCGGGCCACCCAGGCGGCCGAGCGGATGTCGGGGCTGGTGAGCTCCCTGCTGGAGTTCTCCCGGGTGAGCGACGCCGGTGGCGCACTCACGCGCGAGATGGTCTCGGTCTCCGACGTGGTCAAGGAGGTCCGTCAGGATCTCGAGCAGCTGATCACCGAGAACGGTGCCGAGGTAGTGGTCGCCGACGGCCTCCCCCAGGTGCTCGCGCAGCGGAGCCGCCTTCGGCAGGTGCTGCAGAACCTCATCCAGAACACCATCAAGTACCGCTCGCCCGACCGCCCACCGCGCTGCCAGGTCGATGCGGTCGAGCGCGACGAGGACTGGCTGATCACGGTGACCGACAACGCCGCCGGTATCCCCCAGGAGCACCACGAGTCGGTGTTCTCGCTGTTCACCAGGGTCACCGGCGCCGGCTCCGGCCACGGCATCGGCCTGGCCGCGTGCCGCCAGATCGTCGAGCGCCACGGCGGCCGGATCTGGGTCGAGGACAACCCCGACTGCGGCAGCCGGTTCTCGTTCACGCTCCCCCGCTGACGTCTCCGCCGGACGTCATACGAAGTGGCGCCTATGGCGGCGAGGACGTATGACGTCCCGCGACCCTGGCAGCGCGGCGCCGGCCCGGCGTAGGTTCGGTTCATGGAGTCACTTGAGCAGTGGGAGCCCCTCGACGAGACCTGGGAGCGGGCGCTGTGCATCGTCGCCCACCCCGACGACATGGAGTTCGGGGCCGCAGCAGCCGTCGCCCGATGGACCGGTCAGGGCAAGTGGGTCGGCTACACGATGGTCACCAGCGGGGAGGCCGGGATCGACGGCCTCGCCCCCAAGGAGTCCCGCGTCGTGCGCGAGGCCGAGCAGGTCGAGTCGGCCCGCATCGTCGGCGTCGACACCGTGGACTTCCTGCGCCAGCCCGACGGGGTGCTGGAGTACGGCGTCGCGCTGCGCCGTCTGCTGACCGCCGAGATCCGCCGTCACCGCCCCGACATCGTGATCACCGGCAACTTCCGCGACACCTTCGGCGGCAGCAACCTCAACCAGGCCGACCACATCGCCGTCGGCAAGGGCGTCCTCGACGCCGTCCGCGACGCCGGCAACCGCTGGATCTTCAACGAGCAGGTCGAGGAGGGGCTGGAGCCGTGGGGCGGCGTACGCGCGGTGTGGGCGGCCGGCTCTCCCCAGGGCAGGCACGCCGTGGACACCACCGACACCTTCGATGTCGGCGTGGAGTCGCTCAAGGCGCACGCGGCGTACATCGACGGGCTCGGCTGGGAGAACTGGGACCCGGCGGAGTTCCTCGAGGGGATGGGCCGCGCGGTCGGCCAGCGACTGGGCGTGGCCTTCGCCGCGCCGTTCGAGGTGTTCCCGATGGGCTGGGGCGACTAGGCGAAAGACGGAGCCCCTGACCGCTTGGGTCAGAGGCTCCGCACGTCGCTCCCCCGGTTGGACTCGAACCAACAACCCTCCGATTAACAGTCGAATGCTCTGCCAATTGAGCTACAGGGGATCGCGCCCGCAAACCCTAGCAACTAGTGCGGGAGTTGCTAAATCCGGTGGTCGGTCTCGTCGCCGACCTCGGCCTCGGCCTCCGCGAGGGCAACGGCGGCCACCGCCGCGACCTCCGGGTCGTCGGGGTCCAGGCCCGCGTCGTACGCGTGCATCCAGGTCACCGGCCCCCCGACGGGACTGCGGCGACCGATGACCGTCAGGCCGAGCTTGCCGTGCACGGGGACCCGACGCTGGAGCACGATGCTCGCCGTGACCCGCTCGCGGAGGAGCTGCAGGAACAGGGCGGGATCCTCCAGGGCGAAGGCGTACGCCGGCCGCTGCTCGCCGTACGACCCGATCTCGGTGACCTGGAGGCGCGAGGCCTCCTGGTCCCAGGCTGGCGTCCTCGACGCGCTCCCACGGGATCCGGACTTCGACGGGCTCGACCGTCGAGGAAGGGCCGACCACGGCGAGCAGCCCGCGGGTGCCGAGCAGCCAGGTGCCGTCCGAGGTCACCGCGTGGGCCAGCGGTCGCTCGCCGCGAGGCAGGCGCGCGCGCTCGAGGACGTCGGCGGGGACTCCCCCGCGCCGTTCGAAGAGCCTCACTGGCTCTCCAGCGCCCGCTCGCGAAGGCTGCGGCGGTGCTGCTCGAGCGCCACCAGCTCGCCGAACATCCGGTTGTACTCCGTCGCCTGCTCCACCGGGTTGGTGCGCTGCAGGCGCGACTTCAGGTCGGCGATGCGGCGCATGGCGGTGAGCTCGCGCAGCCGGTGCACGTGCTGGCCGACGTAGGCGTCGTCCGGCTCCTTGGCCGAGAGCAGCGGCTCGACGGTGAGCGCGCTGATCAGCGACTGCAGGCGCTCGTCGGTCTGGGCGTCGCGCAGGGTGGAGGCCCACTGGGGATCGGCCGCGGTCGGCCCGCCGGCCGCCTTGATCCCGGCCCAGAGGGCGCGGTAGGCGCCGTGCGTGAAGTCCTCGGCGTCGACGTCACGCGCGGTGCGGCCGACTGCCTGGGGGTACTGCACGACGAGCTTGAGGGTCTCGCGCTCCAGCATCAGCCGCGGGTCACGGGGGTCGGGGAGCTCGGCCGCTCGCCGTACGGGACCGTTGGCGCCGGTCGGTCCGGGACCAGCCGCCTTCTGCGAGGCACGGCGGACCTCGCGCTGGACGTCCATCGGCTCGACGCCGATCATCCCGGCGAGCTCGCGGGAGAACGCGTCGACCTTCGAACGGTCGCGGATGGCGGTGACCAGCTTGGCGGCCTCGCGCATCGCGTCGACCCGGCCGTCGGCCCGGTCGAGGTCGTAGCGCTGGACGACGTTGGCGAGGACGAACCGGTAGAGCGGCACCCGCCGGGCCACCAGCTCGCGCACCTCGGCGTCACCCTGCTGGAGCCTGAGGTCGCACGGGTCGAGCCCGGTCGGCTCCACCGCGACGTAGGTCTGGCCGGCGAAGATCTGGTCGCCCTCGAACGCCCTGATGGCGGCCTTCTGCCCGGCCTCGTCGCCGTCGAAGGTGAAGATCACCTCGCCACGGAACTCGTCGTGGTCGTGCAGCAGCCGCCGGATGACGCGCGCGTGGTCGTCACCGAAGGCGGTGCCGCAGGTGGCGACCGCGGTCTTCACCCCGGCGAGGTGGCAGGCCATCACGTCGGTGTAGCCCTCGACGATGACGGCCTGGCTGGCCCGGGCGATCTCGCGGCGGGCGAGGTCGATCCCGTAGAGCACCTGGCTCTTGTGGTAGATCGGCGTCTCGGGGGTGTTGAGGTACTTCGCGTCGATCCGGTCGTCGTCGAAGATCCGCCGCGCGCCGAAGCCGATGGTGTCGCCGCTGCTGTCCCGGATCGGCCACATCAGCCGTCCGCGGAACCGGTCGTAGAGACCCCGGCCCTCGCCGATCAGCCCGCTGGTGACCAGCTCCGTGTCCTTGAAGCCCTTCTGGCGCAGGTGCTTGAGCAGGTCCTCTCCCCCGCGCGGCGAGAAGCCGACCCCGAAGGTGGCCGCCGCGTCGGCGTCGAACCCGCGGGAGTCGAGGAACTGGCGGGCCTGGATGCGCCTCGGGGGTGGCCAGCTGCTCGGCGTACCACTCCGCGGTGGCCTTGTGCGCCTCGATGAGCCGCGGGCGCTGCGGTCCCCCGCCGCTGGGACGCGGGGCGCCGCCCTCCTCGTAGCGCAGCTGTACGCCGACCTTCTCGGCCAGTCGCTCGACGGTCTCGGTGAACCCGAGGCCGTCCATCTCCATCACGAACTTGATGACGTCGCCGCCGGCCTGACACCCGAAACAGTGATAGAACCCCCTAGATGGGGTCACATGGAACGAAGCGGACTTCTCATCGTGGAAGGGGCACAGGCCCTTCATCGAGCCGCCGCCGGCGTTGCGGAGCGTGACGTAGGAGGAGACGACGTCCTCGATCCGCGTCTTCTCGCGGACCTCCGCGATGTCCTCTTCCCTGATCCGGCCTGCCACGCTGCGGAGTCTACGGGCCGGTGCATGCGAGATGACGGCGCTGCACACAGGCAGTCTGCCGACCTTCGCCTTCGGACCGCCGGCCGTTTCGAGTCGGGAAACGGGCTCTCAGGTTTGAATGTGTCCAGATTGGCTACGTGACAGGGTATGAACGATCAAACAGCGAGTCACACCCCAGGCCCCGATCCCACCCTCGGCGCCCTCGTGAACGACCTGACCACCCAGGTCCCCGAGCTGATCCGCTCCGAGCTCCGGCTCGCCCAGGCCGAGGTCGCCGAGAAGGGCAAGCGCGTCGGCATCGGCATCGGCATGTTCAGCGGCGCCGGCCTGCTCGCCTTCTTCGGTGTCGGCACCCTGCTCGCCACGATCATCCTCGCGCTCGCCCTCGTGATGGACGGCTGGCTCGCAGCGCTGATCGTCACCGTGGTGCTCTTCGCCGGAGCAGGTGTCCTCGCGGCCATGGGCAAGAGCCAGGTCGAGGAAGCCACCCCGCTGGCCCCCGAGAAGGCCGTGGCCGGCGTACAGGAAGACATCGCGACCGTGAAGGGACAGCGCTGATGAGCAAGAGCCCCGAAGAGATCCAGGCCGAGATCGAGCAGCAGCGTGAGCAGCTCGCCGAGACCGTCGACCAGCTCACCGCCAAGCTCGACGTCAAGGCGAACACCAAGGCCAAGGTCGAGGACGTGAAGGTGCAGACCCAGGCGAAGGTCGCCGAGGTCAAGGACCTCTCCACGACGGACGACGGGAAGCCCCGTCCCGAGGTGCTCGGCGCTGCCGCCGCGGTCGTCGTCGGCGTGGCACTGATCGTGTGGTTGCGGCGGCGTCGAGGATGAGCAAGACCGCCGTACAGGAGGGTGAGGGGCGCGGTGAGGACCGCACCGAGTCGGCGATGCCCGACCCCGACGACAAGCGCAAGCCCGACGACCCCACGGACCTGAGCAAGCGCTCCTGGTTCTACGTGCTGCGCAAGACGATGCACGAGTTCTCCGAGGACCAGTGCACCGACCTCGCGGCTGCCCTGACCTACTACGCCGTGCTGGCCGTGTTCCCGGCCATGCTGGCGCTGATCTCCGTGCTGGGCGTGGTGGGCCAGGCCGACGAGTCCGTCAAGACGGTCCTCGACACGCTGCGCCCTCTCGTCTCGTCCGATGTCCTGGCCAACGTGAAGACGGCACTGGAGCAGGTCACCCAGTCCAAGTCCGCTGGCGCTGCTCTCGTCATCGGCATCCTGGCTGCCCTGTGGTCCGCGTCCGGCTACGTCGGCGCCTTCGGCCGGGCGATGAACCGGATCTATGAGATCGACGAGGGGCGTCCGTTCTGGAAGCTCCGCCCGACCATGCTGCTGCTGACCCTGGTCGCCGTCGTCCTGGCAGCTCTCGCGCTGCTGATGCTGATCGTGTCCGGACCGGTCGCCGAGTCGATCGGCAACGTGATCGGTCTCGGCGACACGGCCGTGACCGTCTGGTCCATCGTGAAGTGGCCGGTGCTCGCGGTGATCGTGGTCGTGGTCGTCGGGCTGCTCTACTACGTCACGCCCAACGTGCAGCAGCCGAAGTTCCGCTGGATCTCCGTCGGTGCGGGCGTCGCCATCCTCGTCTGGGTGGTCGCCTCGGTCGGCTTCGCCTTCTACGTCGGCAACTTCGGCAGCTACAACAAGACCTACGGATCGGTGGCGGGCGTGATCGTCACGCTGCTGTTCCTGTGGATCACCAACCTGGCGCTGCTGTTCGGGGGCGAGCTCGACGCCGAGCTCGAGCGCGGCCGGCAGCTCCAGGCGGGCATCGCGGCCGAGGAGGAGCTCCAGCTCCCGGCCCGCGACACCCGCGGCATCAGGAAGGCCCGCAAGAAGCGGGACAAGGACGTCGCAGTCGGACGCAAGATCCGCCGCCAGGCGGAGGCGAACGGCTCATCGGATGAGGAGCAGAGCTCCCAGAAGGAGAACAAGAAATGATCATCAAGAGACTCCCCCTGCTGATCGCGGGCGGCATCGGCTACGTGCTCGGCGCCAAGGCCGGCGAGAAGCGCTACGAGCAGATCCGCGGGACCTTCAACAAGGTGAAGGACGACCCCCGGGTGCAGGAGAAGACCCAGCAGGCGGTGGACATCGCCAAGGACAAGGCTCCGGTCGTCAAGGACAAGCTCACCGAGGTGGCCGACACGGCCACCACCAAGGTGAAGTCCGCGACCTCCAAGGACCCGGTCGACAAGCTCAACCCGGAGAGCACGGTCTTCCAGGAGAACTCCGGCCCGCAGGGCACGCTTCCCTGAGCCGGCCGGCCCAGGACGTCATACGAGCTGGTTGCTATTGGCGCCGCAACGTATGACGTCCGAGGGCCTCAGTAGTCGCCGGTCATCACGTTGGCGAGCGGCTCCCCGGCGGCAAACCGGTGGAGCTGCTCGCGGACGAGCTTGTGGGCGCGCGGCTCCATCGCGGTGCTGTTGCCACCCACGTGCGGGGCGATGAGCAGGTTCGGGGCCTTCCACAACGGGTGGTCCGCCGGCAACGGCTCCGGGTCGACGACGTCGAGGGCGGCATGGATGCGCCCGCTCCGCAGCTCGGCAAGCAGCGCCGCGGTGTCCACCACCGGCCCGCGCGACATGTTCACCAGCAGCGCGCCCTCCTTGAGGTGCGCCAGCATCTCCGCATCGAACAGTCCTGTCGTCTGGTCGGTGCCGGGCACGATCAGCACCACCACGTCGGCCTGAGGCAGCAGGTCGGGCAGCTCGCCGATCGCGTGTACGCCGTCGCGGGCACTGCGCGCGACGCGGACCACCTCGGCCTCGAACGGCAGCACACGGGCCTCGATCGCCTCGCCGATCTGCCCGTAGCCGACGATCAGCACCTGCTTGTCGGCGAGTGACTCCCGCGTCTCGGGCCGCCACTCGCCCCGATCCTGGTCGCGCACGAACCCGGGGACGCCGCGCAGGCTCGCCAGGATGAGCGTCAGGGTCAGCTCAGCAGTGGACGTGTCGTGGATGCCACGACCGTTGCACAGCAGCACTCCCTCAGGGACGTAGCGCTGGATGTGCTCGACCCCGGCCGACATCGTCTGCACGACCTTCAGCTTCGGCAGCCTGGCCAGCACGTCCCCGTCGGACGGGCGGAACCGGTAGGGCAGCACGTAGAGCTCGACGTCGTCACCGGTGTCGGGCAGGTGGTCCGGGTCGACGTGCTCGTAGCGCAGCCCCTCGGGCAGCTCGCCCAGCACGTCGGGCTCGAAGGGCAGCCACACCAGCGGGCCAGACGGAGTTCCGAGAGGAGTTCATGGCACCAGTTTCTCGCGGATGGCCCCGCCACCGCCAACCAGGTGGGCGTGCCGCGTGACGGCGGAGGAGTCGGTCAGGCTGGCGATCTGGTCGATCACCACACGTCTGCGGGCGGCGTCGTCGGCGGCCTCGACGAAGTCCTCGCGCAGCGCCGGGTCGAGCGCGTCGCTCCCCCGCTTCCACATCGCCTCGAACAGCTCGTCGAGGAGGCTCCGCTGACGGTCCATCAGGTCCAGTCGATCCTGGGCACGCATGACGTAGTGCGCCGCGATGCCCTTGAGCACGGCGATCTCCTGCCACGTCTCCGCGGGCACGACCAGGTCGGCCTGGTGGCGCACGAGCGGCCCGTCGCCGTACTCCTGCTGGGTGGCGCGCTGGACGCTTCCGCAGAAGATGCCGATCAGGTCGCTGGTGAGGTTCTTCAGGGAAGCCAGGCCACGCCTGCTCCCGTCGTACGACGAGCCGGGCCACGAGGTCACCGAACGGACCCGGCCGAGCGCCTCGTCGAGCAGGGCGTCGGAGGCGTCGGGGAGGTACCAGTCGCGCACCGTCTGCCACGTCGCGGCGCGCTCGTCGGCGTGGTCGAGCAGCCCCAGGTCGATCCGGCCACCGACGATGCCGTCCTCGAGGTCGTGCACCGAGTAGGCCACGTCGTCGGCGACATCCATCACCTGCGCCTCGACGCAGCGACGGGACCCGTCCAGACCGTCGCGCAGCCAGCCGAAGACGCGCAGGTCGTCGGCATAGACGCCGAACTTGCCGTCCTGCCCGGCGCTGGCGCGGGTCCACGGGTACTTCGTGCACGCGTCCAGGGTGGCGCGGGTCAGGTTGAGCCCGACCGAGCGTCCCTCGGCGTCGGCGGACTTCGCCTCGAGGCGGGTGAGGATGCGCAGCGTCTGGGCGTTTCCCTCGAAGCCACCGCAGTCGGCACCCAGCAGGTCCAGCGCGACCTCGCCGTTGTGGCCGAACGGCGGGTGCCCCATGTCGTGCGCGAGCGCCGCGGTCTCCGCCAGGTCGGGGTGACAGCCGAGCGGGTGGGCAAGGTCGCGGGCGATCTGGGCGACCTCGAGGCTGTGGGTGAGCCGGTTGCGGACGAAGTCGTCGGCCTGCGGTCCGAGCACCTGGGTCTTGGCGGCGAGCCGCCTCAGCGACGCGGAGTGCACGACGCGGGCACGGTCGCGCTCGAACGGGGTCCGCTCGGGGGCGTCGACCCGCTTCGTGGGCTCGTCGACGAGACGCTCGCGGGAGGCGTCGTCGTACAGGTCGTCCCAGATCACGACCCGACGCTACTGCCCCGCGGCCGCAGTCCTACAGCCAGCCGTTGCCGGTGGCGACGAGGACGGCCTCGGCACGGTTCGCGGCTCCGGTCTTGCCGATCGCGGCGGAGAGGTGGTTGCGGACGGTGCCCTCGGAGAGGAACAGCCTGCCCGCGATCGCCGCGACGGGCGATCCGTCCAGGGCGGCGCGCAGCACGTCGGTCTCGCGAGCAGTGAGCGGCGACTCCCCCGCGACCAGGCTGTCGGTCGCCAGCGACGGGTCGACCACGCGCAGCCCGGCGTGCACCCGTCGTACGGCGTCCGCGAGCTGTGCCGCCGGGGTGTCCTTGACCACGAACCCGCTGGCGCCGGACTTCATCGCGCGGTGCAGGAAGCCGGGCCGCCCGAAGGTGGTCACGATCAGCACGCGGGTGCCGGGCGCACGGTCCCGCACGGTCGCGGCCGCGGCGATGCCGTCCATGCCGGGCATCTCCACGTCGACGAGGGCTACGTCGGGGTGGTGCTCGAGCACGGCGTCGAGGACCTCGTCACCTCGACCGACCTCGGCGACGACCTCGATGTCGGGCTCGAGCCCGAGCAGCGCGGAGAGGGCGCCGCGGACGAGCGCCTGGTCGTCGGCGAGCAGGATCCGGATGGGCCGGCCGGCCGAGGCTGGCGTCGAGGCTGGCGTCGAGGCTGGCGTCACGGCAGCACCACGGACAGCGAGAAGCCCGGCTCGAGCGTGCGCGTCACCACCGTCGCGTCGATCGCCCGGGCGCGCTCGCGCAACCCGGTCAGTCCGTGTCCCACGGACTCCTGGGCGGGGCCGATGCCGTCGTCTCGGATCTCCACGCAGTCGGGCGTCAGCACGACCGTGCAGCGGTGGGCGTTGCTGTGCCGGATCACGTTGGTGACGCCCTCGCGGATCGTCCAGGCGAACAGCTCGCGCTTGTCGGTGGGTACGTCGTCGACCGAGTTGGGCAGGTCGGCCTCGATCTCGGCGGCGGCCAGCGCCGTGCGGGCGCGGGTGATCTCCCCGGGCAGGGTCAGCTCGCGATAGCCCTCCACCGCCCGGCGTACGTCGGCCAGGGCGTCTCGCGAGAGCCACTCGAGGTCGTCGATCTCCGCCCTCGCGCGCTCCGGGATCCACGTCCATCAGCTTCTTGGCCAGCTCGGCCTTGACGGTGATCACGGTGAGCGAGTGGCCGAGGATGTCGTGCAGGTCGCGGGCGAACCGGTTGCGCTCCTCGGAGACTGCCAGCCGTTGGTTCTCCCTCTCCGAGGCGACCAGCTGGGTGTTGCGGATCAGCATCTGCTGGATGCCCCAGACCGCGACCGTCGCGGCCAGCATGCTCAGCAGGAGGCCCGGATCGTGGCTCCAGCCGGGAACCACGAAGCCTGCGAGGTAGAACGCGGCTGCGACGACGATCGCGCTCGGCAGTGCCCAGTAGCGCGGCAGGGTCATGGCGCAGAGCACGCAGAGGTAGACCCCGGTCGCCGTACCGTCCTGCCCGACCGCGACGCACACCACCAGCGCGAGGGCGGCGGCCCCGACGATCGCGAGGAGACCCGGGACGAGCTCGGCGTACGGCATGCCGCTGCGCAGCGAGATCCGGCGCCGGGCGAAGATCGTCAGGTAGACGACGGCGAACAGCAGGGTGCCGACGATGCCGACCCAGCCGGAGACCTCGTCGCGCTGCTCCCATCCCGCGTTGAGCGGAATCAGCAGGAACAGCGTCCAGATGCCGATGAAGAACAGGCCGAAACGGCCGGGGCGCTCGCCCTCTGCGCCCCAGCCGTTGCGGCTGACCTTCGCTGCGTGGGTCATGCTGCTCACGGTAGTGCGGCTGCGGTTCGCGGGTCCGCGTTCAGACCCGCGCCGTGTCCTTGCTCATCCGCCACGCGGCGCCGGCGACGAACAGGCCCAGCCAGACGACGGCGTTGACCACGGCGTACCACGGGAGCTCGTGGGTGAGCGGTGCGCGGGCGACCTCGGCGACGCCGTACATCGGCGTCCAGTAGGCGATGTCGCGGATCATCGGGCTGTACTGGCTCAGCGGGATGAACAGGCCGCCGAGGAAGGACAGCAGCGCGAGGCCGGGACCGAGGATCTGCATCGCGTTCTCGCCGGGGACGATGTAGCCGACGAAGACCCCCAGCGCTGCGAACGTCATCACGCACACCAGCGTGAGCAGGGCGCACCAGATCCACGTCATCGTCGGCATCTGCGGCTTGCCCTGCACGGCGCCGATGACGTTGACGACGAGAATGGCGAGGCCGCCCATCACCAGGGCGACGAACGCCTTGACCGTGATGTAGACGGCTGGGTTCAACGGCGTCAGGCGCAGCTGCCGCGACCAGCCGAGAGCGCGCTCGACGGCCACGCCCGCGCCGGTGGACGCGGCGATCAGCGCTCCGCCGTACAGCGCCATCGAGACCATGACGTACGCCGAGACGTTGCCCTGGCCGACCTTCTCGTCACCCTGGCTGCCGGAGCCGAACACGAAGAACATCGCGGCCGGGAAGATCAGCGCGAAGATCACCGTCCGTCGGTTGCGCAGCATCCGCTTCAGCTCGATGGACAGCATCGTGGTGTTGAACCCGCCCATCGGCGGGACGCGCCTGGCAGTGGGGTCGATCGCCCTCGTCGTACTCATCGGACGGCTCCTTCGTTCTCGAGGTCCTGTGGTTGGTGGTGCGCCTGGAGGTCGGTGTCCGTGCGTCCGGTCAGGCTGAGGAACGCGTCCTCGAGGCCGCGGGCGGTGATCTCCAGGTTGCGGGCGGCCGTCTCGTTGAGGAGGTAGCGCGCCACGGCGTCGCTGTCCTTGGCGTGCACGAGCACCTGGTCGCCGCGGATCTCGACGTTGTCGACGCCACCGAGGGCCGACAGGGCGGTGGTGTCCGCGTCGTGAAGGGTCGCGCGGACCGTCCGCCCGGTCGCCAGCGCCTTGATCTCGCTGCCGGATCCGTCGGCGACGACGAGGCCGTTGCTGATCAGGATGATGCGGTCGGCGTACTGGTCGGCCTCCTCGAGGTAGTGCGTCGCGAACAACACGGACCGTCCCTGGCGCGCGTCCTCGCGGATCGCGCCCCAGAAGGAGCGGCGCCCCTCGACGTCCATGCCGGTGGTCGGCTCGTCGAGCAGCAGCAGGGCCGGGTCGGACAGCAGCGCCATCGCGAACCGGAGCCGTTGCTGCTCACCGCCGGAGCACTTCGCGACCTTGCGCTCGGCGATGCCGGTGATCCCGGCCGTGTCGAGCACCTCGTCGACGGGCTTGGTGTCGGCGAACAGGCTGGCGGTGTACTGCACGGTCTCGCGAACCGTGAGGTCCTTGAGCAGTCCGCCGGTCTGCATCACCGCGGCGACGAGGCCGCGGGCGATCGCCTGGCGCGGCTGCATCCCGAAGACCTCGACCGTGCCGGTGGTGGGGCGGGACAGGCCGAGGATCATGTCGATCGTGGTGGTCTTGCCGGCGCCGTTGGGACCGAGGAACGCGACCATCTCGCCCGGCTGGATCTCGAGGTCGATCCCCCGGACCGCCTGGACGTTCCCGAACTCCTTCGTGACCGAGGTCAACCGCACTGCCGTGCCGGTGTCTGTTGTCATGCGACCAGCATGCGCGGCCGTTCGCCCCCGCACTCAGACCGTGCGTCACGACCCGCCCGTGACAAATGTCAGCGGGGATCCGTCGACCGGGCACGGGAAAGAGCCCGGTCGGCGTGCTAGAAGCCGAGCTTGCGGAGCTGGCGGGGGTCGCGCTGCCACTCCTTGGCGATCTTCACGTGCAGGTCCAGGTAGACCGGCGTGCCGAGCATCGCCTCGATCTGGTGCCGGGCCTCGGTGCCGACGGCGCGGAGCCGCGCGCCCTTGTGGCCGATGATGATCCCCTTCTGGGAGTCGCGCTCGACGAACAGGCTGGCGTGCACGATCAGCAGCGGCTTGTCGGCCGGGCGTCCCTCCTTGAGGCCCATCTCCTCGACCATGTACGGCGATCGAGTGCGGCAGCTCGTCGTGGACACCCTCGAGCGCGGCCTCGCGGATCAGCTCGGCGACGATCACCTCCTCGGGGGAGTCGCTGAGCTCACCGTCCGGGTAGAGCGGCGGCCCCTCGGGGAGCATGCCCGATCAGCAGCCGCTCGAGGAGCTCCACCTGGTCGCCCGCGACGGCCGAGACCGGGACGATCTCGGCCCACTCCGTGCCGGTCTCCTGGCCCAGGGCCTGGATGTCGAGCAGGTGCTGGCCGATCTGGTCAGGGGTGGCGAGGTCGGTCTTGGTCGCGATCGCCACCTTGACGGTCCGGCGTACCTTCGCGAGCTCGGTGACGATGAACCGGTCGCCGGGGCCGATCTTCTCGTTGGCCGGGAAGCACACCCCGACCACGTCGACCTCGGACCAGGTGCTGGTGACCAGGTCGTTGAGCCGCTCGCCGAGCAGCGTGCGGGGACGGTGCAGCCCCGGGGTGTCCACGAGGATCAGCTGGGCGTCGGGGCGGTGCACGATCCCGCGTACGACGGTCCGCGTGGTCTGCGGCTTGGAGCTGGTGATCACGACCTTGGTGCCGACCAGCGCGTTGGTCAGCGTGGACTTCCCGGCGTTCGGGCGCCCCACGAAGCAGGCGAAGCCAGAGCGGTGTCCAGTCGTGTTGGCAGTCATGCGCGCTCGCGAGCGGCGTCGTAGTCGGCCCAGATCTGCTCGTCCGTGCGCCCGAGGGCACGGCCACGCGCATAGATCGGCCCCGGGTCCACCTGGCGTGCCTGCCGGCCGCGGCTGCCGCTCCAGTAGCCCATCACGTCGTAGTGCCGGTTGTCCCAGCCGAGCTCGTGGCGGACGTGGCGTCGGATGTCGCGCATCTGCGCCGACTCCCCCGCCATCCAGAAGTAGCCAGGGCCATCGGGCCAGGCCAGGTCGCGCACGATCGCGGCGAGGTCGCTCGTCCCGGACGCGGCCTCGTGCCACTCCACCGGCGCGGCCACGTAGTCGGGCATCGCCCCGTCGGGCACCTCGGCGTGGATCTGCACCGGAAGCGAGCCGAGACTCTCCGCGATGCGCGCCATGGCCGGGAGCCCGGTGAGGTCACCGGCCAGCACCACCCAGCCCGCGTCGTCGGGAAGCTCGAAGGACCCCTTGGGCGCGGACAGGCCGAGCGTCTGGCCCACGCAGTCGGTCTGGGCCCACTCGGTGACCAGCCCCTGCTCGTGGACCACCACGTCGAGGAGGAGTACGCCGTCGACGAGCGAGCGCACCGTGTAGTAGCGGGTCTGGAACTGACCCGGCACGGTCAGCGCGACCCACTCGTCGGGCACACCGGTCGAGGCGAACCCCTCGGGAACCTCCAGCACGAGACGCACCAGGTGCTCGCCGAGCACGATGCGCTGGCGCACCACAGCGTCGAAGGGAGTCCGGGAGGTCACCGACAAGGCTATCCGCCGGCCGGCGGGCTCAGTACCAGCTGTGCAGGCGGAGGTGGTCGCCCTTGCCGCCGACGAGGTAGGCGAGGAGCATCCGTCGCTGGGCACAGCCCTTCGCCGTGCTGCGGCAGGACTCCGACTTCGGATAGCCGACGTTCCCGTGGCTCCAGGAGTGGAAGGCCAGTCGCAGCCGGCCCTGGAGGTCGAAGAACGGGGTGGCGCCGCCGGGCCCGGTGAGCCACCGGCCGGTGACCAGGACCCGGCCCAGTCGCCTGCACGGACCGGTGATCGACTGGCACACCGCATATCCGGTCGCATATCTCGAGGTCGTCCAGTCGTTGCCCGAGTAGAACAGGTAGAGGCGGCCGCGCGCCCGGACCATCGCGGGGTTCTCGACGACCGAGCCCTCCCAGGCCGCGCCGGGGTTGAGCAGCGGGTAGTTCGCGCTGCCGACGCCCCACGCCGTGGCCGTCGAGTTCAGCCGCCGGATCATGATCCGGCCGGGCGAGCCCAGCAGCTTGTAGAGCAGCAGGACCCGGCCGCCGTCGATGAAGATCTGCGGGTCGATCACCCCGTTGGCACAGCCCAGTGGCGCGGTCGAGGAGTCGACGTACGGCCCCATCGGCGAGGAGCTGTGCGCCAGCGAGAGGCAACGGCGTCCGTCACTGGCGCGCGGGACGGAGTACGCCGCGACGTAGGAGCCGTTGCCCAGCCGCGCCACCGAGGGGGCCCAGGTCGCCATGAACGTGTGTCCGCCCGAGGTCTTCTTCTGGGCCCACGACGGGGGCGCGGGGATGCCGTCGTGGCTCCACGGGTCCGCCGGATTGCTCCTGGGCTTCGCCGTCCAGGTGCGCAGGTCGGTGGAGCTCATCACCGGCAGGTTGAGCGCGGCGACGGTGGTCGAGGCAGCGTAGAAGCGACTCCCGACCCGCCACACGGTCGGATCGGGGAAGTCGCCGTGGTAGGCGCGCACCGGCCTTGAACGGGTCGCTCCCGACGGGGACCGGCCGCTGAGTCCGGGCGCTCGCCGGGAGCTGACCGGCGGCCAGCAGGGCGAGCCCCAGCACGACGACCAGCAGCCGCAGCGCCAGCAGTCCGCCTACGCACGCGGGCTCACGCTGATCCCGAGAAGACAGGTGTGTGCAGCGGACATCGCGGACTCCCGGGAGGCTCAGGCGGTTTGCGAGACTATGCCTCGCACCGCGCCCGAGCGTCCGGAGAAGCGCCGAACGTCTCAGCCCGCGGCACCGGTCAGGCGGACGTCACCAGTCCGGTCGCAGCGGGTAGTGGCTGTCGCCGTCGCTGTCCGTCCTCGTCGCCAGCACCTGGTGGAGCTGGATCTCGTTGCGCTCGAAGTGCATCCGCGAGCCGGCCATGTAGAGACCCCAGACCCGGGCCGTGCCCTCGCCGACCTCGGCGACGCACTCGTCCCAGTTCTTCTCCAGGTTGGCGCCCCAGCCGGCCAGCGTCTTGGCGTAGTGGATGCGCAGGTTCTCCTCGTGGTGCACCTCGAGACCGGCGTCCTGGGCCTCGGTGATGATCCTGCCGGATCCGGTCAGCTCACCGTCGGGGAAGACGTAGCGGTCGATGAACGCGCCGGTCGGGATCGGCTTGTTCACGGGCCGGGTGATGCAGTGGTTGAGCAGCCGGCCACCGGGCACGAGCTTGCTCGCGCAGCAGCTTGAAGTACGACGGGTAGTTGTGCACCCCGATGTGCTCGGTCAGGCCGATCGAGCTGATCGCGTCGAAGCCGGTCTCCTTGACGTCGCGGTAGTCCAGGTGGCGCACCTCGGCGAGGTGGTCGAGCCCCTCCTCCTTGATCTTCGCCTGGGCCCACTCGGCCTGCTCGCGGGAGAGGGTCACGCCGAGGGCGCGCGACGCCGTACTCGCGGGCGGCGTGGCGCACCATGCCGCCCCAGCCGCAGCCGACGTCGAGCAGTCGCTGCCCGGGCTGGAGGTTGAGCTTGCGGGCGACGAGGTCGTACTTCGCGTGCTGCGCCTCCTCGAGGGTCTCGTCACCGGTCGGGTAGAGCGCACAGGTGTAGGTCATCGACGGGCCGAGCACCAGCTCGTAGAACCGGTTCGAGACGTCGTAGTGGTGCTGGATCACCTTGCCGTCGCGCTCCGGGCGAGTGCCGCAGCCCCTCCATCATCCGGCGCCAGCGCGGCAGGTGCTCCTGCGGCGGCGGGGCCGGCGGCATCAGGTGGGACAGGCCGATGGAGCGCATGATCGCCACGGCCTCGGCCGCGCTCGGACGCCGGAACTTCAGCTCGCGCATCAGCAGGACGTGCACGTCGTAGGGGTCGCCGGGGTGCACGCCGTGCAGCTCGATGTCGCCGGCCACGTAGGCGCGGCCCATGCCGAGGTCACCGGGGGCGGTGATCAGGTAGGCCAGCCCGCGCTCGTTCTTGAGCTCGATGGTGACGACGGCGTCCTCGGGACCCGACGAGCTGCCGTCGTACGCCGTGAACCGGATGGGCACCGGCCTGGCCAGCAGGGACTCGAACACCTCCGCCAGGGTCATCGTGCGTTGTCAGCGTGGAGGTCGCGTCCTTCATCGTGGTCATCGTTGTCGCACCGCCTTGTCGTAGAGGCTGGTCAGCCGGTCGTCGGGGTCATATCGCTTCTTCACGGCAGTCGAGGTTGGCGCCGTCGTAGAGCCGGTCGAAGGTCGCCGGATCGTAGAAGGACTCGGAGTAGAGGGACTTGTGGCCGTCGAGCTCGGCCACCTTGTCCTCGATCGCCCGGTTGATCGGGCTGTTCGGGGCGTCGTCGCCGACGTGCACCGTGCCCCAGAAGCCGACGTTGACGTAGGTCAGGCCGGGCTCGAGCGGGTACGAGGGCCAGGAGGTCTCGCCGCGCAGGCGCAGCGGGCACAGCCACACCGGCCGCATCCCGACGTCCTCGTCGAACCAGTCGAGGAACTCGCCGAGCCGGGCGACCGGCACCTCGATGTCCTGGACCACGCGCTCGCGCTGCGGACGGCCGGCGCGGCGGTCGAGCCGGGCGACGATGTCGAAGCGGCGCTCGAGCCCGAGGATGCGCTGGTAGGTCTCCGAGCGGCGCATCCGCCGCGGCCAGACGCGGCGGAGGTACTTGTTCTGGGCGCCGAAGGCCTGCGAGCACCAGAACCAGTCGGTGTCCCAGCGCCACAGGTAGTCGTAGGTCGTCAGCAGGTCGGTGTCGCGCTCCTGGATCGAGCGCCAGTAGATCTTCTGGCCGACGTAGTCCGACGCCTCGCGCCGTCGGCCGCGTCGGTCCACTGCGCCAGGGTCAGCACGTAGTCGCCCGGCTCGAAGGCGGTGCCGTCCAGGCCGTCGACGTGCACGCCGTCCCACTCACCGGTGTCGGTGATCGGTGTCGATCGCGTCCTGCAGCGAGGTCGGCGTCGGCGAAGCGCACGTGCCGCAGGGCGACGTGGGACCCCACCGGCTCGAGCTCGATCCGCAGCCGGGTGGCGTAGCCGAGCGAGCCGTAGGAGTTGGGGAAGGTCGCGAACAGGTCGGCGTACTCGTTGTCCGGCGGTCGCCGTGACGACCTCGCCGGAGCCGGTGAAGATGTCCATCTCCAGCACCGACTCGTGCGGCAGTCCGCTGCGGAACGACGTCGACTCGATGCCGAGGCCGGTGACCGCGCCGCCGAGCGTGATCGTGCGCAGCTGCGGGACCACGAGCGGGATCAGGCCGAAGGGCAGCGTCGCGTCGACGAGGTCCTCGTAGGTGCACATGCCCTGGACGTCGGCGGTCCGCGCGACCGGGTCGACGCTGATCACGCCGCCGAGACCGGAGACGTCGAGGCCGGGCGTGGCCACGCGCGTCGCGGGGGCGGAAGAGGTTGGAGGTGCGCTTCGCCAGCCGCACCGGTGACCCGGGCGCGATCGCGTCGTACGACGCCTGCAGTCGTCGTACGGCTTCCTCGTGCTTCGCCGTTCCGATCATCGCCGGATTTCACCCCCGGCTCTGGTTGCCCGGCACAACCATCATGTCCAGATTCTCGCATTCCCGATCCTGTCAGATCTCTCGGCCGGTCAGGTCATGTCCGGACGCGTGTCCTCGACCGCTCCCGCGGGAGTGCCCCGGTGGACGGGGACCCCGGTGCCGGCGAAATCGCGCACGATGTCCAGGTCGCCGGCGCGACCTCGCCCTCGGTGAGCACCACCACCGCCTCGGCGCCCTTCGCCCCGCTGGCCACGGCCATCGACGACGGCCACCCCGACGGCGGAGACCTGCAGGGACGGCAGGTCCACCGTCGCGGCGGCGTAGGTGCGGCCGTCGAGGTCGCGCAGCGCGGCCCCCTCGGCAGCGCCGGTGCGGGCCCGGGTCGCCCTGGCGAGCACGACGAGCTTGTTGTCCTCGGGTGGCAGCGAGTCACGGCCGTGAGTCTAGGGGCAGGCTAGTGACGGAGCCTGGAGCGGCGTGGAGCGCGACGCGGAGCGCTCGCGTCGTCGACGCCGGCCAGGTCTCGGCTTGCGACGGGGTGATCAGCACGGTGCCGACCCGGTTGCGGCGTCCCTTGGCCTCCTCGGCCAGGAACCGCAGACCGGCGACCTCGACGGTGGAGCCGGGGATCGGGACCTTGCCGAGGTGCTTGGCCATCAGCCCGCCGACCGAGTCGACCTCGTCGTCCTCGATCTCGACGCCGAGGATCTCGTCGAGGTCGTCCACCGGGAACCGCGCGGAGACCCGGCGGGAGCCGTCCTCGAGCTCCTCGACGCGACTCCTCCTCGGCGTCGAACTCGTCGGTGATCTCGCCGACGATCTCCTCGAGGATGTCCTCGATGGTGACGATGCCGGCGGTGCCGCCGTACTCGTCCACCACGACGGCGATGTGCCGGCGCTCGGCCTGCATCTCGCGGAGCAGGTCGTCGACCGGCTTGGAGTCGGGGACGTGGAAGACCGGCCGCATCATCGACTCGACCTGCTCGGTCGTCTGGGCGGCCTGGCGGTCGAAGACCCGCTTGCTGATGTCCTTGATGTAGGCGAAGCCGACGATGTCGTCGAGGTCCTCCCCCACCACCGGGACCCGGGAGAAGCCGCTGCGCAGGAACAGCGACATCGCCTGGCGCAGCGTCTTGGTGCGCTCGATGTAGACGACGTCGGTGCGCGGCACCATCACCTCGCGGACGAAGGTGTCGCCGAGCTCGAAGACCGAGTGGATCATCTTGCTCTCGCCGGACTCGATCAGGCTGGAGGCCTCGGCCAGGTCGACCATCTCGCGCAGCTCGGCCTCGGAGGAGAACGGCCCCTCGGAGAAGCCCTTGCCCGGGCGTGAGCGCGTTGCCGATCAGGATCAGCAGCTGCGGCAGCGGCCCGAGGACGCGCCCCAGCGCCGAGCACCAGCCCGGCCGTGGCCAGCGAGATGTCCTCGCTGCGCTGGCGGCCGATGGTGCGCGGGCCGACCCCGACCACCACGAACAGCACCAGGAACATCAGGCCGATCGGCGACCAGCACCGAGGTCCACCCGTCGGGACCGAGCAGGTCGAGCACCATCGCCGTGGCCAGCACCACCGCGGAGGTCTCGGTCAGCAGCCGCAGCACCAGCAGCGCGTTGAGGTGGTGGGCGGCGTCGTCGAGCAGGCGCAGCAGCCGGATCGCGCCGGGCCGCTGCTCGTGGGCGAGCTCGAGCGCGCGCGCCCGCGAGAACGCCGAGAGCGCGGCCTCCACGGTGGTCAGGGCGGAGGCGAGCACGACCAGCGCCGACGACCAGCAGGACCAGGCCCGGACTGTGTCCGCTCATGTCGGCGTCACGCCTGTTCGGCGCGGTCGGTCGGCCTCGTGGCCGACGCCACTCCGCGAGCAGCCGCGCCTGGAGACCGAACATCTCCTGGTGCTCCTCGGGCTCGGCGTGGTCGTAGCCGAGGAGGTGCAGGATGCCGTGCACGGTGAGCAGGTCGAGCTCGTCGGCGGTCGAG
The DNA here is from genome assembly GCA_963782305.1 of uncultured Actinomycetota bacterium. Taxonomy (GTDB): domain Bacteria; phylum Actinomycetota; class Actinomycetes; order Propionibacteriales; family Nocardioidaceae; genus Marmoricola. The sequence continues at coordinate 295,313 of CAWAJJ010000018.1, read as the reverse complement.
TGGCCGGCCGTCCTCGCCTGCTCCGCCGCCACGGCCGGGCACAGCACCAGGTCGCCGAGGACGCCCTCCTCGGGCTCCTCGTTGACCATGCCGGGACGCAGCTCGTCCATCGGGAAGGCGAGCACGTCGGTCGGCCCGTCCTTCTCCATCCACTTCGCGTTCAGCTCGGCGATGGTGTCCTCGTCGACGGCGGTCACGCACAGCTCGGCGAGCGGGTGCACCCGCATCCGGTCCAGCACGAACCGCGCCAGCCGCTGGGTCCGGCGCTCGTCGAGCTCGAGGCCGGACTCGTTCTGGATCTCGATGGTCATCGGCGGTCACCGCGTCGCGGTCGCGCTTGCGCCTCGGCGCGTGGCGTCGAACTCCTCGTAGGCCGCGACGATCTTGCCGACCAGCCGGTGGCGGACGACGTCGTGGGCGGTGAGCCGGTTGAAGCTGATGTCCTCGATACCGTCGAGGATCTCCTCGACGACGCGCAGGCCGCTCTTGATGCCGGACGGCAGGTCGACCTGGGTGACGTCACCGGTGACCACGATCTTGGAGCCGAAGCCCGAGCCGGGTCAGGAACATCTTCATCTGCTCGGGCGAGGTGTTCTGCGCCTCGTCGAGGATGATGAACGCGTCGTTGAGCGAGCGGCCGCGCATGTAGGCCAGCGGGGCGACCTCGATGGTCCCGGCGGCGAGCAGCTTGGGGATGGTCTCGGGGTCGAGCATGTCGTGGAGGGCGTCGTACAGCGGGCGCAGGTAGGGGTCGATCTTCTCGCTGAGCGTGCCGGGCAGGAAGCCGAGCCGCTCGCCGGCCTCGACCGCCGGGCGGGTCAGGATGATCCGGTTGACCTTCTTGGCCTGCAGCGCCTGCACGGCCTTGGCCATCGCGAGGTAGGTCTTGCCGGTGCCGGCGGGGCCGATGCCGAAGACGATGGTGTGCTTGTCGATCGCGTCGACGTACCGCTTCTGGTTCAGCGTCTTGGGCCGGATCGTGCGGCCGCGGTTGGACAGGATGTTCAGCGACAGCACGTCGGCGGGACGCTCGGTGGTCTCGGCGCGCAGCATCGTGATCACGCGCTCGACGGTCTCGGTGGTCACGCCCTGGCCGGTGCGGATGATCGTCACCAGCTCGTCGAGCATCCGCTCGGCGAGCGCGATCTCGGCGGGCTCGCCGCGCAGGGTGATCTGGTTGCCGCGGACGTGGAGGTCGGCCGTCGAACGCCTTCTCCATCAGGGCGAGGTGCTCGTCGCCGGGGCCGAGCAGCGAGACCATGTTGATGCTGTTGGGCACCACGACGGTGTGCTGGGTCTCGTCCCGGGCTGGTCCGACTGTGGCCGCGTGCCGGTGCCGACGCTGTCGGCCTTGCTGGTCTCAGTCATGGATGCCCCGGTGCGGGGCGGCCCTTCTGTCGGGGGTTCTGTGCACGCCAATGCTACGCAGGCCTCATTGACAGCGCACCCGGGTTGCCGTGCGCTGGGCTCCATCGTGGCCGGTCGAGGCAGCGCTCAGGGGCGGGTGACCAGCAGGATGCCGAGGCACATCTCGTCGGTGGTGCCCTCGCCCCAGACGACGTACTTGTCCGGGATGCCCCTCGAAGGACGGCAGCCGGTCGCGCAGCTCCTGGGTGTGCCGGCAGGTGACCTTGAGCGTGTCGCCCGGCTTCAGCGCGGCCGGCTTGATCGGCCGGCTGCCCTGGTTGTCGAAGTCCCAGACCGGGATGTCCAGCAGGGTCCGCGCGCCGGGCCTGCCGGGGTTGACCTCGATCTTGATCGACCGGCCCGAGCAGGTGCATGTGGCCGGCGACGCCGCGGACCGTCTCGGGCTGAGCGACCGTCCGGGTGCAGGACTGCACCGGGCCGGCCTTGACCGGCCCGCAGAGGAAGTGCAGCAGGTCGGCGGTCGAGCCCGGGCCGTCGCCGAAGCGCTTCTTGACGTCCGCGAGGGCCGCGGCGCGGTCGCACAGCTCGCCGTCGCTGTGCTCGGGGCGGCACGGCAGCTCGACCGGCGCCGGGCAGCAGCCGGGTCTCGAGCGGCTCGGATCTTGTCGCGAGACCGGCGCCAGCCGCAGCTCGGCGGCGCTGCGGTCGGGCTTCTTGCCCGCGAGCAGGTTGTAGTGCACCTGCATGACCACGCGGGAGCCCGCGGCCGAGCCTCTCGCCGAACCCCTTGCCGTAGATCTGCTCGCTGCCGCCGGGCGCCCAGGCGCCCAGCCACGGTGCGTCGTCGATCTCGAGCCCGCTGCCGAGCCCGGAGTTGCCGAAGCAGGTCCAGCCCTGGCCGGGCGTCGCGGCGTCCTTCTGCTCCGCCTCGGCGACCTTGTCCGGCGGCACGCGGAACAGGATGACGTGGTGCACCACGTCGGGGTTGCCCGGCAGCATGTTGAAGCCGGTGATGAACTGGTCGCTGGGCACCTTCGGGTCGAGCAGGAAGCAGCGGTAGTCGTCGGTGCCGACGCCGGTGGGGGCCGACGGCGTGTAGTCCTCCGGCATCCGCACCGTGACCCGCCGCTCCCCCGCGCGCAGCGGCTTGTGCCGCACCGGCGCGGCCTCGGCCTGTGGCGTCGTGCGTGGCGCGTCGTGCGGCCTCGTCGGCGGGCTGCGTCGCCGGCGGCCTGCGGCTCGGCGGCGCGTGCTCCGGTGGTCGTGCCCGTCGCTGGTGCCGCAGGCGGAGAGCAGGAGGGCCAGGGCGGACGGCGACCGCGAGGGCCGTCGTACGCCGTGGGCCGGCGAGGGTCATCCCGGCGGCCAGGTCATGGCGCGGCCGCCGAGGACGTGCAGGTGGGCGTGGAAGACGGTCTGGTGGGCCGCGGCGCCGGTGTTGAAGACGAGCCGGTAGCCCTCCCCCAGACCCTCGCTCTCGGCGATCGCCCCGGCGGCGGTCGAACAGGTCGGCGGCCGTCGCCGGCTCGCCCGCGGCGAGGGCCGCGGCGTTCGGGTAGTGGCTGCGCGGGATGACGAGGACGTGCGTCGGCGCCTGCGGGTTCAGGTCGCGGAAGGCGACGGTCGTCGGCGTCTCGTGGACCACGTCGGCCTCGATGTCGCCGGCGACGATCTTGCAGAACAGGCAGTCCTCGTCGGCGGGTGCGTCGCTCATGTGCCCAGCATGCCCGATCGGTCCGTACGGCGTGTAAACCGATCGGGTGACCCGCGCGTCCCACTAACGTGACCATCGTCCTGCCCGAAGACGCCCGGCCCACCGGCCCAGGGGGTGCCCATCGACGCCGACTGCCGAGCGCCTGCGAGCAGCTGCACGACGAGCACTACGTCCGGCTGGTGCGGCTCGCCGTCCTGCTCCTCGGCGACGTCGGCCGCGCCGAGGAGGTCGTGCAGGACTCGTTCGTGGCGGTCTACCAGCGGCTGCGGCCGGGGCACGGAGCTGGACAACGCCCCGGCGTACCTGCGGCAGACGGTGGTCAACCGGTCGCGCTCGACGCTGCGCCACCTGAAGGTCGTGGCCCGGCACCCGCCCGAGCGCCGCTCGCCGACGAGCCCGGGCGGCCGACCACGACCTGCTGCGCGGCGTACGCCGCCGGGCCGTGATCGACGCGCTCCAGCCCCTGCCCCGCCGGCAGCGCGAGGTGCTGGCGCTGCGCTACTACCTCGACCTCTCCGAGCGCGAGATCGCCCAGACCCTGGGGATCAGCGCCGGGGCCGTGAAGAGCCACGCCTCGCGTGGGGCCGCCGCCCTGCGCACCCACCTGTCCGCCCTCCTCGAGGAGAACCCATGACCACCCCACCGAACGACGACTCCGACCTGCGCGGGCTCTTCGACGACGCCGTCTCCGGCGTACACCCCGAGGGCGGCACCGACGCAGTCCGCGCCCGCGCCGGCCGACCCGCCCGCCGCCCCGCTGGCTGCCGCTCACCGTCGCCGCCGCGGTGGCGACCGTCGCCGTGATCGGCGGCGCCGCGTGGCTGGGCACACCAGGGCGACGAGCCCGCCGTCGGTCGGCGGGCCGAGCCGGACCGACCGTGCAGCGGACCGAGCCCGCGCCGAGGAGAGCCGGACGGTGCGCGTGCCGGTCTACTACGTGGGGCGTACGGCGGCCGGACCGCGGCTCTTCGCCGAGACGCACACCGTCGAGCACGTCACGGGCAGCAACCTCGACGCCGCGGTGGAGCAGGCCCTCGAGGCACCGGCCCTCGACCCCGACTACGACGTCTGGACGCCGATCGGGGCCGCCGCCAAGACGTCCTCCGACGGCACCACCCTCACGATCGACCTGTCCGCGCCGCTGAGCGCCCGCGGGCATGGACGAGGAGACCGCCCGGATGGTCGCTGCAGGCGCTGGCGTGGACCGCCGACGCGATGGCCGAGGAGCGAGGCGCCGGTGAGGTTCACCGTGCACGACGAGCCTGCCGCCAGGTCCTCGGCGTCGACACCACGCGCCCGGTCCAGCGGGCCGGCGCCGACTCGGTGCTCGCCCCCGTGCTCGATCACCGCCCCGCCGAGGGCGCCACGGTGCCCACCCAGTTCCAGGTCACCGGCCAGGCCTCCACCTTCGAGGCCAACGTCGTCTGGGAGCTCAAGCAGGGCGACCGCGTCGTCCGCAACGGCTTCACCACCGCGACCGAGTGCTGCACCCTCTCGCCGTACACCTTCACCGTCACCGCCGCCCCCGGCGACTACACCCTCGTCGTCCACGACACCGACGAGTCCGACGGCGAGGGCGTCGGGACCAGCGAGGACACCAAGCGGGTCGGTGGAGTAGGGGTGCAGTTTCCCCGGTTAGCCGGGGATCCCTGACGTTGTCGGCTGTTGCAACGCCCAGGAACGTCAGGAGGTGCCCTGACACCCCGCCCGATTCGTCGACCGCTCAGTGCTCCGGCAGCAGCGAGATCTTCTGCCAGATCTTCTGGGACATCTGGGCGGCCAGCGTCTCGATGTCGCTGACCGTGTCGAGCACGACGGGGTCGGACGTGTGCTCGGCGCACAGGGCGGCCGTCTTGGCGATCAGCGACACCAGCTCGCTGCAGTAGTCGAAGTAGTGGTGCAGCTCCTCGGCGTTCATCCGGCTCGGCGGGCTCTTCTCGGTCGGGACGTAGTCCGCGCGCGCCTGCTCCGGGTCCTTGTCGAGCTGGTGCATGTCCACCACGTGCGCCAGGGAGCGGAGCCGGTGGAGCAGGCCGACGAGCGTACGACGCTCGCGCCGCTCCGGCAGGGCCCACAGGAAGAACACGGCGATCGCCGCGAAGACGATGTCGTTGATGATGCTCTCCACCAGCGGCACCCAGTCGAAGGACTGCTCGTGCCCGTCGCGGATCGCGTCCCGCAGCGCGAACACGAGGGCCACCAGGGTCCAGCACCACGATCACGATGCTGGCGGCCCGCGACACCAGCGCATGCGCTTGAGACGCGCTGCTTCGACTTGTCGAAACCGCGCATGGATCACCGGCACCATCTCGCCCAGCCGGCGCGCCACGTCGCCCAGCCGGCGGTCCGGGAAGCCGCGCGCGGATCCGGGCCTCGAGCCGGTGGACCGGTCGTGCTCGATGTACTCCGCGTCGAGCTTCGGGGTCTCCTGCATCTCGCTCACCGGCGACACGTTAGTGGGAAGCCGAGCACCATGGAGGGGTGGACGACCTGAAGCACTCTTCGACCGGCTGCCGGTCGGCTGGTCGGTCGTGGAGTACGACGGGCGCCGCTACGGCGTCACCCGCACCGTGCTGGCCGGCGGACGCTCCGAGAAGGTGCTCGCCGAGGCGCTCGACGGGAGCGACCTGGTCAGCGCCAACCTCTACCGCGTCGGCGGCGAGGACCTGCTCAAGCCGTGCGAGATGCCGGCGGCGAAGGTCCTCGACTTCCTGCGCGGCCGCGACGGCCGAGCCTAGGCCCAGCGCGACGTACGCGACAGCAGCGCGGCCACCGCGGCGACGCCGGCGGTCGACGTGCGCAGCACCGACTCCCCCATGCGTACGACGTGCGCGGCACCGAAGCCGCCAGCTCCTCGTCGGTGATCCCGCCCTCGGGCCCGACGACGACCAGGATCGAGGCGACCCCGTCGAGGGACAGCGCCGCCATCGGGCGCGTCGCCGCCTCGTGCAGCACGACGGCCAGGTCGGCCGCCCCGACCAGCGTCGACCACCTCGGCGGTCGACGCCATCGGGGTCACCGTCGGGCAGCCACGCGCGCCGCGACTGCTTGCCCGACTCGCGGGCGGTGGACCGCCACTTGGCCAGCGACTTCGCGGCCCGTTCGCCGCGCCAGACGCCGACCGAGCGCGCGGCGGCCCACGGCACGATCCGGTCCACCCCGATCTCGGTGAGCACCTCGACGGCGAGCTCGCCCCGGTCGCCCTTGGGGATCGCCTGGACGACGGTGACCTGCGGGATCGGCGCCGGGCTCGAGCGCGACCGACGGTGACCGCGACCGCAGCGAGTCTTGGAGGTGGACGACACGGTGCAGGTGGCGGAGGTCCCCGACCCCGTCGACGAGCACGACCTCCTCGCCGACCCGCGTCCGGCGTACGACGACCGCGTGCCGCGCCTCGTCGCCCTCGACGACCACGCTGTCCCCGACGGCCACCCCGGTCACCGGGCCGAGGAAGACGGGCAGGTCACCGCAGCGGTCACCGGGGGTTGAAGGCGTCCTTGAGCCGCCCGAACACCGACTTCTGCGGCGACTGGATGTGCCCGTCGGGCGACTCCTCGTGGCGCAGCTTGGCCAGCTCGCGCAGCAGCCCCTCCTGGGTCGCGTCGAGGCGGCCCGGCGTCTCGACCTCGACCGTGACGATCGTGTCGCCGCGGACCTGCGACCGCAGGTGGGGTACGCCGCGGCCGCGCAGCGTGGTCTCCGTGCCGGACTGGGTGCCGGGCCGGATCTCGAGGTCGACCCAGAGCTCCATGTCGGAGTCGGCATCGGCGACGTCGGCCTCGAGCAGGGGCAGCTGGATCGTCGTACCGAGCGCGGCGGCGGTCATCGGCACCGTGACGTGGCAGCGCAGGTCGGTGCCGTCGCGGGTGAAGACCGGGTGCGGTGGCGACGTGGATCTCGACGTACAGGTCGCCGGCGGGGCCGCCACCGGGACCGACCTCGCCCTCGCTGGCGAGCTGGACGCGGGTGCCGGTGTCCACGCCCGGGCGGGATCTTGACGGTGATCGAGCGGCGCGAGCGCACCCGTCCGTCGCCGGAGCACTCGCGGCACGGGTCGGGGATGATCTCGCCGAAGCCGCGGCACGCGGCACAGGGGCGCACGGTGCGGATCTCGCCGAGGAACGAGCGCTGCACGTGCTGGACCTCGCCGCGTCCGTGGCAGGTCTCGCAGGTCACCGGGCGCGAGCCGACGGCCGCGCCGCTGCCCTGGCAGACCGTGCAGAGGACGGCGGTGTCGACCTTGAGCTCGCGGGTGACCCCGAAGGCCGCCTCGGCGAGCTCGATCTCGATCCGCACGAGCGCGTCCTGGCCGCGACGGGTGCGCGGACGCGGTCCGCGACCCTGGCCGCCGCCGCCGGCCTGGCCGCCGAAGAAGGCGTCCATGATGTCGGTGAAGGAGAAGCCCGGCTCCCTGGCCGGCGCCGGCGCCACCGCGGCCGAACGGGTCGCCGCCGAGGTCGTACATCCGCCGCTTCTCGGGGTCGGAGAGCACCTCGTAGGCCGCCGAGACCTCCTTGAACTTCTCCTGGGTCGCGGGGTCGGGGTTCACGTCGGGGTGGAGCTGACGGGCAAGACGCCGGTAGGCCTTCTTGATCTCGTCGGCCTCGGCGTCCCGGGAGACGCCGAGGATCTCGTAGGGGTCCTGGCTCACGTTGGTTTCTTTCGGCTGGGGTTCGGGGGGTCAGCAGTGCGGCGCTGGTTCACGCCTGGTCGAGGATGGTGGAGACGTAGCGGGCGACGGCGCGGACGGCGGCCATCGAGCCCGGGTAGTCCATCCGGGTGGGTCCCACGATGCCAAGCGACCCGACGGCCTCCTCACCCGGGCCGTAGCCGGTGGCGACGACGGAGGTGGTGGCCAGCTCGGTGTAGGGGCCCTCGTGGCCGATCCGCACCGTGATCGAGTCGGACGAGGTCGCCTCGCCGAGCAGCTTGAGGAGCACGACGTGCTCCTCGAGCGCCTCGAGCATCGGCTTGATGGACTGGTCGAAGCCGTCGCCGAACCGGGCGAGGTTGGCGGTGCCGCCGACGACCACGCGCTCGGTCTGGCGCTCGTTGGACATCGCCTCGACCAGCGCGGTCGCGATCACCGCGACGTGGGTGCGGTCGACGTGGTCGGTCTGCTCGGTCAGGGCACCGAGCGCGTTGGCCGCGACGGTGATCTGCTCGCCGACCGCGGCGTGCAGGATGCGCGAGCGCAGCACGGCCAGGGACTCGGGCGTCGAGCTCGACCGGCAGCTCGATCACCCGCTGCTCGACCCGGCCGGTGGACAGGATCAGCACGATCAGCAGCCGCGTCGGGCTCAGCGAGACCAGCTCGATGTGGCGCACGCTCGAGCGGGCGAGCGAGGGGTACTGCACGATCGCGATCTGCTGGGTCAGCTGCGCGAGCACGCGCACCGAGCGCTGGATCACGTCGTCGAGGTCGTTGCGCGCCCTCGAGGAAGGTCGAGATCGCCCGCCGCTCGGCCGCGGTCATCGGCTTGATCTGGGTCAGCCGGTCGACGAAGAAGCGGTAGCCCTTGTCGGTGGGGATCCGGCCGGCGCTGGTGTGCGGCTGGGCGATCAGCCCCTCCTCCTCCAGCGCGGCCATGTCGTTGCGCACCGTCGCGGGCGAGACGCCCGAGCCGGTGCCGCTCGACGAGCGCCTTGCTGCCGACCGGCTCCCGGGTCGAGACGTAGTCCTCGACGATCGCGCGGAGCACGGCGAGCCTGCGGTCCTCCTGCATGTCGCCTCCTCGCGGGTCTCGTCGGTCCTCTGGCACTCGTTCGTCCAGAGTGCCAAGCCTACTAGGGAGCCGTAGGCTCGCGGTCGTGCCAAGAAACACACACGGGTTCACAGAGGTCGGGGATCGCATCTGGGTCGCGCGCTACGAGTGGTACGACGTGAACGTCACCGTGGTCGAGGGCGAGGCCGGGCTGCTCGTCGTCGACACGCACGCCTCCACGAAGGCGGCCCGTGAGGTGATCGCCGACCTCCGCCGGCTCTCGTCGCGACCGGTGGTCGGGCTGGTCAACACCCACGACCACTTCGACCACGCCTTCGGCAACAGCGCCTTCCGCGAGGAGTACGGCGAGATCCCGATCACCGCGCACGAGTCGGCCGCGGCGACCACCGTCGCCACCGGCGAGCAGCGCCAGAAGCGGATGATGCCCGAGGAGGGTGACGACCGCGCGGACGAGGTCGCCGAGACCGCCGCTCGTCGCCGCCGACCGCACCTTCTCCTCGGTGACCGCGATCGACCTCGGCGACCGGTCGGTCGAGCTCGTGCACCCCGGCCGGGGCCACACCGCCGGCGACCTCGTCGTACGCATCGACGACGCGGACGTCGCTGCTCGCCGGGGACCTCGTCGAGGAGTCCGGGATGCCGTCGTACGGCGAGGACTGCTTCCCGCTGGACTGGCCGCACGCCCTCGACCTCACGCTCGAGCTGATCGGTCCGGCCACCGTCGTCGTGCCCGGCCACGGCTCCCCCGTCGACCGCGACTTCGTGTTCGAGCAGCGGTCCTCGATCGGCGTGGTGGCCCAGACGATCCGCGACCTGGCCGGGCGCGGCGTACCCCTCGGGCAGGCGCTCGAGGCCGAGGCGTGGCCCTACCCGCGCGAGGCCCTGGCCGACGCCGTACGCCGTGGCTACGAGCAGCTCCCCCGCGACGCCAAGCGCCTGCCGCTGCTGTGATGCCGAGCCGCGAACCACGTCTGGAGACCGAGCGGCTCGCTGCTGCGGCGCTGGACCGACGACGACCTCGAGCCGTTCGCGGCGATCAACGCCGACCCCGAGGTGACGCGCCTCCTGCGCGGACCGATCGACCGCGCGCAGAGCGACGCCCTGGTCCAGCGGACCGAGCACAGCTTCGACACGCTCGGCTACGGGCTCTGGGCGACCGAGGTGCGCGACGACCGGTGAGCTGATCGGGTTCGTCGGGCTGGCCCGGCAGACCTTCGAGGCCCACTTCAACCCGTCCGTCGAGGTGGGCTGGCGGCTTGTCGCGGTCCTCGTGGGGGCACGGCTACGCGACCGAGGGCGGTCGCGCGGCCCTGGCGTTCGGCTTCGACACGCTGGGCCTCGAGGAGATCGTGTCGATCACGACCGCGACCAACGAGCGCTCCCGGGCCGTCATGCGCCGGCTCGGGATGACGCGCGACCCGGCCGACGACTTCGAGCAGCCGCAGCTCCCGGACGGGTCACCCGCTCCGGCCGGCGGTGCTGCACCGCATCACCCGCGCAGCAGTGGGCTGTCCCGGCGGTCGCTAGGGCTGCACCGGCGCCACGAAGTCGAAGGTCATCCCGAGCAGCCACAGCAGCAGCAGCACCACCGGCAGGTGGAACATGAACTGCAGGAAGGTGAACCCGATCAGGTCGCGCGCGCGCAGGCCGAGGACCGCCAGCAACGGCAGCATGAAGAACGGGTTGACCAGGTTGGGCAGCGCCTCGGCGGCGTTGTAGATCTGCACGGTCCAGCCGAGGTTCATCTGCACGTCGGTCGCCGACTGCATCACGTAGGGCGCCTCGACCAGCCACTTGCCGCCGCCGGAGGGCACCAGGATCCCGAGGATCGCGGTGTAGATCGCGATCACGATGGCGAACCCGCCGCCGCCGCCGAGGTCGGTGAACAGGTTGGCCAGGTGCTCGGAGACCGACAGGCCGCCGCGGCCGACCGCACCGGTGAGGACGGCCGCCATGGCGGCGTACAACGGGTACTGCACCAGCACGCCGGCCGTGGTCGGCACCGCCTTGGTGGTGGCGTCGAGGAACCCGCGCGGGGTGCCGTGGAGCACCAGCCCGAGGACCACGAAGACGAGCAGGTAGGTGTCCAGGCTGCTGATCACCGTCAGGAACGGGTTGTCGATGAACTGGTAGACGAGCCAGAGCAGCGACAGCAGGCCGACGAACGCCGGCAGGATCCTCGAGCGCTCGAGCCACTCCCCCGGACGGGTGCTCGCGGCAGGCGGGTCGACGGTGTCGTCGAGGTCGACGCCCATGTCCTCGGCGGTCTTGATCGACTTCCCCTGCGGCGCCGAGAACCAGGAGATGACCACGGTCAGCACGATCAGGATCGCCGCCATCAGCAGCGACTGCCAGGTGAGGATGGTGTCGCCGAAGTCGAGCACGCCGGTGATCTTGAGCAGGTCGGGCGGCAGCGACTCGGGCGTCGCCTGCAGCTGGGCGGCCGAGGACGAGAGCCCCAGGGCCCAGACGGCGCCGAGGCCCATGTACGCCGCGGCGCCGATCGCGCGGTAGTCCACCTCGAGGTCGGACCGCCGGGCGATGGCGCGGGCCAGCAGCCCGCTGAAGACGAGGCTCAGCCCCCAGTTGAGCATGGAGACCGAGCAGGCGATCAGCGAGACGAAGGCGACGGCACCGCGGGCCGTGTTCGGCACCTGCGCGATCCGCGCGATCAGCTTGGCGGCCGGCGGTGAGGTCGCCACGATGTAGCCGGTGAGCACGACCATCGCCATCTGGAGCGTGAACTCGGCGAGGTCCCAGAAGCCGCCGCCGAACGCCTCGGCCACCACCTTGGGGCTGGAGCCGTTGAGCAGCGCGGCCAGCGTCACGACGACGACGCCGATCAGGGCGAAGACGTAGGCGTCGGGGAACCACTTCTCGGTCCACCCGGCGATGCGCTGGGCGAACCGGGCGAGCCCGCGCTCCTGGACGTCCGCGTGGGCGGAGGTGGCAGCCATGTGGGCTCCTTCCCGAGGGATGGAGCCCCACGCTAGGGGTGCGAGAGCGTCCGCGGCTAGTGCCGTCTCGCCGGCGGCCGGTGTGCCGCGCCCAGGGTGGGCGGCCGACGCCGTAGCGGTGCGAGAGCACGAACCACGCCACCAGCCCGAGCAACACGAAGGGCAGGTGCGTGACCACGGTGATCGCGACCAGCACGAACAGCGACCGGCGCCAGGGAGACCGGGAACCGGCGCCGCCCGCCGGGGCGCGACCGCGGCCCGCGGGCGGGCCGGCGCCGGGGAGCGGACCGGGAGGTCGGCGAAGACCGGGGCGAGATCGCCCTGCGGTCCTCGCCGACCACACCGCGTCGCTGCGCTCGTCGAACTCGTCCTTGGTCAGCCGGCCGATGGAGTAGTGCTCACTGAGCAGCTCCACGGCCGCCTCACGGTCGGCGTCACTGAGGCGCAGCGAGTCCATCACTCCTCCTCGGAGCTTCCGTGCCTGCGTGCCGGTGTCCTCAGGACCCTCCGCGAGCAGCCCGTAGAGCCGCCGGCGGGTGTCCCCGAGGATCTCGATCGCCTTCTCGCGCTGGTCCGGCGTGCCGGTCGTCGCGACCTGGATGATCGCTCCGACCGTCTGGCCGATGACCTGCTTGAAGTTGACCGCCTCGTCGTCGTCCTCCTCCTCGGCGAACGGCGCCCAGACGGCCGCCATCTCCTCGGGGTGCTCGGCGACGTAGGTCGTGCCGGCCTCGGTCAGCTGGACGGCCTTGCGACCGGTGGGCGCGTCCTCGACGAGCCCCTCGTCCTGCAGCTGGGCGATGGTCGGGTAGACCGAGCCGGGGCTCGGCTTCCACACGCCGTCGGTCCGCTCGGCGATCTGCTGGATCACCTGGTAGCCGTTGACCGGCTCCGCCGAGGTGTGCAGCACGTCGAGGATGGCCGAGCGGACGTCGCCACGGCGTACCGCGTGACCGTCGCCGCCCGCCACGTCCGCCGGGGCCCCCGCCGAACTCGGGGCCGAACATCTGCGCGACCCACGGCGGCGGTCCGCCCATCGGGCCGCCCCAGGGGCCGCCCCTGCCACGGCCGCCGGGGCCGCCGTGTCGTCCATGTCCTCGCCTCCGCCACGCTGGCGGCGAGTGGGTTCAAAATCTGGTGTCCACATTGGGTGTCCCATGTCGAGAGCTCCTTTCATTGATGGTGTCGGGCCCGGATTCTTTCACGGGCTTCACCGACACTGTCTCGATATGTTGACGATATATCGCGAACGTTCTTAACGCAAGCCCCAGTTCTCGATGTCCCAGCGATCGGCCCCCGACCGCCTCCGGGACGTCCGATCGCTCGGACTATCGGATCCGGGCGCGGCGTACCCCTCCCCGCGGTCGCCGCCTAGCGTTTGCGGTGGCCCCTTCCCCGAACGACCGCTACGGCTCCGACGTGCTCGCGACCGACTGGCGTACGCCGAAGAACGGCCGCGCCGCCGAGATCGACGCCGACCTCGGCCTGGTCGTCGAGGAGGTCACCACCGACTGGTGCGGCGAGATCGTCAAGGTCGAGCGCGACCTCGGCACCCTGACGCTGGAGGACCGGCGCAACAAGCGGCGTACGTTCCCGCTCGGGCCGGGCTTCATGCTCGAGGGCCGGCCGGTCGTGCTCGTCGCGCCGACACGCAAGGGACCGGACGGCCCCGACGCGTACGGCGTCAGGGTCGGTCGCCGTCCAGGGCGTCAAGGCGCGGGTCGCCCGGGCCAGCCGGATCTTCGTCGAGGGACGGCACGACGCGGAGCTCGTCGAGAAGGTGTGGGGCGACGACCTGCGCATCGAGGGCGTGGTCGTGGAGTACCTCGAGGGCGTCGACGACCTCGGCGAGAAGCTGCGCGACTTCGGCCCGGGACCCGAGCGGCGCGTCGGCGTGCTCGTCGACCACCTGGTGCCGGGGTCGAAGGAGAGCCGGATCGCCGCCGTCGGTCCGCAAGTCCGCCGGTGGGCAAGCACGTGCTGATCGTCGGGCACCCGTTCATCGACATCTGGGCGGCGGTCAAGCCCGAGCGGCTCGGCAAGAAGGCGTGGCCGCAGATCCCGCGCAACGTCGAGTGGAAGCACGGCGTCTGCCAGAGCTTCGGCTGGCCGCACCGCGAGCAGGCCGACATCGCCCGCGCCTGGAAGCACATCCTCGGCGGCGTGCGCGGCTTCCAGGACCTCGACCCGGCGCTGCTGGGTCGGGTCGAGGAGCTGATCGACTTCGTCACCAGCCGAGGGCGGCTGAGCCGGCCACCAGGCGCGCGCGACGGCGGCCACACGGCTCAGCCGGCCTTGCGCACGGCCTCGGCCACGGCGGCCCGCAGGTTCGTCGGGTCGACGCCGGCCGCGACCAGGGTGTCGCGCACGATGACGTCCCCCTCGCGGACGAGCCCGAGCAGGATGTGCTCGGTGCCGATGTAGTTGTGCCGCAGCGCGACCGCCTCCCGCAGCGCCAGCTCGAGCACCTTCTTCGAGGGACGGGAGAACCGGAGGTGCACCCGGGAACGCTTCCGCCTCGGCGGCAGCGAGGTCGTCGTCGTTCATCCGGCTGACCACCTCCTCGAGGTCGATCCCGATGCTCGCCAGCGCCTCGGCGTCGGCGTCGTCCGAGCCCGTCGACGTAGCGCGACGCGCCGCCGGTCCAGCTCGGCGTGCAGCCGCTCCGAGGTGCCGCCCTGGTCGTTGAGGACGCGTACGGCCAGGCACCGGTCGTCCCAGACCAGCGCCGCGAACAGGTGCTCGGGCCGGACCTGGCTGGCCCGCGACTCGAGCGCGATCTGCTGCGTGCGCTCGACCACCTCGCGCGCCGCCTTGGTGAACCTCTCGAACATGCCGGTCTCCCCTCAGTCCTTGCCGTGCTTCTTGTGCACGGCCTGCCGGCTGACCTCGAGCGCCTCGCCGATCTCCGCCCACGACCAGCCCTGCTGGCGGGCCCGGCGTACCTGCGTGCGCTCGAGCTCCTCGAGCAGCCGCCGCAGCGCCCGCACCGCGCGCAGCCCGACCCGGGGGTCGGACGCACTGGCGGCGGTGGCGAGATCGGACTCGGTGGTCATGGTGTCAATCTAGGTTGACGAGGACGGATCTGTCAACCGTTGTTGACGGAGGACATACCGGATGGGGTTCTTGGGCGATCCCTGACGTTGTGGGGTGTTGCAACACCCGACAACGTCAGGTTTCCCCGGTTAGCCGGGGAAACCTGCAGCCCTCAGTCGACCAGGTCGCGGACCACCGCGTCCGCGAGCAGCCGGCCGCGGCGGGTGAGGACGAGGCGGTCGCGGTCGAGCACGCCGAGGCCGCCGGCGACGACGTCGTCGACCCGGGTCGGGTCCGACCAGGTCGAGGGGCAGCCCGTCGCGGAGGCGGATCTCGAGCAGCACCCGCTCCAGGTGCCGGGTGTCGGCGTCGAGCACCTCGCCGTCCTGGGCGGGCGACTCCCCGGCGGCGATCCGGGCGGCGTAGGCGCTGGGGTGCTTGACGTTCCACCACCGCTCGCCCGCGACGTGGGAGTGCGCGCCCGGGCCGATGCCCCACCAGCTCGCGCTGGTCCAGTAGAGCTCGTTGTGGCGGCACCGCGCCGCCTCGTCGCGCGCCCAGTTGGAGACCTCGTACCACCCCAGCCCGGCCGCGGTGAACGCGTCGTCGGCGATGACGTACTTCTCCGCCAGGTCGTCGTCGTCCGGCGCCGGGATCACGCCGGTGCGCACCTGGCGGGCCAGCCGGGTGCCGTCCTCCACGATCAGGGAGTACGCCGAGACGTGGTCCGGCTCGCAGGCCAGGGCCGCCTCGACCGAGGTCTGCCAGTCGGCGACCGACTCCCCCGGCGTCCCGTAGATCAGGTCCAGGCTCACCTGCTCGAAGCCGGCCTCCCGGGCCCACGTCACGGCGCGAGCGACGTTGGCCGGATCGTGGGTCCGCTCGAGCACCCGCAGCACGTGCGGCACCGCCGACTGCATCCCGAACGAGACCCGGGTGAACCCGCCCGCGCGCAGGGCCGCCAGGCGCTCCGGCGTGACGCTGTCGGGGTTGGCCTCGGTGGTCACCTCGGCCCCGGGCGCCAGGCCGAAGGTCGCGTCGATCGCGCCCAGGACGCGGGTCAGGTCGTCGGCCGGCAGCAGCGTCGGCGTGCCGCCGCCGAAGAACACCGTCGACACGGCGGCCGGTCCGGGCCGAGCACCGTGGCGGCGTACTCCACCTCCGCGACCGCGTGCCCGGCGTACGCCGCCTGCGACCCGCCGCCACCCAGCTCGGTGGCGGTGTAGGTGTTGAAGTCGCAGTAGCCGCACCGGACCGCGCAGAACGGCACGTGCACGTAGACCCCGAAGGGCACCCCGGGCGGGACGGTGGGCACCGCACCAGTCTCACACCGGGCACACCGAGCGGCCACGGGTCGGAGGCTGGGACGGCACGGCCCGCGCGAGGAGGTGCCATGTACGTCCCCCGCTTCAACGCGATGGAGCGACGACGGAGTCCACCGGCTCGTCGCCGCCGTCGGCTCGGCCGAGCTGGTCACCGTCGGCCCGGACGGCTACCCGGCGGCCACGCTGCTCCCCGTGGTCTGGGAGGGCGACCGGCTGGTCTTGCACATGGCCCGCGCCAACCCGCACTGGACGGCGATCGAGCGCCGGTGTCGCCGGCACTCGCGGTGGTCGCCGGCCCGCAGGCCTACGTCTCGCCCGCCTGGTACGCCAGCAAGGCCGAGCACGGCCGCGTCGTACCGACCTGGAACTACACCGCCGTCCACTTCTCCGGCCGGGTCGAGGTGCACGACGACCCCGAGTGGGTGCGCGACGCCGTCACCCGGCTCACCGACCTGAACGAGCACGCCGGGAGCTGCCGTGGTCGGTCACCGACGCCCCGGAGCGGTACGTCGAGAAGCAGCTGCGGGCCATCGTCGGCATCGAGCTGTCGATCGAGAGGGTCGAGGGCAAGGCGAAGCTCAGCCAGAACCGTTCCGAGGAGGACCAGGCCGGCGTGGTCGACGGCCTGCGTAGCGAGGGTGGCGGGCGCGAGCACGAGGTGGCCGACCTGATGGAGTCGCGAATCCCGCCGACGGCTGAACCGGTCCTGCCGACGTCCGTACTAGCGTGAAACGGACAAGGAAGGGATCTCCCATGTCGACTCTCGGACGCTCGGCTCGAAACCTCACCGCCGCCGCACTGGTCCTCGGACTGGTCGCCGCGCCCGCCGCCTGGCGAGTGCGTCGCCACCCACCGCCGATCGTGGCCGGCCCGTGGCACGACACATCGACCTGCCGAACGGCTTCCAGCCCGAGGGCATCGCCACCCGCGGCGGCCCGCGGGCGTTCCTCGGCTCACGCGTCGACGGGGACATCTACGCGGTGAACCTGCGCACCGGCAAGGGTCGAGTGATCAGCCAGGGCGACGGCACCCCGGCGGTCGGCCTGAAGATCGACCGACGCGGTCGGATCTGGGTGGCCGGCGGCGCCGACGGTGACGGCAAGGTCGTCAGCGCGCGCACCGGGCGGGTCCTGGCGAACTACGACTTCACCGCTGCGACGTCCTTCGTCAACGACGTGCTGCTGCGGAGGGGGTCCGTCTGGTTCACCGACTCCCAGCGCGCCGTGCTCTACAAGGTGACCCCGCGCAACGGGCAGGCGGCTCAGGCCACGGTCCGCACCGTGCCTCTGCGCGGCGCCTGGCAGCAGGTGCCCGACGTCAACAACGCCAACGGCATCAGCACCACGCCGGACGGCCGGGCGCTGCTCGTCGTGCAGTCCGCCACGGGCTACCTGTTCCGGGTCAACCCACGCACCGGGAACGCCACCCGCGTCGGCCTGGGCGGCACGAGCCTGCTCAACGGCGACGGGCTGCTGCGACGCGGGCGACTGCTGTACGTCGCCCAGAACCGCGACAACAAGGTGGCCGTGATCCGGCTCGGCAAGCGCGGGAAGGCCGGCCACCTCGTGCGCACCCTGCGCTCGCCGGACTTCGACGTGCCGTCGACGATCGCGAGCTACGGCAAGCGGCTCTACCTGCCCAACGCCCGGTTCACGACGCCACCCACTCCGACGACGCGCTACTGGATCACCGGCATCCGCCGCTGAGGCTGGGGACCTGCACCGGCGGTCCGGGGGGACCGTCGGGCAGCGTCCTAGGCGTAGAGCTTGTCGATGTTGCTGGAGTAGTTGTCCTCCACGACGTTGCGCTTGACCTTCATCGACGGGGTCAGCTCCCCGGACTCGACGGTCAGGTCGTGGTCGAGGAGGTCGAACTTCTTGATGGTCTCCCACCGGTTCAGCTGGCCGTTGAGGGTGTCGACGTACCCCTGCACCATGTCGCGGGTCTTGCCGTCGGAGACGATCTCCTCGTAGGACTTGCCGCCCAGGCCGTTCTCCTTCGCCCAGTCGACGATCGCGTCGGGGTCGAGGGTCACCAGCGCCACGCAGTAGTTGCGCTGGTTGCCGAAGACCATGAACTGGCTGGCGTAGGGGCACACGGCCTTGAACTTCGCCTCGATGGCCGGCGGGGCGATGTACTTGCCGCCGGAGGTCTTGAACAGCTCCTTGATCCGGCCGGTGATGGTCAGGAAGCCCTCGGAGTCCAGCGATCCCTTGTCGCCGGTGCGCAGCCAGCCGTCCTCGGTGAGCGTCTTCGCCGTCTCGTCGGGCATGTTGTGGTAGCCGTCCATGATGTGCGGGCCGGAGATCTGGATCTCGTCGCCTTCACCGAGACGGACCTTGCTCCCGGGGAACACGGAACCGACCGTGCCGAGCTTGTAGGCGTCGGGGTGGTTCACGAAGGCGCCTGCCGAGGACTCGGTCAGCCCGTAGCCCTCGAGGATCAGGATGCCCGCCGCGTTGAACCACTCGGCGATGTCGCGGTTGAGGGCGGCGGCGCCGGAGATGAAGAAGCGCACGCGTCCACCGAAGCGGTCCCTGATCTTGGAGAACACCAGCCGGTCGAAGACGGCGTGCTGCGCCTTGAGTGGCAGCGACACGGACTTGCCGTCGCGCTTGAGCGCCTCGACCTTGAGGCCGACCTCGAAGGCCTTCAGGAAGATCTTCTCCTTGGCGCCGCCCTCCGCAGCCTGCATCGTGACGATGCGTCCGTGTGCCTTCTCGAAGATCCGGGGCGCCGCCCCCATGAAGGTGGGCTTCACCACGGCGAGGTTCTCGATGATCTTGTCCACGCGGCCGTCGACGGCCGTCGCGAAGCCGCAGGCGAGCTGGGTCGAGAGCAGCACCTTGCCGAACGAGTGGGCCATCGGCAGCCACAGGAACTGCACGTCGTCCTCGGTGAGGATCTGCTGGGCCTGGATGGCGGCCCCCTCGTAGGTCCACGAGGAGTGCCGCAGCCGCACGCCCTTGGGCTTGCCGGTGGTGCCGGAGGTGTAGATCAAGGTGGCCAGGTGGTCGGGCCCGACCGCCGCCACGGCCTTGTTCACCGCCTCGGGGTTGTCCGAGAGGTGCTTCTCGCCCAGGGCGACCAGGTCGTCGAGGCTGATCACCCAGTCACCGTCTGCCGATCCCCCGGAACCGGACGAAGGATCGAAGACGACCACCTTGTCGAGGTGCGGGAGCTCGGACTTGTGCTGCCGCAGCTTCGCGACCTGGCTCTCGTCCTCGGCGAAGACCACGCGGGACTCGGAGTCGGAGAGGATGTAGGCGACGTCCTCGGCGTGCGTGGAGGGGTAGACCGTGGTGGTGGCGCCGCCCGCACACATGATCGCGAGGTCGGCGAAGATCCACTCGACGCGGGTGCCGGACGCGATGCCGACCCGCTGCTCGGACTCGATGCCGAGGGCGAGCAGACCGGCCGCGATCTTGTCGACCTTCTCGCCGGCCTCCTTCCAGGTGACCTTCGTCCACGGCTGGCCGTCCACCGTCGGGTAGCTGTAGGCCTCACGCTGGGCGCTCTTGGCGACCCGGTCATGGAACAGCGCCGCCACGTTCGGCGGGCGGTTCTCGATGAAGGAGGTGTCGGTGTTGACGGGCGACATGAAGTGCTCCTGGGATGGCAATTCACGGTCCGGAGACGGACCGGGTGGGTGGGCGACTTGTGAGTAACCTAGATCACAGGACAAGCGCCTGACACCCCCGGTGGGAGCAGATGCCGCGATCTCGTCGGCAATCCGGCACGAACTGGTGGACTCGCGCAACCGGACAACGTCCAGCAGAACCCAAGTCTTTCAGTAGACTAAGCCGATGGACCTCCTGCAGACACCGCTCCCCTCCCTGGACGACGCCAGGGTCGTCGTACCCGCGCCGGGGGCCGGGCCCGGCAACTGGGCCGGAGCAGCATCCGCTGTGCTGGTCGACGGGGTCACCTACCTCACCTATCGAGTACGCCGCCCGCTGCCCGACGGCCGCGGCATCGCCACTGTCGTCGCCCGCTCTCACGACGGCCTGAACTTCGAGCCGGTCTGCAAGGTCTACCGCGACGAGTTCGGGGCCGAGTCCTTCGAGCGCCCGGTCGTCCTGCGGCTCCCCGACGGCGGCTGGAGGCTCTACCTCTCCTGCGCCACGCCCGACTCCAAGCACTGGTGGATCGAGGCGCTCGACGCCGACCGTCCTGAGGACCTGCCCACAGGCCGCCGCACCGTCGTGCTCCCCGGCGACGAGTTGGTGGCCGTGAAGGACCCCGTGATCACCGTGCGCGACGGCGCCTGGGAGATGTGGTTGTGCGAGCACCCGCTCACCGATCCCGGTGACGAGGACCGGATGTCCTCGTCGTACCTCACCAGCTCCGACGGACTCTCCTGGACCCGCCACGGCACCGTCCTCGAGCCCCGCCCGGGCACCTGGGACGCGCGGGGGGCGCGGGTGACCACGGTGCTCTCGCACGACCCGCTCGTGGTGCTCTACGACGGGCGACCGACGGCCGAGGACAACTGGCACGAGACGACCTCCGTCGCACGCGCGGACGCGACCGGCGTGCTCCGTGCCGACCCCGACGCTCCCGTGCTGCGCTCGGCCGACTCCGACGGGGCGCTGCGCTATGCCGCGGCGGTTGCCCAGCCCGACGGTTCCACGAGGTTCTACTTCGAGCTGGCCCGACCCGACGGCGCACACGACCTGGTCACGACGCTGAGCCCTGCCTGACCTTCTGGCTCCTGACCTTCTTCTGGTCGCTGGGCTCGCCGCTGCCCGGCGTCGAGCTGCGTCGGCTGTGGAACGAGCTGCCTTCGCGGTAGGTCTTCCACAGGTCGAAGGACTCCCCGGTGACCTCCTCGAGGAGCGCGATGTCGTCGAGGTGTGGGGCCACCAGGATCTCGCGCTGCTCCGGGGTCAGCCTCGGCCGGGACGGGTCCCCACCCTTGTGCAGCTGGCTGATCAACGGCTTGCTCACCGCGCGCCAGACCTGCGGCGGCAGGAACTGGCCCATCGCTGCCCCGGCCCGGATCACCGGGCCCACGGTCCGGGCACGGACACCGTCGCGCACGAAGGGGCGTGAGTTGTCCGACGGGATGGTGTCCACGTCGGCCCCCTCCACCCCGAGGAAGCCGAACACCCGGTTCAGCGTCTGGTCCGGGCTGTCCACGAGCTCGCGGTAGCGCAGGACCAGCACCTGCTCGCGCGGGAAGTGGTCGTAGAGGTCCGCCAGCTGGCGGCCGTACATGCCGAGTCCGGAGTAGTGCCAGAACGGAGCCCAGCCGGCATCCACCCGCTTCTGCTCCTGAGCGAGGGCCTCGACGATGTCGGCCTGCGGTTCCAGGCCGTCCATCCACAGGTGCATCCAGTTGGAGTACGCCCGGTCGACCGGGTCGCGGAGCACGGCGATCAGCTTGGCATCGGGCCGGTCGGCAGCGATGCGGCGCCGGGCGTCGCGGTTGTAGAGGTAGAACGGCGTGCTCTCCCCCCGCAAGGTGCCCTCGGGAGCCTGGTCGAACAGGTCGAGGTAGCGCTGGCGCTGCCAGATCCACTCCTGGTTGCTGTGCGCGTCGCCCGGCCCCTTGTACGCCGGGGGCGGCGAGTCCCCGCACATGTAGTACTTCGGCTCCTTGACCGGGCTCAGGAACAGGTGCGGGTGCACGGCGAGGGCGGAGTGCAGCGCGCTCGTCCCCGCCT
This sequence comes from uncultured Actinomycetota bacterium, assembly GCA_963782305.1. GTDB lineage: Bacteria > Actinomycetota > Actinomycetes > Propionibacteriales > Nocardioidaceae > Marmoricola. The sequence continues at coordinate 273,518 of CAWAJJ010000018.1, read as the reverse complement.
TGGGGGCCCCGATCAGGAAGAAGTCAGGTGGGCGACTCATGGAGTAAGTCTATCGATCTTGTACCCGTTTGTGGAGGCGTCCCAGAATTCCGGGTCGGGACCCGGCTCAGCCGACGTAGGCCTCGAGCTTGGCGCGCGCCTCCCGGGCGAGGTTGTCGACCTTGCGCAGCTCCGGCAGCAGCGCCCGTTCCGAGGTCAGCGCCCGGAACAGGGTGGACACCGTCACGCCGTGCCCGGGCTGGTGCACGACGACCAGGTCGTCGCCTGCCTGGATCTCGCCTTCCTGCACCACGCGGAGATAGGGCCCGGGACGTGCCTGCTGCGCGAACCGCTTCACCCAGGCTCGGCTGTCATAGCCACTGAGGTCCTGCCAGCTCTTGAAGTCGTTGCAGGGGATCCGCACCATCGCCACCTCGAACGTGGCGGTGCCGATCTGCCAGCGCTCCCCCACCTCCGACTCGTTGACGTCGAGGCCGCGGGTGGTGAGGTTCTCCGCGAACTGGCCGTCCCGGATCTCCTCGCCCAGCTCGTTCTCCCACCAGTCGAGGTCTTCGCGGGCGAAGGCGTAGACGGCCTGGTCGACGCCGCCGTGGTACTTCGTGTCGCCGACCTGGTCGCCCTCCAGGCCCAGGCGGGTCGCCGCCACGACCCCGGTCACCGGCTGCTTGTCCATCGCCGTGCGGCCCAGGCCGGCCCAGGACGCCGTACGCACCCGTCCGACGTTGACCGAGATCACCTGTGCCATGCCCGAATCCTCGCAGGCGTGCGCAACCGCATTCGTCGAGAGGCTCAGCTCTTGGGTCGCAGCAGCAGCGTCCAGCTGGTGGCCTTGTCGGCGCTCCCGTCGGCGACCGCGGTCAACCCCCCGGTCGTGGCCGGGGAGCCGGCGGTGAGCCCCGCGTTGGAGTCCGTCAGCAGCGCGTCGACGCGGCCGCTGCCCGTGCCGTACGTGGTCCCCCGAACGGTCTCCCCTGAGGGTGCCGTCCAGCTCGTGGTGGAGGCGTTCTTGTCCGACCAGTACGAGACCCGCCAGGCACCCGCGGTGCTGTTCGCGACCGAGGGTGTCTTGTGCGACGTCGTCGTGCCCGGTTCGGCGACGCCGGACACCACCGCCACCGGATCCGTGGTCGACGTGCCGCGGTAGGCGGCGACCGTGAGCGCGATCTTGCTGATGGTGGTGCCGGTGGACAGGGTGATGTTGCTGCCGGCGTCGGAAGCTGTCGCCACCCGGCGCCACACCGTCGTGGAGACGTCGCCGTCGACGACGTTGCCGATCTGGGTCCATCCCGCGCCGGGACCGGTCAGGGGCAGGGTCTTGCCCTGGGCGCCGAACAGCAGCAGAGCGTCACCCGCTGCCACGGTGGACGGCACCTTCACGGTCACCGACGACTTGTTCACGTTGCTGCTCGCCTGGCCCACGAAGCTGATCGCCGCGGGCGGAACCGTCCCGACCGTCACGTTCTGCGTGACCGAGTTCGTGGCGCCGAGATCGTCGGTCACGGTCAGCTTGACGGGGTAGGTGCCGGCTGCGCCGAAGGTGTGCTGCTCGGTGACCTCGGAGCCGCCCGCCTGACCGTCGACGGTCCACGCGTAGGCAGAGATGCTGTCCTCGGCGTCCGAGGAGGTCGAGCCGTCGAACGTGCACGACAGGTCGGTGCACTGCGAGGTGAACCGCGCGACTGGTGGTTCGTTGACCGGGGGCGCGTCACCCGCAGGGTTGAGCAGGAGAGTCCACATCGTCGCTGCATTGGCCGTCGCGTCGGCAGTCGCGACCAGGCCGCCGGTGTTGGCGGGCGCCCCGGCCGTGAGCGCGGAGTCGGGGTCGGTGAGCAGCGTGTCGATCCGCCCACTGCCCGTCCCGAACGTGCTGGACCGAACGGTCTCCCCGGCCGGCGCGGTCCACTTGGTGGTGGCCGCGTTCTTGTCGCTCCAGTAGGAGACCCGCCAGGCACCGGTCGCGGAGTTGGCCACCACCGGGGTGGTGTGGGCGGCCGTCGTACCAGGCTCACCTGCGCCGCTCACCGCGAGGAGGGGGTTCGTCGGGTCGACTCCCCGATAGGCGGCCAGGGTCACCGCGACCTTGGTGACCGTGGTGCCGTTCGTGAACTTCACGGACGTGCCGGCATCTCCGGTCACCGCCGTACGGCGCCACACACTCGTGGCGATGCTGTTGTCGGTGACCTTCGTGCCGACCGGCGTCCAGCCGGCGCCCGGTCCGGTCAAGGACACCGTGTTGCCGTAGGACGCGAACAGCAGCAGTCCGTCGCCGGCCTGGGTCGCGGCGGGAACCGGCACCGTGAACGAGGCGCTGTTGGCATTCGCGGTCGACCGACCCACGAACGAGATCGAGGACGGCGGGGGCGGCGGCGGGGGCGGTGGCGGTCCACCGCCGTCGAGGTTCACGACGTTCTCGAGGCGGACCATCTTCACGTCCTGGTTGCCGGACGTGCCCGGGAGGTCGTTGTTGTTGTCCTGGCAGACGAACATGCCACGAGGGAAGGCCGGGCCGAGGTCGGCGGTGACGGCGGTGACACCGTCAGTCCGGTCGCAGTCGTCGGAACTGGTCCCGTTGGTCACCCGGAAGGTGTTCACGAAGTCGTTGCCCGCGTCGCGCCGGTAGACGCTGAAGTAGGAGTTGTTCGGGTCGGCGACGTTCTGGGCGGAGACGATGACGTAGCCACCGCCGTCGGCCTGGTCGACGAGCGTGACGCCCTCGATGTCACTGACCAGGTGTCCCCCTGCGCCGATGGTGTCGACCGCCTCGCGGGTGCTGCCACCGGTCGGTTCGGCGTCGTAGCGCTGCAGCGCCACGTCCTCCTGGCTGACGTAGAGGGCACCGGTGTCGTCGTCGGCGACACAGCCCTCCGCCTCCGAGCCCACCTGGAAGGAGCGGACGGGGGTGCCCTCGAGGAGCCCGTCGTGGTCGCTGTCAGTGAGCTCGAACTGCCGCAGCAGACCCTGGATGGTGATCGTGTAGCCATAGACCTTGTGGGTGGTCGGGCTCTGGTACATGCAGAAGCCCTCACCGAAGCTGCCGAGCGGCGCGCCGTTCTCGGTCACCGGGGACATCATCCGGGTGGTCGGGTTGACGGTGTAGAACCGGACGCCACTGCCGCCGCCGCTCGCGGAGCTGTTCTGGACGGCGCCGACGAGGTCGCCGCTGAAGTCACCGATCGTGACGGCCGGCTTGACGTCGACGTTGCCCCAGAAGTCAGACCCGAAGGCGAGTCGCTGCACGAGGCTGCCCTGGAGGTCATAGCTCTCCAGCGCACCGCCCTTGTCGTTGGCGATCACCAGCGAACGCGTCGGATCGACCTGGTTCACCCAGACGGCTGGGTCGTCCATGGAGTCACCCGAGTGCAGGCCCGGGGTCGTCTCGACGTTGGACGGCACCAGGACAGGATTCTCGGCGGCGTACGACGGAGTAGCGCTGGCGATGACGCTCAGCGCGGCCACCAGCAGTCCGACCGTGAGCGCGGCGGCGACTTTCCGCGTGCGGGCGTGCGACCTGGACATCTTCCCCCGAATCTGAACCTTGATCGGAAGGTATGTCGGACGCGTCGCCACGGGCAAGGATCGCCAGAGAATGTCCGAGTTGCGGGCAACTGGTCTGATCCAGTGGCCTCAGCGCTGGTCGGCGGATTGACTGGCGGGTTGGTCGGCGTGGACCAGCAACGCCTGCCAGCTGAGCGTGCGGACCAGCGTGGCGGCGAGTGCCGCGGTGAGAGCGACGAACAGCTCCTCGAAGGCTCCCAGCAGCTCGGCGCCCTGGAGATCTGCCACCGTCTGCGCACCCAGGGTGCTGACCAACGCATAGGCCTGCACGCAGGACGCGAAGATCCAGCAGAGCCACCAGCCATAGACCAGGCCGGGCGTCGCGGCGAGGTCCTTCGGGTCGCGCCGCGGATTGTCGTAGACCCGGCAGAGGTTGGCGAGGTTCTGGGGCGGCATCACGAGGTTGGCGAACGGGATGAACCATCCGGCCACGTGCATGCCCGCGGAGCGCCGGGCTCCGGGGGCCGAGCGGGCAGCCTGGTACTGCCAGACGAGCCACACCACTCCGGTCACGAGCATCGCCAACGCGGAAAGCAGCGCCGTCGCGGCGGAGACCAGCAGATAGCCGACCGCGCCGCCGGGCTGCGCGGCGTTCGCGACCTGGAGGTTCTCCGGGGAGGCATAGCCCCACACGTGGGTGGCCAGGCTGACCAGGCTGACGGCGCAGCAGACCCAGAGCAGGCGGCACAGCCAGTCGGCCAGGGTCGCGAAGCCGTGTCCCAGCGGCTTGGTCGCGGCTGCTGGCTTCGCGTAGGAGATCTGCCCGGTCCAGCCCTGGCCGTCGTGCCAGCGCAGGCCGGTGCCGCCTGCCGGGTCGGGGTACCAGCCCGCTTGCTGCGGCTGGGTGCTCTGGTTGCTCACGTCGAAGAGTATGAACCGGACAAATGCCCCACGCTGTGAAACGCGCCAACTGAGATCGGCCGAGATCCGCGGAGAAAAGTTCTGCCTACCTGTCGTATCCCCTGACTCCCGTTCGTGGAGGAGTCGAGAAGATGGGCTGGTACGACGTACCGCCCCGGACAGCAGCCGATCAGAGGGAGCAGTTCCATGACGCAGTACATGATTTCCGTGATCCACCCCGAGGCCGGCCCTGAATGGGCCCCGGACGTCGACATGCAGGAGGTCTTCGCCAAGGTCGAGGCGTTCAACGAGGAGCTCCGGACCAGCGGCAGCTGGGTCTTCGCGGGCGGGCTGGAGCCGCCCTCCAGTGCGACCGTCGTCGACGCCACCGGCACCGAGGCGCTGGTGACCGACGGCCCGTTCGCGGAGAGCAAGGAGCAGCTGGGCGGTTTCTGGGTCGTCGAGGCCGCCGACCTCGACGCCGCCCTGGACATCGCCAAGCGGGGATCGGCGGCCTGCATGGGTGCGGTCGAGGTCCGACCGTTCCAGGCCGGGTGAACGAGCCTGACGCTGGTCTCGCCGCGGTCTTCCGCGCCGAGCACGGCCGCGTCGTGGCGAGCCTGGCCCGCCGGTTCGGTGACCTCGACCTCGCCGAGGACGCCACCGGCGAGGCCCTGCTCGTCGCAGCGGAACGCTGGCCCTCGGAGGGCCTCCCGCCCAACCCGGGCGGCTGGCTGACCACCGTGGCCGGCAACAAGGCTCTCGACCGGATCCGTCGGGAGAAGCGCCGCCAGGACAAGTACGCCGAGGTCGCACGCATGAACGAACCCACCAGCAACGACCCACCCGAGCCCACCGGTCCGGTCGAGGACGACCGCCTCCGGCTGGTCTTCACCTGCTGCCACCCGGCACTCGCGCCCGAGAACCGGGTCGCGCTGACCCTGCGACTCCTGGGTGGGCTCACGGTCGCGGAGATCGCCGCTGCCTTCCTGGTCCCCGAGACGACCATGGCGCAGCGGATCACCCGGTCCAAGCAGAAGATCAGGGCTGCGAACATTCCCTACCGCATTCCCGCCGGGCAGGACCTCCCCGAGCGGCTGGCCGGCGTGCTGGCGGTGCTCTACCTGGTCTTCAACGAGGGCTACTTCGGCTCCTCCGGCGAGGTGCTGCGTACCGACCTCACGGCCGAGGCGATCCGGCTCGCCCGCCAGCTCCGCGAGATGGTGGCGACGACGCCTGCCCTGGGACGGCTTCCGGAGGTGGACGGCCTGCTCGCACTGATGCTGCTGGTCGAGTCCCGCGCCCAGGCCCGGGTGCGCGACGGCGTGCTCGTGCCGCTGGACGAGCAGGACCGGACCCTGTGGGACGCCTCGATGATCGGCGAGGGACACAGCCTGGTCCGCGGATGCCTCGCGCTGAACCGTCCCGGGCCCTACCAGCTGCAGGCCGCGATCAACGCGGTGCACACCGACGCGGTCGACTCCTCGATGACCGACTGGTCGCAGGTGCTGCAGCTCTTCGACCAGCTCCTCGCGGTCGCGCCGAACCCCGTGGTGTCGCTCAACCGTGCCGTCGCGGTGGCCGAGGTGGACGGGCCGGAGGTCGCGCTCGCGCTCGTCGAGCCGCTCCAGCTGTCGGCGTACCACGCCTGGCACGCGACCCGGGCTGATCTGCTCCGCCGGTTGGGGCGGTGGGACGAGGCCCGCGCGGCGTACGACGCGGCGATCGCGCTGGCCGGCAACAGCGCGGAGCAGGAGTTCCTGACCAGTCGACGGGACGCACTGCCCGGGGCGTGATCGCCTCACTCAGTCCTGGACGGCCTTGGCGACCGCGATGCACATCGTCAGGTAGTCCTCGGTCGAGATGATCCGCTTCGCCTCCGGCGGGTCCTGGAGCCGCTCGCAGGCGTTGTTCATCATCCGCACCACGACCCAGTCCCGAGCCCGGTGCTCGTCCAGGCCGGCATGGTCGACGAGGGCGTGGAAGCGGGCCCTGATGCCGTCGCGGACACTCTGGCCGTGCTGTCCCAGCTCGGCGAACCGGTTCCACAGCATCGGGGCCAGCTCGTAGTGCGGGTCGCCGTTGAGCGGCTTGGGGTCGATGGCCAGCCACGGCGCCCGGTCGGAGGCCATCACGTTCTCGTAGTGGAGATCGCCGTGGATCGTCGTACCGCTGGTTGCCTCGTCCGTCGCGAAGTCACGGGAGAGCGCGACCGCCTGCTCGACCAGCCGCCGTGGCAGCGGCGCGCTCCGCGGAAGGCCGGCGAGCTCGCTCCCCCGGCGATCGACGTACGTCGTGAGCAGGCGCAGCTGCGGCAGGGCGGGCACGTGCAGCTGCTTGTAGAGACCCGCGACGACCTCGCACGCCTCCACGTCCCACAGGTCGTCGAGGCGCTCGGGGTGCAGGCGTTCGAGCAGCATCGCCGAGCGGTGCGGGTCCGCGCGCAGCAGCGTCACGGCGCCCCGGCCGCCCCAGTGCTGAAGGACGAGGTGCTCGTGCACGCTCTCCTCGTCGGGGAAGCTCACCTTGAGCACGGCCGCCCGCCCGGAGACCGTGCGGACAGGTGCGACGAGGGCCACGAAGCCGTGCATCATCCAGCCGTCCTCGGTGAGCTGCCACTCCTCGAGCAGCCCGCGGAACAGTGCCGGCAGACGGTCGACCCAGTCCGCCCAGTCAGGCCCTCGGCCTGCCATGCCCAGGACTCCGTCGGGAAGCTTCACGTCGACATGAACTCACAGACGGTGGGTACTGCGGAAATCGCACAGCGCGCCCGACCCTTCAAGAGCGGTTGTACGCTACAACCGTCTGACCTTACGGGTCCGGACTCCCGAGAGACAGGTCTGGATGACAGCGACAACCGCACGCCCCGGAGACGGCGCCACCGGCGACTCGGGGAGCGACACCGGCGAGTACACCCATGCACAGATCCTGACCATCCTGTCCGGCCTGCTCCTGGGCATGTTCCTGGCAGCGCTCGACCAGTCCATCGTCGGTACGGCGATCCGCACGATCGCCGACGACCTGAACGGCCTCTCGGTCCAGGCCTGGGTGACCACGGCCTACCTGATCACCTCGACGATCACCACCCCGATCTACGGGAAGCTCGGCGACCTGTATGGCCGCAAGAAGCTGTTCCTGTTCGCGATCACGCTGTTCATCCTGGGCTCGGCCGCGTGCTCGTTCGCCAACTCGATGTACATGCTGGCCGCGCTGCGCGCCGTCCAGGGGCTCGGCGCCGGCGGCCTGTTCACCCTCGTGCTGGCGATCATCGGCGACATCGTCTCCCCGCGTGAGCGCGCCAAGTACACCGGCTACTTCATGGGGGTCTTCGCCACCTCCAGCGTGCTGGGTCCTGTCGCGGGCGGCCTGTTCGCAGGCCAGGAGTCGATCTTCGGGATCACCGGGTGGCGCTGGGTGTTCCTGGTCAACGTGCCGATCGGCATCGCCGCGCTGTTCGTGGTGACCCGCAACCTGCACCTCCACCACGTGCCTCGCGTGGCGCGGATCGACTGGTGGGGCGCGGTCTCCCTCGTCGTGGCGCTGGTTCCGCTCCTCACGGTCGCCGAGCAGGGGCGCCAGTGGGGCTGGGACTCGGGGCGCTCGATCGCCTGCTACGCGATCGGCCTGATCGGCGTGCTCTCCTTCGTGCTCGCCGAGCGGGCCATGGGCGACGACGCCCTGATCCCGTTGCGCATCTTCAGGTTGCGGGCCGCAGCGGTCGTCATCGGCGCGAGCGTGATCGTCGGTGCCGCGATGTTCGGTGCCATCACGATCCTGCCGCAGTACATGCAGATCGTGCACGGGGCCTCCCCCACCAAGGCGGGCCTGATGATGCTGCCGATGGTCGTCGGCATGATGAGTGCCGGCATCGGCGTCGGCCAGATCACCTCACGCACCGGCAAGATCCGCATGTTCCCGATCATCGGCTCGGCCATGGCCGGGGTGGCGATGATCTCGCTCTCCTTCGTGGGCGCCGACACCAACCTGGCCTGGGTGATGGGCGGGATGGTCTTCCTCGGTCTCGGCATCGGCCAGTGCATGCAGCCGCTCACGATCATCGTGCAGAACGCCGTACCCCCCAGCGAGATCGGCGTCGCCACCAGCTCGGCCACCTTCTTCCGCCAGCTCGGCGGGACGCTCGGGGTCGCGGTGTTCCTCTCGCTGCTGTTCAGCACGCTCGGCGACAACATCAAGAGCGCGTTCCAGGACGCGGCACCCGGGATCCAGAAGGCCGCTGCCGCAGGCGAGATCCCGCACACGACTGTGAACGACCAGGTCGTCGCGGGCCTCCACGGTGGCAGTCAGAGTGGCGGGGTGTTCACCTCGGTGCAGGACGACTCCTCGATCATCAACCGGATGAGCTCCGTGATCGCGCACCCCTTCAAGGTCGGCTTCGCCGACTCGATGAGCCTGGTGCTGCTCAGCGGCGGGGCGATCATGCTCGTGGCCTTCCTGATCCTGCTGCTGATGCCCAAGGTCGAGCTGCGGACCACCTCGGCGAGCGCCGCGGCCCGCGCCGACGCAGCCGCGAAGACGCCGGTCGACCCACCCGTCTGACCCGCCGGCGAGGCCTACTTCTTGGTCTTGTCCGCCGGCCCGCCGCCGGTGGAGAGGGCGGCGATGAAGGCTTCCTGGGGGACCTCGACGCGGCCGACCATCTTCATCCGCTTCTTGCCCTCCTTCTGCTTCTCGAGCAGCTTGCGCTTGCGGGTGATGTCACCGCCGTAGCACTTGGCGAGCACGTCCTTGCGGATGGCGCGGATGGTCTCGCGGGCAATGACGCGTGCACCGATGGCCGCCTGGATGGGCACCTCGAACTGCTGCCGCGGGATCAGCTCGCGGAGCTTGCCGGCAAGCATCACGCCATAGCCGTACGCCGCGTCGCGGTGCACGATCGCGCTGAAGGCGTCGACGGTCTCGCCCTGCAGCAGGATGTCGACCTTGACGAGATCGGCAGCCTGTTCGCCGGTGGGTTCGTAGTCGAGCGAGGCGTAGCCCTTGGTCTTGGACTTCAGCTGGTCGAAGAAGTCGAAGACGATCTCGCCCATGGGCAGGGTGTAGCGCATCTCGACCCGGTCCTCGGAGATGTAGTCCATCCCCTCGAGCTGGCCGCGCTTGGACTGGCAGAGCTCCATGATCACGCCGATGTAGTCGCTGGGGCTGAGGATCGTGGCCTTCACGACGGGCTCACGGACCTCGGCGATCTTGCCGGCGTTCGGGTACTCGCTGGGGTTGGTGACCTCCTGCTCGGTCCCGTCCTCCATCAGCACGCTGTAGACGACGTTGGGCGCGGTCGAGATCAGGTCGAGGTTGAACTCGCGCTCCAGCCGCTCGCGCACGATCTCCATGTGCAGCAGGCCGAGGAAGCCACAGCGGAAGCCGAAGCCGAGCGCACCGGAGGTCTCCGGCTCGTAGGCGAGGGCCGCGTCGTTGAGCTGCAGGCGTTCGAGGGCGTCGCGCAGGGTCGGGTAGTCGTCGCCGTCGATCGGGTAGAGGCCCGAGTAGACCATCGGGTTGGGGTGCTTGTAGCCACCGAGAGGGGTCGTGGCGCCGTGGTGCTGGCTGGTGACCGTGTCACCGACCCGCGACTGGCGGACGTCCTTCACGCCGGTGATCAGGTAGCCGACCTCTCCGACCCCGAGGTCTCCGGCCTTCACCGGCTCGGGGCTGATCACGCCGACCTCGAGCATCTCGTGGACCACGCCGTTCGACATCATCTTGATCCGGTCGCGGTGGCTCAGCTTGCCGTCGAAGACCCGCACGTAGGTGACGACCCCGCGGTAGATGTCGTAGACCGAGTCGAAGATCAGCGCCCGCGGCGGCGCGTCCGGGTCCCCGACCGGCGCGGGCGTCTGCGCGACGATCTCGTTGAGCAGGTGCTCCACGCCCATGCCGGTCTTGGCGGAGACGTGCAGGACGTCGGTCGGCGAGCACCCGATGATGCCGGCCAGCTCGGCGGCGTACTTCTCGGGCTGGGCGTTCGGCAGGTCGATCTTGTTGAGGACCGGGATCACGTGCAGGTCCGCGCCGAGCGCCAGGTAGAGGTTGGCCAGCGTCTGCGCCTCGATGCCCTGGGCGGCGTCCACCAGCAGGACCGCAGCCTCGCAGGCCTCCAGCGACCGGGACACCTCGTAGGTGAAGTCCACGTGTCCTGGGGTGTCGATCATGTTCAGCACGTAGGTGCCGGGGTCGGCCAGCGCGTCATTGTCCGGCTCGACGGTCCACGGCATCCGCACGGCCTGGCTCTTGATGGTGATGCCGCGCTCACGCTCGATGTCCATCCGGTCGAGGTACTGCGCACGAGCGGCCCGGGCATCGACGACGCCGGTCAGCTGGAGCATCCGGTCGGCCAAGGTCGACTTGCCGTGGTCGATGTGGGCGATGATGCAGAAGTTGCGGATGACCGCTGGATCGGTCTGGCCGGGAAGCGGCGCAGCAGCGTTCGGGGGCACGGAGGGCACAGACGACTCTCGTTGGCGAGCGGGGGACGCCTCATTCTCCCATAGGGGTGGTGCGAGGACCGCCCCCGCGGGCCCGCCGTAAGGCGTTGGTGGCAGGGCCTGCCAGCAGGAGCAGGAACAGCGGGTAGTAGCTGGTGCTCGGGAAGGCGAGGGTGATGGCCAGCGCGATGGCGAACCCCACGACGGTCGCGACCGACGGCGTGGGGTCGGGCCGGTCGTCGGTGTCCCGGATCGACCGGTCGCGGCCGACCGCCCAGGCCATCAGGGCCAGCAGCGTGGAGCTGACGGCCATCGTCCCGACGTAGAGGATCTTGGTGGTCGCTTCGTGGCCGTCCTCGGCGACCAGGGCCGTCGGGAAGGGCAGGAACACGATGGTCAGGGTCCAGGCGATCATCAGGCGGGTCACGCGCCGCTCCTGGACGACAAGCCTGCTCACGATGCGCTGCTGGGCGAACCAGAGCTGGGCGATCACCACGAAGCTGAGGAAGAACCCGAGCAGCTTGTCCTCGTTCTCACGCAGCAGGTCCCCGACGGACCCCTCCCCCATGTCTGCGGCCGCCTCGGCCAGCGGAAGGATGAGCAGCGTGATCGCGATCGCGACGACGGCGTCCACGAAGGTCAGGAACCGGTCGAGATCCCGCTCCCTGTCGCGCTGCGTTTCACTCACGGAAGCAGCCTAGTGACGCGCGACACCAGGGTCACTCCGCGCTGTCGACGGACTCCTTCATCTTCGCGATCGCGAAGCCCCAGCCCTGCTCGAACGTCGGTGAGGGCGGGATGGCCACCTCGTCGGGGTTGGTCACGACGTCCAGGAGCACCGGTCCGTCGTGAGCGAGAGCCTCCTGGACGGCAGCGTCCACGTCGGCCGGCCGCTCGACGCGGATCCCACGCATGCCCAGCGCCTCGGCGACCTTCGCGAAGTCGGGGTTGCGCAGGACCGTGCCGAACTCCGGCAGCCCCACCTGCTCCATCTCCAGCTTGACCATCCCGAGCCGGCCGTTGTCGAAGACCACCAGCTTGACCGGGAGGTCGTAGCTGACGGCCGTGATCAGGTCGCCCATCAGCATCGAGAGGCCACCGTCCCCGCAGAACGCGACGACCTGCCGCCTCCGGTCGAGTGCGCTGGCGCCAAGCGCCTGTGGCATGGCGTTCGCCATGGAGCCGAGGTTGAACGAGCCGACGAGACGGCGGCTGCCGGTCATCCGCACGAACCTCGAGAGCCACACCGTCGCCATGCCGGTGTCGGTGGTGAAGACCGCATCCTGGGCGGCGTGCCGGTCGAGGGCGGCGGCGAGCAGCTCGGGGCGTATCCGTGCCTCGGGGTTGTCGACCTTGCGGCGCAGCAGTCCCTTCGGCTTCCGGTCGTACGACGGATCGGTGAACTGCGCCTGCCGCCCGCGCCATTTCTCATAGCTGGAGCGCGCCTCGTCGAGATGGGCGCGGTCCGTCTTCTGCTCCAGCAGCGGCACCAGCACCTGCAGGCCGAGCGCGGCATCGCCGACGAGCGCGAGGTCCACCGGCGTACGACGGCCGATGTGCGAACCACGGACGTCGAGCTGGATCACGGTCTTGCCGGTCGGGAGGAAGTCCCGGTAGGGGAAGTCGGTGCCGACGAGGAACAGCACGTCGCACCCGTCGAAGGCCTTGGCCGTCGCATGGTTGCCCAGCAGGCCCGACTGCCCCACCTCGAAGGGGTTGTCCTTCTCGAGACCCTCCTTGGCCTTGAGGGTCAGGACGATCGGCGCAGCAAGCCGCTCTGCCAGCTGGAGCACCTCGTCACGCGCCTCGCGCGCCCCCTGGCCCACCAGCAGCGTCACGTTGCTCGCCTGGTTGAGCAGTGAAGCCGCTTCGTGCACCACGCCGGGAGCCGGCATGCTCTTCGGCCGGGTGTCGATGAACTTCGGGGGAACCGTCCCCTTGGGCAGGTCGAGCCCACCGACGTCGCCGGGCAGGGTCAGCACGGCCACCCCGGAGTCCTGGATCGCGGCGTTGCCGGCCTGCTCGATGAGCTGCGGCAGCTGGTCGAGGCTCGTGACGGTCCTGTTGAAGACGGCCACGTCCGCGAACAGCGCGTCGTTGTCGACCTCCTGGAAGAACTCGCTCCCCATCTCCTCCCGCGGGACCTGCCCGCAGATCGCCAGGACGGGGACATGGGACTTCTTCGCGTCGTACAGCCCGTTGAGCAGGTGGATCGCGCCCGGACCGACGGTGCCCATGCAGACGGCGAGCCGGCCGGTGAGCTGTGCCTGGGCGCTCGCGGCGAAGGCGCCCGCCTCCTCGTGGCGGACCCCGATCCACTCGATCCGATCTTCGCGCCGGATCGCGTCGGTCACCGGGTTGAGGGCGTCACCCACGACCCCCCAGACGGTGGTGACGCCGTAGTCGGCGAGGGACTCGATCAGCAGCTCCGCAACTGTGGTCATGCGGGAGCGAGTACCCAGTCGAGCGCGGGTCACGCCGCCCGACGCCTCACTCCCTAGGCTGACGCCGTGGACGGACAAGGGCGAGTGGCACTGCTGGCGGGCGGATCAGGTCTGGTCGGAGGACACCTGCTCCGACAGCTTCTCGCGGAGCCGCGCTGGGAGCAGGTGATCAGCCTCGGTCGCCGCGAGCTCGACGTCAGCCACCCCAAGCTCGAGCAGCGTGTCGTGGAGCTGCCCTTCATCACGGGCCTCCCCCTCGTCGATGACGTCTTCTGTGCGCTCGGCACCACGATCAAGAAGGCGGGGAGCCAAGAGGCGTTCCGGTCCGTCGACCACGACGCCGTGGTGGCGCTGGCGCGGGCGGCTGCGGACGCGGGCGCCTCGGCGTTCCTGCACGTGACCGCGATGGGCGCCGATCCCGGCTCACGGATCTTCTACAACCGGGTCAAGGGCGAGACCGAGCGTGACGTCGCGCAGGCCGGGATCACCACCACCGTGGCGTTCCGCCCCTCGATCATCGACGGCGAACGCGCCGAGTCGCGGCCCGGTGAGAAGGTCGGCCTGGCGGTGATGCGCACGCTCGGCCCGGTGCTCGGGAGACTCCGACCCACCAAGGCAGAGGACATCGCCACGGCGATGCTCAGGGAGGCGGAGCGGCTCGAACCGGGCACACGCACCATCGGCGCCGGCCAGATCACCCGCCTCGCCCGCTGACCCGGTCCTCGCGTGGCGTACGCCGATTTGGGCGCGACTGCCGCCCGCTGATATCGTCTCCCTTCGTGTCTGGACTCGGTCCGGACGCCCCCGAATCTGATCTCCACACCAAAGAGGCGAGCCTGCAGTGGCGAACATCAAGTCCCAGATCAAGCGCAACAAGCAGACCCTGGCGGCGCACGAGCGCAACAAGGCCGTCAAGTCCGCGCTGAAGACGTCGGTCCGCAAGTTCCGCGAGGCCGCCGAGGCCGGCAACGCCGACGAGGCGAAGGCCGCCGCGCTCGACGCTGCGAAGCGTCTCGACAAGGCTGCCTCCAAGGGCGTCATCCACAAGAACCAGGCCGCCAACCGCAAGTCGGCGATCAACAAGCAGGCCGCGTCCCTCTAGGGACAACCTGCCCAGCGCAACAGGCGTCGTACCCACAGGGGTGCGGCGCCTTCTTGCTGCCCGTAGCCGACGATCAGCGGGCGGGCCGGGCCCGCACGACCTCGAGCACCATCTTCTCCAGCGCGTAGGCGGGATCGCTCGCCTGCCCCTTGATGTCGGCGTCGGCGCGTGCCACCGAGCGGATCGCCCGGCCGAGACCGTCGTCGTCCCAGCCGTGTGACTGCCGGCGCAGGGTGTCGAGCTTCCAGGCAGGCACCCCGACCTCACGCATCAGGTCGTTGTTGCGCATCCCACGCGGTGCGGACATGAACCTGGCCAGGCTGCGCAGCCCGCCGGCCATCGCACTGGTGACCAGCACGGGCGCGGTGCCGCGGTCGAGCGCCCAGCGCAGCTCCTCCAACGCCTTCGCGGCCTGGCCGTAGATCGTGTGGTCGGCGACGGCGAACGACTTCGCCTCCGCCCGGCCGCCGAAGTACTTCTTCACCATCTCGACGCTGAGTGGCTGGCCGTCGAAGTCGTCGGCCAGCTGACTCGCGGCGGCGGACAGCGAGCGGAGGTCCTGTCCGACTGCCTGGATCAGGAAGTCCGCGGCATCCGGGTCGATGCGCACCTGTCGGGAGCGGAGCTGGTTGACCACGAAGCCCGGGAACTCGCGGGCGGTCAGCGGCGCCGACTTCACCTCGGTCACGGCCGGCAGCTTGCGCAGCTTGGCGAGCAGACCGCTGCCCTTCTGGCCCCCGCTGTGGGCGAGCACGAGGGCGACGTCCTCGGCCGGGGCTGCCGCGTAGTCGAGCAGGCCCGGGGCCGACTCCTCGGGCAGGTCCTCGAGGCGGCGTACGACGACACAGCGCGTCGTGGAGAACAACGAGGGGGCCGCCAGGTCGCCCAGAGTGGCCATCGTCAGCGAGGCCGCCGACGTCTCCGAGAACTCTGCCTCCGCATCGTGCGTCCGGACGGCCGTGCGGACCTCGGCGACGGCACGCTCCCCCAGGAACTCCTCCGGACCGGTCACCAGGGTGATCCTGCCGAGCACGTCCTGAGGCTTCGGGTTGACCATGCGGGCAGCCTCTCACGGGGTTCGGACACCTGCTCCTCAGAGGGCCAGCGATCCCTCGACGAGCGTGCGGCAGGACCCACCGACCCAGACCTGGCCGAGGCCGTCGGTGCTGACCACGACCCGGCCGTCGCGGCCCATCGCGGTGCCCTGTCGGGCGACGTAGTCCGGCGGCAGGTGGCCGGCGCGGGTCAGCCACAGGGCGAGCCCTGCGTTCAGGCTGCCGGTGACGGGGTCCTCCGGAACCGAGAACTCCGGGCAGAACGCACGCACCTCGTAGTCGGCGCCCAGCACGGCACGATCGGCCTCGGCCAGCGGCCCGATGACGCCGATCTCGAGCCCGGCCATCGCTGTGAAGTCCGGGCGCAGCGCCAGGACGTCGTCCGCGCTGGTCAGCTGCAGCCCGAGCCACCCCGGCCCGTTGTCGACCCAGTTGGACCGCAGCACGCGGTCGGGCGCGATGCCCAGCGCCGCAACGGCCCGGGTCAGCGTGGGTTCGTCGACCTCCCCGCCACGCAGCAGGTCGGGCGCACGGAACGCGAGCGTCCCCTCCTCGGCCACCCGGAGCTCGACCAGGCCGACGCCGCACTCCTGGACGACCCGTCCCTCGGTCGCCGGGACTCCCCCGGCGCCCAGCCAGGCATGGGCGCTGCCGAGGGTCGGGTGGCCGGCGAAGGGCAGCTCCTCGGCGGGCGTGAAGATCCGCAACCGGTAGTCCGCGGCGGGGTCGGTCGGGGGCAGCAGGAACGTGGTCTCCGAGAGGTTGGTCCACTGTGCGAACGCCGCCATCTGGGAGTCGTCGAGACCGGCCGCGTCGTGCACGACCGCCACCGGGTTGCCGGTGAGCGGCTCGCGGGCGAAGACGTCGACCTGGGAGAACGAGTAGGCCCTCACCAGCGGGTCTCCACATCGAGATCTGCTGTCATCCGCCCAGTATCCGCCGTCACCGGCTGTGGGCGAGCCGCAGCCCGTGATCCACGACCACTGCCAGGTCGCCGTCGCGGTCCGTGCGCGCCACCCGCATCCGCGCCTCGCGCAGCAACGCCATCAGGGAGGGTGCCGGGTGGCCGTAGTCGTTGTCCGCACCCACCGAGATCAGCGCCAGCCCGGCGCCGAGGCCACGGACCAGCTCGGGGTCCTGCTTCGCGCTCCCGTGGTGGGCCACCTTCAGCACGTCGGCCCGCACTCCCCCGGTCTCGCGCAGCAGCTGCGCCTGCGAGGTGTCCTCCTCGTCCCCCATCAGCAGCAGCCGGATGCCGCGCGTCTCCACCAGGAGCACCAGGCTGGCGTCGTTCGGCGGAGAGTCCGACGCCGGCGACGGTGGACGCGACGGGGCGATCACCTGCCAGGTGAGCGGGCCGAGTCGCCTGCTCTCGCCGTACGACGCCCGCTGCACCGGAACGCCAGCCGTGGAAGCGAGCGCCTGAACGAGCCGTACCCCGGACATCGGGTCGGCCAGGGAGGTGACCTCGATCGCCCCGACCTCCCGATCGGCGAGCACCCCTTCGAGCCCGTCCACGTGGTCCGCGTGGAAGTGGGTGAGCACCACCAGCGGGACCCGGACGATGCCCAGCCGGCGCAGGCACCTGTCCATGGCCGTGGGATCCGGCCCCGCGTCGACGACCACTGCGGTACCCGGCCCGGCGTTGAGGACGAGACCGTCTCCCTGGCCGACGTCGCAGGCCACCAGCACCCAGCCCGACGGCGGCCAGCCCGGCGTGGGAAGTGGCACCAGCAGGACGCAGATCATCAGTGCGCCCAACCCCAGCGCGGTCGTACGACGGGCCAGCAGCGCCCCGAGGAAGAGTGAGACCACCACGCAGATCACGGTCAGCACGGCGATGCCGAGGGGGTCCGCCGACCAGCCGACGGCCGCCACCGGGAGGTCCGCACACCGCACCGCGACGGCGATGATCCACGAGGCGCACCACGCCGCCGGGGCGGCCACGAGCCGGCCGAGCGGACTCCAGACGAGGCCGACCACCCCACCCGCGAGACCGAGCACGGTGGCCGGGCCGACAGCCGGCGCCGCGAGCAGGTTGGCGAGTACGGCGACCAGGCTCACCTGTCCGGAGATGGCGGCCACCAGCGGCGTACACGCGATCTGTGCGGCGAGGGGAACGGCCACGGCCTCGGCCACCCACCGCGGCACCCAGCGCATCAACCGGTCGCGCCATCCGGGCGCCAGCCACAGGATCCCGGCGGTGGCCAGCGCGGACAGGGCGAAGCCCATCGAGAGCGCGAGCCAGGGGTCGAACAGGAGCAGCAGCAGGACCGCAGCGCCCAGCGCGCGGGTGCCGCGCCGACGCCCGTGGTGGCCCATCCCGACCAGCCCGACCGTCCCCATCGCCGCGGCCCGGACGACGCTGGGCTCCGTGCGGGCCAGCAGCACGAAGCCCACCACGCCCAGGGCTCCGACCACCACCAGCCCCCGAGCGCGCACCCCGGCCCAGCGGGCCAGCAGGAGCAGGCACCCGACCACGAGGGTCAGGTTGGTGCCGGAGACGGCAAGCAGGTGGGTCAGCCCGGCGGTGCGGAACGCGTCGCTGAGCTCGTCGGGCATGCCGCCGTCGTCACCGTCGACGAGCGCCGGCACCAGGGCTCGCGGGCCGGTCGGCTGGTGAGCGACCGAGTCACGGATCGAGGCACGCAGCCGGTCGGCACCACGCAGCCAGGGGGCGGGATGCGCAAGCACCTCGGGTGGGCCACGCGTGCTGAGCACCCCCGCCAGGTCGCGAGTGCTGGCCACCGCCAACCGCCCGGACACGTGCAGCCGCGAGCCGGGGGTGAGCCGGTGCCACCGTTCGTCGGCGAGGACCAGCACCGGGACCCGGACCCGGTGGCGCCGGCCCCGGCCGGTCACCGACTCGGTGCGGACCCGGAAGACGACGTACTGCTCGAAGCGGCCGGAGCGCAGCACCGGGTCGGAGGTGACCACGACACGTGCCTCCACGGCTGCGTGCCCGCGGGCCAGCGTCTGCACCGCATTGGCCTGCACTGCCTCCGCCCGCAGCAGCGCCGAGGCAGCGACCCCGATTGCGGCGACCAGCCACGCGAGCCGGCTGAGCACCTCCCGCCCACGTCGCCACCGGTGCACCACCAGCAGGGCCACCGCGACCAGGGCGAGGACGGTGGCCCAGGCGGGTGCGGTCAGCGCGGTGACGGCGGCCAGCCAGGCGACCGCTCCCAGCACCGGTGCGCGCAGGTCGATCCGGGCGGCGCCCGGCGCGGTCACAGCGTGACGTGCGGCGCCAGGTCGGCCAGCGTCTTCTCCCCGATGCCGTCGACCTCCAGCAGCTCGTCGACGGCGGAGAAGGCGCCGTGGGCACCACGCCACTCCAGGATCTTCTGGGCTGTCACCGGCCCCACCCCCGGGAGGGTGTCGAGCTGCTCGGCCGTGGCGGTGTTCAGGTTGACCAGCGCCCCGGTCGCGTCCGGGGCGGCCGTGCTCGCGCTCGCGGCGAGCCCGCCGGGCGCCGGTCTGCCGACCAGGATCTGCTCACCGTCGACCAGCACCCTGGCGAGGTTGAGCCCGCTGAGGTCGACCCTCCCGCGTGCCCCGCCGGCCTTGCGCAGGGCGTCGACGACCCGCGAGCCGGCCGGAAGGGTGGCCACACCAGGTCGGCGTACCTTCCCAGCGACGTCCACGGTGACGCTGCCCGTCGGCCCGGGTCCCGGAGAGGCACCCGGAGACGCGCCGGATGCCGCAGGCGGCACCTCCACCAGCGGCGACGGTGACCGCGACGTCGTGGAGACGCCTGACCTCACCGGGACGGCCTCGGCGTCCCCGCCCATGCGCCACACCACGAAGGCGGTCGCGGTGACGGCGAGCGCCACCAGCGCCACCACCAGCAGGACCGGCCCCGGGTCGAGCCCGACCCGACCACGCAGGGTCTCCGGCACCTGGTCGCCCAGCCAGCTGCGGAGTCGGTGGCCCACTCCAGGGCGCGGGGGCCGTAGGTGCTTCCCTGCTGGAGCGACGGTTGCCGCCTCGGGCAGCAGCTCGTCAGGGTGCTCCGGCGAGGCCTCGACCCGTCTCAGCCCTGCCTGGTCGAGCTCCCGGCCGAGCAGCTCGAGCCGACGGCGCGCCGCATCCGCGACCTCCTCCTGTGACTGCCTGTGCATGCCTCGACGCTAGGAAGCCGAGCCCTCGACCGGAAGGACCATTCGGCGGCCTGTGGATAACCGGCCGGGAACGACGCCTGTGGATCAGGTACGCCGCGACACGGCGACCGCGACCATCCCGGGGCCGACGTGCGCTCCCAGGACAGCGCCGATCTCGCCGAGCGAGACCTCCCGCTCCCCCAGGCCCTTCTCGAGGCGCTTGGCGAGCCGTTCGGCCAGGTCCTCGGCCCGGTCCGGGCTGGAGAGGTGCGCGACCGCGATGTCCACCTCGGCGTCGCCCGCGGCCTCGACCGCGAGCTCCTCCAGCCGGGAGAGAGCCTTGGCCGAGGTGCGGACCTTCTCGAAGGGCCCGATCCGGCCGTCCTCCACCCTGAGGATCGGCTTCACCGCGAGGGCGGACCCGAGCAGCGCCGCGGCCGCGCCCATCCGGCCCCCGCGGCGGAGGTACTCGAGCGTGTCCACGTAGAACAGCGAGGTCGTGTTGGCTGCCCTGGTCCTGGCTGCTGCACCGGCCGTGGCGGCGTCGGCACCTCCGTCGATGGCGTCGGCCGCAGCGAGCACGGCGTACCCGGTGCCCATCCCGACCTGCCTGGAGTCCACCAGCGTGACCGGGACCGACGAGCGCCGGGCTGCCAGCTGAGCCGACTCGAAGGTGCCGCTCAGCTCGGAGGAGATGTGCACGGAGACGATCGACTCGGCCCCGTCGGCCGCCAGCTTCTCGTAGGCCTCGAGGATCGCCTCCGGGTTCGGGCGCGAGGTGCTGACCGGCGTCCACTCCTTCAGCGCGTCGGCCAGCAGCTGCGGGGTGACGGAGTCCTCGCTCCCGTCCTCGTCGTACGACGTCGCGCCGATGACCACCTGAAGAGGGACGATCGTGATCCCGCGCTCCGCGGCCGTCTCGACGGAGAGCGAGGCGGTCGAGTCGGTGACCAGGGCGACGGGCATGTCCAGAGGCTAGCGCCGGGGCCCTGCACGCCGGGGCCTTCCGCGGCACTCGCTGAGGTGCACGGCACCGAGACCCCGTACGCGGGGGGTACGGGTACGAGAGGGGTGAGCGCTACCGTCGAGGCTCAGCCAACCCTCGGAGAGCAGGAGAGCAGATGCGCATCGTCATCGCAGGCGGCCACGGACAGATCGCCCGGCAGTTCGGCCGGCTGGTCGCTGAGACAGGGCACCAGCCCGTCGGCATGATCCGCAAGCCCGAACAGGCGCCCGACCTCCAGGAGGACGGCATCGAGCCCGCGATCATCGACCTGGAGAGCACCGACGTGGACGTAGCAACTAATAGCGCGAGCTCATCCGGCACCCCCCACAGCACCGCGACTCCGTGAGCAGTGCGGGGGCCTCAGGTGAGTCTACAGTCGAGGCTCAGCCAACCCTCGGAGAGCAGGAGAGCAGATGCGCATCGTCATCGCAGGCGGCCACGGACAGATCGCCCGGCAGTTCGGCCGACTGGTCGCCGACGACCGGGCACCAGCCCGTCGGCATGATCCGCAAGCCCGAGCAGATCCCCGACCTCCAGGAGGACGGCATCGAGCCGGCGCTCATCGACCTCGAGAGCACCGACGTCGACGCCATGACCGAGATCGTGCGCGGTGCCGACGCCGTCGTGTTCGCCGCCGGTGGCGGTGCCGACGGCGACGCCCGAGCGCAAGGAGACCGTCGACAAGGGCGCCGCGATCATGCTGGCCGATGCGGCAGAGGCGGCCGGCGTACGCCGCTACGTGATGGTCTCCGCCATGGGCACCGAGAGTGCCGACCCCGACTCGGACGACGTCTTCCAGGTCTACCTGCGCGCCAAGCAGGCAGCGGACGACGACGTACGCTCCCGCGACCTCGACTGGACCATCGTCCGGCCGGGACGGCTGACCGACGACGTACCGACCGGACAGGTGCAGCTCGGCGACCTCGACGGCGGTTCGGTCACCCGCGGGGACGTCGCCCACGTGCTCGCCGAGGTGGTCGAGTCCGATCAGGCGATCGGCAAGACCTTCGACGTGCTCGAGGGCGACGTACCCGTCAAGGAAGCGGTCGCGAACCTCTGATCGCTCAGAGGATGTAGAGCATCTCCTGGTAGGTCGGCAGCGACCAGAGGTCGTCGGCCACGAGGGCCTCGAGCTCGTCGGCTGCGCCGCGCACCGTGGCCATGGCAGGCAGGACCGTGTCGCGGCAGTACGTCGCTGCGGCCATCCCGTCCGGGTCGTGGTCGTGCGCGATCGCGTCGGCGAGGGTGACCAGGCCGGCACGCAGCACGGACAGCGGTCCCGAGACGGCCTCGAGGGTCGAGGTGTCTGCCTCGACGCCGGCCGACTTCAGCGCGGCGACGTTGGTGGCCAGCTCGGTCTGGTAGCGGATGGCCGCCGGCAGGATGGTCGTCGACCCGATCTCGTAGGTCAGGTTGGCCTCGACACTGATGGACAGGACGTACTGCTCCAGGCCGATCTCGTAGCGGCTGTGCATCTCGCGCTCGTTGAACACGTGGTACTTCGAGAACAGCTCGATCGCCTCGGGGGTGATCAGCTCGGGCAGGGCGTCGACCGTCGTGCGCAGGTTCTTCAGCCCCCGCTGCTCGGCCTCGATCGGCCACTCCTCGGAGTAGCCGTTGCCGTTGAAGATCACCTTGCCGTGGTTGCTGATGATCTCGGTCAGCAGCGTCTGCACGGCCTCGTTGAAGTCGGTGCCGTCCTCCACCGCCTTCTCGAGCTCGGTGGCGCAGTAGTCCAGCGCCTCGGCCATGATCGTGTTGAGCATGACCATCGGGCCGGCCACGGTCTGGTTCGAGCCCGGCGCGCGGAACTCGAACCGGTTGCCGGTGAACGCGAACGGCGAGGTGCGGTTGCGGTCGCCCGGGTCCTTGGTGAGGTTCGGCAGGGTGTCGACGCCGATGGTGAGCGTGCCCTTCTCCTTGGAGTGGGTCGCGCCGCCCTTGGCGATCTGGTCGAAGACGTCCGCGAGCTGCTCGCCGAGGAAGATCGAGATGATCGCCGGCGGGGCCTCGTTGGCGCCGAGGCGGTGGTCGTTGCTGGCCGAGGCGACCGAGGCCCGCAGGAGCCCGCCGTACAGGTCGACGGAGCGGATCACCGCGCCGCAGAAGACCAGGAACTGGGCGTTGTCGTGCGGGGTGTCCCCCGGGACGAGCAGCGAGCCGAGCTCGCTGTTGCCGAGCGAGAAGTTGACGTGCTTGCCCGAGCCGTTGACGCCCTCGAAGGGCTTCTCGTGGAAGAGGCACTCCATGCCGTGCTTCTTGGCGACGGACTTGAACGTCGTCATCAGCAGCTGCTGGTGGTCGGACCCGACGTTGGCGCGCTCGAACATCGGCGCGATCTCGAACTGGCCGGGGGCCACCTCGTTGTGCCGGGTCTTGGCCGGGATGCCGAGCTTGAACAGCTCCCGCTCGGTGTCCATCATGAACGCGAGCACGCGCTCGGGGATGGCGCCGAAGTAGTGGTCGTCGAACTCCTGGCCCTTGGGCGGCTTGGCGCCGAACAGCGTGCGGCCCGCGTTGATCAGGTCGGGGCGCGAGATGAAGAAGTGCCGGTCGATCAGGAAGTACTCCTGCTCGGGGCCGAGGTAGGACACGACGTGCTCGGAGTTCTCGTGCCCGAAGAGCTTGAGCACGCGCTCGGCGTGGACGGCCATCGCCTGCTGCGAGCGCAGCACGGGCGTCTTGTGGTCGAGCGCCTCACCGGTCATCGAGATGAAGATGGTGGGGATGCACAGGGTGTTGCCGTTGGGGTTCTCCAGCACGTACGCCGGCGACATCACGTCCCAGCCGGTGTAGCCGCGCGCCTCGAAGGTGTTGCGCAGCCCGCCGTTGGGGAAGCTGGACGCGTCCGGCTCGCCCTGGATCAGGGTCTTGCCGGAGAACGACGCGAAGGCGGTGCCGTCGCCCACCGGGTCGAGGAAGCTGTCGTGCTTCTCGGCGGTGAGGCCGGTCAGCGGGTAGAAGACGTGCGCGTAGTGCGTGGCGCCCTTCTCCAGGGCCCAGTCCTTCATCGCCGACGCGACGGCGTCCGCGACGTCCGAGTCGAGCGGCGCAGACTTCTCGATCGTGTTCAGGACCGACTTGTAGACGGCCTTGGGAAGCCGCTTCTGCATCGCGGAGAGGCTGAAGACGTTCTCGCCGAAGATCTTGCCCGGCTCCTCGCCCGGATCGAAGCTCACCGCCGGGGGGACATACGCCTCGACGGCTTTGATCGCCTGCAGGCGAACGTTGTTTCCACTCAAGTGAGCATCCCTTGAACGAAGCCGCGTTCCGCGGCGGTGGAGGATCGACGCATCTCAACCTAGGTGTGCTTCCGCATGCGGGATGTCGGCCATGTTTCGGGCCGGTGAACGCTGTTTCTGGACTAGGCCGGTGCCGGTCCGTCAGCGAGCCAGGAGCTCCTCGACCCGCTGGACCTCGTCGGCGAGCTCGGTGCGCTGGGCCTTCGCCAGCTTCGTGAACACGTCCGTGACCACCCGGCCGTCGCGCACCCACCACAGTCCGGCCATCAGCCCGTCGACGAAGACCGTGTGACCGACTCCCCCGTTGGTGCCCGACCAGCGCGCCCGCACGTCGACGGGAACGATGTGGTCGCGGTTGGCCGTGGAGAGGAAGACGTTGTCGTAGATGCCGAGCAGCCGCACCGGCGCAGGGGTGTCGCCGTCGGCGTACGGCGCGCCCGGCACGTCCCACCGGGCGCGCGCCGTCCTCGCACTCCACGGCGACCAGCTCGTCCTTCATCGCGGCGAAGACCGGGCCGAGCCTGGTCACCCGCGACCACGTCGTCATGTCCGCGGCGGTCGCCGGCCCGAAGGCGCGGAGGTAGCGGCGTACGAGCCCGGGCACGTCGAGCTCCGTCGTCGGCCGCCCGAGGTAGGTCTCCACGGTCTGGTAGACGACGCCGCCCGAGCGCTTCCACAGCCCGCGCGGCGGCACCTGCACCATCGGCACCCGCTCCCGGGCGACGTGCGCCAGCGCGGCAGCCGGGACGTCCGTCGAAGACCTCGGCCAGCTGCTCGCCGAGCTGCTTGACGGGCAGCGGTCCCGCGTCCAGCAGGCGTCGCGTGGTCGCGACCAGGTCCTCGACCGGGACGCCCTTCGCGCCGGTCGGCTCATCTGGTTCGACGCGCTCACCTGGTCGAGCATCGGCTGCACCCACGGCCGCAGCGACAGCGCGTCGTCCGGGCACGAGCACGTGGATGGTCCCGCGCATCGTCAGGAACCGCACGGCCGTCCCTGCGCTCCAGCGCGTCGGACAGCTCGTGCGGGTCGAACCCCTCGATCCGCGCCGCGAGCGAGAGGTACGGCGGCAGGTTCTCCTGCGCCTGCAGCCCGACCAGGTGCTCGACCATCTCCAGCGCCGGCATCGTCGTACGCTCGAGCAGGTGCTGCCGCAGCAGCAGCGTGCGGTTCAGGTCACGAAGCCTGAGCACACCGGCAGAGTATGCGGCCGCTACCCGACGACGATGTTGACCAGCTTGGGGGCGCGGACGATCACCTTGCGGACCTGCTTGCCCTCGATGGCTCGCTGGACGCCGCGGTCGGCCATGGCGGCGGCCTCCAGGTCGGCCTCGCTGATGTCGGGTGAGACCTCCAGGCGGGCGCGCAGCTTGCCCTGGACCTGTACGACCGCGGTCACGGAGTCCTCCACCAGCAGGGCCTCGTCGACGGCCGGCCAGCCGGCCTTCGCGACGGTCGGCTCGTGGCCCAGGCGCGACCACATCTCCTCGGCGGTGTACGGCGCGACCAGGGACAGCAGGATCGCCACGGCCTCGGTGGCCTCGCGCACGGCCGGGTCGTCGGGACCGCAGCCGGAGTCGATGGCCTTGCGGGTGGCGTTCACCAGCTCCATCATCCGGGCGACCATCACGTTGAAGCGGTGCGACTCGACCAGCTCGGCGGTCTCGTGCAGGGTCCGGTGGGTGACCTTGCGCAGAGCCACGTCGCCGCTCTCCGGCGAGGTCCCCGCCGCGGAGGTCACGTCGCCGGACAGCCGCCAGGCCCGCTGCAGGAACCGCAGCGAACCAGCCGGGGACATGTCCGCCCAGTCGATGTTGTCCTCGGGCGGCCCGGCGAAGACCAGGGTCAGCCGGACGGCGTCGACGCCGAACTCGGTCAGCTGGTCGCCCAGGTCCACGCCGTTGCCCAGCGACTTGCTCATCTTCTTGCCCTGGTTGATCACCACGCCCTGGTTCAGCAGCGCGGAGAACGGCTCCTCGAAGTCGATCATCCCCATGTCGAACAGGGCCTTGGTGAAGAACCGGCTGTACATCAGGTGCAGCACGGCGTGCTCGACGCCGCCGACGTACTGGTCCGCCGGCATCCACTGACGCACCTTGTCGGGGTCGAACGCCTGGGTGTCGTCGTGCGGCGAGCAGTAGCGCAGGAAGTACCACGACGAGTCCACGAAGGTGTCCATCGTGTCGGAGTCCCGCTTGGCCGGGCCACCGCACTGCGGGCAGTCGACGTTGACCCAGTCCTCGGCGGCCGCCAGCGGCGAGACCCCCTTGGGCTTCAGGTCGGCACCCTTCAGCTCAGGCAGTACGACGGGCAGCTGGTCCTCGGGTACGTCGACCTCGCCGCACGTCGGGCAGTGGATGACCGGGATCGGGCAGCCCCAGAAGCGCTGGCGGGACAGCAGCCAGTCGCGCAGCCGGTAGTTGATCGCACCGCGTCCGCTGCCCTGCTTCTCCAGGTAGTCGATGATCGTGCGCTTGGCCTCGTCGATCCCCAGCCCGTCCAGCGAGATCGACTCGTTGGCCGAGTTGATCGCCGGCCCCTGGCCCGGTGAACGCCTCGCCGCCGTCGGCCTCGAAGCCCTCGGGCGGCTGCACGGTGCGGATGATCGGGCAGGTCGTGCTCCTTGGCGAAGTCCCAGTCGCGCTGGTCCTGCGCCGGGCACGGCCATGATGGCGCCGGTGCCGTAGTCGGCCAGCACGTAGTCCGCGGCGTACACCGGCACCGACGTGCCGTTGACCGGGTTGACGGCGTAGGCGCCCAGGAACACGCCGGTCTTCGGTCGCTCGGTGGACAGCCGGTCGATGTCGGAGGCCATCCGGGTCGCCTCCAGGTAGGCGTCGTAGGCCTCCCGCTGCTGCTCGCTGACGATCTCGCCGGCCAGCGCGGCGTCCGCGGCCACGACCATGAACGTCGCGCCGAACAGGGTGTCCGGCCGGGTCGTGTACACCGACACCTCCCGCGACCCGCCACCGTCGGTGGCGACCTCGAAGTCGACGTGCGCCCCCTCGGAGCGGCCGATCCAGTTGCGCTGCAGGGTCAGCACGCGCTCGGGCCAGTGCAGGTCGTCCATGTCGTCCAGCAGCCGCTGGGCGTAGTCGGTCACCTTGAAGTACCACTGGGTCAGCTCACGCTTGGTGACCTGCGCACCGCAGCGCTCGCAGAAGCCGTCGACGACCTGCTCGTTGGCCAGCACGGTCTGGTCGTGCGGGCACCAGTTCACCGGGCTCGACTTGCGGTAGGCCAGCCCGCGCTTGCGCAGCTGCAGGAACAGCCACTGGGTCCAGCGGTAGTACTCCGGGTCGGAGGTGTGCAGCCGGCGCGACCAGTCGAAGCTCACGGCGTACTTGCGGAACGACGCGGCCTGGGTCTCGATGTTGGCGTAGGTGTAGGTCGCCGGGTGCTCGTTGCGCTGGATCGCGGCGTTCTCCGCGGGCAGGCCGAAGGAGTCCCAGCCGATCGGGTTCATCACCTCGTAGCCGCGCTGCCACCAGTACCGCGCGATCACGTCGTGCAGCGCGGTCACCTCGGCGTGACCCATGTGCAGGTCACCGCTCGGGTAGGGGAACATCGTCAGCGCGTAGCGCTTCTCACGCGGGCTGTCGTCGTCCGCGCGGAAGGGGTCGAGCTCGTCCCACACCGGCAGCCACTTGGCCTCGGTGGCATGGACGTCGTAGCCCTCGCGAACGTCCTCCCGGTGGCTCTGCTCCTGCTCGCTCATCTCTGGCAACTTCCTGATCTCGTCCTGCCCGGGCACGGCCCGGTGGGTCTGGGGCACAAAAATGCCCCTCGCACGCGAGGGGCAGCCGCGTCGTCGCAACGACGCGGCTAGATAAGAAGCAGGACCTGGGTCACGCCGCTCATCGTAGCGCCGCGAATCACAGGATGCCTTCAGGGTGCGGTCGTAACGTGTGGGAATGGTTCCCGCGACGCGCTGGCTGGTGGTCGCCGTCGTCGCCGTCGTGGTCGCGTCGGTGCCGCTGGTGATCGAACGCGCTTCCCGCGAAGGACACCGACATCAGTGCCGCGCGGCTGCTGGACCGGATCCACGGCGCCAAGGCCCTGCCCTGGTCGGGCGAGGTCCGCTCGCTCGGATCCGTGCAGGTCCCCCTGAGCGGCGCGACCTTCGGCGGCGTCGCCCGGCTGCTCGGCGAGCAGACCGACCTGCGGGTCTGGTCGGCAGGCCCCGAGAGCTGGCGGATCGACCGGATCAGGGCCACGGGCGAGTCCGACATGGTGCGCGACGGCCGGCTGACAGCGAAGTGGGACTACGAGGACAACAAGGTCAGCTTCACGCCGTACTCACCCATCAGGCTCCCGGAGGACGTCGACATCGTTCCCTCGAACCTCGCGGCCCGCCTGCTCGCGGGTGCCCGCGCATCGGAGCTGTCCAGGCTCCCCGCCCGCAGGGTGGCCGGTCGCAACGCGTCCGGGCTGCGGCTGGTGCCGAGCGACCACCGCTCCACGATCGCGCGGGTCGACGTCTGGGCCGACGACGCGACCGGCCTCCCACTCCAGGTCGAGGTGTACGCCGACCCGAAGGGCAGTGTCGCCGTCCTGAGCACGAAGCTGGTCTCGCTCGACCTGGCGCGACCGACCCGCGACGACCTCCACTTCAAGTTCTCGCGGTCGATCCGCTACTCGCGCGGGGTCGCACTGGACGTCGCCGCGGGGGCGAACTTCTACGCGCCGTTCGTGCCACCGACGTCCGTCGCCGGCCTGCCGCGGCGCGGGCGGCTCGAGGACCTCGGCGCCGTCGGTGTCTACGGGCGCGGGCCGACCGCCGTGCTCGCCATCCCTTTGCGTGACTCTCTGGCCAGGCAGCTGCGCGACCAGCTGCGCCGCAGCAGCACGTCACGGGAGACCGGGGCGAACGTGGCGCTGGAGGTCGGTCCGCTCTCGGTGCTGGTGCAGCGCGGACGCACCGGCAACTTCGTGCTGGTCGGCACCGTCACCCCCGACACCCTCCAGACCGCTGCGACAGACCTGGCCGACGGAGTGGTGAGGACGCAGGTGATCCGGACACGAGGCCTGACCAAGAGCTATGGGCAGGTGCGGGCCGTCGACGGCATCGACCTCGACGTCCGGGAAGGGGACGTCTACGGGTTCCTGGGAGCCAACGGGTCCGGGAAGACGACCACCGTGCGGATGCTGCTCGGCCTGGTGCTGGCGACCGCCGGCGAGGCGGACGTGTTCGGTGAGGCGATGCCGCGAGCGGCCAGGTCGGTGCTGCCCAGGATCGGTGCCCTCGTGGAGGGCCCCGGCGCCTATCCGCACCTCTCCGGACGCGCCAACCTCGCACTCTTCGACGCGGCTGCCGGCCCGCGCACGACGCGGCGCAAGCGAAAGGCCCGGATCCAGGAGGTCCTCGAGCAGGTCGGCCTCGACCCGGACGACCAGCGCCCGACGAAGGCCTACTCGCTCGGCATGCGCCAGCGCCTCGGCCTCGCCGCCGCACTGATGCGACGTCCGCCGCTGCTGATCCTCGACGAGCCCACCAACGGGCTCGACCCGCAGGGGATCCGGGACATCCGAGAGCTGTTGCTCGGGCTGAACCGCGAAGGCACCACGATCTTCCTCTCCAGCCACCTGCTCGCGGAGATCGAGCAGATGTCCACCCGGGTCGGCGTCCTCGACCGTGGCCGGCTCGTCCTCCAGGAGGACATGGCCGCACTGCAGAAGGCGACGGGCCTCGTCCGCGTGGGAACTCCCGACGTGGCCGAGGCCATCGCCCTCCTCGACGGACGGGTCGAGCACCGCGGTGACGACCTGGTGCTGGTCCGGGCGGACGACCCCGCGACGCTGAACCACCTGCTGGTCTCGGCCGGTGTTCGGGTCTCGGAGATCTCGCCGGTGCGCAGGGACCTCGAGGAGATCGTGCTGGCAGCCACCGAGACCCAGGGGCACGCCCGATGATCCGGGTCGAGCTGGTCAAGATGCTGCGCCGCCCGCTGACGTGGGTGACGATCGCTGCGCTCAACGCGCTGCCCACCCTGGTCGCCGTCCTCCTGGCGCTCACCGACCTGGGACCGCGCCCTGGCACCGGGCCGCCGTTCCTCTCCGCCGTGCTCACCGACGGAACACTCTTCCCGCTGGCCGCGCTCGGCATCGTGCTGCCGCTGTTCCTGCCGGTGGCCGTCGCTGTCGTGGGTGGTGACGCGATCGCCGGTGAGGTCCAGTCCGACACGCTGCGCTACCTGCTGGTGCGTCCCGTGTCCCGGCTGCGGCTGCTCATTGCCAAGCTGACCAGCATCATCGCCTTCGTCATGCTCGCGACGCTCGTGGTGGCACTGGTGGCCTACGTCGAGGGGAAGCTGCTCCTCGGCGATGCTCCAGGCGGTGTCGTCAGCGTCTCGGGCTCGGTGCTCACCCAGACCCAGATGGCCGAGCGCACCGCGATGGCCTTCGTCTACGTGGTCCTCGCGATGCTCGGGGTGGCGGCGATCGCCCTGCTGCTGAGCACGTTGACGGACTCGGCCGTGGCGGCCGCACTGGGCACGATCGGCTTCCTGGTCGCCTCGACCGTGCTGCTCGGTCTCGACGCCGCCGAGTCCATCAAGCCCTACCTGGTCACCCGCTACTGGCTCGCCTTCGTCGACCTGTTCCGCGATCCCATCCGGTGGCGCGACGTCCTCAACGGCGTGTTCGCGCAGCTCGCCTACCTGATCGTGTTCGCCGGCGCAGCCTGGGCGAACTTCGCGACCCGCGACGTCAACAGGTGACGTCTCGCGGGAGGCTCGGCGTCGACTTGCCCAGCACCGCACTCACCGTGGCCAGCACCACCGGGTCGCCGGGGAGTCCACCGTGGGACGTCGTCGCCTCGGGACACACCCCCTGGACCTCGATGTTCAGCGCGCCGTCGAGCTCGGCCGAGTCGCTGGGCGTCACCACCCGGTCCACGGCGGTGCGCACGGTGATCCACTGCGGACCCTCCGGCGTCTCGTCCCCGGCGTTCAGGCGCCGGATCACGTCACTGTCCGGGGTCAGCTGCTCGCAGGCAGTCGGGCACCCGCCGGCGGCCGACTGTGCGAGAGCGGCCACGTCGGTGCCGTGCTGGGGCGAGCCCAGCGTGAGCACCCGTCGTACGACGGAAGCGCCGCCCTCGTCCCGGACGTAGAGCCGCGCCACCACTCCCCCGGCCGAGTAGCCGATCACGTCGACCGAGTCGGAACCGGTCCGATCCAGGGTCTGCTTCGCCAGCGTGGCCAGTCGTCGCGCCTGGGCACGCAGGTCGCCGGTGCCTCCACCTGTCGGCTGCGCCACGACCGTTTCCCGGCCCTGTCGGCGCAGCTCGGCGACCAGCGGCGCGAGGGAGTCGGTGTCGCCGCCGTACCCCGGGACGAGCAGCACCGGCCCCGGCTTGTCCTGGTCGGCGATTCCCTCGCCCGCGAGCCGGTTGATCACCAGCTTCCCGGCACCCGCCACGAACGCCACGAGCACCCCGGCCAGCAGCAGCACGAGCACCCGACGGCGTGCGGGCGCGAGGCCGCTCAGCGGTGCGCGCACGGGTCCCTTCCGGTAGCCGATCGATCAGTGGGCAGGACGGTCGGACGCCTCGGAGCTCTTCGGTTCGTCCGGCACCACGATCGGGCGCAGCTGCGACCAGAGGATGAAGAGACCCGACACCACGATCATGCCGATCCCTGCATAGAGGTTGATGTTGAGACCGTCAGCCTTGTCCTTCTGCGAGTCCGAGGTGAAGAACGCGGTGATGACGAGGATCACCCCGTAGACACCGATCAGCGCCGCGATGATGAACCGGATGTCGAACAGGCCCGCGCGGTGGCGCTGTTCGCCAGCAGCCTCGGTGTTCCCCTCGGTGTTCTCAGCCATGTTGATCTCCTACCAGAAGATGATGTTGAGGGCGATGACCATGACCAGGGCGACACCGGCGAGCTTGTTGGGCTCCTGGTACCACGCGAGCACTCCCGCGTTGTCGTCGTGGAAGTCCTCCTTCGGGGTCAGTGAGTAGACCAACCCGCGGAGCTCGGACTCGGGCTTAGGCGCGGTCACCTGGCTCACCAGCACGCTGACGATGATGTCCACGAAGAAGGCCGCACCGGCCGCCACGAAGCTCGCGCCCTGCCCCTGCAGGCCGTCGATCGCGCCGATCGACAGGCCACCGAGGGCGTCCTTGCTCAGGATGCCGACGATGACGGCTGCGCTGGTGCCGCTGACCAGGCCGATCCATCCGGCCGCGGGCGTCATCTTCTTCCAGAACATACCGAGGATGAAGGTGGCGAACAGCGGCGCGTTGAAGAAGCCGAACAGCGTCTGCAGGTAGTCCATGATGTTGGAGTAGCTGGAGGCGAAGATCGCCGTACCGATGGCGATCAGCGTGGCAGCCACCGTGGCGAGGCGACCGATCCGGGTGTAGTAGTCGTCGGGCCGGTCCTTCTTGATGTAGGTCTGCCACAGGTCGTAGGAGAAGACCGTGTTGAAGGCCGAGATGTTGGCCGCCATGCCCGCCATGAAGGAGGCCAGCAGACCCGCGATCGCGATACCCAACATCCCGTTGGGCAGCAGGTCTCTCATCATGTAGAGGATCGAGTTGTTGTAGTCGGGCGAGGCGCCGGACTTCGGGTTGGCGAGCTCGGTGACGATGACCCCGGCGATCATGCCGGGCAGGATCACGATGAACGGGATGAACATCTTCGGGAAGGCACCGATGATCGGCGCCCGCTGCGCCGAGGAGATCGAGTCAGAGGCCATGGCCCGCTGGACCTCGACGAAGTTGGTCGTCCAGTAGCCGAAGGAGAGCACGAACCCGAGACCGAACACCAGGCCGATCACCGAGAGCAACGGGCTCTCGATGCCGGTCAGGTTGGTGCCGGGCCAGGAGTTGAGCCGGGCTTCGGCGTCACCGAGCTTGTTGATGCGGTCCGTCAGCCCGCCGTAGCCGCCCACCTTGTAGAGGCCGACGACGGTCAGCGGCACCAGCGCGGCGACGATCACGAAGAACTGGAGCACCTCGTTGTAGATCGCGGCCGAGAGACCTCCGAGGGCGGTGTACGTGAGCACCACTGCCGCAGCGATGAGGAGCGCTGTCCACAGCGGCCAGCCGAGGAGCACCTCGACGATCTTGGCCAGCAGGTAGAGGTTGATGCCCGCGATCAACAGCTGCGCCAGGGCGAAGCTGATCGCGTTGACGAGGTGTGCCTCCGTGCCGAACCGGCGGTTCATGAACTCCGGCACCGAGCGGACCTTGGAGCCGTAGTAGAACGGCATCATCACCACGCCGAGGAACAACATGGCCGGCACGGCGCCGATCCAGAAGTAGTGCACCGTCGGGAGCCCGAACTGCGCCCCGTTGGCGGACATGCCGATGATCTCCACCGCGCCGAGGTTGGCGGAGATGAACGCGAGTCCCGTGACCCAGGCGGGCAGCGACCGGCCCGAGAGGAAGAAGTCGATGCTGCTCGAGACCGAGCGTTTGGCCATGATGCCGATGCCCAGCACGAAGGCGAAGTAGATGGCGACCAAGACGTAGTCGACCCAGTTCGCGTCAAGCCGCAACTGTGTGTCCGCTGCCAGTACCATCGAGCCTCCCGGAGACGAATCTGCTGTGGACCGAGTGGCACGTTACTCCCCGACAGGCGAGATTCCCGGCAAGTCCGCGTACCCCGTTCTGGAGGTTTTCATGTCCTGGTTGGTCACCGGCGGAGCCGGCTACATCGGGTCACACGTCGTGCGGTCCTTCCAGGAGGTCGGCATCGACGCCGTGGTCGTCGACGACCTGTCCAGTGGCCACCGCGAGTTCGTGCTGCCCGAGGTGCCGTTCGTCGAGGGCAGCATCGTCGACACCGAGCTGATGGCGCACACGATGAAGGAGCACGACGTCGAGGGCGTCGTACACCTCGCCGGGTTCAAGTACGCCGGGGTCTCGGTCGACCGACCCCTGCACACCTACCACCAGAACGTCACCGGCACCGTGAACCTGCTCGAGGCGATGGCCCGGACCGGCGTGGAGTCGATGGTGTTCTCCTCGAGCGCGGCGACCTTCGGCACCCCCTCGACGGACCTGGTCACCGAGGAGACGCCGACGCTCCCCGAGTCGCCGTACGGCGAGAGCAAGCTCATCGGCGAGTGGCTGATCCGTGACCAGGCCCGGGCGACCGGTCTTCGGCACACCTCGCTGCGCTACTTCAACGTGGTCGGCTCGGGCAGCGACGACCTCTACGACACCAGCCCGCACAACCTGTTCCCGATCGTGTTCGAGATGCTGCTCGCCGGGAAGACGCCGCGGATCAACGGCGACGACTACGACACCCCCGACGGGACCTGCGTGCGCGACTACGTCCACGTCGGCGACCTGGCCTCCGCCCACGTCGTGGCCGCCCGCCACCTGGCCGCGGGTGATCGCCCTCCAGCCCGTCTACAACCTCGGCAGCGGCACGGGCTCCTCGGTGCGCGAGATCATGGACGCCATCCGGACCGTGACCGGCATCGACTTCACCCCCGAGATCGGCCCGCGTCGCCCGGGCGATCCCGACCGCATCGTCGCGACCGGCGAGGCCGCGACGCGCGACCTCGACTGGCACAACCGCCACTCCCTCGAGGAGATGGTCCGCTCGGCCTGGGAGGCCCGTTCCGCGGCTGACGGGCATGATCGGCCCATGACCTCCACCATCACCGATCTGTTCTCCCTCGACGGCAAGGTCGCCGTCGTCACCGGCGCCTCCTCCGGTCTCGGCGTGGCGTTCGCCCAGGCCTTCGCGGAGGCCGGCGCCGACGTCGCGCTCGGAGCCCGCCGGGTCGACCGGCTCGGCGAGACCGCCGCCCTGGTCGAGGCGGCCGGTCGCCGCGCCGTCTCCGTCGAGACCGACGTGGCCTCCCCCGAGGCGTGCACGGCCCTGGTCGAGGCGGCCATGGAGGAGTTCGGCCGGGTCGACGTACTCATCAACAACGCCGGCATCGGCACCGCCGTGCCGGCCACCCGGGAGACGCCCGAGCAGTTCCGCCAGGTCATCGACGTCAACCTCAACGGCTGCTACTGGATGGCGCAGGCCTGCGGCCGGGTGATGCAGCCCGGGTCGTCGATCATCAACATCTCCTCGGTCCTCGGCCTCACCACCGCAGGGCTCCCCCAGGCGGCGTACGCCGCGTCCAAGGCCGGCCTGATCGGTCTGACCCGCGACCTCGCCCAGCAGTGGACCGGCCGCAAGGGCATCCGGGTCAACGCGATCGCTCCCGGGTTCTTCACCTCGGAGATGACCGACTCCTACCCGGAGGGCTACCTGGAGAGCCAGGGGGCGCGCATCCCGGTCGGCCGCAAGGGCGACCCGCGCGAGCTCGCCGCCACCGCGGTCTTCCTGGCCTCGGACGCGGCCGGCTACATCACCGGCCAGACGCTGCCGGTCGACGGCGGGATGACGATCACCTGAGGCTGCCGCGCTGAGGCTCACCCGGCCGGTGCTGGTCACCGACAGCTGGTTGAACGCAGACCGAGTCACGGGCGCGTTCGTGGTCAGCCGCCGGCAGGTAGCTCGGAGACTGCCGGCCCGCCTGCGCGCCTGCAGCGACGGCCGAAGCTGTCGGTCGCCGGTGCGCTGCCACGCGGCGGGCTCCGGGTCGGTCGCCTTCCACACCTTGACCGAGACCGTGGTGGGCGAGGTGCCCTTCACCTCCAGGCTCATCCGGTAGCTGCTCCCCGGGGTCGAAGGTGAAGCCGGCAGCGTGAGCGCGGTGCCGATCGCGGTGCTGGTCTGCCGCGCAACAAGGTAGAGCTTGGCTCTGCCGTCGGCCTGCAGGCGCAGCCGCGCCTGCGTAGTTCTCCGACCCGACTGTCCGCCCGACGAGCATCACGTAGGTCCCCTCGGAGCACCTTGTCCACGGAGAACTCCGCCGTCATCCGGGTGCTCGCTCGAGCTCACCGACGTTGAGGTCGGCGTCAGGTCGTGCCGGCCGGGACCTGGATACGGCCGGCACCGCCGTTCACGCTGTAGCGCGCGCGCCGTGCCCCGCCGGGTCCACACACCGCCGACGTCGGCGCGTGCCCCAGCCACTGGTGAGCGTTGCGGTCGAAGTCGTCGCTCGCCAGCGACTGTGGCCGGCGGTGGCGGCCGTGACCGTCACGCTCGGCGTGATCACGTCCGGTCGCGCCGTCGTCGTCGGTGACGGTCAGCTTCACCGCGTAGGTGCCCGCCGCGGCGTAGGTGTGCTGCGGGGGTGGCCCCGTTGCCGTGCCGCCGTCGCCGAAGTCCCAGGCCTAGCCGGCGATCGTGCCGTCGGTGTCGGTCGATCCCGAGCCGTCGACGGTCGCCGTCAGGCCGGAGCGTGGTCGAGGTGAATGCGGCGATCGGGTCCTTGTTCGCGCGGCGGGAGTGTCCCGGGTCAGGGTGACGCGTGTCGGCGAAGGTGCCGCCCGCCCCGCGGACGAACTTCATGTCAGCTTGTCGGGGGTGACGTCGAAGTCGCCGAAGCCGTAGGTCGCGTTCTGGTTGGATCCCGAGGTCGCGACGAAGTAGCCCGCCTCCGGGTCAGCGGCGTTGACGTCGCGCAGCGCGATGCCCGCCGGTGCCGATCGTGGCGAAGACGGTGCCGGCTCCCTTCGCCAGGGTGCTGTCGGAGTCGACGACGCAGCTCGGGTTGTAGGTGCCGATGGTCAGCGTCGTGCAGCCCGGTCCCCAGCGCCGAGCTGCTTCGAGCGCTGGTAGATGTGCTCGTGGCCGCTGAGCACGAGGTCGACCTTCTTCGAGAGCAGCAGGTTCGTCAGGTCGGCGCCGATGTCACAGGCGTACTCACCCAGCGACAGGCACGGCTTGTGCATGCCGACCACGACCCACGGGATGCTCGTCGGCCCGAGCTCCGTCGATGGTCGACGCTGTCCAGTTGTAGCGAGCCGACCCGACCGGGTAGTTCCACGGCCCGTCGGAGAAGGCCAGGTTGGGCGAGACCATCACGAACCGCACGAGCGGGTTCACCTGCGGGACGTCGACGTAGTACTGCCGGCCGTAGGTGCCGACCACGCCGGGCAGCTGGTTGGGCAGGCAGGCGGAGAAGTCGTTGATGTTGCCGTTCTGTCCGTTGCTCTCGTGGTTGCCGGAGACCAGCTCGAACGGGAACTTCTCGCCGACGCGGGCCTTCACGAAGTCACACCACGCGTTCTCCTGGCCCGTCGTGCCGTAGGACATGTCGCCGAGCGCGAGGTGCAGCGTCCGATCCCGCCGGCGGCCAGGGCGCTCAGGACACCAGCCGTTGTGGTCGGCGCTTTGGTGGATAGTCGCCGGCGGCCGTGAAGTGCACGTGCTCGGGCGTGGGCGCACCGGCCGTCGAACCGGCCAGCACCAAGGTGGCAGCCGCTGCCAGCACCACGCCTCTCCCCCACCGCATAGCGGGATCATAGGCGCAGCAAGACCTCGCAAAACGACCCGACTAGACAGGCTCGCGTAACCCCCGAACGCTCCTCGCGTTTGTAGTGCAACCGCCACCCGCCGAGTCCAGGACACCGCGATGACGCCCAGCAGCTCCACCACGCCGCCCGTCCCCCGCCTGCGCCGCACGCTGCTCGTCGCTGCGGTGGTGCTCTCGACGGGAGCAGCCGTCTTCTCCCCTGTCTCTGCGCCGGCAGCATCCGGAGCGACCACGCTTCCGACAGGGCTCTCGGCCCTCCTGGCGGAGGGGACCCCCTCCGGTCGGTCCATCGTGGAGCTCTCACACGTCGCCGACCGTCACCGATCGGACGGCCTTGAAACGGCTCGGGCTGAAGGTCCAGCTGATGAAGCGGCTGCCGCTGGCGATCGTGGAGGGTCCGGTTGCGGCCATGAAGGCCGCGGTGACCTCGGGCGTTGCGAACGACGTCTACCCGGACGAGAAGCTCCAGCTCCTCGACACCACGTCCTCCGACGCCATGGGCTCGGCCCAGCTGCGGGCGGACGGCCTCACCGGCAAGGGCGTCACGGTCGGTGTCGTGGACTCCGGGTGTGACGCGACCCACCCCGACCTGGCCCAGCGGGTGAAGCACAACGTGTCCCTGGTCAGCGGCGAGTACGCCAACCTGCCTGCCGACTCCTCGACCACGCTGGTCGTGCCCATGGACCGGGGCCCCTACTCCAACACCGACCTCGGCTCCGGTCACGGCACCCACGTCGCCGGCATCATCGCTGCGGACTCGTCGTCGGTCAGTGACGGTTCGCGTCTCGGCGTCGCTCCCGACGCGGACCTCGCGTGTTTCGCCATCGGCGCAGTCCTGTTCACCACCGCGGTGGTGACCGCCTACGACTACATGCTCGACCAGCCCGACCTGCTCGGCATCGACGTCGTCAACAACTCCTGGGGCAACTCCTACCGCCAGTTCGACCCCCGTGACCCGGTGGCCGTGGCCACCAGGGCCGTCGTGGACCAGGGCGTCACCGTGGTCTTCGCCGCGGGCAACTCCGGTGCCAAGACGGCTGAGATGAGCCTCAACCCCTTCAGCCAGTCACCGTGGGTCATCTCCGTCGCCGCCGGCGACGTCGACAAGGTCCGCGGGAGCTTCTCGTCCAACGGGCTGACCAACGACAACTCACAACCCACCGGTATCACCGCCGGCGGGCACACCGTCTACCTCGGTGACAGGGTCGGCGTCGTCCACCCGGACGTCACCGCACCGGGTGTCGACATCTCCTCGACCTGTGACTCGACCGGCACCGTCGTCGGCCCGTGCGCCCCCGGGGAGAACACCGAGGCATCCGGGACCTCGATGGCGTCACCGCACGTCGCCGGGGCTGCGGCCGTCCTCAAGCAGGCCAACCCGGAGCTGACGCCCGACCAGGTACGTCTGGCCCTGCAGGCCACGGCCAGCCCGGTCACGACCACGGACGCCAAGGGCACGGCTCCGTTCTGGCAGGCCGGCTACGGCTGGGTCAACCTCGACCGGGCGGTCGCACTGGTAGCCGCAGCAGACACATGGGGCAAGCGACTCGGCCGACGCGAGCACGATGTCGGATGCCCGCGGCGCTCGCCGAGGACGGGGTCAAGCGTCGTCCGGGGTGACTTCTGGACCTACGACAGCCCCCGCGCCACCGTCGCAGGCACGGACACGCGCCTACTACGACGCACCGGTCGGCGGCCGGGGTAGCAGCTGTTCGTCTGCCTCGCCCACCCGTCGCTGGCACCGTCGGTATCAACCTGTTCAGCTACACGGTCACCATCAAGGACCCGTCCGGCGCGATCGATCGGCACCACCACGGAGGCTCCCACCGCGGGAGCCGGTACGGCCACAGCCCTGGTGGACCTGCGCCGCTGGGCCCCGGCACGGCACCTACACCTTGACGTCGTCGGCAACTACGCCGCCTCCGACCCGGACACGCTGGACTCGGACTCGGTGGACGGTCGCATGGTCACGCTGCACGTGGCCCAGCTCGCCCAGGGCTGAGCGCGACCGTCAGGCGACGGCCCAGACCGCCAGGCTCAGCAGGGCCAGTGCCGGGAGGAGGCCCTGGACCGACCGCTGCGCGCGCCTTCGAGCTGTCCGAGGTGATCAGCACGGTCGCCGCCGCGAGCATCGAGCCGGTGCCGAACACGATCAGGGCGACGCCGACGTCCTGGCCGCTCGGCACGAGCGCGACCCCGACACCGGTGCCGACCGCCAGGAACAGGTTGTAGAAGCCCTGGTTGTAGAACACCGGCTTGAGGGTGGCCGCGTCGGCGGGCTTGATCCCGAAGGTGCGCAACGTCGAGGGCTTCTCGAACTGCAGCGACTCGATCACGAAGATGTAGACGTGCACGAGGGCTGCGAGCGCGGCCAGGACACACGCGACGGTCAGCATGGCCTGAGGCTACTCGCGGGCTTGCCGACGCCCAGCCGTTTGGGAGACTGGGAGCATGAGCCAGCCGCAGAACCTCCGCATTCCCTCCTCCGCCCTCACCCTCGACTTCCCGATGTCACTGGGCGTCTACGACCGCTACGAGCAGGCACAGAAGGCCGTCGACTTCCTCTCCGACAACGAGTTCCCGGTGCAGAACTGCCTGATCGTCGGCACCGACCTCAAGCAGGTCGAGCGTGTCACCGGCCGGCTCACCACCGGCAAGGTCGCCGCTCGGCGGGCTGGTGTCGGGCGTCTGGATGGGCCTGTTCGTCGGCCTGGTGCTCTCCCTGTTCGGCACCGGCAGCACCGATCTCGATCATCTTGTCGACGATGCTCTTCGGCGCGATCTTCGGCCTCGTGTTCGCGCTGGCGGGCTACGCCGCCACTCGCGGCCAGCGCGACTTCACCTCGGTCTCGCAGGTGGTGGCGACGCGCTACGAGGTGCTGGTCGAGCACAAGTTCGCCGAGCAGGGTCGCCAGCTGCTCGCGACGATGACCGAGCCGAAGCTCTGAGCGCCATCTGACAGTGTCGCCTTTCACATGAGACGAGGCCCCAGCGGACCCTGATCGGTCCTAGGGTCTCTCCCATGCCCCCACCCACGACGCCACCCTCGTCGCAGCCCACGATCACCATCATCGGCGCCGGTTTCGGTGGCCTCGGCACGGCGATGGAGCTCAAGCGGGCCGGCTACACCGACGTCACCGTCCTCGAGAAGGCGACGGGTGTCGGTGGCGTCTGGCGCGAGAACACCTACCCCAACGCCGCCTGCGACGTGCCGTCGTCGCTCTACTCGTGGTCGTTCGCGCCCAACCCGGAGTGGCCGCACCGCTACTCCCGCCAGGACGAGATCCTCGCCTACATCGAGCGGACCGCGGCAGAGGAGGGCGTGCTCGACCAGGTACGCACCGGGGTCGAGGTGACCGAGGCGTCGTACGACGAGGGCGAGCGCAGCTGGCGCCTGACGACCTCCACCGGAGAGAACATCGTGACCGACGTGCTGGTCAGCTGCGTGGGCCAGCTGTCCCGGCCGAGCATCCCGCCGATCCCCGGAATCGACTCGTTCACCGGGCCGGCGTTCCACTCGGCCGAGTGGGACCACGACGTGGACCTCGAGGGCAAGCGCATCGCAGTGCTGGGCACCGGCGCCAGCGCGATCCAGTTCGTTCCGGGCATCCAACCCGAAGCCGGTCACGTCACGGTCTTCCAGCGGTCCGCGCCGTACGTCGCCTCCAAGCCCGACCGCGAGTACACGAAGACGCACAACAGGCTCTTCCGGCGCTATCCCCGGTCCCAGTCGTTCGGACGCAACCTGACCTGGGTCGTCACCGAGCAATTCAACAAGGCGCTGATCGAGAACACGCCGTTGAAGAAGGCTGTCGAGCTCGGCTGGCGAGCCCAGCTGCACAAGCAGATCCGTGACCCCGAGCTGCGCGCCAAGCTGATCCCGGACTACCCGTTCGGCTGCAAGCGGGTGCTGTTCTCCAACGACTGGTATCCCGCCCTGGCCCAGCCCAACGTCGACGTCGTCACCGAGCCCGTCGTCGAGGTGCTCCCCGAGGGCGTCCGCAGCGGTGACGGCCAGGTGCACGAGGTCGACGTGATCATCTACGGCACCGGCTTCGCGGCCACCGAGTTCCTCGCGCCGATCCAGGTGACCGGAGTCGGCGGCGTCGACCTGCACCAGCGCTGGAAGGAGGGCGCGCACGCCTTCCTCGGCATGTGCGTCCCCGACTTCCCGAACCTGTTCGTGGTCTACGGCCCCAACACCAACCTGGGCGGCAGCTCGATCATCAACATGCTCGAGGCGGCGTCGCGGGCGATCACCACGCTGCTGCGCCACACCGAGAGCCAGGCCGCGCGGTCCATCGTCGTACGCCCCGAGGCGGAGAAGCGCTACGACGACGAGATCCAGGAGCCGTCTCGGCGACAGCGTCTGGGCCAGCTGCCACAACTGGTACCACCAGGACGGCGGCCGGATCAGCACCAACTGGCCCGGCCTCGTCAAGGAGTACCAGCGCCGCTGCGACGAGCTCGACCTCGGGGACTTCGTCACCGCCTGACACCCGGTGGTTGAGGAGGGAGCGGTCCGAGCCGGCGGTTGAGGAGGGAGCGTGCAGCCGACCGTGCTCTCGAAAACGCAGGCGAACCTGACCCGCCGAGCGCCCGAGCCGGTGGTCGAGCAGGGAGCGTAGCGACGTCGCGGTCAGTCGAGACCCCGCACCGC
Organism: uncultured Actinomycetota bacterium; assembly: GCA_963782305.1. Lineage (GTDB taxonomy): Bacteria > Actinomycetota > Actinomycetes > Propionibacteriales > Nocardioidaceae > Marmoricola. The sequence continues at coordinate 231,723 of CAWAJJ010000018.1, read as the reverse complement.
AAGCCGAACTACAAAGCCGACCACCGCCGGTTGAGCCTGTCGAAACCCCCGCACGCCGACAGCGCCAGGCAACCCCACGGCGGTTGAGGAGGGAGCGTCAGCGACCGTCTCGAAACCCGGTGACCGCGCCGCCTGATCCCCGAGCGTCCCAAAGAAACTTTCTGAACTATTTTCCAGAACCCCCACCAAACAAGGGGAATCTCGGCCTTCCTTGTCAGTGGTCGGTGCTTGAATTGGTTCATGCAGTCAGACAGGGCAGAGCTCTCCGAGGGTGACCTCCTCGAGCGGGTCGACGCCCTGAACCAGCACCGTCGCCAGACCGGGGTGGAGATCCTGCTGCTGGTCTCGGAGTTCGCCAGACAACACGGCCCCGGCACCGTCGACCCGGTCAAGGCCCAGCTCCCCGGCCGCGAACGCGCCATCCACCTCGGCGGCGAAGGCACCCCACCGGTCGCCGAGTTCGCACCCGCCGTCCTCGCCGCGAGGCTGCAGCTCTCCGCCTACGCCGGGACCCGGCTGGTCGCCGACGTCCTCGACCTCGAACACCGCCTCCCCCACCACTGGGCCCGCCTCCAGACCCTGGAGATCGACGAGCAACACGCCAGGTTCGTGGCCCGCAAGACCCGCGACCTCACCGCTCGAGGAAGCCGCCTACGTCGATGCCCGGATCGTCAAGTACGCCGACGGCCGGGTCTCCTGGACCCGGTTCGAGACCCTCCTCGAGGCCGCCATCAAGGCAGCCGACCCCGAGACCGCAGCCGCCCGTGAACGCGCCGCCGCCCGGGAGACGTTCGCGAAGACCACCCACTCCACCGAGCACGGCATGCGCGGCTTCTACATCCGCGCCGACGCCGCCGCCATCGCCCGCATCGATGCCACCGTGGCCTACCTCGCCGAAGCCCTGCTGACCATGGGCGACGACGCCCCGCTGGACCTGCGCCGCGCCAAAGCCGTGCTGATCATGGCCAACCCCACCCAGGCCGTGAAGATCCTCCACGCCTACGGACGCCTCCGCGACCACAAGCTCGCCGAGATCGAGGCCACGAGCCGAACAGCACCGGATCATCGGCACCAGAGCCCGGCACCAAGCCCGAAGGGTTCGACCCCGCCCGGACCACCGACCCGACCGACCCCGACCACCTCGCCGAGCTCCTCGACCTGAAGCACCTGCTCCCCACCGTGTGGCTCTTCGTCCACCTCGCCAAGGCACCGACACAGACACCGGCGGTGTCGCGCGGGTCGAAGGCTCCGCCCCGGTCACCGCGGACTGGGTCCGCACCCACCTCGGCGAACGCTGCACCTTCAAGATCACCCCCGTCCTGGACCCCCTCGACCAGATCCCGGTCGACGCCTACGAGATCCCCGACCGACATAAACAGGCCGTGCACCTGATGACGCCGGCCGACACCTTCCCGTTCGCGAGCAACACCACCCGCAAGAAGCAGATCGACCACACCGAGGAAGTGGTCGGCGAAAAGGGCTGCGGCCGGTGAGAAACAGTCACGCATCGGGAACTACGGACCCATGGTCACCCTCCACCACCGGATCAAGACCCACGGAGCCTGGCAGCTAGACAACCCTTCCCCGGTCTCTACCTCTGGCGCGACCCCTACGGCACGCACCTACCTCGTCGACCACACCGGCACCCGCCGACTCCCCACCCAACTCGCCAGCTGACCCCACCCCCAAGACGTGGACGTCAGTCGCGCCACAATCGGAGCTTGTCGGGGTTGCGCATGACCCACAGGGAGTGGATCGAGCCGTTCGAGATCCCGAAGGCGATCACCGTGGAGGTGACCCCAGCCTCGAGACCGACCAGCCCTGGTTGCCCGTTGACCGTTTGTTCGGTCAGCGTGAGGTGAGGGGACGCTGCGGCGACCTCGACGAGCGTCCGCGCAATAGTTTCGGCGCCCGTGACAGGTCGCAGTTCGGCTGTGACGAGCCCGCCGCCGTCGGCGGTGGCCGTGGCGTCCGGGTCGAGGAGCCCTACGAGGGCTTGAATGTCGTGCGCCTCCCAGGCGACCTTGAAGGCGCGAATGGTGGCCGACAGCTCCGGGCCTGGGGGCGGAGGTGTTCGGGCCACGCCAATGCGGCGCCTCGCCGACGTCGCCAGCTGACGACAGGCTTCGGGTGTGCGGCCCACGATCTCGGCGATTTCCGCGAAGGGGTAACGGTAGACGTCGTGCAAGACGAACGAGACCCGCTCGGCCGGCGTCAGCGAGTCAAGGACCACGAGGAGAGCCATGTGCACCGACTCGTCCAGGCTGACGTGGTCAGCTGGGTCCTGCACTGTTGCGGCAGAGGATCCGTAGAGAGCACCGGTGCGCCCAGGGAGGGGATCTGGGAGCCATTCCCCGACGTACCGTTCCCGTCGCCGGCGCGCGGAACCGAGCATGTCGAGGCAGATGCGACTGGCCACTGTCGTCAGCCAGGCCACGGGGGACATGACAGCGTCTCTGTCCGCAGGCGACAGTGAGTACCAGCGCACGTAGGTCTCCTGCAGGACATCCTCGGCGTCAGCCGTGGACCCGAGGAGACGGTAGGCGAGGCGCAGCAGCTGCCGCCGTTCGATGGTGACGTCGGCCAGGTCTGACTCTCCTGAGAGCACTCCGGCCTCGAGGTCATCACGTCGGTCAGTCATCGTCACTCCTTCATACCGCTCGTCGGTTATAGATCCGACGAAACTCCGGTCGTGTTCGTGAGTCGGGGCGAACCTCACAACTGCCGACGCTGCGTCGTCGGTGCATTGCAAGAGACCACGACAACGACCAGCTGGTGCTCCGGTCTGCGCTGAGCCGCTGTGGTCGTACGACATGAGGAGATGTGGATGAACATCGCGCTGTGGGTGCTGGCAGCGGTCCTGGCACTCGTCTTCTTCGCCAGCGGGGCGCAGAAGCTGATCCGGTCCAGAGACGAGCTGATCGCCTCCGGGCTCACGTTCGCCGAGGATTTCAGTGACGGTGCCGTCCGCGCCATCGGGGTCCTGGAGATCATGGCTGCCGCCGGCCTGGTACTCCCGGCGGCGCTCGACCTGGCGCCCGCGTTGGTGCCCATCGCTGCGGCAGGCCTGGTCCTGCTCATGATCGGTGCCGCTGTCGTCCACCTGCGGCGAAGGGAGAGCATGGCCGTTCTCGTCAATCTGGGCTTTCTGCTGCTCGCCGCGCTGGTCGCCGCCGGTCGGTTCGGCCCAGCGTCGTTCACGTCATGAAGAACCGCGTGGTCCTCCTTGCGGGACTCGTGACCGGTGCAGCCGGCATCGCAATCTTGTGGGGTGCCGGAGTGGACTTTCCGTTCGCGGTGCCACCCGGCCTGGTCATCCTGTTGGTCGGCGCCGGCGTGGTCGCCGGGGTACGCAGGCGCTGGTCGGACGCCGTCGGTGGATTCCTGGGCCTGTTCGTCGTCGTGGGCTTCATCCTGAGCGGCATCAACGGCGAAGGCTTCAACAACCTTCTCGGCCACAACGGCGCCGATGTCGCCCTGGGTCAGATCGTGCAGCTGATCGGGGTGGTGACGGCTGCGATCAGTGGAACGAGGCTGCTGTGGAAGCATGAGCAACCCAGACGCACGGGCGACTGACAGTGTTCTTGGGCGTCACTGCCGGGGCGCGAGTCGATCAGTGGACGCGGTCTGCGCAGAAGGTCGGCTCGAACGGAGAGCGTCCGAGCATGTCCTCACTCTCGGGGAGGGCGAAAGTACCCGGTGATCCCGGAGACTGCACCGCCGAGCAGTGCAAGGACACTGAGTGCGAGAACGCCGGCACCCAAGCCGACAACCACCCCGAGAAGGCCGTTGCCGTGACCCCGGCCGACGACCCAGCCGAGGACTCCCAGGAGCAGGACCGCACAGGTGTACACGCCATAGCGCCGGTTCATCCGCCGCCGCTGGGCTCGCGTGAGCGTCACCTTCCGCCGGGTTCCCCAGCGATCTTCAACCGTGTAGTGACGAGTCCCGTCGTCGTCCTCACTCTCGCGATACCAGCTCACGGTGCGAGTTTTTCACATGCCGGCGCTCCGCACCGCGACCCTCGTCTCAGCTGATGAGGTCCCACCGCCGGTCGCAGATCTGTCGTTTCGATGGTTCCCGACTGTCGCCGCCAGCCGCAATGATGGAGCGATGACGACCTATTCCCGCACCAAGGAGTTCGAAGGCGCAACCTTCGTCAAGGCGAGCTTCAAGGGCGCCACCCTGCGATTCTCCGATGTCAGCGGTGTGACGATGCGCAGCGTCGACGTCGACGGACTCGACATCGACAGCCACGACCTGTTCTTCGGCAGCCTCTACGTGAACGGTGTCGACGTGGTGCCGCTCGTCGATGCCGAGCTCAACCGGCAGTTCCCGGGCCGCGAGCTGCAGAAGGCAGAGACGCCAGAGGGCCTGCGCGAAGGCTGGGTCGCGGTACAGGCCGCGTGGCAGACGACGGTGGCAGACACACCGCCGGACCTGGTGGACGCTCACGTCGAGGACGAGTGGTCCTTGGCCGAGACCTTGCGGCATCTCATCCTGGCGACGGATGCCTGGCTCCGCGGCGGGGTCCTGCGGGTTGAGCAGCCGTTCCACGAACTCGGCCAGATCTTCACCGGGGCCGGCGAGATGGGCTTCGACATGTCGATCTTCCGCACCGACACACCGACGTACGACGAGATTCTCGCGGTCCGCGCCGAGCGACAGCAGCTCGTGACCGACTTCCTGTCCACGGCCACCCCGGAGCTGCTCGCCGAGGAACGTGACAACCCGTGGGGCGGCGGTGACTGGCATCCCAGCGTCGGTGACTGCCTGCGCGTGATCCTGGAGGAGGAGTGGGCGCACCTGCGCTACGTCCGACGGGATCTCGCGCGGCTGCGTTGAGCGGCAAGAGCGGGGCCCCAAGCCGCGTGTCGAGAACCGGGTGTCGGCTACGTCCCTGGTGTGAAACCGCTCGATGAACGCACACAGGAGGAACACCATGAACAGCCAGTCGAACATCACCCTTCGCCGCAGTCTTGTCGTTCCGCCCGAGCGGATCTGGCACCTGTGGACCACACCTGAGGGCATCGAGGCCTGGTGGGCCCCCGACGGATTCCGTACGACGGTCGAACAGCTCGACCTACGGCCCGGCGGCGCGCTCGACCACACGATGACGGCGACCGGTCCCGATCAGATCGCCTTCATGGAGCGGGCAGGAATGCCGTTGTCGACGACCGCGCACAAGGAGTTCACCGAGGTGAACGAGCCAGATCGGCTTGCCTACGTCTCGACGATCGACTTCGTGCCCGGCCTCGACCCCTACCTCCACCTGACCACCGTCACCCTCGACCGGACCGCCACCGGAACCGACGTGGTCATGGAATGCGAGCCGCTGCACGACCAGGACTGGACCGGCCGTCTCGTCGCCGGCCGCACCAACGAGCTCGACAACCTCGAGCGCCTGACTGCGGCCACGCACGAGTGAGCGTCAACGTGTGCGGACTCCCATCACTCCCCCGTCGGTCTCGTAGGCGAAGGCGTGTCCCGGCTCGACTCGCGTGACACGCCAGGTCCGAGCCCACTTCATCCGGCCGGACCGGTTGCGACCTCGGATGGGTGACCGCTTCGAGCCCTGACCGAATTCGGAGAGATCTGGGTCACCAACCGCCTCGTCGGCGTGCTTTGTGGGTACTGGAGGCGCACTCACCACCGGGAGGTATGACCATGCAGCTGCCCAACCAGCGCGGACCGATCAGCCGTCACGTCATCTCGATCCTCGCCGGCGACGGGGCACCGGGGCCTGCCCCAGCCCCCGGAACCAGCGTCATCGGAGACGATGACGTCCAGCTGGCCCTCTGGACGATCTACGAGCTGCACTACCGCGGCTTCGACGAGGTGCCCGACGAGCTCGAGTGGGACCTCGACCTGATCTCGCTGCGCCTCGGCCTCGAGCGCAGGTTCGAGGCCGAGCTCCGCGAGCGCACCCGCGACCGGTTGACCGACGTTCCCGAGGACGGCGACATCGGCGAGCAGGTCCTCGACCTGGTCGCCGCCGACGACGGTCCCTCCCCGGCGGTGTTCCTGCAGCGGCGTGCGACCCGCGAGCAGCTCCTGGACTTCCTCCGTGAGCGCAGCGTCCAGCAGCTCAAGGAGTCCGACCCACAGTCGTTCGTGCTCCCCCGTCTCGACGGTGCTGCCAAGGTGGCCCTCGCCGAGCTGCAGTACGACGAGTACGGCGGGGGCCGACCGGATCATCTGCACGCCAAGCTGTACGCCGACGCGCTCGAGGCCGCCTGGCTCGACCCGACCTACGGCGCCTACATCGACGAGGTGTCGGCCCTCAGCCTCGCCTGCGGCAACGTGATGTCGATGTTCGGCCTCAACCGCCGCCTGCGGGGGGCTGCGATGGGGCACCTCGCCGCCTTCGAGGCGTCCAGCTCGGTCCCCTCCCGCAAGATCGCGGGCGGCCTGGAACGCGCCGGGTTCCCCCCGGCCGTCGCGGCGTACTTCCACGAGCACGTCGAGGCCGACGCGGTCCACGAGCAGGTGGCCTCCAGGGACATCTGCGGGGCGATGGTGGCCGAGAACCCCTCGCTGCGCAGCGACGTGCTCTTCGGCGCAGCCAGCTGCCTGCTCCTCGACGAGCTGTCCGGCGGCGAGCTCCTCGAGCGCTGGACGACCGAGCTGGAGCAGGCGTCGTGAGCGGAGACGTCGTGGTCAGGATGTGTCCGGGCGGACCGCTCCTGGTCCGCGGAGCCGACACCGTCCTGGACGAGGACGGCGCCGAGCACGAGGTCACCCGGCCCGTCGTCGCGCTGTGCGCGTGCGGGAAGTCCGCGCGCAAGCCCTGGTGCGACAGCACCCACAAGTCGATCCCCCGCACCCAGAGCCGATGACCAACCTCTCCCGCGAGACCGTCGACTTCGGCGGACTCGAGATCGCCTTCGACGACCGCGTCCTGCGACCCCGCACCTGGACCGAGAACCAGTCGCGCTGGGCCGCGGAGCTGCTTCCCGGCCTGCCCGACGGAGACGTCCTCGAGCTGTGCTCGGGCGCCGGCCAGATCGGCCTTCTTGCCGTGGCCACGTCCGAACGCCGTCTCGTCTGCGTCGACCTCAACCCGGCCGCGGCCGAGCTCACCGCCGCCAACGCCCTCGCTGCAGGCCGTCAGGACCTCGTCGAGATGCGTCAGGGCCGCATCGACGAGGTGTTGCTGCCCGGCGAGACCTTCCCCCTGATCATCGCCGACCCACCGTGGGTACGACGCTCCGAGACCCAGCGGTTCCCCGAGGACCCGCTGGTCGCCATCGACGGCGGCGACGACGGGATGAGCGTGGTCCGCGAGTGCCTCACCGCCATCGAGACGCACCTCGCAGAAGGCGGGGTCGCCCTCCTCCAGCTCGGGCCGGGCGACCAGGTAGAGACGGTGAGTGGGCTCCTCGCTGGCACCAGCCTCGAGCCCGGCGAGTCACGCAGGTTCGGTGAGCGCGGCACCCTGCTGAGGATCGACCGGCCGAGCTAGGCGTCCGGGGACTGCTCCCGCTCACGTGCCCGCCGCGCCTTCGCGATGGTCTCCTCGACGATGGAGTTCAGGCGCGCCCCATTGGGCCAACCGGCGTAGTGGCACACGAAGATGACGATCTCGCGCAGAGCCAGATCGTCCAGCTCCCCGTTCGCGTACGCCGCCGGCACCTGGATGCCGAGCACGTCGGCGGCACCCTGTCCCGCCAGCATGCCGATCAGGATCAGCCGTCGGTCGCGGTCACTGAGGCCCGGACGGTTCCAGATCTCGGCGAAGAGGTGATCGGCGGTGTAGCCGAAGAAGTCCCCGTCGCCGTCGGACATGTCGAAGCCGTAGACCGTCTCCATCTTCTCCAGCCCGAGGCGACGCTTCTCCGGCAGATCGTCGAACTTGCTCATCAGTCCTCCCGGTTCGTGGGCAGTCCGAGCCCGGGGCCCAGTCTCTCCACTGCGAGCTCGGCGAGCGGTACGTCGACACCCAGCGTGTCGGCGAGCTCGATGGCGAAGCGCAGGTCCTTCTCGCCCAGCGCCCGGACGTGGTCGAAGACACCGAACCAGAAGTCGTCGGGCTCCAGCGGCGCCGTGGTCCCTCGGTGCATGATCGCACCGGGCCCTCCCGTGATCACGTCGGTGTGCCGCACCACCTCGCCGAGAGACTTCAGGTCCAGCCCGGACGCCTCGGCCAGTCGCTGCGCCTCGGTGACCGCCGTGAACGCCACGAAGTGGATCAGGTTGCGGGCCAGCTTCATCTTCGTTCCCGCACCGATCGGGCCGGCGTGTACGACGACCGAGCCCATCAGCTCGAGCGCCGGGCGCACGGCCTCGAACGCCTCGTCACTTCCGCCGACCGGGATCGCGAGGGTCCCGTCGGCTGCCCCCATCGCCCCGCCGCTGACGGGGGCGTCCACGAGCCTGACCCCGTGCCGGGTCGCGGTGTCCTCGAGGTCGGCCGGGCGTTCCCGGGCCGATGGTCGAGTGGATCGCGACCGTGAGCCGCTCCCCGGCCACGCCGAGCACCTCTCCGAGCACCTCGCGCACCTGGTCGTCGTCGCGGACCATCACGCAGAGGATGTCGACCTCGGCGGCGAGCCCCGCGACGCTGCTCGCGACCTTCGCCCCGGCCTTCTCGAGCTCGGCCACCGGCTCCGGCACCACGTCGTACACCGTCAGGTCGACATCGGGCGACCCAGCGAGCCGCAGCGCCATCGGCTTGCCGATGTTCCCCAGCCCGACGAACCCGATCCTCAGGCTCACGGGCGGAACACCTGGCCCCCGTCGACGGCCAGGATCTGCCCCGTCACCCACGACGCCTCGTCGGAGAGCAGGAACAGGCACGCCCCCACCATGTCCTCGGGCTGGCCCATGCGCTTGATGGCCATGTTCTTGACGAGGTCCTTGGCCGCGTCACCGGCCTGGGTGCGGGTCGCCTCGGTGTCGGTCGGTCCGGGCGCGATGGCGTTGACCCGGATCCGCATGCCGCCGAGCTCGTGGGCGAGCTGCTGGGTCAGGCCGTTCACGCCGGACTTGGCCAGTCCGTAGAAGCCGGAGTAGAGGTACGCCGCCGTGGAGCTCTGGTTCACGATGGCACCGCCGCCGCGCGCCTGCATGTGCCTGAAGCAAGCCCGCGTCATCACCAGGGCGCCGTCCATGTTCACCGACATGAACTTGCGGTAGTAGTCCCAGTCGACGCTGATCAGCAGGTCGAACTCCATGGCACCGTAGATCGCGGCGTTGTTGACGAGCAGGTCGAGGCCGCCGAGCTCCTCGACCGTGCGCGCGGCCATCGCGTTCGCGCTCTCGGCCGAGCTGACGTCGGTCTCGATGAAGATCGCGCGACCGCCCGAGGCCTCGATCTCCGCGGCGACACGCTCACCCGACTCCACGTTCAGGTCGGCGACGACGACCGCGGCCCCCTCGGCTGCCAGTCCTCGGGCATAGGCCTCGCCGATGCCCTGGGCGGCGCCGGTCACGACCGCGACCTTCTCGTTGAACCGCAATGCTCTGCTCTCCTTCTCGGTGCGTGACGTGGATGTGGCGGGACGTGGGTCAGGCGGGTTCGGCGACGACCTTGGTCTCGAGGTACTCCTCCAGACCGGCCACGCCCATCTCCCGGCCCACGCCGGACTGCTTGTAGCCGCCGAACGGTGCGTCTGCGTTGAACCAGACTCCACCGTTGACCGCGATGGTGCCGGTGCGGATCCGCGCGGCCACAGCCTTGGCGCGCTCGACCGAGCCGGAGTCCACGGAGCCGGACAGGCCGTAGTCGGACTCGTTGGCGATCCGCACAGCGTCATCGTCACCGTCGTGCGGGATCACCACGAGAACAGGCCCGAAGATCTCCTCCTGCGCGAGCCGGCTCGTGTTGTCCAGGCCCGAGATGACGGTGGGCTGGATCCAGAAACCGCCGGCGAGGTCACCGTCCTTGGTGTCCACGTCGCCACCCGTGGCGAAGCGTGCCTCCCTCCTCGGTGACGAGGTCGAGGTAGGCCTTGACCCGGTCACGCTGCACGGCCGAGATCACCGGGCCGCAGACGGTGCCGGGGTCGGTCGGGTCGTTGGCACCGATGCTCGCCATCGTGTCGGCCGCAACCTGCACGGCCTCGTCGTACCGCTCCCGAGGAACCACCAGACGGGTGGTGAGCGCGCAGCCCTGGCCGGCGTGGATGGAGACGGCAAACGCAGTCGCTCCGACCGCGGCCGGGAGATCGGCGTCGTCGAGCACGATCGCGGCGGACTTGCCCCCCAGCTCGAGGAAGACGCGCTTCAGCGTGGGGGCAGCGGCAGCCATGATCGCGCGACCCGTGTCCGTCGACCCGGTGAACGAGACCAGGTCGACCCGGGGATCGGTCGTCAGCTGCGCGCCGACGGTGTTGTCGCGCGGAGTCACCACGTTGAACACACCGGGCGGGATGTCCGTGTGCTCGGCCACCAGCCGCCCGAGCTCGCACGCCACCCACGGGGTGTCCGGCGCCGGCTTGAGCACGACGGTGCAGCCCGCGGCCAGCGCCGGCCCGATCTTGGCCAGGTTGATCTGGTTCGGGAAGTTCCACGGGGTGATCGCCGCGACGACGCCGACCGGCTCACGGCGCAGGGTCCGACGAGTGCGGATGCCCATCGGCTTGGCGACCCCGAGATCGACCTCCCACTCGTAGGACTCGGCCAGGTCGACCATCCAGCGCAGCGACTCGACGGGGACGTCGTACTGCGGGCCCGAGGTGAGGAACGCGGGAGCGCCCACCTCGGCGGTGGTCAAGGCCCGCATCTGCTCGGCGTTGTCGACGAGAGCCTGGTGGAGCTGGCGCAGGCACCTGACGCGGAGCTCGACGTTCGTGGACCAGTCGGTCTCGTCGAAGGCATGTCGGGCGGCCGCGATCGCCGCCTCGACGTCGTCGGCCGTGCCGTCGGGGGCGGTGCCGATCTCCCGCCCGGTGGCCGGGTTGAGGATCGGGTACGACGCGTCGTCGCTCGCCGCGACCAGCTTGCCGTCGATCAGCTGGCGGGCCGGGGGAACACTCGGCAGGGTCATCGGGTGACGCCGCTCTGCGACACGTGGTCCCCGCGATCGACCGGCGGCGGCCAGACGGTCGAGGGCAGGTCCTTGAGGCGATAGTGGCCGGGCTGCTTCATGCCGTCGAGCTTCATCCGGTCGAGCAGACCCTCCGGCGCCTTGCCCGAGCCCGCGAGTGCCAGGAACGTGGTCGCGGTCGATCCCAGGTCGAACCAGTCACGCTGCCAGGCGAACCTGAGCGCCCCGTCGGCCGGGTCGACGTCGACCCCGAACCACGAGCCGCCGATGCCGAGGATCTCGTACTCCTGGCCCTCGTCGTCGAGGATCCCGGCGCGCTGCTTCCAGAAGCCCACGACCATGCCGGTGGTCTCGTCCTTCACGGTGGCCATGTAGTCGTAGTGCCAGCCGTCCAGGCCCGCCATCTCGGTGCCGAGGGCATAGCTGCGGATCTCCTCGCGCCCGACCGCCATGAAGTGCTCGTCCGGGGTGTACATCCAGCCGTAGGTGGCGTCCTCGACGTAGTGGTCCGCGAGAGTGCCCCAGTCGCCGAGTCGCTCGGCCTCGCGGTTGGCCTCCAGCCAGCCCGCCCAGAACTCGTCGAGCTGGGCGCGGGTGAACTTGCTCATCTGTGCTTCCTCACTCTTCCTCGATGGCGAGTGCCATCGCCGGGCAGTACTTGACGGCGTCCATCACCTGGGGGCGCAACGACTCCTCCGGGTGCTCCTCGAGTACGACGACCTGGTCGGCGTCGTCGTCGAAGCCGAAGACGTCGGGTGCCTCTCCCTGGCACATCTGGTGTCCCTGGCACAGGTCCAGGTCGGCGAGCACCTTCACGGCTAGCGCCCTTCGCGACGGCGGTACAACACCTGGCAGGGCTGCTCGAGCTGGATGACCATCTTGGACACGTCGTCGCGATAGCTCTCCGAGGGCTGCACCATCTCGAACTCGTAGTCGCGCAGGATCACCGAGAAGATCGCCTTGAGCTGCATCATCGCGAACGCGGAGCCGACGCAACGGTGCTTGCCCGCGCCGAACGGGATCCAGGTCCACCGGTTGACCAGGTCCTCCTGCCGCGGGTCGAGGTAGCGGCCCGGGTCGAAGAGCTCCGGCTCCGGGAAGTCCTCGGGGATCCGGTTCGACACCTTGGGCGAGGCCGCCACCATCGTGCCCGGCGGGACGGTGTGGCCCGCCAGCTCGATCTCCTCCTGCACCAGCCGGAGCAGGATGATCAGCGGCGGGTGCAGCCGCAGGGTCTCCTTGAGCACGGCCTCCAGGCGTGGGATCGAGCGCAGTGCCTGGAAGGAGATCTCGGTGCCGTCGGCGTACAGGTCGTCGAGCTCGGCGACCACGTCCTTCATCGCCTCGGGGTGCCGCAGCAGCTCGATCAGCCCCCAGGCGGCCGTGCCCGACGAGGTGTGGTGGCCGGCGAACATCATCGAGATGAAGATGCCGGTGATCAGGTCGGCGCTGTAGTCCACCGAGATCAGCACGTCGAGCAGGTCGCGGTCCTCCTTGGCCACCGTCCCGCGGACCCTGCGCTTGTCGATGATCGCCTGCACCAGCTCGACCAGCTTGATCCGGGCGGCGTCGCGCTGCCGGAAGGAGTCGATGTCGGCGTACGCGTCGACGTACGCGAGGGCATCGGTGCCCTTCTCCAGGTCGTGGTAGTGGTGCGCGAAGCTGGCGTCGAGCTCCTCCCGGAACGGCTTGCCGATCAGGCAGGAGGAGGTGGTGTAGATCGTCAGCTCGGCGAACCAGTCGAGCAGGTCGATCTCGCCCTCGTCGCCCCACTCGGAGACCATCCGCCTGATCTCGGCCTCGATGGTGGCCGCGTGACCACGCATCATGTCCCCGCGCAGGGCCTGGTTCTTGAGCATCTGCTGACGCTCCTCCGGGGAGGCGTCGAAGACCACGCCCTTGCCGAAGATCGGCGTCATGAACGGGTACGCCGCCGCCTGGTCGAGGGTCGAGTCAGGAGCACGGAAGAACTGCTCGTTGCCCTCGGCGCCGGAGACCATCACCACGTCGCGGTCGGCCAGCCGGAACCTGCCGATGTCACCGCACTCGTCCCGCACCCGCTGGAGCAGGGCGATCGGGTCGGTGCGCAGCTCGGCGAGGTGGCCGTAGCCGTCGTCCTCGACGGCATAGGAGACCTCGGGGATGGCTTCGAGGGGTGACGACATCATTCCTCCACGGACGGATCGGAGATGGGGGCTTCGGGGCTGACCTCGACCAGGTTGAGATGCACACCGCGCGGCGCGGCGACGATCGCCGCGATCGCGTCGGCGAGCGCCTGGGGCTTGAGGAAGTGCGAGTGGCGGGCCAGGCCGAAGCGGACCCACTGGTTGAGCACCTCGGCGGCTGCCGCGTCGTCCCAGTCGTTGCCCATCTCGCTCCAGGTCGGCCCGGGGCGGACGATGCTCGCACGCACCCCGGTGCCCTCGAGCTCCATCTGCAGCGCCTGGGCCATCCCCTCGAGACCCCACTTGCCGGCGGAGTACGACGACATGAACGGCCGCGGGCGGACCGCGACGTCGGAGGAGACGAAGACGATGTCACCGCGGCGGCGCGCGACCATCTGCGGCACGAAGGCGCGCACCAACCGGTGGGCTCCGTTCAGGTTGAGGTCGATCTCGGCCGCGAACCGTGCCGTCTCGACCTCGTGGATGGCACCCGGAGCGACTGCGCCGGCGTTGGAGACCACGGTCTCGATCTCGCCGAGCTGCTCCTGGACGGTCTTGGCGAAGGCCGTCACCGAGGCCTCGTCGGTGAGGTCGAGCGACACGGCCGTCGCCTCGCCACCCTGCTCGCGGATGTGGGCGGCCAGCTCCTCGCACTTGTCGGTGCGGCGGGCGCCCAGCGCAACGGGGTATCCCGCAGCGGCGAACGTCAGCGCGGTCGCCGCGCCGATGCCGGAGGAGGCTCCCGTGACCACCGCGGGGCGTCGGTCTGGTCTGGCGTACTTGCTCGACACCTGCGGCTACCTCGTCCGTGCCGTGACGGGCATCGAGGCGAACCCGCGGACGTTGGTCGAGTGCACGCGCTCGGACCGGTCGTGGTCGACCGTGATGCTCGCCGTACGACGGACCAGCTCGCGCAGGGCGACCGTCGCCTCCAGCCGGGCCAGGTGCGCGCCGAGGCAGAAGTGGCGGCCACCACCGAAGCTGAGCAGCTGGCTGACCTGGGACTTCTCCCGGGCGATGTCGAACTCGTCAGGTCGCTCGAAGACCCGGTCGTCGCGGTTCGCCGAGCCGAGCAGCAGGAGCAGCTTCGAGCCCTCGGGGGCGACCTTGCCGTGCAGCTCCACGTCGGCGAGCAGGTGCCGCGCCACCATCTGGCTCGAGGTGTCGAAGCGCAGCGTCTCCTCGATCCACGGCTCGACGAGATCCTCCTCGCCGGCGAAGACCGACTCCTGCTGCTCCGGGTGGCTGGTCAGGTGGAACAGCGCGTTGCCCAGGAGCTTGGTCGTGGTCTCGTTGCCGGCGACGACCATCAGGAACAGGAACGCGATGATCTCCTCGTCGGTGAGTCGGTCACCGTCGAGCTCCGCGGCGATCAGGGCGCTGGTGAGGTCGTCGGTCGGCTGCTTCTTGCGCTGCGCGAGCATCTCGGCGTAGTAGCCGATCAGCGTCAGTGACGCCTCCATGCCCGCGACAGGTACGTCGAAGACGCCCTGCTCACGGTGCACGACCAGGTCGGCCAGGCGGCGTACCTCGTCACGGTCGGGCTCGGGGACGCCCATCATCTCGGAGATGACGTCCATCGGGAGCTTGCCGGCGAAGTCGTGGATCCAGTCGAACCCGTCCTGCTGGAGGGCGTGGTCGAGGTAACGGTCGGTGAGCCGCTGGATGCTCGGCTCGAGCGCCATCACCCGCCGAGGGGTGAAGCCGCGCGAGACCAGGGAACGGAGCCGGTTCTGGCGAGGTGGGTCCATCGCCAGGAACGACATCACCTTGTGTGCCTTCGGGTTCCAGGCGCTCTTGTCGAGGGAGACGCCCATCGCGTTGGAGTAGACGCTCTCGGTGCGCACCGCGTTGTGGATGTCCGCGTGCCGCGAGAGCACCCAGAAGTCGTGCTGCTCGTTGTGGTGCAGCGGGTCCTCGTCGCGCAGCCGCGCGTAGAACGGGTAGGGATCGTCCTGGAGGACGTAGTCGTAGGGATCGAAGACCAGCGGGGTCTCGTACACTTGACTAGACACTTGTCCAGTTTAGGTTGCGCAGCCTCATCCTGACAACCCGGCGCGCTCGAACCGGGTGGGCAGATACCTACGGCCCCGTTCGTCGCGCTCCCAGATCACGGCTGCGCCGACGTCGAGGCCCTCGGCGATCAGCTGACGCTTGAGCACCTTGTTGGTCGCGGTGTGCGGCAGTTCGTCGTCGATGCGGACGTAGCGTGGCCAGGCCTTCGCCGACAGGTCTGGCTGTGCGGCGAGAAAGCCCTCGAACTCCTCGGGAGTGAGCTCCTCCTCGTCTCCCAGCACGAGTGCGACCATCACCTGGTCGCCGATGTGCTGGTCCGGCACGGCGTACACCGCCACCTGGTTGACGGGCTCCAGCCGCTGGATGATCCGCTCGATCGGCGCTGCCGCCAGGTTCTCCCCGTCGACGCGCATCCAGTCGGCGGTGCGCCCCGCCAGGTAGATCCAGCCGTCGGCGTCGCGGTAGGCCAGGTCTCCCGACCAGTACATCCCGTGACGCATCCGCTCCTCGTTGGACGCCGGGTCGTTGTAGTAGCCCGAGAAGTAGCCCGCGCCCTGGGTGTTCACCAGCTCCCCCACTGCCCGGTCGGCGTTCACCAGCGCGCCGTGCTCGTCGAACTCGGCGGCGGCACACTCCTGCACGGTCTCGGGGTCGTAGACCGCCACGCCCTCGAAGCCCTTGCCGATCGAGCCTCGCGGGGTGCCCTCCTCCCGCGTGATGATCACGGCGCTCTCCGTCGAGCCGAAGCCGTCCCAGACGGTGCAGCCGAAGCGACGGCCGAACTCCTCGATGTCCCGGTCGCTCGCCTCGTTGCCGAACGCCACCTTCAGCGGGTTGTCGGCGTCGTCGGGCTCCTCCGGGGTGCCGAGGACGTAGGCGAGCGGCTTGCCGACGTAGTTCATGTACGTCGCGTCGTACCGCCTGATGTCGGCGAGGAACCGGGAAGCGCTGAACCGCGCCGGGGCCATGGCGGCTCCTGAGCTCAGCGCGACGCTCCAACCGGCGAGCACGGCGTTGGAGTGGAACAGCGGCATCGACAGGTAGCAGGTGTCGGCCGTGGAGAGCTCGTACTTCTCGGCGAGGGTGAGCCCGGCGAACAGGACCATGATGTGCGCCACCTGGACGGCCTTCGGCTCCCCGCTCGTGCCGGAGGTGAAGATCATCATGAACGTGTCCATCGCCCCGACCTCGCGCTGTCGGACGAGCGGGCCGGCGCTGTCGAAGAGGTCCTTCCACTCGGACGAGTCGGTGTCGATGACCCTGACTCCGGCGAGGTCGAGACCGTCGAGCAGCGGCAGGTGCTCCGCGTCCGTGAGCAGCAGCTGGCACTCCGCGCGGTGGATGTCCGTCGCGAGCCCGTTGCCCCGGCGGGTGGTGTTGACCGCGCACAGCACGTAGCCGCCGAGGCCGGCAGCAGCCATCGAGCGCAGCATCTGCGGATCGTTGCCGAGCAGCGTGCCGACATGGAGGGGACGCTCGGGATCAGCGAGGTCGATCAGTGCTGACGCCTCGCGGCTCGCCTCGGCCACGTGCTCACGCCAGGTCCACGACCGGCCGTCGTACTTGACCGCGACGGCGTCGTCCTCGGTGCGGTCTCGCAACAGGTCCTGGACGGTCTCAGGCATGGTCACATCTCTCGGCACATCGGGACGGGTCGATCACAGGCTAGGCCACAATTGACGCGTGTCAACAAACTCGGCTCCGGATTCTTGGAGGGGCGACTGGACATCTGTCCGGGCTCTGGACGCAGAGCACCACAGCGTCAGACCGGGGTGATCGGCAAGGCGTACCTCGGCTCGAACTCGAAGGTCGAGCCGGTGCTGAACCGGGTGACGGCCACCTCGCCGAACTCCTTGGCAGGCTCGGCGAGCACCGTGATGCGCGCGACCCAGTCGTCGTCGGTGCCGTCCACCTCCACGTCGAGGTGCGGGTCGATCGCGCGTACGGCGGCCTGGAGAGGTCGCACCGAGTCGGGTCCGCACAGGGTGATCCAGCCGCCGTCCTCGTGGGCGGCGGAGGACCGCACGACCAGCTCACCGTCGATCGAGGCGTCGACGTACTGCGCAGGGTTGAGCATCGGGTGCAGCCGCAGCACCTCCAGCGCGCCCTCGACCCCTCCTGGCAGGCCGAGCGCCTGGTGGATGCGTTCGGCACTCACCCCGGCGATGCCGACGAGCTGCTTCTCGCAGATCGTGCGGGCCTGCTCGGCGTCCACGCGATCGCGGACCGCTGCCACGAAGCCGAGGTTGAGCAGGTGCTGCTGCAGGCAGACCTCCTCGGCGATCCGCACCAGCGCGGACTTGGAGAACCTCTCGAACTGGAGGTCGGAGACGAGCGCGCCCGAGTAGTCGGCCAGGCCCTCGTCGTCGGGGTCGATCGGCGACAGGATCGTGCTCGCTGCCAGCGATCCCCTCAGCACACGGCAGCCGTCGGACTCGGACACCTCGGGGTAGGACTCGTCGATGATGACGGTCCACTCACAGTGCGGGGTGCGAGCGGCAGGCCGCCGCGGAGGCCGGTGGACCGGCCGGACCTGGGCCTTCGGGTTGGTGGCGACTGCCGTTGCGTCGAAGGTGGGGTCCTCGATGTCGTGGCACATCGACAGCACGTAGTCGTCGCCCATGGGCTCGACGTCCATCAGCGCACCGCAGTGGTCGAGGTGGAAGGACCCGTGCCAGGGGTCGGCCACCTGGTAGCGGAAGTCCATGAACTGCGGGGGCGCGCCGATGTCGAGCTGGAGGCCCTTGAAGATCGTCACCACGTCAGTGCCCTGGAAGCCCAGCGCCTGCTGCATGCGTCTGGTGTAGATCGGGCTCGCCGCCATCCACTCCTCGATCGCGATCTGAGCCATCTCCTCGCGACCCAGGGCGGAGATGCACCAGGCCATCCCGGAGCGGTCGATCAGCTGCCCGCACAGCAACAGCTCGGGGACCAGGACCGCGAGCTGTTCGCGCGAGAGGGACTCGTAGGGCGACACATGATTGGACACGTGTCCAATCTAGGACGTCGCCCGGCAAACGGCCAACACCCGGCCCTGAGTTGCCGACCCTCGTCGTGAACTCTAGTCTCGTGATGTGTCCAGTCAGGTGTCTGATCTTCCCCGTCGTCGGCTCAACGCCCGCCAGACCGAGACGCTCACCAAGATCTTCGTCGCTGCCGACGCCCTGGTCGACGAGACCGGGCACGAGGCGATGACCATCCGGATGGTGGCCGACCGGGCCGGCGTCTCCACGGCGACGGCGTACACCTATGTCGCGTCCAAGGACCATCTCTTCGCCGAGCTGTTCTGGCGCCGGCTCGACGAGCAGACCTACCCTCCCCTCCGCGGCCGCAGTCGCGTCAAGCGGCTGCAGGAGGCGACCCGCCAGTTCGCCGAGATGATCGCGGCCCGGCCGGCTCTCGCGTCGGCCGTGACCAAGAGCCTGCTCGGCCAGGACCCGGAGGTAGCCCGACTGCGACTCGAGATCGGCCAGATCTTCCTCCACCGGTTCCGTGAGGCACTCGGCCCCGACGTCGATGCCGACCTGCTGGCGACCGTCGCCTACGCCTTCAACGGCACCCTGCTCCAGGCAGGCATGGGACTGATGTCGTACGACGACCTCCCCGACCAGCTGGAGAGCGTCGCCAACGTGATCATGAAGGGCCACCGCTGACGCCTCGGCTACCTCAACCCCGGTTCTTCACCGGGACGTGGGTGCGCAGGAATGCCAGCTGGTCGGAGATGACTCGGTCGAAGAGCGGTTCCACGTAGGGGTCGAAGTGGCCGCATTCGTAGACGTGGACCGTGGACTTGCTCATCTTGGCGGCCGCGCTCTCAGCGACCCGGCGTGGTGTGACGGCGTCGTGGGCGGCGATCTGGACCAGGGCAGGGCAGGGCACAGCGGATGCGTGTCTGGCCGGGGAGTAGAACCCGATCTTGAGGGTGATCCGCGCGGCGACGTAGTAGGGGTAGTCGCCCTCGGTGAGGCCGGACTCCTCTGCTTGGCGGGTCAGACCCGGCACGGCGTCGGGGGTCGTCATGACCGCGGTACTCCCGGGCTCGCCGACAGCGTCGACATACACCGGCGGTCGGCCCAGCAGCGCCGCGACCTGGTCGCGGAGTCCGAGCCGGATGACCCGAAGACTGGGAGCCAGTCCAGTGGCGCGCACTGCTGCGGGGCCACTGACGTGTGGGACCTGGGCGATGATCGCGGCGAGTCTCTCGCGGTTCCCCGCGAGGGTGATCACGTGCCCGCCCCCGAACGAGGTGCCCCAGGCGATGAGCCGCTCCGGGTCGGCGCCTGGGAGCTTGCGAGCGAAGCTCAGCGCGGCCCTCCAGTCCTGGAGCTGCCTGCCCACGTCCAGCAGCTGTCGGGGGTTACCGTCGCTCTCACCGAACCCGCGGTAGTCGAAGACCACGACCAGATAGCCGGCAGCGACGAACCGCTCCGCGTAGGCGTAGAGCCGCAACGCCCGGACACCCCCGAAGCCGTGACCCATCACGATGACCGGCCGGGGGACGTCCTCGTCGACGGTCTGTGTGACGGGACGGTAGACCCGTGCCGCGCACGCTGTCCCCTCGGAGTAGAACGCCTGCTCCGAGTCGGTGAACGGCAGGTCAGACGAGTCGGGCACGGGTCCTCCTGAGACGGTTCTTGAGTGACATGCAAGAAAGCCTCACCCCTCTTGAGCGCCAGTCAAGATAAGGTGACCCATGCCTCGAAACCGTCGACCTCAGGACCGCGAGGAGAAACGGGCCGAGATCGTCACTGCAGCCGCCGGGCTGTTCACCGATGCTGGGTACGACAGCACCTCCATGGCCAAGGTCGCGGCAGCCGCCGGGGTGACGACCAACACGATCTACTGGTACTTCAAGGACAAGGACGCACTCCTCGTGGACGTCCTCGATCACGTCCTCAGCGAGGCGCTGGAGGCAGCGACCCACCGTGCCGAGGAGCCCTGGGTCGACCAGGTGTTGTGGGCCGTCGAGCAGCTTGAGCAGTACAACCGGCTGGTCACGGTCGTCCACTCCAGAGCATCAACCTCATCGCTCATCGAGGCCTGGCACACGAACTTCCACGACCTGATGGACTCCATCATGGCCGAGGGATTTCGTGGAGTCGGCGTGGCCGAAGCCGACCTTGCCGCCATGAACCGGATCGGCACCTTCGTCGTCGAGGGCCTCCTCATGCACCCCCATACGAGACCGAACCGACGCGAGATCATCGAACAACTCACCAGCCGCCGCTGAGATCGACTCGGTCGTACGGAGGGCCAGGGTTTCGACGTACCGCTGGTGGATCAGCCTTGCCAGGCAAGGCGTCGAGAGTTGTGTCCGGCTGAGGGAAGCCCCGCCCAGCCCAGCAGGGCGAAGCCGGATCCAACCCCGGCGGACAGGGCAATGGCTTCGGCGCCGACACCAGCGACTCCAAGTCCGGCGCCCAAGCCACCGAGTGCCATCAGAAGAAGTCCGAGCGGAAGGAAGGAAGGCGTACGGAACGCCCATGCGAACGGCAGGAAGTGGAAGCCAACGACGAACGCCACCCAGGCAACGCCATAGTCCGCCCGGCCATGGTCGGCGAGCAGCCGACCGCCCGCAATCAAGGCCACGACCTCCAGCGCCACGCTGACCCAGTAGATGCGCAGGGCCGCGGGTCGCGGCTGCACGGAGACGTCCTCGCGGCCCCAGGCACGCACCATCACCGCGACGAAGGCCACGACGCCGAGCGCACGTAATGCCCACGAATACGGTGAGTCGACGACTCCTGAGTTCACCAGGACGAACACCAGCCCAAAAGCTGCTCCGATCGTGCGCGCCATCGTCGTACTGCTCATCGGATGGCGCTGCCCCCTCAGATCGGTCACGACAACGATCTAAACAGACACCATGACGCCGAACCGACCAGGACCGAGCCGCTGAGAGGGGGCAGAGCAGTCGGGCTTGTGCCTGGGGTGGCAGCACCGGCGCGAGCAGAACTGGAGTCAAACGGGGCCTGCAAGCATTTCTGCGTTCCCCTCGCGCCACTGCCGCACTAGCCTGCCGGAGCGATGGCCATGCACCCGGGACGGAGACCCGATGCCCGAGCGCTGGCGACAAGCGGCCGTGCAAACCGCAGCACCCGAACCTACGGAGATAGCCGAGATCCGGATGTGGTCGGTGCCACAACACAGCCAGGCTCACTTGGCCGGCTCACGAGGAGGCAGTTCGGACAGAGGAGCCGGCCTCACTCGCTGGGTGTCCAGAGCCCGCCCAATGAACTGCCTCCACTCGCGCACAGACGCCCGGATCCCAAGAGCTCGCATCGCTCACCGACATGGGACGGCCCCGACGCGACCGAGACTCAACCTGACTCCTGGATCCACCCCGAGTGGGCCAGGGTGCGCACTGCAGTTGCTCGAATGCTCTCCTGGCTCTCGATGGATCGTTGGACCAGGATGGCGTACGCAGACGCTTCATCCACCTGGTGCCGGATTCTGAGCATCCCCATCGCGGCTTCGATGATCTTCTGTGTGTCGGCGCGTTCCAGCGCATCGACCTCAGCGAGCAGGATTGTGTTTTCGTACACGTGGGTTTCCCCCTAGGTCCCAGACCAACGATGCGATGCCTGCCACTGGACGAATCCATGTGGCTCTTCGAGTAACGGGGTCTGGGTCAACCGGAGATGCCTCCTCAACGTAAGCCAGAACCGGCGAAACGCACACGCGAATGTTCGTTTGCTAGCGCAAAAGGTGCCCACCCGAGAGCAATAGGCGCATAAGTCCGCCCCCGGCTTTCCAGACATGCACTCTCCGCACCAAGTCGAACGCACTCCAAGGCCGCGATCCGCATATGCTCCGCGCAGGCGACGCCCTTCACGGTTGCCCTGCTTCTCGTCAGTCTCTGGTGCCTGATGGCTCCCGCATTGACCAGGTGCACACAGAGCTCGCCTTCGGAGCAGCCGACGCCGATGGTCACGGCTTCATCAGCTCGTTAGCGGCGGCCCCGAGACGACTCGGGCGCGGTCAATCCGCACGGATCTGCCGTTGTCGGTGCGGAGCATCCGACCATGCCGCTGACGGGTTTCGCTCGACAGGGCGCGTCAGGTGTGGTTCAGGCTGGCTCGAAGTCGGCGAGGGACCGGCTGATGGCTTCGTGGACGGTGTCGCGGAACATGCCGAGGGCCGGGTGCTGGGCGCCGAGCCTGGTGAGCAGGACGATGCCGGCGCGCTCGTCGGCGAGCGGGACGAAGCGCACCCCCCCGTTGCGCAGGCTGCGGGCTGAGGCGGCGAGGCGGGTGATGCCGACCCCAGCGGCGACCAGTGCGAGCAGCCCCTGAGGCGTGGTGCTGCGACCGACGATCTGGGGCCGGTAGCCGGCTGCAGCGAAGTCGGCGTCGTACTGACGGTGCCACGGTGGCCAGGACGTGCGCGGGGTCATCACCCAGCGTTCGTCGGCGAGCTCGGCCAGGCGCAACCGCCGTCTGCGCGCCAGCGGATGCCCGTCAGGTACGGCGATGACCACGCTCTCCGAGCCGAGGAGCTCGCTGACCAGGTCGTCGACCAGGGGCGGTCGGGTGACGGCTGCGTCGAGGTTGCCGCCGCGTACGGCGGCCACGAGCTCGCCGATCGGCAGGTCGGCGGTGTGCAGCTCGGTGTCGGGGTGGCTCCGGGCGAACGCGCTGACCACTGGTGGCATCACCTCGTTGGCCAATGAGGACAGGAACCCGACGCGAAGCTCGAGGTCCTCACCACGAGCGCTCCGGGCCACCGTCTCCATCGCCCGGTGCGCGGCGTCGAGCAGTGGCGTGGCCTCGCGGAGCATGACCTCGCCGACCGCGGTGGGGGTGACGCCCCGGCTCGACCGGTCGAACAGCGACGCCCCGACCTGAGCCTCCAGGGTGCGCAGCTGGGTGGACAGCGACTGCTGGGACAGGTGCAGCCGCGCCGCGGCGCGGGTGATGCTGCGCTCCTCGGCGATCACGACGACGGCACGCAGCACACGAAGATCCGGCGGCTGAGTCATGGCAGGTCACAGTCTAGGACTGTGCCCCGGGTGAACTCCTCTGTTTCCGCTCGCCCAGTGGCCGTCCTACCGTCGACGACATGACGCAGACCTGGTTCATCACCGGCAGCTCCTCCGGGTTCGGGCACGAGCTCACCTCGGCCGCCGTGACCGCGGGCCACAACGTCGTGGCCACCGCCCGGGACCCGCAGACCCTGGAAGCGCTCGTCGCCCGAGCACCCGAGCGGGTGCTCGCCCTGGCCCTGGACGTGACCGATCGGGACCAGGTCGACGCCACGACGAAGGCCGCCACCGAGCACTTCGGCGGCGTGGACGTGCTGGTCAACAACGCCGGACTAGCCTCGGTCGGCGCCGTCGAGGAGCTGGAGGACGACGCGCTGCGCCACCTGATGGACGTCATGTTCTTCAGCACGGTCAGGCTGGTCCAGGCGGTGCTGCCGGGAATGCGAGAGCGGCGCAGCGGAAGCATCGTGCAGATGTCCTCGATGGGTGGACAGGTCTCCATGCCCGGCTTCGGGGCGTACTGCGCGGCCAAGTTCGCCCTCGAGGGCCTGTCGGACGCGCTTGCCGCGGAGGTCGCGCCGTACGGCATCAGGGTGCTGGTAGTCGAGCCCGGCGCGTTCGCGACGGGCTTCGGCGCCGGACGCTCGCAGGTCTCGCCGGACAGCGGCCACTACGACGCGACCGTCGGACCGCAACGCCTCGCTGTGGAGCAGATGGATGGCAGCCAGCCGGGCGACCCGGCGAAGGCCGCCGCGGCCATCCTGCAGGTGCTCGCCGAGCCGTCCCCACCACGTCGGCTCGCTCTCGGGACCGACGCCGTCGACGCGATTGGCGCCACGCTGGACGCCCGCCGCGCCGAGCTCGACGAGTGGGCGCCGCTGAGCCGGACGACTTCGGTGACGGGCCGATGAAGATCATCGTCGTGGGCGGCACCGGCACGATCGGACGACGGCTGGTCCCTGTCCTGACCTCGCACGGGCACGACGTGGTCACGGCCGGTCGCACCTCCGGGGACGTCCACGTCGACCTCACCTCGCACGACACCATCGAGGCCATGTATCAGCAGGTCACCGAGGTCGACGGCGTCATCAGCATCGCCGCCCACGGAGCGCTCGACGACTTCACGACGCTGACCAGCGAGGCCCTTCAGGAAAATCTGCGAGCCAAGCTCTACGGCCAGATCGACCTCGTTCTCACCGGACAGCACCACGTCGAGGACGGGGCGTCTTTCACCCTCACCTCGGGCATCTTCGCCGACCAGGCGTGGCCTCGCGTGACAGGCGGCGCGGTGATCAGCGGCGGCCTGCACAGCTTCGCGCTCTCAGCGGCCATCGAGCTGCGCCGAGGTCTGCGGGTCAACGTCGTCAGCCCCACGATGATCAGCGACTCTGCCGACGAATTCGATGACGACTTCCCCGGCATGCGTCCCGTGTCCATGGAGGTCCTCACCCAGCACTACCTGCACTGCGTCGAGTCCCACGACAGCGGCTCGATCATCCGTGCCTATGGCTGACAGACCTCGGCCTACCTCCCGCGCGATCCAGCATCTGGCATGCGCTGCCGAGGGGGCCGTTTCTGGGGCACCCGCGTGGTTCCTTGCCGTCCAAGGGACTATCAGTTCACGGCCGAACGCAGAGTTGTCGCCCGTGAGCCTGCCCTGGCGACTCGAACTGATAGTCCTGCGGTCGGCGGAGGCGTGAGAACAAACCTTCTGTGCCGTTCAGTTCCGCGAGGACATGGGGATCATTGCTCCGCGCGGGACCAGATGCCGAACCACTGCTCGGCGTCCCACTCCTCGAACCGTTCGACCTCGGCGAAGCCAAGCTTCGCCGCCAGGCGCATCGACGGCTCGTTGGCGGTCTGGGTGCACAGCACCACCAGCTCGCCCGGAAGCTGGTTGGCGAACCAGTCGAGGACCGCAGCGCAGGCCTCAGCTGCATAGCCGTGTCCCCACGCCTGTGGGAGAAACAGATAGCCGAGCCACGGCGCCATGGAATCCGGACCGACATGACCTCGACGCTCACCGTCGTGCCGATCGAGAGTGACGGTCCCGATCATCTCTCCGTCGAGCTCGACGACGAAGACCCCTGCGCGCCTGCCCGGCACCCCCGGGATCGTGCGCTCGAGCTCTGCCCGAGACCGTGCTCCTCCGACGTAGGTGCCTACCTCCGGTGACGCGAACAGCTCGATGAACACCGGACGGTCCTGGGCATCCGAAACGCGGAGCACCAGTCGCTCCGTCCGGATCGCGGCGGGAGGCCAGTTGAGAGGCCCAAGGTCGGACACCTGGGCAAGCTACCAACGTGCGCGACTGGCAAGACCGCGCCGCACCGGACGTCCCACCGGTCGCCGTGCCTGAGTCGTCCATCCCTAGCGGTAGTCTGCGCGGACATGGAATTCACGATTGCCGGATCACCGAGGCCCATTCATGGGTGAAGTCACGCCGCTGCTGCTCGGACTGGGCAGTCCGGAGCTGCTGATCCTCCTCGTGCCCGTGGTGAGCATCTCGCTGACTCTCTGGGCCCTCATCGACGCGGCCATGAGGCCGAACCAGGAATGGGTGGCCGCCGGGCAGAGCAAGGTGCTCTGGCTGTCCATCATCGTGATCGTCGCGATTGCGAGCTGCCTCACCCTCGGGTGGCTCAGCGCATTGCTCTATGCCTTGGTTCCGCGCCGTGAGATGACGCGCAGCCCCGGCTCGACTGCGTAACTGGTTAGATCACCATCGAAATGCGGATCTCACCCACCGCCGGTTGAGCCAGTAGGTGCCGCAAGAGTTTCTTGAACTATTTTCCGGAACCCCCACCAAACAAGGGGAAACTCACCAAGGACTGTCGGTGGTCGGTGCTTCAATTGTTCCTATGACCAGCACCGCCACCACACCGACCGGGGACCTCGATGACCCCCGCGACGTGCTGGTCTTCGCCCGTGCGTGCCAGGTCGAGTCCGACCGGGCCCAGACCAACCAGTTCATCGCTGCTGTGACCTGGGCCGAGCAGCACCCACCCGAGTCGATCGACGAGGCAGCGACCTGGCTCACCGGTGGCTACGAGACCGGCCTCCCGTTGGCCGGTCCCGGTGCGCCGGAGGTTGCGGAGTTCTGCATCGCCGAGTTCGCCCTGGCCATCGGTCGCTCCACCGACTCCGGGCGAGCCATGATCGCCCACGCCATCGAGCTCAAGTACCGGCTCCCGACGACCTGGGCCAGGATCGTGTGCGGAGACCTCCAGGTCTGGAAAGCCCGCCACATCGCCGAACGCACCATGGCGCTCACCTTCGAGGCCGCTGCGTTCGTCGATGCCCAGGTCGCACCCTTCGCCCACAAGATCGGGTACGCCGCCCTGGATCGCCTCATCGAGGAAGCCATCGCTCGGTTCATGCCCGACCTCGCCGCGCGAGAAGGCAGAGAGCGCGGCCGAGCGACGCCGTTTCGACATCGACACCCACACCGTGTCCTTCGACGGCACCGTCCGCGTCGAAGGCGAGCTCGACCTCGCCGACGCCCTTGACGTCGAAGACGCCATCACCACCGGTGCCGCCTCGCTCAAAGCCGCCGGCTCTCAGGACTCTCTCGACGTACGCCGCTCCATCGCGCTCGGTGACCTCGCCCGCCACCAACCCACCCTCGACCTCCAGGCCGCCGACGAGACGGTCGCGGGTGAAGAGGTTTCGACAAGCTCAACCAGCGTGCCCGCTCAGCCCCGCAGGAAGCCTCGCCAGGTGATCCTGCACGTCCACCTCAGCGACGCAGCCCTCACCGGCCAGCCCGGTCTGCACCTGGCCCGGGTGGAGAACACCCGCACCGGCGTCACCGCCGACCAGGTCCGCACCTGGTGCGCCAACCCCGACACGAGCGTGGTCGTCAAACCGGTCATCGACCTCAACGAGCACATCCACGTCAACGGCTACGAAGTCCCAGTGCGACTCCAGGAGCAGACCGAGGAACGCGACCACACCTGCGTGTTCCCCTGGTGCACCCGGCCGGCGAAGAAGTGCGACTCCGAGCACTGCATCCCCTACGACCAGGGCGGCACCACCTGCTCGTGCAACATCGCCCCGCTGTGCCGACGACATCACCGGCTCAAAACGCACTCCGCCTGGAACTACACGACTCTGGAACCTGGGTCGTTCCTGTGGACCAGCCCCCACGGCTACCAGTTCCTCCGCGACCACGAAGGCACCCTCGACGTCACCCCCGACCGCAGGCCCGATCCACCGGCCGACCCGCCGCACTTCTGAGGCCACCGCCCCGGACCCCGCCGTACACCACCCTCGGCGGGGACACCGGCATGTCCAGACCCTGCCCAGCGGGGTTTCGACAGGCTCAACCGGCGGTGGTGCGGTTCGCCGTACGCCTCACCGGCGTGGCCGGCTCGGCTGCTCGACCACCTTGGCGTCGACAAGGCAGAAGGCCCACCCGCTCCGTGAGCGTGTGGGCCTCTGACCTGCCGAAAGTGGAGCTGAGGGGATTCGAACCCCTGACCCCCTGCATGCCATGCAGGTGCGCTACCAGCTGCGCCACAGCCCCATCGCCCGGATCTGGGCAACGCGGGGAATCTTAGCCAACGGCGTCCGGCGATGCTAATCGGGGGGCGCTGCCGACACCCCTGTGTTGTACGACGAGAGCCGCAGCCTGCCGGCCCCGGTCTCGGCCACCACCGCCCATGCGCAGTTGTCCATCGCCTCGAAGCCGCCGGCGGTCTCCACCGGCCAGCCGAGAATCCCCGAGAGGGCCACCCGGAGCGAGGCGCCGTGCGTGACGACCACCGCGGTCTCCCCCTCACCCAGCCGCTCCAGGACCTCCTCGAAGGCCGGCAGGACGCGCCCCTCGAGCTCCTCGGGGGTCTCCGCACCGGGCACGTCGACGTGGGCGTGGACGTCCCACCAGCCGTCGTACTCGACACCCATCTTCTCGCCGAACTCGGCCAGGGTCAGGCCGGTGCGCTCGCCGAGCTCGTACTCCCGCCACCGCGGGTCCTCCGAGGCGGTCAGGCCGGTCTGCTTCTCCAGGAACGCGGCGGTCTCCCGCGCGCGGGCGAGGTCGCTCGTGACGAGCAGCGCGGGGTCGAAGCCCGCCACGACCGGGGCCATCGCCTCGGCCTGGTCCCGACCGGTGTCGTCGAGGCCGATGTCGGTGTGGCCCTGCGCCCGCCCCTCGGCGTTCCAGGCGGTCTGGCCGTGCCGCACCAGGACCACCCGCCGGCCGCGTCCGGCCCTGGGCTCAGCGGCCACGGCCGGAGGTCACGTCGGCCGGCATCGGGATGACCGGGCAGTCGCGCCAGAGCCGCTCGAGCGCATAGAACTCGCGCTCCTCGGTGTGCTGCACGTGTACGACGATCTCCGCATAGTCGATCAGCACCCAACGGCCGTCACGCTCGCCCTCCCGGCGTACGGGCTTGGCGCCGTGCTCGCGGAGCTTGTCCTCGATCTCGTCGACGATGGACTTGACCTGGCGCTCGTTGCCCGCCGAGGCGAGCAGGAAGGCGTCGGTGATCACGAGCTGTTCGCTGACGTCGAAGGCCAGGATGTTCTCGGCCAGCTTGTCCGAGGCCGCGCGCGCAGCAGCGTGCACCAGCTCGATGGCATGCTCGGTTGCGGTCATGCGTCCTGCACCTTCGTCGAGTAGAGGTCGTGCTTGGCGATGTACTGCACCACGCCGTCCGGCACGAGGTACCACACCGGTTCGCCCTTGGCCCGCCGCTCGCGGCACTCCGTCGAGGAGATCGCCAGGGCGGGGATCTCCAGGATCGTCACCCGGTCACTCGGGATCCCGTGCAGCGTGCTCGGGCTCATCTCGTAGCCGGGCCGGGTGCACCCGACGAACCTGGCCAGGTCGAAGAGCTCCTCGGCATGGCGCCAGGTGAAGATCTCGGCCAGCGCGTCGGCGCCGGTGATGAAGTAGAGGTCGGACCCGGGAACGGTGGCGGCGACGTCGCGCAGCGTGTCGATGGTGTACGTCGGTCCGCCGCGATCGATGTCGACGCGGGAGACCGTGAACCGGGGGTTCGAGGCGGTCGCGATCACGGTCATCAGGTAGCGGTGCTCGGCCGGGGAGACCAGCCGGTCGGACTTCTGCCAGGGCTCCCCAGTGGGGACGAAGACGACCTCGTCGAGGTCGAACCACGCCTGCACCTCGCTCGCGGCCACGAGGTGACCGTGGTGGATCGGGTCGAAGGTGCCGCCCATCACGCCCACCCGCCGGCGAGGCGGCACGCTCTCGGAGGACACGTCCGGCAACACCTCTGGGTGCCCGGCGGCTGCGGTGCTCAGGAGTGCTCGCGTCCCTTGCCGAAGGCCAGAAGCGCGAACATCAGGCCGAACAGGATCACGAGGGCCCCGCCGCCGATGACGTAGGGCGTGATGCCGGCGCCTTCTTCGGCGTGCAGCGGCAGCAACAGGAGACTCAGCATGGCGAACAGCCTAACGGCATCGATCGGCCTGTTGGCGTCCGGCTCAGTTGAAGATCAGGCCAACGCCGAGGAGCCAGGCCCAGAAGAAGAGGGTGCGGCCGACGAGGCCGGCGATGAAGAAGACCACGACGTTCATCCGCAGCGTGCCCGCGACCATGGCCATCGCGAAGAACGGCGGGAAGCCGATCGCGGCGGAGATGAACGTGAGCAGGCCGCTCATGAACGGCCGACCCTGGACGTATCCCCGCCAGCGCTCGAACTGCGCCTGCCGCTTGGGGGTCTCCAGCCGCTTCTTCAGCCACGGGATGTCCAGCGCGCCCAGGGACAGGTAGTACCAGACCAGCTTGCCGATGTTCTGCCCCAGCGACCCCACGAACGCCAGCCCGAGGGCGGAGTGCTCGTGGCTGTTGGCGTACATCACGGAGATGTAGGCCTCCATGTTGAAGATGGGGATGACCGCCGAGACCGCACCGAACCCGAACGTCAGCCAGAAGAGCCTCACCGGATGTGGCCGTCACCGGTGACGACGTACTTCGTGGACGTCATCTCCGGGAGGCCCATCGGTCCCCGGGCGTGCAGCTTCTGGGTCGAGATGCCGATCTCGGCACCGAACCCGAACTCTCCCCCGTCGGTGAACCTGGTCGAGGCGTTCACGAGTACGGCGGCCGAGTCGACGGCCGCGACGAAGCGCTGGGCGTTGGTCTGGGAGTCGGTGACGATCGCGTCCGAGTGCGCGGAGGAGTGCGTGCGGATGTGCGCGATCGCCGCGTCCAGGGAGGGTACGACGGCCGCGGAGATCTCCAGGGCGAGGTACTCGGTGCCCCAGTCCTCCGGAGTGGCCGGAACCACGCCGTCCTGTGCAGCGAACACCTCGTCGCCATGCACGGTGACGCCGGCGTCCTGCAGCGAGCGCACGATGCGGGGCACGAACTCGGCCGCCACGCTCTCGTGCACGAGCAGCGACTCGGCGGCGTTGCACACCGAGGTGCGGTGGGTCTTCGCGTTGAGCACGATGCGCTCGGCCATGTCGAGGTCGGCGGCGGAGTCGACGTACACGTGACAGTTGCCGACGCCCGTCTCGATCACCGGCACCGTGGACTCCTCGACCACCGACGCGATCAGGCCGGCGCCGCCACGCGGGATCAGGACGTCGACGAGCCCGCGGGCCCGCATCAGCTCCTTGACCGACTCGTGGCCCTCGCCGGGCACGAGCTGGACCACGTCCTCCGGCAGCCCGGCGGAGGCGGCGGCACGACGCAGGGTCGCGACGATCGCCGTGTTCGAGCGCAGGGCGCTGGAGGAACCGCGGAGCAGCACCGCGTTGCCGCTCTTCAGGCAGATCCCGGCGGCATCGGCGGTGACGTTGGGCCGGGCCTCGTAGATGATCCCGACGACGCCGAACGGCACCCGCACCTGCCGCAGCTGGAGACCGTTCGCCAGGGTCGATCCACGGAGCACCTCGCCGACCGGGTCGGGCAGCCCGGCCACGTCCCGGAGGCCCTGCGCCATCGCGGCGAGGCGGGACTCGTCGAGACGGAGGCGGTCGAGCAGGTGCTCCGGGGTGCCGGAGGCGGCAGCGGCCTCGAGGTCGGTCGAGTTGGCCGCCAGGATCGTCTCGGTGTCGGAGACGAGGGCGTCGGCCATCGCCTCGAGGGCGGCATCCTTGGCAGCACGCGTGGCCAGGGCGAGGTCGGTGGCCGCCGTGCGGGCGCGAGATGGCCACCGCAGCGAAGGCGGAGTCGGGCATGGTCTCAGCGTATCCAGCGCGTGCGTGTCGTGGTTCAGGCGCGTCGGCCGAGCGCGCCACGCTTGTCGCGGACGTCCTTCTCCACGATCTCCAGTCCGACGACCTCCCAGTCGGGAAGCTTCGCGGACTCGCGGTGCTCGTTCCACAGGCGCATCGCCAGCGACGCGACGTCGAGCATGTTCTCGCCCTCGTCCCAGAACTGGATCTCGACCGAGTGCCCGGTGGAGATCACCGAGTCGAGGAACTGACGCTCGTCGTTGAGTCGCTGCATGGCCCCACGGATCATGAGGGGTTCCGAGGGTTCCCCGGCGAGGGTCAGGGTGACGTGCCAGTGCCGTACGGGCTTGTCCACTCATCTCCCCCGCTACAGTCCCGGGCCCGGCGCCCGGTCCCCCAAGTGTCCACGAAGTGGACACCGATGCGAAGGGAAACAGCCAAACTCGTGGCCTGGATCAGAGCACGATCAGGTCGTCGCGGTGCACGACCTCGCGTTCGTACGCCGCACCGAGCTCGCGAGCCAGCTCGTGGGTGGAGCGACCGAGCAGTCCGGGCAGCTCCTCGGCGTCGTAGTTGACCAGTCCGCGGGCCACCACCCGGCCGCGATCGTCGACGAGGTCGACCGGGTCACCGGCCACGAACCCGCCGGCCACACCCGTGATGCCGGCCGGGAGGAGGGAGGCGCGGCGCTCGGTCAGGGCGCGGACGGCGCCGTCGTCGAGGACGATGCGGCCCTTCGCGTCGGTGGCGTGCGCGAGCCACAGCAGCCGGCTCGGCCGGCGCCGGCCCGTGGGGTGGAACAGGGTGCCGGTGGCCTCCCCCGCCAGCGCGGCCCGGGTGTGGCCATGTCGGTGAGCACCACCGGGATGCCGGCGCCGGTGGCGATCCGCGCGGCCTCGAGCTTGGTGCTCATGCCGCCGGTGCCCACGCCCGAGGACCCGGCGCGACCGATGCGGATGCCTTCGAGCTCGCTGCCGTCGGTGACCTCGGGGATCAGCCGGCTGGCGGCCAGGGCCGGGCGGGCCGTCGTACAGCCCGTCGACGTCGGAGAGCAGCACCAGCAGGTCGGCGTGCACCAGGTGGGCGGCGAGAGCCGCGAGCCGGTCGTTGTCGCCGAAGCGGATCTCGGAGGTCGCCACCGTGTCGTTCTCGTTCACGATCGGGACCACCCCGAGCTCGAGCAGCTTCTCGAAGGTGCGCTGCGCGTTGCGGTAGTGGCTGCGCCGGGTCACGTCGTCGAGGGTGAGCAGCACCTGGCCGGTCACCTGATCGTGCCGGGCGAACTCCTCGGTGTAGCGGTGGACCAGCAGGCCCTGACCGACGGACGCAGCCGCCTGCTGCCGGGCCAGGTCCCGCGGGCGGCGCTTGAACGAGAGCGGCGAGAGACCGGCCGCGATCGCACCCGAGGACACCAGCACGAGGTCGGCGCCTCGTTCCCGGACGCCGATCAGGCTGTCGACCAGCAGGCGCACCCGCTCCGGGTCGATCCCACCGGCTGCCGTGGTCAGCGACGAGGAGCCGACCTTCACCACGACCCGCGCTGCGCCGGTGACGGCCTCACGCGTCATGCGTCGTCCTCTTCCTCGCTGTCGGTGGTCGAGACCGTGGTCGAGGCGACGGGCGACGTCGGCGCGGGTCTCGGTCTCACCGCGCTCGGGCATCAGCTCGTCGATCGTGCGGCGGCGTCCGGCTGCGGGACGGTCCTCACGGAGGCGCTCGTCCTCACCGCGGCGACCGAGCATCTGCGCACCGGCGTCGATGCCGGGCTTGAAGTCGAAGACCACGGCGTTCGCCGGGTCGCCGATCAGCACCGGGTCGCCCTCGACGGCACCCATCTCCACCAGCTTGCTCTCCACGCCGATCCGGTTGAGCCGGTCGGCGAGGAAGCCCACGGCCTCCTCGTTGCCGAAGTCCGTCTGCCGGATCCAGCGCTCGGGCTTCTCGCCGCGCACGCGCCAGCCGTCGCTCCCGTCCTCGGTGCGCACAGCCTTGACCGTGAACTCGGTCCCTCCACTGAGGGACTTCGGACGCAGGACGATGCGCGTCATCTCCTTGACCGGCTCCTCGAGACGTCGGGCGGCCACGATCCCGGCCATCGCGAACATCAGCTCGCGCAGTCCCTCGTGGCTGGACGCGCTCACCGGAAAGACCTGCCAGCCCAGGGCGGCGACGTCGTCGGCCACCATCTCGGCCATGTCGCGCCCGTCGGGCACGTCGACCTTGTTCAGCGCGACGAGGCGCGGACGGTCCTCGAGACCGCCGTACTTCTGCAGCTCCTGCTCGATCACCTCGAGGTCGCCGAGCGGGTTGCGTCCGGGCTCCATGGTGGCGAGGTCGACGACGTGCACGATGGCCGCGCAGCGCTCGATGTGGCGCAGGAAGTCGTGCCCGAGACCGCGGCCCTCGCTGGCACCCTCGATCAGGCCAGGCACGTCGGCGACGGTGAAGGTGGTGTCGCCCGCCTTCACCACGCCGAGGTTGGGGACGAGCGTGGTGAACGGGTAGTCCGCGATCTTGGGTCGCGCCCGGGACAGCGCGGCGATCAGGCTGGACTTGCCGGCGCTCGGGAATCCGACGAGGCCGACGTCGGCGACCACCTTGAGCTCGAACCGTACGACGAGGTCGTCGCCGGGCTCGCCGAGCAGGGCGAAGCCCGGTGCCTTCCGCTTGCCGGAGGCGAGCGCCGCGTTGCCGAGGCCGCCGCGGCCGCCCTGGGCGATGACGATCTCGGTGCCGGGACCGACGAGGTCGGCCAGTACGGCGCCGGTCTCGTCGGTGACGACCGTGCCGTCGGGGACCGGCAGCACCAGGTCCTCACCGTGCGAGCCGTTGCGGTGGCCACCTGCGCCGTGCCCGCCGTGCGGGGCGACCCGCTGGGCGCTGTGGTGGTAGTCGATCAGGGTGGTCACGTCGGGGTCGACCCGGAGGATCACCGAGCCGCCCGGACCGCCGTTGCCGCCGTCGGGACCACCGAGGGGCTTGAACTTCTCGCGGTGCACCGAGGCGACCCCGTTGCCTCCGCGGCCGGCGACGACGTGCAGCGTCACGCGGTCGATGAATGTCGGCACTGCCATCGTCGGCTCCTTTCCTGAGCTGTGAGCAGAGAACTGTCTGAGCGAAGAGCTGTGTGAACAAACAACAAGGGCGCTCCCGATGGTCTCAGGAACGCCCTCGTTGGTGGATCAGTCAGCGGTGGGAGAGCGTTACTCCCCGACCTTCTGGCCGACCGGCTGGATGTTCACGACGCGGCGACCGCGCTTGACGCCGAACTCGACGTTGCCCGCGATCAGCGCGAACAGGGTGTCGTCCCCGCCGCGGCCGACGCCGGAGCCCGGGTGGAAGTGCGTGCCGCGCTGGCGGACGATGATCTCGCCCGCGTTGACGAGCTGACCGCCGTAGCGCTTCACGCCGAGACGCTGGGAGTTCGAGTCGCGACCGTTCTTGGTCGACGCTGCACCCTTTTTGTGAGCCATGAGATTTGTCCTTTAGCTGATGCTGAGTCGACTCAGACGCTGATGTCGGTGACCTTGACCTGGGTGTACTTCTGGCGGTGACCCTGGCGCTTCTTGTAGCCGGTCTTGTTCTTGAACTTCTGGATCACGATCTTGGGACCCTTGGTGGCACCGAGGACCTCGACGGTCACTCCGGCCTTGTCCAGGCCGGTCGCGGTGACCTGGTCGCCGTCGACGACCATGACCACGGGAAGGGTCAGTGACTCGCCCACGCCGGTGTCGATCTTGTCGATCTCGATGACATCGCCAACAACAACCTTCTGCTGCTTGCTGCCAGCGCGCACAACTGCGTACACGGCGGACTCACTCTCCTCGGGTCTTCAAACGGCTGAAAGTCTGGTCTGCGTCGGCGCACACGCCACCAGGAACATGACCTGGGGGCGGGATCCGCGCAGACGGTTGGGTGCGCGTGAGCACACCGAGGGTCAACTTTACGGGTTCGGCGGTCGCAGGGTCAAAACGGGTCCTTCGGCAGGCTGGTTCATCGCTTGCGCGAGCCCTTGCGCTTGACGGGCACGTGGGACAGGGAGAACCCGTTGCCGGACTCCTCGCCCTCCTCGGTGCCCTCCTCGCCGCTCTCGTCGGTGTCCTCCGAGGGCCAGGTCGGGTCGGCGTGCACGGTCGACTCGTCCTCGGCCCGCGGGTCGGGCTCGGCGATCGGCGCATGCCCGGGCAACGCAGGCTCGACCGGGATGTCGACGGGCTCGGCGGTCGGCGCCGCCTGCTTGCCGGCTCCGGGCAGGGGGCCGGCCTCGTTCAGCGGGCTCGGCGGGCCGGCCGGGCGTCGCGCCGTACGTCGTCGGGTGCTGGTGACGACCCGGGGAGCCTCGGCCGGAGCCTTCTGCTCCTCGGGTGCGGCGACGGCCGGTTCGGTGACCTCGGCGCTCTCGGACGGGACGTCCTGGGGCTCGGGGACCGAAGCGGTCGGCTTGCCCACGACAGGCTGGTCGACCGTCTTGTCGACCGGCTGCTCGGTCGGTTGCTCGACCTTCGGGGCCTCGGCCGGTGTCACGTCGGCCTGCGGCTGGGTCTCGGTGGTTGCGGCCGGCTCGTCCTGCTCGTCCTGGGCGACCTCGTCCTGCTTCTCCGGAGGCCTGGACTTGGCGAGGTCGGCCGGGGACGGCTTGGCCGGTGCTCCCCCGCCGTTGCCTCCGTTTCCGCCGCCGTTGCCGCCGCCACTGCCACTGCCGCCGCCGTTGCCGCCGCCAGCGTTGTCGTTGCCACCACGACCACGGTTGCGGCCACTGCGACCACGGCCGCGGCCACGGGAGTCATCGTCCTCGGCCCTGGAGCCGGGCTCGACCGGGTGGTCGTGCACCACGAGCCCGCGTCCCTTGCAGGCATCACAGTCGGTGCTGAACGCCTCGACCAGGCCGGTGCCGATCCGCTTGCGGGTCATCTGCACCAGGCCGAGCGAGGTGACCTCGGCGACCTGGTGACGGGTCCGGTCGCGACCGAGGCACTCCACCAGGCGACGCAGCACCAGGTCGCGGTTGGACTCCAGGACCATGTCGATGAAGTCGATGACGATGATGCCGCCGATGTCGCGCAGCCTGAGCTGGCGCACCATCTCCTCGGCGGCCTCCAGGTTGTTCTTGGTGACGGTCTCCTCGAGGTTGCCGCCGGAGCCGGTGAACTTGCCGGTGTTGACGTCGACGACCGTCATCGCCTCGGTGCGGTCGATGATCAGCGATCCACCCGAGGGCAGCCAGACCTTGCGGTCGAGGCCCTTGGCGATCTGCTCGTCGACGCGGTACGTCGCGAACAGGTCCTTGCCGTCGTTGCCGGGCTCGAAGCGCTCGAGGCGGTCCTTGAGGTCCGGCGCGACGTGCGAGACGTAGTTCTCCACCAGGTCCCAGGCGTCGTCGCCCTGGACCACGAGCTTGCCGAAGTCCTCGGTGAACAGGTCGCGGACGACCTTGAGGGTGAGGTCGGGCTCGCCGTACAGCATCTGCGGCGACTTGCCGGTCTTGACCTTCTCCTCGATGTCCGCCCAGCGCGCGGTCAGCCGCTCGACGTCGAGGGTGAGCTCCTCCTCGGAAGCGCCCTCCGCAGCAGTGCGCACGATGACGCCCGCACTGTTCGGGACGATCTCCTTGAGCAGGGTCTTGAGGCGGTTGCGCTCGGTGTCGGGGAGCTTGCGCGAGATGCCGGAGGTGTTGCCGTCCGGGACGTAGACCAGGAAGCGGCCGGGAAGGCTGATCTGCCCGGTGAGCCGGGCGCCCTTGTGGCCGACGGGGTCCTTGCTGACCTGCACCAGGATCGTCTGGCCCGAGGAGAGCACCGACTCGATCTTGCGCTGCTGGCCGTCCTTGTGGCCGACCGCGGCCCAGTTGACCTCACCGGCGTAGATGACGGCGTTGCGGCCCTTGCCGATGTCGACGAACGCCGCCTCCATGGAGGGCAGCACGTTCTGCACCCGCCCGAGGTAGATGTTGCCGATCAGCGAGGTCTGCGACTCACGCGCCACGTAGTGCTCGACGAGCACCTTGTCCTCGAGTACGCCGATCTGGGTCAGGTCGTCCTTCTGGCGGATGACCATGACGCGGTCGACCGCCTCCCGGCGCGCGAGGAACTCCGCCTCGCTGACGATCGGGGCCCGTCGGCGCCCGGCCTCACGGCCCTCCCGGCGACGCTGCTTCTTGGCCTCGAGGCGGGTGGAGCCACCGATGCTGGTGATCTCGTCCTCGGGGTTGCGCTGCTTGCGTACCCGGGTGGTGGTGTTCTCCGGGTCGTCGGAGCCGTCCCCGTCCTCGCCCGTGCGCCGACGACGCCGGCGGCGGCGCGAGCCGTTGCCGTCGTTGTCGCCGTCGGAGTCATCCGAGTCGTCGGAGTCGTCCGACTCGTCGTTGTCGTTCTCGTTGTTGCCCTCGCCGTCGGACGGCTTGCGGCGACGGCGTCCGCCACGGCGACGGCGGCGACGGGCTCCGCCCTCGCCCTCGCCTGCGTCGTCGTCCGAGTCGTCCTGGTCGTTGTCGCTCTGGCTGCCTTGACCGCCCTGGCCGCGGTTGTTGCCGCCACGACCCTGGCCGCCCTGGCCCCGGCCGCGGCCGCCGCGACCCTGGCCCTGGCCGCGGTCCTCGCCTGCGTCGCCGTCCGAGCTCTCGCTGGTCTCCTCCTCCGAGGACTTCTTCGAAGTCCGCCCGGAGGTCTGTTCAGTGCCCTTCTCGGACGACTTCTCAGAAGCCTTGTCGGGGACCTCGTCCGACGCCTTGTCGGCGCTCTCGGCGGACTTGGCGGTCACCTTTCGGGTGGTCCGCTTGCGTGCGGGAGCGGTCGGCTCGGGCGCCTGGAAGAGCACCGGGGCCACAGCGCCGGAGCTCGGCGCTTCGGTGGTGGAGTCCGCTGCTGGTGCGGCGTCCGTGTTCGTGTCGGCGTTGCCTTCAGGGGCGGTGCCCTCGGCTGCCGCGGCCTTCTTGGTCGTCCGCTTCCGGGCGGCCGCCTTCTTCTTCGGCTTCTCCGCCGGCGCATCGACGGCGACGTCGGACACGGAGTCGGTCGCGTCGGTCGCCTCGTCCGGCACAGCCTTGGCGGTCTTCTTGGCGGTGGTCTTCTTCGCTGCAGCCTTCTTCGCAGGCGCCTTGGCGGCCTTCTTGGCAGCGGTCTTCCTGGCCGGCGGGGCGTCCGCAGACTCGGAGTCGGCCCCGGGCGTGTCGCCCTGGCTCGCAGGCGGGTCTTGCGGCGGGTTGTCCCGGGAACCGTCGTGGGGGGTGTCGCTGGGCCCCGAGGCCGCTCCCCCGCCTGATGGTGCGTCGTCGGGAGTGTTGGTCGGTTCGTTGTCGAGCATTGGTGAGCTCCTCGTGCACCACGTCCGGGCTCTCACCCTCGCGCTGTGCTGGTCGGGGGTACGGCGCGGCGAGGATCCGCTGCGGGGTACTCCAAAGCCTTCGGTCGGCGGCGACACCCTCCGCACCATCGCGTCGGTGGATTGCCCTTTGGGCACCAGCCGCGGTCGCTGGGCCGTTACGTCAGTGGAGCTGTCACCTTCACTGACCAGCCGCGTCGCGGTCGGGTGTCAATGGATCACCCACCGTGCCGTCCCCACGATCCAACGGACCCTGTGCCAACCGCTGCTGGAGGGCTGCGGTGACACTCAGACCGGAGGTCTCGTGAAGAGCGGCGAGAACGTCGTCGGGTCTCACGGACGGCGAGCCGTGACGCAAGACCACGTCGAGTATCGCACACGACGACTTTTCGGACGGCGGATCCGAGACGGTCAGCGTCGAGATCGCCGCTCGCGCGTCGAAGCTGCGCAGGCCCTTCTTGGTCATCCGCTCGACGATCACCTCGTCGGTGGCGAGCAGTGCCTCCGCTGCCGCACGAGCCGCCTCGACGCTCGTGTCATGCAGGGTGATGCGCCACCAGGAACCCTCGAGGAGGTCGGCCAGCGAGCCACCGGAGCTGGGCACGACCTCGATCACGTCGAGGCCGTCCGGCAGCGCCTCGTCGATGTCCGCGTGGGCCTGGGCGGCATCGATCACGGCCGCCAGGGCGATCTCGACGTACTCCGCCTCGCTGGCCGAGCCCATCGGTGCGGCACCCATGTAGGAGATGCGGGGATGCGGGTTGAAGCCCGAGGAGTAGGCCATCGGAATCCGGGCGCGGAACACCGCACGCTCGAAGGCCCGGCTGAAGTCCCGGTGGCTGGTGAACCGGAGCCGCCCCCGCTTGGCGTAGTGGATCCGCAGCCGCTGAACGGGCGGGGCCTGCTGCTCTGGCTGTTCACGCACGCGCCGACCCTACGTTGCCGAGGTCCGGACCGACTTCATCAGCGCCGAGGGGTAGACGGTGCCCACCCGTTGCCCGTCGAGCCAGCCGGTCAGGCGCTCCGCCTCGGCCTCCAGAGCACGCACGCCCTCGGCACCGATGTCGTGCCTGAGCACCACCGACACCGCACCGGCCTCGTCCTGCACCCAGCAGCCCACGACCCGGCCGTCCCACCAGGCCGTGGTCCCGGCGTTGCCGTTGGTGTCGAACAGGTGTGGGACGTCGTCGTCGGACAGGTAGAAGCCGCGCTGCTTCCAGCCCATCACGGTCGGGTCGAGCACGGGGAGCAGCGCTGCCCACGGCTCCGGCTCCGGGACGTCGTCCAGGTCGTCGGGGAGCAGATAGCCGATCCCGGCCGACAGCGCGACCTCGACGGCGCCGAGCTCACCCAGCGCACGGCGTACGGCGCTCTTGGTCGCGCCCAGCCACCAGACCAGGTCGGCCTCCGTGCCGGGCCCGAATGTGCGTAGCCATCGCTCGACGAGGGCCCGGTATCCCTCCGCCGGGTCGGCGGGGCGCACCGACTCCCCCACCCAGCTCTCCGTCAGGACCCAGCGGGGCCGCGAGGTGTACCAGGGGCCCTCGTTGGTGCCGCGGAGGATGCGACCGCTCGCGGCCAGGGTGCCGAGCATCCGGGGAGCGATCGGGAAGCTGCCGCCGTAGGACTTGCCGGGGGCCAGCTCCAGTCGCAGGGCGAGGTCGGGAACGCGCTCGCGCAGCTCGGCCGTGGTGGAGGGACCGTGCTCGGCAAGGCTCTGGAGAACACCCTCCAGGACCCCGGCGACCCACTGCGGCCCACGCGGGGCGAGACCGTTGCTCTCCACCTCCTTGGCGAGTCGCGCATGGAGGGCGCGCTCGACCCGTTCGGAGGCGCTGCCCCACACCGCGGGCAGCAGGTCGCGGGGGAAGACGAACAGGGTGCGGCGCATCGCGAGCTGCTTGACCACGGAGCGATCCTCGTAGAGCGCCCGGTCGATCTCGGCACGCGTGGTCTCCACGCGGGCGAACGCCGACAGGTAGACGCTGGCCGGCTCGGTGGCGTGCAGGCAGGTCATCGCCTCCACGGCGTCCGCGACCGATCCGACCCGGGTCGCGATCCCGTGGCGGGCTGCCAGCCGCGCACGCCGCTGGGCGTCGGTCACCTCACGCATGGCCCGATCCTCGCAGTCGTCACCGACAATCCCCATCCTCGGCCCCGCCCCGTGCCCCGTCCAGACACTCCGGCACGATGCGTGGGTGAGCTCCCTCTCGCGCGGCACGCTCCAGCGCGCCCTCGTCGTGCTCGGGATCGTGGTCCTGGCC
The DNA here is from genome assembly GCA_963782305.1 of uncultured Actinomycetota bacterium. Taxonomy (GTDB): domain Bacteria; phylum Actinomycetota; class Actinomycetes; order Propionibacteriales; family Nocardioidaceae; genus Marmoricola. The sequence continues at coordinate 190,833 of CAWAJJ010000018.1, read as the reverse complement.
TTCAACCTGCGACCTGCGGCGGTCAGCGTCGGGCCGGTCCTCGGGGAGATCCGGCACGGCCTGGGCATGTCCGGCGCGGAGGCCGGCTTGCTGACCTCGCTGCCGGTCCTCGCGTTCGCATTCTTCGGCGCCCTCGCGCCCGTCGGCGCACGACTGATCGGCCTGCACCGGCTCACGCTGGTGGCCCTGCTGTGCCTGGTGGCCGGCCTGGCGGGTCGCGCGGCCGTGTCGTCGGTGCCGGTGTTCCTGGCCCTCTCCCTGCTCGCGCTCGCCGGGATGGCCACCGCCAACGTGCTGCTCCCCTCGCTGGTCAAGCTGCACTTCCCGGGCCACATCGGCCTGATGACCTCGATCTACTCCACCGCGCTGGCCATCGGCCTCACCTCGGCGTCGGTGCTCACGGTGCCGATCAGCGACGCCGGCGACGGCTGGCGCACCGGGCTGGTCGCCTGGTCGCTGACCGCCGGTATCGCCGTACTCCCCTGGCTGGCGTTGATCGCCCACGACCGCCGCCCCGAGGAGGTGGAGGGACGGGTGGGACTGCTCGACGTGGCCCGGACCCGCGTCGGCTGGCTGATGGCGCTGTTCTTCGGGCTCCAGTCGCTGCAGGCGTACTCGATCTTCGGCTGGTTCGCGGAGCTCTACCGCGACGCAGGCTTCTCCGCCCACGACGCCGGGCTCCTGCTCGGGGTGATCACCGGAGTCAGCATCCCGTTGTCGTTCGCGATCCCGTCGCTGGTGGCGCGGACCAACAACCTGACCCTGCTGATGTACGTGCTGATGAGCTGCTACCCGATCGGGTACGTCGGGCTGATCCTCGCTCCGCACGCGGGTGCGGTCGGCTGGGCGATCCTCGTCGGGATCGGCACCACCACGTTCCCGCTGATCCTCACGCTGATCGGGCTGCGGGCGCGCACACCCGCGGGGACCGCCGCCCTCTCGGGCTTCACCCAGTCGGCCGGCTACCTGATCGCCGGGACCGGCCCGTTCGCGGTCGGGCTGCTGCACGACCTCTCCGACGGCTGGACGGTGCCGCTGCTGTTCCTGCTGGTCCTGCTGGTGCCCCAGCTGTTGCTGGGCCTGGCAGTGTCGCGCCCGGCGTACGTCGAGGACGAGCTCGACGCAGCCGGACGCGACACCGGTTGATGCCTGTCTAGCGGTTGCTCACTTCGTCCGCGGGATGCGGACGACCTTGCTCGGGCCGGAGAAGCTGGCCGTGCCGATGTAGAGCTTCTTCTTCGTGGCCTCGATCGAGACGGCACCGGGGACGGTCGCCCTGGTGAAGCGCCCGCCCTTGCCGAACTTGGTGATCTTGCCGGTGAAGAACTCCGTCACGTAGATGCGGCCCTTGAAGGTCGCCAGGTTGGTGGCACCCAGGAACCCGCGTGGCCAGCCGCGTGACGACACCGCGCTTGGAGATCCGGTAGACCGAACCGCGCGCTCCGAGAGCGGGGCTCTCGGGGCCACCGGGCAGGGTGGAGACCAGCAGCGACCCGTTGGCACCGCGCTCCACGTCCGTGGGGACGGGCTCGAACGCGTAGGTCTCACCGGCGCAGTCGGGTGCGCCGACGGCGTTGGCCTGGGCCGTGGTCAGCGTGATCGGCTGCGGCGGCAGCAGAGCGATCGTGGAGATGCGTCCCTTGGGCCCGATGCGGAGGATGTCGTTGCCCCCGGCGTCGGCCAGGGCGAACGCTCCACCTCGAAGCGCAGCGAGCTGGTAGGGGTGCGAGTCCTTGACACCCTTGTAGGTCGCGGGAGGGGTCTGTCCGGGCGGTGCGTCCGGCGGTGGGGTCTCGATCTGGGTCTTGCACGCAGGGCTGGCTCCGGTGGTGATGCCGTAGGTGACGTTCCTGTCCGGGTTGACGTTCGTCTCGTAGGCGAGCGCGTTGACGACCACGCGCTTCTTGCCCTTGCGGACCAGGGTCACGCGCTGCGGCGCGCCACCGGGGCTGCCGTGGGCGACCGCCATCGTCTTGCCGTTGGCGGAGAACTCCACCCCGGCGACGTCCGGCGAAGCGGGCGACGACCTTGGGCCCCTTCCTGGTGATCTTGTTGATGGTCCCGGCGGCGTCGGCGTAGTAGACGACTCCCTTGCGCCGGGCGACCTGGAACACCGGTCCGTTCGCGTTGGCGATGGTCCGTTCCGAGGACGCGGGGCTGGCGGCGTTCGGCACCGGTCGTGGCCGCCAACGTGCTGGCGGCCAGGACAAGGACGCTGCCGACCGCCGCGACACGCGACGGGTGTTCTGCTGAGCATTCGCATGGGCACTCCCAGAGAGAAGACGGACCGGGCGGATCCTCGATCCGTTGGCGGCCCGCAGACCACCGGCTTCCCGGGACGTTACTGACGCGATACGCGCAGGTCAGCGACCGTTCCGTAATGTCTGCTTTCCGGTCTAAACCAGTTGGCCCGAGGCCCGCTCAGACGACGCTCAGTGGCAGCAGGGTCTGCCCGGTCGGGCCGATCTGGATGTCGGTGCCCATCTCGGGGCACACGCCGCAGTCGTAGCAGGGGGTCCAGCGGCAGTCCTCGATGTCGACCGAGTCGGGGTCCAGCGCGTCCTCCCAGTCCTGCCAGAGCCAGTCCTTGTCGAGGCCGGAGTCCAGGTGGTCCCAGGGCAGCACCTCGGCGTACGCACGCTCGCGCGTGGTGAACCAGTCGAGGTCGACGCCGGTGCCGGCCAGGCCGGTCTCGGTCGCCGCCATCCAGCGGTCGAAGGAGAAGTGCTCGCTCCAGCCGTCGAAGCGGGCACCGTCGCGCCACACCTGCTCGATGACCCGACCGACGCGGCGGTCTCCCCGGGAGAGCAGCCCTTCGATGATGCCGGGCTTGCCGTCGTGGTAGCGGAAGCCGATGGCGCGGCCGTACTTGCGGTCCGAGCGCACCTCCTCGCGGAGCTTGCGCAGCCGCTCGTCGGTGGTCTCGACGTCGAGCTGCGAGGCCCACTGGAACGGCGTGTGCGGCTTGGGCACGAACCCGCCGATCGAGACCGTGCAGCGGATGTCGTTGTGCCCGGCGACCTTGCGTCCCTCGGCGATCACCTTCTTGGCCAGGTCGGCGATCGCGAGCACGTCCTCGTCGGTCTCGGTGGGCAGCCCGCACATGAAGTAGAGCTTCACCTGCCGCCAGCCGTGGGAGTACGCCGCGGAGACCGTGCGGATCAGGTCCTCCTCGGTGACCATCTTGTTGATCACCTTGCGCATCCGCTCGGAGCCGCCCTCGGGCGCGAAGGTCAGCCCGGAGCGCCGTCCGTTGCGGGAGAACTCGTTGGCCAGGGTGATGTTGAACGCGTCCACCCGGGTGCTCGGCAGGGAGAGCGAGACGTTGGTGCCCTCGTAGCGGTCGGCCAGGCCCTTGGCGACCTCGCCGATCTCGGAGTGGTCCGCGCTGGAGAGCGAGAGCAGGCCGACCTCCTCGAAGCCCGACTTGCGGATGCCGTTCTCCACCATCTCCGCGATCGTGGTGATCGAGCGCTCGCGCACCGGCCGGGTGATCATCCCCGCCTGGCAGAACCGGCAGCCGCGCGTGCAGCCGCGGAAGATCTCGACGCTGAACCGCTCGTGGACCGTCTCGGCCAGCGGCACCAGCGGGTTGCGCGGGTAGGGCCAGGAGTCGAGGTCCATCAGGGTGTGCTTGCGCACGCGGTCGGGTACGCCGGGCCGGTTGGGCAGCACTCCGAGCAGGGCCCCGTCGGCGCCGTAGGCGACGTCGTAGAACTTCGGCACGTAGACGCCACCGCTCGCCGCCAGCCGCAGCAGCACCCCGTCGCGACCGCCGGGACGACCCTCGGCCTTCCACTCCCGGAAGACCTCGGTGATCGCGAGCACGATCTCCTCGCCGTCACCGAGCACCACGGCGTCGAGGAAGTCCGCGACCGGCTCGGGGTTGAACGCGGCGTGGCCGCCGGCCAGCACCACCGGGTCGTCCTCGGTCCGGTCGACCGAATGCAGTGGAATGCCCGAAAGGTCAAGCGCGGTCAACATGTTGGTGTAGCCCAGCTCGGTCGAGAACGAGAGGCCGAAGACATCGAACCCTCGAACCGGCCGGTGGCCGTCTACGGTGAACTGCGGAATGTCGTTCTCACGCATCACCGACTCCATGTCGGGCCACACCGAGTACGTCCGTTCGGCGAGCACCCCCTCGCGCTCGTTGAGCACCTCGTAGAGGATCTGCACCCCCTGGTTGGGCAAACCGACCTCGTACGCGTCCGGATACATCAACGCCCACCGGACGTCGGTCTCCGCCCAGGGCTTGCACACAGAGTTGAGCTCGCCCCCGACGTACTGGATCGGCTTCTGTACTCGGGCCAGAAGTGGCTCGAGTGAGGCGAAGACTGACTCACCAGGTGGGACGGGCATGCATGAACCTTCCACTAAATGGGGAAGTACCAGCCTACGTGCTTGCCCAGCACGTGCTGAACCCGAGATCTAAAGGGGGGATCGGGTGGCAGACCATGCCCTCGCTTGGCGCCCGTCGCGCCGCCTCTCGGTCCGGGCGATGTGGACGCTGTGGCTGGTGTGCCTGGTAGTGACTCCTGGGGCTCTGCTCCTGGAGAGCGTGCCGTCCCTCCAGGTCACCACGATCAGCTCGATCCACCTCTCCAGCGTGGTCATCTTCCTCTGGGTGCTGCTCGCGTGGCTCTGGCCAGCGCGTCTCATGCGCAACCAGATCCTGGTTCTCACCGTGGGACTCGCCCTGGGTGTCCAGCTGCTGACCCGCGTCGCGATCGACGGCGACTGGCTGGTCGCGGCGCGCGTGTCCGTCGCCATCGTGGTGCAGGCGGGGGTGACCCTGGCGTTCTACCGCTGGCGGATCGGCGACGACAACCTGACGCCCCACCGGCCCAGCGACATCGTCGATCTCGCCGTCGCCAGCATCATCGGGGCAGCCGTGGTGATCCCGCTCGGCCCGGCTCCGGGTGTCGGCTCTCCAGCACCCCGTTCGAGCTGTTCTGGTGGACCGCCCTGAGCACCGTCTACGTCTTCGTGGGCAGCGCCTGCGTCATGCTGATCGTGCAGCGACGACCCCGCACCGAGGCGATCCCGACCCGGTTGATCGACGTCTACTTCCAGCTCATCGTCACCGGGCTCTGCCTCGGCGCGGTGTTCGCGTTCAACGAGTACCCGCTGACCTGGATCGTGCTGCTGCCCGCCATCTGGGCGGGGCTCAGCCTCGGCCCGTGGACCTCCGCGGCGTACAGCCTCACCGGCACGCTCTCGGTGGTGGTCGCCCAGTCGATCCCGGTGGCGCACCGCGCCTACGGCACCGCGCAGCTGCCCAACATCGTCCTGCTGGACAGCCTGATGGCGGCCTTCGTCTTCGTGGTCCTGCTCCTCTCGCTCGTGCGCGACCAGCGCGCACACCTCGCCGGGGAGGTCGTACGACGCCGCCAGGAGGCGATCGACCAGGCCGGCCTGCTCGGCACCGTCTTCGAGTCGATCAACGAGGCCCTGGTGCTGATGGATCCCGACGGCGTCGTCCAGCTGCACAACGCCGCGGCCGTGCAGATCCTCGGCCGCGAGAAGCTCACTGCCGAGCCGAGCCGCTGGCTGCCGAGGATGGGCGAGCGACCCTCGTTCACCTACTCGTTCAACCGGGACGGCTCCGACGACGGGGTGCGGATCCTCGCCGTACAGCTCGCCCCGGTGCAGTACGCCGGCTCCGACAGCATCGTGGCCATCGTCCGGGACGTGACCACCGAGCAGCGTCGCATCGAGGAGCTGGCGAGCTTCGCGGCGGTGGCGGCCCACGACCTGAAGAGCCCGTTGGCCGCCGTCCAGGGGTGGATCGAGGTCGCGGAGGACGCCCTCGAGAGCGACCCCGACCTCGCCCTCGAGGCGCTGGAGCGCGGCCGGCACGCGACGGACCGGATGTCGCGGGAGATCGAGGACTGGCTGACCTACAACGTCGCCCGCGAGGGCGAGGTGCAGCCCGAGTCGATCGCCCTGCAGCCGTGCCTGGACGCGATCGTGGCGGGTTACCCCGGCGTGGACTTCGTCGTCCGGACTCCCGACACGGTGATGGTCGACCCGACCCTGCTGCGTCACCTGTTGGCCAACCTGATCGGCAACGCGGTGAAGTACACGATCCCCGGCGAACGGCCCGCCATCACCGTGCGCAGCTTCTCCGGCGGCGACCGCGGCTGGGTCCGTCTCTACGTGGTCGACGCCGGCATCGGCATCCCCGAGGGCGAGGAGGCCACCATCTTCGAGCCGTTCCGGCGGGCGTCCACCGTGGTCGGCACCTACGAGGGTTCCGGGCTGGGCCTGGCCCTGTGCAAGCGCATCGTTCGTCGCCACGGTGGCCTGATCACCGCGGCACGCAACGAGGGCCCCGGCACCACGATCACGGTCACCCTTCCCCGAGGTTGACCTCGACGGCAGTCCCGGTCACCGCGGCTCCGTAGTCTTCGGGCATGCGCGACCCCCACTCCCGGCGCCCCAGCTGGAACGAGATCGCACCCCCCCTCGCCCTGGTCGCGCTCGCCGTGACCTGGGGCCGCCACCCCGGCGCCGTCGGGCTGACCCTCGCCGCCCTGTTGCTGGCCGCCGCTGTGCTGGCCGCCGTCCACCACGCCGAGGTGGTGGCCCACCGGGTGGGTGAGCCCTTCGGGTCCCTGGTCCTGGCCGTGGCCGTCACGGTCATCGAGGTCGCGCTGATCCTCACCCTGATGCTGGGGGGCGGCAAGGACACCTCGACCCTCGCACGAGACACGGTCTTCGCCGCGGTGATGATCACCTGCAACGGAATCGTGGGCCTGTGCCTGCTCGTGGGCGCGGTGAAGTTCGGGGCGACGCACTTCAACGCCGAGGGCACCGGGGCCGCCCTCGCGACGGTGATCACCCTGGCCGTGGTGTGCCTGGTGCTGCCGAACTTCACCACCACCACGACCGGTCCGGAGTTCTCCGGCTCCCAGCTCACGTTCGCGGCGGTCGCCTCGCTGGCGCTCTACGCGATGTTCGTCTCGACCCAGACCATCCGGCACCGAGACTTCTTCCTCCCCGTCGACCCCAGCGGCGACCTGCTGCCCGAGGACGACCACGCCGCCCGACCGACGGACCGACGGACGCTGCTGAGCCTGGGCCTGCTGCTCGTCTCGCTGATCGCCGTGGTCGGCCTGGCCAAGATCGAGTCCGCCCCCATCGAGCAGGCCGTCAAGGCACTCGGGCTTCCCCAGGCAGTGGTCGGCGTGGTGATCGCGCTCCTGGTGCTGCTGCCGGAGTCGATCGCGGCGGTCAACGCGGCGCTGCGCGACCGCACCCAGACCAGCCTCAACCTGGGGCTCGGGTCGGCGATGGCCAGCATCGGCCTGACGATCCCCACCATCGCCGTCGCCTCGATCTGGCTCGACGGCCCGCTGCGCCTGGGCCTGGAGCCCACCCACATGGTGCTGCTGGGGCTGACCGCGGTGATCAGCGTGCTCACCGTCGTACCCGGCCGGGCCACCCGCCTCCAAGGTGGCGTGCACCTCGTGGTGCTCGCGGCCTTCCTGGTGCTCTCGGTCCAGCCCTGATGCGGCCCTGACGGCCCGTCGCGAGAGAACCAGACCGGGGCGCGCCAATAGGCGCAATAGCGAGACGGTCGCCCGGCTGAACCCTAGAATCAGACCGGAGGAAATGGGACAAATGGTACGCGCATTCGAAGCGCAGGAGCCGACGCCGCCGCAGACGCGGGCAGACGGCTACGCCAGCATGTCCTTTCGGCAGGTCGCGCCGTACTTCGCCTTCGCCCTGCTCTGCTACTGCGCTGCCCCCTATCTGGGGCTCGACAGCCGTGACGTGGACCCGCGCATCGCCGAGGTGTGGCCTCCCGGTGGCGTGGGCTTCGTGCTGCTCACCACGATCTGGTTCACCGGGCGACGCGTCGTCGCGCTGACGCTCGCCGGCATGGTCGCGATCTTCCTGGTCACCGCCCTGGCGATGAGCTTCGCACCGCACGTCGCGGTGGTGCTCGCCCTGGTCGGCGTGGGTCAGCCGCTGCTGATGACGTGGCTCTACCGCCGCCACCTGTCCCACCCGGGCTGGGCTCCCGAGAGCCCGCAGGAGGTCGGCGCACTCCTCTACGCCGCGGTCAGCTCGTCACTGCTGGCGGGTGTGCTGGGTGGCTTCCCCCTGCTGATGCCCGACGACCTGCCCACCAAGGTGCTGCTGTGGTGGGTGCTGCGCAACACGGTGTTCTGCTTCGTCGGCGGCGTGACGTTCATGGTGATGTTCTACGGCCGTCGCTCCAAGATCCTGCCGCCCAGCTCCTGGCCCAACCGGATCGGGCTGGTCGCGACTGCGGCCGCCTGCGTCTACGGCACCTACCTGGACGCCTCCCTGCCCCTGTCCTGGCTGCTGATCGTGCCCAGCGTGTGGGGTGGACTGACGCTGACGGTCAGGGGCACCGCCTACCTGGCGATCACCGTCGCCCTGCTCTCGGCCGGGATGACCTATCTCCCCGAGAACCAGTTCGGGTACGGCGGCGTGCTGCCCGCCTCCTCGATCATCGACCTGTTGATCATCGCCAGCACCGCCTTCCTGCTGCTGCTGACGCTGATGCGAGAACAGCGCGGCACCCTGATCGACCAGCTGGCCCGCGAGGGCAAGGAGTCCGAGAAGCAGCGCCAGGTGCTCGAGACGGTGTTCAACTCGATGACCGACGGCGTGATCATCGTCGACTCCTCCGAGGTGTCGATGTTCAACCAGGCGGCCCGCCAGCTCCTGGGTCGCCCCATCCCCACTGGGACCCCGGTGTCCTGGTCGCAGGCCTTCGGGCTGACCGACGCCGAGGGCGGGAGGCTCGACGACGACGCACTGCGCGCCGGCCTGTTCACCCCGGACGTGGGCAGTCACGCGAAGTCACTCGAGGTCCGGGTGGGGCAGGACAATGCTCCCCGCATCCTCGACGTCACGGCCCAGCCCCTCGGCGACGTCGAGCAACGCTCCACGATCGTCCTGCTGCACGACGTCACCGCCCAGCGAGCACGGCTCCGCGAGCTCAGCAACTTCGCCGGGATGGTGGCCCACGACCTGCGCGGGCCGCTGACCGTCCTGGACGGCTGGCTGGAGGTGGTCCAGGACGAGGACGAGGACGAGGAGCGCTCCGAGGACCACGAGCTCATCGTCGAGGACGCCGTCCGCAAGGCTCGGGACGCGAGCAAGCGGATGCGGCAGGTGATCGAGGACTGGCTGAACTACACCGTCGTCCAGAACGGTCAGCTCCGACCCGACGCGGTCAAGCTCGAGGACGTCGCCATCGAGATCATCGCCAGCCGCCGCGCCCACTGGGCGGAGGCCGACGAGCCCCGGTTCGTGCTCGACCTGTCCCACAGGGTCGAGGCCGACCCGGGCCTTCTGCGCCAGCTGCTGGACAACCTCGTCGGCAACGCGATCAAGTACACGCCCGGCGACCAGGCGCCGTGGATCGAGCTCCACTCCGAGCAGGACACCGAGCCAGGGTGGATCCGCGTGGAGATCATCGACCGCGGGATCGGCATCCCGGAGGGTCAGGAAGAGCTGATCTTCGGCGAGTTCCACCGCGGTCCGGTCGAGGGGCGTTCCGCAGGCACCGGTCTCGGCCTGGCGCTCACGCGCCGGATCGTGGCGCTGCACGGCGGCCAGATCAGGGCATGGAGCAATGCGGAGGGCGGCTCCACGTTCAGCTTCACCTTGCCTGAGGCCTGAGGCCGGTCTCTCTCCTGGGTCCGGCGCTGCCACGCATCGCGATGTTCTGCAGCAGGCCGAGCGCCATCATCGCAGCGAACATCGAGGATCCGCCGTAGGAGACCAGCGGCAGCGGCACCCCGGTCACCGGCATGATGCCCAGGCACATCCCGATGTTCTGGAAGGCCTGGAAGGCGAACCAGCAGGCGATCCCGGCTGCAGCGACCCGCCCGAACATGTCGTCGGCACGGAGCGAGATGTGCAGGGCCCGCCAGATGCAGTACGGCGAACAGCAGGATCAGCACGCCCGCCCCGATGAGGCCGAGCTCCTCGCCGGCAACGGTGAAGATGAAGTCGGTCTGCTGCTCGGGCACGAACCGCGACCGGGTCTGCGAGCCGTCGAACAGGCCCCGGCCGAACAGTCCGCCGTTGCCGATCGCGATCCGCGCCTGGGTGGTGTTGTAGCCCGCTCCGCGCGGGTCGAGGCCGGGGTTGGTGAACGCCATGAACCGGTTGATCTGGTACTGCTTCAGCAGCCCGAGCGAGACGACGAGGGTCGCCAGGACCACTCCTCCCGCGAAGAGCGAGACCAGCCACCGGCGCGGGACACCGGCGACGGCGAGCACGCCGAAGACGGTGGCCGCCAGCACCAGCATGGTGCCGAGGTCTGGCTGCAGGATGATCAGCAGGGCCGGGATCCCGGCGATCACGCCCATCAGCGCGACGTCGACGAGGCCCACCGCGCGACGGCGGGAGTTCTCGGTGCGCTCGGCGATGATCATCGCCATCCCGATGACGACGGCCAGCTTGGCGAACTCGGCGGGCTGGATGGACATCCCGGCGATGATCAGCCAGGAACGAGAGCCGTTGATGGTCGAGCCCATCACCAGCACCAGCAGCAGGCCGATCACCGAGCCGACGTACACCAGCGGCGTGACGATGCGCACCCAGCGGTGGTCGGTGGCCATCACTGCAGCCGCGAGGACGAGGCCGATCAGGATGTTGACCAGGTGCTTGTGCAGGTAGGCAGTCGAGTCGCCGTGCGTCAGCAGGTCGTTGCTGGCGGTCGCCGACCACACCAGCAGGGTGCCGATCGTCAGGATCAGCCCGGCCGAGCCGAACAGCACCCAGTCGAGGCGGGGAACCGCGACCCGGGTACGGCTGGCCGCGAGGCGGCCGATGGGCATGACGGTCATGACTCACTCACTTTTCTGGCTGCCCTTCTTCTGGGAGGGCGGCAGGATCGACCCGTCGCGTGCGAACGTCGGCAGCTGCTTGGGCGGCGTCGTGCCGGGGAGCGCGGCCTTCGAGGGCAGCACCTTCTCGCCCTGGATGCCGTAGAGCTTCTCCCAGATCTTGCGTACGGCGGGGCCCGAGGATCCCGACCCGGTGCCGGCCTGGGTGATCATCATGACCACCACGTAGTCCTTGGTGTAGGTCGCGACCCACGAGGTGCTCTGCTTGCCGTAGACCTCGGCCGAACCGGTCTTGCCGCGGATCGGGACCTGGTCGAGGGGGAAGCCGCCGAACTTCCACGCCAGGGTGCCCTCGCGAGGCGTGCCCTGGAGCGCGGTGTCGACGTACTTCAGCGCGGCCTTCGTGGACTTCACCCGGCGCACCACCCTGGGCTTGATCTCCCGGATCAGCTTGCCGCCGGGGCTGACCACGGCCTTGGCGACCTGGGGGGCCATCAGCTTGCCGCCGTTGGACAGCGCGGCATAGGCACGGGCCAGCTGCAGCGGGGTGACCATCGTGTCGCCCTGGCCGATGACGAAGTTGACCGCGTCGCCGGCCCGGTAGTTGAAGCCCTCGAGACAGAACTCGTGCGCGAACACGTGCAGGAAGTCGCGCTCGTTGGAGGTGTTCTTGCGGTCGACCTTGCAGTAGTAGCCCTTCATCGCCTTCCAGTAGGCGGCCTTCCACTTCCGGTCGGCGATCCGGCCACTGGCCTCACCGGTGACATCACCGTCGGTCGCCTTGCCGAAGCCGAAGTTCTGGGCCGTCGTCACGAGCGGGTCCTTGGCCTTCACGTTGGCCGGGTCGCTGCCGTACTTCTGCCAGAAGGAGAGGCCGACGCGGTAGAAGAAGGTGTCGCAGGAGAGCTCGAGCGCCTTGGCGAAGCTGATGTAGCCGTAGGCAGCGGACTCGTAGTTCTTGAACCAGCGGTTGCCGACCTGCAGGCCCGACGAGCAGTCCAGCTGGGTGCTCTCGGAGAAGCCGTTGTTCAGCGCGCCGACGGTCATGAACGGCTTCCAGGTCGAGCCCGGCGCGAACTGTCCCTGGGTGGCGCGCGAGAGCAGCGGGGTGCCGGCTGCCTCGGAGTAGAGCCGCTTGAGCTGCTTGGCGGTGATCCCGCCGGACCAGACCTCGGGGTCGTAGGTCGGCTGGCTGGCCATCGCCACGATGCGGCCGGTCTTGGCCTCCATCACCACGGCTGCGCCGCTCTCGGCGCGGTAGTTGCGACCGGTGACCTTGTCGAAGGTCCCGCGCGCCGTCATGATCGCGCCGTGGAGCTGCTGCTCGACGTAGGCCTGGAGCTTCGAGTCGATCGAGGTGACCAGCGTGTCGCCGGGCGTGGACTCGACCTCGCCGCCGTCACCGAGCACGCGGCCCATGGAGTCGACCGCGACCTTCTTGTAGCCGGGCTTGCCGCGCAGCCACTCGTCGTACGCCTTCTCGACGCCGGCGCGTCCCACCACCGAGGCGCCGTTGACCGACGTGTCGTCGTCCTTGTCGGCCTCGTCGAGCTCGCCCTCGGTGATCGGGCTGAGGTAGCCGAGCACGTGGGCCGCGTTCACGCCGTACGGCGAGGGATAGGCGCGCACGCTCTCCTGCTGTGCGAGCACCCCGGGATAGTTCTCGGCCTGCTCGAGCACCTTGACCGCGACCCTCTGCGGGACGTCGTGGGCCACCGGCACCGGCTGGTAGGGCGAGCCGTTCCAGCAGGTCCCGGCCTTGGCGTCCGGCTGCCCGCACAGGAGCATCCGGGCCTCGATCTTGGGCAACGGCGTGTGCACCACCCGGGAGAGCTTCTTCAGGGTGGCGTCGCGTACGTCGCTGGGCAGCTTGCCGAGCAGCGTGCGGTCGACGCTGACCACCCAGCTGCTCCGGTTGGCCACGAGCGGACGACCCATGTCGTCGACGATCAGCCCGCGCGCCGGCTGCACCACGACGTCGCGCACCGACTGCTCGGCCGCCTGTGCCTTGTAGCCGTCACCGGTGAGCACCTGCATGTACCAGAGCCGGGCGAACAGCGTCATGAACAGCGCGAGCACGAGCGCCTGGATGACGAACAGCCGCAGCCGGCTCTTCTGCGCGGCGTTGGGTCGGATGAGAACTGCGGCCATGAGGTCAGTACGCCAGTTCGGCCGGTCGGGTCCGCTCGAACAGCGCCATCAGCCCGGGCAGGAGCAGCGGCGCGACGACGATGTCCCAGAGCAGGGCGATCCCGATGACCTGCATCATCTCGCCGGCAGGCAGGGCGTGGTCGCCGAGCACGACACCGCTGAGCGCGAAGACCGAGGTCGCGATGAACGAGCACACCGCGACGGTGGCCAGCCCGGCGATCGGGCTGCGACGTGCATCGGCCCGGACCCGTCCGGCCAGGATGGCGACGAGCACGAGGGCGAGCGCCCAGCGGCCGGCCACGTGGTCGGCCGGCGGGGCGAGGTCGAGCAGCAGGCCCGCGACGAAGCCGACGGTCGCTCCGAACGCGGGACCTCGGGCGATCGCAGCGGCGACCACCACGATGAGGGCGAGGTTGGGCACCACCCCGTTGACCGAGAACAGGTTGAACACGGCCACCTGGAAGATGACCGCGATCAGGATGACGAGGCCGACGACCCCGGTGCGTGAGACGTTCATCGCTTGCCTCCTGAGGTGCTCAGGCCGTTGATCACGAGCCGGTCACCCTGCGTCTTGCGGGGTACGACGACCCCGACCACGTCGAGCGAGGTGAAGTCCACGAACGGGTCGATCACGGCGTGCTTGGCCAGCTCGCGTGGCGTGGAGAACACCGACTCGACCTTGCCGATGGGGATTCCTGCGACGTAGGGGACGCCGTTCTGGCTTCCCCACGTGACGACCACGTCGCCCTTGCTGGGTGTCACGGAGTGGTCGACCAGGTCGAGGTCGAGGCGGCCGCGTTCGCCGGTGACGCCGCGCCCGCGCAGGAACCCGATCTCCATGTTGGATCCGAGGCGACCACCGACGACCGAGTCGGTGTCGAGGACGAGCAGCACGTTGGCGGTGGTGCGGGTGGTGCTGATCACCCGACCGACGAGCCCGTCGTTGTTGAGCACGGTCATGTCCTTGTGGATGCCTGAGGACGTCCCGGCGTCGATGGTCACCGTGCGTGAGAACGACTGCATCGGTCCCATGCCGACCACCCGCGCGGCCACGAGGGCGTAGCCGGTCTGGTTGGCGGTGGTGGTCAGCCCATCGAGCTCGGCGAGGCGGTTGCGGTCGAGTGGCGCCTGCTCGACCTGCGACCGGAGCTGGGAGTTCTGGGCGGAGAGCTCCGCCACGTCGGCCCGCAGGTCGTCGTTGGAGCTGAAGTAGGCCATCGTCTCGCGGAAGGGCCGGACCGCGGTCGCCGTCCCGGTCTCGATCGGGCCGATCACGTTGCCGACGGCTGCCCGTGCCGGGTCGATCGGCGAGTTGTCACCGCTGGCGGCGTCGAGGGTGATCACGGTCAGGGAGGCAGCAACCAGCAGGCCGACGACCGCGCGCGAGGACCCGCCGCGCTCACGCCCGAACCGGGTGCGCCCGTCGTCGTCGGTCACCGGACGACCCAGGGAAGGCCCCTTCACGTTGCCCATCCGCGGACCACCTCGCTGGCGCAGACGCTTGTTTGCCACCCGCGCTACCGCCTGTGGTCCGAGACGAGCACCTGCTGCAGGGCTTCGAACTCCTCCACGCACTTGCCCGCACCCAGCGCGACCGAGGTCAGCGGGTTCTGGGCGATGTGGACGGGCATCCCGGTCTCGTGGCGGATCCGCTCGTCGAGACCGAGCAGCAGGGCGCCGCCACCGGTCAGCACGATGCCGCGGTCCATGATGTCGCCGGCGAGCTCGGGCGGGGTCTGGTCGAGCGTGGTGCGTACGGCGTCGACGATCGAGTGCAGCTGCTCCTCGAGCGCCTTGCGGATCTCGGGGCTGGAGACGGTGACCGTGCGCGGCAGACCGGAGACCATGTCGCGTCCGCGGACCTCGGCCTGGCGCTCCTGGGGCAGCGGGAACGCGGAGCCGAGGGTCATCTTGATCTCCTCGGCGGTGCGCTCCCCCAGCATCAGGGAGTGCTCCTTCTTCATCCAGGTCACGATCGCCTGGTCGAGCTCGTCACCCGCGGTGCGCACGGAGAGCGTGGTGACCAGGCCGCCGAGCGAGATCACGGCGACCTCGGTGGTGCCGCCGCCGATGTCGACGACCATGTTGCCGGTGGCCTCGTGGACCGGCAGGCCGGCGCCGATCGCGGCCGCCATCGGCTCCTCGATGATGTAGACGCGGCGGCCGCCGGCCTGGTAGCCGGCCTCCTTGACCGCACGCTGCTCGACCGCGGTGACGCCGCTCGGCACGCAGATGATCATCCGCGGCTTGGCGAAGTAGCGACGCTTGTGCACCTGCTGGATGAAGTAGCGGAGCATCTCCTCGGTCGCGTCCAGGTCGGCGATCACGCCGTCCTTCAGCGGGCGGATGGCGGTGATGCCGTCCGGGGTGCGACCGATCATGCGCTTGGCCTCGTGGCCGACCGCGAGGATCTCGTGGGTCTGGGTGTTCATCGCGACCACGGAGGGCTCGTCGACCAGGACGCCCTTGCCGCGGACGTAGACGAGCGTGTTCGCCGTACCTAGGTCAACCGCCATGTCGCGGCCGATGAGACTGTTGGCCATCCGTTCCGCCTCGCAGGAGCTGGGGGAAGATGTCACGGGCGCACCACGCGCCCCACCTGTCACCGAAGCGTAAGAGCGGCAGGCTGACTTCCCGCGACGACACGCGGCGCTTTGTCCCCCTCATCTCCGGCAGCCGTCAACGCGGGCCGTCACTCGCAGGCACGTCGATCGAGCCGCACCCGCCCGGGCAGCGAGAGCACCGCCACGACGGCGCCGACGAGGCAGAGCACGCCGACGACCACGCGACGAGGTGTGCAGGCCGGCCATGAAGGCGTCCTGCATCGCGCCGACCAGCCGTGGCGTGACGACGCGGTCATCGCCTGGGCGACCCCGACCGAGTCCTGGGCACGGGCGAGCGCGGCGCCCGGAAGACGTCCGAAGTCGCCGTCGGCCAGCGACGCGGCGTACACCGAGGAGAAGACCGAGCCGACCACAGCGACGCCGAGCGTCCCGCCGAGCTCGCGCGTGGCGTCGTTCACGGCCGATCCGACACCGGCCCGCGCCGGTGGCAGCACCAGCAGGATCGACTCGGTCGCCGGCGTGGAGATCAGGCCCATCCCCAGGCCCATCAGCACCATCTGCGGCACGATCACGCTGGCGTACGACGCGTCGACGCTCACCGTCGAGATCCACAGGAAGCTCGTCCCGAACAGCACCAGGCCCGTCGTCACCACCACCTTGGTGCCGATCCGGGGAGCGAGCAGTGCCCCGGCCACCGAGGCCACGGCGATGCTCAGCGCCACCGGCAGGATCCGGGCACCGGTGGAGAGGGTGCCGTAGCCGCGGATGAACTGGAAGTACTGCGTGATCAGGAAGATGAACCCGAACAGCGCGAAGAAGGTGATCGTCACCGACGCCGCTGGCAGCGCTGAACCGCGGGTCCTTGAAGAGGGAGACGTCCAGCATCGGGTGGGGCGTACGCCGCTCCCGCAGGATGAACGCGACCAGCAGGAGCACCACTGCCCCGAAGCCGGCGAGCGTCTGCACCGAGGACCAGCCGTACTCCGGCGCCTCGATGATCGTCCAGGTGAGCAGCGTCAGCATCGCGATGGACAGGCCGATGCCGGGCAGGTCCAGCCGCGGCACCTCCGGGTCGCGCGACTCCGGCACCAGGAAGAACGCGGCCACCGCGGCCGCGAGAGCGAGCGGCACCAGGGCCCAGAACACGCTGCCCCAGTAGAAGTGCTCGAGCAGTACTCCCCCGGTGACGGGACCGGCGGCCACGCCGATGCCCACGACCGCGCCCCAGACACCGAGCGCAGCAGCGCGCTCACGGCGCTCGCGGAAGGTGTTGGAGATGATCGACAGCGTGGTCGGGAAGATCAGCGCGGCGAAGAAGCCCATCCCGCCGCGGGCCGCGACCAGTGCCAGCGGTGTGGTGACCAGGGCGCCGACCACGCTCGCCGCGGCGAACCCGACCAGTCCCCCGATCAGCGCGGGCCGTCGTCCGAACCGGTCCGAGACGCTGCCCATCGCCAGCACGAGGCCGGCGAAGGCCAGGTTGTAGCCGTCGACCACCCACTGGAGCGCCCGCGTGCCGGCGTCGAGCTCGCGGCTGATGCTCGGCAGGGCGACGTTCACGATCGTCGTGTCCAGGTTGATGGCCAGCACCGCGGCGCAGACGGTGAGCAGGATGCCGAGCTTGGATCGCATGGCGTTCTCCCAGGAGCAGGGTCGAAGTGGACGGTGTCAACATGAAGGGTGCCACCGGGTGTTACCGCTGTCAACATCAAGTTAGGATGCAGCCCATGGGCACCTACCACCACGGCAACCTGCGCCCCGCCCTCGTCGAGGCCGCGGTCGGCCTCGCCCAGGCGCGCGGGCCCGAGGGAGTGGTCCTGCGCGAGGTGGCCCGGCAGACCGGGGTCTCCCACAACGCGGCCTACCGCCACTTCGCCGACCGCGAGGAGCTGCTCGCCGAGGTCGCGGACGCCGCGATGCGGCAGCTCGCCGGGGCGATGACGAGCGAGATGGCAGGAGTCGAAGGAGCAGGAGCCGGTCGCGCGGGCCGTGGCACGGCTCCGGGCCACCGGACGCGCCTACGTGCACTTCGCCCTGGCCCAGCCGGGGTTGTTCGAGGTCGCGTTCGCAGCCCACTCCGGTCCGGCCGAGGAGCAGGTGTCCACGGTCGTGCTCGAGAACACCGTCGAGGACGACCCTTCGGGAGACCCCTATGCGCTGCTCGGGCTGGCGCTCGACGACCTGGTCGCCGCTGGGGTGATCACCGCGCAACGGCGCGAGGGGGCCGAGGCGATGTGCTGGTCGGCGGTGCACGGGTTCGCCGTACTCCACCTGCACGGGCCGCTGCGCGACGTGCCGCCCGCCGAACGCGAACTGAGCCTGGAACAGCTGCTCGACCAGATCGAGCGTGGCCTGCGCTGAGTCAGGAGAGCTCGGGGAACCAGAGCGCGATCTCGCGGGTCGCGGACTCCTCGCTGTCCGAGCCGTGCACGAGGTTCTCGCGGTTGGAGAGCGAGAGGTCGCCGCGGATGGTGCCGGGTGCGGCCTTGCGACCGTCGGTGGCGCCGTTGATGGCACGCACGACCTCGATCGCCTCGTCGCCCTCGAGCACGGCAGCGACCAGCGGCCCGCTCGTGACGAAGTCGCGCAGCGGCGGGTAGAAGTCCCGCTCGACGTGCTCGGCGTAGTGGGCGTCGGCCTGCGCGGCGTCGATGTGGCGCTGCTCGAGCGCGACGATCGTGAGGCCCTTGGCCTCGAAGCGGGACAAGACGTTGCCCACGAGGCCGCGCCGGACGGCGTCGGGCTTGAGCAGGACGAGGGTGCGCTGGGACATGCCGCTCACCCTAGTGGGGCTGGTCGGCGGAGTCGGCCGGGGTCCGTCCGGGGTACTCCCCCGACCGCTCCCACTCGGCACGCTCGAGCTCGATCTTGCGCCCGAGGAACCACGCCGTGGCCCACAGGGCGAGGAAGATCGCGCCGAGGAAGAACATCGCGTGGCTCGCGAAGCCGAGGGCGATCGCCGCCACCTGGATCGCCCAGCCGAGCCAGTAGGCCCAGGCGAAGCGCAGCAGGCCTGCCGCCAGGATGCAGGCGACGGTGAGTCCCAGCCCGATCCACAGCGCCGTCGCGGTGGAGATGCCGGCCACCGAGATCAGCACCGGTGTGCTCAGCCCGAACGCGATCGCCTCGAGCGAGAGGATGGCCGCACAGAGTCGCCGCTGCATCAGCTGTGCTCTTCCTGTTCCCTGCTCCTGCTCCCGTCGGCGTTGCGGCGCGAGCGCAGCATCGCCCGGGCCTCGCCGACGGTGACCACGGACCCGGTGACGAGTACGCCGCCGGAGCCGATCGCGTCGCCGAACGCGCCGCCTGCCTCGGCCAACGCCGCCGCCTGGTCGATGGCATCCGCGAGCGAGGGGGTCTCGCTGACCCGGTCCTGGCCGAAGATGCCCAGCGCCACCTCGGCGAGGTCGGAGGCCGGCATCGACCGGGAGGTGGAGTTCTGGGTGCACACCACGTGGGCGAGCATCGGTTCGAGCTCGGAGAGCAGCCCCTCGTAGTCCTTGTCGGCCATCACGCCGATGACCCCGATGAGGGGCGAGAACATGAACGAGTCCTCGAGGGTGGCCACGACGGCGGCCGCGCCGTGCGGGTTGTGCGCGGCGTCCAGGACGATCGTCGGCGATCGACGGATGACCTCCATCCGCCCCGGCGAGGTGACTTCGGCGAAGGCCTCGCGGACCAGGTCCGCGTCGAGCGCGTCATCGCCGCCGAGGAACGCCTCGACGGCCGCCAGCGCGAGCGCGGCGTTCTGCGCCTGGTGGGCGCCGTAGAGCGGGAGGAAGACCTCTTCGTAGTTTCCGCGCAGGCCCTGCAGGCCGATCATCTGGCCGCCGACGGCGGGTACCCGGTTGGTCACCCCGAACTCCAGGCCCTCCCGGGCCAGGGTCGCGCCGACCTCGCTGCACCGTTCCCGGAGGACCTGGTCGACCTCGGGGGTCTGGGTCGCGGACACGACCGTGGCTCCGGGCTTGATGATGCCGACCTTCTCCAGCGCGATGATGGCGGGCGTCTCACCGAGGTACTTCTCGTGGTCCACGGCAATCGGGGTCAGCACCGCGACCTTCGCGTCCATCACGTTCGTCGCGTCCCAGGTCCCACCCATCCCGACCTCGACCACGGCCGCGTCGACGGGGGCATCCGCGAAGGCGGCGTACGCCATGGCGACGACGGTCTCGAAGAAGGAGAGCGGGTGGTCGTGCTCGGCGTCGACGAGTCCGATGTAGGGGGCCACGTCGTTGAAGGCGGTGACGAAGGCCTCCTCGCTGATCGCCTCACCGTCGAGGCTGATCCGCTCGGTCATCGACTCGAGGTGCGGGCTGGAGAACCGGCCGACCCGGAGCCCCAGGGTCGCGATCAGCGTCTCGATCATCCGTGCCGTCGAGGTCTTGCCGTTGGTCCCGGTGAGGTGGATCACCGGGTAGGTGCGCTGCGGGTCGCCCAGCAGCTCCATGAACGCCTCGATGCGGTCCAGGGTGGGATCGAGCTTGGTCTCCGGCCACCGGCTCAGCAGGGCGTCGGTCACCTCGTCGTAGGTCTCGGCGAGCCGAGCTTCGGCGGGAGCATCGGAGGCGTGTGCGGGCATGTCATCCATCGCCTCGAAGTGTAGGTGCCTGTCACCGGACGCCCTTCCGGACCTTGCCTGCCGAACTCGTTTTCGGCGTACGCACGTGTCTCCGTAGGATTCGCTCCATGACTGACTCCCCCGAGAACACCGTGTCCAGTGAGACGACCGCACCCGCTGCGGCCGTCGTACCGGACCGGGCCGCGCTCGAGGGCCTGGAGGCCAAGTGGGCGGCGCAGTGGAAGGCCGACGACACCTACGCCTTCGACCGGACGCGCCCGCGCAGCGAGGTGTACTCGATCGACACCCCGCCCCCGACCGTGTCCGGATCGCTCCACGTCGGCCACGTCTTCTCCTACACGCACACCGACCTGATCGCGCGGTTCCAGCGGATGCAGGGCAAGTCGGTCTTCTACCCGATGGGCTGGGACGACAACGGGCTCCCGACCGAGCGGCGGGTGCAGAACTTCTACGGGGTCCGGTGCGACCCCTCCCTGCCGTACGACGCGGGCTTCGCCCCGCCTGACAAGCCGGATGCCAAGCGGCAGGTGCCGATCAGCCGGCCGAACTTCATCGAGCTGTGCGAGCGCCTGGTCGAGGAGGACGAGAAGGTCTTCGAGGACCTGTGGCGCACGCTCGGCCTCTCGGTGGACTGGAAGCAGCACTACACGACCATCGGCCCCAAGGCGCAGAAGGTCAGCCAGCGCGCGTTCCTGCGCAACTACGCCCGCGGCGAGGCCTACCTGCAGGAGGCGCCGACCCTGTGGGACGTCACCTTCCAGACCGCAGTCGCGCAGGCCGAGCTCGAGGCCCGCGACTACGCCGGCCACTACTACCGGGTCGCCTTCCACGGCGCCGACGGCCCGATTCACATCGAGACCACCCGCCCCGAGCTGATCCCGTCGGTCGTGGCGCTGATCGCGCACCCGGACGACGAGCGCTACCAGGCGCTGTTCGGCACCACCGTGACCTCGCCGGTCTTCGGCGTCGAGATCCCGGTGCTGGCCCACCCGGCGGCCGAGCCGGACAAGGGAGCCGGCATCGCGATGTGCTGCACCTTCGGTGACCTCACCGACGTCATCTGGTGGCGCGAGCTGCAGCTGCCGGTGCGCACGCTGATCGGCCGCGACGGACGGCTCTCCCGGGAGACGCCCGAGTGGCTCTCGGATGAGCAGCGCTGCAACGGCCTACGAGGAGCTGAAGGGCAAGACGGCGTTCAGCGCTCGCGAGGCGATGGTGGCGCAGCTGCGCGCGAGCGGAGACCTCGAGGGCGAGCCGAAGCCCACCCAGCGGATGGCGAACTTCTACGAGAAGGGCGACAAGCCGCTCGAGATCGTGGCCACCCGGCAGTGGTACATCACCAACGGCGGCCGCGACGCCGGCCTGCGCACCGAGATGCTGGAGCGGGGTGCGGAGGTCGAGTGGGTGCCGCCCCACATGAAGCACCGCTTCGACAACTGGGTCGGCGGCCTCAACGGCGACTGGCTGGTGTCACGTCAGCGCTTCTTCGGCATCCCGTTCCCCGTCTGGTACGCCCTGGACGACGAGGGCGAGCCGGACTACGCGCACCCGTTGCTCCCCCGCGAGGAGCAGCTGCCGGTCGACCCCTCGACCCAGGCGCCGTCCGGGTACGACGAGGACCAGCGCGGCAAGCCCCGCGGCTTCGTCGGTGACCCCGACGTGATGGACACCTGGGCCACGTCCTCGCTCACCCCGCACATCGCCGGTGGCTGGGAGGAGGACCCCGACCTGTTCGAGCGCGTCTTCCCGATGGACCTGTGCACCAACGCGCACGACATCATCCGCACCTGGCTGTTCTCACGCGTCGTCCGCGCGCACTTCGAGAACCACGCCGCCCCCTGGTCGCACGCGATGATCTCCGGTTTCATCGTCGACCCCGACCGGAAGAAGATGTCGAAGTCCAAGGGCAACGTGGTCGTGCCCACCGAGGTCCTCGGCCAGTACGGCGCCGACGCCGTCCGCTGGCGCGCCGCGATGGCCCGGCCGGGACTCGACTCCCCCTTCGACGAGACCCAGATGAAGGTCGGCCGCCGCCTGGCGATGAAGGTGCTCAACGTCTCGAAGTTCGTGCTCGGGAGCGTCGGCGCCACCACGGTGGACCCGGCGCTCGTCACCGAGCCGGTCGACCGGGCCCTGCTCGGCAAGCTGGGTCGCGCCCTCGACGCGACGACCCGGGCGTTCGCGGCGTACGACTACACCACCGCCCTGGAGCAGACCGAGAAGTTCTTCTGGGACTTCTGCGACGACTACGTCGAGCTCGTCAAGGAGCGCGCCTACGGCAACGACGCCGACACGTCGAGCCCGGCAGCCAACCCGGCCACCGACTCGGCCCTGGCCGCGCTGGCGACCGCGCTGCACGTGCAGCTGCGCATGTTCGCGCCGTTCCTGCCCTATGCGACCGAGGAGGTGTGGTCCTGGTGGCAGCAGGGCTCGGTGCACCTGCAGGCCTGGCCGACGTCTGCGGACCTCGGCCTCGTCGACGACCAGGGGGCTGACTACGACCCGGCCGTGCTGGACGCGGTGGCGGCGGTCCTTGCGGGTGTCCGCGGCGCCAAGTCGACCGCCAAGGTCGGCATGCGTACGCCGGTCGAGCACGCGACGATCACCGGTCCGGCCAGCGCCCTCGAGGCGATCCGGAGTGCGGAGAGCGACCTGCGTGCCGTCGGGTCGATCACCGGCGAGCTCGACCTCGTCGTCGCAGAGGACGGCGAGATCGTGGTCGAGGCCGTGCTCGGGGAGCCACCGCCGAAGCGCTGACCTGCTGAGGGGAGCTCAGTGCCCGTGGTGCCCGGAGCGACCCTCACCCTGGTGACCCCGGGAGTCTCCGTGGCCGTCGCCGTGGTGGTCGCGTCCCGAGTGGTCCCTCTCACCGTGGTCGCGGTCGCTGTGGTCGCGGTCGTCACCCCGGTCGTGACCACGGTCCTGACCGCGATCGTGTCCACGGGTGCTGCCCGCGTCGGCACGCCCCGTCCGACCGTCGTGCCCGCGGTCGAAGGTCGGGGACGCGAAATGGTCGCGGGGGCGCGGAGGGTGCCCGATGTCACCGCGGTGACCGTGGCCGTCGTGGGTGCGGCCCTCGTGGTCGTGGGTGCCCCTGCCGGGAGTGGTGGCACCCCGGTCGGGCACCAGCGGAGCCGGCCGCGGATTGGGCGCGGGCTTCGGCGCGGGCTTCGGCGCGGGCTTGGCCGCCGGGGCGGGCGTCGCGGCGGGCGGCGGGACCTGGGTTGCCGGGGCTGGTGCGACCACCGACGGGTGGGCGGCCGGTGCGTGCCCACGGGGCTTGGCCGACGCCTTCCGCGGGCGGTGAGTCGTGCTCACCTGGACCACGGACTGGGCTGGGGCTGCGGCCTGGACCGGCGACTCTCCCTGGTCGGCACCCGGAGCCGGAGCAACTGGCACGTCGCGGGGTGCTGTCGGTCGAGCCTGCGGCTGGACCTTCGGCGCCTCACTCAGGGACTGGCCCAGCACCATGTCCGGGGCGATCGCAGCGATCAGCTCGCGGGGTGCTCCGGAGCCGACGAGGACGTCGACGACCTGGGTCCGCAGGCCTTGCCCCATGATCACGCAGGCGACGCCGAAGACCAGCGCAAAGGCTGCCAGCGGCTTCGCGTGCTCCGTACTGATCATTGATTTCCCCCGGTGGCACATGTCTGTGCATGTGCGACGAACAGTCCCAGAAGAATACGGGCAAATCACCCACCCACTCGCACTGGTCTACGCAAAGTGACCGAGTGGTCTAGTGAAACGGGTCAGGCGGACTTCTTCTTCTTCGGCTCCGCCTCGCGCGGGATCAAGGTCGGGTTCACGTTGTCCGACACGACCTCGCCGGTGACGACCACCTTGCCGATGTCCTCGCGGGAGGGCACGTCGTACATCACGTTGAGGAGCACCTCCTCGATGATGGCGCGCAGCCCACGGGCACCGGTCCCCCGCTCCATCGCCTTGTCGGCGATCGCCTCGACCGCGTCGTCGGTGAACTCGAGCTCGACACCGTCGATCTCGAAGAGCTTCTGGTACTGCTTGATGAGCGCGTTGCGGGGCTCGGTGAGGATCTGCACCAGGGCCGCCTGGTCGAGCTTGTTCACGCTGGCGATCAGCGGGAGCCGACCGATGAACTCGGGGATCAACCCGAACTTGACGAGGTCCTCGGGCCGGACCTGCGCGAACATCGCGTCGGACTCGGTCTCGTTGGAGCTGCGCATCTCGGCGGTGAAGCCGAGCGTCTTCTTGCCGACGCGCTGCTCGACGATGTGCTCCAGGCCCGGCGAAGGCGCCGCCGACCACGAACAGGATGTTCGTCGTGTCGATCTGGATGAACTCCTGGTGGGGGTGCTTGCGCCCACCCTGCGGCGGCACCGAGGCAGTGGTGCCCTCGAGGATCTTGAGCAGGGCCTGCTGCACGCCCTCGCCGGAGACATCGCGGGTGATCGAGGGGTTCTCCGCCTTGCGGGCCACCTTGTCGATCTCGTCGATGTAGATGATCCCGGTCTCGGCCTTCTTCACGTCGTAGTCGGCCGCCTGGATCAGCTTGAGCAGGATGTTCTCGACGTCCTCACCGACGTAGCCGGCCTCGGTGAGCGCGGTGGCGTCGGCGATCGCGAACGGGACGTTCAGCATCCGCGCGAGCGTCTGGGCGAGGTAGGTCTTGCCACACCCGGTCGGACCGATCACCAGGATGTTGGACTTGGCGACCTCGACGATGTCTTCCTTGGAGTGCTTGCTGGTGCTGACCGCGACGCCGGACTGCACCCGCTTGTAGTGGTTGTAGACCGCCACGGCGAGCGACTTCTTGGCCTGTTCCTGACCGATCACGTAGGAGTTCAGGAACTCGAAGATCTCACGAGGCTTGGGCAGCTCCTCGAGACCGACCTCGGTCGTCTCGTTGAGCTCCTCCTCGATGATCTCGTTGCACAGGTCGATGCACTCGTCACAGATGTAGACGCCTGGACCAGCGATCAACTTCTTGACCTGCTTCTGGCTCTTTCCGCAGAAGGAGCACTTCAGCAGGTCCCCTCCGTCACCGATCCGTGCCATCCGTCCCTCATTCTCTAGATCGGACCGTGGCCCGACTCGCTTATCGATCCGACACCGTGCACCGCGACAAGTTCTAAGACCGTACTCCGAGATCGCGTTCCTCGGTGGAGGACACGACCTGAAAGCTAGCGGCCGGCGCCGACAGTTGCCACGGCCTTGCGCGACTCCAGGATGGAGTCGATCAGGCCGTACTCCAGCGCAGCGTCCGAGGTGAGGATCTTGTCGCGCTCGATGTCGAGGTTGACCTCCTCCGGCGTCTTGCCCGAGTGCTCGGCGATGAGCTTCTCGAGCAGCTCGCGCATCCGCAGGATCTCGTTGGCCTGGATCTCGATGTCGGAGGACTGCCCGTAGGTGCCCTCCGTGTAGGGCTGGTGGATCAGGATCCGGCTGTTCGGCAGCGCGAGTCGCTTGCCGGGGGCTCCGGCCGCGAGGAGCACGGCCGCCGCCGAGGCCGCCTGCCCGAGGCACACGGTCTGCACGTCGGGCTGGATGAACTGCATCGTGTCGTAGATCGCGGTCATCGCGGTGAACGAGCCACCGGGGCTGTTGATGTAGATCTGGATGTCGCGCGAGGGATCCATCGACTCGAGGCAGAGCAGCTGCGCCATCACCGCGTTGGCGATGTCGTCACTGATCGGCGTGCCGAGGAAGATGATGCGGTCCTCGAACAGCTTGGCGTAGGGGTCGATCCGGCGGACTCCGTAGGAGGTCCGCTCTTCCCACTGCGGGATGTAGTAGTTCATGCGGGTTCTCGTTTCTGGTCGCTGCGGAGGGTCACTTGGAGCGGGCGGGACGGCCCTCGTCGACGGCGTCCCGGGCGCTGGTGATGACGTGGTCGATGAAGCCGTAGTCCTTGGCCTGCGCGGCGGTGAACCAGCGGTCGCGGTCGGCGTCGGTCTCGACCTGCTCGAGCGGCTGGCCGGTGTGCTGGCTGATCAGCTCGAAGAGCACCTTCTTGATGTGCAGCGACTGCTGGGCCTGGATCTTGATGTCCGAGGCCGAACCACCCATGCCGCCCGAGGGCTGGTGCATCATGATCCGCGCGTGTGGCAGCGCGTAGCGCTTGCCGGCCTCACCGGCGCAGAGCAGGAACTGCCCCATCGAGGCGGCGAGCCCCATGCCCGACGGTGGCGACGTCGTTCGGGATGTAGTTCATGGTGTCGTAGATCGCCATGCCTGCATCGACGGATCCGCCGGGGCTGTTGATGTGCAGGAAGATGTCGGCCTCGGGGTCCTCGGCGCTGAGCAGCAGGAGCTGTGCACAGATCGCGTTGGCGTTCTGGTCGCGCACCTCCGAACCCAGGAAGACGATGCGCTCGCGAAGGAGGCGCTGGTAGATGTGGTCGTCGAGGCCGTAGGACCCGCCGCCGCCGTCCATCCGCGGAGAGGTCTGGCCCTGCATGGAGTTCTCAGTCACGGTCCCGACCCTAGACGGCACCAGCGACATTTCCACGGGGAAACCCCCTGTGTTCGCCCACAGCAGAGTCCGCAGACGTCGCCTGGTGACAGGCCGCCCGCTGCTCGGCTACGTGTCGGGCTACTTCTCGACGGCCGTCCGGATGCGCTCGAGCGTGGTCCTGATGCCCTCGGCCAGCTCGGCGTCGTGTCCCGCGGCGCCTCCGATGATCGGACCCAGCAGCGACGTACCGACCGTGAACTTCGGCAGCACCCGTCGGCCCGTGACCGAGGTGCCGGTGGCCGTCGGCTCGAGCTCGTAGATCCAGGTGGCGCCGCTCTCGCGGGTCTTCCACGCGACGGCACGGCCGGGCTCCCAGCGCACGACCTTGGACGTCGTGGGCCAGACCACGGCCTTGCGGCGGTTGATGCCGACGATGTTGGCGCCCACACCGGGCTTGCCCACGACGAACGCCTTGCGCAGCTCCGGGCTGAACTCGGGCATCCGGGCGAGATCGGAGACCACGTCCCACACCACCTCGGGTCCGGCGTTCATCTCCACGGTCGCCGAGATCGGTGCAGGCTGCTGCGTCATCCGGTGGCGCTCTCTTCCTTGGTGGGCGGGTCGGAGCGGTCAAGGAGCCACTCCCGGATGGCAGCGTAGATGTCGTCGTGGTTGAGCAGGTCGAAGTGGTCAGCCAGCGGGACGTGCAGGGTCTCGGCCCCCGGGAACATCTCCTCGCCTCCACGCCTGCGACCCAGCGCGGAGGAGTAGGGCACCAGGTAGTCGCCGATGGTGCTCGACGTGACCGACCGAGGCGACCTCGTCAGCGTGGCGGCGACGAGTCGGTAGCGCGCGTTGGGGAGGTTCTGCACGTCCTTGGCCAGGCCGTGGCGCAGGTCGAGGATGCCGGTCGAGCGGTACTCCAGGATGCGGCCGAAGGGCGCCATCTCCGGGACCCGCCCCATCGCTGCCACCCCCTTGTTGACGACCCGCTCCAACGGGGCGCCGAGGTGCGGTGTGCCGAGGCAGATCACGTCGGTCACCCGGTCGGTCCAGGGTGACCCGCTGTCGGTGTTCACGGCACACGCCGCCCGCAGGATCAGCCCACCCATCGAGTGGCCCACGAGGGCGATGCGGCGTACGTCGGTCGGCCAGGCCTGGACCAGCCGGTCGAGGATCGCGGCCATCGCCACACCGTTCTCGGCGATCGGCAGGCCGGTGTTGACGCGGACGTAGACCGGCGTCCAGCCCTCGCCCTCGAAGCCGCTCGCCGTAGCTGCGCTTGTCGGGGACCTCCTTGCGCTCCTCGCTCTTCGGACGGGCGGCGCGGTTCCAGTAGGCCTCGTTCTCGCTGAGCCCGTGCACGAAGACCACGAGGGTGTCCGTCGCGTTCGGGTACGCCGCCGCGACACCCGGGCGATCGAGCACGACATCGCGCCCGTCCACCCTGATCCCCATGTCGAAGTGGAAGCGGGAGCCCTCGTCGCGCAGTCGGTCACCGATCAGGCCGGTGATCGCCGCCCGGACGAACCGGCCGCGTGGGCTTGCCTCGAGCTCGGCTCCGATCCCCGCCTGGCCGGCGACGGTGAGCCCCTTGGCCGACGCCTTCAGGCTGGCGCTGATGCTCGTGTAGACGGCCTTCGAGACGCCGTCGTGGATCCGGTGCCCGATCGTCGTACCCCCAGCGACCTTGTCGGTCACCCGATGCACCCGCCCGGCCACGGCACCGTGCACGTCGCGCACCGTCCCGACGATCAGGTCCTCGGCAAACTCCGCCGCCAACGCCGCCGCATCCAGCACACTCGCATCATTCGTGGTCGTCACAGTGCACAAGTGTTCACTGAAATGCTCGGGCTGGTCAATGCGGCACGCCGGGGTGGGAGGCGGGTGGGGGTGCAGGTTTCCCCGGCCGGCCGGGGAAACCGGTCGTTGTCGGGCGTTGCAACACCCATCAACGACCGGGATCGGCCGACAACCCCGCCCGGAATGGGCGATCCGCCTGTCCTGGGGTACGCCGCCCAGGCTCGCCGAGCAGCGTCATCCGACCTGGCACCTATGGCGACCAGTTCGTATGACGTCCGGGCGCCGGCCGTCAGTCCTTCTTGGTGTCGTCCAGCTCCGCTGCTTCGGCCTCGGCGCCCGTCTCGACCCCGGTCTCGCCGCCGGCCTCGGGGTCGGTCTCGTCGTCGGCGTCCACCGACTCCGCCTCGGCGGCCGCAGCCGCCTCGGGGTCACCGATGCTGCCGTCGGGGAGCAGGTTCTTCAGGTCCACGTCGTTGCCGGAGGCGTCCTTGACGGTCGCCCCCTCGACGATCCGCGCCAGGGCCTTGCCGCGCACGACCTCGGAGACCATCTCGGGGATGTGGTTGTGCTCGATCATGTGCTTGATGAACTCGTCGGGGTTCTGGCCGGACTGCTGCGCACGGCGGAACAGGTGCTGGGAGAGCTCGTCCTGCTCCACGCCGATCTCCTCGGCGCGGGCGATCTCGTCGAGCAGGAACTGCGAGGCCATCGCGTCGCGGACGCGCTTCTCCAGCTCGGCCTCGAACTCGTCGATGGTCTGGCTCTCGTTCTCGAGGTACTGCTCCATCAGCATCCCGGCCTGGGCCAGCTGCTGGTCGATCTCCTGGCGACGTCCGGCGAGCTCCTCGGCGACGACGCCCTCGGGGAGCGGGATCTCGGCGGAGTCGAGCAGCTGCTCGAGCACCGCGTCGCGGGCCGCGGCCGCCTGCTCGAGGCGCTTGCCGCGCTCGAGGCGGGTGGCCACGTCCTGGCGCAGCTCCTCGATCGTGTCGAACTCGGAGGCGGTCTGGGCGAAGTCGTCGTCGAGCTCGGGGAGCTCCTGCTCCTTGACCGCGCTCAGCGTGACGGAGACCTCGACGTCCTGACCGGACAGGTCACCGCCGAGCAGCTGCGAGGTGAAGGTGGTGTCCTCGCCTGCGTGGAGACCGCGCAGTGCCTCGTCGATGCCCTCGAGCATGTCGCCCGAGCCCACCTTGTAGGAGTAGCCGCTGACCTCGCCGCCCTCGACGTCCTCGCCGTCGCTGGTGGCCTTCAGGTCGATGGTGACGATGTCGTCGTCCTGGGCAGCGCGGTCGACGTCCTTGAGCGTGGCGAACCGCTCCCGCAGTGCCTCGACCTGCTCGTCGATGTCCTCGTCGGAGACCGCGAGGTCATCGACCTGCACGCTGAGGGCGTCGTACGCCGGGACCTCGATCGTGGGGCGTACGTCGACCTCGGCGGTGAACTCGAACAGCGAGTTGTCCTCCAGCTTGGTGACGTCGATCTCCGGCTGCGCCAGCGGCTGGAGGTCGTTGTCCTGCAGCGCCTGCACGTAGAGCTTGGGCAGGGCGTCGTTGATCGCCTCGTCCAGCACGGCACCGCGACCGACCTGACGGTCGATCACGGGCGGCGGGACCTTGCCCTTGCGGAATCCGGGGATGTTGATCTGCTTGGCGATGTTCTGGTACGCCGCGTCGAGGCTCGGCTTGAGCTCCTCGAAGGGCACCTCGACGGTGATCTTGGCCCGGGTCGGGCTCAGCGTCTCGACGGCGCTCTTCACAGGTTTCTCCTCATGGTTCGGGTGTTGGTTCAGGTCGGGCTGTGCGAACAGTGCAAAGTCGGGGCGACAGGACTCGAACCTGCGGTCTCCTGCTCCCAAAGCAGGCGCGCTAGCCACTACGCTACGCCCCGCCAGAAGGCCTCCCAGCGTGTCCACCGCGAGGCTCCTGAGAGCGGATGACGGGAATCGAACCCGCGTATTCAGTTTGGAAGACTGAGGCTCTACCATTGAGCTACATCCGCGAAAAGCCCTCTGTGCGAGGGCGGGACCATCGTGCCACAGCGGACCACTTGGTCACGAACTGGCCGACTCCCCAGACGCCCGGCCCACTCCCGGCCTACTTCCGGTGCACCAGCACGAGCGCCCGGTCGTCGTCGGTCTGTTCCATGGTGTCGATGAGCATCTTCGCCCCGCCCTCGAAGCCCCGCTGGAAGAGCCGCTCCCCCAGCCCCGCGAGCTTGTCGATCCCCAGCGCGATGTCGCGCTTGGCGGTCTCGACGAGTCCGTCGGTGAACATCATCAGGGCGTCGCCGTGGGCGAGGTTCCCCCGGACACAGTCGAACTCGGCGTCCTCGATCAGCCCGAGGACCGGCCCGTCGGAGTTGAGCACGCTCCAGCGGCCCGAGCCCGAGTGCAGCCACACACCCGGCGGGTGACCCGCCTTGCGCAGCTCGAAGTCGCCGTTGGTGAGGTCGAGGTGGAGGTGGATGGCTGTGGCGAACCCCTCACCCCAGTCCTGTCCGAGCAGGTAGTCGTTGGCCGCCGGCAGGAACTGCTCACCCGGCAGCGCGGACACGATGCCGTTGAAGGCGCCGGAGAGGAACAGCGCTCGGGCTCCCGCCTCGACTCCCTTGCCCGAGACGTCGACCACGATCAGCTCCAGCACGTCATCGGTCGAGCGCCTGGCCACGACGAAGTCACCGGCGAAGGACGTGCCCCCGGCCGACGTCGCCACCGACTCCACCAGCCAGGGCTCGGGCAACGGCGGCACCCGCCCCTGCTTGGAGATCCGGTCGCGCAGGTCGACGAACATGGACTCGCTGCGCGGGCCGGAGACGCCGAGACGGCTGCGGCGGAAGGAGTTGACCATGATCAGCAGCGCGATCGCGAAGGTGACCACGGCCCGGGCGATGGTGCGCAGGCTCACCACCGGCTGATCGATGAGGAGGATGCAGAAGCAGGCGCAGACGAACACGATGAACCACGGCAGCGAGCGCGGTCCCAGCCACAGGCTGCCGAGGAACATGGGCAGCAGCAGCACGGTCGACGGGGCGAAGTCCGGGGAGAGCAGGCCGATCAGGGTTCCGGCGACGGTGAGCAGCACCAGGAAGACCAGGGCGGGCAGGTCGGAGACCGACATCTCCCGGCGGATGCGGAGCGAGAGGCCGCCCCAGGGACGCGTACGACGGTCCGCCAACGTGCCCCCTCCGTCCGAGGAGCCTCGTGAGCCCCGGAATGACTGGTCGTGATTCGCACGACCGGTGCCCGTGGGTGTTGGACCGGGTTCATGCGTTTCGTGGTGGTTCGCCCGAGAGTGCCTAGCGTACGGCGCGCGACCGGAACTTGGGTTGGCAACGGGGACACCAGAACAGATTCCGCCCGGCCAGCTCACGCGTGCGCACCGCCGTCTCGCACACCAGGCACGGCTGGCCGGTACGCCGGTAGACGTAGACCTCTCCCCCGTGGTCGTCCTGGCGAGCCGGCCGTCCCATCGCCTCCGGGGTGTGCTCGGGCCGGACCGTGTCGATCCGCCCGGTGCGCACTCCCTCCTGCATCAGCTCGACCAGGTCCGCCCACATCGCCCGGAACTGGCCGACCCGCAACGTGTTGCCGGGCCGCAGCGGGTCGATCCGGTGCCGGAACAGCACCTCGGCCCGGTAGACGTTGCCGATGCCTGCGAGGACGGCCTGATCCATCAGCAGGTCCCCGATCGGTCGCTGACTCCTGCTGATCCGTTTCCAGGCAGTCATCGGGTCGGCATCTGGACGCAGCGGGTCCGCACCCAGCGCGCCGATCACCTGGTCGTGCTTCTCGCGGCCGATCAGGTTGCACAGGATGGCGCCACGGAGGTCGGCGTACGCCGTCTCGCTCTGCAGCCGCAGCCGCACCTGGCCGACCGGCGCCGGGGCGGGACCGGGCAGCACGTCGAACTTGCCGATCAACCCGAGGTGGACGTGGATGTAGCGCTCTCCCGGGAACTCCACGAACAGGTGCTTCCCGGCCGAGTCGGCCCCGAGCACCGGCTGCCCGTCGATCAGCGCCGCGTCCGCGGTGAAGCGCCCCTGCGGGCTGCTCACGCGCACGGGACTGCCGAGGAAGGCTGCCGAGAGCTCGTTCGCGAGGCGCCGGAGGGTGTGGCCCTCAGGCATCCGGGCCCTGCCCGACGGCGGACTCCGGGAGCGGCGGGAGGTCACCGGTCGCCTCGTAGTCGGCCAGCATCGCGATCCGTCGCGCGTGCCGTTCCTCGCCGGTGAAGTCGGTGCTCAGGAAGATGCCGATGAAGCGGGTCATCTCCTCGACCGAGTGCATCCGGCCGCCGACCGAGAGCACGTTGGCGTCGTTGTGCTGCCGCGCCAGCGAGGCGGTCTCGTCACTCCAGGCGAGCGCCGCCCTGACCCCGCGCACCTTGTTGGCGGCGATCTGCTCACCGTTGCCGGACCCGCCGATCACGACGCCCAGGCTGCCTTCGTCACGTACGACGGCTTCGGCCGCGCGCAGGCAGAACACCGGGTAGTCGTCGAGGGCGTCGTACTGGAAGGGGCCGTGGTCCACAGGTTCGTGACCCTTGTCCCGCAACCAAGCCACGAGGTGGTCCTTCAGCTCGAGGCCGGCGTGGTCGGAACCCAGGTGGACGCGCATGGCGAGATTCTGACAGACCCCTCCCCGCTCACCGGGAGGCGGCGACCAGCCAACCGCCGCCGATCACCAGGGCCGCCACGTTCACCAGCAGGAACACCCCGACCCAGACGATGCCCGGCACCCTGGTCAGCCTCGCCAGCATGTCGGCGTCGGAGGTGCGCGCACGGCCACCGCGACGATGGGACTGCAGCTCGAGGACCGCGCGCGGCGCAGCGAGCAGCACGAACCACGTCCCCACGTGTACGACGACCACCTGCACCGGAGGGCTGGCCCACCAGGACAGCGCGAACACCCCCACGCCCACCACCAGCACCGCATAGAGCCCGTAGAAGTTGCGGATCTGGAGCAGCAGTGCGGCCAGCAGTGCGAGAGCCAGCCACAGCACGCCGACGGCGTGGCCGGCCTGGAGGAGGTACGCCGCCCCGAGGCCCATCAGGCCTGGTCCGACGTACCCGGCTGCACTGGTGAGCACCATCCCGAGACCAGTGGGTCGGCCACGCGAGAGCGTCAGCCCCGAGGTGTCGGAGTGCAGCCTGATGCCGGCCAGCTTGCGGCCGCTGAGCAGCGCCACCACCCCGTGCGCCCCTTCGTGGGCGATCGTGACGAGGTGGCGGGTGTGCGGCCAGGCCTGCGGCGCCATCAGCACCAGCGCGGCCAGTCCGGTCGCCACCACCACCCCCGTCGAGGGACTCGGCTGGGTGCCGAACGCACTGTCCCGGACCTGGTCGAGGACGTCGGCGAGGCTCACGGCGACCGGTCAGCGCTCCGACAGGAGCTGGACGAAGCCGGCCACCTGTCGGGTGAGCGGCTCGGCTGCGTCGAAGACGGTCGGGTGACGCCAGAAGCCGTGGACCTGTCCGAGGTAGCGGGTGGCAGTCACCTCGACACCGGCTTCGGCGAGCAGGTCGGCGAGGTGCTCGCCCTCGTCGCGGAGCGGGTCCTGGCCCGCCGTGACCACCAGCGTCGGCGGCAGCCCGGCCAGTCTCGGCTGACCCGACAGGTCGGGACCGAGCGGCGCGAGGTCGAGGTCGGCGAGATCCTCGGGCGAGGCGGCGTACTGCTGCCAGTACCAGGCCGCCTCGCGCGGGTCGAAGCCGTCCGCTGCGGTGACGTAGGAGTCGAAGGACGCAGTCGGGTCGAGGAACGGGTAGATCAGCACCAGTCCGGCGGCCACCCCGGGATTGCGCATGGCAGCCACCAGCGCGAGGTTGCCACCCGCGCTGTCGCCGTGCAGGAAGACCGGTCCGGGCTCACCCCTGCGCGCCACCCAGGCGAGCACCCGGTCCACGTCGTCGGGGGCAGCCGGAAACCGGTGCTCGGGTGGTCGCCGGTAGTCGACGCTGAGCACCGCGATGCCGCAACGGTTGGCCAGCCTGCGCGCTGCGTCGTCGTGGACCTCCACGTCGTGGAAGACGAACCCACCACCGTGCAGGTGGACCAGCAGCCCCGGCTGCGCGTCCTCGGGACGGTAGAGCCGGCAGGGCACCCCGTCGGCGTCGAGGTCGAGCACCTCGGCCACCTCCTCGCGAGGCGCCTCGGCCGCCTCCGCTCGCGCGGCGCGGCGGGCCTCCTCGATGTCCGTCTCCCAGACCTTCGGGTCCCCTGCTGCGTCCTCGACGGCCTTCCTGGCCTGCGGGTGAAGCACGGCTCAGCGGGCCAGCAGCGCGTCGAGACCGACGGCCATCGAGGCGGCGAGACGGAAGTCGAGGCGAGGGTCCGGCACCGTGACCACGTAGCGGTCGCGGAGCGACATCTGCCGGACCGAGCTCATCACCACGGCCCCGGTCTCCTGGTCCTTGAAGTCGAAGTGGAACGAGAACGGGAAGTCGATGAACCGGCGCAGGACGGCCACCACCTGGTTGCGTTCCTGGCCGGTGGCCTCCAGCCCGGGCGCGCTGAGGTGGAAGGTCGAGCGGAGCAGGCTCTGGCCGAAGTCCTTGCGGAAGACGCCCAACGGCGCTCCGGCGGCATCGCGTACGTCGTAGCCCGCACCCAGGTCGAGCACCTTGCGCGCCTGGAACGAGAACACCGGCTCGGTGCGCTGGTCGTCACGGAAGAAGGTGACCTGCTCCTTGAACGCCATCCGCTTCTGCTGCGCGACGGCCATCAGGCGCCCGACGGAGCCGTCGGGGTTGGCCTCGTTGATCTCGTAGCGGTTCACCATCATCGTCAGCTTCTGCTTCACGAAGAAGTGAGGCAGGTGCATCGCGGCCGTCATGCGCACATCCTGCCGGGTGCGTGGTCGCCAGGTCGCGACCTCACGTGGCGAGCCGGGCGAGCTCCTCGTCGACGACGGCTGGGTCGAGCTTGGTGAAGACCGGGGTCGGCTTGACGATGGGTGTGCCCGGCACGATGGCGTGGCGCTCCCAGGTGGCGGCACCGGTGTAGTCGCCCGTCAGGATCGGGTATCCCGGTCCCCCGTCCAGGTCCTCGACCTCACGCAGCTCAGGCATCGGCTGTACGTCGCCCGCACCCCCGAGCACCAGGTCGACCGCGTTGGCCGAGAACGGCAGGAACGGCGAGAGGATCGTGTTCAGGTCTGCCACGCACTGGGCGACCACGTGCAGGATCGTCCCCAGTCGCTCGCGCTCGTCGTCGCCCTTCAGCTTCCACGGCTCCGAGTCCGAGACGTACTTGTTCACCTCGGAGACCGTCCGCATCGCCTCGTTGATCGCCGCCTTCTGGCGGTGCCGGCCGATCAGGTCACCGACCGTGTCGAAGGTCTGCGCCACCAGGTCGAGCAGCGCCTGGTCGGTCGGGGTCAGCTCACCGGCCGGTGGGATCTCACCGAAGCTCTTGGCGATCATGTTCGCCGTACGGTTGACCAGGTTGCCCCAGCCGGCGACCAGCTCGTCGTTGGTACGACGTACGAACTCGGCCCAGGTGAAGTCGGAGTCCTGGTTCTCCGGACCGGCCGCCGCGACGAAGTAGCGGAACGCGTCGGGCTGGTAGCGGCTGAGCAGGTCGCGGACGTAGATCACCACGCGCTGGGAGGACGAGAACTTCTTGCCCTCCATCGTCAGGAACTCCGACGAGACGACCTCGGTCGGGAGGTTCAGCTCGCCGTACTGCCCCGGCTTGCCGCCCTTGTCTCCCTTGCCGGAGTACGCCAAGAGCTCAGCGGGCCAGATCTGGCTGTGGAAGGTGATGTTGTCCTTGCCCATGAAGTAGTAGGAGAGCGCCACGGGGTCGTTCCACCACTCGCGCCACGCCTCCGGGTCGTCGCCGCGGCGAGCCCACTCGATGCTCGCCGAGAGATAGCCGATCACCGCGTCGAACCACACGTAGAGCCGCTTGGTCGGGTTGTCGACCCAGCCCTCGAGCGGCACCGGGATGCCCCAGTCGATGTCGCGGGTCATCGCGCGCGGGCGAATGTCCTTGAGGATGTTCTGGCTGAACCGGATCACGTTCGGCCGCCACAGGCCCGTCTCCTCGCGGCCGTCCAGCCACGTCTTCAGGGCCTCCGCCACTGCCGGCAGGTCGAGGAAGAAGTGCTGGGTCTCCACGAACTCCGGCACCTCGCCGTTGATCCGTGATCGGGGGTTCTTCAGGTCGGCCGGGTCGAGCTGGTTCCCACAGTTGTCGCACTGGTCGCCGCGGGCGTGCTCGTAGCCGCAGATCGGGCAGACGCCCTCGATGTAGCGGTCGGGCAGCGTGCGCCCCGTCGACGGGCTGACCGCCCCGAACGTGGTCTGCTCGATGAAGTAGCCGTTGTCGTGGACACCCGTGAACAGCTCCTGCACGACGGCGGTGTGGTTGCGCGTCGTGGTGCGGCTGTAGAGGTCGTAGGAGATGCCCAGCGCGGCGAGGTCCTCCGCGATCACCCGATGGTTCTGGTCGGCGAGCGCCTGAGGAGTGACCCCTGCCTCGTCGGCGGCGATCAGGATCGGCGTCCCGTGCTCGTCGGTGCCGGAGACCATCAGCACGTCGTGGCCGGCCATCCGCATGTAGCGGCTGAACACGTCGGAGGGCACACCGAAACCCGCCACGTGGCCGATGTGGCGCGGGCCGTTGGCATACGGCCAGGCGACGGCGGACAGCACTTTGCTCATGCGGTGATCCTAGGGTTCGTCAAGCGCGCGAGCGGGCTGGCCCCGTCAGGTGAAGTCGAGGTCCGCCGTACGGCTGCGCTTGAGCTCGAAGAAGGTCGGGAACGAGGCGACCGTGACGCAGCCGTCCCAGAGACGCCCGGCGTCCTCGCCGCGCGGGGCCTTGGTGATCACCGGGCCGAAGAACGCGACGTCGTTGATGTGGATCGTCGGGGTGCCGACGTCGTCGCCGACGGCGTCCATGCCCTCGTGGTGCGACTTCGCGACGGCCTCGTCCAGGCTGCTGTCGTCCATCGCGTCGGCGAGCTCGAGGGGAAGGCCGGCGTCCTTGAGGGACTGCTCGATCATGTCGCGGTCGGACTCCTGCTTCTCGATGTGGATGCGGGTGCCCATGGCCGTGTAGAGCGGTAGCAGCACCTCGTTGCCGTGCTCCTGCTCCGCCTTGATCAGGACGCGCACGGGTCCCCAGGCCGTGGCGAGCATCTTCCGGTAGTCGTCGGAGATGTCCTTGTCCTGGTTGAGGTAGGCCAGGCTCATCACGTGCCAGCGCACCTCGATGTCACGAACCTTCTCCACCTCGAGGATCCAGCGAGAGGTGATCCAGGCGAAGGGGCAGCGCGGGTCGAACCAGAAGTCAGCGTGAGAAGAGGTCATAGGGCCTGAAACACCTCGCAGGGCCCGAAACATTCCCGGGTGCAATGATTCAGGGCATGCCTGGAACCAACCTGACCCGCGACGAGGCACAGACCCGCGCCCGGCTGCTGGGCGTCGACTCCTACACCGTGGAGCTCGACCTGACCACCA
Organism: uncultured Actinomycetota bacterium; assembly: GCA_963782305.1. Taxonomy (GTDB): domain Bacteria; phylum Actinomycetota; class Actinomycetes; order Propionibacteriales; family Nocardioidaceae; genus Marmoricola. The sequence goes on along the minus strand of CAWAJJ010000018.1, from coordinate 152,988 downwards.
GCGAGACGACGTTCGCGACCACCACCACCCTTGCGTTCACGAGCACGGAGACGGGCGCCGAGACCTTCGCCGACCTCGTCGGCGCCACGATCCACGAGATCACCCTCAACGGGGTCGCCCTCGACCCGGCAGAGGTGTACGCCGACAACCGGATCGCCCTCAGCGACCTGCAGGCGAGCAACGTCCTCGTTGTCAGGGCCGACTGCCCCTACTCCCGCACCGGCGAGGGCCTGCACCGCTTCGTGGACCCCGCGGACGACCGGGTCTACACCTACACGCAGTTCGAGGTCCCGGACGCACGCCGCGTCTACGCCACGTTCGAGCAGCCCGACCTCAAGGGCGTGTTCACCTTCCACGTCACGGCGCCGGAGGACTGGCTGGTCGTGTCCAACGCCCCCACGCCCGAGCCGGAGTCGCTCGCGGACGGCAAGGCGATCTGGCGGTTCCCGGAGACCGAACGGATGTCGACGTACATCACGGCCGTGGTCGCCGGTGAGTACCACGCAGAGTTCGACACCTACAGCGGCAAGTTCGGCGACATCCCGCTCGGCCACTACTGCCGCCAGTCGCTCGTCGACCACATGGACACCGCCGAGCTGGTCAAGCTGACCAGCCAGGGCTTCGCGTTCTTCGAGGAGGCCTTCGACTACCCCTACCCGTTCCACAAGTACGACCAGCTCTACGTCCCGGAGTACAACATGGGCGCGATGGAGAACGCGGGCGCGGTGACGCTGCGCGACGAGTACCTCCCGCGCAGCCGACAGGACGGTGCGTTCTACGAGTTCCGCTGCTCGGTGATCCTGCACGAGATGGCGCACATGTGGTTCGGCGACCTGGTCACCATGCGGTGGTGGGACGACCTGTGGCTCAACGAGTCCTTCGCCGAGTGGGCCTGCTTCCACGCCGCCGTCGAGGCCACCGAGTTCACCGAGTCGTGGACCGGCTTCACCAACGCCCGCAAGAACTGGGCGCTGCGCCAGGACCAGCTGCCCAGCACCCACCCGATCGCCGCCGACAACTACGACCTGCAGGCCGTCGAGGTCAACTTCGACGGCATCACCTACGCCAAGGGCGCCTCGGTGCTCAAGCAGCTGGTCGCGTGGGTCGGTCTGGACAACTTCCTCGTCGGGCTGCGCGCCTACTTCAAGCGGCACGCGTTCGGGAACTCCGAGTTCAGCGACCTGCTCAGTGCACTCGAGGAGGCCTCGGGCCGCGAGCTCGACTCCTGGGCCAAGGAGTGGCTGCAGACCAGCGGCGTGAACACGTTGACGCCCGAGTTCGCGGTCGACGAGTCGGGGAGCTACAGCTCGTTCTCGGTGCTGCAGACGGCGCCTGTCGAGAACCCGACGCTGCGTCGCCACCGGATCGCGATCGGCCTCTACGACCTCGAGACCAATGCGGACGGCGCCGAGCGGCTGGTCCGTCGTACGGCCGTCGAGGTGGATGTCGAGGGCGAGTCGACCGAGATCGAGAAGCTGGTCGGGGCCCGCCAGCCCGACCTGCTGATCCTCAACGAGGGCGACCTCACCTACGCCAAGATCCGGCTCGACGAGCGCTCGCTGGCCACCGTCATCGGGGGGCTGTCCCGCCTGGACGACTCGCTCGCGCGGGCCCTGTGCTGGGGCGCGGCCTGGGACATGACCCGCGACGCCGAGCTGAGCGCGACCGACTTCGTCAGCCTCGTGCTGGGCAACATCGCCAGCGAGACTGACGCCTTCGGGTCCTCGCGGATCCCCGGGTACGCCGCACAGGCGGCCAACAACTTCTCCGCGCCGGCCAACCGCCCCGGGCTGCGCAAGACGTGGGAGCAGGGTCTGCGGCGGCTGCTGGACGAGGCCGAGCCCGGCAGCGACCACCAGCTCACCTTCGTCCGGTCGTTCGCCGGCGCGGCGCACACCGAGGAGGCACTCGACGACCTCGAGGCGCTGCTCGACGGCTCGCTCGTCTTCGAGGGTCTGACCATCGACACCGACCTGCGCTGGTCGATCCTCACCGGCCTGGCACGCGCGGGTCGTGCCGACGCGGACCGGATTGCGGACGAAGGCCGGCGCGACAACACCATCTCCGGCCAGGAGCGGGCTGCGGCTGCGCTCGCCTGCCGGCCCACCCCCGAGGCGAAGGCAGAGGCCTGGGAGATCGCGGTCGTGCGCGACGACGTACCCAACGAGACGCAGCGCAGCGTGGTGCTCTCCTTCATGCAGCACGGCCAGGAGGAGGTGCTGCGGCCCTACGTCGAGAAGTACCTCGAGGTCGCGACGACCCTGTGGGAGGACAAGGGCACCCAGCGGGCCTCCACCGCGGTCGAGTTCCTGTTCCCCCGGCCGCTGGCCTCGCGCGAGCTGCTCGCCCAGGTGAGCGCCTGGCTGCAGGACTCGCCGGCCAACCCGGCAGCCAAGCGCTACGTCCGCGAGGGCGCCTCCGACGTGGAGCGCTACCTCGCCGGGCAGGCCAAGGACGCCGGCGAGAGCTGAGGGTCGCCCCTACCCGTGCAGGGTCTCCGGCTGCCGGGCACTCTCGGCGAGCTGGCTGACGCCGTGCTTGATGCCGCCGACGAGGTCGCCGGCGGCGAAGGCGGACTGCATCCCGACGACGGAGAGGCGGACGGCGTCGTCGGTCAGTGAGCGGCGTACGACGGAGCCGGTGATCACCTCGATCGCCCGGGCGGACGGGTCGACCAGGATCATGACGCTGCGGTCGGGCGAGGACAGCGAGGCGTGCAGCCGTCTTGCGTAGTCGTGCGTGCTGCCGGTGACAGAGCCGACGTAGACCGAGAACTCGAAGCGGCAGGTCGTCTCGGCCCCACGGATCGCCCGGTCGATCTCGGCCTCCTGGGCGGAGGAGAAGCCCTCACCAACCGGCACTGGTGCCTCCGGTGTCCTTGGACCGCGCCTCGAGCTGGTCCGGGGTGACCTCGTCGGCGGACTTCACGCCCTTGGTCGGACCACCGAACCACTCCGCGTCGCCGCGCCACGTCTGACCCGGCTCGTAGCCGCGGTCGCGGGCCAGCGAAGGAATGATCGTCAGCAGCGCGATCACCGCGGCCAGGGACAGCGGGATCAGGAAGGCGATGACGATGAAGTGGAGCGCCGAGACGGGCGGATCCTCCGTCCAGCCCTCAGGCGGCGCGGCCGCGGCGGGGCTGACCAGCGCCGCCGCGAGCACGAGCGACCACGCCGCGCAGAACGTCAGCAGTGATCGGCCCCATGAAGGGGAGAACCGGCGGGTCGAGTCGTGAGTGAACACACACGAAGGATAGCCAGTGCTGGCTTGGTCAGCCTCGCCACTCCCTCGTAGCCTCCCTCACATGCTTTCTCTGACATCACCGACCTTGGGCCTGTTCGACATGCCCGCCACGTGCCAGAAGAGCGACAGCTGGACCTGCGCCGCCGTCTACGACTGGACCGGAGGCAACGAGACCCTGGCTCGGACCGCCGCCTGGCTGATCGGCAAGCCGCTCGCGATCCTGGTGATCATCGTCGGCGCCGTCGTCGTCCGCTGGCTGGCCTGCAAGGCCATCGACCGCGTGGTCCAGCGGGCGCAAGCCGCTCCGTTGGGCGCCCGGAACGCCTTCAACCGCCGTGCCCAGCGCGCGAAGAGCCTCGGCACCCTCCTCAAGAGCATCACCACGACCGTCGTCTTCGGCATCGCCTTCGTGATGGCGCTCTCCGAGGTGGGCATGAACGTCGCGCCGATCCTCGCCAGCGCCGGGGTGCTCGGCCTGGCCATCGGCTTCGGCGCGCAGAACCTGGTCAAGGACTTCCTCTCCGGCGTGATGATGATGATCGAGGACCAGTACGGCGTGGGTGACATCGTCGACCTCGGCGAGGCGATCGGCACCGTGGAAGCGGTCGGACTGCGGGTCACGCGCGTGCGGGACGTCGACGGCACGGTCTGGTACGTCCGCAACGGAGAGATCCTCCGCGTCGGCAACCAGAGCCAGAACTGGGCGCGCACGGTGCTCGACATCGGCGTCAGCTACTCCGAGGACCTCGCCCGGGTGCGCGAGGTGCTCACCGACGTCGCGCACAGCCTGTGGGACGACGAGGACTACCGGAGCGTGATCATCGAGGAGCCCGAGGTGTGGGGGGTACAGGACCTTGCGCCGGACGCGGTGATCATGCGCGTGGTCTTGAAGACAGCGCCGATGGAGCAGTGGAACGTCGCCCGCGAGATGCGCGAACGGATCAAGTCCCGGTTCGACCACGAGGGCATCGTGATGCCGCTGCCCCAGCGCGTCGTCTGGCAGCAGCCGGAGCGCGCTCCCGAGCAGCCCGCCTCTCCCGCGCCTGAGTAGGCATACTCAGCGCGACTGAGTCGCGCGCCTGACGCGGGCGACCCCCTCCAGCCGGGACGATCGGGTCATGAGCAGACTCGTGGACCCGACCATCTGCCCCGACTGTCGCGGGGAGCTCGACGCTGGCGCCACCTGCACGGCGTGCGGCCTGCAGGTGCGGGGTCCGCTCGCGCTGCAGCTGTGGAGCGTGATGGTCACTGCCGACCGGCTGGTGGAGCAGCTCCGCGGGGTCCCTGCACTGACCCCGGCAGCGGCTGCCGAGACCCCGGTCGACGCCGCGGTGCTCCCCCACTACCCCGCACGGACGGCCCCTCCCCCCGCCCGGCCTCGCAGGCTCCCCTCCGCCTCGGTGCCGGTGGTGCTGCTCTCGCTCGGCGGGCTGTGCCTGCTGGTGGCGGCGGTCGTCTTCGTCGCCGTCACCTGGAGCCTGCTCGGGCTGACCGGCCGCACGCTTGTCCTCCTCGGCTTCACCGCGGTGCTCTCGTTCGTCGCGGTGACCCTGACCCGCAAGGGTCTGCGGGGCGCCGCCGAGACGTTCTGGCTCGTCGTCTCGGGAATGCTCGCCGTCGACCTCCTCGGCGCGCAGTCGGCCGGCCTCGCGGGCCTGGACGCGCTCTCCTGGCGCGGCACCGGTGCGCTGGTCGGTGGCGCCCTGCTGGTCCTGGGTGCCGGCGTCGGCGTCTGGGCCCGAAGCCAGCCGGTCACCAGGCTGTACGGCGCACGAGTCGGTCGCCGTGCTCGGCGGGGCGGTGCTGTGCTCGACGAACGCGTGGTTCGCCGAGAACCCGGCGATCGCGTCCGGCATCGCGGTGCCGTTGCTCGGCGTGCTGTTCGTGCTGCTGCGCCGCCCGGTTCCCGTGGCGGCGTACGGTCTGGGCGGGCTGGGGGCGGTGACCTGGCTGGTGCTGCTCGGCGTCGGCTGGGACCGGGCAGAGGAGGCGGCCGCGTTCTCCGACTGGTGGGCCGACGCACGTGGCTGGCCCCTGCTGGTCGCAGCCGTCCTCGCCGCCGCCGTCGTACACCTGCCGGGTGTGCCTGACCGGGCACGCCCGGTCTCCGCCGGTCTGGCGCTGCTTCCGCTCGTGCTGCTCGCCAACGGGCCGCAGACCGTCGGGCTGCCGACCCGTGACCTGCTGGTGGCCTGCGCGACTCTCGTCGCGCTCGGCCTGGTCACGGCGTTCGCACCGAAGGTGTGGGCTCTGGGCGCTTCGGCGCTCACCACGATCGGGATCGCGCTGCTCGGACTGTGGCTGTTGTTCGCTCCCTGGGACGCACTGACCTACGTCGAGCCCGATGGCGGGGCCGACCCGAGCCAGAGGATGTCCGCCCAACTGGACAACGCGGCCTCCTGGTCGTTCGTGATCGCAGCCCTGGCCCTCGTGGTCGCCGCTGCCTGCGTGCTGCGGCAGCTGCCCCAGCGGATGCGCCGCGACGCCGCCCAGGTCCTCGGCACGCTGGCGCCGGCGGTCCTCGCACTCGGCGGACTCGTCCTGGTTCTCGAGCTCGAGCCGCCGCTGTGGGCAGGGGTGCTCGCCGCCGGCCTCGCTGCGACGGTCGCCGGCAGCGCCGCCTGGTGGTCGCGTGACCGCCTCGCTGCTGCCTTGGTGGGCAGTGTCGCGACGGCTTACCTCACGGTCATCACGCTGTACGCCGCGTCGGCCGCGGACCTGCTGATCGCCGTCGCGACGACCGTCCTCTTCCTAGGGCTCGCCGCCGCCGGCGCCGTTCGGGAAAGCGCAGGAGCGAGGCTCTCCTCGGCGGCGCTCGCGTCGCTGGCAGCCCTGGCCGGTGGCTGGGCCCTGGTCTGCTGGGGCCAGGCGATGGGAGCCGACCTGGAGGCTCGCGTCCTCGTCCTGGCGGTGTACGCCGGACTGGTCGGCGTGCTCGCCCGGCCGCTGGCCCGGCAGCTCGTCACGCGGGTTTCACTCGAGCTCGCCGCCGGGGTGCTCGCCGTGCTCGCCACTGCGTCCTCCCCCGACGAGCGCACCGCCGCCATGGTCCTGACCATCGTCGGCACAGCCATCTGCGCGATGGCGGTGACCGCGCGCGACCGGAACCTGCTGGGCTGGGCCGGGGCTGTGGTCCTGGGCGCCGCCACCGTCATCCGCGTCGCGCTGGACGTGCAGGCACCGGAGCTCTACACGCTGCCGGCCGCTGTCCTGCTCGTGGCCGCCGGCGTCTGGAGGATCCGCCGGGACTCCGAGACCAGCAGCTTCTCGACGCTCGGCAGCGGCCTGACCCTCGCCCTGCTGCCCAGCCTGCTGCTCGCCCTCGAGGAACCCGTCTCGGTCCGAGGCGCGCTGGTCGGGGCCGCCGCCGTCCTGGTCCTCGCGGCGGGAGTCCAGCAGCGGTTGGCGGCGCCGTTCGTCCTCGGCGCCGTCTCGACCGGCGTCCTTGCGGTCAGGCACCTGGAGCCGATCGCCGACGCGGTTCCCCGCTGGATCTCCCTCGGCGGGATCGGGCTCGTCCTGCTCCTGGTGGGGGTCACGTGGGAGGCACGGCGGCGCAACCTCGAGACCGCGCAGCACTACCTGGCCGACCTCCGCTGAGGTCCGGTTGCCACAATGAGGGGATGAGCACCTTCTACGACGACATCGGCGGCAGCCCGACGATCCGGGGAATCGTCAGCCGGTTCTATGCGGGTGTTGCCGAGGACGAGGTGCTCCGGCCGATGTATCCCGAGGCCGACCTCACCGCCGCCGAGAACCGGTTCGCGATGTTCCTCGAGCAGTACTGGGGTGGACCCACGACGTACTCCGACGAGCGCGGCCACCCGCGCCTGCGGATGCGGCACGCACCGTTCGAGGTGACCCCGACGGCTCGCGACCACTGGCTGCTGCACTTCCGTGCCGCGCTCGACGAGGCCGACCTGACCCCCGAGCAGCACGCCCAGTTCTGGGACTACGTCACCCACGCGGCGCAGTTCATGATCAACACGCTCGAGGACGTCGGCTAGACCCTCAGCCGGTGGTGGCCAGCTCCTTCTCGAGGCGAGCGCGCTGCTGCTCGGCCATCTCGGTCGTCTTCTGCGTCTCGAGGTCGAAGGTCACCATCACCACCCCCGCGCTGGCGAGCACCTGCTCGCCGTCGCGGACCTCGGATCGGACGGTGAAGGACCTGCTGCCCAGGTGCGCGACCCACGAGTGCACGACGTAGGGCTCCTGGCGGTAGGGCAGCGGCGCGAGGTAGTCGAGGTCGGTACGGGCCACGACGTGCTGGGTCCACTTCTCGCCGCGGGTGTGCAGCCCCATGATGTAGCGGATCCGGGCCTCCTGGACGTACTCGAAGAAGACGCCCGGACGCGCCTGGTCCGCGCTGTCCATGTCGGAGCGGCGCACCGTCAGCTCGTAGGTGTCGCCGAGCGGCCGAGCGTCGACACCACCCAATGGACGCCACTCGTGGCCGGGAGCGCGAGACGGCTCCAGCAGTGCCTGCTCGTCATCGGTGAGCCGGTGGGCCAGGACCGTCGTCGCCCGGAGGTAGACGGTGCGGTCGTCCTGGTCGCCGGAGGGCGCGTCGTACACCTCGTGGCTGAGCTCGACCTCGGCCTCGGAGTTCCCGCTGAGCCAGGTGTCCACGAGCACCGGCTGCCGGTGGAAGACCAGCGGCTGGACGAAGTCCACCTGGTGACGCGTGACGGAGGCCCTCCCCGCCGGGTGTCCGGCGAAGAGGGCCTCACGGGCCTCGGTGACGTAGTCGAGGTAGGTCACGTTGTTCACGTGTCCCAGCAGGTCCATGTCGGCCCAGCGGAGCGGGCACTGATAGGTGTGCAGCACGCTCAGATCGTTGCAGTCAACGAGATCCCGAGGTTCAGTGACCCAGCGCGAGGTGGCCGTAGTAGGTGCCGATGCCCTCGTGGCGACGGACGCGCACGGCGTGGTTCTTGGTGAAGAAGACGGTGGTGCTGACGAGAAGCGTCACGACGCCGAAGGCGGCAATCGCGATGAACCCGATCATGAAAGCGGTCAGGTGGGGCGCCAAGGTGAAGTCCATGATCTTTCCTTTCGTGGAGTGGTTCTACATCTGTAGAAGAATCTACATCTGTAGAGCCCTCGGATCAAGCCGCGAGGTAGTGTCCTGCGTCACGAGGGGAGGTCGGAACAGATGAGCACCACGATGGAGACGCGTTACTCCACCCGCCAGCAGACGCTGCTGGCTGCGGCCGTGCGCGTGCTGGCCTGTACGGGCCTGCGTGGCCTGACCCACCGGGCAGTGGACAGCGAGGCCGGCCTTCCGCAGGGGAGCTGCTCGGCGTACATGCGCACCCGGCTGGCTCTGCTCACCCGGCTGACCGAGTACGTCACCGACCACTTCTCCCGCGACATCCAGGAGCTCGCCGCGAAGATCGAGGTGCACGGCACCGTCGAGGGGTACGCCGTGCGGCAGACGACCGAGATGCTGCGCTCCTGGCTGCTCGAGCCCGAGATGCTGCTCGCGCGGGTGGAGCTCGCGCTCGAGGGCTCCCGGCAGCCGGAGATCGCGGCGATCACCCAGGCGCAGCTCCGCGACCTGGAGAGCATCGTCGAGTCGGCGATGGCCGCCAGCGGGCACGAGCACTCGCGGACCCGCGCCATCACCTTGATCGCCGCCGTGGACGGCCTGCTGATGCACGCCCTACGCGAAGCGCCAGAGGACCAGGCGAGGTTCATGCGCGACGGCCTGGAGCTGCTCATGGGGGCACTCGCCGGGCAGAGCCCGACGCCCGGCCAGGGGCACCAGGCCACGGTCTAGGCTGACCTCGCCCGATCGCGACGCTGCCGCGTCGCCCCCCCATCGACGACTGGAGACTCCACATGCCCGAGGCAGTGATCGTTTCGGCGGCTCGTTCCCCCATCGGACGCGCCAACAAGGGTTCGCTCAAGGACTTCCGCCCGGACGACCTCAGCGCCCTGATCATCAAGGCCGCGCTCGACAAGATCCCCGAGCTCGACCCCACGACGATCAACGACCTCATCCTCGGCTGCGGACTGCCCGGCGGCGAGGCCGGCAACAACATGGGCCGGGTCGTCTCGGCACTGCTCGGCTACGAGATCCCCGGTACGACGATCACCCGCTACTGCTCCTCGTCGGTGCAGACCTCCCGGATGGCCTTCCACGCCATCAAGGCCGGCGAGGGTGACGCGTTCATCTCCGCGGGCGTCGAGACGGTCTCGCGGTTCGCGAAGGGCACCTCCGACCACATCCCCGGCACCCGCAACCCGAAGTTCGACGACGCGGCGAAGCGCACCGAGAAGTACGCGGAGGGCGGTCAGGACTGGCACGACCCCCGTGAGGACGGCCAGATCCCCGACATCTACATCGCCATGGGCCAGACGGCCGAGAACGTCGCGCGGATGCGTGGGCTCGACCGCAAGGAGCTCGACGAGTTCGCCGTACGCAGCCAGAACCTCGCGGAGAAGGCGATCGCCGACGGGTTCTGGGCCAACGAGATCACGCCGGTCACCGCTCCCGACGGCACCGAGGTCACCGCAGACGACGGCCCTCGCGCCGGCGCGAACTACGAGGCGATGGCGAGCCTCAAGCCGGTCTTCCGTCCCGACGGCGTGGTCACGGCCGGCAACTGCTGCCCCTTGAACGACGGGGCCGCCGCGGTGATCATCATGTCCGACACCCGGGCTGCCGAGCTGGGCCTGACTCCCCTGGCCCGGATCGTCTCCACGGGCCTGTCCGGCCTCTCCCCCGAGATCATGGGCCTCGGCCCGGTCGAGGCGACGAAGCAGGCGCTGAAGCACGCGAACATGAGCATCGAGGACATCGACCTCGTCGAGATCAACGAGGCGTTCGCTGCGCAGGTCGTGCCGTCGTACCAGGACCTCGGCATCGACCTCGACCGCCTGAACGTCAACGGCGGCTCGATCGCCGTGGGGCACCCCTTCGGGATGACCGGCGCCCGGCTGCAGAACACGATGCTCAACTCCCTGAAGTGGCACGACAAGTCCACCGGCCTGATCACCATGTGCGTCGGTGGCGGCCAGGGAATGGCGCTGATCCTGGAGCGCATCTCCTGAGCTGACGCTCCCCGGACATACGTCGACGGCCCATCCGAGTTCTCGGATGGGCCGTCGTCGTGAGGTGGGTCAGGCCTGCTGGAGCACGGCCTCCACGGCGAGGTGGATGCTCACCTTGTCGCCGATGAGGACCTTGCCGCCGTCGAGCGGGATGTTGAAGTCCACGCCGAAGTCCTTGCGGCTGATCTCCGCGGTGGCCTCGAAGCCGAGACGCGCGTTGCCCCACGGGTCGTTGCCGGCGCCGAGGAACTCGACGTCGAGCTCGATCGGGCGGGTGACGCCCTTGACGGTCAGCTCACCGACGGCGGTGGTGCCGTCGAAGGAGGTGGTCGTGAAGGTCATCCCGCCGTGGTTCTCCACGTCGAAGAAGTCGCCGGAGCGAAGGTGGCCGTCGCGCTGCTCGTCACGCGTGTCGATCGAGTTCAGGTCGATCGTCGCGGTGGCGCGGGTCTCGTCGAGCGAGGTGCCGGTGGTCAGGCTTCCCTCGAACTTGGTGAACTGGCCGCGGACCTTGCTCATCAGGTGACGCACGGTGAAGCCGACCTCGGAGTGGCTGGCGTCGATCGTCCACGTGCCAGCAACGATGTCGGTGCTGAAGGTGGTGTCGGTGGTGATGCTCAAGCTGATCAGTCCTCACAGTCGGGGCCGATACGCTTCTTGTACCGGCGGTAATACAATGTTCAACTATTCACCACGCCCGAATATTCCGCTGCCGTGCAGAAAGTTCTGGACACGCCCACCTAAACTCCCGTCATGGGGAGTGGGAACGAGATTCGCTGGCTGGACGCCGAGCAGCAGCATTCGTGGCGTGCCTACGTCATGGGCACCGAGCTGTTGCAGCACCAGCTCGACCGGGAGCTGCGCGAGGAGCACGAGATCTCCTTCAGCGAGTACGAGATCCTGGTCCGCCTCTCGGAGGCGGACGAGGGACGCATGCGGATGGCGCTGCTGGCCGACGCCATGTCGCACTCACGCAGCCGGGTGACCCACACGATCGCCCGCATGGAGAAGGCCGAGCTGGTCCTCCGTCGGGCGTCGCAGTCGGACGGCCGCGGCGTCGAAGCCGTGATGACCGAGCAGGGTCGGCGCAAGCTGGTCGAGGCGGCGCCGACCCACGTCCGCGGAGTGCGCGCACATCTCGTCGACGTCGCCTCGCGCGACGACTTCGCCGCCCTGGGCCGGATCTTCAACGAGGTCAGCGACCGGCTCCTGCAGGACCTGCCCGAGGACGCCGACATCCGCTGACCCGCTGACCCGGCCAAGAAAGTCGCCGGTGGAGCCACTCAGTCGCGGGTCAGGCGGCGGTGCGTCACCCGGTGAGGACGTGCGGCGTCGGCACCCAGCCGCTCGACCTTGTTCTCCTCGTAGGACGCGAAGTTGCCCTCGAACCAGAACCACTTGCCCGAGTCCTCGTCGTCGCCCTCCCAGGCGAGGATGTGGGTCGCCACGCGGTCCAGGAACCACCGGTCGTGCGAGGTGACCACGGCACAGCCGGGGTACTCCAGCAGGGCGTCCTCGAGCGAGGACAAGGTCTCCACGTCGAGGTCGTTGGTGGGCTCGTCGAGCAGCAGCATGTTGCCGCCCATCTTCAGGGTCAGGGCGAGGTTGAGCCGGTTGCGCTCACCGCCGGAGAGCACGCTGGCCTTCTTCTGCTGGTCAGGGCCCTTGAAGCCGAACGAGGCGACGTAGGCCCGCGAGTTCATCTCGAAGTTGGCGACCTTGATGAAGTCCAGCCCGTCGGAGACCACCTCCCACACGTTCTTGGTCGGGTCGAGACCACCGCGGCTCTGGTCGACGTAGGAGATCTTCACCGTCGCGCCGACCTTCAGCTCGCCCTCGTCGGGTGACTCCTGACCGGTGATCATCCGGAACAGCGTCGTCTTGCCGACGCCGTTCGGCCCGATCACGCCGACGATGCCCGCGCGAGGCAGGGTGAAGGAGAGGTCGTGGATGAGGGTGCGCCCGTCGAAGCCCTTGGTCAGGTCGTGCGACTCCAGGACGATGTCGCCGAGTCGCGGGCCGGCCGGGATGTTGATCTCGGAGGTGTCGATCTTGCGCATCCGGTCGGCGGCGGCGGCCATCTCCTCGTAGCGGGCCAGACGCGACCGGCTCTTGGTCTGGCGGGCCTTGGCGTTGGAGCGCACCCACTCCAGCTCACGCTCGAGCATCTTGGCGCGCTTGGCGTCCTTCTGGCCCTCGATCTTGAGCCGGTCCTTCTTGGTCTCGAGGTACTTGGAGTAGTTGCCCTCGTAGGGGTGGGCCGCGCCGCGGTCGAGCTCGAGGATCCAGCTGGCCACGTTGTCGAGGAAGTAGCGGTCGTGGGTCACGGCCAGCACGGCGCCGGGGTAGGACGCCAGGTGACCTTCGAGCCACTGCACCGACTCGGCGTCGAGGTGGTTGGTGGGCTCGTCGAGCAGGAGCAGGGACGGCTGCTGGAGGAGGAGCTTGCACAGCGCGACGCGACGGCGCTCACCTCCGGAGAGGTGGTCGACGAGCTCGTCCGGCGGGGGACAGCGCAGCGCGTCCATCGCCTGGTCCAACCGACTGTCGAGGTCCCACGCATTGGCGTGGTCCAGATCGGTCTGCAGGTCGCCCATCTCGGCGAGGAGCTTGTCGTAGTCGGCGTCCGGGTCGGCGAGCTCCTCGGAGATCGCGTTGAAGCGGTCCATCTTGCCCTTGATCTCGTGGACGGCCTCCTCGACGTTCTCGAGCACCGTCTTGCCCTCGCTCAGCGGCGGCTCCTGCTGGAGCATGCCGACCGTGGCACCGGGGTCGAGGATGGCGTCGCCGTTGTTGGCGTGCTCGAGCCCCGCCATGATCTTGAGCAGCGTGGACTTGCCGGTGCCGTTCGGCCCGACCACGCCGATCTTGGCGCCGGGGAGGAACGACAGGGTGACGTTGTCGAGGACGACCTTGTCGCCGTGGGCCTTGCGGACATTGCGGAGAGTGAAGACGTATTCAGCCATGGTCCGTCCAGCCTACGGGGGAAATCGCCGCGAGCCGATTCGGGCCTGACGCCTGGATCGGGCCGCCACCTGCCGCCCCGCCCGCGGGGTCAGGCCGCCGGGTTGACCGGCTCCCCCGCCGCGTCCAGCTGCGGCCCCTCGGCCTGGTGGGCGTGCACCATCTCGCGGACGGCCTCGTTCTCCAGCGGGTCGCGCGGTGTCGCCCGGGCGGTCTTCTCGAAGGTGGTGGTGCCCTTGCTGAGGTCGTGACCGACGAAGGTCGCGTCGATGAGCCAGCTCACGGAGTTCGGCTGTCCCTCCCGCTCCCAGACGTCGACGCGGACCCGGCCGTGCACGACGACGGCGTCCCCGCGCTTGATCGACTCCTTGACGTTCTGGCCGAGCCCGCGCCAGCAGTTCACGGTGAACCACGACGTCTGGCCGTCCACCCAGCTGCCGCCCCTGTTGATGCGGGGCGTGGAGCCCACGCGGAAGGACACACACTGGGTGTCCCCCACGTCGCGCGCGTCCACCGGTCCGCCGACCCAGCCCTGCAGGGTCACATACGACTCGTTCATCTGTTGCCTCCTCATCGTTCGTGGAGACAGTCCACCGCCTGGCGAGGACAACGGGCCGGGAGTGCGGCCGCGCCTGTGGACAACCGCTCAGGGAATCCGGCCTGTGGACGCGAGGTGGTCAGCCGCGCGCTGCGCGCAGGCCCTCCCACGTGTGCCGGTACGCCGCCAGCTCGGCCACCACGGGCGCGACGACCAGGTCCTCGGCCACCTCGGCCACCCCAGCACGCAGCCGCTTGTCGGCGCGGCGGGCACGGGCGTTCGCTCCGATCGAGATGAACACCCGCGAGAGCAGGGCGAGCACGATCCCGGCCGCCACCCCGAGCACCAGCATCAGCGTCGGGATCGGGAAGCCCCGGTAGTCCGGCGTGCCGGGAGTCGGCATCTGCAGGTAGGCAGATCCGGCCAGCACTCCCAGCCAGAGCGCACCCGCCAGCGCGGCCAGGAAGAGCACCCACTGCAGCACCCTGACGCCGCGGCACCACAGCGGTGTCGCGGAGACGCCGAGGTCGGTCGTCGTGACCACGCGGTCGAGCCGGTCGCCGAGGTCGGTGAACCGTGACGTCGACGCGTGCCGGATCGAGCGCACCCAGGGCTGGGCCAGGCCGACGGAGACGTCGTCGCACAGGTCGCGAGCTGTGGTCTCCACGCGAGCCTGCTGCACCTGTCCGGTGGTGGGCATCGACGAGCGGGCGGCCGCGACGAGGTCCTTCCCGGAGGTGCCTCGGTCGAGGTGCAGTCGTCGCAGCGGGTCCGGCTTGAGGCGCGAGACCCATGCGGTCAGCGGCCAGCCGGTCGCGCGGCGGGCCCGGACCGCGGTGGCCCGGCGTACGGCATCGACGACGACGGGAACGCCCGCCGCGTCGGAGAGCGCCTCGACCAGCTCGCGCCTGTCCCTGGCGGCGAGCTCGCGCGGCTCGGCGTCGCCGCTGTGCGCGGACATCCGGGCGGCCGCACCGGCGATGTCGCCGGCCAGCCGGGTGCGGATCGAGGCCTTGTCGGTGACCCGCTTGCCGATCTCGCGGCGGAGCTCGGCAAGGCCCTCCCCCGTCCTGGCCGAGGCGGCGAGCAGGGGTACGCCGCCGAGCCCGTCGGCCTCGAGCAGGCGCCGCACGTCGTCGAGCATCGCGCTGCGCCCTGCCTGCGGGACCTCGTCGATGTGGTTGAGGACGACCAGCATGACGTCCTTGTGCGTGGCCAGCGGCTTGAGGAAGCGGTCGTGGATCGCGGCGTCGGCGTACTTCTGCGGGTCGAGCACCCACACCATCAGGTCGGTCAGGCCGATCAGCCGGTCGACCTCGAGGTGGTGGCCGACCTCGGTGGAGTCGTGGTCGGGCAGGTCGAGCAGCACCAGGCCCTCCAGTGAGGTGTCCTGCTGGCCACGGTCGAGCATCGAGTCGCGCAGGACTCGGTGGCGCTGCGGGATCTCCAGCCAGTCGAGCAGGGCGTCCGCCTGGTCCTGCCCCCAGATGCAGGCCGTGGCGAACGACGTCGTGGGCCGGCGTACGCCGACCTCGGCCAGGTCGTGCCCGGTCAGGGCGTTGAACGTCGACGACTTTCCCGAGCCGGTCGCGCCGGCGAGGGCGACCACGGTGTGCTCGGCGGAGAGCCGCAACCGGGCCCCGGCACGTCGTACGACGACCGAGGCCGGCTCGATGACGGCGTCGTCCAGCCGTCCTCGTCCTGACTCCACGGCCTGCTCGAGGCCCTCGAGCCGTGCGTCCAGCGGCGTCGTCCTGCCGAACACCTTCTTGGCCCCGGCGACCAGCCCGCTCACGAACCGCTCCGCGCGGCGGCGAAGCGCAGGTCGTCGACCTTGCGGGCCAGCACGCGCAGCTGCTCGGCGGAGTCGGCGGGGAGCTCGAGGGTGTCGAGGCGGTCGATGAACCGCTGGCGCTCCTGGTCCATCAGCGCCGTGACGCGCACCCGGAGGTCGCGGCGGGCGTTCGTCGCGAGACGGCGGACGGCCTGGTCGCCGAACACCGCCTCGAGCAGCTTCTGGCCGATCACCGCCGAGCCGCCGGCGATGCCGACCTCGGCGCCGGTGACGCCACCCGTGGAGGCGAACACGACGACCATCAGCGCGACCGAGAGCCCGTTGAAGCCGTAGGCGAGGAAGCGCGCGGTCGTCCGCTTGTCGCCGCCCTCGCTGCGGACGAGCTCGAGCACGCCCGGACTGCCAGTCGCGCACCATCCGCTCGGCGCGCTCCCGGAAGTCCCGCGAGGCACGGGACAGGTCGCTGCCGCCGGACTCGAGCACCTGGGCGCCGGCGGCGACGGAACGCCACGACGCGTCGGTGCGCTCGGCGGCCGCCTCGGCGTGCTCGAGGATCAGCGTCTGCAGGCCCGACTCGACAGCGACCGTCACCCGCTCGGCCTGCTGCGGCTTCCCCTTGACCGCGTTGGTCACGCGGTCGCGCAGCCAGCTGACCTTGGACTCCAGGTTGCGCAGCAGCTCGCCGGTGCCGACGAACTCCTGCCAGCGAGCGAGCACCTCGCCCCGCAGCAGGGTCCCGTCGGCGGAGCCCTCGTCGATGTCCGCGAGCGCCTGGTCGTACGCCGTGTCCACGTCGCGCTTCAGTCGCGCCTGCATGTCGGTCTGCGTCTGGCAGGCGTCCGCGAGGTCATGGGTACGACGGGCAATGGTCCGCACAGCGCCCTCGAGGGTCTGGCGTACGACGGCGTTGCGTGCCTCCACGTCCGCCCCGAGCTCGGTCAGCCAGCCGCGGATGTCGCTCACCGACGCGGCCGGCAGCAGGCCGTTCTCGTCCAGCGGTGCCTCGGCCACGGTGAAGAGCGGCGAGTCCTTGAGGCCGCGGGAGGTGAGCATCCGCGCGAGGTGGTTGCTCACCTCGGGGATCGCGTCGGCGGCGGTCCGGTCGAGCACGATCGCCACCGCGGCGCTGCGCTC
Source organism: uncultured Actinomycetota bacterium (assembly GCA_963782305.1). GTDB lineage: Bacteria > Actinomycetota > Actinomycetes > Propionibacteriales > Nocardioidaceae > Marmoricola. The sequence goes on along the minus strand of CAWAJJ010000018.1, from coordinate 136,255 downwards.
GGCCGCCTGCTTCAGGAAGCCCCAGGGCACCTGGTCGGCGTACCTCGCCGCGGAGGTGACGAACAGCCACAGGTCGGCTGCCGCGAGCAGCTGAGCGGCCAGGCTGCGGTTGCGCTCCTCGACCGAGTCGATGTCGGGTGCGTCCAGCAGGGCCAGCCCCTGGGGGATCGCCGTCGAGGCGACCAGCTGCAACGCGCCGGGATCGGTGGTGGCGCGGGTGGTGCGCTCGAGCTCGGGGAGGATCCGCTGCTGGTCGAACCAGGAGGCGTCGTCGGGGTGGTGGACCAGGACGGGCGAGCGCGTCGTGGGGCGGAGTACGCCCGGCTCGCTCACCCGCTGACCGACGAGCGAGTTGACCAGGGTCGACTTGCCGGCACCGGTCGAGCCGCCCACCACGGTGAGCAGCGGCGCGTCGATCTGCACCAGGCGGGGCAGCACGTAGTCCTCGAGCTGGTCGATCATCTCGGCCCGCATCGCCCGGCTCTCGTCGACGCCGGGGACCACCAGCGGCAGTCGGGAGTGCTGGAGCGCGGCACGAAGGGAGGTCAGCGTGATGAGCAGCTGCGCGGAGCGCTCGGCACCGGCGCCCGGCGGCCCGGGCGTTCCCCCGGACGAGGACCCGGCATGTGTCACCGCGGTGCTCCGGTGCCCTGGCCGGGACCGGGGCTTCGCGCGATCGTGGGCAGCTGCACGGGCCGCTGGTCCCCGGTCGGCTGCGGCCAGAGCAGCCCCGGTCGCAGCGCCCGCATCCGGTCGACGTGCTCCTGGCCGAGCTCGGCGAAGCCGGGCGGTGGCACGCCGCGCAGGTAGCGACTGTGCAGGAAGCCGAGCTCGACGGCCTCGTTCTGGTAGGCGACCATCGTGCGCCGCGCTTCCTTGCCACCGACCTTCTCGGCGTACCTCCGGGCGAAGCGGCGTGCGGGGATGCGCGAGAGCCAGGGGATCTCCGCGGGGTCCAGGAAACCGCGCTTCGCGCAGTCGCCGAGGGCCGTGGTCAGGACGGAACCCTCGCGGCGTCGCGACCAGATGGCGAAGCCACTGAGCAGCAGGAAGGCCGGCACCATCAGGAAGACGTAGGTGGCGACCGCGTTGCGGCCGTCGTCCAGGCTCAGCGAGCCGTTCCACGCGGCGTGCGCGCCGACCGCGAGGAGATAGCCGATGAACGGCGCGACCACCCGCACGGGCCTGCTCTTCGCCGTCACGGCGAGCCCGATCCCGATGCCGGTGAACGCGGTGAAGAACGGGTGGGCGAACGGGCTGAACACGCAGCGGACGATGAACAGGCCGACTGCGCCGCCGAAGCCGCCCGCCTGGCCGTCGTCACCGATGTAGGCGGACATCAGGTAGAGGATGTTCTCGGTGAACGCGAAGCCGATGCCGACCATGCCGGCGTACACGATGCCGTCGAGGACGCCGTCCAGCTCGTGGCGGCGGTAGAAGAGCAGCAACAGGATGAAGAGTCCCTTGGCGGCCTCCTCGGTGAACGGCGCCACCACGGTGGAGCTGAACGTCTCGGTGGACTCGAAGATCAGGTGGTCGAACAGCTGCAGCAGGAGGGCGCCCGAGGTCGCCACGAACGCGCCCCAGCCCAGACCGAGCACGAGCAGCGAGCGTGGCTCGGGCTCGTAGCGGTCGAGCCACATGTAGACGCTGACCAGCGGGCCGAGCGGCAGCGCGGCGAGCAGCAGGCCCACGACGAGGGCTCCCGGAGCGCCCGAGACCAGCAGGACCAGGCCCATGACGGCAGCCCCGATGAGCATCACCACGCTCACGACGATCGTGAACGCTGCGGAGGTACGGCGGGTCTGCATGCGCGTAGCGTAACGACGACCCGGTCGTAGAGTGGCAGCGTGAGTGAGACGACGGACTCCAGCGAAGCCCACACCGAGAGCCACGACCCGGCGGTCCCGCAGGCCTATGCCTCGTTCATGCGCACCGGGTGGGCCGAACGCGAGGTCGAGACGCCTCGACACCCGATCACCGAGTGGTCAAGGTCACGCCGGGAGCGACTCGCCGAGGAGTTCCCGGGCGAGCGGCTGGTGATCCCGGCGGGCGGCTTCAAGGTGCGGGCCAACGACACCGACTACCGGTTCCGTTCCGAGACCGCGCACACCTATCTCAGCGGGAACCAGACCAGTGACGCGGTGCTCGTGGTCGAGGACGGCGAGGCGGTTCTCTACGCCCGCCCGCGCAGCTCGCGAGAGACCGACGAGTTCTTCCGCGACCGGCAGTACGGCGCCCTCTGGGCCGGCAAGCGCCCCTCGCTCCAGGAGATCTCCACATCCCTGGACCTGCCGACCCGCCACATCGACGAGCTCGCCGCACACCTGTCCGGGTCGGCCAAGACGCGCGTCCTGCGCGGCGTGGACCCGAGGGTCGACGGCCAGGTCCCGGGCGACGACGGACGCGACACCGAGCTCGCCCGGGTGCTCTCCGAGCTGCGGCTGGTCAAGGACGAGTGGGAGATCGCCGAGCTCCAGGCGGCCTGCGACATCACCACGCTCGGCTTCGAGGACTCGGTGCGTGAGTGGGACCAGGCGATCGAGTACGGCGAGCGCTGGGTCGAGGGCACCTTCTTCCGTCGCGCACGCGCGATGGGCAACGACATCGGCTACGACTCGATCGTCGGCGGAGGCCGGCACGCCACCACGCTCCACTGGATCGAGAACACCGGCCCGATCACCCCGGGCGAGCTGGTGCTGCTCGACATGGGCGCCGAGGCGTCCTCGCTCTACACCGCCGACGTGACGCGCACCCTGCCCGTCGACGGCACGTTCACCCCCGTCCAGCGCGATCTCTACACGCTGGTGCTCCAGGCCCAGCAAGCCGGCCTGGACGCCGTACGACCTGGGGCGGCGTTCCGCGCGCCCCACGAGGCAGCGATGTCGGTCCTTGCGCATGGGCTGGAGGATCTTGGCCTGCTGCCGGTCCCGGCGGAGGAGGCGCTCTCCCCCGACAGCCGCGTCTATGCCCGCTGGACGCTGCACGGCACCAGCCACATGCTCGGGATGGACGTGCACGACTGTGCCGCCGCCGACACCGGCATCTACCCGGGCGGCGCGCTCGAGGAGGGCATGGTGCTCACGGTGGAGCCCGGGCTCTACTTCCAGGAGGACGACCTGCTGGTGCCCGAGGAGCTGCGTGGCATCGGCATCCGGATCGAGGACGACGTCGTGGTGACGGCCGACGGTCATCTCAACCTGTCGGCCGCACTCCCCCGCGACCCGGGTGAGATCGAGGCCTGGATGGACGGGCTCCGGGGCTGACCGGCGTCTCCTGCGGCATACTCTGCTGCGGGTCAGACCCCAAGCCCCTGTAGCTCAGCTGGATAGAGCAAGAGCCTTCTAATCTCTAGGTCGCAGGTTCGATTCCTGCCAGGGGCGCTCAGGACAGCTGCTTCTCCAGCTCCGGAGCCATCAGGGTCATCAGCTGCGTCAGCCCCTTGAACGGGCGGACCATCACGGTGAACTCGACCAGGCGGCCGTCGCTCCCCCAGCGCATCATGTCGATCCCGTGGACCGTGATCCCGTCGAGGTCGGCGGTGAACTCCAGGACGGCTGAGCCGTCGTCCCACCACTCGTGCTGGTAGGTGAGGGTCGGCCCGAGGATCCGCAGGGCGGCACCGAGGTACGCCGTGGTCAGCGCCTTGCCCTCCTGAGGCGTGTGCACGGCCGGCGACCGGAAGACGCAGTCCTCGGCCAGCAGGTCGGCGAGCTTCGCCGGGTCACGGCTCTCGACGATGTCGTGCCAGCGGTTCAGGGGCTCGGGGCGGTCGGTCATGTGCGTGAGCCTACGACCGGCCACTTTCCGGATGCCGAGACGTCATCGAGTGATCCGCTTCACGCCGCGAGCGTGTCGCTGGCCGGACACCCGATTGCGCTGTCGTACAAAGGGGATGGCCCTGCGGAGTATGAGACCGCAGGGCCCTTTACGTGCCCGGCCCAGCTGCCCGTCGTACGACAAAAGGGGTGGGGTTGGCGGCGTGTCCATGACGTTGTCGGGTGTTGCACTGGCCCAAAACGTCAGGGATCCCCGGCTACCCGGGGAAACCTGCAACCCCGTCGATCTCCCCCAGCACCCGAGCCTTCACGTCCTCGGGGCGAACGACGCGCGCACAGCGGTCCGGGCCAGGTCGGCCAGGCCGGCCTCGTCGAGGTCGAGCAGGTCGGCGGCGATGTCGTACTCCCGGTTGAGCGTGGTCCCGAACATGGGCGGGTCGTCGCTGTTGATGGTGACTACGACGCCCGCGTCGACGAAGGTACGCAGCGGGTGCTCGGCGAGCGTGGCCACGGCGCGGGTGGCGATGTTGGAGGACGGGCACACCTCCAGCGGGATCCCCGTGGACGCGAGGTGCTCCAGCAGCGCCGGGTCCTGGGCGGACGAGGTGCCGTGCCCGATCCGCTCGGCCCCGAGCTCGCGCAGCGCGTCCCACACCGTCTGCGGCCCGGTGGTCTCCCCCGCGTGCGGGAGGCAGTGGAACCCGGCGGCGCGAGCGGCGTCGAAGTGCGGCTTGAACTGGGGCCGCGGTACGCCGATCTCCGGTCCCCCGAGCCCCAGGGCGATCAACGAGTCGGGCGCGTGGTCGAGGACGTAGCCGAGCGTGGCGTCGGCCCCAGGAAGGCCGAGCTCGCCGGGGATGTCGTAGATCCAGCGCAGCACGATGCCGAAGTCACGCTCGGCCGCGACCCGGGCGTCCTCGATCGCCTCGGTGAAGGCCTCGATCGGGACACCGGTGAGCACCGAGGTGTGGGGGGTGCAGGTCAGCTCGGCGTACCTCACCTGCTGCACCTGTGCCATCTCGCGCGCGATCTCGTAGGTCAGCAGCCGGACGTCCTCCGGCGTACGGATCAGGTCGACGACCGCGAGGTAGACCTCGATGAAGTGGGCGAAGTCGCGGAAGGCGAAGAACTCGGCCAGCTGCTCCGGGTCACTGGGTACGACGCCGGGGTGGCGCTCGGCCAGCTCGGCGACGATGCGGGGTGAGGCCGAGCCGACGTGGTGCACGTGCAGCTCGGCCTTGGGCAGACGGGAGATGAAACCGGCATGCGCTGACATGGCGACCAGCATGTCAGGCACAGACCACGCGCGGTCGGTCAGCAGCCCAACCGGGTGGAGATCACCCAGCGCTGGACGCGTTCGCCCGCCAACGTGACTCGTCCAGGATCCGGCGTTGCAGCTTGTCCGCGAGCGGGGTGCCGGCGCCCACACCGAACGGCTTGCCGTCCACCAGGAGCGTCGGCGTCACCGCGACCCCGGCTGCGCGAGCAGCCGCCCGCGCCGAATCGACGAAGTCAGCGTCCGGATGCTCGAGTCCGTCGCTGACCATGCCCTTCTCGACCCCGACCTTGACCGCCCAGGCCTCGAGGTCGTCCGCGGTCGGGCCCGGACCTGCTTCCGGCTGCCGGTCGAAGAGCAGGTTGCGGTAGGCCATCGCCTGCTTGGCCGTGCCGTGCTCGACCACCGCGGCCCAGGCCGCGAGGGCCTGCCGGGAGTAGCCGTCGGTGACCGGGAAGGGGCGGTACTCCACACGAACGTTGTCCTGCGCCGCCTCGTCCAGCAGGAAGTCGCGCGAGGCGGTCTCGAACTCACGGCTCGAGCGACCCCCGAAGTCGTCGAAGACGACCACCTTCGTGAGCGCGCGCGGCGAGCCGACCACCAGGGCCTGTCCAGAGGTGCGAACCCTCGCCACCGGGTCCTGCGGCGGCTTGGTCTCGCCGCTCGAGAAGATCACCACGCCCGCGACCACGGCCGAGACGGCACCCAGCGCGACGAGGATCAGCAGCAGTCGCCTGCTGCCCCGAGCGTCGTCGTCACCAGGTGACGTCGAGCGGGTCTCAGTGGGCATGGCTCCAGCGTAGGAGCCCGTGACGCACCATCACTCACGGCGTACGACGAACCGCTCAGCCTGCCGCGATCATCTTCTTCAGGTTGTCCGACATCTCGCCCACGGAGGCCCCCTGGAGCTCCTTGCCGTTGACGAACACGGTGGGCGTCCCCTGCACACCGGCCTTCGTGGCCGCAGCACCGGTCGCGTCGACGAACTCCTGATTGGGCTCCTTCATCGCGCCGAGCACGGACGAGTCGGAGACACCGGCCTTCTTGGCCAGGTCCATGAGGTCGTCGATGTCCGGCTTGTTGCTCGCCGCCTCGTCGGGCTGGTTGTCATAGAGCAGGTCGTGGAGCCTCAGGGCCTGGGTCCCGGTGCCCTTCTCGAGGACTGCCGACCACGCCGTGAGGGCCAGGGTCGAGTAGTCGTCCTGGAGCAGGTGGAAGGGGCGGTACTCCACCAGCACCTTGCCCTTCTCGGCGTCGGCCTGCAGGAAGTCGCGTGACGACGACTCGAACTCGCGGCAGTAGGGGCACAGGAAGTCCTCGTAGATGACCACCTTGGTCGTCGCGGCCGGGTCGTTGCCGACCACGAGCGCCTGCCCGCTGGCGACGGCCTTCGGAGAGCTCCCGCTCGCCGCGGGGGTGGGGTCGTTGCCACCGGAGAAGATCACCCCGGCCGCCACGATCGCGACCAGGACGACCAGGACCGCCCCGACGATCAGCAGGCGGCGGTTGCGCTCCTTGCTCGCCTGCTGGGCCTGGATCGCGGCCGCCCGCTCGGTGCGGTTGGCCGCACGCTCCTTCTTCGACATCACACTTCCTGGGGTTGAGGGGGGAAGAGGACGTTGTCCACCGCCAGCGGCGTACGCCTCAACCAGACAACGAGCAGGGACCCCAGAAGGAGCCCGACGTCGCGCGCGATCTCCCAGGGGTACTTGCTGAACGCGTCGGGATCGACGCCGCCGTCGCCGAAGCAGCCGCAGTTGATCGCGATGCCGCGCGACCAGACCGACGCGATGCCGAAGATGAACGCGAGCAGCATCAGGGCCGAGAGAACCCCTGCGAATCGCGTGAGCAGCCCGAGCACGAGGCAGGCACCGACGACGATCTCGAGCATCGGGAGGACCCTGCCCACCGCGTCACCGACCGACGGTGGCAGCAGCTGGTAGGCGCGGACCGCGGTGACGCTGGACTCGGGGTGCGGCAGCTTCAGCACGCCCGCCCAGATCCACACTCCCCCGACGACCAGACGGGCCACCAGTCCCGCCCACCTCGCCATGCGAACACAATAGGAGCCACCTGGGAGCGGTGATGGGTAGTGTCAGGTCTCGTGACTGACCGACTCGTCTGGATCGACTGCGAGATGACCGGCCTCTCCATCGAGGCAGATGCCTTGATCGAGGTGGCGGCGCTCGTGACCGACTTCGACCTCAACGTCCTCGGTGAGGGCATCGACATCGTGATCAAGCCCCCGCCCGAGGCGATCGACCAGATGGTGGAGTTCGTGCACAACATGCACGTCAGCTCCGGTCTGATCGAGGAGCTCGACGGCGGCACCACGCTCGACGACGCCCAGGAGCAGGTGCTGAGCTACGTCAAGGAGCACTGCCCCGCCGGGAGCAGGCCTCCACTGGCCGGGAACACCGTCGCCACCGACCGGCTGTTCCTCGCCCGCGACATGCCGGCGCTGGAGCAGTACCTCCACTACCGGATCGTCGACGTGTCCTCGATCAAGGAGCTGTCGCGACGCTGGTTCCCCCGCGCCTACTACAACGCTCCCTCGAAGGGCGGCAACCACCGCGCGCTCGCCGACATCCGCGAGAGCATCGAAGAGCTCCGCTACTACCGGGAGGCGGTCTTCGTCCCGTCCCCCGGTCCCGACTCGACCGCCGCGAAGGCGATCGCGAACAAGCATCAGGGGTCCCTGACGGGCGCCCGCCCGGTGTCAGAGGACAGCTGAACAACCGCTACACTCTTGCCTCGCAAGATCCCATGGTGGGTATAGCTCAGCTGGTAGAGCGCCGCCTTGTGGTGGCGGATGTCGCGGGTTCAAGTCCCGTTACTCACCCCAAGAAGAACCGCAGGCCGGACCCGTCCGGCCTGCGGTTTGTTTTCTCACTGGGTCACCAGACCCCGGGCGGGAACTTGATCGCGTAGAGCAACCCGGTGACGCCGGGCGCCGGCAGGGTTAGCGTGTCGAACGTGGTCCTCGACACGAACGCGAACCCCGGGACGGTCACTGATTTCCTCGACCGTCTCGCAGCCCGGAGCGCTACGCCGGCCGGGGGCTCGGTGGCGGCTCTGTGCACGGCTCAGGCTGCTGCTCTGGTGGCCATGGTGGCCCGCTACTGCGAGGCTCAACCGCTCGTCGCGAAGGCCGAGCAGCTCGTCGACAAGGCCCAGCAGCTCGCGGCCGACGACGAGCAGGCGTTCGGTGCGGTTGCCGACGCCTGGGCACTCCCGCGCGGTGCGGCGTACGACGAGGAGGCGCGCCGGGCGGCCATCGACGCTGCGCTGCTGGGTGCGACCGAGCCGCAGGCGAGCGTGGTCGAGACGGCGATCGAGGTGCTCGTCCTGATCGACCAGCTGCGACCGTCGGCCCGACCGGGGCTGGCAGCCGACCTGGTCGCAGCCGGGGAGGTCGCCCGAGCCGGCTGTGCCATCGCCCGGATGAACGTGGAGTCCAACCTGCGCACGCTCCCCGACTCCGACGAGCGGTCGGGACTGCTCAGGCGCATGGGTGTCACGAGGAAGAGGACCTGAATGCTGTCGGACATCGAGATCGCGAACGCCGCCGAGCTGAACCCGATCCTGCAGGTGGCGCAGGACGAGCTGGGGATCGACCAGGAGCACCTGGTCCCCTACGGCCACCACAAGGCGAAGGTCGACCTCGGCTATCTCCAGTCCTTGGCCGACCGCCCGCTCGGCAAGCTGATCCTGATGACGGCGCTGTCACCGACCCCGGCGGGCGAGGGCAAGACGACGACCACGGTCGGCCTCACCGACGCCCTGCACGGGCTGGGACTGCGGTCGATGGCCTGCCTGCGCGAACCGTCGATGGGCCCGGTGTTCGGCATGAAGGGCGGCGCGGCGGGTGGCGGCTACGCGCAGGTGGTGCCGATGACCGACATCAACCTGCACTTCACCGGCGACTTCGCGGCCATTGCCGCTGCCAACAACCTGCTGGCCGCCCTGATCGACAACCACCTCCACCACGGCAACGCCCTCGACCTCGATGTCCGCTCGGTGGACTGGAAGCGCGTGCTCGACCTCAACGACCGGGCGCTGCGCGACGTGGTGGTCGGGCTCGGCGGCCTCTCCAACGGCTACCCGCGCGAGGACGGGTTCGACATCGTGGTCGCCTCCGAGCTGATGGCGATCTTCTGCCTGACCGAGTCCTGGGCCGACCTCAAGAAGCGGATCGGCGACATCGTCGTCGGCTACACCCGCGCCAAGAAGCCGGTCACGGCTCGCGAGCTCGACGCCCACGGAGCGATGGCCGTGCTGCTGCGCGATGCGCTGGCTCCCAACCTGGTGCAGACCCTTGAGCACACCCCGGCCTTCGTGCACGGCGGCCCGTTCGCCAACATCGCCCACGGCTGCAGCTCGGTCATCGCGACCCGAGCTGCGTTGCGGCTGGCCGACTACGTCGTCACCGAGGCCGGCTTCGGTGCCGACCTCGGCGCGGAGAAGTTCGTCGACATCAAGTGCCGCAAGTCCGGCCTGCGCCCGGATGCCGCGGTGGTGGTGGCCACCGTCCGGGCGCTCAAGTTCCACGGCGGGGTCGACGTACCCGACCTCGGCCGGGAGGACCTCGGCGCCATCGCCCGCGGCATGGAGAACCTCGCGCGGCACCTGCGCAACGTGCGTGAGGTCTACGGCATCCCGTGCGTGGTCGCGCTGAACCGGTTCCCGGCCGACACGGACGCCGAGGTCGCCGAGGTGGTCGAGCTCGTCGACGCACTCGGAGTACGCGCCTTCTCGGCCACCCACTTCGTCGACGGGGGCACCGGCGCGACCGACCTGGCCAAGGGGGTGCTCGCCCTGCTCGAGGAGTCCGATCCCTCCAGCTTCGCGTTCACCTACCCCGACGACGTGTCGCTGCGGGAGAAGGCCGAGACCCTCGCCCACAGGCTGTACGGCGCGTCCAGCGTCACCTGGGACGGGAAGGCGAAGCGACGGCTCGACCGGCTGGAGGCCGACGGGTACGGCGGACTGCCCGTCTGCGTCGCGAAGACGCAGTACTCCTTCTCGACCGACGCCACCCTCCGTGGCGCCCCGACCGGCCACGACCTGCACGTGCGCGAGGTGCGGCTCTCCGCCGGCGCCGGCTTCGTGGTGCTGGTCTGCGGCGACGTGATGACGATGCCCGGCCTGCCTGCCGTCCCGGCGTCCTCCCGGATCGACCTGCTGGACGACGGGACGATCGTCGGCCTCTCGTGACGCCCCGACTGCTCCTGCGCTAGTCGTTCGTCGTCAGCGTGGTCGGTGCCCCGTGAACGCTGGGGATGGTGCCGAGACGGCCCTTCTGGAAGTCCTCGAAGGCGGTCATCACCTCGGCCTTGGTGTTCATCACGAACGGCCCGGCCCAGGCCACCGGCTCGCGGATCGGCCGGCCGCCGATGATCAGGACGTCCATCGCCGGCGTACGGCTGTCCGGGGTGCCGGAGGCCTTGACGGTGACGAAGTCGCCCGCGCCCAGGACGGCGAGGTTGCCCATCTGGACGGGTGCCTGTTCGTCGCCGACGGTCCCGTGACCGGCGAGCACGTAGACCAGCGCGTTGTAGTCAGCCGCCCACGGCAGGTCGAGACGAGCACCGGGCTCGACGGTGGCGTGCACCATCGTCATCGGGGTGTACGTCGACCCGGGACCCTTCGTGGCCCCGACGTCACCGGCGATCACCCGGACGAGCGCGCCCGCGTCGGCGGAGGTGGCCAGGCCGACCTGGCCGCTGCGGATGTCCTGGTAGGCGGGCGGGTTCCACTTCGCGTCGCGCGGCAGGTTGACCCAGAGCTGGATGCCGTGGAACAGGCCACCGCTCTGCACCAGCCACTCGGGCGGCGTCTCGATGTGCAGCAGACCGGAACCGGCGGTCATCCACTGGGTGTCGCCGTTGGTGATCGAGCCGCCACCACCGTGGCTGTCGTGGTGGTCGAAGACGCCGTCGATGATGTAGGTGACGGTCTCGAAACCGCGGTGCGGGTGCCACGGGGTGCCCTTGGGCTCGCCCGGCGCGTAGTCCACCTCACCCATCTGGTCCATGTGCACGAACGGGTCGAGGTCCTTCAGGTCGACGCCGGCGAATGCGCGGCGGACGGGGAAGCCCTCCCCCTCGTATCCCTTGGGCGCCTCGATCAGCTGCTTGACCCGGCGGACGGTGTCCCCCAGGCCCGGAGCCTTCAGTCGTTCCAGGACGGTCAGGTCGTCAACGGTTACAGCTGGCATCGCGCACCTCCAGTGCTTCGAGTATGCCGTCTCAACGGTAGTTGAAGATTCAATATTCCGCTAGGGCTAGCCTCACACCAACCCAACCCGAGGAGTCCCATGACCCTGCACGTCGTCGCCGTGATCACTGCCAAGCCCGGGTCGGAGGACGCGGTCCGCGATGCGATGGCCGGCCTCGTCGGCCCCACGCGCGAGGAAGAAGGCTGCATCACCTACAGCCTGTCGGAGTCCGCCGCCTCCCCCGGCACCTTCATCACCGTCGAGGAGTGGAGCGACCCCTCCGACCTCGACAAGCACATGCAGACCGAGCACATCCAGGCAGCGCTCGGCGTACTCGGCAGCGAGCTCGCCGAAGCCCCGGCGATCCACCCGCTGAAGCCGCTCGACGTCCAGTAGGCGACCGTGTGAGAGGTGCGTTCCGGGGTAGCCCACGGCACGTCCCCTCGATTTCGGATCGGGCTCTGCAGGCTGCTAAGGTTCCAGTCGCTTCACGCGCCAGTAGCTCAATTGGCAGAGCAGCTGACTCTTAATCAGCGGGTTCGGGGTTCAAGTCCCTGCTGGCGCACTTCGGTCCCTCCACCCTTGGTGGAGGGACCTTTTTCTTGACCGCGAATCTGTCGGCCGCGGGCGCCTGGCCGGAGTGGTCTTCACTCTCCGCTCGTTCCTCGCTGCTCGACCCCCTGGCGCCCGGCGTTGATCGCACGTTCCGGCAGCGCAGGAAACCACCGCTGGTTGAGCTTGTCGAAACCCCACCACTCGACGTACCAGGTTTCGACAGGCTCAACCGGCTGTGCCCCGGTCGGCTTCCCGACTCGCGATTTCACAGGTTCTTGCCAGGTTCGGGCTCTTGCGCCGAACGTGATCGTGCAAGCACTCTTTAACTATGACATTAGTTAAAGGGGCAAGCGGGTCCCCGATCAGCCTGCGGCTCGATCCGTCGTCGGGGGTGCCGACGTACCTGCAGCTGGTCCAGCAGGTCGAGCGCGCCCTGCGGCTGGGCTTTCTGCAGCCCGGGGACCAGCTGCCCAAGGTGCGTGAAGTCGTGGCCGAGCTGGCCATCAACCCGAACACCGTGCTCAAGGCCTACCGCGAGCTCGAGCACAAGGGCCTGGCCTCCGGGCGTCCGGGAGCGGGCACCTTCATCGAGGCCTCGCTGACGCCGGTCACCCTGCCCGAGCTCGCCACCCTCAGGCGAGGCCTGCGCCGCTGGCTCGACCAGGCGACAGCGGCCGGCCTGGACGACGAGGGTGTCCTGGCGTTGGTGGAGAGCACGCTGCGGGATTTTCCTGAGCGCACCGCTGAGCCGGACGCCAGCCAGCCGCGCACCGGCAACGGAGGTGCGGCGTGAACGTCATCGAGACCCACGACCTGGGTCGCAGCTACGGCCGCACCTGGGCGCTGCAGGAGTGCTCGCTCACGATCGAGGCCGGTCACCTGACCGCGCTGGTCGGTCCGAACGGTGCCGGCAAGACCACGCTGCTCAACCTCGTGATGGGGCTGAGCACGCCATCGGCCGGCTCCGTCACCGTGCTCGGCGACCTCCAGCCCGGATCGCTGCCGGCACTGGATGCCATCGGCTTCGTCGCCCAGGACACGCCCGTCTACCGCGGGTTCTCTGTGGCCGACATGATCAGCCTCACCAAGAACCTGAACCGCACCTTCGACGTCGCCTACGCCCGACAGCGGATGACCGACCTCGATATCGACCTGCGCCAGCGCGCCGGCCGGCTCTCCGGCGGTCAGCGTGCTCAGCTGGCCCTGACCCTGGCGCTGGCGAGGCACCCGCAGCTGCTGGTGCTGGACGAACCGACTGCATCCCTCGACCCGCTGGCCAGGCACGACTTCATGGCCACCGTGATGGCGGCGATGGCCGATGACGGGGTGTCGGTGATGCTCTCCTCACACCTGCTCGCCGAGCTGGAACGCATCGCCGACCACCTCGTGCTGATGTCCGGTGGACGGGTCCGCCTCGACGGGTCCGTGGACGACCTGCTCGCCGCGCACCGGCTGGTGAGCACCCGCTCCGGCCCGGTCACCCCGGACCCCGACTGGGAGGTCATCGAGTCCAGCGTCGCCGGCGCCCAGACCCAACAGCTCATCCGGCTCCGCTCCCCCGATTCGTCCCTGCCTGCTGGCTGCGACGCCCGGGCAGTCGGGGTCGAGGAGCTGGCGATGGCCTACCTCCGCACCGGCGCGCGAGCCGGACACGCCGTACTCGAAGGAGCTCTGTCATGACCACGCTCGCCCCCGCTCCCCCGACGAGCACCGCGATCAGTCCCGTCCCGCTGCGCCAGCTGGCCTGGGTGGCCTGGCGGCGAAACCGCGCCACCCTGCTCGGTATGGTCGGTGCGCTCGCCGCACTGGCGACGTACCTGTTGGTCACGGGTCTGCAGACGCACGCGGCGTACGACGACCTGGGAACCTGCGTCCCGCCGATCACCACGGATGCCTGCCGGATCCGCTGGGACTCGTTCATCAACAACTACGGCCAACGCGGACTGACCGGCCCACTGCTGTTGATCCTGCCCGGCATCATCGGCGCCGTCGTGGGTGCCCCGCTCATCGGACGAGAGCTCGAGTCAGGGGTGTTCCGCTACTCCTGGACCCAGGGGGCGGGCCGGATCCGTTGGGCTGCCGCCATCATCCTCCCGATCACGATCGTGACGGCCGCACTGATGGGCGCACTCGGAGTCCTGGTCACGTGGCGCAACCAACCCCTGGTGCTGGCTGGTTCGACGCAGCGGCTGGACTCGTCGACGTTCGCGACGACCGGTGTCGCGGTGGTCGGGTGGACCCTGCTCGCGCTCAGTGCAGGGGTGCTCGCCGGACTGCTCTGGCGACGGGTCATCCCGGCAGTCGCCACCGCCTTCGTGGTCTGGTTCGGTGTGGCGTTCCTCGCCTCGGTGTTGCGACCACACCTGATGGCGCCGCTGACGAGCAGCGGCGAGCTACCCCTCGGCAGCCTGGAGGTGGCCGACCACTGGACCAAGGATGGAGCCAACGTCAGCGTCTCCGAGGTCAGCTCGGTCCTGGAGAAGGTCGGCGTCCAGATGAGCGCCGATGGATTCCGGGCTCATGTCGACAAGCTCAACCCTGCTCCCACCGACCCGATCACCTACCTCGCCGATCACGGCTACCTCCAGGTGCACCTCTACCAGCCGGACAGCCGCTACTGGCCGTTCCAGTGGATGGAGCTCGGCGGCCTGGTGCTGATCTCCGCAGCCCTGCTCGCACTGACCTTCTGGCTGGTACGCCGCCGTTCGGTCTGACCGACCGCGTTTGCGGCTAGGCGAGACCCTGGAACGGCCGGACCTCGATCTTGCCGCGGCAGGCCTTCGACGCCGCCGGCCGCGAGCTCGAGAGCCACGTCGAGGTCGGGTGCGTCGACGACCCAGAACCCTGCGATGACCTCCTTGGTCTCGAGGTAGGGGCCGTCGGTCATCAGCGGCGCCTCGCCCTGCCCGTCGACGACTGTGGCCGTCGACGCTGACTCGAGGCCGCCGGCGAACACCCAGTAGCCGTCGGCGCGCAGCTGCTCGTTGAAGGCGCCGGTGGCGGCGAAGGCCGCCTCCATCTCCTCCTGGGAGCCGTAGCTGCCGAACTCGTCCATCTCCGCGGGGCCGTGCACGGCCATCAGGTAGTGCGTCATCACGCTTCTCCTCGTTCCGGGGCGGTCCCGATGACCGCCTTCTACGTCCACTACGAACGGCGATCGCGCCGATACGACAACCTGCCACGAATTCGATCGTGATCAGTTTTCTGCGGGTGACCTGTCGTATCGGTGTCTCCCCGTTCGTGGAGGGGGCAAGAACGGGTCGCACCCGGCGACCCGATGAGGAAACGGAGCTCGAGATGTCGACCACGACCACCACCCAGGTCCCCACCCACACCACCGCCCCGGCCACGGCGCGCCAGCCGCTGTGGAAGCACGGCGTCGCCGCGGCCCTGGTGGCCTCGGTCGCCACCAGCGTCCTGGCGGCCATCGCCTCGGCTGCCGGCGTCTCCTTCGCCGACAGCACCGGCGTGAGCATCCCGATCGCCGGGTTCGCACAGCTGACGCTGATCTTCTCGCTCCTCGGCGTCGGTCTCGCTGCCGTGATGGCGCGCAAGGCTCGTCGTCCGCGCACCACCTTCGTGCGTACGACGATCGTCCTGACCCTGCTGTCCTACGTCCCTGACCTGACTGTCGGCTTCGACGCCGCTTCTGCCGCCTCGCTGATCGCGCTGCACACCGTCGCCGCGGCGATCGTCGTGCCGACCCTGGCTCGTCGTCTCGCGCACACCCGCTGACTGGACAGGCGCCGGTCTTCGCCCTACGAGGGAGCCGGCCGCCACCAGACGTCCTCGAGCGACCGGCGTACCCGACCTCCCTCTGGCGCTTGCCCAGCGGGACGGCCGATCGCGGTCATGGTCATCGCGACCCAGTGGGTGGGCAGGCCGAGCTCGCGCTGCAGGGCCTCTCGGTCGAACGCGCGGAACTGACGCGAGGAGAGGCCCATGCTGAGTGCCTGGAGCGTCATGTGCGCCACTGACTGACCGAGGTCGTACTCCGCGAACTCGGAGGTGTCCCAGTCGGTGTCCTCGACGTAGCGGTGACAGACGTTCACGACCAGCAGTGCGGCGTCCGGGGCCCATCTGCGCGAGCTCGCAGCAAGCAACGGGACCAGGCGGCCGTGCAGCTCGTCGCCGCGTAGTGCCGTGACGAAGGACCACGGTTGCGAGTTCCCGGCGGACGGCGACCAGCGGGCAGCCTCGATGAGTCGTTCGACGTCAGTCGAGGAGAGAACGTGCGTGGCGTCCCAGGTGGTGGGGCTCCACCGGTGACGCAGGGTCTCGGCGAGATCGTCCATGTGGGAGCGCTCCATCAGCGTGGCGTTTCGAGGTCGGGCGGGCCATCGCTACGTTAGGGCTCGTGACCCCGACCTCGCGACAGCTCACGGCCGGAGCGGTGCTGTTCGACATGGACGGGACCCTCGTCGACTCGACAGCCGTCGTCGAGGCGTTCTGGCGCGAGTTCGCCGAGCGGTACGACGTCGATCTCGAGGAGCTGCTCCAGTACTCCCACGGCCGGCAGGGCCGGGACACGCTCCGCCGCTTCCTGCCCACCGGACACGACCTCGAGGCGATCGCGCGCGAGCAGGACGAACAGGAGCTCGCGTCGATGGACGGGATCGTCGAGGTTCCCGGCGCGGCCCGGCTGATGGAGGCTCTGCGCGGCGCACCCGTGGCGGTGGTGACGTCGGCGCCGCGGGAGCTGGCCGAGGCGCGGCTGAAGGCGGCCGGCCTGGTCGTGCCGTCCGTGCTCGTCGCCGCCGAGGACGTCAGCGAGGGCAAGCCGTCGCCGACGGGCTACCTCAGCGCGGCCGAGCAGCTCGGGATCGACGCTGCCGACTGCATCGTCTTCGAGGACGCATCGGCCGGGATCGAGGCGGCGTTGGCTTCGGGTGCCCACACGGTCGTGGTCGGCGGGCTGCACTCCCCCGCTGCGGAGGGGCTCGTGCGGATCCCCGACTTCGAAGGCCTCTCCGCGTCGTACGACGAGGAGACGAAGCGCATCCACCTCAGCTTCTGACTCAATCCAGCGAGGCGCCGAACCTGTCGACGGCGTCCACCCACGCAGCAGGATGGTCGAGGTGCACGTGGTGAGTGCCCGGGATCTCGGTCACGCGCTCGGCCGGCAGCATCGCCAGGAGCCTGCCCCGGTCGGGGTCGAACAGCGCCGAGTCCCGGCCCACGGCCGCGACGAGGGCCACGGGCACCGGGCTGGCCGAGACGAACGCCGGCAGGTCCCAGCGGATGTCTTCGAAAGACAGCTGAGCGATCTGGGGATCGGTCTGAAGCCGTCCCTCGAGCATGCTGCGCGCATCACGGCGGATCCAGGTCGGGTGGCCGGCCAGCATCGAGTCGATCGCCCCGGTCGGATCGGTGTGGGCGCGGATCACCTCGCGCCCGATGTCCTCCGCGATGTCGACCGAAGCTCGTTCACCACCCAGGGCGGGTGGGTCCTCGAGCAGCACCCCATGGGCGTACGACGGGAACGCGGTCACCAGCTCGAGCGCCACGATCGCGCCGAGCGAGTGCCCGGCGACCAGCGTCGATCCGTCAGGGCGCTGGGCGGCCACGTCCTCGGCCAGGGCGGCCACGGATCTCACCGCACCGATCGACCGGCCACCGTGCCCGGCCAGGTCCACCGTCTCGACCTCCCAGCCGCGCTCCGCGAGCGCTGGCCCCACGCGCCACCAGGTGCTGCGGCTCGAGGACATGCCGTGGATCAGCAGCACGCTCCGAGAGGTGGTCACCACACGACGCTAGCGCTTCGGTCTTTCCAGGAGCGTGGCCGCGGCCGAGTGCACGAGCGGGCCGAGCACCTCGAGCCGCGCATCGGACACCCGTGTCCCCGGTCCCCAGATGCTCAGGATGGCGAGGAGCCGACCGGCGTTGTCCACGACCGGTGCCGACACGCCCCAGGCAGACGCCTCGTACTCACCGCGACACGTCGCGAAGCCGAGCAACCGGGTCCGCCCGAGCTCCTTGTCGAGGGCCGCTCCCGTGGTGATCGTCGTGTCGGTGAACCGCTCCAACCCGCGGCGCGGAAGCCGGGGCACCACCTGGGGATCGCCGAAGGCGAGCAGCACCTTGCCGGTCGAGGTGGCGTGCAGCGGCACGGTCTGGCCGAGCCAGGTGGCCGCGACGATGGCCGGTGGCACCACCTCGTCGACGTACGTCAGCCCGCCCATGCGCCACACCGCGAGCGCGGCGGTCTCGCCGGTCTGCAGGCTGAGCCGCTCCAGCCCGGGCCGGGCCAGAGCCATCACGGTGTCGGTGCCGGCCGACTGTGCCATGTCCACGACGGCGACCCCGATCGACCACCGCCCGGTCTCCTCGCTGCAGACGATGACGTCGTGGGCCGCGAGCGTGTGCAGGATCCGCCACGCGGTGGCCCGGTTGAGGCCGCAGGCCTCTGCGAGCCGGGCCGCGGTGGAGTCCTCGGGGGCCGCAGTGGCGACGGCACGGAGCAGCATCATCGCGCGGTCGACGGTCTGGACGCGGGGGATCCGATCGGCGCCCACGTCCGGCGACCCGTCGTCGTACGACGACCTCTCCATGCCGGGACCTCCCACTCCTTGACGGCCCATCCTGCCCCAACTTATGTTCACATGACACACAATCTTGTTCATAGAGTGAACGTGGAGGATCGCGATGAAGCGTGGCATGAACCGCAAGGTGATGATCACCTGTGCCCTGACCGGCGCGGGCGACACCGTCGGCCGGTCGGAGCACGTGCCGGTCACCCCTGAGCAGATCGCGGAGTCCGGGATCGCCGCCGCGAGAGCTGGCGCCACGATCATCCACATCCACGTCCGCGACCCCGAGACCGGCGTGGGCTCTCGTGAGGTCGCCTACTACCGCGAGGTCGTCGAGCGCATCCGGGCCAGCGATGTCGACGTCATCATCAACACCACCGCCGGCATGGGCGGCGACCTGATGCTCGACCCGCAGAACCCGACGACCTTCGTCGAGGGCACCGACCTGGTCAACGGGGTCGAGCGGCTCAAGCACGTCGAGGAGCTGCTGC
Source organism: uncultured Actinomycetota bacterium (assembly GCA_963782305.1). GTDB lineage: Bacteria > Actinomycetota > Actinomycetes > Propionibacteriales > Nocardioidaceae > Marmoricola. The sequence continues at coordinate 117,404 of CAWAJJ010000018.1, read as the reverse complement.
CCGACATCTGCACCCTCGACTGCGGCAGCCTCAACTTCGGCGAGGGCAGTCTCGTCTACGTCAGCACGCCGGACATGCTCCGCGACGGCGCCAAGAAGATCCAGGAGCTCGGCGTACGCGTCGAGATGGAGATCTTCGACACCGGCCACCTGTGGTTCGCCCGCCAGCTGGTGGAAGAGGGCCTGATCGACGCGCCACCGATGTTCCAGCTGTGCATGGACATCCCGTACGGCGCACCCGCCGACTCCGCTCTCCTGGCCACGATGGTCGACCAGCTTCCCGACGACGCGGTGTGGGCGTCCTTCGCGCTCGGCCGGATGCAGATGCCCTGGGTGGCGCAGTGCGTGCTGCTCGGCGGGCACGTCCGTGTGGGCCTCGAGGACAACCTCTACCTGAGCAAGGGCGTCAAGGCGACCAACGCGCAGCTCGTGGAGCGTGCGCGGACGATCATCGAGGCGATGGGCGCCGAGGTGGCCACTCCCGACGAGGGCCGCGAGATCCTGTCGCTGAAGCCGAGGGCGGCGTGACTCCTCCGGTCGCTGTCGCCGACGTACGCACTGTCTGCTGCGTCGGGGCCGGTGTCATCGGTGGCGGCTGGGCGGCGTACTTCCTGGCGCACGGGTACGACGTCGTCGCCTGGGACCCCGCCCCGGACGCGGCCGAGCGCCTGGGTCACCTGGTCGACGCGGCGTGGCCGGCACTGACCGAGCTCGGGCTCACCGAGGGCGCCGACAGGTCCCGCCTCCGCGTCGAGCCCGACCTCGCGACAGCCCTGGCAAGCGCCGAGTTCGTCCAGGAGAGCGCACCCGAGGACCTCGAGCTGAAGATCAAGCTCCTCGCCGACATCGACGCCGCTGCACCCGCGGGCATCGTGATCTCGTCCTCGACGAGCGGTTACGGGATGAGCGAGATGCAGGTCGCCTGCACCACCCCCGAGCGCACGATCGTGGGGCACCCGTTCAACCCGCCGTACCTGATCCCGCTCGTCGAGGTAGTCGGCGGGACGCAGACCTCGGCCGAGGTCGTGGCGTGGACCTCCGACTTCTACCGACACGTCGGCAAGTCGGTGATCACCATGGAGCGCGAGGTGCCCGGCTTCATCGCCAACCGGTTGCAGGAGGCGCTGTGGCGCGAGGCGCTGCACATGGTCGCCGAGGGCGAGGCGACCGTGGAACAGATCGACCTGTCGATCACCGACGGCCCCGGGCTGCGGTGGCCGATCCAGGGCCCGATGCTCACCTTCCACCTGGCCGGCGGCCAGGGCGGGATGGCGCACATGCTCGACCACTTCGGGCCTTCCCTGAAGTCGCCGTGGACGAGACTGATCGCGGCCGAGCTGACCCCCGAGCTGCGTGACGCCGTCGTCGAGGGGTGCGACCGCGAGGCGGACGGTCGCACGATCGACGAGCTCGTGGCCGAGCGCGACGCGGGCGTGATCGCCGTACTCCGGGCGCTCGGCAAGGCGTGAGCGTCCACTGGACCGAGCCGGTCCTCGACGAGTGGATCGACTACAACGGCCACCTCTCCGAGCCCTACTACGTGCTGGTGCTCGGCCACGCCACCGACGCCGTGATGGAGCACGTCGGACTGGGGCCGGAGTACCGCGCCCGCGAGGGCGCCTCGCTGTTCACCGTCGAGGCGCACGTGCGCTACCTCGACCAGGTGCCCCCCGGTGTCGATCTCGAGGTCGAGTCCCGCGTGATCGGGGCGACCGGCAAGCTGATGTGGATCTGGCACGAGCTCCGCGTAGAGGGCACCCTGCGGGCGACGGAGGAGATCCTCGGCGTGCACGTCGACACCACGACCGGACGCTCCTCGCCGTTCCCGCCCGACGTCGTACGCCGGATCGAGGCCTCGCTGGTGCCGCCCCCGACCGACGCCTCCCGGTCGATCCGAGTGGCGCAGGGCTGAGGCCGATCCATCCGGCTTGCGGTGAGCCGCCTGGAACGAATTACAGGTTTGTAGTTCACCAGGACCCCTTCTAAACCCCTGTAACGGGTGTGACCCTTGGTACTCGTGTGAACAATCCTTCCCCCACATGGAGTGCTCCCCGTATGCGATTCAGCCGTACCCGCTACATCTCGTTGTGCCAGAAGTCCCTGATCACGGCTGCCGTCCTGTCGGTCGGCGTGAGCGCCGCAGGCGTCAGGACCCTGGACGTCGTTCCGCAGCCCGAAGGCTCCGCCGGCGCGCAGGGCGCCGCGCCGCAGGCGACCCTGGCGAAGGCGCGGGTTGACGTCGCGCCCGTGACTCCTGACGTTCGCGAGGTCCGGGTGACCGGCATCTCCAAGAAGGCGTCGGGCGCGCGCGGAGCTGGGTCAGCGCGTCGCCTCCAGCCTGAGGCTCCCAAGAAGCTGGTGGTCGTGTCCGACCCGCAGCCGGTGACCGGCTACGCGACAGTCGGAGTCACGTGGGAGCACGGCGTCGACTACAAGGACGACCAGATCGCCGTCCAGGTCCGGACCGAGAAGAACGGCACCTGGTCCGGGTGGACCACCGCGGCGTACCACGACGAACACGGTCCCGACGGTGGGTCCGACGAGGCGCAGACCAAGAACGATCGCCCCGGCACCGACGCCGTGGTCATCGGCGACGTCGACCACGTGCAGATGCGTGCGGAGACCACCGACGCGGTCGCGCCTCCCGACCTGAAGCTCGCCGTCATCGACCCCGGCGCCGGCACCACGACCCTGGCCGCCCCGGCGATCGACACCTCCACCCTGCCCGCCCCCGCGACGACAGAGACGAAGGATGCCGCCACGAGCGCGCCGGCCACCACAGCTGCGTCAGCGGGCCAGGACACCGTCGCCCTCAGCGCCATGAAGGTGGCCACGAAGCCGACGATCTACTCCCGGGCCCAGTGGGGCGCCAACGAGAAGCTGCGTGAGCAGACGCCGCCGGACTACGGCACCGTGAAGGCCGGTTTCATCCACCACACGGTGAACGCGAACGACTACACGCCAGCTCAAGTTCCGGCCCTGATCCGCGGCATCTACGCGTACCACACCCAGTCGCGTGGCTGGCGAGACATCGGCTACAACTACCTCGTCGACCGCTGGGGACGCATCTGGGAGGGTCGCTGGGGCGGCGTCAACCGCGCAGTGGTCGGGGCGCACACCCTCGGCTACAACGAGGTGTCCTTCGCGATGTCGGCGATCGGCAACTACGACGTCGCCCAGCCGCCGTGGGCCGTGCTGAACGCCTACGCCCGGCTGTTCGCGTGGAAGCTCTCGCTCTACAACATCCGCGCCGACGCGCCCAAGGTCTGGGTGAAGAACAGATACCTGCACGCGATCAACGGCCACCGCGACGTCGGCCAGACCGCCTGCCCGGGGCGCTACCTCTACGCCAAGATCCCCTACGTCCGCGCGTTGGCGCAGAAGTATCAGAACGCCGCCCAGGTCTCCCCGATCTCGCAGCGCTGGAGGGCGATCGGCGGGGGCTACTCGGTCGTCGGTGTGCCCAAGGGCCTGGAGTACTCCGTGGCGGGCGGCCGCGCGCGCACGTTCTCGAAGGGTCGCATCTACGCGAAGCACGGCCTGGCGCGCGAGCTGTACGGGAAGGTGCTCAAGGCCTATCAACACCGCGGCGCCGCGCGCTCGCGTCTCGGCTTCCCCCGCTCAGCGCCGTACCGGTTCAAGCGCGGCAAGATGGCGCTCTTCGAGCACGGGGCGCTCAAGGTGTTCCGTTCCGGCCGGGTGAAGGTGAGATACACGCACAAGTAGCCGCCCGGCGGCAGCGTCAGAGCGCTCGCAGGAGCAGCGCGTCAAGCGACGCACGGGCACGCGGTTCTTGATCAAGCCAGAACACGGCGGTCTTCGCTTTCTCAGCCGCCTCGGCAACACTCTCAAAACGAGAACCACCAAAGCCTCCTACGGATGTCCACCGACCCCCGTCCTCAGGGTCGGCACGAAAGTGCTCGAATCCGAATCCGCCGGCTGGGTCCTCGAAGAAGTCCACGCAGAGCGCGTGGTGGTCGGATTCGATGCTCGTCAACACGATCCAACCCCGGTGGTTCACACGACCTGCCATGAACCGAAGACTATGAACTCGGCCAGTCCTCTGCCAAGGACGGCCGGCAGCGCATTCTGGAGGTCGGCGGCGCTCTCGTCAGCGCCGGCGACCGCCCGCCTCCCATGATCTGGACGACTGCACCCGGCGTGTCACACCACCGCGTATCGGATGTATTCGACCCAGCGACTGAGCAAGCTGCGTTGGTCCGTCGACGTGCCTACGCCTCTGCGGCAGCCGTCGCGATCCGGTCGAGGGTGCCTGCCATGGCGAGTGCCAATGAATCGAGCCGACCCTGTTCAAGGGACCGAAGGAGCTGATCGTCCCCGGTCGCGATCGGGGCAAGCATCGAGTCCCCGGTGCCGAGTTCCACCGTATAGATGACGTCGACCCCTCGTGGCACCTGCGTGAGCTCGAACGACCACACCGCCACCGGAGCCCCAAGATCACCGATGGTGAGCTCCGAGGCTGCGACCCATCACGACCTCGGTGACCGTCCCTGGGCTGGTCCAGGCCATCGGACCCAGGCGAACGGAGGACTCGAACCGATCACCGCGGGTGACTCGATCCGGAGACGCGCGGGTCGTCCATACCGACTGCTCGATCTCCTCGGACCACCCGGCAACGCCGGGAACGTCGGAGATCACTCGCCACAGCGCGGCGAGAGAGGCCTGGCAATGTGCGGTCACGGCACGCCCCCGGGATGTCGTCATGCGGCGTCGACCTGAGCCAGGCAGACCGGGGTGAGCACCAGAGACTTGTTCAGGGTGCGGTTCATGTCGCTCCCGGCTACGCAGCATGTGGACGATGAGGACAGTCACCATGCCCTGCCAGTGTTGCCACCGTCAACATCGAGGCGCAGCACGCGGGGCGACGTGTGCGCGTGCCCTGACCGGCGGCTCACATGTGTGACAGGTCGAAGGCCGCGACGCGGCGCCCGAGCTGGGTGCCGACCTCGTCGCTGTTGCGCAGGTGGATGCCGGCCCAGACCCGTGCATCCTCGTTCTCGTCAACCGCCTGCTGCCACGTCGTGTACGACCGTCTGGTTTCCTTCGATGTGGCGTTGGCAATGACCAGCGGGCGGGCAGGAGCGGGTCCGAGGAAGTGAGCGAGGACCGCCGCCGCCGCGGCGGCGTACACGGTGTGGGCGCTGGGGTACTCCGGATGACCTGGTGTCCGGATCAGCGGGTTCCAGTCGCGAATCCTCGGCGTCCTCGGGTCACCGTCGTCGTCGACCTGCAGCGCCGTGATGGGGCGCCAGCTGAGATAGGTGTACTTCGCGTCGAAGACCGCTATCTCAGCGTCTGCGGTGATGCGATGCAATGCCGACAGCAGCCTGACACCTTCGGCGGTGGACAGCCGGGCTGCCTGCATGGCCTCGCGGACCAGGCGCACCTGCACGTCCAACTCAGAGCCGGCCCAGAACGTCGCGACGGCAGTCTGTCCAGGCGTACGCGCAGACCCTTCGTCACGCCCGAGCGTGCGGACCTCGGCGAGATCGCGACGGTAGGCCGGAGCGCCAGGTCTCGGCGGTGGCCCGGGGCGGAACTGGTCGACAGAGCGCAGGAGAAACGGGGTTGCGTCAGGCACCCCGGCCTGCCGAGCCTCCTGGAACTGCGGGGGCGTGGGACGCCAGACGCCCGGTGCCGGCGCTGGCACCGCGAAGGGCCGCTCGACCGAATCGCTGTCCAGTCCATCGTTCGAGCGCTCTCTCAGAACCTCGGCCGCCTGCTTCCTGCCGGAGGCCGAGCCCACCTTGTCCGCGCCGCCGTCCAGGGCGTCGTCCAGCGCTCTCTTGCGCTTCGGAACGAGAGCTAGCAGCACGTCGTGCACCGCCGACGCCACGGCGGCATCGACGTAGGGGCCGTCCTTCCTGCCGACGATGGCGCGGTCGGCGGCCCACCATGCCAACGCCCATGTGCGGGCCGCCACCGGGTCTGGCGGTGGTCCCTGGGCCGCGACAGCCTCGTTGGTCTGCTCGTACCACGTCGACAGCACGCTCTTCTCTGCGCTGACCGAACCGCTGCCGCACCCGCTCAGGGCGACAGCGCTCAGCATTGCCAGGAGCACCAGATGGGCCGGCGAACGTCTTTGCACCGCGAATGAGGCCGCGCGAGAGAGGTTGCCTGGTTCTTGGGTGTTGGCGCGGGTCAGAGCAGACCCTTCGCCTTGAGCCAGTCCTTGGCGGCGGTGTTGGCTGAGGCCTTCTCGTCACCCTCGACTCGGTCGCGCAGCGCGATCAGATCATCGGTGGTCAGCTTGGCCGAGATGGCGTTCAGGGTTTTCGCGATGTCCTTGGTGTAGACGGCCTTGGAGAGCAGCGGGACGATGTTCTGCGAGGAGATCATGTTCTTGGGGTCGTCCAGCACGACGAGGTTCTCGGTCTTGAGTGCGGGGGACGTCGTGTAGATGTCGGCGACCTGAACGGTGTCGTCGACGAGCGCCTTGACCGTGTCGGGTCCACCGAAGTCCTCGATCGGGACGAAGGTGACGTCGCCCTTCTTGGCGCCGACGCCGTAGACGGTCTTGAGGCCCGGGATGCCGTAGCCGAGCTCGCCGAACTGCGGGTTGGAGCCGAGCGAGAAGGGCACCAGGGCGGCCAGGTCGCCGATCGCGGTCAGGTCCTTGGCCGCGGCGGTCTTGCTGGTGACGACGTAGGCGTCCTTGTCCTCGGCCTCCGCGGAGTCCAGGACGCGCAGCTTGTCCTTGTCGACCACGTCCCCCAGGGCGCCGTCGACCTCCTCGGTCGTGCGCTCGGTGTAGTCGGGGTTGTAGTAGGCGAGCAGGTTGCCGTTGTACTCCGGGATCAGGTTGATCGACCCGTCCTGCAGAGCGGGGATGGTCTGCTGGCGTGGGCCGATGTTGAACTTGGTCTTGACGTCGACCCCGTCGGCCTTGAGGGCCTGGGCGTAGATCTCGCCGAGGATCTCGCTCTCGGGGAAGGCGAAGGAGCCGACGACGACGGTGTCGGCGTCGCCACCTCCGGAGGGGGCTGCAGTGGGATCGTCGGAGCCACACGCAGTCAGCACGGCGGCCAGGCCGAGCGCGATGGTGAGCCCACCCATCCTGAACGAGCGAAGAACAGACATCTGAGGTCCTACCTTTCGTCTCACGCGTTCTCACGCGTGGGCGGCCGTGGTGACCGACGGGAGGTGCGGCGTGGTGCCGCAGAGGGTGTGTTCGAGATCCCCCGTGTAGCGGTGGCGCGCTGGGCGATGGCGAAGAGACCGTCGACCGTGAGCGCGAGGACGGTGACCAGGATCGCACCACCCAGGATGCGATCGTAGTCGGCGAGCCCGATCCCGCTGGTGATGATCCGACCCAGCCCACCCAGTCCGGCGTACGACGCGATCGTGACGGTCGCGATCACCTGCAGGGCGGCGGCCCGGACACCACCCACGATGAGCGGCAGGCCGAGCGGGATCTCCACCTTGACGAGGATCTGCAGCTCGGTCATGCCGTTGGCGCGGGCGGCGTCGATGACCCCACGGTCGACCGACTCCAGGCCCGAGTAGGCGCCGGCAAGCATCGAGGGGATGGCCAGGATCACGAAGGCGATGGTCGCCCCGACGATCGGTGCCTTGTCGTAGGAGAGGAAGTAGCCGAAGACCATCAGCAGGAAGAAGAGCAGACCCAGCGTCGGGAGGGCACGCATCGAGCCGGTGAAGGTGATGACGAACTGTCGTCCCCGACCCGTGTGCCCGATGAAGAAGCCGAGCGGGAGTGCGATCAGCGCGGCGATGACGACGGCGACCGCGGTGTAGGTGAGGTGCTCGAGGAGACGGTCCTGGATGGGCAACGGGCTCTGGCTCCCGGCCTGCCAGTGGGAGCCGTCGAAGATCCAGCGGATGGCGCTCAGGAGAAGGTCCATCAGAAGCCCGCCTGCCCGACGCTGCCGCGAACCCCGCCGAGGCTCACCTCTGGCGGAGGCCCGGCCTTGGCCGAGGGCCCACGCGTCCAGGGCATGAGCACCTTGCCCAGCGCCACGATGATCACGTCGAAGAGCAGCGCGAGGAGCAGGCTCAGCGCGATGCCGACCACGACCTCCTCGAGGATGCCGCGCTGCTTGCCGTTCTGGAAGAAGTAGCCCAAGTTCTCCGAGCCGATGATGACCCCGACCGATACGAGGGCGATCGTGCTCACCGACACCACCCGGATCCCTGCCAGCAGCACCGGTCCTGCCAGAGGCAGCTCCACCTTGAAGAAGCGTGTGACTGGGGAGTAGCCGACCGCGGTGGCGGCGTCGACCGTCGTCTGGTTCACCGAGGCGAGGGCGTCCGCAGCCGACCGCGACATGAGGGCGACGCCGTAGATGCTCAGGGCCACCACCAGGTTGGTGTCGTCGAGCACGCGCGTCGGGATGACGAGCGGCAGGATGACGAACAGCGGCAGTGAAGGAATCGTGTAGAGCAGGCTGCCGCCGGTGATCACGATGCTGCGTAGCAGGGGGGTGCGGTTGGCCACCCAGCCCAGCGGGACCGACAGCAGGAAGCTCAGCACGATGGGGATGATCGCGAGCCGGGCATGGTTGAGCGTGTACTCGCGGATCAGGTCGAGATTGTCGAAGGTCCAGCTCACGAGGTCGACCCGTCGCCGCCGGGCCGGTCGTCCTCGGACCTGAGCACACCGACCGGGCGTCCCTCCCGATCCACGACCAGGGTGAGATCTCCGTCGCCCTCGCGCTGCTGGAGGCGCAGGTCGCGCTTGCCCTTGTCGGAACCGATGAAGCTCGCGACGAAGTCGTCGGCGGGGTCCGCGAGGATCTCGGCCGGTGTGCCGGCCTGTGCGATGACGCCGCCCTTGCGGAAGATGACCACCTGGTCGGCGAGCACGAACGCCTCGTCGATGTCGTGGGTGACGAAGACGATGGTCTTGCCCAGCTCCCGCTGGAGCCGGTTGAGCTCGATCTGCAGGTCGGCGCGGACGATGGGGTCGACGGCACCGAACGGCTCGTCCATCAGCAAGATGTTGGGGTCGCTGGCCAGCGCACGGGCCACCCCTACGCGTTGCTGCTGCCCACCTGAGAGCTGATCGGGGTAGCGGTCGGCCAGGCTGCGGTCGAGTCCGACCTTGTCGAGCAGGGCCAGCGCCGACTCCCGGGCCTGTGCCTTCGGGACGCCCTTGAGCAACGGCACCGTGGCCACGTTGTCGATGACCCTCCGGTGCGGCAGCAGCCCCGAGGCCTGGAGGACGTAGCCGATGCTCCTCCTCAGCTTCACCTTGTCCTTGGCAGAGACGAGCTCGCCGTCGATCAGGATCTCCCCCGAGGTCGGCTCCACCATCCGGTTGATCATCCTCAGCAGCGTCGTCTTGCCGCACCCGGAGGAGCCCACGAACACCGTGGTCTGGCGGGAAGGGAGCGTGAAGTTGAAGTCTTCGACCGCGACGGTGCCGTCCGGGAACTGCTTCGCGACCGATCGGAACTCGATCATCTACGGCCCCAGTCCTCGACGGTGGTGAAGATTATGCGCACAAGGCTTCCGGTAAGAAGCGGGCACCACGCTGAGTACTCCACCGGGAGTTCTCAGGGAGACCTACTCCTTGGGCTGCCAGATCCCGAACCGGTTCCCCAGCGGGTCGACCAGGTGCGCGAAGTAGATCTGGCCGTTGTCCACCAACGGAACAGCGACAGTGGCTCCGAGCGCCACAGCTTGCTCGAGCGCAGCCGAGACGTCCTCGACGTGGACGTAGAAGATCGCCCAGTTGCCTCCGCCCATGTCCGAGGTGTCCCAGAGACCGCCGTTCGCCTCGTCCACCATCAGATAGGGCTGGTCACCCTGAGGTCTCTCGTCGATCTCCCAGTCGAACAGTCCGCCGTAGAAGGCGCGCGACGCCGCCGGGTCTGGTGAGCCGATCTCGAAGTAGTCGATCTTGTTCTTGTTGGTCATGTGAACATCGTGCACCCGACCACTGACAGTCAGGTCAGCTGGCGCGATCGACCGCGGTCACGGTCCAGCCCCGCGAGGACGCGTCGTCCAGGCGCATCGTGAAGAGGAACGGCACCGTCCGGTTGGTGCGCGGGTCGCCGGCAACGACCTCTTCGGTCCTGCGGTCGACCTCGTAGTAGATCCCGTGCGCTTCGACGGCGACCCGGAACTCGATCGGGTCGCTGGAGACGAGATCGCGCACCTCGATGCTGCGCACCGTGGCAGTTCGCAGCACCGTGCGGTTCGGCGTACGAACGGCAGTGAAGTCGAGGCTGCCGTCGTTCATCGCCCACTCCTCGAGGAACGTGGTGATGGCCACTTCGAGCACGGACTTGTCGAAGCGGGCGTCGACCAGGCTCAGGTCACCGGCTGCATGGTCGGCGTCCTCGGCCCACGAGATGTTCGTCAGCGCCAGTACGTCGGTCGCGCGTGACGCCGACGTGCGCTCGGCGACGTCGAGGATCGCGTCGCGAGCCACTGCCTTCTGGTTCCACGCGTCCGTCTCCACGGCGTCGGTGAGGTGGTGGCTTCCATCCTCGGCCTGCTCGATCCCGGCCACGATCCACTCGCCGGCGTGGTTCTTGCGCAGCGTCCAGTACTCGACCGGCCGCCGCGAGCGGTCCTTGCGGGTCAGCTGTGCTCCGGTGCGCCGGTCGACGACGTAGTCGTTCAGCCTGGCCGTGACCCGGAAGGTGACGGTGTCGTCGGTCTCCCCGGGGCGGTTGGCCACGTTGACCATCCGGACCTCCGGGCCCTCGAGGATCTCGACGACGTTGACCTGACCCCGTGCCAGGTAGCCGCCCAGCTGCTCGGTCCACTTGCCGTAGACGACCGGCGACAGGATCGAGTCGAGGGTCGCTTCGTCGCCGGCCGTCCAGGCCTGCTGAGCGGTCACGTAGAGGCTGACGGCGCGCTCCTTGAGCGCGTCCAGGTCGAACGTCTCATCTGTGACGGCCAAGGCGTCCACCTGTGCCTCGACGGCCGTCGCGCGAGCGTGGGCCTGCTTGTCGGAGCGCCGAGCCACGCGGTCGCTCGCGGTGTTCATGTTGCGCTTCGCCTGACGTTGCTGGGACCAGGTCTTGAACAGGTAGTAGGCCACGACCAGCAAGATGATGATGACCAGACCACCGCCGCCCCCGCCGCTGCCGAAGAAGAGGAAACCTCCACCGCTACCGAAACCTCTGCCTCCACCGCCCTTGAAGCCGCCGCCACCTCCGAACCCGTGGCCGCCTCCGCCCCCACGAGCGAACGCAGCGGTCGGCGCCGTCAGCACGGAGACGGCGGCCAGCGCAAGGGTCAACGCGACGGGTGCGAGCAACCGTCGTACAAGGGAGCGGCGAACAAGTGGTGAGTCGATTGCAGGGGCCTTCCTGGGCGTCGTGCACGCTTCCGCCTGAATTTCAGGTCCGGTCTCCATGGTCGCTCGACCGACCAAGTGCCGGAGATCCGCGCCGCGGGTATGACGGTCTGGCGGGACGGAGAAGAAATCTGAAGTTCTTGGGATTGCCCGTGCCACACAGGCAATCTCGGATCAGTTCTGTCGGTGGTCGATGCTTGAATTCACCTATGTCCAACCCGTCTGAGACCCCTCCTGGCACCCCGAGTGCGGGTGGGGTCCCGGCTGTCGTCGGCGAGATGCGGGCCGTGCTCCGCGAGGTCGTCGCGGCCCTCTGGGCCGCGGCCACTCCGGACGAGCTGATGGACACCGTGGCCGAGCTCGAGGCCCTGAGGTCGACCGTGGACGCGGTCGAGCTGGCCGTCGTCCGCGAGCTCGACGCCACCAGCGCCGTCAAGCCGATCGGCTGGGCCTCGACCCAGGACTTCGTGACAGCGATGGCCGGCGGGCACAAGAGCAGCGGACCCGCCGTCGTACGCCTGGCCAAGGCCGTCGTCGAGCCTGCCCTCGCCCCCGTCGGTGAGGCTCTCCAGGACGGGTGGCTCTCCACCCCCAAGGCACAGGTCATCACCCGGGCGATCGACCACCTCCCCGGCGATGCAGAGGTCCGGGCCCGCGGGGTGCAGGTGCTTCTCGCCGAGGCCAAGGCGCTGGACGCCACCGACCTCCGCAAGGCTGCTCGACACCTCGTCGAGGTCGTCGACCCCGACGGCCAGGCGCGCCGCGAGGAACGCGAGCTCGACCGCGAGGAACGCGCTGCCCATCTCAACCGCCATCTGTCGATCAGGGACGACGGGGCCGGCGGTGCCTCGATCTACGGCCGGTGCAGCAGCGAGGACGCCGCCGAGCTCAAGACCACCCTCATGTCGCTCGCCGCCCCCGTGCCCAGCGATGGCCCGGTGTGTGATCCCGACAGCTGCAGGATCCCTGGGTGCGGCCACGACGGGCGCGATCCCCGTGACCACGGCGCCAGGATGCTCGACGCCCTGCTCGAGCTCTCACACCGTGCCCAGACTGCTGACCTGCTTCCCACCTGCCACGGCCATGTGCCCCGCATCACCATCACGATGGACGTGGACAACCTCCGGGATCAGCTGGGGTTCGGCGCCACCACCACCGGGGCGGAGCTCTCCGCCGCGGCGGTGCGGCGGATGGCCTGTGACGCCGAGCTCATCCCGGTCGCGCTCGGCAGCGACTCCCAGGTGCTCGACGTCGGCCGCGCGCACCGGCTCGTGACCCCGTCACTCTGGCTCGCGCTGGTGGCCCGCGACCAGCACTGCCGGTTCCCGCACTGCGACCGGCCACCGATCATGACCCACGCCCACCACCTGACCCACTGGGCCGACGGCGGCGCCACGTCGTTGGACAACCTGATCCTGCTCTGCGGCCACCATCACCGACTCGTCCACTCCGGCCCCTGGACAATCCGGAGGTCGGCACGCAACGGCTTCACCTTCGACCCGCCTCCCGGCGTACGACGTGCCCGCAGCGGGCGCAAACCACCGGACGACTGAGCTCGGACGTCTGGGTCGCTCGATCTTGGTCAGGTGGCCCAGTGCGACTGCCGTCGAGCTCGACCGGCTGGAGATTGACCCGCGTCAAAGTGACTGACTGACTGTACAGTTAGCGAAACCCCTCGGGATCTCGCGACTCAGGAGTCAGCCATGACGACGACCACCGAACCGATCCGGAAGACGCTGCCGGGTGCGGCGTACCACTCGGACGAGACCTACGCGGTCGACCTCGAGAAGGTGTTCTACCGCAACTGGATCTACGTCGGGCGCGCCGAGCGGCTGCCCAAACCGGGGTCCTGGCTCCGGATCGAGATCGGCGGGGAGAGCCTGCTCGTCGTACGCGGCAAGGACGAGCAGATCCGCGGTTTCTACAACGTCTGCCGCCACCGCGGCTCGCGCATCTGCGACGACGAGCAGGGGTTCGCCCGATCCCACCTGCGCTGTCCGTATCACGCGTGGGGCTACGCGCTGGACGGGAAGCTCGTCACGACGCCGATGATCGAGAAGGACGAGATCGACCGGGAGAGCACCTCGCTGTGGCCGGTGCACGTCGATGTCTGGGAGGGGTTCGTGTTCGTCAACCTCTCCCGCGAGGAGCCGCGTCCCCTGCTCGAGCACCTCGCCGACCAGCAGGACGAGCCGCTGCGGATGGCGCGGTTCGGCCTGGCGGACCTGCGGATCGGGCACATCACCGTCAACGAGGTGCAGGCCAACTGGAAGATCGTCCAGGAGAACTACAACGAGTGCCTGCATTGCCCGACGATCCACCCTGAGCTGGTGGCCGTCGTGCCGGCGTACAAGAAGGGCAGCATCTTCGAGAGCGGCCGCGAGGACGGCGGAGTGACCCTGGCCGACGGGCGTACGACGATGATCACCGACCCGCGGCTGCGGCTGCCGTTGCTGCCAGGGCTTAAGGGTCACGAGGACGCTGCGGCGTACTTCGGCGCCGGGATCTATCCCGTCGATGTTCCTCGACATCGACGGCACGACAGCGCTGTCCACCGCGATCTTCCCCACGGGCCCGCGGAGCTGCCGGCTGGTGACCGAGTACCTGTTCAGCCCCGAGGCCTTCGAGGACCCGGAGTTCGACCCCTCCCCCGTCGTACAGTTCAACGAGCTGGTGACCCACCAGGACGGCGAGGCCTGCGAACGCGTCCAGCGAGGCGTCACCTCCCGCGCCTTCGACCACGGCGTCTTCCCCGCCAAGGACGCCTGGGTCCACGGCTTCGACCAGCGCTACCTCCGGGACGTCGAAGCCGACTGACCTGGAGCTGCGCGCGGACCGAACCCCAGGTGGTCGAGCAGCGAGCGAAGCGAGTGATCAGTCGAGACCATCGGCGAGACGAAGAGCCGAGGTGGCCAACCGCCGGTTGAGCCTGTCGAAACCGCTACGTGGTGGATCGCAGGCACCAGGTAGAGACGATCAACCACCTAGTCGCGGAGCCGCCGTACCAGGGTTTCGACAAGCTCAACCGGCGGGGGGCTGGGTCGGTCGCTAGGCGTACGGCGGGTGGTCTCGACCTGATCGCTCGTTCCTCGCTGCTCGACCACCTACGGGTCGAGGACTACGCGGGCGTCGAGGGCCGTGGCGCCGGATGGGCCGGCGAAGACGGGGTTGAGCTCGAGCTCGCTGAGCTCGGGGTGGGCCGCGGCCAGGTGGGAGACGTTCGAGACCAGGGCGGACAGCGCGTCGAGGTCGACCGGGGGCCGGCCCCGCGCGCCGAGCAACAACGGCGATGACCGGAGCGAGAGCAACAACGAACGCGCACTCGCCGGGGAGACCGGGGCGATCGCGAGGGCGGTGTCGGCGAGCACCTCGGCGAAGACCCCACCCAGTCCGACCATCAGCACCGGGCCGAAGCGGGGGTCGCGGACACAGCCCACGATCACCTCCACGCCGACCGAGGTGTCGATCATCGACTCGACGGACACCGCCGGGGGGTCGAGCGCGGCCAGCATCACGGCGTACGCCGTCCTGGCCTCCTCTTCGTCGCGCAACCCGAGTACGACGCCACCTCCCTCGGACTTGTGCTGGCGCCCCATCGCCTTCAGGACAAGGGGAAACGTCATCCCCTCCAAAGTGAACGCAGCCTCCATCTCGGCAGCATCACGCACCGTGACGGCCGCACCGAAGGAAACGCCGGCATCGGCGAACAACCCCCTCGCCGCGTCGTACGACGTGTCCGTCACCGAAGGCGCGGCGGGCGGGAGACTCAACGAGCCCTGAAAGACAGCCGGCCGCTCCACCAGCCCGGCGAGCACGGCAGCCGCCCGGTCCACATCACGGTGAACCGGGATCCCCGCGGACCGGAGCAGCACCGAGGTGTCGCTCAACGGAAAGATCGTCTGCACCACGACGGGCTTGGGCTGCCGAGCGACGACGTCCGCCAGCACCTGCGCCGCAGCGACCTCCAGCGGCGCGAGCCGAGACGCCTGCGTCGAGTAGCCCCCGAACCACCCGGTCATCAGCACGCCGTCGACCTCGTCCGCAGCAAGCAGCGTCGTGAGCGCGCGGACGTAGCTCATCGGGTCGCGCTCCCCCGCGCCCGCGAGGTCGACCGGGTTGGCGACGGTGGAGTTCGGCGACAGCTGCGCCCGCAACAGGACGCCGGTCTCCGATGAGAGGACAGGCGTCTCCAGGCCGACCGCGGCCAGCGCGTCCCCGGCGATCGCACCGTGGCCTCCCCCGTCGGTGAGGACCGCAGCGCTCAAGCCGCGCATCCGACGGTTCGCCAGAAGCCCCTGCAACAGGTCGGCCATCTGGGTCGGGTTGTCCACCCGATAGGCACCGGCGGCAGCGCAGGCCGCATCGACCACCCGATATCCGCTCGTCAACGAACCCGTGTGCGAGACCGCACTGCGTACGGCGGCCGCCGAGCGACCCGGCGCCATCAGCACCACCGGCTTGCCGACAGCCGCAAGCGACCGTGCGGCAGTGATGAACGCCCGGCCGTCGACCACGTCCTCGGCATAGATCGCGACCGCCCGGGTCTCGTCGTGGTCCACGCAGGCCGCCATCAGGTCCACGACCGTCAGGTCGGCCTGGTTGCCGAGTGACACGAAGCGCGAGACGCCCAGACCCCGGTCGTCGAGCAAAGCAGCGAGATCGAGTACGACGTTGCCGCTCTGGCTCAGCACCGCGACCTGCCCGGGCGGCAGCAGGTCATGGGTGAGCTGGAGGTCGGCGCTGGTGTCGACCACGCCGAGGCAGTTCGGCCCGACGAGGACGGCCCCGGCCGACCGAGCGACAGCAACCGCCTCCTGCTCCAGCAGGGCACCCTCCGCACCCAGCTCCGACAGGCCGGCCGTGATCACCACCAGCGACCGGGCACCCGCCTCGACCGCTGCCGTCACCGCAGCCACGACCTCGAGAGCGGGCACACACACCACGACGAGATCGAGGGGCTCCCCCAAGAACTCCCGGGCCGATGCACACGTGTCGAACACCTGCCGCCCGAGCACGTCAACTCCCCGACGGTTGACCAGCAGCACCGGCCGGCCACCGCTGCTCTCGAGCGCCCGCCTGCCGAGGATGTTGCCCCACTTGGCAGGGTCGTCACTCGCGCCCAGCACGGTGATCGAGCGGGGATCGAAGAGGGCATCCAGCGACCGTCCGGTCGCGGACGCGGAGCCGGGCCCTGACTGTGGAAGGGGCCACTGAGGGGACCCTTGACGCCTCATCGCGGCGAGCCTAGCATCGCTGACTGACTGAACAGTCAAACTGCGGCGCAGTCAGTTGCCGGGAGGGAGCACCGATGACGGAGACCCACCCGAAGGAGCTCAACCAGCGCGAGCTGGCCGCCGCAGGAGCCCGCACCCGCATCCTCTCGGCCGCCGCCGACTGCATCGTCCGCGACGGGCTGGCGAAGGTCCGGATGGCCGGCATCGCCAAGGCGGCCGGGGTCTCGGCCGGCCTGTTGCACTACCACTTCGACACCAAGGAACAGCTGTTCGCCGACGTGCTGAGCTATTCGCACCAGGTGTCGGGAGTCCTCAACGAACAGGCGATGCGTCGGGCCGGTGACCGGCCGGCGCAGCGCCTGTCGTCCTTCATCGACAGGTGCCTGCCCAGCGACGAGAACCTGGCGCACGAGTGGCTGCTCTGGCAGGAGCTGGCCCTGCTCTGCATCCGCCAGCCGGAGCTGGCCAAGGTCGGAGCCGAGCTCTACGAGGACCTCTACGTCACGATCGCCGGCATCATCGACGAGGGCGTCGCCTCCGGCGCCTTCCATCGCGCGATCGACTCGCGGATGGTCGCCGAGACCGCGGTTGCGCTCTGCGACGGCCTCGGCGCGCGGGTGCTCGCCAACGACCCCCACCTGACGCTCGCCGATGCCCGGGCCACGCTCGCCGTGACGATCGGGGTGCTCGTCGGCCACGACGGCCCGCTGCCCGAGGCGTCCGCCCAGCTGCAGGAGTCGCTCACGTGAGCTGGACCCAGGCCTCCACCAGCCGTCGTACGCTCCTGCGCGGCGGTCTGGGCCTCGGGGTCGCCGCGACGCTGCCGGGCTGCGCCTACATCCGCGACGACGTACCGGCCGCCGCTCCCCTGCCCAAGTCGGCGAAGGCCGAGATCGACGGCGACCTCATCTACTTCAACTGGGCCGACTACCTGGACCCGGGCGTGCTCCGGCGCTTCCAGAAGGAGTACGGCGTCAAGATCATCGAGTCCAACTTCGACTCGATGGAGGGGATGTACGCCAAGATCGCCGCCGGCAACCAGTACGACATCACCTTCCCGATCGCCAAGTGGGTCGTCAAGATGCGTCGCGAGGGCAAGCTCCGCGCCATCGACCACGACCAGCTGAAGAACGCCGATCAGGTCTACTACTCGGGGTCCTACTTCAACGACCCCTGGTATGACCCGAAGTCGCGGGTCTCCGTGCCGTTCACCGTCTACAAGACCGGCATCGGCTGGCGCACCGACAAGGTCAGCGACATGACCGGCAGCTGGGAGGACCTCTGGAACCCCCAGGGCGAAGGCCACATCTTCACCCTCGACGACCAGGACGAGGCGCTCGGGATGGCCGCGCTTCGCCTGGGGTACGACGTGAACACCGCCAAGAAGTCTCATCTCGACGAGATGAAGAAGCTGCTGATCAGCCAGAAGAAGGTGCTGCGCGCCTACTCCTCCGACGACGTGAACAACATGAACGGCGGCGGCGCCTGGATCCACCACATGTGGAGCGGCGACTTCATGTATCTCCGCCAGGGGCTGGTCAACAAGCCGGAGAACTACGACTTCGAGGCGCCCAAGGAAGGCACGCCGATCAACTCGGACGCCTACGCGATCCCCACGAACGCGAAGCACCCCGGCACCGCGATGGTGTTCATCGACTACCTGCTCCGGCCCGAGAACGCGGTCAAGAACATCAACTACCTCTACTACCCGTTCCCCGTGAAGGACGCGGTCGCGACGTTCACCGAGCTGGCCAAGGAGGTCCCGGCCTGCGACATCGACGTCAAGGACCTCGAGAACCCCGACGTCTTCCGCCTGTTGGGCGCCGACGAGGTACAGCGTCGTACGGCCGCGTGGACCGAAGTCAAGGCCAGCTGACGTGGCCGCCCAGGTGTCCGACGAGCAGGTGGTACGCCGCCGGAGGTCCTCGCAGCGCACCGGCCTGTGGGGCTGGCTGCTCGCGCTGCCGACGCTGTGGATGGTGACGTTCTTCGTCTCCAGCATGGTGATCGTGCTGCTGCTCTCGTTCGGCACCACCACCCGTGACGGCTTCCCGGTCTTCGGCGACACGACCGTCAACTACAGGGCTCTGTGGGACGAGGTCTACCTCCGCCTGTTCGTCCGCTCGCTGCTCTACGCGCTGGCCACGGTCGCCCTCTCGGTGCTGATCGCCTACCCCGTCGCCTACGCGATCGCGCTGCACGGTGGTCGCTACAAGAACGCGCTCATCGCCGCGATCGTGGTGCCGTTCTTCGCCAGCTACCTGATCCGGATGTATGCCTGGAAGGCGCTGCTCTCCGACGACGGCCTCCTCAACAGCGGCATTCGCAAGACCGGACTCGGCGACGGCATCGCCTTCCTGAACACGCCGTGGGCGGTGATCGGCGGGCTGGTCTACGGCTTCGTGGTGTTCATGATCCTGCCGATCTACGCCTCGCTCGAGCGGATGGACGTCTCGCTGATCGAGGCCGGCAAGGACCTCTACCACTCCCCGCTGCGCACCTTCTTCACCGTGACGGTGCCCGCCACCCGCGCCGGGCTGTACGGCGGGATGCTGCTGGTCTTCCTGCCCGCGCTGGGCGACTTCGTCAGCGCTCAGCTGCTGGGCGGCTCGAGCACGTTCATGATCGGCAACCTGATCCAGCAGCAGTTCGTCGAGGGCCAGAACTGGCCGCTCGGCTCGGCGATGACCGTCTCGATGATGGCGGCGCTGACGGTGCTGATGGTCGTCTACCTGCGAGCCACGTCGACGAAGGCGCGGGAGCTCTGATGGCCCGCGCCCGCAAGCTCGAACGCAAGCCGCTCCTGGCCGTGGTGGTCACGGTGCTGTTCTTCGCCTGGCTCTACATCCCGATCTTCGCGGTCGCGCTGTTCAGCTTCAACGACAAGAAGTCGTTGTCGGCGTTCTCGGGCTTCAGCACCCGGTGGTACGTCGACTTCTTCCACAACGACGCACTGCTGGACTCCCTGCGCGCGAGCCTGCTCATCGCGTCCATCTCCGCGGTCGGCTCGCTGATACTCGGCACGATGCTGGCGCTGGGCCTGGAGCGGGTCCGGTCGCGTCGCGGCCGCGTCATCGGCGCGATCACCCTGCTGCCGTTGGTCACGCCGGAGATCGTCACCGGCGTCGCCGCACTGCTGGTGTTCACCGGGGCGGGTCTGAAGCTGGGCCTGGGCACCGTCGTGCTCGCCGAGATCACGTTCTCCATCGCCTACGTCACCGTGATCGTGCGCGGTCGGCTGGCCAGCATCCCGCTCGAGGTCGAAGAGGCCGCCCGGGACCTGGGGTGTACGCCGTGGCAGTCGCTGCGCCTGGTCACCCTGCCCACGCTGGTGCCTGCCCTGATCGCGTCCGGGCTGCTCGTCTTCGCACTCGTCTTCGACGACTTCGTGCTCGCGTTCTTCACGACCGGGGTGGACCCGCAGCCACTCCCGGTGCGCATCTACTCCTCCATCCGCTTCGGCGTCTCGCCGGCGATCAACGCCGTCGGCACCCTGATGCTCCTGGTCTCGGCACTGCTGATCGTGGCCGCGCTCCTGCTGCCGCGACTGTTCAACCGCACGACGTCCAACGCAAGCCTGGACCTCATCACCGGAGGCGAACGCCGATGACCCCACCGACGACTGGCCACGCCGTCTCCCTGCGCGGGCTGACCAAGGTCTTCGCCGAGACCACCGTCGTCGACAACCTCGACCTCGACGTCGACAGTGGCGAGTTCTTCTCCCTCCTCGGCCCCTCGGGCTGCGGCAAGACCACGACGCTGCGAATGATCGCCGGGTTCAGCGACCCGACGTCCGGCTCGGTGCTCGTCGGAGACGAGGACGTGACCAGCACTCCGCCGCACAAGCGCGACGTCAACACCGTGTTCCAGAGCTACGCGCTGTTCGAGCACCTCGACGTACGCCGCAACGTCGGCTTCGGCCTGCGCCGCAAGGGCGTCGACAAGGCCGACATCGACAAGCGCGTCGCCGAGATGCTCGAGCTCGTCGAGCTCGGCCCGCGGGCCGCGGACAAGCCCGCGCAGCTCTCCGGTGGCCAGCGGCAGCGTGTCGCCCTCGCACGCGCGCTGATCAACCGGCCGAAGGTGCTGCTCCTCGACGAGCCGCTCGCCGCACTGGACCTCAAGCTTCGTCACGCCATGCAGGCCGAGCTGAAGTCGATCCAGCGCGAGGTCGGGATCACCTTCCTGTTCGTCACGCACGACCAGGACGAGGCGCTCAGCATGAGTGACCGCGTGGCGATCATGAACGGTGGCGTGATCGAGCAGTGCGGCACGCCTGAGGACGTCTACGAGAACCCCACCTCGGTCTTCGCGGCCGGGTTCATCGGCACCAGCAACCTGATGCCCGGGGTGTACGCCGGCGGCTCGGTCTCCGTCACCGCTGACCTCCGCATCCCCGTCCCGGGGCACAACGCCTCGACCGACGGCGACCACGTCAGCGTCGCGATCCGCCCGGAGAAGATCTGGATGAGCGACTTCAGCCCGACGATGGTGCAGACGCCCGGCACGATCGTCTCGACGAGCTATCACGGCGCGACGACGCAATACCAGGTCTCCGTCGGGACGGGCATCACCCTGACCGTGCTCGAGCAGAACCTGCCGACCATGCGTGCGGACAACCGGTGGAACGCGGGCGACCGGGTCGACATCGGCTGGCTGCCCGAGCACGCCGTCGTACTCAGGTGAGGTCTGCATGACTCGCAGCGACGTGGTCGTCGTCGGCGCCGGGCTGGCCGGGCTCAGCGCCGCTCGCGACCTGGAGGCTGGCGGCGCCACGGTCACGGTTCTCGAAGCGCGCGACCGGGTCGGCGGCCGGGTCGAGCAGGTCGAGCTCCCTGACGGTCGGCGGGTCCAGCTCGGCGGCGAGGTGGTGGGCAACGCACACACGTCGTACCTCGCACTGGTGGCCGAGCTCGGGCTGACCCTCGTTCCGTCGTACGTCGCGGAGCCGGGTGAGATCACCCGCCAGACCCCCGAGTCCGTCGACATCGGGCCGTGGCCGTCGTGGTTCACCGAAGCCGACATCGCCTCGCACGAGGAGGTCGAGTCGCTGCTGGAGAAGCTCGTCACGTCGATCGACCCGGCCGACCCGTTCGCCCACCCCGACCTGCACCGGCTCGACCAGCTCAGCGTCGGCGACTTCCTCCGCGAGGCCGGCGCGAGCGCTGCCGTGCTGCGTGCCTTCGACCTCGTCCACCTCAGCCTCGCCGACGGGTCGATCGAGCGACAGAGCATGTTCGCCTATGCGCGCAAGCAGGCCGTCGGCGGCGGCACGGCTGCCTACGACGTCACCGAGTGGGAGAACCAGCGCGTCGCCGAAGGATCGGCGACGGTGGCGTTGACGATGGCGGCAGGGCTGTCCGACGTACGCCTCTCGACGCCGGTCTCCCGGATCGCGATCTCCAACCAGGGCTGCGTCGTCACCACCGCGGCCGGCGAAGAGATCGGCGCCGACGCGGTGGTGCTTGCCACGCCCTCAGGGCCGGCCCGCGACATCGACATCACCGGCGTCAGCGAGGCGCGGCTCACCTCGCTGCGTCGTCAGCGGCACGCCTGGGCGGCGAAGTTCGTCGCGGCGTACGACCGGCCCTTCTGGCGCGAGAACGGCCAGAACGCGCTCGCCGAGAGCGAGGGCGTGATCGGCTCCACCTGGCCCCAGCAGGAGGGCGTGCTGTCCACCCTGGTCCCGCCGGAGCGGTACGCCGCCTTCCTCTCCAGCGACCCGGAGACCCGCACTCGTGAGGCACTCGCCCAGCTCACGGAGCTGTACGGCGACACCGCCCTCACCCCCCTGCAGACCTGGACGCGACTGTGGGGAACCGACCCGTGGACGCAGGGCTACGTCACCAACTGGAGGCCCGGCGACGTCGAGGCCGTCGGGCCGCTGCACGGCACCCACGAACCGCCGTTCTACGTGTGCGGCTCCGACCAGTGGGTGGCCGGCTACATGGAGGGCGCCGTCCGCACAGGGCGCGCGGCGGCGAGCGCCGCACTGCAGAACCGTTGACCGACCAGGACTACGAGAGACAGGAGGTGCGCTGATGGACTTCTCCCGCACCGAGGAGCAGCGCAGCATCGTCGAGGTGACGCGCGCGTTCGTGGAGCGCGAGCTCTACCCGCACGAGACCGAGGTCGAACGCACCGGCAAGGTGCCGCACGAGCTGGCCGAGCAGATCAAGAACAAGGCGATCAGCACTGGCCTGCATGCGGCGAACATGCCGGAGGAGGTGGGCGGCGCAGGGCTCGACACGGTGACCTGGGTGCTCTACGAGAAGGAGCTCGGCCGTGCGAACTACGCCCTGCACTCCTGCATCGGCCGGCCCTCGAACATCCTGCTGGCCGGCACCGATGCCCAGAAGGAGCGCTACCTCTACCCCAGCATCCGAGGCGAGCGCCGCGACTGCCTCGCACTGACCGAGCCCGACGCGGGCTCCGACCTGCGCGGGATGCGCACGCGCGCCGTACGCGACGGCGACGGGTGGCGGATCAAGGGCACCAAGCACTTCATCAGCCACGCGCAGGAGTCCGACTTCGTGATCCTGTTCGCCGTCACCGACGAGCCGGGCGACGGGAAGAAGTCGATGTCGACGTTCCTCGTCGATCTCGACACCCCTGGGCTGACCGTGCACGACGGCTATCGCAACGTGTCGCACCGCGGCTACACCAACGCGATCCTCGACTTCGACAACTGCCACGTCCCGGCCGCAGGCCCTGCTCGGCGAGGAGGGCCACGGCTTCGACCTCGCCGGCACCTGGCTCGGCAGCACTCGCCTGCAGGTGGCCGCATCCTGTCTCGGTCGTGCGGAGAGAGCGCTCGACCTCGCCGTACGCCATGCCGCGGAGCGTGAGCAGTTCGGCCAGAAGATCGGCCGCTTCCAGGGCATCTCCTTCAAGCTCGCCGACATGGCTGTCGAGCTGAAGGCCGCGGAGCTGCTGACCCTCGAGGCCGCCTGGCGAGTCGACCAGGGCATCGCCACCGACTCCGACATCGCAATTGCGAAGCTCAAGGCCACCGAGATGCTGGCCTTCGTCGCCGACGAGGCCATCCAGATCCACGGCGGCATGGGCCTGATGGACGAGCTCCCCCTGGAACGCATCTGGCGCGACGCCAGGATCGAACGCATCTGGGACGGCACCTCGGAGATCCAGCGCCACATCATCTCGCGGGCCATGCTCCGCCCCCTCGGCTCGTGAGCAAAGGAGCAAACATGAGCGACGAAGTCCAAGTCCACCGCGAAGGCGGCATCCTCGAGGTCACCCTGGACCGCCCCAAGGCCAACGCGATCGACCTGGCGACCAGCAGAGTCATGGGCAAGGTCTTCGCGGAGTTCCGCGACGACCCCACCCTCCTGGTCGCGATCCTGCGTACGGCGAGCGACAAGTTCTTCTCCGCCGGCTGGGACCTCAAGGCAGCAGCAGGCGGTGATGCGGTCGACGGCGACTACGGCGTCGGCGGCTTCGGCGGCCTCCAAGAACTTCCCGGCCTGAACAAGCCAGTGATCGCCGCCGTCCACGGCCTCGCCATGGGCGGCGGCTTCGAGCTCGCCCTGTCCTGCGACCTGATCTACGCCTCGAAGGCCACCCAGTTCGGCCTCCCCGAGATCAACGCCGGCACCCTCGCCGACGCCGCGACCATCAAGCTGCCCAAGCGGATGCCCTACCACGTAGCCATGGAGCTGCTCTTCACCGGAAGGTGGATGGACGCCGACGAGGCCCACCGCTGGGGCCTGGTCAACGAGGTGCTCGCAGACGCCGACACCTTGATGGAGCGCGTCTGGGCCGTCGCCCGGCTGCTGGAGTCCGGACCCCCGCTCGTCTTCGCAGCCATCAAGGAGACCGCCCGCGCCGCGGAAGGCGCCCCCTTCCAGGAAGTCCTCAACCAGGTCACCAGCCGAACCCTTCCGACTGTCGACACCCTCTACGGCTCCGAGGACGGCCTCGAGGGATTCAAGGCCTTCGCCGAGAAGCGGCCCCCGGTCTGGAAGGGCCGCTAGCCGGGAGCACGTCGTCGTTCGGGCGGCGACCGAGTGGGTCGGTCAGGGCCTGGATCCGCTCGGTGGCCAGGTCGACCATCAGCCGCGCCGCCGGCGAGAGGGTCGCGTTAGCCCGATGCACCACTGCGATCGTGTCGTACTGCTTGGGCCTCAGCGACACCCACCCGGCAGCGGGCGCCAACCGGGGCAGCAGCTGCGTCGCGGCGCCCTTGGGAATGACCGTGTCGGCCACGCCGCGGCCGACCAGCTCCACCGCGGTCTCGACGTCCTCCACCTCGACCCGGGTGGTGGGGTTGAGCCCGGTCTCGTGCATCATCCGCCGCAGGACGATACGGGTTGAGTCGACCGCCCGCCACGTGGTCTCGGGCATCACCAGCGACGCGCGCGCCAGCTGCGCAGCGGTCACGGGCGAGCGGAGCCGCTCGGGTGAGGCGCTCACGTAGACGAGCTCGTCGCGCGCCACCGGGACGACCTCCATCCCCTCACTGCTGACCTGGGGTACGGCGATCATGGCGGCCTCGATCCGCCCGCGTCGCAGGTCCTCCATGACGTCGACCGAGTTCTGCCCCACCAGCTCGACCCTGACGTTCGGATGCCGCGACAGCACCTCAGCCACCAGATCGGCACTCGCATAGAGGCGCGAGGTGCCGAACATGCCGAACCGGATCGTGCCGGTCTCCAGCGCGGAGACACTCATCGCGGCCCGAGCCGTCTCGTCCGCGGCCGCGACGGTGCGCTCGGCGTGCGGCCGCATCGCCTCGGCCGACGCGGTGGGCACCACTCCCCGGCCGACCCGCGTGAACAGCGCCCCTCCCACACTTCGCTCGAGGTTGCGGATCTGCTCCGACACCGACGGCTGGCTGTAGCCGAGCTGATCCGCCGCGGCCGTCAGCGAGCCGAGCTCGTAGGTCGCCAGAAAGCATCTGAGCTGGTGCAATGAAAGCATAGGAATCTCCTTGAGGTTCTCAAGCAAAGCAAGACTACCCCTATGCCCGCCGAGGCCTCAGAATGGAACTGTCCCCGTTCGACACCACATGAAGGAGGTCGGGATGTTCGTCAACCAGTGCACCGCTTGCCGTCGCGGTCAGCTCATATTCCTCAGCCAGGTCTCGTCCTACGAAACGACCAGGCGCGGGCTCGAGGCGCACTACACCTGCTGGTGTGGCGCCGAGCAGACCTGGCTCGCCTCACCTACTGCCGGGTCCGAGCGCGTCGCCGCTTGAGTCACCCGACCCGGACACTCTTCGCCCGGGCGCCGGACCTAGGCCAGCGCTGAGCCTCAGATGGCCCGCAACCCTGCGGTGACGAGGACTGCCACGACGACGCACAGCACCAGGGGCAGGCGTCGCCAGAGCATCACCGCGGCCACGGCGACGCCGACCGTGTGGGCACCCACCGACCACGAGCGCCCGCTGGCGAAGACCGAGGTCACGACCAGGGCGCTCAGGAGCGTCGGCGCCATCAGCACGATCACGCGGGAGAACCATGGCGGCAGCTCCCGGCCGCCGAGGAGTACCGGCCCGAACGCCTTGATCAGCGCGGTCAGCGCAGCGCAGCCGAGGATGAGGACCCAGACCTGGGTGTAGGTCAGTGTCACGCCGACCTCCGCATCAGACCGATGAGCGCCACAGTGCTCGCGGCCAGGATGGGGATGCCTGGTGGACTGATCGGCACCAGGGCGAGGGCGAGGAGTCCCCCGCCGACCGCCGCCCAGCGGGAGGTCGCATCCCGGAGCTCCGTGATCAGGAGCGAGAGGAAGAACACCGGGTAGATCGCGTCGAGGCCGAGACGCTGTGTGTCGCCGAGCGCGTTTCCGAAGACCGCGCCCACGACCGAGCCCAGCGTCCAGGTGAGGTACTGCGGGACGGTCGTGCCGAACAGCAGCCACCGGTCGAAGGTGCCGTCGCCGCGATTGGCGAGCGCCCACGAGGAGTCGACGACGGTCTGTCCCTGCGCAGCCCGCTTCAACGGGCCACCCGGCAACGACGGTGCCAGTGCGACACCCATGGCCAGGAACCGCGAGTTCATCAAGCTCGCCGCGGTCAGTGCAGCGGGAATGCCGCCTCCGACGGTGATCACCGACAGCATGGCGAACTGCGCCGACCCGGCGAAGACGACCACCGAGGTGAGGATGGCCTGTACGACGCTGAATCCTGCCTGCCTGGCCAGAACGCCGAAGGAGAGGCTGAGCAGAAAGCCGACGACCGCGAAGGGGACACCCAACCTCACGCCGTGACGAAACGCTCCTCGCGCTCCCTCGTCCCCCGCCGCCTCCACCGCTGCAGTCTAGGAACCCGACATCCAACGTTCGTGCGTGCCCTCAGAGCCGCGTACTTCCACCATCAGGTGCTCGCACGCTCCACGATGGTCTCGGCGATCTTCCGGGCGATCTTCCGGGCGGCTGAGGTGTCGGTGGGGCCGACCGAGCGCAGGCGCATGGCGAGATCGCCCGAGATGACGAGCAGGAGCTGCTCGGCCAGCTCTGCAGCTCCCGGCCCAGCTATGGGCTCGGCCAACGTGGTCAGTCGCGTGCGCAGATCGTCGGTGTCGCGTTGGATGGCTGCGGCCAGGACGGGCGGCGCTTCGGCGTACTCGGCGGCCGTCCCGAGGAATGCGCACCAACGAGCGGCGTGGGGCCGGCTGCTGAAGGAGTCGAGCGCGTCGAAGACGGCGAGCAGGCGGGACAGGTCGTCGGTAGCTTGCGCCACGGCTTCGTCCCAGACGGAGAGCCAGTCGCGTTGGCGCCGCTCGAGAGTCGCGGCGACCAGTCCCTCCTTGCTGCCATAGGCGCGGTAGAGGGTGGCGGGAGAGACGCCCGCCCGCTCCAGGATCGCGTCCACCGGAGTGGCAACGACCCCACGGTCGAAGAGGAGCTCATCGGCTGCGTCCAGCAGTCTCGCCTCGGTGCGCGCACGTATGACCACATCCGTAGTCTAGGCTGAAAAAATGAAACGCGCGTTATCGTTCGGAACGACTCGAGAGCTTTGCCTGGTCATTGCCGGGACAAGCCTGATCGCGGGGACCTACGGCTTGGTCCGCCTTGCCTACGGGCTCTACCTCTCCGACATCCAGGCCTCCCTTCAGCTGAGCTCGTCGGCGGTTGGCTACATCTCCTCCGGCGCCTCGATTGCCTACTCGGTCGGGGCACTGGTCGGGCTGCTCGTTGACAGACAGCCACGGATGCTGGTCCTGGCCGCACTGCTCATCGGGTCGGTCGGGTCCGCCGGCATGGCACTCGCGGCCAGCTCGGCCGTCTTCGTACCTGTTGCCATCGTCGCCTCAGCAGGCGCCGGACTTGCATCGCCCGGCCTCGTCGGCCTCGTCGGCCGCAATGTCTCCGCGCGCCGACAGGGCCATGCGCAAGCCGTCGTCAACTCCGGCACCGGGCCAGGCCTCGTAGCTGCTGGCGCCCTTGCCCTCGTGCTGCTGCCCCAGTGGCGGGCGGGGTTCGTCATCGGTGCGGTGTTCACGGCCGCGGCGGGGGTCGCCGTGCTCCTCCTCGACAAGTCCCGATCGACGCGGGAGACGAAGGGTCCCGCAGATTCAGCTGGTGGCGCCGGATGGCGCTTCGTGACCGATCTTCGTACGCCGGCCGCCGGGGCGCTGCTTCTCGGAGCGTCGTCCGCAGCCGTCTGGACCTATGGACGGACCCAGCTGGTCGAGCAGGGAGTCGGTGGCCCGTGGTCGACGATCGGTTGGATGGCGGTCGGGCTGGGCGGCACGGCCACCGTCGTGACGGCGGGACAGCTCAGTACGTGGAGGCCAGAGGCGGCCTGGTTCGCCACGTGTACCGGCGTCGCTGTCAGCGTCGCAACTCTCGCTCTGGCCGCAGGATCCCTCGCCATTCCATTGATGGCCTGCCTCGCCTTCGGCTGGGCTTTCGTCGCAGCCACCACCGCCCTGATCGCCTGGGCCTCCGTCCTCGTCCCGGAACGAGCGGCCGCCGGCACCTCTGTCCTCTTCATCACCCTGACCATGGGCCAGGCGGCGGGTTCGGCCCTGGCCGGCAACCTCGCCGACCGTGGTGGGCTGTCCCTGGCTTTTCTGGTTGCTGCCGCCATCGCGGCGCTGGCTGCGGCCTGCGGCCGGACAACGGGCCGGGGCCAGAGATGCGACGACTCCGTCACAGCCACGCACAACGTGTGAATGCAGGTGGGCGAGGCATGGGGTGCCTGGTCGTCCGACGAGCGTTTCGGGTGGCCCGCAAGTCTGGTCACCGGTCATTGACGAGGCCATCATGGACGGGTGTCACGAGCGGCCGCGCCGGGCTGCGTGGCGCTGAGAGGAGCCCGTCCGATGGTGACGTTCGCCGGGGTCGACCACGTTTCGTTCACCGTCTCCGACCTCGATGTGAGCGAACGCTTCTACATCGAGGTGCTCGATTTCGTCCCGGTGCTCGACGTCGGCTACGGCCGGATCCTGATGCACCCCGGAACCGGGTTCACGCTGTCAGTGATGAAGCACGGAGAGGCACGCGGGGGTGCCTTCACCGAGCTGACGACCGGTCTCGATCACCTCGGCCTCACTGCCCAGTCACGCTCGGAGCTCGAGGACTGGGAGCGTCGCTTCGATTCGCTCGGCGTCACCTACACGCCGATCCGCGACATGGAGTTCGGATACCACCTGAACTTCCGGGACCCCGACAACATCGCTCTGGAGCTGTCAGCTCCCAACGAGCACCTCATCGCGGCCAAGGAAGCTCTCGCGGGCGGTCAGACCAGCCAGGCCGACATCGATGCGTTCATCGAGGAGCACGACCTCGACCTCCCGACACCAGGTGACGGCTGAGTCCTCGCGCCTGCTGCATATTCGCTGGTCTCCGTGCACAAGCGTGGCCTAGGTTGCGAGCCGTGGAACTCAACGTCACCCTGCTGGCCGACTCGCTCGACGCGGTCGAGTCGGTGGCGATGATGAGGTGGCAGGAGTGGGGACACCCTCCCGAGTCGGAGGACCCGGCATGGTGGCTCGAGGTCACTCGCAGTGAGGCCGGCAGGGAGAACCTTCCCGGTGACCTGGGTGGCCCGAGATGCCTCCGGCGCCGTGCTCGGGGCGGTCGGCCTGGACACCTACGACCTCGACGAGCGTCGTGACACCTCCCCATGGGTGACCGGGCATGATCGTTCGCAGTGACCTACGCGGAGGCGGGGTCGGTCGTGTGTTGATGCAGCACCTGGAACGGTGGGCGGCCGAGCATCACATCGCCGAGGCATGGGTCGGCACCGACCTTGCGGCCGCCTTCTACGAGAAGTGTGGGTGGACCCCGCTGGAGAGCTTCGTCAGCAACGACGGTGAGCACATCGACGTACTCCACAAGATGCTGTAGCCGAGCCAAGCAACATGCTTGCTGGTCAGGTCAGGTCGCGGAGCTGTTCGCAGGTGTGGGCTCCCCGGCCATGGAGCCAGCGGATGACGTCGTGCGCCCCGACGCGAGCAGCGATGTCGAGCGGCGTGGCGTTCTCCCAGCCCGGCAGCCAGTCGAGGTCCGCACCCAGCTCCGCCAGTGCCTGCGCGGTAGGAACCTGGTTGCCGTGACAGGCAGACCAGAAGGCGTGGTTGATCTCGTCGACGGGAAGCGGGTCGGAGCGCTCGATGATGGCGAGTACGTCGCTGGTCATGCCGAGGGCGGCCAGGTCGAACGTGCTGGCGCGGGCCCCGCGCGCGACGAGGGTGCGTGCGGCCTGCCACTGCCCGAATGCAGTGGCGTCACCCAGTGGCGTACCGCCTGCGATGACGCCGCCGTCCGCGTCGATGTCGGCGCCGTTGTCGAGAAGCGCGACCAGCGCGTCGACGTCGTCGGAGCTGGCCGCCCAGTGCAGCGGTGTTTCCGGGTGCGGCCCGCGGAAACGTGCGTTCACCTCAGCCCCGGCCTCGACGAGAATCCTGATGGTGTCGGCGATGTTCGGAAAGTGACCGGGCCAGTCCGTGGCGACGTGTAGCAGCGAGCGGCTCATCCCATCGGGATCATCGTCACCGAGGCGCGCCGTGGCCAGGTCGGTGTTGGCGGCCAGCAGCTGACGAAGCTCCTCCCCCCGACCGGTGTGGATCGCGGCCACTGCGGCGATGGCCATCGGGTCGAGCGTGCTGATGGTGGTCACCCGCGCAGCTGCTCCAGCAGCCCCATGTCGTCACGACAGGCCCAGTGTTCGACGATCATCCCGTCGGCGACCCGCCAGATGTGGATGAACGTCCACGAAGCCGGACGGCCTGAAACGGGGGTGCCGGCGAGGAGCGGCATGGTCGAGGCCCTGTGGACTCCGCGGAGGGTGAGGTGCTGGGCCACGAGATCGCCTTCACCGATGAGGTGGTGCTGCTCGACCTCAACCGGCCCGAGGTCCTCGTCGATGATGCCCAGGATCAGGCTCAGCCCCTCGCGACCCTGAGGCCCGGCAGCGTGGTTCACCATGTCGACCGCCACCAGGTCGAGCGCGGCGGCGTCACCCGCCTGCTGCCGCCGGAACATCTCCTCGACAACCTCCTTGGCGCTGGACCCGCTCATGCGCTCAGTCTCCTCCGACCACCGCACAGGCTCTAGCCTTCAGCCATGGAAAGTTCGCCCCAGACCCCACGCGTGCTCGTGATCGGATTGGACCCCCATCGGGTGCCCGGCCCGTGGGATCCCCAACCGGTCGTGGATGGCATCGAGGTGGGCAGGGCCCGCTTCATCGAAGCCGGTCTGGAGGCGGAGTTCTGTCTCTTCGGGCTCGACGGCAGCGATGACGTGGACGCGGTCGTGGCGGCGGCGCTGACCGCACATGCCTACGAGTGCGTGGTGGTGGGCGGCGGCGTACGCGGAGATCTGTCTTTGTTGGAACGTGTGATCAACCTGGTTCGCCTGCACGCCCCCGGCGCCGCCATCGCCTTCAACGACACTCCGGAGGGGACGTACGACGCGGCTGCCCGTTGGCTCGACAACACGGACTGATCGTTCGCGGACCAGTGAACGTCCCGCGGGTTTGGGCGCCGGGACCGTGGGGCAAACACCAGCAGATCGTCACAACACGCCCTCCATCTCGCTGCAAAGGCCCGCCCATGCGCTTCCAGACCACGCGACTTCGCCCGTTCGTCGGCGCCCTCACCGCCGCCCTCGTGCTCACTGCCTGCGGAAGCAGCGGCGGGGACGACAGCGACGACAAGCCCTCGGCGAAGGACAGCACGCCGACCAAGGCCGACTTCAAGGAGGCTCAGACGGCGTTGACCGATCTCAAGGCCGACTACCAGGCGGTGTACGACGCCGGCGCGCAGGTGCAGAAGACCTCGGTCGCCTACTTCAAGAGCCACCCCAAGGCCACGGCCGACGACGAGGCCCTCACGTCGGTGACCACCGCGTTCGACGAGGCCATCGACAAGCGGGACGACGCGGCTGACGAGGTCGAGAAGCTCGACGCCTTCAAGGACCCCGACGTCGCCAAGGCCTACGAGACGTTCTCGGCGAAGGCGGAGAAGGGCGACCAGTTCCACGACTCCCTGTTCGCCGCGTTCCCGCTGCTGGAGCAGGCATTCGCGGCGTGTGGCGACGTGTTCACCTCGACCAAGGTAGAGGCCACACCGAGCTCGGCGAGCGACTTCGGCCGCAGGATGCTGGCGCAGTACCGCCCAGCCATCGCTGACTGCCTCCCTGTCCTCGAGAAGCTGGGCACCTCCGAGAACGCCAACCTGGCGGCCTTCGGGTCGGGCTTCACCGACGTAGTGACGCAGCGGCAGACCTTGATGACCCAGCTCAGCAACGGCGGCCTCTCGTTGCCGACCTTCAACACGAAGTACAAGCAGGCCGCTGCCCAGATGAAGAAGGTCAGCGCGAACCTGGACTTCCAGAAGCTGCTGAACTCACTGAGCCCGGTGCCGGAGTTCCTCGCCATGGAGAAGGTCGTCGCGGGCAAGGCCGCCTGAGCTTTCCTGAAAT
Organism: uncultured Actinomycetota bacterium; assembly: GCA_963782305.1. Lineage (GTDB taxonomy): Bacteria > Actinomycetota > Actinomycetes > Propionibacteriales > Nocardioidaceae > Marmoricola. The sequence continues at coordinate 84,981 of CAWAJJ010000018.1, read as the reverse complement.
GGCCCGATGAGTACGCCGCTCCCGGGTGGTCCAAGATGTGAGGACGACATCTTCAGGAGGATCGGCAATGGCGCAGATGGTCAGGGTGCACAACTTCGTGGTGTCCAGCGACGGGTACGGCGCCGGCGAGGGCCAGAGCCTCGAGCGCCCCTTCGGCCACGCCGACCCCTGGGCACTGATGAGCTGGGCGGGGGCCACGGCGAGCTGGCCCAACCGCGCCGACCCGGGTGGCAGCCGCGGGCTGGACGACTACCTGGTGCGCGACTTCCACCGCAACATCGGCGCCGAGATCATGGGGCGCAACAAGTTCAGCCCGCAGCGTGGCCCGTGGGCCGACGAGGAGTGGAAGGGCTGGTGGGGTGACGAGCCGCCGTTCCACACACCGGTCTTCGTGATGACCCACCACGAGCGACCCTCCTTCACCCTGTCCGACACGACCTTCCACTTCGTCAGCGGTGACCCGGCGACAGTGCTGGAACGCGCTCTCGAGGCCGCGGACGGCAAGGACGTCCGGCTCGGCGGTGGCGCCAACACGGTGCGGCAGTTCCTGGACGCCGGTCTCATCGACACGCTCCACGTCGCCGTGTCACCCCTGGAGCTCGGCGCCGGGTCCCGGTTGTGGGACTCCCCCGACGACCTCCTCGATCGCTACCAGTGTGACGTCGTACCCAGTCCCAGTCCGAACGGCCCGGTCCACCACCTGTTCTGGCGCGACTGACCGTCCTGTCTGTCCGGAAACGCCATGACCCACTTAGGTCATGCAGGAAAGCCTCGGGTTTGCGAGCATCGAGTGCATGAAGCGACTGGTGGTCTGCTGCGACGGCACGTGGAACAAGCCTGACAACGAGACCATCACCAACGTCGAGAAGATCGCCCGCACGGTGCAGAGCGATCCCCAGGCGACTGGTGGGGCCTACCAGCTCGTCTACTACGTCAGCGGCGTGGGCGCCGGGAGCTATGCGGCAGACCGGATCCTGGGTGGTGCGTTCGGGTTCGGGCTGTTCCACAACGTGATCGCGGCGTACCGGTTCCTGGCCCAGAACTACGAGCCAGGCGACGAGATCTTCATCATCGGCTTCAGCCGTGGCGCCTACACGGCGCGCTCGGTGGCCGGCATGGTCGGGCGCGTGGGGCTGCTGACCAAGGTGTCCCTGGTCGAGGAGCGACTGCCCGCGGCGGTGGCCATGTACCAGCGGAAGGACCTGCCCGGCGGGGCCTTCGGCGCGAGTGTCGACGAGTTCAAGCACGACCACTGCCACTCGGCCAAGGTGCACTTCCTCGGTGTCTTCGACACGGTGGGCGCCCTCGGCGTACCCGGCTTCATGCGGCACGCGCCCAAGTTCCACGACGTGCAGCTGAGCAGCCAGGTCCTGCGCGCGCGGCAGGCGCTGGCGGTGGACGAGACTCGGATGAAGTTCGCTCCGTCCCTGTGGGAGGCACCTGAGGAGTCTGCGGGCGCTCCCACCGAGGACGAGCGGGTGAAGCAGGTGTGGTTCGAGGGTGCGCACTCCGACGTGGGCGGCGGCTACCGCGAGACCGGGCTGTCCGACACGTCGCTGCTGTGGATGGTGCGCCAGGCCCACGAGGCCGGCCTGGTCTTCGACGTGCCGTTGTTGGCCCACTACGTGAGCAGCGGGTCCGACCCCGTCCGGCACAACCCGGTCAGCCTGATGTTCAAGGTCGACAACGCGCTTCTCTCGTCCAAGCAGAAGATCAGCGGCAACAAGCAGGCCAGCGCGTTCAGCAGCGGGCTGCGACTCCTCACCAACGACCGCGCCCTGTCCGTGCGGGTGGCCAGCAGCGCCGTCACCCACTTCCAGGAGGGCGGCTACGAGCCGGCCAACCTCGCGGCCTTCGCGGGCTCGACCGACGGCTTCGCAGGCATCGTCGAGCCGGTCGTCGCCCTGCCGGAGAGTGGCGTCGACCTGCTCCCCCTCGGTGTGCCGCCCGACTAGGTGGTCGAGAAGCGAGCGAAGCGAGTGGACCCCGGCCGCGTCGGGCGCCGTCGTACCGACTAGACCAGCTCGTAGCTCAGCAGCGCGAGCCCCTCACCGACCTTCCTGACCTCGACGATCCGCAGCGGGTGCTTGTCGTTCGTCTCGCGGAGGAGAGCGTGGCTGCCCCCGAGCAGGAACGGGAAGACCAGCATGCGCAGCTCGTCGACGAGCCCGTGCTCCAGCAGGCTTCGGACCAGCTGGCCGCTCCCGGCGACGAAGATGTCGCCGGCCACGGAGCCTTTCAGCTTCTCGACCTCGGCGCGCGCGTCGCCGTGCAGCACCGTCGTGTTGTTCCAGACGGGATCCGTCAAGGTCGAGGACACGACGTACTTCGGCATGCTGTTCAGCCGCTCGGCCCACTCCCCCGTCCTCGACGGCCACCGCGCCGCGAGGTAGTCATAGCTGTGTCGGCCGAGCAGCATCGCCTCGCTGGCGACGGCCTCCTCGTGCCCGAACTCGGCCCAGGCCTCGCGGTCCTTGTCGGAGATCTCGCCGAACCAGCCGCCGTGTGCGAAGCCCTCCTCGCCGGTCGGGTCCTCGTTGACTCCATCGAGCGAGATGTTCTCGCTGACGACGATTCTTCCCATGGTGGTCTCCGTCTCTCTAGCGTGTGGGGTGCTGTCACTGATGGAGACACCAAGCAGTCGAGAAACTGGGCGTACGCCGAGCGCCCACTTCCGTTGCCGTGCGGTGTCTGTACCCGTGAACGCACCGCAGAGAGGGAGCCGACGTAGTGGAGATCGAGACGGCTGAGCTGCTGTCGCAGGCACGAACCGGAGACGCCGAGGCCTTCGAGGAGCTGGTCGCACCGCACCAGCGCGAGCTGAAGGTGCACTGCTACCGGATGCTCGGGTCCCTCCAGGACGCCGAGGACGCCCTCCAGGACACGATGCTGTCGGCCTGGCGAGGGCTCGGCGGCTACGAGGGCCGGTCCTCGTTGCGCACGTGGCTCTATCGGGTCGCCACCAACCGGTGCCTCAACGCGCGTCGCGCTGCAAGCCGACGACCGGCTGCCGAGTGGAACATCCCGGGGGTCGACCTGCTCCAGCCGACCGGGCTCGGTGAGGTCGTCTGGCTCGAGCCCTTCCCCGACGACCTGCTCGACGGCGTCGGCGAAGCGCTCGGACCCGAGGCGCGCTACGAGCAGACCGAGTCCATCTCCCTGGCCTTCGTGACCGCTCTCCAGCTGCTGCCGCCACGCCAGCTCGCCGTACTCATCCTGCGCGATGTCCTCGGCTTCCCGGCGAAGGAGGCGGCCGAGATGCTGGACACGACCGTCGAGTCCGTCACCAGCGCCCTGAAGCGCGCGCGTGCCAATCTGCGCGACCAGCTGCCTACCGGTCGCCCACCGGTCACGCGCGGATCGGCCGCCGAGCAGGAGCTGCTGGAGAAGTTCGTCCGCGCCTATGAGGCCGCGGACATCGACGCGCTGGTGCTGCTGCTCACCGACGACGTCTTCATCGCGATGCCGCCGATGCCGTTCGAGTACCGGGGGCGTGACCTGGTCGGCGCCTTCTGCGGCAACCTGTTCGAGGCCGGGCGCAGGTTCGACCTGGTTCCGACCCGCGCCAACGGACAGCCGGCGTTCGGGGTCTACCTGCGGGGCCAGACCGAGGTCAGCCACCAGATCGGCCTGTTCGTCCTGGCCCTCGAAGCAGGCGGGATCTGCGCCATGACCCGCTTCGAGGCCAACGTGCTTCCCTGGTTCGGTCTCCCGAGGTCGCTCCCACCTCGGTCGTGATCGGGCGGGAGGTCTTCACCCGCCCGTACGCCAGCGGCGGTTGATCTGGTCTGTGCTGCGCGGCAAGGTGGGGTCAACCACGGCACCCAGGAGGAGCACATGACCCACATCGAGCAACCGCCGGCGATCGTCGGACTGACGCTGAAGCTCGAGAACGCTGCTGCCCTCGATGGGCCCGTTCGTGCCATCGAGCCGACGATCCGGAAACTTTTCGGATCCGGCGCGCGAGGCTCGGTGCTGCGTGGCGACTGGCTCGGCCATGCTGTCCACCCGCTGCTGACCGACCTCGTGATCGGCTCGTGGACGTCCGCCACTCTGCTCGACCTGTTCGGTGGGGCTGACTCCTCGGTCCCTGCTCGCCGGCTGATCGGCACCGGCCTGCTTGCCGTCGGCCCGACCGCGTGGACCGGCTGGGCCGAGTGGTCCGAGGCGGCGCCTCGCGACAAGCGCGTCGGCCTGGTGCACGCCGTCACGAACGGCCTCGCCATCAGCATCTACGCGAGGTCCTGGATGGCCCGCAAGCGTGGGCAGGACGGCGCCGGGGCCAGGCTTGCCCTGGCCGGCGCGGCGGTCTCCGGGATCGGCGCCTACCTCGGCGGCCATCTCGCGGCGGCGCGCAAGGTGGGCACCCACGACCCGGCCTTCGACGTCGCTGGATAGCCGCGCATGACTGCCTGGTCGGAGGTCGAGAGCGCACAGCCCGAGTTCGCGCTCCGGGTGCGCGCGCTCTTCGAGGCGCACCGCCACAAGACGATGGCGACCGTGCGGGCCGACGGATCGCCGCGCATCTCCGGCATCGAGGCCGAGCCTGTCGAGGGGCAGGACGGGGATCACTTCCACGCGGACATCGCCGAGGTCGTGCACACGCATCTCGACGAGAAGGCCACCATGCTGGTCATCGAGTGGTGGACGGCTGCAGATGGTCTGCGCCGCGTCTCACGCGCATAGCTCTCGACTTCAGATGGTGACGAGGACCACGCCGGCAACGACGAGGATCGTCGCAGCGATGCGCCAGCGCCCGAACTTCTCCCCGAACACCACCGCTCCGATCACCGCGCCGACGATGACGCTGGTCTCGCGCAGGGCGGCAATCGGAGCCAGCGCGCCTTGCGTCTGGGCCCACAGCACCAGCGCGTAAGCGGCCAGGGACAGCAGTCCCCCGGCCAGCCCGGCCACCAGGTGTGGCCGGACCTCACCCCACAGCTTTCCGCGACGGGTCACCACGGCCACCACCGGTAGCACCGGCCCCTGGAGCAGGAACAACCAGCCGGTGTAGCCGGCGACCGTGTCTGCGTTCCGCACACCGACTCCGTCGAGCGTGGTGTACGACGCGATCACCACCCCGGTCAGGATGGCTGCCGCGATGGCGGGTCGCGCAGCCCGGGTGGGCACGCCTCCGACGAAGACCAACGATGCGAGCCCGACCGAGATGGTGACGACACCGACCACCTGGACGACGGACAGCTGCTCACCGACGAACACCGCCCCGGCGACGGCCACCAGCCAGGGCGACGTACCTCTCGCCAACGGATAGACCTGGCCGAACTCCCCCAGCCGATAGCTGCGCATCAGCAGCATGTTGTAGGCGACGTGCAGCACGGCCGAGCCGGCGAGGAACGGCCAACAAGCTCTCGCCGGTGCCGGCGAGGCCAGCACGATCACCGCCCCGCCGATGGCGAGCGCCACACCGATGAGTGCGAAGCCGATCAGCTGGTCGTCGATCGAGTGCGCCAGCGCGTTCCACACGGCGTGCAGCACTGCAGCCAGCAGCACCGCTCCGATGACTGCGAGGCTGACAGGGGACGACGAGACGCTGACCGAGGTGGCGAACACAGGTGACGGGCGCCTAGACGGGCTTGCGCCCGACGACGTACAGCCGCTCGGTGGTCTCGCCCAGTCTCGCGACCGGCCCGCGCTGGTACCACTCGATGTCCGTCAGCCCGGCCGCCTCGACCAGCGCGACCACATCCGCTGATTCGTGCAGCACGAAGTCGAGCTCGATCTCGCGATCGAACCACTCGTCGTAGTGGCGGACGTCGGTGCCGACGTGCAGGGCGAGGACCAGCCAGCCGCCGGGGGCGAGTGGGGCGACCAGGGACGCGACCGCCTCGGGCAGCTCGGAGGCAGCGAGGTGGATGAGCGAGTACCACGCCAGGACAGCAGCCCACCCCTCCCCGTCCGGCGGGCGAAGCTGCCTCAGATCTCCGACCTCGAAATTCCCGTCCGGGAAGCGTCGCCTGGCCTCGGCCACCATCTCGGGTGACAGGTCGATCCCGGTGGCTTGGGCACCCCGCACGGCGAGGTAGGCGGTGACGTGTCCGGGGCCCGATCCGACCTCCACCACGGGGCCTCCGTCTGCCTGCTCGGCCACCCGGTCGAGCAGCCAGGTCTCGAAGGGCTGGCCCTGCAGTACGTCGAGGAAGTGCTCGGCGAAGTCGGTCGCGATGGCGTCGTACGACGTCCGGACGCGTTCGTCCCGCAGGGCCGCTCCCCCGGCCAGGACGTCCTGGGCGGCGGGTGCTGCGCCGGGTGCGACGTCCTCGGCTGCCGGCCCGAGCAGGTGGATCCAACGCGGATCCTGCTGCCCTGGTCGCGGCGCGAGCTCGCGCACCAGTGGCTCCGGGCGTTCCGCCATCCGCTGCAGGCAGGCCTCGACGTCGGAGCGGTCGGGAAACGCGTGCAACCGCTCCGTGCGGGTGCGCAGCTGACCCGGCGCCTGCTCGCCGCGCAGCAGCAGCACCGTGAGGAGCGCTTTCTCGTCGGGCTCGAGGCCGACGACCTCATCGAGGATCTGGTGATACTTCAGCGTCCGTCGACCGGTGGGCGCCCACACGATCCGGAGCAGCCCGCGGTCCTTGAGAGCCCGCGCCGTCTGCTCGATGATCTGCAGGTCGAGGTCGAGCACCGGCTCCCGGTTGTTCAGCTGGTTGCAGGCAGATCGCAGGGCGTTCGCGGTGAGGGGGTACGTCGCCGGCACCGTCGCCTGCTTCTCCAGCAGGCTGCCGAGGATGCGTTGGTCGATGGCGTCGAGAACAGGAAGCTCGCTCACGTGTACGACCCTAGAGCCCCTGTTCGGCTTCCTGCTTCCCGCGTCTCTCGTGCAGCCGGTCCTGGGCGGCCGGCAGGAACGCCATGCACGGTGCGTCGGAGCCCGGGTGCTTCTCGTGCAGGTGGAAGATCCACCGGTCCATCGCCGCCATGAAGCCGTTGTCGGCGCCCGGGCGATAGGCCGACCAGTTGAGGTCAGCGCGAGCGACGCAGGCCGAGCAGCTGATCTTGTAGACGAATCGCCGCTCCGCGTCGAGGTCGATCCTCACGCGCGCCAGCGGGCCGGCCTCCACGGCAGCCCGTTTCTCACGAGCAGCTCGGCTCGCCGTCATGTCCACCCCCGGTCGTGGTTGCGGCTCGAGCCTACGCCGGCGGGGTCAGGGCTGCCCTGCGCTGGCCGGACCCCTGACGTCGAATCTCGGGGGCCGGTCAGGGCGGCACCTGATGTGCGGCACCACCCCCGCGACGCACAGTTGAGACATCAAGGCAGACGCCCTGACAACCAATCAGAAGGAAGTGCACGACCATGAGCAACATCCAGCAGAGCTTCGCCAACCAGGGTCTGGTCCGACCGCAGGAAGGACGAGTGCTCGGCGGCGTGCTGGCCGGCCTCGCCCGTCGCTTCGGCCTCGGTCCGTGGACCACGCGGCTGCTGTTCGTGCTGCTGCTGATGGTCGTTCCCGGCAGCCAGATCCTGATCTACCCGGTCCTGTGGATCCTGATGCCCTCCGAGGAGACCGTCCAGGGTCCAGGCGCCGCAGGCATGGCCCACGCCGACTGCCTGACCGCAGTCAGTCCTCGACCATCGGGACCGTCGTCGGAGACCCGTGCTTGAGCAGGTCGATCAGCTGCTCCTGGCTCCACTGCGACGACAACAGCGCGAACAGCCTGTTGTCGTTGCGGGTGGGGGCCTTCACGTAGAGCGCGTTGTCACCGGTCTTCGGGTCCTTGCCGATCCAGGCCCGCGCCTCCGTGCCGGTCAGCGGCACCTCGGTGACTCCCTCGGGCAGCGTGGCTCGCATGACCGCGTGCAACGGGGCGGGCTGTCCCTGCTGGTGTCGATAGCTGATCGTGAACCCCGCGAGCTTGATGCTGTCAGTGACCAGCTTCGGCGTCGCCGATGGCTGCGCAGACGGCGGAGTCCTTGACGCGATCGACGGCGCCGCGTCCTCGGGCGGGTTCACCCCGATCGCGACGGCGGCGATGGCGATGCTGGCCGCCGCAGCGAGTGGCATCACCACGACCGTCGTACGACGTGGGCGGCGGCGGCCGGTGTAGGTGAGGCCTTCGGTCGTGGATCGGAAAGCCGCTTCAAGCTCGGCGGTCAGGTCGTCGTCAGTCAACATCAGCATGCTCCTGGGTCGGGATGAGTGCGGACCGGAGGTTCTCCAGCGCGCGAGAGGTCTGTGACTTGACGGTCCCGGTGGTGCACCCGAGACAGGCGGCGGTCTCCTCGACCGAGAGGTCCTCGAAGTAGCGCAGCACCAGCACCGCCCGCTGCCCGGGCGGCAGCTGTTGAGCCGCCCGGAGAAGGGCATCGCGATCGAGCTCCGCCCCACTCGAGGGGATCGCCACATCGATCTCGAGCGGCAGCTCCACGGGCCGTCGACCGAGACTTCGCCAACGGTCCTTGGTCAGGTTGACCACCACCCGGCGGGCGTACGCCTCCGGCTGGTCCTTGGCAGAGCCCCAGTGCTTGGCAGTTCGCATCAAAGCGGTCTGCACGATGTCCTCGGCATGGCCGCGGTCACCGCACAACAGGTAGGCCGTCCGTAGCAGTCGATCCGACGACGCCGCCACGAACGCGTCGAACGCCGGCAGCTGCCGCTGGGGAATCACGTTGTCCTCACACCTGTCCAAACGCCGGGCGGGGTCGCTCGGTTGTCATCCGACACGAGGTCCCGCGGACGCTACCGCTTCCCGCGACCGAACATGCGGCCCAACTTCTTGGCCATCGACGTTCCGGGCTTGATGTCGACCAGGGTCGACGCCTCGGGCAGTGGAAGGTTCGAGGCCTGCTCTGCGGAGAGGTCCGTGCAGACGTGCGTGGTGTAGATCGAGCCGATCTGATCGGCGTCGACGAACCGGGTGCCTCCCTCGGTCTGCACGACGATGCCGTCGAACACAGAGACCTTCTCGTCGACCAGCACGGCCTGGACCGTGGCGAAGTGCTGCCCCTCGCTCGTCTGCACCGGTGTCCCGGGCTGGAGCGCTGTGTAGGCGATGGGGTGGCCAGGCGTGTCAGGCATGCAGCAACCCTAGATCCGCGCCACAACCAACGCGAGGTGGACGAATGTCATCCAACCCGTGCCACCGTGACGATGTGGCCCAGTACCGAGCATTCGACAAGCGTGGCGCCATCATCGGTCTCGAGGACCTGAGGGACACCGACTCGGCGATCGCCTGGGGCTTCCAGATCGCCTTGGACGGCGCGGCCCTGATCGAGCGCAAGGTCGGCGACGACTGGGTGTGTTTCCAGGAGTTTCGAGACAGCCAGACGTCCTCAGGGGCTCCGCTCGGTGGTTGAGGAGCGAGCGAAGCGAGTGATCAGTCGAGACACCTGGTGAGGCGTACGACGAACCCGACCCCCGCCGGTTGAGCCTGTCGAAACCCAGGGACCCGACGCAGGGGGGTAGGCCCGCGACACCAACGCACAACAACGGGTGGACTTTGAGTCACCAGGTGACTCAAAGTCCACCCGTAGTCTCGAGCACTTGGACGGCTCCAGATTTCTTTGAACTATTTTCCAGAACCCCCACCAAACAAGGGGAATCTCGCTGAGTTGTGTCAGTGGTCGGTGCTTCAATTGTTCCTATGACCAGCACCGCCACCACACCGGCCGGGGACCTCGATGACCCCCGCAATGTGCTGGTGTTCGCGCGTGCGTGCCAGGTCGAGTCCGACCGGGCCCAGACCAACCAGTTCATCGCTGCTGTGACCTGGGCCGAGCAGCACCCACCCGAGTCGATCGACCAGGCAGCGACCTGGCTCACCCGCGGCTACGAGACCGGCCTCCCCCTCGCCGGCCCCGGCGCACCGCAGGTCGCGGAGTTCTGCATCGCCGAGTTCGCCCTGGCCATCGGTCGCTCCACCGACTCCGGACGAGCCATCATCGCCCACGCCATCGAGCTCAAGTACCGCCTCCCGAAGACCTGGGCCAGGATCGTGTGCGGAGACCTCCAGGTCTGGAAAGCCCGCCACATCGCCGAACGCACCCTGTCGCTCACCCAAGAAGCCGCGGCGTTCGTCGATGCCCAGGTCGCACCCTTCGCCCACAAGATCGGCTTCGCCGCCCTCGAACGACTCATCGAGGAAGCCATCGCCCGGTTCATGCCCGACCTCGCCGCGGAGAAGGCCGAGACTGCGGCCGAGCGGAGGCGTTTCGACATCGACACCAAGACCGTGTCCTTCGACGGCACCGTCCGCGTCGAAGGCGAGCTCGACCTCGCTGATGCCCTGGACGTGGAAGACGCCATCACCGCCGGTGCCGCATCCCTCAAAGCCGCCGGCTCCACCGACTCCCTCGACGTACGCCGCTCCATCGCGCTGGGCGACCTCGCCCGCCACCAACCCACCCTCGACCTGGCACCCAACCCCGAGACAGGGGTTTCGACAAGCTCAACCAGCGTGAAGCCCAAGCCACGCCAGGTCGTCCTCCACGTCCACCTGAGCGACGCAGCCATCCGCGGAGAAGCCGGTCTGCACCTGGCCCGAGTGGAGAACACCCGCACCGGCGTCACCGCCGACCAGGTCCGCACCTGGTGCGCCAACCCCGACACGAGCGTGGTCGTCAAACCCGTCATCGACCTCAACGAGCACATCCACGTCAACGGCTACGAAGTCCCAGTGCGACTCCAGGAGCAGACCGAGGAACGCGACCACTCGTGCGTCTTCCCCTGGTGCAACCGGCCAGCGAAGAAGTGCGATTCCGAGCACTGCATCCCCTACGACCAGGGCGGCACCACCTGCTCGTGCAACATCGCGCCCTTGTGCCGACGACATCACCGGCTCAAAACGCACTCCGCCTGGAACTACACGACTCTGGAACCCGGGTCGTTTCTCTGGACCAGCCCCCACGGCTACCAGTTCCTCCGCGACCACGAAGGCACCCTCGACGTCACCCCCGACCGCAGGCCCGATCCACCGGCCGACCCGCCCCACTTCTGAGGCCACCGCCCCGGACCCCGCCGTAGCATCACCCTCGGCGGGGACACCGGCATGTCCAGACCCTGCCCAGCGGGGTTTCGACAGGCTCAACCGGCGGTGGGTCGGGTTCTCCGTGCGGCTCACCGGGTTTCGAGACGGTCGCTGACGCTCCTTCCTCAACCACCGGCGTGGGGTGCGGGAGGATCGCGGGATGGACATCCCGACTCGCAGGGCCAGGGCTTCGGACTCGGCGACCCTCGCTGATGTCGCGGTCGCGGCGTACCTGCCCTACGTCGAGGGGATGGGGGGTCAGCGGCCTGCTCCGATGGATGCCGACTACGCCGAGGCGATTGCCCGCGACGTCGTCTGGGTGGCTGAGGTCGATGCCCACGTTGCGGGGTTCCTGGTGCTCGTCGACCAGGCCACGGTGATGCTCCTGGAGAACGTTGCCGTCCACCCTGAGTGGCAGGGTCGCGGGATCGGTCGACTCCTGATCGACCTCGCGGAACAGCACGCGCGGGCCGTTGGCAAGAGCGCGGTCCGGCTCTACACGAATGCAGCGATGCTCGGGAACAGGCAGCTCTACTCTCGGCTGGGATACGCCGAGGTGGACCGACGGGTCGAGGACGGGTTCGATCGGGTCTACCTCGAGAAGATCCTCCCCACCAGTGGTTGAACCAGCGAACGCCGCTCACCGCTACCTTGTCACCGTGACCACGACCCTCGGCACGTCCCGCCAGGGGCTTGGCCCCATCATCGGCGTCCATGCGGCGCTCCTCGTCGGCGGAGCGGTCGCGCTGTCGCTCGGCCCGCCCGCGCAGGGCTGGGCTGTCTTCGCGTGCGTCGTGGCGTACGTCGCCGCGCTGCTCTGGGTGTGCCGTACGACGGGTCGCGACGACCTCCTGGCTCTCGCCGGGTTCCTGGCGCTCGTCTCGGTGTTCCAGGTGCTGCCGGACTGGGTGCTCGCCGACCTCCTGGGCACGTTGCGGTTCCCCGACACCGGTGGCCCGCGCGTCGATGACGTGATCCCGCTCGCGATGGCCGCGATGTGGGTCGCCCCGTTGTTCGCTGCCGTAGCCCTGAGCGACGGTCGGCCAGGACGCGCAGCCCTGCTCTCGGGCCTGATCTTCCTGGGCACCGAGATCCTCGCCCCGACGTTGGGCCTCTGGGAGCCAACCGGCGATACCCACCGCCTGCTCGGCGTGGCGGTGTACGTCGTGCCCGCCGAGGCTGCGTTGGGATGGGCCGCCGCCACGGCGTTCATCGCGGTCCGACACAGCTCGCTGCCACACCGCGTCGGCGCTGCGCTTGCGGTGTCGACGTTCTACCTCGGCGCGCTCGTGCTGGCGCACTTCCTGATCGACGTCGCGGGGTGGCGTTTAACCACGTGAACCGGCCGCGTCATCTCACTAGGGTGGCGCGATGACATCGGTCAGGCAGGTCCAGGTCACCTTCGACTGCGCGGAACCGGAGCGCGTCGCCCGGTTCTGGTGCGAGGTGCTGGGGTACGTCGTGCCGCACCCACCCGAGGAGGAGGACGGGTCGTGGTCCGCGTGCGTCGATCCCGACGGCGTCGGCCCGCGGCTGTTCTTCCAGCGCGTCCCCGAGGGCAAGGTCGTCAAGAACCGGGTGCACCTCGACGTACGCGTCGGCACCGGTTTGGTCGGCGCCGAGCGCCTCGCCGCGCTCGAGGCCGAGTGCGCACGCCTGCTCCCGCTCGGCGCCGCACGCGTGCGACTGCTGACCGCCGACGAGGAGAACGAGTCGTGCCTCGTGATGCAGGACGTCGAGGGCAACGAGTTCTGCCTCGACTGACCCGGTTCTGGCCTACTTCCCCGTCTTGATGACGTCGATCACGAACCACAGGGTCGCGTTGGCCGGGATGCCGTCGCTCCCCTCCGCGCCGTACGCGAAGGCGGGCGGGATCTGCAGCAGCACGCGGCTGCCGACCTTCACCCCCACGAGGCCGATCTTCCAACCGGGGATCAGGTTGGCCAGCGGCTGGGTCAACGGCTGAGCGGTGAAGCTCGACTGGAAGGGGGCCTTCGCCTTGTAGGACGAGCCCAGGTAGTTGACCGTGACGACGTCCGTGGCCTTGACCGCGACGCCCTTGCCCTTCTTGAGAATCACTCGCTGCACCGGGGTGGTCAACGCGGGCTTCTCGATGCCCGTCCAGTCATAGGCCGTCGGCTTGCCGCCCTTCTCCACGACCTTGGGCTGCGTGCTCGGCGACACGTCATGGACCTTGTCGTCCGACGGGGTGGGTGAGACCGCCGCCTTCTCGACCAGGTCACCCACCACCACGAGGTTGTCGTCGGCGCCGATGCCCAGCTGCTCGTTGCCGGAGGCACTGCCGAGCAGGTCGCTCGCGGTGGTCACCACGGCGACCCTGGAGCCGTATGTCGCGCCCTTCAGCAGCTTCGTGAAGACCTCGTTGAGCTGACCGTTGTTCGGGACGCTCTCGGCCTTGCCGTTCTTGTAGTCGCTGTAGGCCTCCTTCTTCGTCGTGCCGTCGCCGATCCAGAGGTAGGTGCTCACCGTGTCGCCGCTGGCGATCTTCGCTCCATCGCCCTTCACCAGCGTCGTGGCCTCGATGGACTTCGGCTTCGCCAGCTTCTTGTGCCACTTGGCCTTGATGCTCTTCCCCACGTCACCCGTGATGGTGACGGCGTCCAGCTTCGTCCCGGAGGAGGCGCTGTCGTCCTTCTTGGCGTCACTGCCACAGGCAGCGAGCGCGGGGACGAGCAGCAGGGCGGCAGTCAGAGCAGCCGCAGGGCGACGGAGACGTCGGAGCACAGGTGGAACCTTCCAGTGAGCAGGCAAGGCCACGGACGATATCTGTTGATCCTGAGCGAAGCCTGTGTGGGCGCGCCTGCGACGTCCTCCAGTCGCGATCAGCACGACCCAGGTGTCGATGCCGCAGTCCTGGGCCGGACACAATGGCGCCATGGAGTCCCTTCTCGACCGAGCCCGCGCGATCGCCCCCGAGCTGATCGACCTGCGTCGACAGCTGCACCGCGTCCCGGAGCTCGACCGCCACCTTCCGAAGACCCAGGCACTGGTGCTGGGTGCGCTCGAAGGGCTGGATCTCGAGGTCATGACCGGCGAGGGCCTCAGCTCGGTGACCGCTGTGCTCCGCGGTGGCGCCCATGACGGGTCGGGCCCGGTCGTCCTGCTCCGCGGGGACATGGACGCACTGCCCCTGACCGAGGAGACGGGTCTTGCCTATTCCTCCGAGCACGAGGGACAGATGCATGCCTGCGGGCACGACCTCCATGTCGCCTCCCTCGTCGGTGCCGCACGGCTGCTGCACGAGCGCCGCGACGAGCTCCACGGGGACGTGGTGTTCATGTGGCAGCCGGCCGAGGAGACCACCGCCGGTGCCCTGGCGATGATCGACGAGGGTCTGCTCGACGTGGCAGGACGACCCGTGAGCGCGGCGTACTGCCTGCACGTGATGGCCTCCGGACGCCCTCTCGGCACCTGGTCCTCGCGCCCGGGCACCCTGTGGGGGGCCTCGGACGAGTTCATCGTGCGCGTCGTCGGCGTCGGCGGACACGGCTCCGCACCGCACATGACGCGTGACCCGATCCCGGTCGCCTGCGAGATGGTCACGGCGCTGCAGACGCTGGTGACCCGACGCGTGGACATCAACGACCCGGTGGTGGTGACCGTCGGCAAGTTCGCCGCCGGCACGAAGGAGAACATCATCCCGGACGAGGCGGTCTTCGAGGCCACGATCCGGTCCTTCAGCCCGGCCAACCGGGTGATGATGCAGGACGCCGTGCTCCGGCTGCTGGAGGGCATCGCGTCGGCTCACGGGCTGCGGGCCGAGATCGAGTGGACCCCGGGATATCCGCCCACGGTCAACGACGCCGACGAGTATGCCTTCGCGCGGGACACCGTGGTCGACCTCTTCGGCGAGACGATGTACGACGAGGAGGCGGCTCCCGACCCCGGCACCGAGGACTTCTCCTACGTGCTCGAGCGCGTGCCCGGCGCCTACCTGTCGATCAGCGCCTGTGCCACCGACGACCCGGCGACAGCACCCGACAACCACTCCGCTCGGGCCGTCTTCGACGACGCCGTGCTGCCCGATTGTGCGGCGTTCCTGGCGGAGGTCGCTGCGCGCAGGATGGGACTCCCACGGCACGGCTGAGGTCGAGAGTCGGCAAGGTCAGCTCCGGCTGACAAAGCCTGTCTCGTAGGAGACAACGACGGCCTGCACGCGGTCGCGCACACCCAGCTTGGCCAGGATGCGCGCGACGTGGGTCTTCACGGTGGTCTCGGCGACCACCATCTCCGCGGCGATCTCCGCGTTGGACAGTCCGCGGGTGATCAGGCGGAGCACGTCGAGCTCACGCTCGGTCAGCTGGGCGAGCTGGTCCGGGATCCCGGTCGACGGCCACCGGCTCGGCGAACCGCTCCACCAGCCGCTGGGTGATGGACGGCTCGATGAGCGAGTCCCCGGTCGCCGCCGCGCGGACGGCGGCGATCAGCCGCGACGAGGGCGCGTCCTTGAGCAGGAAGCCGGCAGCACCCGCGCGGAGCGCACGGTAGATGTACTCGTTCTGGTCGAAGGTCGTGAGCACGACGATCGTCGGCGGGTCCGGCTGGCGCAGGATCTGCT
This sequence comes from uncultured Actinomycetota bacterium, assembly GCA_963782305.1. Taxonomy (GTDB): domain Bacteria; phylum Actinomycetota; class Actinomycetes; order Propionibacteriales; family Nocardioidaceae; genus Marmoricola. The sequence continues at coordinate 69,419 of CAWAJJ010000018.1, read as the reverse complement.
CGGTCGCGGCCAGGCCGTCCAGCTCCGGCATCCGGATGTCCATCAGCACGACCTCCGGCTTCACCAGCGCCGCCTGACGGATCGCCTCGTGGCCGTTCTCGGCCTCGGCGACGACCTCGATGTCACCCTCGGCCTCCAGGATCACCCGGAAGCCGGTGCGCACGAGCTCCTGGTCGTCGGCGATGAGGACCCTGATCACCCGCTCATTGTGCCGACCCCGGGCCCTCGGCGAGTCCTCCCTGAGGATGACGCGCGGCGTGAGGATCGTCCTCGGTGCTGACGCGGACTACGGAGCTCGCGTTGGGAGCGTGGTGCCAACGGGGTCACAGGGACGCCGGATCGGAAGGAAAGCAGATGGACATCCTCAAGGGCATCCGGCCCCTCGACTACGTGCTCACGGCCGTCATGGTCGCCCTGGCCGCCTTCATCGGGCTCGAGAACGTCAACCTGGGGGCGGACGCCGACCTCGCCCACAGGCTCGACTCGCAGTCGGCGCTGATGATCCCGGTCTTCGTGCTCGCGGCGCTGCCCATCCTGTGGCGCCGCCGCAACATCCTGGCCGTGATCGCTGTCTCGTTCGTGGTGACCGCCGCCAGCGTCCCGATGTTCGGCTGGGTCACCCGCTGCGGGTGGGCGCTGCCGCTCTCGATCGCGATGGCGTACGCCGTGGCGCGCTTCGCCGGCAGCCAGGCAGAACCACCTGATCGGCCTGGTCGGGATCCTGGCGCTGCAGATCGTCACGCTGATGAAGGACTCCTCGACCGGGGGCCTCGAGCGCTCTCGGCGCTCGGGATCCCGCTCGCGGCGGTCTTCTACGGCATCGGGTTCTTCGTGCAGACTCGTGCCGAGAAGAGCGCCGCGGCGCCTACGCTGGACGCCGAGCACGTTCACGCCTGAGGGGTCGAGCGATGAGTGAGGGTACAACGCAGGTCTTCCGGGGATCCTGCAGGGGATCCGTCCCGTCGACTGGGTGCTCGCCGGCGCCCTCACCGCGCTCGGCATCGTCTTGATGATCGAGAACGTCGGGTTCTCCGACGCTCACGTCACCTCAGCCATCGCCGACGGCAGCATGGTCCACGAGATGTCGTCCCACTCGTGGGCCATGGTGCCGGTCTTCGCGCTGGCCACGGTCCCGGTGCTCTGGTGGCGGCGCAACGTCATCGTGGTGACCGCGATCGCCCTGGGCGTGATGGTGGTCCACGACCTGCTCTTCGGCTGGGTGACCCGGTGCGGCGCCGGGCTTCCGCTCGTGTTCGTGCTGGCCTACCTCGGCGCTTTCGCCCTGGAACGCAGGCAGGCGTGGATCTCGCTGGGTCTCAACGCCCTGCTCGCGGCAGCCGTTCTGGTGGTCGACTCGACCACCGGCCTCGAACCGGTCGTGCTCGCGTTGCCGATCGTGCTGATCGTGTTCGGGATCGGCCGCGCGGTCCGCCACCGCACCGCCATGAGCGCGGAGCTCAGGGCTCGCACGGTCGAGCTGCAGCAGCTGCGTGACGACCGGGTCGCCCTGGAGGTCGCCGGATGACCGCGCCAAGCTCTCGCACCAGCTCGACGAGCTGCTGCAGGAGCGGCTCGGCCAGCTCACGACCGCCGCCGAGTCGGGCGAGGACCTCGACCCAGCCGAGGCACGGGCGCTCTTCGAGTCGATCGAGACCGACAGCCGCGCCACCCTCGACGGCATGCGCGAGATCGTCGGGCTCCTCCGGGGCGGCGACGTCGCCCTCGCCCCGGCGCCCACGGTCGCGCACCTCGACGCGCTGCTGGCGCGGCACACCCAGGCCGACTCCCGGCTGACCGTGGCCGGTGACCCTCGTTCGTTGTCCGCGGCGCTCGAGCTCTCGGCGTACCGCATCGTCGAGCACCTGGTGAACGTGCTGTCCGACCAGCCGGACTCCCGGATCGATGTCGGGGTCCGCTTCGACGACGACGCGCTGGAGATCCGGGTCAGCGGACCGGTGGACAGGTCGGCCGACCTCAAGGCCGCCGTGGCCAGGGCCCGGGAGCGCGCCAAGTTCCTCGGCGGCTCGCTGGACGTGAAGGTGAGCCGCGGCCAGGCCAGCCGCCGTGGCCCAGCTGCCGGTGCCGGGATAGCAGCGAGCCGGATGCGTCGCCTCGAGCAGCTCGGCATCGTCGCGGGGGTCTTCCTCCTCGTGGTGCTGCCGACCGCGCTGCACGGCTGGCCGACGACGGTCCGGGGCAACCTGCTCACCCTCCTCGTCCTGGGTGGCGGCCTGGCCCTCGTCTGGTGGCGCAGCCAACCCGCGTGTCGCCTCGGTGCTGGCACTCGGCCTGTTCCTGGCGGGTGTCGCCCTCGGCGACGGCTGGTTCCCCGACACGGGCGTCGCGCTCTTCTCGCTCAGCTTCGCGGTGCTGGCGCTCGGCTGGTCGGGGCGCGCGGCCTGGCTGGTGGCGCTGTGTGGCCTGGCCTACCTGGTGCCGTTCGACTACCTGGCCGAGGTCGACAGCTGGGTGGCCGCGCTCATGTTCACGGTGCCGCCGTACGTCGCCGGGACGGTGCTGCGGCTCCGCAACGAGACCGCGGACCAGCTGGCCCTGCGCGCCCAGGAGCTCGAGGAGGAGCGGGAGCTGTTCGCCGAGATCGCCCTGCGCCACGAGCGGGCCCGGATCGCCAGCGAGCTGCACGACATCGTCGGCCACGCGATCAGCGTGATGGTGATCCAGGCAGCCGCCGGACAACGACTGGTCGACGCCGACCCCGCCCGCGCCAAGGAGGCGTTCGCCGCCATCTCGGAGTCCGCGCGGCAGGGCACGAAGGACCTCGAGCGGCTGATCGAGCTGCTCGGCGGCAGCGAGGCGGCGGTGGGCGGCGGGCCCGACCTGTCGCTCGTCGACGAGGTCGTCACCCGCGCGGGCCGCAGCGGGCTGAACGTCACCTGCCGCTTCGAGGGTGACCGCGACGGGGTCCCCGCGCCGGTCGCTCACCTGGCCTTCCGGGTGGTCCAGGAGAGTCTCACCAACGCGCTGCGGTATGCGCCGGGGGCGGAGGTGCGCATCGTGATCAGCGTCGACGAGGCCGGGCGCAGCCTCGCCGTACGCGTCGAGAACGACCACGTCGCGCCGAGCGACACGCGCCCTGGTCGGCACCGGGCGCGGCCTGGTCGGCCTGCGCGAGCGCATCCAGACGCTCGGCGGCCAGTTCAGCGCCGGCAGGACCGGGGTGGGCGGCTGGGCCGTCGAGGCGCGCCTGCCCGGGGCCTGACCCGGACTAGTCGGTCGCGGACGACGTCCAGGCCCACGGCCAGCACGTCGTCCACCTCCACGTCGATCCCCGCGGCCTTGCGCGCCGCCACCTTCAACGGGATCAGGTAGCAGCCGTCCTTGGGGAACAGCGCGGTCGTGAACTCGGTGTCGTTGATCCGCACCACGCACCGGCACCTGGCCCCAGTACTCGATCCCCTTGGCGGCGAACTTGATGTCCGCGCTCTCCTCCTCCGGGATGCGCAGGAAGTAGTACGGCGCAGGCCCGCGCCACTCGATGATCGGGCCCTCGAACTCGAAGTCCATCAGCGCATGAAGATCCCGGCGTACGGCTTCGGGTCGAAGTACGTCGTCTTCGGCGGCATCACCTCGCCGCGGTCAGCCACCGCGGTGAGCTGGTCGAGAGTGGGCGGGCGCAACGTGAACAGGGCGCCGTCGTCCTCGTCGCAGGCCTTCGTCAGTGCGTCCAGCCCGGCGAGTGCCGACGCGATCTCGAGCCGGGGACTCGCGTGGGGGTTCGAGCCGAGCAGCGGTGCCAGGACGTGGTCGTCGAGGATCGCGACGTCCAGCCCGGCAACGCCGGGCAGCCGCTCCGGGGCGTGGGTGAGGTCGCGCCAACGGTGGTCGACGTAGACCCCGAAGCAGCTGGCTGTCTCGGCCGGGTTGCGCACGTCGCGGACCTCGAAGCTCTCCGCCAGCAAGGGCAGCAGCTCTTCGGTGGCGACGGGACCGCTGACCCTCCGGTGGAAGGCCAGCAGGCTGAGCCCGTGGAGCGGGTACATCACGCACATCACTCCCGCGTCCTGGGGTCGCCCGTCCCTCTCCCAGACGGCCACGCTCGCCGCGACCCGGTGATGTCCGTCGGCGATGTAGTGCACACAGTCCCCCAGCTCCGCGGAGAGTCCCGCGGCCGCGGACTCCGGCACACGCCACACGGTCTGCTCCCAGTCGTCGGGGCCGGTGAAGGAGAGCACGGTTCGCCGGCCACTGCCTCGTCGACGGCGGCGGCGTACGCCGGGCCCGGCCGGTGCAGGAGCGCCACCAGCTCCGATCGCACCGCAGCGGAGCTGAAGTGCTCCACCAGACCCTCGACCCGCTGTGGCTGGGTCGCCTCGTGACCTCGCACGCGGCCGTCCAGGAAGGCCTCCGGCCCGACCTCCCCCACCAACCCGACGTGCGCGGCCTCGCCTCGCCGAAGCCGGTAGACGTAGAAGGCCGGCCCGCACTCCTCATAGGCGTCGTTCACCGCTGTGCGCAGCAGGGCTTCGCGGGCACCCGGACGCTCCGCGGCCGGAACAGCGTCGAGCATCCGTGAGACGTTGTCGGCAGCGTGCTCCTGACGGACGATCCGCGCCGCGATCGGCCGTACGACGCTCACGGCGTCACTCCGTCCCGGCGAACTGCGCGGCCGACACACCCAGCACCTCGGAGCCGGAGCTGATCTTCTCGAGCAGTGCGTCCGGCACCGGGCCGGTGACGTCGATCGACACGACGGCGGCCTCTCCCCCGCGGAACACGCGGTTCTCCATGTGCTCGACGTTGAGCCTGGCCGCACTGAGCACGTCGAGGATCCGCGCGAGCACTCCGGGGCGGTCGAGGTGTCGGACGGTCAGCGTCACCGAGCCGAGCCGGTTGGGCGCGAGGTTCACGCAGTTGCGGGCCTCGCCGGCGACGTACGCGTCGACGATCTCCACCACGCCCGCGGCGGTCGCCAGCTGCGCCTGCTCGGTGGACGCGCCGATGTGGTGGGTGCCCACGACAGCGGGGTGACGGGCGAGCTGCGAGTCCCAGTCGGCCTTGCCGCCGCCCGGTTCGTCCGCGTAGACGTCGAGGCCCGCGCGCACCGTGCCCGCATCGAGTGCCTCGAGCAGCGCCTCCTCGTCCACGACGTCGCCGCGTGAGGTGTTCAGCAGGATCGCGCCGGGCCTCATCTGCCCGAGGAACTCACGGTCGACGAGGTGGTGGGTCTCGGGTGCGGCGGGCAGGTGCAGCGTGACGATGTCCGAGCTGGACGAGCAGGTCCGGGAGCGTCGGGCAGGTGGTGATGCCGAGGTCGTCGGCGCGAGCCTGGACATGCGCCCGTCGGCGGGAGCTCTGCACGGCCTGCACGTTGATGCCGAAGGCGCGTGCCCGCTCCGCCACGCACATCCCGATGGAGCCGAGCCCCACGATGCCCATCGTCGACCCCATCAGTCCGTTCGCCCTGCTGTAGCTCTTCTTGTCCCAGCGCCCGGCACGCAGGTCGGTGACGTTGTCCGCGATCCGCCGGTCGATCGCGATCAGCAGGCCGATGGTCAGCTCAGCGACGGCTGCGGAGTTCTGCCCGGGCACGTTCGCGACGAGCACTCCGCGGGCGGCCGCCGCCGCCGTGTCGATGGTGTTTGTCCCGGCCCCCGCGCGTACGACGAGACCGAGCCGGTCTGCGGCCTCGAAGACGTCGGCACCCACCTTGGTGCTGCGCACGACGAGGACATCGACGCCGGCGATGCGGCCGGCGAGGTCCGAGCCCCCGAGGGAGGGATCCTGCACACACTGGTGGCCACGCGACTCGAGCGCGGCGAGGGTCGTGTCTGGCAGTGAGTCGGCGACGAGTACTCGCATCCCGCGACCTCCGGTGTCGGGCCTGCCCACGGCGTTGTGGGACTCCGGTCACGGTAGACCCTCAACGCGCGTTGGGCCCGCTCAGCCGATCCAACCTCTCGACCCCGGGGCCGAGGAAGGTCCCGAGTCGGCCGATCGTCTCGGCGAGCTCCGGTGATCCCGGGTGCTCGGGCGGGATGCGCGACGGGTTGAGCGCGACCCGGTCGGCCCACGCCTTGATGTCGGGCTCGGAGTTGAACGACGCCGCGTTGCGCAGGCCCAGGACGTTCATCCTCGCCCAGTCCTCCAGGCTGTTGCCGTACGACGACGGCGCGCACAGCCTGTTCTTCTCGGCGTCGTCGTCGCGCGTGGCCTCGACGTACCCGGCGATCGCGGCCCCGAAGCACGGGAACCCGGCCCTGACCGGCTGGAGGGTGATCGCGTCGGGCCCCCAGATGGGGACCAGCGGTGGCATCTTCAGTCCGTCCGCCGCGCAGTTCACGACAAGGGCGTCGTCTGCCACCGCGACCGAGCCGTCGGCGAAGTCGATCCTTCCCCGGCTCACCGAGCCGATGTGCCCACGGCGTACGACGTTGTCGATGCTCCGCAGCAGCTCGAGCTCCCACGTCCCCAGCGTCGGCGCCTTGGCCATCGTCGGCACCACCGAGCGGTCGATCCGCAGCATGATCCCGGCCTCCTCCAGCCGTAGGAACAGCTCGTCCAACGAGGGCGCCGTCCCCGCCTCGCGCATCATGTCCGCGACCATGCCGAGATAGATCTCGGGGTCCGGCTGGATCAGCGCCCGGTTGAGCATCCAGGGCTCGCGCGGCCGCACCCAGCAGATCGCGTCGGGGTCCACGCCGTGCGACAACAGCCAGACGCAGGCATCCGTCGCGGTCTTGCCGGAGCCGACGACGACGTACTGGCTCGGGGACTCCTCCACCTTCACGACGTCGTTGACCGGGATGACCCGTGCTCCCTCGCCGACCCCGAACCTCGGCGGCAGCTCCGCCGGGATGTCCGGAGCGAGGTAGCGGGCGTCGACGACCCGGCACCCCTCGGTCACCTCGAACCGCTCCCCCGACTCGTTGGAGACGAAGGTGCGTCCGCCGACGTAGTCACAACCGGTGAAGAGCTCGACCTTGCCCGAGCCCACCATCCGGTCGGCCAGCACCTCCTCGTAGTAGGCGCAGATCGTCTGCTGGTCGGCCCGCTCGTGCAGCCCCGCCTCCGGCCCCTCCGTCTGGATCCGGCCGCCGCCGAGCAGGGTCGACGCGACTCCGTAGAACGTGGAGGACTGGTGCAGGCGCACGAACGGATAGGCCGCACGCCAGTGGCCGCCGACTCCGTGGCGACGGTCGACGAGGGCGACGCGCACCTCGGCGTGGTCGATCAGGGCGTCGGTGAACCCCATCCCCATCGCCCCGGCGCCGACCACCAGGTAGTCGGCCTCCACAGTGCGCTTCACGAGGCCACCAAAGCACGGCCCCCGGGGTCAGTGCACGACGACGGGCGGGACGTCCTCGTCGTCGAGCAGGTGTGACACCTCGATCTTGCGTGGCAGGAAGTACGCCGGGACCAACGTCGCGAGCACCATCAACCAGGCCACCCAGTAGGTGTCCGTGAACGCGCCGGCCGCGTCCTCGAGCCCCTTCGCGATCGCGGCCGCCGGGATCTTGTCGGCCAGGGACGGGATGTGGAGCGTGGCCATCGCCGGCCCCGCCAGCTTGGAGGCCTGGAGGTGGTTGGTGAGGATCACCGACATGATGGCGACGCCACACGAGCTGGCGATCTGCTGGTTGATGTTCAGCAGCGTCGAGCCGCGGGCCACCTCGTGGGCGGTCAGGGACTTCAGCGCCGACGTGAACAGCGGCATCATCGTGGAGCCCATTCCGAGGCCCATCACGAACAGGAAGCCCATGATCACCGGGTACGGCGTGGTCGCGGTCAGCTGCGTCAGCCCGAACATGCCGATCAGGATGCCGACCAGGCCGAACGGCACGATCCGGCCGATCGGGAGCTTGTCCACGAGGCGCCCCGCTATCGGCATCGTGATCATCGCGCCCAGGCCCTGCGGGGCGACCAGGAGGCCGGCGTGCAGCGTCGACTCGCCGCGCACCTCCTGGAAGTACGTCGGCACCAGCAGCAGCCCGCCGAAGAAGGCCGCCGACGAACAGGAACATGGTGATCAGCGAGATGGTCAGGTTGCGGTTCTTGAACAGCCGCAGGTCGAGCAGCGGGTGCTCGGGACGGAAGGAGTGGAAGACGAAGACGACGATCAGGGCCACGCCGAGCAGCATCGAGACCCAGACCCGCGGAGCAGCCGCCGTACCTTCTGAAGGGATCGAGGAGACACCGAACAGCAGCAGCGCCAGCCCGGGCGACATCAGCGCCATCCCGAGGAAGTCGAACGCCTCCGAGGGCTCGGGGGAATCCTTCGGCAGCACCCGCCACGCGTAGACGAGCGCGATCAGGCCGATGGGTGCGTTGATCAGGAAGATCCAGTGCCAGCTCGCGACCTGGATCAGGTAGCCACCGATGATCGGGCCCAGGATCGGGCCGAGCAGCATCGGGACGCCGAGGATCGCCATCAGCCGACCGATGCGGTGCGGTCCCGCAGCGCGGGTCATGATCGTCATGCCCAGCGGCATCAGCATCCCGCCTCCGAGCCCCTGCAGGACCCGGAAGCCGATCAGCGCACCGATGCTCCACGCGGTGGCGCAGAGCACCGAGCCGGTGACGAACAGCGCGATGGCGGTCATGTAGAGCCGCTTGGTGCCGAACCGGTCGGCGGCCCAGCCGGTCATCGGGATCACGGTGGCGAGCGCGAGCGTGTACGCCGTCACCGACCAGGCGACGGTCGAGTAGGCGATCGGGTCGCCGCGGGTGCCGAACACCGTCTGGAACGTGGGCAGTGCGACGTTGACGACGGTGATGTCCAGGATGGACATGATGGCGCCGATCACGACCACGCCCGCGATCTTCAGGACGGCGGCATCGATGTTCTCGGGGAGCTCTACGGGCTCTGTCTTGCTACCTGCAGCCATCGCGTGCTCCTTCGGGCGTGGGCGACCAGTTTATGACCCCCAGGCGTCTCGCAAGGTGTGGTTTGTCATGACTGTTGTCGTGCGTCGCGATCGACCGGTCAAGACCCGGACCCGCATGTCACGATGAGCACATGTCGCAGGGGGTCAGCGAGTCCGGATCGCCGCGCCGCGGCCGCCCGGGGTACGACGCCACGACCGTGCTGCGCCGAGCGATCGACGTGTTCAACCAGCGCGGCTACGAGGCCACCAGCATGGGCGACCTCGCCAGGGAGCTGGGCCTCACGAAGTCGGCGATCTACCACCACGTGCCGAGCAAGGAAGCCCTGCTCGCGGCGGCTCTCGACGAGGCGCTGGACGGGCTGTCCGCGGCGATCGACGAGGCCGCGGATGCAGCCCCGGCGAGCAGTGCCGACGAGCGCTTGCGCAGTGCGGTCCGGCAGTCCGTCGAGATCCTGGTCGACCACCTGCCCGCCGTCACGCTGCTGCTGCGGGTCCGCGGCAACAGCGAGGTCGAGCTCGCCGCACTGAAGCGCCGCCGGCTCATCGACGACAAGCTCGCCGGCCTCGTCCAGGCCGCAGTGGACGAGGGTTCCCTGCGCGCGGACATCGGGCCCGAGGTGATCAGCCGACTGCTGTTCGGCATGGTGAACTCCCTGGTCGAGTGGTACCGCCCCGACGGCCCGGTCAGCGTCGAGGAGCTCTCCACCTCGATCACCGACCTGGCGTTCGAGGGGCTGCGAGCCCCTTAGCTCTCGATGGCCCGACCGGTGGAGCGGCTGCGGCCACGGAACTCGGCGATCACGGTGCCGTCCGAGGACCGGTCACCGTGACGTCGTACACCCCCGAGCGGCCGCGCAGGGCGCGCTCGGTCGCGACCGCCACCAGGTCGTCGCCCAGCCTGGCCGACTCGAGGAAGGTGACGTCGAAGCCCGCCGCGACCGTGACGGTGCCGTGCGAGTTGCACGCGAGCGCGAAGGCGCTGTCGGCCAACGACGCGACCAGCCCGCCGTGACACAGGTCCCAGCCGTTGATCATGTCCGGGCGGACCGTCATCGAGACGGTGGCCGATCCAGGGCGCACGGCCACGACCGACATCCCCAGCATCCGGCTCGCCGCGTCACCCGCCCACATGACGTCCGCACGGCGTCGGGCCAGATCGTCCGAGCCTCTCGCGTCGTTCATGCGTCGTAGTCCACGACGACGTCGTCGGAGACCGGGTAGCTCTGGCAGGTGAGCACGAACCCGCGCGCCACCTCGTCGTCCTCGAGCGCGTAGTTGCGCCGCATGTCCACCTCACCCGACGACAGGTGCGCACGACAGGTGCCGCAGACACCGCCCTTGCACGCGAACGGCAGGTCCGCCCGGGTCCTCTGGGCGCCATCGAGGATGGGCAGGTCCCGCGGCATCGCGGTCGTGGTGCTCCGCCCGTCGAGTACGACGGTGACGCTGCTCGTCTCGCCGGTCACCACGGGCTCGGGACGATGCACCTCCGGGGGCGGCTCGTCGACGTAGAACAGCTCGAAGTGCACCCGTTCGCGCGGGACGCCCAGCTCCTCGAGCACAGTGCGCGCATCGGCGATCATCCCGAACGGCCCGCAGAGCCAGACATGGTCGACGGCGCCGACCGGCACCAGCGCCGTCAGCAGCCGACGAAGCCTGGACGCCTCCAGCCGACCGGAGAAGAGCTCCACGTCGCGTGGCTCGCGCGAGAGCACGTGCACGAGGTCGAAGCGCGGACCGTAGCGGTTCTTCAGGTCGGCCAGCTCCTCGGCGAACATCACCGAGCCGGTCGTCCTGTTGCCGTAGAGCATCGTCACCCGCGACCCCGGATGGGTCAGCACCGTCGAGGCGATCGACAGCATCGGGGTGATCCCCGAGCCCGCGGCGATGCACAGGTGCCGACCGCCGTCCGGCTGTGCCCGGAAGCTGCCGCGGGGCGTCTGCACCTCCACCTCGTCACCGGGCCGCAGGTCGTTCACCAGCCACTGGGAGAAGCTGCCACCGGGGATCAGCCGGACACCTACACGAGGACGCTCCCCCACGGCTGCGCAGATGGAGTAGTCGCGACGATGGTCCTCGCCGTCGATGATCCGGCGCAACGTCAACGACTGCCCGGCCTCGAAGGCGTACGACGACCGCAGCTCCCCGGGCACCTCGAAGGTGACAGCCACGGCGTCGTCGCACAGGCGCTCGATGGACGCGACCGTGAGGGTGTGGAACTCACCGCGAACGCTGGTTGAGCTCCCCCCGGTGGTCGAGCCGGTCGAAACCATCAGATCTCCTTCACGTGCTCGAAGGACTCGAGACAGGACGCGCAGCGGTACAACGCCTTGCACGCGGTCGGACCGAACTCCGAGACCAGCTCGACCTCAGCACCAGTGCACCGGGGGCAGCTGATCGCCCGCCGCAACGGCATCAGCGAGATCGGGATCGGCCCCTCGTGGCGAGGGGCGGCCAGAGGTGCCGAGATGCCGTTCTCGGCGAGCGCCTGGCGACCTCGCGGCGTGATCCAGTCGCTCGACCAGGCCGGCGTGAGGCTCACCCGGACCGTCGCGTCGAACCCCTCGTCCTCGAGCCGGTGCACCAGGTCGTCGCGCATCGTGGCCATCGCGGGGCAGCCGGAGTACGTCGGGGTGATCGTCACGACGACGATGCTCGCCCTCGATGGTGACCGATCTGAGCACGCCCAGGTCCTCCAGGGTGAGCATGGGCATCTCCGGGTCCGTGACCGTGGCGGCCAGTTCTTTCGCCTTGCGGAGGTTGGTTTCGACAGGCTCAACCGGCGTGGGGTCGAGACTCGCCGTGCGGCCCATCGTCACCACCGGCCGGTCGGGTGGGCGCGGGCGACGGACTGCATCTCCGCGAGGAGGTGGGAGAAGGCCTCGGTGTGGCGGCCGTGGCGGCCGGTGCCGCTGTTCACTGGTCCCACCTGCGGGAGGTCGGGGCGGTCGACGTCGCTGACCGAGAGCACCTGCTCGAGCAGCACGGCCACCTCGTCGGTCACCGCTGCCGGATCGACGCCCACGCCGGCTGAGGCGACCGCGGCCTCGATGTCCGTCGTCGCGAAGAGCTCGTCGTGCATCCGCCACACCAGGTCGAGACCGGCCAGCAGCCGGGATCGGGACTCGACGGTGCCCCTGGCCAGCGTGAGGAACCACCGACCTGCGTAGTCACGGTGGTAGGTGACCTCCTTGACGCCCTTGCTCGCGATCGCCGCAAGCACGTGGTCGCGCGAGGATGCCAGCCGTTGCAGCAGCGCGAGCCGCCAGGTCGAGAACAGCAGCAGCCGCACGATCGTGACGGCGAAGTCGCCGTTGTCCGGCTCGACGAGCCGCACGTTGCGGAAGTCCGGGTCGTCGCGGAAGAACGCCAGCGCGTCCTCGGGTGGGACCGGTGAACCATCCGGAAGGGTGGGCACGACCGACGGGTCTGCCGCGGCCGCCCGGGCCAGCAGCAACCGCGCCTGCCCGAGCAGGTCGAGGGCGATGTTGGCCAGCGCGATGTCCTCCTCGAGGTCGGGCGCGTGGCTGCACCACTGCGAGAGCCGGTGGGAGAGGACGAGCGCGTCGTCGCCGAGCATCAGGCAGTACGCCGCGAGCGCACCTGCATCGACCTCGTCCGGGATCGTCGTGTCCACCCCGGCCAGCGGGTCCTCGAAGTCCTGCCCGAAGGCCCACTGGGAGTCGTCCATCACGGTGTGGTGGTCCAGCAGCCCGTCGTACGCCGAGTCGTGGAAGGCGGAGTCGTGGGAGTTGTCTGCGTTCATCACATGTGGGGGACGTCGTCGGGGATGTCGTAGAACGTCGGGTGGCGGTAGACCTTGTCGCCGCTCGGTGCGAACAGCGGGTCCTTCTCGTCCGGGCTCGACGCGGTGATCGCATCCGAGCGAACCGCCCAGATGCTCACGCCCTCGTTGCGCCGGGTGTAGACGTCCCGCGCGTGCCGGAGTGCCATCTCGTCGTCGGCGGCGTGCAGCGAGCCGACGTGCACGTGGTTGAGCCCGCGCTTGCCCCGCACGAAGATCTCGTAGAGGGGCCACTCGTCCTGGATCTCGGTCAGGCCTGGATCGAGCTCATGCCGCTCCTCCTCGCCTCTGAGGCAGCAAACGCGATGCGCCGCCTCCCGCACCCAGGCGCCGTCGTCGTGGGCCTTCTTGCGGTGGGCGATCCGCTGGGCGTTGCAGGGTCCACCGCCCTTGACCACGGTGGCGAACTCGTCCCAGTCGGGCTGGCCGAAGTCGTGGGCCTGGCGTTCCTCGTTCCAGACCAGGTCGGGGTCGGGGAGGGTCACGCCCAGTGCCTTCGCCTGCGGCACGCTCATGTCGACGAACTTCTGCCGCAGGTCGTCGTTGGTGTCGCGCTTGATCCCCCACGCCATCGACTGCTCCGTGTTCGGCGACTCGGCGTCGGGCGGGCCGAACATCATCAACGCCGGCCACCAGAACCGGTCGACCGACTCCTGCACCATGGCGCGCTGTTCGTCGGTGCCGCGCATCATCGTCGCGAGCAGCTCGAAGCCCTGGCGCTGGTGGAAGGACTCCTCCTTGCAGATCCGGATCATCGACCGGCCATAGGGGCCGTACGACGTCCGGCACAGCGGCACCTGGTTGCAGATCGCCGCACCATCGACCAGCCAGCCGATGGTGCCGACATCGGCGTAGGAAAGCGTCGGGTAGTTGAAGATCGAGGAGTACTTCTGGCGTCCCTCGATGAGCATGTCGGTCAGCTCGCGACGCGAGACCCCGAGCGTCTCGCAGGCCGAGTAGAGATAGAGCCCGTGACCGGCCTCGTCCTGCACCTTGGCGAGCAGGATGGCCTTGCGCCGCAGCGAGGGTGCGCGGGTGATCCAGTTGCCCTCGGGCTGCATGCCGATGATCTCGGAGTGCGCGTGCTGCGCGATCTGGCGCACCAGCGTGCGGCGGTACTTCTCCGGCATCCAGTCCCGCGGCTCGATCCGGTCGTGCCGAGCGATGGTCGCCTCGAAGGCGAGCTCCGACTCTGACTCTTCGCTGCGCTGAGAAGTCGTCACGGTGAGTTCCTCCGACATTTACAGACCGATCGGTCAGTAATAGTTTGCCACGCCTCGGGAGGACCCGCAACGGCCCGCGACGTACCCACGGTTTGTTTGTCGGCAGGAGGCCTGGGTACGCCTCGAAACGGAGTAAAACAGGCGTCAGCACTGTGCCGACGCCGCAACAAGGGAGTCAACATGACGATCATCGTCACCATTCTGATCATCCTGGCCGTGCTACTGGCCGTCGCCCTGATCTGGACCTCGATGAAGCGCAAGAAGGACCAGGTCGGCCGTGAACGCGCCAGCGAGCTGCGCTCGGAGGCGGCCACGACGGCCGCCGCGAAGCAGGAGCAGGAGGCACGCGCCCGCGAGGCCGAGGCCGAGGCGGAGCGCGTCCGCGCCCAGGCCGACAAGCTCGAGGTGCGGGCCCAGGAGGAGCGCACCTCCTACGACATGACGCAGGCCCGGCAGGAGGACTCGCTGCGCGAGGCCGACCGGCTCGACCCGGACGTGGACCACCGCTCGACGCACTACACCCCCGATCTCAACGGCTCGCCCGTGCACGGGAACGACACCCGGAACGACCCGACCGGAACGACCCCCGGGACGACCCGCGCAACGGGCTGGACAACGGGTTGGACGACGGGCTGCCGGCCGGGACCCGGACGCAGCGTCAGACGAGCGGCCCGGCCAACCCCGTGCCGCCTGGCCCGGAGACGATCGTGCCCGAGCACGAACAGGACCGCCGCGACCAGATCTGAGCGGGGATCTCACCCGGATACCGAAATCTGCCAACCGCCCACGGCGTCGGGCAATTACTGCTCTAGTAATCCCGAAAACACCTCGCAGACCGGCGTTCGAGTCGGCTGCGAGGTGGCTCGTGTCCCGAGACACGCTCGGGGCCGCCGACGGTAGGAGTCCTGGTGGTGAAGTCGCCCCACGTGCGCGTGGTCGGCCTGCTGCTCGGGCTGATCGCCGTCCTCGGCTACTTCGCGGTGTACTCCGCCTCGGGGACCACCCACATCGCCGGCATGTGGCCCATCGGGCTCGCCTCGGGACTGCTCGTCTACGTCACCCGACCCATGCTGCTCCGGGCAGCGGGTGCGGTGTTCGCCCTGGCCTTCCTGACCATCGCTCTCGCCGGCTATCCGGCGGAGGTAGCGGCTGGGTACGCCGTGAGCATCGTGATCGAGGGCCTGGTCACCCAGCACGTGCTCGGACTTCGCTGGGGCGACCGGCGCCGGCTCGACGACGACATCGACATGGGCCGCTACACCGTCGCGGCGGTGCTCGGCGCCGCGACCGGCGCCGCCGCTGTTCACGATCACCTCGGCGGTCGCCGGATTCGGCAACCCGTGGGAGGTCGGCCTCGCGACGTTCGCCACCCACCTGGCCTCGCAGCTGACCCTGCTGGCCTTCTTCATGCAGGAGGTCCGTCACCCGGGCGTCAGCGGCAACCTCGAGCGCGCGATCCGCTGGGGCCTGACGGTGGCTGGCGACCCTGCTCGCGTTCGTGCCCACGGACCTGCCTGCTGCCATGTTCTTCATCCTGCCGCTGCTCGGCTGGACGGCCCTGCGCGCCTCCACGCGCGAAGCCCTGTGGCAGCTGCTGACCGTCGGGGTGATCTCCCAGTCGCTCGTGCAGCTGGGGCGCGGCCCCTTCGCCGCTCTCGAGGAGCTGCACAACCGTCCCGCGGAGCTGGCCGTCGATCCCCCAGCAGGCGTTCCTCCTCGGCTGCGCGCTGGTGTGCCTCCCGTTCGCGATGGCGGTGAACCGTCAGCGCCACAGCGCGACCGAGGCCGCCGACGAACGAGAGCGGCTGCGCCGGATCGTGGAGGGTGCGACCGGCATGGCCATCGTCGAGACCGACATCCACGGCCGGATCACCCTCTTCAACCCGGGCGCGCAGGCGATCCTCGGCTACACCGAGGAGGAGGTCCTCGGGCTGGCCCCGGACATGCTCCTCGCAACCGGCGGAGCTCAGCCGCCACGCCGCCGAGCTGGGAGTCCCCGCCGACCTGATCAACGTCGGGCTCGCCCTGTCCACGCCGGGGTCCGGACAGCAGGACTGGAGCTGCCTCCGCAAGGACGGCGAGGTCCGGACGATGTCCATGTCGCTGACCACGATCGAGAACCATCGCGGCACCGTGGTCGGCTACCTGATCACCTCCGAGGACATCACCGAGCGGGTCCGGACCCAGGACGCCCTCGAGGCCGCGCTGACGACCGAGCGTCGAGCAGTGGCCCACCTCACCGAGGTCGACCGCACCAAGGACGCCTTCGTCTCGAGCGTGAGCCATGAGCTGCGGACCCCGATCACGAACATCGTCGGCTACCTCGAGCTGCTCATGGACGGGGCGTACGGCGACACGACCGGGTCCCAGGACGAGGCGCTGGGCCGCATCGACTCCAACAGCCACCGACTGCTCGAGCTGATCGACGACCTCCTCACCCTGTCCAGCATCGAGTCGCTCGACGTCGAGCTCACGCAGGAGCCCGTCGACCTGCGCGACGTCCTGCGGCGTACGGGCGCGAAGGTGGGCAGCGACCTGTCCGACCGCCGGCAGCGGCTCGACGTGCAGGTGCCCAGCGAGCCGGTCGTGGTGCTCGGCGACGAGGGCCACCTCGAGCGGATGATCTCCAACCTGGCCACCAACGCCGTGAAGTTCACGCCGGACGGCGGCACCATCGTGCTGCGGCTGCGCCACGACGGGGACCAGACGGCCATCGACGTCCAGGACACCGGCGTGGGCATCCCCCACGAGGAGCAGCCCCTGCTGTTCAACCGGTTCTTCCGGTCGACCTACGCGCAGACCGAGGCGATCAAGGGCAGCGGGCTCGGACTCTCGATCGCGCGCAGCATCGCGCAGCGTCACGGAGCCCGGATCAGTGCGACCTCCACGCCCGGGCGTGGGTCGGTCTTCACGGTCACCTTCGCCGAGACCGACGGGGCTGCCGTGCCCGTCCCCCGGGCGCCGTCCTAGATTCACTGGGTTCAGTAAGTCCGAAATAGGAAAATCATCCCATATACGGGGTTTCTGGCTTACCGTTCAGGGGAAGCGCGCGGAACCCCGCGGGCACCTCCAACGACGGCATGCGAAGGACGAGTCCGGTGCGAGGCTCACGAGCGAACGGCCTGCTGGCAGCAGGCCTGGCGGCGACGGCACTGCTGCTCGCCGTGCGCGGACTGCGCTCGACGCCCGATCCCGAGCTGGTCGCCCGCTGGTGGCCCGCTGCCGCGCTCGTGACGGTGATCCTGATCCTGGCCCCGGCGAGGCGCGCTCGCATGATCACGGGGCTGATCGTGGTGCTGTTCCTCGCCGCCGGCCTGCTCGCCGGCCGTGGCGTGGTGTTCTCCGTCGGGTTCGCGATCGCCAACGCGGTCGAGGCCCTGCTCGTGCTCCGCTGGCTCACCGGGTTCGAGAAGGACCGACCCCAGCTTCGCTCCTGGACGGACTTCCGGCGCTTCGTCACGGGCATCGCCGTGGCGACCACGGCCGCCGGGGTGATCACCGCCATGGCCATCGGGCTGAGCGGTGGAGAGGACCTCTGGCGCCCGCTGCTCTGGATCGCGATCACGCACTTCGGCAGCCCAGGCGGTCGTGCTTCCGCTGGTGATGCAACAGCCTCGCTTCAAGGTGCAGCATCTCCCCCATCGAGATCACCCTGCATCTCGTCCTGCTCGCGCCTCGGGTGCTTCGCCTGCTTCGTCGCCGACCCCTCCGAGCCGGTCGCGTTCCTCCTGCTGCCGCTGCTGATGTGGGCGGCCGCCACGGTTCACTCCTCGATGGGCCAACATCGAGCTGTTCGTCGTCGCGTTCAGCCTGGCGCTGCTGACCGCCCTCGGGATCGGGCCGTTCGGGCACGTCACCGGCGACTCCTCGCTCCTGGCCATCGCGGCCAGCGCACAGATCTTCCTGGTCGTCGGGCGCCATCACCAGCGTCGCGTTCTCGGTGGCGATGGGCCACGTGCGCGACTCGCTGCGCCGGATCCGCGAGAACGAGGTGCAGCTGGGACAGCTGCTCGACTCCGCCAGCGGTACGGCGTTCATCGCCACCGACCTCGACGGGCTGGTCACCTGGTTCAGCCCAGGAGCCGAGCAGCTTCTCGGCTACTCCGGCGCGGAGGTGGTCGGCCGGATCACGCCGATGCCCTTCCACGAGAGCCGGGAGCTGGTTGCCCGCGCCCAGGAGCTGGGCATCGCACCGGGCTACGAGGTGGTCACCCACGCCGTCGGGCTCGGCATCGAGCAGGACACCCGCGACTGGACCTACGTCCGCAGGGACGGGAGCCGGCTGACGGTCTCGCTCAGCGTGACGGCGGTGCGCGACGACGACGGGCGCCCGCAGAGCTACCTGAGCGTGGTCCGCGACGTGACCGACCGCAGGGCGGCCGAGCAGGCCCTCGTGTTCGCGCTCGACAAGGAGCGCGAGACCAACCAGCGGATGCTCGAGCTGGACAAGGCCAAGGGCGAGTTCGTCTCCGCCGTCAGCCACGAGCTGCGCACGCCGCTGACCAGCATCGTCGGCTACACCGAGCTGCTCGCCGACGACCTGTCCTCGAACCTCACCGCCGAGCAGCGTGCCCTCATCGAGCGGATCGACCGCAACGGGGACCGCCTGCTGCACCTCGTCGAGGACCTGCTCACCCTCGCCCGCGTGGAGGACGGCAACCTCTCGCTCGAGCGGGTCGAGACCGACCTGCGCGACGCGGTCCGGGTGGCCACCGACGAGGTCTCGCACGCGGCGCACAAGGCGCGGGTCGCGCTGCACGTGACGATGCCGCCCGAGCCGGTGATGCTCCTCGGCGACCCGGCCTACCTCGAGCGCCTGGTCCTCAACCTGGTCAGCAACGCCGTGAAGTTCACCGAGTGGGCGGGTTCGGTCGAGGTGGTCCTCGAGGTGTCCGGCGACGTCGCCGAGCTGAGGGTCGTCGACACCGGCATGGGCATCCCGCTCGAGGAGCAGGGGCGGTTGTTCCAGCGGTTCTTCCGCTCCTCGCTCGCCACCGAGTACGCCATCCAGGGCACCGGGCTCGGGCTGCACATCGTCCGTTCCATCGCCGAGGCCCACCACGGCCGCGTCGACTTCGTGTCAGCTCCCGGAGAGGGCACGACGTTCACCTTCGTGGTGCCGCTGATGGATGCCCGGCCCGCCGTACAGAAGCCCGTCGTACGCCAGCCCGTCCACAAGCCCGTCGTGCCCCAGCCGGCACTGGGCGAGCGGCACGTGGAGTCGCAGGGCTACAGGTAGAGCCCGGTCGGGCTGTCGCCGAGCCGGTCGGCGGCCACCGCATGGACGTCGCGCTCGCGCAGCACGACATAGAGCTCGCCGGTGACCTCGACCTCGGCCTTGTCCTCCGGGTCGAACAGGACGCGGTCGTCGACCTCGACGGTCCGGACGTGCGGACCGACGGCGACGACCCGGCACCAGGCCAGCCGCCTGGTGGCACCCAGGGTGGCGGTCGCGGGGATGAGGATCCCCCCGTTGGAGCGTCGCTCCCCCGGGTCCCTGTCGACAGCGACCAGCACGCGGTCGTGCAGCATCCGGATCGGGGTCTTCTCCGCCTCGGTGACCTCCGTGACTGCCTTGCTCACCTGCGGCACTACTCGTTTCCGGCGATGCTCACGAGACGATCTTGCGCACGATCACGAACAGCGCGATGACCCCGGCGACGCCGCCGGCGACCTTGAGGATGTTGTCCTGGCGCGGAGCGCCACTGGGGTCCACGAAGTACCCCTTCACTGACGCGATCTCGCGGCGCGCGATCGTCTTGGGGCTGGCGCGATAGACGAGCTCGTCGATCGTGGCGCCGAGGCGCTTGCGAGTCTCTTCGATCTCGTTCTCGAGGGACGACACCTGGTCGGACACAGTCCTTGGCTCCTTCTCGTCACGCAGCTAGCCGCGCCCTCGGGACGGGCGGGCGGCTCAGGCAGGAAGGTTACCAATGCCGGGGATCGTCGCCGGATCGAACCCGAACGGCAGCTCCAGCCGGTGGCGCCGCATGAGCTCGGGATCGGTCATCAGGTCGTACGTCGGACCGTCGGCGACCACCTGCCCGTCATGGAGCACGACGGACCGCGGGCACAGCTCGAGCGCGTAGGGCAGGTCGTGGGTGACCATCAGCACCGTCACGTCGAGCGAGCGCAGGATGTCAGCCAGCTCGCGCCGCGAGGCGGGGTCCAGGTTGGACGAGGGCTCGTCCAGCACGAGGATCTCGGGCTCCATCACCAGCACGGTCGCGACGGCCACGCGGCGGCGCTGTCCGAAGGAGAGGTGGTGGGGCGGGCGGTCGGCGTACTCCGCCATCCCGACCTGCTCCAGCGCAGCCATCACGCGACGGTCGAGCTCCGCACCCCGCAGGCCCTGGTTGGCCGGGCCGAAGGCGACGTCCTGCCGCACGGTGGCCATGAACAGCTGGTCGTCGGGGTCCTGGAAGACGATGCCGACGCGGCGGCGGATCTCCTTGAGGTTGGCCTTCTCCACCGACATCCCCGAGACCGCGACCGTCCCGGCGCCTGCCGTCAGGATGCCGTTGAGGTGCAGCACGAGTGTGGTCTTGCCGGCGCCGTTGGGACCGAGCAGCGCGACCCGCTCGCCCTGGTGGACGTGCAGGTCGACCCCGAAGAGCGCCTGGTGGCCGTCGGGGTAGGCGTGGGCGAGGCCGCGCACCTCGAGCACCGGGACAGCCATCAGCCCACCTGCTCGTGCGGCTCGTGGGCGCCGGTGGCGACCCGCGGCGACATGCTCGGCAGCGTCCCGTCGTACCCCCGCGCGAGCATCGCGAGGTGCACCCGCTCGCCGCGCTCGTAGGAGCGGATGAACAGCGCGCCCAGCGAGCGGGCCAGGACGGGCCAGTGGCGAGGTGAGCGCGGGTCGCAGCCGCGCGACCGCATGGCCGTGAGCATCCGGCTCATCTCCGCGGAGACGACGTCGAGGTAGCGGAGCATGAAGCCCATGATCTGCACGATCAGGTCGGGCATCCGCAGCCGTCGCAGGCCGACCAGCACGTCCTGCGGATCGGTGGTCGCCGCCATGGTGAGCGAGGCCAGCACGCCCAGGGAGCCCTTGGCGAGCAGGCCCCAGGCGGCCAGCAGGCCGGGCTCGGAGACCGAGAGGCCGAGGACGTCGGTCCGGGGGCCATCGGCGATGAACGGCACCAGCACCGCGAAGAGCACGAACGGCGTCTCGATCAGCATCCGCTTCGCGAGGTAGCCGAACGGCACCCCGCTGAGCGCCACCACCCCGAGCAGGATCAACAGGTAGGCGCCGAAGACCGGGAACCAGTCGCGCGGGGTCGCGACGACGATCGAGCATGAAGGTCACCAGCGCGACGAGCTTGAGGTGCGCCGGAGCCCGGTGGACGACGCTGTGGCCGTGGTAGTGGAGGCGGTGGCCGTGACCGGCACCCATGGCTAGGCGCCCGAGGTCGCGGAGTCGAGCGACTCGGCGTCGGTGGTGCTCGTCGCCGCTGCGGCGGCGCAGGACCCAGAACAGGCCGCCGGCGATCGTCAGCACCAGCACGCAGCCCGCGACTCCCGCGACACCGCCGCTGAGGCGCTGGTTGTCGATGCCCTTGGTCGAGTAGCCGGCGAAGGGGCCGTCCGAGGTCGGGGACGCCTTCTCCTTGTCGCTGAAGCCCTGCTTCTGGGCGACGAAGTTCAGCCCGTCGGGGTGCGAGCTGGCGTAGTAGCTCGCCACGCCGGCGATCAGCAGCGCCACCAGGAAGAAGCCGGCGAAGAACTTGCGCGTGCTCGTCATGCCGCCTCGCCCGTCGTCGCGGCGGTTGCCGGATCTCCAGCTTCTTCGCGCGCAGGGCCGAGCGGGCGCCGTACACCAGGTCGGGGCGTACGCCGACCACGGAGGCGACCACGAGGAAGGTGATCACCGCCTCGCCGATCCCGATGATGGTGTGCCAGGAGACCATCGCCACGAACACCTTCTCGGTCGACACCGGGGCGGTGCCGCCGATCGCGAAGAGCAGGGTGAACGCCATCGCGGCGACCGGGACGCTGATCAGCGCACCGACGGCAGCGGCCGGGGCGACTGCTCCGAGCCGGTTCGGCAGCAGGGCGCGAACGCCCTTGAAGACCAGCCAACCGACGCCGACGCCGACCAGCCCCATCAGGGTGATGTTGGTGCCCAGCGCGGTGATGCCACCGTCGGCCATGAACAGTCCCTGCACGAGCAGGACGGTGCTGACGCACAGCACCGCCGTCCACGGTCCGGCCAGCACCGCGGCCATCGCCCCCCCGAGGAGGTGGCCGCTGGTGCCGCCCGCGACCGGGAAGTTCATCATCTGACCCGCGAACACGAACGTCGCGACGAGGCCCGCCATCGGCGCGGTACGGTCGTCGAGTTCCCGCCGTGCTCCCCGCAGCGCCAGCGCCAGGCCGCCGACCGCGACGACCCCGGTCGCCACCGAGGTCGGGGCGTCGAGGAAACCGTCGGGAACGTGCATGACGATCACCCTACTTTATTGCAAGTTGTTTGCAACAAGCCCCTCGGCGAAGGAGATCCATCCCAGTGAGCGACACCCAGCAGGCCGCCCGGCTCTCCGCCGGAGACACCGCGCCGGACTTCACGCTGCCCACCGACACCGGCGACGACGTGTCCCTCTCCGGCCTCCGCGGCCGCAAGGTGATCGTCTACTTCTACCCGGCCGCGATGACGCCCGGCTGCACCACCCAGGCCTGCGACTTCACCGACTCCCTCGAGTCGCTGCAGGGCGCCGGCTACGAGGTCGTCGGCATCTCCCCCGACAAGCCGGCCAAGCTGGCGAAGTTCCGCGAGCGCGACGGGCTGTCGATCACGCTCGCCTCCGACGAGGACAGGTCGGTGATGGGCTCCTACGGCGCGTTCGGTGAGAAGAAGCTCTACGGCAAGGTCGTCCAGGGCGTGATCCGCTCGACGATCGTGGTCGACGAGGACGGCAAGGTCGCGCTGGCGCAGTACAACGTCAAGGCCACCGGCCACGTCGCCAAGCTGCGCCGGGACCTCGGCCTCGACTGAGAGACTCGAGCGGCAACGCCGGAGTGGTGGAATCGGTAGACACGCAGGTTTTAGGTACCTGTGCCTTCGGGCGTGGGGGTTCAAGTCCCCCCTTCGGCACCCACACGGCTTCCCAAGCGCCACGACCCGCCCATCGATGGTGGATCGCCGGCACCTGGTGCCGGGCGGTCACCACTGATCGGATCCCGTGGTTGGGTCAGCCCCTGAGCAGCTCGCCGACCACCGGGGCGATCGCCCGCAGCGCGTAGCCGCGGTGGCTGATCCGGTCCTTCGCCTCGGCGGACAGCTCGGCCGTGGTCAGCTCGCCGTCCTGCTCGTCGGGCACGAACAGCACGTCGTAGCCGAACCCGCCGCTCCCCCGCAGCTCCCGGATCACCCGGCCGCGCATCTCGCCGGTCGTCACCTTCTGGGCGCCGTCGGGGTGGCAGATCGCGACGGCGCAGCGGAACTCGCGCGCCGCGGCGCTCGTCGGGGACGTCGTCGAGCTGGTGCGAGCAGCAGCGTGTTGTTCCGGTGGTCGTCCTTGGGCGGGCCCGACCAGCGGGCGGAGAGCACGCCAGGCATCCCGTTGAGCGCGTCGACGCACAGCCCGCTGTCGTCGGCCAGTGACGGCAGCCCCGTCGCCTCGACACCGGCGCGTGCCTTCAGCAGGGCGTTGCCCTCGAAGGTCGGCTGGTCCTCCACCGGCTCGTCGTACGCCGGGACGTCGTCGAGCCCGAGCACCTCGATGCCCGGGACGACGGCGTCGAGGATCCTCCGCATCTCCTCGATCTTCTTGGCGTTGCGCGAGGCGAGGAAGACCTGCCGTGCCTCAGGCACCGCCCAGCGCCTCCTGCTGCGACCGGGTCAGGTCGGCGCAGCCCTTCTCGGCCAGCGAGAGCAGCGCGTCGAGCTCGGCGCGGTCGAAGGCCGCGCGCCTCGGCGGTGCCCTGCACCTCGACGAACTTGCCCTCACCGGTCATCACGACGTTCATGTCGGTCTCGGCGCGGACGTCCTCCTCGTAGGGCAGGTCCAGGCGCGGGACGCCGTCGATGATGCCGACCGAGATGGCGGCCACCGAGCCGGTCAGCGGGTCGCCCGCGAGGGCGCCCTCGCGCTTCAGGTGGGCCACGGCGTCGGCCAGCGCGACGTAGGCGCCGGTGATCGCAGCGGTGCGGGTGCCGCCGTCGGCCTGGAGCACGTCGCAGTCGAGCACGATCGTGTTCTCGCCCAGCGCCTTGTAGTCGATCACCGCGCGCAGCGAGCGGCCGATCAGGCGGGAGATCTCGTGGGTGCGGCCGCCGATGCGGCCCTTGACCGACTCGCGGTCCGAGCGGGTGTTGGTGGCCGACGGGAGCATGGCGTACTCGGCCGTGACCCAGCCCAGCCCGGAGCCCTTGCGCCAGCGCGGCACGCCCTCGGAGGCCGAGGCCGCGCACAGCACCCGGGTGCGGCCGAACTCGACCAGCACCGAGCCCGCCGGGTGGTCCTGCCAGTGGCGGGTGATCTTGATCGGGCGGAGCTCGTCGTCGGCGCGGCCGTCAGCGCGTGAGGAAGTCATGTCGCGACCCTACCGACGGCGTACGACGGGCAGACAGGCGCTACTTCACCTCGGCGCGCAGGATCCGCCACAGCCCGAGGCGCGACCGGGATGACCAGCCAGATGAAGCCCGACACCAGGAGGTGGGCCCAGTCCTTGCCGCCCATGCTGGCGTCGATCAACGGCTGCTGCGCCTGGGTGAAGTCGACCCAGGGCTGCAGGTCCTTGAACCAGTCGAGGAACTCCGCCGCGATCGCGAAGATCGTCGGGATCAGGAAGCTGTAGGCGAAGTAGACGACGATCGCCGCCGCCGTGTTGAGCAGCAGCGTCGCGAAGGCGAACCCGGTCAGCATCGCGATCACCTGGGTGAGCAGGAAGCCGAGCAGCTCGAGGAAGCCGAAGTGCCAGTCGCCGCCGCCGTGAGCCACGGAGTAGATGCCGTTGACGATGAAGGCCGACACCGTGGCGATCAGCGCTGACGATCAGGGCGAGCAGCAGCCCCGCGACCAGCTTGGCCGCCACGATGCGTCCGCGGTGGGCCTCCAGGGTGAAGGTCACCATCGCGGTGCGCTGGCTCCACTCGCTGGTGACCAGCATGATGCCGAGCACCGGCAGCAGGAAGCCGGAGATGAAGTTGGCGATGCCGACGAAGTCGTTGAGCTTGATCGGCTCGTCCTGGACCAGCACGACGATCAGCGCGATCACCATGACCGCCGCCGCCGAGGAACGCCGTGATCGCCGAGCAGCCAGACGCCGGCCCGGGTGTCGTAGGTCTTGCGCAGCTCGACCTTGACCAGCCGGGCGAACGGCACCGGCTGCGGTCGTCGAGATGTCGAGGGTCGGTGGGCGGCGGTCGTGCTCATGCGGGGGTTCCTCCCTCGGGGCGGGCGGCCATCTGTTCGCGGGCATCGTCGGCGGTCAGCTGGAGGAACATCTCCTCGAGCCCGGCGCCCTCGGCGGGCTTGCAGCTCGACGAGCACGACGCCCGCAGCCGCGGCAGCGCGACCGATCGTCGACCGGCTCGGCCTCCGACCGGAAGCCGCCGTCACCCGACGGGATCGCGTCGATGCCGGCGCTCTGCAGGGCCTGCTGCAGCGCAGCGGGGTCCTCGGGCTTCACGTAGGTGCCGCGCCGTCTGCAGCAGCTCGGCCTTGGTGCCCTGCGCGACGATCTTGCCGCGGCCGATCAGCACCATCTCGTCGGCGATCATCTCGACCTCGTGGAGCAGGTGCGAGGACAGCAGCACGGTGCCGCCCTGGCCGGCGAAGTTGCGCAGCAGCCCGCGCATCCAGTGGATGCCGGCGGGGTCGAGGCCGTTGACCGGCTCGTCGAGGATCAGCACCGACGGGTTCGCCCATCAGCGCGTTGGCGATGCCGAGCCGCTGGCGCATGCCGAGGGAGTAGTTGCGCACGCGTCGCTTGGCCTCGGTGCCGGAGAGACCGACCAGCGCGAGCATCTCCTCGACCCGCTCGCGCCCCACGCCCATGGTGTCGCGCGGACAGCCGCAGCACCTCGCGGCCGGTGCGGCCGGCGTGCTGGGCCGAGGCGTCGAGCAGGACGCCGACGTGGCGGGCCGGGTTCGGGATCTCGGCGTAGAGGTGGCCGCCGATGAGGGCCTGCCCTCCGTCCTGCGGCGTCAGCCCGACCATGATGCGCATGCTCGTGGACTTCCCGGCGCCGTTGGGGCCGAGGAAGCCGGTCACCTTGCCCTGGCTGGGCGACGAAGGAGACGTTGTCGACGGCCGTGAACTGGCCGTAGCGCTTCGTCACGTTCTCGATCGTGATCATGCGGCGCCATCATGCCGGACAGGCGCAGCACAGCCTGGTATTTCGGACGCCGCATGCGCACGACCCCGTGACGGACTCTCGGACGCCGACGCTCAGACGTCGTACGACGTGCCGGGCGTCGCGAGCTCCACGTCGCCGTCGTAGGTGCCGATCGCCTCGGCGAGCACCTTCTCCGGGTCGTGCCACGGCGGGATGTGCGTGAGCAGCAGCCGCCGCGACCCGGCGGCGGTCGCCGTGCGGCCGGCCTCGGCGCCGGTGAGGTGCAGGTCGGGCGGGTTCGGCGCGCCCTCGATGAACGAGGCCTCGCACAGGAACAGGTCGGCGTCGCGCGCGGTGTCCTCGAGCCCGTGGCAGACGCCGCTGTCGCCGGAGTAGGCGAGCATGCGGCCGTCGGCCTCGACGCGCAGGGCGTACGCCGTGACCGGGTGCACCACCTCGCGGGCGGTGACCGTGAACGGACCGTACTGGACGGCGTCGGGGCCGTAGGGGATGAAGTCGAACTCCTCGTTCATCCCCGGGTCCTCGTCGAGGTCGTAGGCCTTGGCCATCCGGCGGGCGGTGTCGGCCGGCCCCCAGACCGGGATCCGCGGCAGGGCGCCGTCGGGGTGGTACTTGCGCATCACGTAGTAGCCGCACAGGTCGAGGCAGTGGTCGGCGTGCAGGTGGGAGAGGAAGACGGCGTCGATCGTGGAGGCGTCGGCGTACTTCTGCAGCGAGCCGAGCGCGCCGTTGCCGAGGTCGAGCAGGACCCGCCAGGTGCGGCCGCCCTGCTCGGCCTCGAGCAGGTAGCAGCTCGCCGAGGAGTGCGGCCCGGGGTAGGAGCCCGAGCTGCCGATGACGGTGAGTCTCATGCCTCGCCCCGAGAGAGTCGTGTGCCGCTGCGTGGGTGATCATCCTGCCCCAACCGCCCAGACGCCACCCGCGAACTGCGTGACGCTCTCGAGCTCGGGGCCGAGGAAGCGACGACCGGTGGTCGCGAACTCCTCGGGCTGGCCGGTGGTCAGGAAGCGGTGCACGGGCAGCTCGGCGAGCTCGTTGAGCGGGGCGCGCTCGATGCCGTGCTGCACGAGCATCCGGTAGACGTCCTTGGCGCACTCCTCCGCGCTGCTGACCAGGGTGACCCCGTCGCCCATCACCATCGAGATCACGCCGGTGAGCAGCGGGTAGTGCGTGCAGCCGAGGATCAGGGTGTCGACGCCGGCCGCGACCAGCGGGTCGAGGTACTCGTGGGCGCCGCCTGCAGCTCCGGACCGCCGGTGATCCCCTGCTCGACGAACTCCACGAAGCGGGGACAGGCCTGCGTGGTCAGGGTGACCTGGGGCGCGGCGGCGAACGCGTCGTCGTACGCCAGGGACTGGGCGGTGGCGCGGGTGCAGATGACGCCGATCCGGCCGCTGCGGGTGGCGGCGACGGCGCGGCGGGTGGCGGGCAGGATCACCTCGACGACGGGCACGTCGTAGCGCTCCCGGGCGTCGCGGAGCATGGCGGCGCTGGCGGAGTTGCAGGCGATCACCAGCGCCTTGACGCCCTGGTCGACCAGGTGGTCGAGGCACTCGAGGGCGTACTCGCGGACCTCGGGGATCGGCTTGGGGCCGTAGGGCTGGCGCGCGGTGTCGCCGAGGTAGACCACGGCCTCGTGGGGCAGCTGGTCCATCACGGCCCGAGCGACGGTGAGCCCACCGAAGCCCGAGTCGAAGATGCCGATCGGCGCGTCAGTCACAAGGAGCAAGGCTAGATGGCCAACATCACGATCAGGCAGCGATAAGCGACCCAGGTCACCTGTTCGTCACGTCACGATCTGGTGTACGACTCCCGCGCAGCAGCCACCACAGCCCGACCACCGGCAGCACGAGCGGGACGTAGCCGTAGCCGGCGCCGAAGTCCGACCAGACCGTCGCGTCGGGGTAGTCCTGCGGCAGCAGCAGGCTGGTCAGCCCGACGGTCAGCACGCCGGCCAGCTCGATGCCGACGGTGGCCAGCGCGAGGCGGCGCCGGTCGGTGGCCAGGGCGAAGGTCGCCACGATGTAGACGACCGCCGGCGAGGGCGCTGAGCGCGTAGGGCACCGGCGCCTCCGAGGCCTTGGTGGCCAGCTGGAGCGTGGAGCGACCGGTCGCCGCGAGGGCGAAGATGCCGTAGACGAAGACCAGGACGCGACCGAAGCCGTGCCCGGTGCGGGTGCTGTTGCCCGGCTCTGGCCGCTCGCGTCGTCAGCCACCGGCGGCCCAGATGTCGGCGAGCCGCATGAACATGAACGGCACGACCAGCACCGCGACGAGGAGTACGCCGGTCCCGCCGCGCGACTTCTCGCCCGAGGACCAGATCACGCCGGCCGGGACGAACAGCAGCAGGCCGACCAGGTAGCCGACGTACTCCCAGACCGAGACGCCGCTGGGGGCGTCGGTGACCCGGACGATGCCGAGCACCAGGTTGACCACGAGCAGCAGCCTCGATCCCCAGCATGACGTTGAGCAGCCACCGGTCGGGCGTGCGGTCGCGGACGAGCAGCACGACGAGCCAGAGCGCGCTGAGCAGGCAGACGGCCGTGGTGACGACCTGGACGGCTCTCACGCCCAGAGCTGCCCTTCGAGCCGCTCCTCGGCCTCGTCGACGGTGCCCTCGTAGGCGCCGGTGGAGAGGTACTTCCAGCCGCCGTCGCAGACCACGAAGGCGATGTCGGCGCGCTCCCCCGCCTTGACCGCCTTGGCGGCCTGGCCGAGCGCGGCGTGCAGGATGGCGCCGGTGGAGATGCCGGCGAAGATGCCCTCGGCCTCGAGCAGCTCCCGGACCCGGCGTACGGCGTCACGGGGGCCGACGGAGAACCGGGAGTCGATCAGCGACTCGTCGTACAGCTCGGGGACGAAGCCCTCGTCCATGTTGCGCAGGCCGTAGACGAGCTCGCCGTAGCGCGGCTCGGCGGCGACGATCTTGACCTCGGGCTTGTGGGCGCGGAAGAACCGGCTGACGCCCATCAGGGTGCCGGTGGTGCCGAGACCGCCGACGAAGTGGGTGACCTCGGGCAGGTCGGCCAGGATCTCCGGGCCGGTCCCCTCCTCGTGGGAGAGCGCGTTGGCCTCGTTGCCGTACTGGTAGAGCATCACCCAGTCGGGGTGCTCCTCGGCGATCCCCTTGGCCTTGCGGACGGCCTCGTTGGAGCCGCCGGCCGCGGGCGAGGAGACGATCTCGGCGCCCCACATCCGCAGCAGCTGGCGGCGCTCCTCGGAGGTGTTCTCGGGCATCACGCAGACCAGGCGGTAGCCCTTGAGCTGGGCGGCCATCGCCAGGGAGATGCCGGTGTTGCCGCTGGTGGGCTCCAGGATCGTGCAGCCGGGGCGGAGGGTGCCGTCCTTCTCCGCCTGCTCGATCATCTTCAGCGCGGGACGGTCCTTGATCGAGCCGGTCGGGTTGCGGTCCTCGAGCTTGGCCCAGAGGCGCACGTCCGGGGACGGCGACAGCCTCGGCAGCCCGATCAGCGGTGTGCTGCCGACCGAGTCGAGGAGGTTGTCGAAGCGGGTCATCGTCCGGCTGTTGAGCCCAGGCTGGACCCACCGGCGACCGCCGGGAGCACGACGACCTGGTCGCCGTCCTAGAGCTCGGTGCCGAGACCGCCGGTGAAGCGGACGTCCTCGTCGTTGACGTAGAGGTTCACGAAGCGGCGCAGGTCGGTCTTGCCGGCCCCCTCCCCGTCGTCTTGGCCTCCATCAGGCGGTCCTTGATGCCGGGGTGGTTGGCCTCGAGGTCGTCGATGAGCTCGGTCAGCGTGGCTCCTGTCGCCTCCACCGACTTCTCGCCGTTGGTGTAGGTGCGCAGGATGGTCGGGATGCGGACCTCGATGGCCATGTGACTCACTCGCTCTCGTGTGACTGCTGGGCGTCGGACGCGTCGGTGACCGTGACCTCTTCCTCGGTCACCTCGCCGTCGATGATTCTGTAGGACCTGAACTCCACTGGTCCCTCACTATTCCCGTGCTCCCGCGTGCTGACCAGCACGTAGTGCGCGCCGGGCTCGCTCGCCAGCCCGATGTCCGTGCGGCTGGGATAGGCCTCGGTCGCGGTGTGTGAGTGATAGATCACGACGGGCTCCTCGTCGTTCGCGTCCATCTCCTTGTAGAGCCGGAACAGCTCCCCCGAGTCGAACTCGTAGAACGTCGGGCTACCCGGCGGCGTTGATCATCTCCACGAACCGCGTCGCCCGGTCGCTGCCCTCGGGGCCGGCCACGACGCCGCAGGCCTCGTCCGGGTGGTCCCGCTTGGCGTGGGCGACGATCGCGTCGTACGTCGCCTGGGAGATGGTGAGCACGGTCTCAGGGTAGACAGCGAGCGGGCACGGCCATCGCCAGGTCCACCACTCGGAGGTCGGGAGCAGAGGCCCGGTGGTTGAGGAGCGAGCGCCAGCGAGCGTCTCGAAACCTCCGCACCTCACCGCACCGACTGGATCAACGTCTCCTGCAGGTAGCCCAGCCAGTCGTAGATGTCGTGGACCTGCGCCCGGGGGTCGTCGTCGGGCAGTGAGTGCCAGTACTCCTCGTCGCCCTCCTGGACGTCGAGCCGGGTGGCGATGGCGAGGCGCATGTCGGTGAAGGACCGCATCCAGGTCATCGCCTCGCCCTCGTCGAGCTCGACGTCGATGAAGATCCCGTCCTCGGGCTCGCTCGGCAGACCCGCTTCCTCCAGCGCGTCGATGATCGACGCTGCCGCACCCGCCTTGCCGTCGCGCAGGGTGCTCTCGGTGAACCTGCGGAAGTCACCGGCGGCCTCCTCGTCGTCGGGGTACGCCGTCGGGAAGAGTCGCGCGAGCACCGGGTCCTCGGGCGCCGTGGTCGGCCCGGAGAAGTCGAGCAGCTCCTCCAGCGGGTCGCTCTGGACCGCGGCCGTGGCCGACTCGTTGCGCAGGAGCTCGATCAGCTGCCCGGCGAGCGAGCGCAGCAGGTCGGCCTCGAACACGGTGAAGGTGGCCACGCTGGCGCCGCTGCGGCGGTGGCGCTTGAAGCCGCTCACGGTGTGTCCGCCTTCTGCATGGTGGCCCAGAGGCCGTACTCGTGCATCGCCTGGACGTCGCGCTCCATCGCCTCGCGCGTGCCCGTCGAGACCACGGACCGCCCGTCCTCGTGAACCTCCATCATCAGCTTCTCGGCCTTCTTCTTGCCGTAGCCGAAGTACTTCTGGAAGACGAACGTGACGTAGGACATCAGGTTGACGGGGTCGTTCCACACGATGGTGACCCATGGGGTCGCCAGCTGGCTGACCTCGTCGACCTCGGGCTCGTCGAGCTCGACCGGAGAAGTGGACACACGGACATTGTGCACAGAGTCACTACGCTGATCCGGTGAGCACCCCACCTGCGCCGTTCACCGGGACATCGTCGGCTTTGCTGACCGACCACTACGAGCTGACGATGCTCCAGTCCGCGATCGGGTCCGGCGCGGCGTACCGCAAGTCCGTCTTCGAGCTGTTCCCGCGCAGGTTGCCGCCGGGTCGCCGCTACGGCGTGGTCGCGGGAGTCGGCCGGGCACTCGACGCGATCGAGTCGTTCCGGTTCACCGCGGCCGAGATCGACTTCCTCCGGTCGGAGGGGATCGTCGACGAGGCGACGCTGGAGTGGTTGGCCGCCTATCGGTTCTCCGGTGACATCTGGGGCTACCCGGAGGGCGAGACCTACTTCCCCTACTCCCCCCTCCTCGTCGTCGAGTCGACCTTCGCGGAGGCGGTGCTGCTCGAGACGGTGCTGCTGTCGATCTACAACCACGATGCCGCGATCGCGTCGGCGGCCTCCCGGATGACCTGGGTCGCCGGTGACCGGCCGTGCATCGAGATGGGCTCGCGTCGTACGCACGAGGCGGCGGCGGTCGCGTGCGCGCGAGCGGCGTACATCGCGGGATTCACGGCCAGCTCCAACCTCCGGGCGCGCCAGGAGTACGGCGTACCCTCCACCGGCACCGCCGCACACTCGTTCACCCTGCTGCACGACAGCGAGACCGACGCCTTCCGGGCGCAGGTGGAGTCGCTCGGCAAGGGAACGACCCTGCTGGTGGACACCTACGACATCGCCGAGGCCGTGCGGCTGGGGGTCGAGATCGCCGGGCCGGAGCTCGGCGCGGTTCGGATCGACTCCGGAGACCTCGGTCTCCTGGCGCAGCGGGTGCGCGACCAGCTCGACGAGCTGGGGGCACCGGACACGCGGATCGTGGTGACCTCCGACCTCGACGAGTTCGCGATCGCCGGGCTGGCCTCCTCGCCGGTCGACGGGTACGGCGTCGGCACGCAGCTGGTGGTCGGCAGCGGCCACCCCACCTGCGGCTTCGTCTACAAGCTGGTGGCCCGCGAGGACGAGACCGGCAAGATCGTCGGGGTCGCCAAGAAGAGCAAGGACAAGATCTCCATCGGCGGCCGCAAGTACGCCCTCCGGCGCCTGTCCTCCGAGGGTGTCGCCGAGGCGGAGGTCATCGGGATCGGCCAGCCGGTGGTGGACGATGGCGACGACCGGGCGCTGCTGGTGCCACTCGTGCGAGATGGCGAAGTGGTCGGGCGCGAGTCGCTCGAGGCCTCGCGCGAACGCCACCTGCGCTCACGCGACGAGCTCCCGCTGATCGCCCGTCAGCTGTCCCGGGGCGACCCGGTGATCGAGACAGTCTTCGAGGGCTACGAGTAGCCTCCATGCCATGAAGCAGGCGTTGATCGTCGTGGATGTGCAGAACGACTTCTGTGAGGGAGGCTCGCTGCCCGTCGCCGGTGGGGCCCGGGTCGCGAGCGACATCGCGGAGCTGCTGCACCACTGGACGCGGCAGGATCCCAAGGCTCCGGCGTACGACGTGGTGGTGGCGACCAAGGACCACCACATCGACCCCGGCGCGCACTGGTCGGACACCCCCGACTTCGTCGACTCCTGGCCGGTGCACTGCAAGGTCGGCACCGACGGCGAGGCATTCCACCCGAACCTCGACCCGCAGCCCTTCGACGCGGTGTTCCTCAAGGGCGAGCACGCAGCGGCGTACTCCGGCTTCGAGGGCTCCGACACCGCCGGCACCACCCTGGCCGACTGGCTGCGCACCCACGGGGTCGAGAGCGTCGACGTCTGCGGCCTCGCGACCGACCACTGCGTCCGCGCCACCGCCCTCGACGCAGTCACCAACGGCTTCACCACCCGCCTCCTCCTCGACCTCTGCGCCGGCGTAGCCCCCGACTCCACCGAGAACGCCCTGGCCCAGATGCGCGCTGCGGGAGTCAACGTCGCCTGAGGTGACCGAGAGTTCCTCGCTGGTTGAGGAGCGAGCGCCAGCGAGCGTCTCGAAACCCGGTGAGGAGTACGACGAACCGCACCACCCAGCTCGTCGAGCAGCGAGCGAAGCGAGTGATCAGTCGAGACCATCGACGTACGCCGGAAGGGTCGCCGCCCGCCGAACCCCGCCGAACGGAGTGCAGCTCGCACCGGCGCAGCTGTACTCCATGCTGCGGACCCATTGCCGAGCTGACAGCGAGCGTCTCGAACCAGTGGGAGACGGCGAACCGCACCCCCAGCTGGTCGAGCAGCGAGCGAAGCGATGAAGCGACGTCGTACGCCGAAAGGGGGTCGCCAGCCACCGCCGGTTGAGCCTGTCGAAACCCAGTACGCCGAACAACCGACGCAACCACCCGGGCCTCATGTCACCCGGTTTCGACAAGCTCAACCGACGTGTCGGTTGAGCCGCCCTACGTTCCTCCAGAATTCTTTGAACTATTTTCCAGAACCCCCACCAAACAAGGGGAAACTCACCAAGGACTGTCAGTGGTCGGTGCTTCAATTGTCTCTATGACCAGCACCGGACCAGCCACCATCGAGGAGCTCGACAGCCCTCGTGATGTGCTGGTCTTCGCCCGCACCCGACGCGCCGACGCCGACCGGGCCGAGGCCGACGTCCTCACCGCAGCAGTGATCTGGGCCGAGCAGCACCCACCGGAGTCGATCGATGAAGCAGCGACCTGGATCGGCGGCGGCGAAGACGGCCTGCTCCTGGCCGGGCCAGGTGCACCACTGGTGGCGGAGTTCTGCATCGCCGAGTTCGCCCTGGCGATCGGGAAGTCCACCGACGCCGGCAAAGCCGTCATCTCCGCGGGCCTCGAGCTGAAGTACCGGCTCCCCAGGCACTGGGCCCGGATCCAGTCCGGGCACCTCCAGGCGTGGAAGGCCCGCCGCATCGCCGAGGCCACCCTGATGCTCACCGAAGAAGCCGTCGCCTACGTCGATGCGCAGGTCGCACCCTTCGCGCACAAGATCAGCTACGCCGCCCTGGAACGCCTGGTCCAGGAGGCCATCGACCGGTTCATGCCCGACCTCGCTGCGGAGAAGAACCAGAAGGCAGCCGACGGACGGCACGTGACCTTCCACCACCAGCAGGTCTCCTTCAACGGCACCACCCACTTCGAGGGAGAGCTCGACCTGGGTGATGCGTTGGACTTCGACACCGCCCTGGCCCAGACAGCCGAGTCGCTGAAGGCCTGCGGGTCCGAGGAGTCCTCTCGACGTACGCCGCTCGATGGCCGTCGGCGAGATCGCCCGCCACCAGCTCACCCTCGACCTCCAAGCCGCCGACGAGACGGCCGCGGGTGCAGAGGTTTCGACAAGCTCAACCAGCGTGAAGCCCAAGCCCCGCCAGGTGATCCTGCACGTCCACCTCAGCGACGCCGCCATCCGCGGAGAAGCCGGTCTGCACCTGGCCCGGGTGGAGAACACCCGCACCGGTGTCACCGCCGACCAGGTCCGCACCTGGTGCGCCAACCCCGACACGAGCGTGGTGGTGAAGCCGGTCATCGACCTCAACGAGCACATCCACGTCAACGGCTACGAAGTCCCCGAACGGCTGCAAGAGCAGACCGAGGAACGCGACCACACCTGCGTGTTCCCCTGGTGCAACCGGCCGGCCAAGAAGTGCGACTCCGAGCACTGCATCCCCTACGACCAGGGCGGCACCACCTGCTCGTGCAACATCGCGCCGCTGTGCAGGCGACATCACCGGCTGAAAACACACTCCACCTGGAACTACACGACCCTCGAACCTGGGTCGTTCCTGTGGACCAGCCCGCACGGCTACCAGTTCCTGCGCGACCACGAAGGCACCCTCGACGTCACCCCCGACCGCAGGCCCGACCCACCCGCTGACCCGCCGCACTTCTGAGGCCACCGCCCCGGACCCCGCCGTACACCAACCTCGGCGGGGGCACCGGCATGTCCAGACCCTGCCCAGCGGGGTTTCGACAGGCTCAACCGGCGGTGCGTCGGGTTCTCCGTGCGGCTCACCAGGTTTCGAGACGCTCGCTAGCGCTCACTCCTCAACCACCAGCGGTGGTCGGGTCCGCCGTACGGCTCGCCGGGTTTCGAGACGGTCGCTGGCGCTCGCTCCTCAACCAGCGGCGGTTGGACCCTGGGTCAGGTGGCCAGGGCCGGGGCTGCATCGTGCTCGGGGCGGCCGACCGTCCAGCCCGTCAGGGCTGCCAGGGCGCCCAGGGTCAGGGCGGTCCAGGTGAGCCACTGGGTGGGGTGGAGAGGGCTGCTGCACTGGCGTTCCACCTGGCGCTGGATGGCGTCCCCCGTGGAGGAAGTGGGCGTGCCGGGGACGAGCCAGGACGTCGAGATGGCGCCGTCGCAGCAGGAGCGTCGCCCTGGCCCAGGACATGTCGCCAGTATGCGCCGAGCGGCTCCCAAGCGGGAGCTCAGCGACCGTTGAAGTTCGGCCGCCGTTTCTCGCTGAACGCCTTCATGCCCTCGGCGACGTCCTCGGTGCGGAGCAGCAACGACTGCCCGGAGCGCTCCTTGGCGAAAGCGTCCTCGAGGCCACCGAGGGTGGCGGCGTTCACGGCTCTCTTCGTCGCCGCGAAGGCGAGCGGGGCACCGGTGGAGAGCCTGCGGACGATCTTCCCCAGCCCCTCGGCGTAGGCGTCGTCGGCGAAGACGTGCGAGACGAGGCCGGCGTCGTACGCCTCCTGCGCCGAGATCACGTCGGACAGCAGCGCCAGGCGCATCGCGCGGGCCCGGCCGACAGAGGCCGCGACCGTGTAGGTGGCACCGCCGTCCGGCATCAGCCCGATCTTGGTGAACGCCAGGGTGAGCGCGGCGGACGAGGTGGCCACGACGAGGTCGCAGGCCAGCGCCACCGACATCCCCACGCCCGCGGCGATCCCGTTGAGGCCGCACACGACAGGTTTGTCGAGCTCGATGATCGACCGGATGATCAGGTTGGCCCCGTCGACCGAGCCTGCGTCGTACTTCTCGTGGGCGTTCTCCCCGCCCAGGTCGGCACCCGCGGAGAAGGCACCCCCGCTGCCGGTGATCACGACCACGCGTACGTCGTCGCGCGTGGTCGCGTCCCGCAGCTGCTGGATCGCCTCGATCACCATCTCGCCGGTGAGCGCGTTGAACTGCTCGGGCCGGTTCAGGGTCAGCCAGAGCGCCCCCTCCTCGAGCCGGACCTCCAGGTCGCTCATGACAAGACCCCCGACGCATAGCGATCCCTGAGCTTCTGCTTGACCAGCTTGCCGGTCGGCGTACGCGGCAGGTCGTCGGTGACGATGAACTCGGCCGGCACCTTGAAGTGCGCGATGCGCTCCCGGGCGTACGCCGTGAGCTCGGCCGGAAGATCCGGGCCCGCGTCGGGTGCCGGCGAGACGAAGGCAACCACCCGCTCCCCCATCTCGTCGTCGGGTACGCCGATCACGGCGATGTCGAGCACGGACGGATGCAGGCTGAACAGGTCCTCGATCTCCTGCGGGTAGATGTTCACGCCACCCGAGATGATCATGAAGGCCTTGCGGTCGGTCAGGAACAGGTAACCCTCGTCGTCGACGTACCCGAGGTCACCGACGGTCGCCCAGAACGGATGCTCGGGGTGTCTCGTGGCCGCGGTCTTCTCCGGATCACCGTGATAGGTGAACGGCTCGGCGTCGCGCTCGAAGTAGATCGTCCCGATCTCCCCGGCAGGCAGCTCGGCGCCCGACGGATCGCACACCCGGGGCGTGCCGAGCAGCGACCTGCCGACGGTGCCGGGATGGGCGAGCCAGTCCTCCGGTCCGACGTAGGTCGCGCCGTTGGCCTCGGTGCTGGCGTAGTACTCGTGCACGACCGGACCCAGCCAGTCGAGCATCTGCTGCTTGACCGTGACCGGGCAGGGCGCGGCCGCGTGCACCACCGTCTTCAGGCTGCTCGTGTCGTACGACGCACGCACGTCCTCGGGCAGCTTGAGCATCCGCACGAACATCGTCGGCACGCACTGGGTGTCGGTGACGGCGTACTCCTGCACCGCCTTCAGGAAGTTCTCCGCATCGAACCGCTGCATCACCACCACGGTCCCGCCCAGCGCATGGATCACGCCGCAGTAGCGCAGCGGAGCCGCGTGGTAGACCGGCGCCGGCGAGAGGTAGACCGTGTCCGGGCCGTAGCCGAACAGGGCGCCGAAGATCATCACGTAGGGATAGCCGGGCTCGTCGACCTGGATCGGCAGCAGCGGCAGCTTGATCCCCTTGGGTCGGCCGGTCGTGCCCGAGGAGTAGAGGAAGTCGTCGCCGTGCGGCTGGTCGGCGAACGGCTCGGTGCTCGCCAGCGACAGCGCCTCGTCGTACGACGTGCAGCCGGGCACCGCGCCGCCGAAGGCGAGCTTCACCGGTAGGTCGATCTGGTCGGCCATGCCCTCGAAGAGCTCGGCCTTGGCGCCGGAGACGACCAGCGCCTTGGCGCCGCAGTCGTTGACGATGTACGCCGCTTCCGACGGTGACAGGTGGTGGTTGACCGCAGTGATGTAGAGGCCGGAGCGCAGCGCGGCCCAGTAGACCTCGTAGGCCTGCGGCGCGTTGTCGCTGATCAGGGCGATCACGTCACCGACCACCAGCCCCGCGTCGGCGAGCACGTGCGCCATCCGCAGGCTGCGCTCGTCCAGCTCGGCGTACGTCGTGGTCTGGCCGGTCTCCGCGATGACGAGTGCGGGCTTGTCAGGCGTGGTGCGTGCCCAGGTTCCGGGATACATGGACCTCATCCAAGACGTTGACAGTTTTACTGTCAACGTCATGTGCGCGCGTCGGAAGTTCCGACTACTCTCGACAGATGGTTCGAGTTCTGGTGATCGCCGACGAGGAGGCACCGAACCTGCGGGTCTCCGTCCTGCGCGACCTCTCCCCCGACCTGGTGCTGGCCGCGGGCGACCTCCCCTGGCACTACATCGAGTACGTCGCCTCGAGCGTCGACGCCCCCGTCGTGTTCGTGCCCGGCAACCACGACCCCGAGATCCTGCGCGCGCGCAGGAGCCGCAACGGCACCTACACCGCCGACGGCCTGCCCTGCGACGGACCGCGGCCGCACGGCGCCACCAACGCCGACGAGCAGGTGGTCGAGGCGGCCGGGCTGCGGATCGCCGGGCTCGGTGGCTGCGTCCGCTACAAGCCGGGGCCGCACCAGTACTCCCAGAGCCAGTACGACGGCCGCGCTCGCCGTCTCCTCCGGCGGGCGAGGAAGGGCGGCCCGGTCGACGTGCTGCTCACCCACGCGCCACCTCTCGGCCTCGGCGACGGCGAGGACAAGCCGCACGAGGGCATCGAGGCGCTGCACACCGTGCTGGCGCGCCTCGAGCCGACGTGGCACCTGCACGGCCACGTCCACCCCTACGGGCAGAAGATGCCGGACCGTCAGGTGGGGCCGACGACGATCCGCAACGTGATCCCCTGGAGAATGGTCGACATCGATCCCAGGTCGCCGGCGGAGGCGGCCCCCCGAAGCAGGAGATTGCTGACATGGTGAGAGACACCGGGTCTCCCCGCGCCGACGCCGAGAGCGACTTCCTCCGGGCACGCCGCCATCAGGTGCTGTCCTCCCTCGCGGGCTGGATGCGCTCGGACGCCGTCCGGGAGAGCGGCCAGACGCTGTCCTTCACCGAGGTCATCGACGCGCTCGGTCGCCGGGGAGAGCGCTCACTGGGCATGCAGCTGATCCCGCTGGACTCGCATCGTCGGCTCGGTGGACAAGGTGCGCGACTTCGACCGTCGCTTCCGTCCCACCTCCGACCGGAGCCGCCAGCGCTGGGAGCAGATGGCGATCAAGCAGCGGCAGGGCCACTCCTTCCCGCCGATCGACGTCTACAAGCTCGGGGACCTGTACTTCGTCCGCGACGGCCACCACCGGGTCTCCATCGCCCGGGCCATGGGCACCCGCGACATCGAGGCCTACGTGACCGAGATCGACACCGTGATCGACACCGACGGCATCGTCGGCCGTCGCGACCTCGACGCCAAGAACTGGGGACTGCGCTTCCTCAAGCGGGTCCCCCTCGACGCCGAGCGCCGGGGGCAGATCAACTGCACCGACCCGGCGGGCTACCACGAGCTCGCGGAGATGATCGAGGCGTGGGCGTGCCGGCTGATGCACGAGGAGGGCGCCTACTTCGACAAGCCGACCATGGCCCGTCGCTGGTTCGACGAGGAGTACCTCCCCGTCTTCGAGATGATCGAGGAGGCCGGCGTACGCGGACCCGACGAGACCGGCGCCGATGCCTACCTGCGCATCGCCTGCGAGCGCTACCGGCTCATCCGGGAGCACGAGTGGAGCCTCGAGGTCATGCAGAAGGTCGCAGAGAAGGGCTCAGAGAAGGGCCGCCACCGCGTGCGGTGAACGGCCCCTCTGCTGATGTGACTGACTGATCAGGTGCGGGCGTGCGCCCCGACGCCCTGTGCGGTGAGGTTGGTCGCCGGTCTCGCCGTCGAAGAGCTGCATCTTCTCGGTGTCGACCCACAAGGTTGGCCTCCTGGCCCGCCCGCACGTTGGCCGCGGCGTCGAGGCGCGCGTTGACCTGCGTGCCCTCACCGTGCATGTCCTGGCCGGAGTCCCTGGCCAGGTCCTCGAGGTCGCCGGACTGCGCCGCTCCGCCTCGCACCGTGAAGTAGGCGTAGACGTCGGAGCCCATGGACTCCACCAGGTCGATCGGCACGGTCACCGTGGCCCCGGGGGCATCGCCCACGAGCGCGGCGTCCTCGAAGTGCTCGGGCCGGATGCCGATGATGACCTCGCGGCCCTTGCCGCTCTCCGCGGCACGACGGATCCGGTCGGGCATCGCGATCTTGCCGAGGCCGCAGCTGAGGCTGTCACCCTCGACCGTCGCGGGCAGGAAGTTCATCGAGGGGCTGCCGATGAAGCCGGCCACGAAGAGGTTCGTCGGGTTCTGGTAGAGCTCCGTCGGCGAGCCCACCTGCTGGACGATGCCGCCACGCATCACCACGACCCGGTCACCGAGCGTCATCGCCTCGGTCTGGTCGTGGGTGACGTAGAGGGTGGTGGTGGCCAGCGTCTTCTGGATCCGCGCGACCTGGGTGCGCATCTGCACGCGGAGCTTGGCGTCGAGGTTCGACAGCGGCTCGTCCATCAGGAACGCCTTGGGACTGCGCACGATCGCGCGACCCATCGCGACCCGCTGCCGCTGACCACCGGACAGGTTGGCCGGCTTGCGGTCGAGGTGCGCGGTCAGCTCCAGCATCTCCGCGGCCTCGTCGACCTTGCGACTTGATGGTGGCCTTGTCGACGCCCGCCAGCACGAGCGGGAAGGCCATGTTCTCGCCGACCGTCATGTGCGGGTAGAGCGCGTAGGACTGGAACACCATCGCGATGTCCCGGTCCTTGGGCGCCTTGTCGTTGACCACGGTGCCGTCGATGCTGAGCTCACCCTGGGTGATGTCCTCGAGCCCCGCCACCATGTTGAGCAGGGTCGACTTTCCGCACCCGGACGGTCCCACCAGGATGATGAACTCGCCGTCGGCGATCTGCAGGCTGAAGTCATCGACTGCCAGTGCCCCGTCGGGATAGCGCTTGACGACGTGGTCCAAAACGATTTCTGCCACGAGGTGCTCCTTAACTGTGGGTCAAGGGCGTCAGCCCTTGACCGCTCCCGATGTGAGGCCAGCGACGATGCGACGCTGGAAGAACAGGACGAAGATGACGATGGGGATGGTGATCACGACCGCCGCACGCAGCGATCGCAGCCGTCGGCTTCTCGAACGTGGTGGCGCCCTGGAAGTAGGACATCGCCGCAGGCACGGTGCGGGCCCTGCTCGTCGAGGTCAGCGACAGCGCGAACAGGAAGTCGTTCCAGCAGGCGATGAACACCAGGATCGCGGTGGTGAAGACCCCTGGCATGGCCAGCGGTGCGATCACCTTGCGGAACGCCTGGTAGGGCGTGGCGCCGTCCATCTTGGCGGCCTTCTCCAGCTCCCACGGGATCTCCCGGAAGAACGCCGAGAGGGTGTAGATGCCCAGCGGCAGCGCGAAGGTGATGTAGGGGAGGATCAGTCCGGGCCAGGTGTCGAAGAGGTCGACCGCGGTCTCGATCTTGAACAGCGGCGTGACCAGGGCGATCTGCGGGAACATCGCGATCAGCAGTGACACCGCGACGATGGTCCGCTTGCCCGGGAAGTCCAGCCGGGCGATGGCGTACGCCGCCATGGTCGCCAGCACCAGGGCGATGAACGTCGAGATCAGGCAGATGCCGATCGAGTTGATCAGCGCCCGGATGAAGTCGTCGTTCTTGAAGATCGCCGAGTAGGCCTCGCCGGTCGGCTTCCGCACGATGTAGTTGCCGTCGTTGAGGGTGTCGGTGCCCTTCAGCGACAGCGAGATGATCCACACCACCGGGACGAACGCGTAGATGCAGCACCAGGAGGTTGATGACCCCCCAGCCCACCTTCTTCTGGGTGGTCTCGGTCTGGGCGCTCATCGCTTCTCCCCTTCCCCTGGCGCGGCTGCTCCGAAGAGCTTGACGAAGATGAACGCGATGATCGCGATCGTGATGAAGATCAGCACCGACATCGTGGAGCCGATGCCGAGGTTGAGTCCCTTGATCAGGTTGTTGTAGGCGACGACCGAGACCGACGAGGTGTCGTTGGCCCCACTGGTGAGCACGTAGATGTTGTCGAAGACCCGGAACGCGTCCAGGGTGCGGAACAGCAGCGCCACCAGGATCGAGGGCTTGATCAGCGGGATGGTGATCTTCCAGAACCGCTGCCAGGCGGTGGCCCCGTCCATCGAGGCCGCCTTGAGCAGGTCCTCGGGAACCAGGGCGAGGCCGGCCATCAGCAGGAGCGCCATGAACGGCACCGTCTTCCACACCTCGGCCAGGATGATGATCGCGACCGACGGCCACTTCTCGGTCAGCGGGGCGTCGCCGAACGGACCCCAACCGGCCAGCCAGCCCATGCCCTGCGTCCAGGCGAACCGCCAGGAGAACGCGGCCACCACGGTGACGATCGCGTAGGGCACCAGAGCCGAGGTCCGGACCAGGCCCCGACCGATGATCGTGCGGTGCATCACGATGGCCAGCATCATCCCGAAGACGAGCTCGAAGAACGCGCCGACGACCGTCATCAGCATCGTGATGCCGAAGGCGTTCCACCAGATCGGGCTGCTGAGCACGGTGACGTAGTTGCCGAGGCCGATGAACTCGTTGGCATCAGGCGTGCGCAGGTCGGCACGGAAGAACGACAGGTAGATCGCGTAGAGGATCGGGTACGCCGTGACCAGCAGCATCACGATGACGGCCGGCGCGCAGAGCATCATGCCCAGACCGGGCCTCGGCTCGCTTGCCCTCGCTCGCGCGCTTCTTGGCGATCTCGACGCCCTGGTCCTCCTCGACAGCGGTAGCGGTCACGGCAGGATCCCCTTCCCATCAATGGCCTGCTGGATCGAGTCCTCCAGCTTCTTGGCGGTCTTCCTCCGGATCGATCGACCGCGGCGGCGACAGCGTCGAGGAGACGATCGTGGAGATGTTCTGGTAGAGCGGGGTGATCGGCCGCGCTGCCGCGGTCTTCAGCTCATCGAGCATGTCCGGCCCCATCGGGTAGGACTCCTTGAACTTCGCCTGCTCGTAGACGCTGGGCGCCACCGGAGGGTCACCGGCCTCGAGCGAGGTCTGCAGCTGGTGCTCCGGAGAACGCAGGCACATCGCGGCGTCGAAGGTCTGCTTGGGGTGCTTGCTGTAGGAGCTGATCGCGTAGTCCATGCCGCCGAGCGTGGCTCGGGCCGGCTCGCCCGGCGCGAACTCCGGGAGCTTGGAGTAGCCGAGGTCGTCGGCCACCTCCTTGTTCGCGGTCTTCATCGCCGACAGGACGTAGGGCCAGTTCATGATGAACGCCGCCTCACCCGACTGCATCTGGGCGAAGACCTCGGGCTCCTGGCTGTTGGACAGGGACTTGCTGGCCAGACCATCCGTGGCGAGCGTGTGCAGGATGCCGAGCGCGTCGACCGTCTTGTCGTCGACGGTGACCTTGGTGCTGTCCTCGTTGACGAGCGTGCCGCCGAGCGAGGACAAGATCGTGTTGAAGCCCACGACGTATCCCTCGTACTGCGCGGCCGTGATGCCGATGACGTAGGGCTTCCCCTCGGACTTGAGCTTCTTGCTCATCGCCAGCACGTCGTCCCAGGTCTTGGGCGCCTCGGGGACCAGCGACTTGCGGTACCAGAGCAGCTGCACGTTGGTGTGCTTCGGGATGCCGTACTGCTTGTCCTTCCAGACCGCAGTGGCGATCGGCGCCTCGAGGGTGTCCTCGTTGGCCGCTTCCTTCTGGGCGTCGGTGAGCTCGCGGATCCAGCCGGCCTCGGCGAACTCCGCGGTCCACACGACGTCCATGCCGATGAGGTCCATGCTCGAGTCCTTGGCGGCCAGTCGTCGCACCAGCTGCTCGCGCTGGCCGTCGGCATCGCTCGGGAGCAGGTTGCCGACGATCTTGTACTCGCCGTTCGCCTGCTTGTTGCAGTCGGCGATGATCTTGTCGAAGCCGGCAGCCGAGGCGCCGCCGTACAGGTTGATGACGGGCGTGCCGCTGTCAGAGCCCCCACAGGCAGCCAAGGTCGCACTGGCCAGAAGACCCGCGCCGACCGAGGCCACGACTTTCAGGAATTTCCGTGGAACACGTTCATTCATGAGGTGCTGTCTCCTCCGACCCGGACCGGCCCTGTTGGTGACGTGCGTCACAACTCAGACTCGAACCTAGACCCGGGGGTGCCGGAGCACAAGCACCGACAAGCAGCCTTTTACGGGGCCTGTAACCACACCGCAGTGTCGGTTGGCAAGCCCTGTTCGGTCACGATTGGGCCACTGGCGACGAGCACCTCGGCATCCGCGGGCAAGGGGACGAATTCCCCACCCACGTTGGCGATCACGCGAATTCCGGAGCCGTCCTCCGTGCGGATGTCGAAGGCCAGGGCGTTCTCACCGAGGTCCACCCAGGTC
Source organism: uncultured Actinomycetota bacterium (assembly GCA_963782305.1). Taxonomy (GTDB): domain Bacteria; phylum Actinomycetota; class Actinomycetes; order Propionibacteriales; family Nocardioidaceae; genus Marmoricola. The sequence continues at coordinate 25,017 of CAWAJJ010000018.1, read as the reverse complement.
AGCTCGCCGCGACCGACCCTGTGCTCGCGCCGAAGCCGGAGCAACGACCGGTAGAGCTCGAGGGTCGAGCCCTCGACACCGGTCTGACGATCCACCGCGAGCTCGCCGTACACCTCGGGCTGCGGGAGCCAGGTCTCCGCCGAGGGCCCGAAGCCGAAGGAGGGCGAGTCGCCCTCCCACGGGACGGGAACCCGGCACCCGTCACGGCCGCGCGAGGTGTGGCCGGACTTCTCCCAGGTCGGGTCCTCACGGACGTCGTCGGGCAGCTGGGTCGCCTCGGGCAGCCCGAGCTCCTCGCCCTGGTAGAGGTACGCCGACCCCGGCAGCGCGAGCATCACGCGTGGTCGCCGCGCGAGCCCTGCGCAGGCCGACCTCGGCGTCCGGCTGCGGGTCGTCGGCGCCGATGCCCTCCATCCGCAGCAGGCCCGGCACCGGGTCGTAGCCCAGTCGCGAGGCGTGCCGGACGACGTCGTGGTTGGACAGCACCCAGGTCTGCGGCGCGGAGTACGCCGACGACGGCCTCCAGCGACTCGTCGATCACCTGCTGCATCTCCGAGGCGATCCACGGGCTCATCAGGAAGGAGAAGTTGAACGACTGGTGCAGCTCGTCCTCGCGGACGTAGAGCGCCAGCGACTCCGACGGGCGCACCCACGCCTCGGCGCACAGGATGCGGTCGGCGTCCTCGCCGTCGACGGCGTAGGAGTCGGTGACCTTGCGCCAGCGGCGGTAGATGTCGTGGACGCCGGGCTGGTCCCACTGCGGGAAGTCGGCGGTGCGCACGGCGTCCGCGATCTCGTGCCCCTGCGGCGCGTCGGGCAGGCCCTCGACCTTGACCAGTCCGTGCGCGACGTCGATGCGGAAGCCGTCGGCACCGCGGTCGAGCCAGAAGCGCAGCACCGACTCCATCTCGTCGCCGACCTCGGGGTTGGTCCAGTCGAAGTCGGGCTGGGTGACGTCGAAGAGGTGGAGGTACCACTGCCCCGGCGACCCGTCGGCCTCGGTCACCCGTTCCCAGGCAGGCCCACCGAAGTTGCTGATCCAGTTGTTGGGGGCCTCGTCGCCGTTCTCGCCCCTGCCCTCGCGGAACACGTAGCGCGCACGCTCCGGGCTACCGGGCCCCGCGGCCAGCGCCGCCTGGAACCACTCGTGGTCGCTCGAGGAGTGGTTGGGCACGATGTCGACGATCACGCGCAGGCCCAGCTCGTGGGCCTTCGCCGTCATGGCGTCGAAGTCGGCGAGCGAGCCGAACCTCGGGTCCACGTCGCGGTAGTCCGCCACGTCGTAGCCGGCGTCGTGCTGCGGCGAGGTGTAGAACGGCGAGAGCCAGACGGCATCGACACCCAGGTCCGCGAGGTGCGGCAGCCTGGACGTGATGCCCGGCAGGTCGCCCATGCCGTCCCCGTCGTGGTCGGCCCACGACCGCGGGTAGATCTGGTAGATGACGGCGTCGCGCCACCACTGCTGCTGGGTCATGGTCCCCATTTCTCGACGAGCTTCGTGATCACGGTCAGGCTACGGGTGGTGGCAACACCCAGCACCTTCTCCACCTGGGCGTTGCTGTTCGACACCTCGTTGTAGGGCTTCGCGAGCATCAGGTGGACGGCCCGCTTGCCGACCTTGACCTCCTCCCCCGGCTCGGACCTCGCCTCGACCTTCGCGGCGACGTCCGCTGCCGGCGGTTCGGCGAGCAGGGTCAGGTAGTGGCCCTGGATGGCGTTGCCCTTGTCGGTGAACTCATCGGCGAAGGCACGGGCCTCGTCGTACGTCTCGATCAGCTCGGCCGGCGTGAGCAGCACCACCGGCACGGCGAATCCCCGGTCCCCGAGCATCGCCTTCTCGAGCGCCTCGGTCACCTTCGTCGACGATCGCATCCGTGTGCGGACCAGCACGTTGCCGGTCTGGATGTGGGTCGCCACCTCCTCGAAGCCGGCAGCGGTGAGCGCCTCCCGGAGCTCGGCCATCGGGTACTGGCGCTTGCCCACGTTGACGGCACGCAGGAACGCGATGAAGGTCGGCATGCCAGCATTGTGACCTGCCCCATGGTGAGCACGCCTGCCAGGCCCATGAGATATTGTCACCGCCTTTGCGGGAGGAGCACACCAGGGATGTCGCTGCGCTCACTGGGGGAACGCGCGTTGCACCGGTTGCCGCCCGTGCAGCAACTGGTCGAGGAGCGAGATCGCCTGCGCGAACGCCTGGCCCGCGAAAAAGGTCCCGACGTGCACGCCTACGGCTATCTCTTCGTGGTCACCTACGGTCGATCCGGCTCGACCCTGCTCAACGGCGTCCTGAACTCGATCCCCGGCTACGTGATCCGAGGCGAGAACAGGTTCGTCATCTACCACCTGTACGAGTGGCACCGTTCCATCAAGACGGAGCAGGACAACTCAGACCACATGAGGGCAGGTCCCCGGAGCCCGTGGTACGGCATTCGCCGCTACCCCCGCGACAAGGAGCTGGAAGGCATGCGGCGCCTCATGCTCACCACGGTGCTGAGGCCGGGTCCGAAGACCCGGGTGATGGGTTTCAAGGAGATCAGGTGGCCGGTCGAGGGCCTCGGTGAGCTGCTGGAGTTCGTCACCCACCTCTTCCCGGAGGCGCGCTTCCTGTTCAACGTGCGCGACCCGCACCAGGTCGCCAAGAGCAAGTGGTGGGCCAACGTGCCGGACGCCGTGGCGCAGATCGAGCGTCGCGAGGATCGGTGGCGCCAGGTCCGCGAGTCGCTCGGAGACCGCGCCTTCCTGGTGAGGTACGACGACTACGTCGCGGACCCTGCCTCTCTCCGGTCCCTGTTCGACTGGCTCGGGGAGCCCTTCGACGAGGCGGCGATCAGGAAGGTCCTCAGCCGCCCCCACGGCTACTGAGCCATGTCCCCGACAGGCCTGGCCCCATGACCGTTCGCCCCTTCGTCGACGCCGACCTCGAGCGCATCGCGTGGGTGCACTCGCGCAGCAGGCAGGCGGCGTACGACGGGCTCGTGCCCGCCGATGCCCTCGCCGAGGTGACCCCGGAGGCCCAGCTCGAGGTCTGGCGCGAACGGCTGTTGCTCGGGGCCACCCTTCTCGTGGGCGAACGCGACGACGAGGTCCTCGGGTTCGCCGCGCTCCTCGAGACCGACGAGGGCACTGAGCTGAACGCGATCCACCTGCTGCCGGAGGCGATCGGCACCGGGCTCGGGGCGGAGCTGATGGAGGCCGTCATCGAGACGGCACGCTCGCGGGGTCGCCGAACGCTGCACCTCTTCGTGCTCGATGACAACGAGCGTGCGCAGGCCTTCTACCGGCGTACGGGCTGGCGGCTGGTCGGCGATGCCGGGCTGCACGACATCGGGGGTGCCCAGGTCGGGCACGTTCGCTACGAGCTGGCCCTGGGAGAGCAACTGTGAGCCTCGGTGCCCTCTGTCTGCAGACAGAGGGCCGGGGTGTCCCGGGAGTGACGACTCCTCGGTCCGACCCGGCGTAGCGTGCGGGACATGACAGGCCACGCGGCCGAGCCGTCGTACGAGCTGGGCGCCTGGGCAGCACTGTCCCGGCAGCTCTCGCCGTACGTCGACCTCGTGCTCGGCCTGGTCACGGCCGTCGTCTCGGTGCTGTCGCTGCTGACGACCGACGTCGCGGCGATCGACACCCGGCTCGAGCCGGCCAACGCCGTCGCGGTCATCGCGACCGCCGCGGCAGGCCTGGCGCTGATCTGGCGTCGTACTCATCCGGTGGCGTCGTTCACCGTGTTCATGCTCGGCTGCCTGGTGGTCACGCTGACGGACCACTACATCGGGCTGCTGTCGGTGATGCTGCTGTTCAGCCTCTACTCGCTGGCCGTGCACGGCACCCGTCGACAGGGTGTGCTCGGGCTGGTGGCGAGCATCGTGGTGTTCAACGTCCTTGCCCTGCTCGACGTGCCGGACCTGCGGACCGCCGACCTGCTGCAGGCCTTCGGGCTGCTGGTCTGCGCGTGGGCGCTCGGCGACGCCATCCGCGCCCGCCGTTCCCAGCAGGCGGAGAGACTGCGGTTGGCCCAGCAGGAGGCGGCCAAGGCTCGTGAGCAGGCTGACCGGGCGATCGTCGAGGAGCGCCTGCGGATCGCCCGCGAGCTGCACGACGTCGTCGCCCACAGCATGTCGCTGATCGCGGTGCAGGCGGGCGTCGGCGGACACGTCATCCACACCGACGTGGAGGCGGCCGAGAAGGCCCTCGAGATCATCGCCGACACCAGCCGCAAGGCGCTGACCCAGACCCGGTCGATGCTCGGCCTGCTGCGCGAGGAGGACGCCGACCCCGCCGGCGCACCGGCGCAGACCATGGACGACCTCGGGTCACTCGTTGAAGACATTCGTCGCGCCGGCGTCGACGTCGACCTCGCGGTGCAAGGATCTCCACGTGCGCTCGATCCCGGGGTCGAGCTGACTGCCTACCGCGTCGTCCAGGAGTCGTTGACCAACGTGCTCAAGCACTCGAGCGCGAGCCGGGCCCGCGTGAGCGTGAGCTATGCCGAGAACGCGCTGGACATCGAGGTCTCCGACTCCCCCACTGCTGACGCGCGGGCACGTCCTGGCCCCGGAGTCGTGACCGGCGGACACGGGCTGATCGGCCTGCGTGAGCGCACCCGGCTGCTCGGCGGGACCTTCGAGTACGGCCCCCTGAACGGCCGGGCCGAACGCGGCTTCCGCGTGTTCGCACACCTGCCCTCACCCCCGCTGGTCGCCTCGTGATCCGCGTCGCGGTCGTCGACGACCAGGAGCTGGTGCGATCCGGGTTCGTCGTACTCCTCACGTCGGCGCCGGACATCGAGGTCGTCGGCCAGGCCGGTGACGGTGCCGAGGCCGTGGAGCTGTGCCGTCGTACGTCCCCGGACGTGGTGCTGATGGACGTGCGGATGCCGCGGATGGACGGGCTGGAGGCGACCAGGCGGATCATGTCCGACCCGCAGTGCGCCAACACGCACGTGCTGGTGCTGACCACCTTCGACGAGGACGAGCTGGTGCACGAGGCGTTGCGCGCGGGTGCGAGCGGCTTCCTGCTCAAGGACACCAGGCCGGCCCAGCTGCTGGACGCCATCGCCGTGGTGGCGGCCGGGGACGCACTGATCGCCCCGTCCATCACGCGGCGGCTGATCGAGCAGTTCGCAGCGATGCCGAGTCGTCCGTCGGCCCCCGGTGACGACGGACTCACGGACCGCGAACGGGAGGTCCTGGTCGAGGTCTCGCGTGGCCTGTCCAACCAGGAGATCGCCGACCGGCTGCACATGGGCTACGGGACCGTGAAGACCCACGTCAGCCACCTGCTGACCAAGCTGGACTGTCGCGACCGCGCCCAGCTGGTGATGCATGCCTACGAGTCCGGGCTCACCATCCCGGGACAGGCCTGACCTACCTCTCGGGTCTCGCGAGGCAAGGCCTTCGGCCAGATGTCGCGCACCCCCGTCGGGAGCGAGATTGGAGACACGGCCAACCCGGCCGGTCACCCACCGGAGGTTCTGCTCATGTCACGACCACTTCGCGAAGTCACGACGTACCTCGTGATCGCGTTCACGCTGGCCATCGGCATCGCCGTGGCACTCCCACATGCCGGCATCGGTGTCCTGATCAGCGCACTGCTCCCCGTCACCGCGGTGCTCATCATCACCTTCACCACCACCCCGCGAGGCAAGCGCCGCCAGCTCTGGGGCAGCTTCGGGCTGAGGCGCTCAGGCAAGAGCACGTGGGCGATCGCCCTCCTGGTCCCGGTGCTCCTCTCGAGCGTCGCCTACGGCGTCGCCGTCCTGCTCGACGTCGCCGACCTGCGCGACTGGGACCCGTCCCAGGGACTCGTCCCGTGGACCCTCAACGTCGTGGCCACGTTCGCCTTCATGACGGTGCTCTTCCTCGGTGAGGAGATCGGTTGGCGGGGCTACCTGCTGCCGCGCGTGCAGCAGCTCACCAGCCGCCGACGCGCAGCGCTCATCACCGGCTTCGTGCACGGCTGCTTCCACCTGCCGCTGATCCTGATCGCCACGACGTACGACGAGTTCGGCGCTCGCTGGTTCGTCGCACCGATGGTCGTCGCAGTCCTCACCCTGGGTGGTGTCTTCTACGCCTACCTGTGGGACCGCACCGGCAGCGTCTGGCCGGTCTCGATGGCCCACGGCTCGATCAACATCGCCTTCGGGTGGGGAGCCGCGGCCGTGGTCGGCTCCCAGACCGACCTCGCCTACGTCGCCGGGGAGAGCGGTGCAGCGACCTTCGCGGCCGTCGCGCTGCTGGCCGTGGTCTTCCTGGCCAGGGCCAAGGTGTGGCGGGTCCCCGCGGTCGACTCAGCTGTTGCTGAAGACCGCCGGACCGTCTCCGTCTGAGCCGTCGGTCGAGGGCCCGCGCCCCGCCCAGGTCCAGGCGTACGCCGGGTCCTCGACCGCCAGGCCGGCCTCGCCGAGCTCCAACGGGCGGAAGGTGTCGACCATGACGGCGAGCTCGTCGAAGTACTCCACCCCGATCGAGGCCTCGATCGCGCTCGGCTGTGGTCCGTGGGCGTGACCGCCCGGGTGGATCGAGATCGAGCCGAGGTTGATCCCGGACCCCTTGCGGGCCTCGTAGTCGCCGCCGACGTAGAACATCACCTCGTCGGAGTCGACGTTGGAGTGGTAGTAGGGCACCGGGATCGACTGCTCGTGGTAGTCGACCTTGCGCGGGCAGAAGTTGCAGATCACGAAGTTGGCGCCCTCGAAGACCTGGTGCACCGGCGGTGGCTGGTGGACCTTGCCGGTGATCGGCATGAAGTCCTCGACGTTGAAGGTGTAGGGGTAGAGGCAGCCGTCCCAGCCGACGACGTCGAGCGGGTGCGTCGCGTAGGTCATCCTCGTGCCGACGAGACCTGAGGGGCCGTTGCCCCTGTGCTTGACCAGAACCTCGACGTCGGTGCCGGTCTGCTGGAAGGGCTGAGTCGGCCCGTGCAGATCTCGCTCGCAGTAGGGCGCGTGCTCGAGCAGCTGGCCGTACTTCGACAGGTAGCGCTTCGGTGGCGCGATGTGGCTGTTCGCCTCGATGGCGTAGAGCCGGCTCTGCTCGGCCGGGACCCATCGGTGCGTGGTGGCCCGCGGCAGGACCACGTAGTCACCGGTGCGGTAGGACACCACCCCGAACACCGTCTCGACGGTGCCGCTGCCGGACTCGACGTAGACGCACTCGTCGCCCACGGCGTTGCGGTAGTAGGGCGAGACGGCATCGCTGACGACATAGCTGATCCGGACGTCGCCGTTGCCCATCACCAGTCGCCGGCCGGTGACCGCGTCGGTGTCCGTCGCCCCTGCGTCGGTTGAGCTTGTCGAAACCAGGTCGTGCAGCTTCAGGTGCCGAGGCTTGAGGGGGTGGTTGGGCGTCGTACTCAGGTCGGGCAGCTCCCAGACCTGGCTGTCGACGACCGCCGACGGGACGCCTGCGTGGTAGAGCAGCGAGGAGTCGGAGGAGAACCCCTCCTCTCCCATCAGCTCCTCGTAGCGGAGGTTCCCCTCGTCGTCGCGGAAGGCGGTGTGTCGGGTGCGGGGGATGTCTCCCACGGATCGGTAGTAAGCCACGCCGCCACCATCTCCCTCGGGGCACTAGCGTGGCAACTGTGTCGATTCCTGCCTACCTGCACAGCTTCGTGGACGACGCCGCGATCTTCCCTCCGGGCAACGCGCCCCTGGAGGAAGCCGTCGCCGACCACGTCGGCCACCGCGACGAGGAGTACGCCGACCTGGTCGGCGGCTTCGTGGTCAGCGACGTCAAGGTCGCCGACCTGGCCGCCTCGGTGGTTGAGGAGCGAGGAACGAGCGTCTCGAAACCAACCCTCGCGGTCAACCTCGTCGTCACCGGCGGCGCCGGCGCCATCGAGCCGGCGGTCACCTGGCTGACCCGCTCCGAGGGACTCAGCCTGCGTGCCCTCGAGTTCGCGCTGCGCGACGAGGACGACCTGGCGCACAACGCTCGCCGCCTGGTCCAGGTCGTCGACTCGCTCGTGGAGGTGCTCGACGACGTCACGGTCTTCGCCGAACCCCCGCTGCTCCGCGGCGACCCGACCCACGGCTGGCTGGCGGCGCTCGACGAGCTGGCCGCCCGCGAGATCAACCTGAAGTTCCGCACCGGCGGGCTCAGCGAGGACCTGTTCCCGAGCCCGGCCGCCCTGGCCACGTCGATCGAGGCGTCGCTGGACCGCGAGCTGCCGTTCAAGTGCACCGCCGGGCTGCACCACGCGGTGCGGCACCGCGACGAGCAGGACGGTTTCGAGCACCACGGCTTCCTGAACGTGCTGCTGGCCACCCGCGCCTCGCTGGACGGGCTCTCCATCGACGAGGTGGCCGGGGTCCTCGACGAGACCGACGGAGCAGCGGTGGCGTCCCGGGTCGCGGCCGATCCAGATCTGGCAGCCCGAACCCGTCGCTGGTTCACCTCGTTCGGCTCGTGCAGCGTGCTGGAGGCCCACGAGGACCTGGTCGATCTCGGCTTGATCGAGGCGTCGGCGTGAGCTGGGTCGAGGGAGCCACCGGGTCGGCGTACGACCTGGACAACCTGCCGTACGGCGTCTTCTCGGTCGGTCGCACGCCGCCGCGCGTGGGCGTGCGGATCGGCGACTACGTGATGGACGCGTCCGCGGTCGCGGCCCTCGGCGGCGACCCCGGGGAGGGACCCGACCTCGCGACCGCGTGGGCCCACCCCTCGCTGAACTTCTTCCTCGCCCTCGGCGCCCCGGTGTGGCGGATCGCCCGGGAGTGGCTCGTCGAGGTGCTCGGTGAGGAGGTGCATCGCGAGCGGGTCGAGCCGCTGCTGCTGCCGATGGCCGACGTGACCATGCACCTGCCGTTCGAGGTGGCCGACTACGTGGACTTCTACTGCTCGCTGCAGCACGCGACCAACGTGGGCAGGATCTTCCGGCCGGACGCCCCGGCGCTGCCGCCCAACTGGAAGCACCTCCCGATCGGCTACCACGGACGGGCCGGGACGGTCGTGGTCGCAGGCACCTCGGTACGCCGGCCGCAGGGGCAGCGGCTCCCGGCCGGTTCCAGCACGGCCGACTCCCCGAGACCGGAGTTCGGTCCGAGCCGGCGCCTCGACATCGAGGCCGAGCTCGGCTTCGTGGTGGGCACGCCTTCGCAGCGCGGGGAACAGGTGACCACCGCTGCCTTCGCGGACCATGTCTTCGGGGTGACACCGCTCAACGACTGGTCGGCGCGCGACATCCAGGCCTGGGAGTACGTCCCGCTGGGCCCGTTCCTCGGCAAGTCGTTCGCCACCTCGATCAGCGCGTGGGTCACGCCGTTGGCAGCGCTGTCGGCGGCCTCGGTGGCGCTGCCGGGCCAGGACCCGCCGCCGCTGCTCGCATCTGCAGGTCGAGGAGCCGGCCGGCTTCGACATCGCCTTCGAGGTGGTGCTCAACGGCGAGGTGGTGAGCCGCCCGCCGTACGCCGCGATGTACTGGTCCCCCGCCCAGATGCTCGCCCACCTGACCAGCAACGGCGCCTCGCTGCGGACGGGTGACCTGTTCGCCAGCGGCACGATCAGCGGCGACGAGCGCGAGCAGCGCGGGTCGTTCCTCGAGCTCAGCTGGGGCGGCCAGGAGCCCTTCGGCTCCTCGGGCCGCACCTTCCTCGAGGACGGCGACACGGTCACCCTCCGCGCGACGGCCCCGGGCGCCCTGGGCGGGCGGATCGCGCTGGGCGAGGTGACCGGAACGGTGCTGCCGTCAGCCTGAGCCCCCTACCCCAGCAGCAACGACCCCCGCCACACCTTCTCCTGGTGGGCCGGGAGGAGGTCGTGGGCGCGGAGGAAGGCGAGGGGCTTCTCGCCCATCCACTGCATCGTCGCGCGGTAGTGCGGGTTGCCGAGTGCAGCGCGGCGGCCCTCGCGGGGGTCGATGCCGACGGAGCGGTAGATCTCGGGGTTGACCAGCGAGCGCGCGACCATGAAGCAGGTCTGGGCGATGATCACCTGGTGGCGCAGGAGCTGTGCCTTGGACAGGCCGACCAGCTGCCGCTCGACCTCGTCGCGCGCGAAGGTCATGTGGCGCGCCTCCTCGAGGACGTGGATGCGGGCGACCATGCGGGTCACCGGCTGCACCCGCTCGTCCCTCATCAGGTCCCGCTGCCAGGTGTCGAGGATCTCCTCGGCGACCAGGATCGACGCATAGGCGGCCGGGCCGCGCACCACCAGGTTGAACAGCCGACCGAGCCGATGGACGCTGGCCGGCGGCCCATAGGCGGGTACGCCGAAGTGGGCGATCGACTTGCCGAACATGGTCGAGTGGCGGCACTCGTCGGCGACCTCGGTGAGGGCGTAGTGCATGTGCGCACCGGTCGGGTCGTCGTCGTACAGGTCGCGCAGCATCATCTGCATCAGCAGCAGCTCGAACCACAGACCGACGCTCGCGATCGAGGCGACCTCGTGCTTGGACAGCTCGATCCGCTGCTCCTCGCTGAGCCGGTCCCACAGCTCGGTGCCGTAGAGCGACATCCGCTCGGGCTGCATCCCCCACTTGTCCGCCGGGATCGGCGCGTCCCAGTCGATGTCGACCTCGGGGTCGTAGGACTGGCGGGCCGAGGACTTGAGCAGCCTCTCGGCGAGGGCGGCCGGGTCACGAGTGGTCTCGGGACGGAGCGTGGCAGACATGCAGCCTCCTGAATCGCGGTAACTGTTACTTCGAGTAACGGCTATCCGCTACTCTCGGGCACATGCCCCGCATCGTCAAGAACCCCGCGCCCAAGGACGACGGTCGCCACTCCCGCTGGGACGATCACCGGGAAGCGCGCCGCGCCGAGCTGGTCGACGCCGCCGTCGCCGCGATCGACGAGCACGGCCCGTCGGCCGGCATCGCCGAGATCGCCGCGTCCGCCGGAGTCAGCAAGCCGGTGCTCTACCGCTACTTCACCGACAAGGACGACCTCTACCGCGCCGTCGGCGCCTGGGGGGCGAACGCCGTGATCGACGGCCTGCTCCCCGTGCTGCTCAGCGAGGCGCCGATCCGGGAGCGCGTCGAGCAGGGCTGCGACGCCTACCTCGAGCTGATCTCCCTGCACCCGCACGTGTTCTTCCTGCTGGTCGAGCACCCCACCAACGAGGACCCGCTCGCCGACGGCAAGGAGATGGTCGCCGCCACCATCTCGCGCACGCTGGGCGACGCGCTCCGCGACCTCGGGGTCGACGCCGCTGGTGCGGAGCCGTGGGCCCACGGCCTGGTCGGCCTCGGACTCTCGACCGGCGAGTGGTGGCTGCGCCGTCGCACGATGAGCCGCGCCGCCGTCTCCGCCTACCTGAGCTCGTTCATCTGGCACGCGTTCGAGGGCATCGCCCGGGAGAACGGCGTACGCGTCGACAGCCAGGGCCGGCTGCGCCTGGTGCGCGGGAAGGGCCAGTGATGGAGCACGAGCCCCGGGAGCAGTACGACGGCCCGGCCAGGATCGCGGACGCGCCCGTCGAGGTCCGGCTGCGCGGGCACTTCCAGCCCATCGACGGGCTGTACCACTGGTGGGGCCGGATCGGGACAGAGACCGCGCTCGACGCGCACACCTCCGGATCGACGGTCACCCTCGAGACGCCGTACGGCGCTGCCCAGGGCCGCCTCTCCGACGTGGACCCCTGGGGCCGCTTCCGGATCAGCGGGACCGGCAAGCCCCCGTTCTGACCTGTGACCCACTCGACTTTGCATAGGTTGCCTATGTAAAGTAGTGGACGTGAGCAACCAAGACGTCCGCCAGCTGAGCAACGACCTCGTCGTGCTCAGCGCTCGCCTCGTGCGGGAGGTACGCCGCAACACCGCCGACCTACCGGCCGCGAGCACGCGTCTGATGAGCCTGCTGGACGAGCTGGGCCCGAGCACCGTCAGCGCCCTGGCCCAGGCCGACCGGTGCAGCCAGCCCTCGATGACCGGGCTCGTCAACGGCCTGGTCACCAAGGGGTGGCTGCAGCGTGACCCGAACCCGGACGATGCCCGTTCGACGGTGATCTCGATGACCACCGACGGGCGTCAGGTGCTCGACGCCGTCCGCAGCCGCAACGCCGCACTGGTGGCCGATCGGATCGCGACCTCCGGCCGCTCCCCCGAGGAGCTGGCCACGGCGGTGGCCGTGCTGAACGACCTGCTCCGCCGCGACTGAACAACACAACGAAAGTAGGAGAGATGCTGAAGCAGCCACGTGCCGTCTGGGCCGTCGCCTTCGCGTGCGTCATCGCGTTCATGGGGATCGGCCTGGTCGATCCCATCCTGAAGTCCATCGCCTCCGAGCTCCAGGCGACGCCGAGCCAGGTCTCGCTGATGTTCACCAGCTACATGGCGATCATGGGCATCGCGATGCTGATCACCGGCGTCGTCTCCAGCCGCATCGGAGCCAAGCGCACCCTGCTCTCCGGACTGGTCCTGATCATCATCTTCGCGGCCCTCGCGGGCTCGTCGAACTCCGTGGGCGCGATCGTCGGCTTCCGCGCCGGCTGGGGCCTGGGCAACGCGCTGTTCGTGGCCACGGCGCTCGCCACCATCGTGATGGCCTCCAAGGGCTCCACCGGCCAGGCGATCATCCTGTTCGAGGCCGCCCTCGGCATCGGCATCGCGTCCGGTCCCCTCATCGGCGGACTGCTCGGTGAGCACTCCTGGCGGGCACCGTTCTTCGGCGTCTCCTGCCTGATGATCATCGCCCTGGTCGCGACGACGTTCTTCCTCCCGAGCACGCCGCCGACCGGTCGCAAGACGTCCCTGGCGGACCCGTTCCGCGCTCTCAAGCACCCGCCACTGCTGCTGCTCGCGCTGACCGCGATCTTCTACAACATCGGCTTCTTCACGATCCTCGCCGCCGGCCCGTTCGCCCTGCCGGAGTCGGGCATCATCCAGATCGGCTGGATCTACTTCGGCTGGGGCCTGCTGGTCGCGCTCGTCTCGGTGGTCGTCGCCCCGATCGTGCAGCGCGCCATCGGCACCGTGCCCGCGATCATCGCGACGCTGGTGCTGTTCACGGCCGACATGCTGATGATGGCCATCTGGGCCGACCACTCGACCGTCGTGATCATCGGGATCATCGCGTCGGGTGCGTTCATCGGGAACAACAACACCCTGATCACCGAGGCCGTGATGGGGGCCGCTCCGGTGGAGCGCCCGGTCGCTTCCGCGGCGTACTCCTTCGTGCGGTTCTGCGGTGGCGCCGTCGGTCCCTACGTGGCGCTGAAGCTGTTCGGCGAGGCTCCCGACGTACACGTCCACGCGCCGTTCTGGTTCGGTGCCGCGAGCGTCGCGGTCGGCGTCGTCATCCTCACGCTCGGCGCGAAGACCGTGTCCAGGGCCGTGCACGCCGAGGACGCGGAGGTCGGCTCCGAGAGCGAGGCCGAGGCCGTCCTCGTCGGAGACGTGGACTGACCGGACGCGGCCCGAGTGTCAGCGTCCGAGCTTCCTGCGCACGCCCTCGTAGGCCCAGCGCAGGAAGCTCCGCTCGTCCTTGACGTCGAGCAGGACGAGCAGGAGCGGGAGCGGCGCGGCCTCGACGCCCACGACGGAAACCAGCCAGGCACTCAGAACGAGCGTGACCAGCAACGTGAGCCCCCGGCTGAGCAGTGCCGGAGCGCCATCGGCCGGGTGGTCCGACCGCTGGAGAAGCTGCTCCGCGACCAGTACGACGACGAGGCCCAGCCCGATCCAGCGGGCGGTGCCGCCGATCCAGACGAAGAAGAGACCCAGCAGGACGATGACCGCCCAGTCCCACAGTCGCGTGTTGACAGGCGTGACGGGATGGGCGGGAGCGGTTCGCTCGCGCCACTGCTCGTAGGTCTCCCCCGGGTTGCTCACCACCCCATTGTCAACCGTTCCCGGACCGGTGTCAGGCCAACGGGGCTGTCAGCGACCTTCGTCACTTGACCCGGACGACGATCGTGGCGACGCCGACGAGCAGACCCGGCTTCACGGCCTTGGTGCCGAACGTCTTGTTCAGCAGCGGCGCGGCGACGGGTGAGATCTCCACCTTGGTGCCCTGCAGGGTGGCGAAGTTGCCGCTGGTGCTCAGCGGCTTGAGGGTGCGGCCGTCCAGCTTGAACAGGTAGGCGCTGGTCGCGGCAGCCTTCCCGTTGACCTTCACGTCGCCGTACACCTTGGAGACGCCGGGGTCGACGTTCAGGTTCGTGATCGAGACCTTGGTCCCGCCGGCGCTCAGCGAGAAGCCGGAGCCGACGTGCTGGATCTGGCCGATGACGTACGGCGAGACCTCGCCGGGCTTGAAGACGGTGACGTTGCCCCCGGTGATCGGGAAGACCAGCGAGCCCTTCACGAGGCGGCCCTTGCCGATCACGCCCGGGGTGAGCTTCAGCGTGCTGAGCGCTGCCGCGAAGCCCTTGTCGAGCTTGATCGAGGTGGTCTTGCCGGACAGCGTCGGGATCGAGGCAACGGCCTTGGGGGCGTCGCTGCCGCCGATGCTGCAGCCGGCCAGCGGGACGGCCAGCAGGCCGGCGACCGCAACAGCGGCCATGGACTTTCGGGCGGGAAGACGAACACGCATGAGGACCTCCGGAGCACAGTGCAACCGAGAAGCTCCCGGCTCATGCGCAGTGGTTCGTCACCCCTGGTGATCCGGATGGGTCAGGGATCTCTGGGCGCCTCGCGAGCTCTGCGCTGAGCTCACAAGTTCCCGCGGGCGTCCTGCTCGCGCTCGATCGCCTCGAAGAGCGCCTTGAAGTTGCCCTTGCCGAAGCCGAGCGAGCCGTGCCGCTCGATCAGCTCGAAGAAGACCGTCGGGCGGTCGCCGAGCGGCTTGGTGAAGATCTGCAGCAGGTAGCCGTCCTCGTCGCGGTCGACCAGGATCCCGCGCTTCTGCAGCTCCTCGATCGGCGCGCGCACGTTGCCGATGCGCGCCCGGAGCTCGGGGTCCTCGTAGTAGGAGTCGGGGGTGTTCAGGAACTCCACGCCGTTGGCGCGCAGGGCGTCGACCGAGGCGAGGATGTCGTTGGTCGCGACGGCGAGGTGCTGGGCGCCGGCGCCGCGGTAGAAGTCGAGGTACTCGTCGATCTGCGACCGCTTCTTGGCGATCGCCGGCTCGTTGAGCGGGAACTTCACCCGGTGGTTGCCGCTCGCGACGACCTTGCTCATCAGCGCCGAGTAGTCGGTGGCGATGTCGTCGCCGATGAACTCCGCCATGTTCGTGAAGCCCATGACCGAGTTGTAGAACTCGACCCACTCGTCCATGTGGCCGAGCTCGACGTTGCCGACGATGTGGTCCAGCGCCTGGAACAGCCGCTTGGGCTCGCCGTCGCGCTTGACCCACGTCGACTCCTTGGCGACGTAGCCGGGAAGGTAGGGCCCGGCGTACCGCGAGCGGTCGACCAGGGTGTGCCGGGTCTCGCCGTACGTCGCGATGGCCGCGATCCGGATGGTGCCGTGCTCGTCGGTGATGTCCTCGGGCTCGCGTACGACGGTCGCGCCGGCCTTGATCGCCTGGGCGATGCAGCGGTCGACGTCGGGGACCTCGAGGGCGATGTCGACGACGCCGTCGCCGTGCCGCCGGTGGTGGTCGGCCAGCTCGCTGTCGGGATCGACCGCACCGTTGATCACGAACCGGATCGAGCCCGAGCGCAGCACGAACGACTTGTGGTCGCGGTTGCCGTTCTCCGGACCGGAGTAGGCGACGAGCTCCATCCCCCAGGCCGACTGGTAGTAGTGCGCGGTCTGGGTGGCGTTGCCGACGACGAACACGATCGCGTCCCAGCCGGTCACGGGGAACACGTCACGGTCCGCGTCGTACTCCACGAGGCCGACCAGCTGCTTGAGCTGGTCGAGGGTCAGGTCGGCACGGATCTCTTGCGGCGTCAGGGAACTCATGGGCCAAGCATCGCCGCAGGCGACAATCTGTGCAACGCTTCGCCCTCAGACTGGACAACCTGTCCAACCCGGAGGCCTCTCATGGACCAGCTCGACCGCACCCTGCTCGAGCTCTTCGCCGCCGAGCCACGCGTGGGCGTGCTCGAGGCCTCGCGCCGTCTCGGCGTCGCGCGCGGAACCGTGCAGGCCCGGCTCGACCGGCTGCAGCGCACCGGCATCGTCTCCGGCTGGGGTCCGCAGCTCGAGCCAGCGGCCCTCGACCATCCGGTGACGGCGTTCCTGACCCTGGAGATCCGGCAGGCCGGGGCAGGAGGCCACGACGCCGTCGGCCAGCACCTGGCGACCATCCCGGAGCTGCTCGAGGCCTGCACGATCACCGGACCCGGGGACATGTGGTGCCGGGTGGTGGCCAGGTCGAACGCCGACCTCCAACGGGTGATCGACCGCGTGCTTGCCCACGACGCGATCGTGCGCTGCTCGACGGTGATCGCCCTGGCGACCCAGGTGCCCCACCGGGTGCTCCCGCTGCTCGGCTCCGTCGTCGCCTGACAGACTCGGGCCATGATCCTGGACCAGTTCCCGCGCCACCCGCTCACCTTCGGACCCAGCCCGGTGCATCCGCTCGAGCGATTGACCGCGCACCTCGGTGGGGCGGCGGTGTGGGCGAAGCGCGAGGACTGCAACTCGGGGCTGGCCTACGGCGGCAACAAGACCCGCAAGCTGGAGTACATCGTCCCCGACGTGCTGGCGCAGGGGGCGGACACGCTGGTGTCCATCGGCGGGTTCCAGTCCAACCACACGCGCCAGGTCGCCGCGGTGGCCGCCCACCTCGGGCTGAAGTGCCGGCTGGTGCAGGAGAAGTGGGTCGACTGGGACGACCCGGTCAACGACAAGGTCGGCAACATCCTGCTGTCGCGGATCATGGGCGCCGACGTACGCCTCGACCAGAGCGGTTTCGACATCGGCATCCGGCACTCCTGGGAGGAGGCGATCGCCGAGGTCGAGGCCTCCGGCGGCAGGCCCTATGCCATTCCGGCGGGCGCGTCCGAGCACCCGCTCGGCGGGCTGGGGTTCGCCAACTGGGCCTTCGAGGTCGCCGAGCAGGAGGAGCAGCTCGGGGTCTTCTTCGACACGATCGTGGTGTGCACGGTCACCGGCTCGACGCACGCGGGCATGATCGCCGGATTCGCCGCACTGGAGGACCTCACCGGGCGCACGCGCCGGGTGCTCGGGATCGACGCCTCGGCCACGCTGGAGAAGACCGTGGACCAGGTCACCCGGATCGCCCGCAACACGGCGTCGCTGATCGAGCTCGGCCGCGACCTGCGCGACGACGAGATCACAGTCCTGGCGGGCTGGGCCGGTGACCTCTACGGGATCCCGGTCGAGTCGACCATCGAGGCCATCCGGCTCAGCGGCCGGCTCGAGGGGATGATCATCGATCCGGTCTACGAGGGGAAGTCGATGGCCGGGCTCGTCGACCTCGTGACCAACGGCGAGATCCCGAAGGACTCGACGGTCCTCTACGCCCACCTCGGCGGCCAGCCAGCGCTGAACGCGTACTCCGGCATCTTCGACTGAGCGCGGCCGCGGGTACGCCCAGTCCGCGCAGCAGGTCGATCCGCTTGGTGAGCTGGTCGCGCGCTCGCGGCGGCGGCGGCCGGGCCGCCGCACTCCTTGCGGAGGGCGGCGTGGGTGACGCCGTGGGGCTGGCCGGTGCGGTGGTACCACGCGGCGACCAGCCCGTTCAGCTCGCGGCGCATCACGGCGAGGTGCTCGTGGGTGGCCAGCTCCCGGGGTGCCTCCGCCTCGGGTGTACGACGGCGCGCGCGCTCGCTCTGCCGGGAGCGGAGCAGGTCGCGCACCTGGTCGGCCTCGAGCAGGCCCGGGATGCCGAGGAAGTCCATCTCCTCCTCCGACCCGACGTGCACCTCGCCCGCGTGGCCGAACTCGGCGCCGTCGTAGAGCACCCGGTCGAAGGTGGCCTGCGAGCCGAGCGCCTCGAACGGCATCAGCGCCTCCTCGCCGGACGCGTTCTCGGCCTGCTGCGCCTCCTGCATCAGCGCGTCCTCGGCCGCGAAGATGTCGTCCTCGTCGGTGATCTTGCGCCCGAGCACGTGGTCGCGCTCGACCTCCATCTGCGAGGCGTGCGCGAGCAGCACCGGCACCGAGGGCACGAAGATCGACGCGGTCTCGCCGCGCTTGCGCGCGCGGACGAACCGGCCCACGGCCTGGGCGAAGAACAGCGGCGTCGAGGTGGTCGTCGCGTAGACCCCGACCGCCAGGCGCGGGACGTCCACGCCCTCGGAGACCATCCGCACGGCGACCATCCATCGCGACTCGTCCTCGGCGAACTTCGCGATCTTCTTCGACGCGGCCTTCTCGTCCGAGAGCACGACTGTCGGCTTCTCCCCCGAGACCGCGGCCAGCACCTGGGCATAGAGCCGCGCAGAGTCCTGGTCGGTGGCGATCACCAGTCCCCCTGCGTCGGGGACGTGGCGACGAACCTCGGACAGGCGGCGGTCGGCCGCCTCCAGCACCGAGGGGATCCACGCGCCCTTCGGGTCCAGGGCGGTCCGCAGCGCCTGTGCGGTCAGGTCCTTGGTCAACGGCTCGCCGAGCCTGGCGGCGATCTCGTCGCCGGCCCGCGTGCGCCACTGCAGCGTCCCGCTGTAGGCCATGAACAGCACCGGTCGGACGACGTGGTCGGCGAGCGCCTGCGCATAGCCGTAGGTGTAGTCCGACACCGACCGCGGCACCCCGTCGCCGTCGGGGGCGTAGGTGACGAACGGGATCGGGTTGATGTCGGAGCGGAACGGTGTGCCGGTCAGCGCCAGCCGACGCCGCGCCGGCTCGAACGCCTCACGGACCGCCTCGCCCCAGGACAGCGCGTCCCCCGCGTGGTGCACCTCGTCGAGGATCACCAGGGTGTTGAACCGCTCGGTCCGGATCCGGTGGGCGAGCGGGTTGGCCGCCACGCCGGCGTAGGTCAGCGCGATGCCGACGAAGTCGCTGCTGGTGCGGCCCTTGCGCCCGGAGTACGCCGGGTCGAGCGGGATGCCGACCTTCGCGGCGGCCTCGGCCCACTGGGTCTTGAGGTGCTCGGTCGGCGCGACCACGGTGATCCGCTCGACCACCCGCCGCGCGAGCAGCTCGGCCGCGACCGTCAGGGCGAAGGTCGTCTTGCCCGCGCCAGGGGTCGCGACCGCCAGGAAGTCGCGCGGTGTCGTCTCGAAGTACGCCGTGAGCGCGGCCGTCTGCCACGCGCGCAACCTCGTCGCCGTACCCCAGGCAGCGCGTGCAGGATAGGCGGGTGGGAGGTCGAGCGGGACAGGCGGAGCAGAGTCAGGCGGAGAGTGTCCGTCGGTCAACGTAGTACCGCCACTTCGCGAAGGCACTGTCCATGCGCCGCACCTGACCGGCGGTGAACATGTTCATGCAGGAGTCCAGGGAGTAGTCCATGAAGTTGTGCACCGGGTCGAGCCCCGGCTCAGGCAGGTGTCGCGCGTGGTCCGCAGAAGTAGCTCGGCTCGGCCTCGGCGCGGTGTCGCTCACGTAGTCGCCCGGGTCGTCGCAGCCGCCCTGGAACGTGTGGAACAGGCCGAGCCAGTGGCCGGTCTCGTGGATCAAGGTGTCGCCGAGGTTGTAGCCGCGGGCGGCTCCCCCGGGCACGGACGCGACGTTGATCGAGACGCCGTCGAGCTTGGGCGCGCCGGCGTACTGCCACGGGAAGCGCGACCAGCCGAGCACCTGGTTGCCCTTGCGCCCGCCACCGTTGAGGTAGAGGTTGAGCGTGCGCGCGTTGCCACGGTGCAGCTTCCGCTTCATCGCGCGGTCGCGCGGGCCGTTGAGGTAGGCGTGGTACCAGCTGTCCTTGCGCGTGCGGTCGACCTTGCTTCAGGTAGAACCGGTAGCGCGAGACCGCGGACGCCGAGCTCTGCTTGCCCGCCATGCCCCGGTTCAGGATCTGATGAGCTTGCTGACCGCGCTTGGGGATGCGCGGCCGCTCGCGCTTGTGCGTGCCCTTGATCACGTGGGCGTAGACCGGGATCCGCACGACGGCGGGCAGTCGCGGCTCCACCTCGCGGGCGATGTACTCGGCCGGGTCTCCGCGCGGGCAGCGCGTCGAGGTCCCGCTGCGTCACGCTGTTCGTGTCCGGTGCTGGCGCCACTGGGCACCGTGCGGTGTCCGGACAGGCGGGCGGCGGCTCGTCGCACACGGCACGGCAGCGCCACCGGGCACCGGCCGGGGCGGCCGAGGCGGTGAGCCCACGGCGAGGGGGACGACGGCGACGGCGGGGCCACGAGGCCGATGACTGCTCTGTGGAGGGCCCTCACTCCTGCTTGTCCCCGTCGCGCATGGTTTCCCAGATCTCCTTGCACTCAGGGCAGACCGGGAACTTCTGCGGGTCCCGGCTCGGGATCCAGACCTTGCCGCACAGCGCGACCACCGGGGTCCCGTTGACCATCGCGTCCATCAGCTTGTCCTTGGGGACGTAGTGGGACAGACGTTCGTGGTCACCGTTGTCAGTGGGCTGGGTGCGTTCGTCGAGACGCGTGTCCTCGAGGACATCGGTCCCGACGCCCGGTGTCTGTGGGCTGCTCACCGAGGCATCCTAACGCCCACCGGTGACGACATGACGAAACCCCAGGCCGGGGGGAGGTCGAGCGCGGAGGGAGGGCCGCACATCGTGGCCTGGGGTTCGTCGGTAGGGGGGGTCAGGCGGCGAGGACCGCCTTGATCCGGTCGACGAAGGAGATGCCCGCGGATGGGTCGCCCTGCTCGGCCGCGACCTCCTCGGTGGCGGTCTCGGGCGCCGCGTGGCGACGGCGTGTCCAGGCCGACGCGGGCCTGCTCCTCGACGCGACGTCCGGCCGCGACCGCTGCCGGGCCGGGCCGCTGGCCAGGCCCGCGGCGGTGGCCAGGCGGGCCCACTCGTGCTCGCGGGCCGGTTCATCGCCTGCTCCATCTCGGGCTGGCGGGGGCCTCGGTGCAGCGGTCGATGACCAGGCGTACGCCGGGCATCTGCTCGGCGGTGGTGTGCCACGCGCCGGCGACAGCGGACTCGAGGTCCATCGGCTCACGCACCAGGGCACGTTCGATGTTGCCGGACAGCCGGGCGTGCCACTTCAGCAGCAGCGCACCGATCAGGTCGAGCTCGTCGCGGAAGTTCTCGGCCACGCCGGGGACGCTCACGGGGAGCACCCCGTCGCGCCGGTCGTTCGCGGTGTCCACCACGGCGCGGAGGGTCTCCCCGCGGTTGTGGAAGGTTTTCCAGCTCATGGTCTCAACCCTTCTTGGAGTTTCACATACCGGAAGTACGTACTCAGAGTATGTGGCAGACCTGGCGTACGCCAACCTGACACGCCGTGACCTCACCCACACCGGGACCACTCGGACGTCCTACACTGCCGGGATGACCCGCTCGCACGCCGAGAAGCTGCTCACCGGCCTCCCCAAGGTCGCCGGTGGGTCCCGCCGCGCGCAGTACTCCGCCTCCACCAAGCGGGCGCTGATCGAGGTGGCCACCGCGCAGTTCAGCGAGCACGGCTACGGCGGGACCAGCCTGGACTCGATCGTCGCCGGCGCCCGGGTCACCAAGGGCGCGCTCTACCACCACTTCAGCGGCAAGCAGGGCGTCTTCGAGGCCGTCTTCGCCAAGGTCGAGGACGACGCCTCCAAGACGATCAAGGCCGCCCTGCGCGGCTCGGACGATCCCTGGGAGAAGGCGCGGGCGGGGCTGCGGGCGTTCCTGCGCGTCGTCCAGGAGCCCGTCTACCAGCGCGTCGTGATCCAGGACGGCCCGGCGATCCTCGGCTACGAGCGGTTCCGGGAGCAGGAGGAGCGCTCCAGCTACGGCATCGTCCAGGACATCGTGAAGTCGGTGCTCGAGGCCTCCACCTACGAGCTCGACGAGGCGATGAAGCAGACCTTCAGCCGGATCTTCTTCGGCGCCATGTCGGCGGCCGGCGAGAGCGTCACCACGGCCGAGGACCCCCGGCAGGCCGTGGCCCGCATCGAGGCCGCGATCCTGTTCATCCTCGAGGGGCTCAAGTCCCTCGCGGAGCAGGGTGTCGTCGCTCACCGACCCTGTCGTCGAGCCTCTCGACGACGCCTGACCGGGCCGGGCTGAGCCTCACTTCGCGAAGGTGACCCGGCCGCCGGCCTTGTCGGTCGGCACCAGCTCCACCCACACGTGGCCGGCCGGCACCTTCATCGGGCCTGCGGCGGTGCTGAGCTGGATCGGGGTCTGCTTCGACCTCTTCTTCCAGGTGCCGCGGACGACCTCACCCTTGTGGAACAGCATCATCTGGCCCTTGCCGGAGTAGATCGTCTCGGGCACCGGGTTGCCCGCCGGGTCGAGGTAGCCGGCGTCACCCTGGCGCACCCGCACGACGAGCAGGCTGTCCGGGACGAAGCGCTGGCCCTCGTCGGCGAAGCTGTTGTCGTTGCGGTACTTGCCGCCCTGGTAGCGCCAGGAGGTGGTGTGCGAGCGGCTGAAGATCGCATCGACGCTGGTCGCGGGCTGCCCGCCGGTGAAGTCGGACTCCTTGCCCCAGGGCAGATAGCTGGCCGGAACGACCGCCTTCTTCTTCAGCGTCCTTGGCCAGCTTGGGATGTCGACCATCAGGTTGTACGGCGCGTGCCGGCTGCCCTCGCGGAAGTAGCCGGGGCCGCCCTCGGTGAAGAAGGTGACGTTGGCGCCCTTCAGCCGGCCGAGGGTCGGCGGCGCGGCACCGCTCGCGACGATCGCGCGTGCGCCGGCTTGACGATGCCGATGTCGGAGGCGCGCATCGACCGCACCGGACCGGCCACCTTGGGCAGGTGGCGGTAGAAGAACACCGCGAGCCGGGTCATCCCGCCCTCGACCAGCTCCTCGGTGATCAGGTCGGCCTTGTTGAGCCCCAGCTGGGGCTGGCTGTTGGCGGTGTTGTCGATCTTGGTGACCAGCACCGGCCGGTTCGGCGTGCTCCCGGTGACCGGCTCGCCGGTGAGCGGCCACAGCGCCGCCAGCTTGGCGCCGCCCTGGACCGGCTGGGAGTCGGGCTTCTTCCCGCTCGCGTTCCCGTCGCCTCCCCCGCACGCGGCGAGCGCTGAGGCTCAGGACGACGGCCTGAGCCCGGCGACGAGACGGGCGGAGCCGGAAACCGGCCCGCTGCTGGCGCGAGCGCGAAAAGTCATGCGCGCAGCATACAAAGCGGGCCCTGCGTTCGACGCAGGGCCCGCCGTGTTGTGACACATTTCAACCAGCTCAGATCTTGGCGCCACCGTCGACGTAGAGGGTCTGGCCGGTGATGTACGACGCCTCGTCGCTGCACAGGAACGCCGCAGCGGCGGCGATGTCCTCGGGGTAACCGACCCGCTTGATCGGGTTGGCCTCGGCGTTCAGCTTGCGGAACTCCTCGACGTCGAGCTTGAGCCGTCGAGCGGTGTCGTCGGTCATCTCGGTGGCGATGAACCCCGGCGCGATCGCGTTCACGTTCACGCCGAACTTGCCGAGCTCGAGCGCGAGGGTGCGGGTGAAGCCCTGCACCCCGGCCTTGGCGGCCGAGTAGTTGGCCTGGCCGCGGTTGCCGTTGGCGGAGACGCTGGAGAGGTTCAGGATCTTGCCGTACTTCTGCGCACGAAGGTCTTCTGCGCGGCCTTGCTCATCAGGAACGCACCCTTGAGGTGGACGTTCATGACGGCGTCCCAGTCGTCCTCGGTCAGCTTGAACAGCAGGTTGTCGCGGGTGATGCCGGCGTTGTTGACCAGCACGTGCAGCCCGCCGAGCTCCTCGAGCACCCGGCCGACCGCAGCCTCGACCGAGGCGGCGTCGGTGACGTTGCACGCCACGCCGATCGCCTTGGCCTCGCCACCGAGGCCGTCGGCGGTGGCCTGGGCCTGCCCTCGTCGAGGTCGAGGACCGCGACGGAGGCGCCCTCCTCGGCGAACCGCTTGGCGGTGCCGGCACCGATGCCCTGTGCGGAACCGGTGACGATTGCTACCCGTCCGTCGTATCGACCCATCTCGCCCGTCCTCTCTCAATCCGTTGGCGAGTCCGCGGGTCACTCTAGGGCAGCGGGAATTCGCGCTGCCCACGCGTCCCGGTCGGCGGTGTCGGCGTACTTCGTGCGGGGCCAGAAGAAGCCGCGCAGGCCGTCGCCCTTGGTGCGGGGTACGACGTGGCAGTGCAGGTGTGGGACCGACTGGGAGACGACGTTGTTCATCGCGACGAAGGACCCCTGTGCCCCCAGCCCGTCGACCATCGCGGTCGCGAGCCGCTGGGCGGCGGCCAGGAACGGGTCGCGCAGCTCGGCCGGCAGGTCAGGCAGGGTCACCACGTGCACGCGCGGGACCAGCAGCACGTGTCCCTTGAACAGGGGACGGATGTCGAGGAAGGCGGCGAAGTCGTCGTCGCGCCCCAGACCACCGAGGCCTCGGTCTCCCCCGCCGCGATCGAGCAGAACAGGCAGTCGGTCATGCGACCAGTGTGCCGAAGCAAGTCAGCTGAGCTGCTCCACCGGCTCGACCTCGGACTTGTGGCCGCGGTCCGAGCCCACGGGGTCACCGCTCCCCTCGGAGGTGGCACCCCCACCCCAGTCGGGCTCGAGCCGGATGATCATCGACTTGTACGCCGGCTGGTTGCTGCCGTCTGCGGTCGAGTCGAGCGGGGTGAACGGGTTGACCTCCGGGTAGTAGGCCGCCGCGCACCCCCGCGGGGTCCTCGAACTCGACGATCCGGAACGACGGGACGGTGCGGATTCGGTGCCGTCGGTCCACTCGCTGACGAGGTCGACGAGATCACCGTCCGAGTACCCGAAGGCCGCGATGTCGTCGGCGTGCAGGAACACGACGCGACGGCCGCCGGAGATGCCGCGGTAGCGGTCGCTGAGGCCGTAGATCGTGGTGTTGAACTGGTCGTGACTGCGCATGCTCTGCAGCAGCAGCCGCCCCTCGGGAACACTGACGACCTCCATCGGACTGACGCTGAAGATCGCCTTGTCGAACCTGGTCGGGAAGGTGCGGGAGTCGCGTGGCGGGTGCGGGAGCACGAACCCTCCGGGCTGGTCGACCTTCTCGTCGTACGCCTGGCAACCGGGTACGACGTGCGAGATCGCCTTGCGGATGTTGGTGTAGTCCCGAGCCTGGGGTGCACCAACCACGGGACCGGGCCGTCGGTGCCGAGCGTGGCCTCGGCGATGCTGCAGACGATGTCGACCTCGGACCTGAGGTCCGGGCTGGCCGGC
>CAWAJJ010000017.1:0-9213 GCA_963782305.1 uncultured Actinomycetota bacterium | reverse complement strand
TGGTGGCCCTGGCCTGATCCGGGGCCTGACCCCTCAGCGGTCCAGGTCGTTGACGAACGTGCGGATGTGCTCGTCGTACGCCTGCGGGTCGGCGTTCCAGGACCGCACGTGCTCGACGCCCCTGGTCTCCACGAGCGTGACCAGGTCGGGCTTGTCCTTCGCCAGCTCACGACTGGTCGAGATCGGCACCGTGGTGTCGGCCGTCCCGTGGAAGACGAGAGCCGGCACCTTCAGCCAGGACGTGTCGTCGAGGTAGTCGACGGCGTCCCAGTCGAGGTCGTAGCGGGCCGCCGCGATCCGTTCGGCCGTCCAGGTCAGCGAGTCGGGGACCGGTCCGATGAGTGGCAGGTCGATCTGTCGCGCACCGAACCCGATCGTCTCGGCGAAGTCCAGCATCGGGGCGTCCAGGACGAGCCCCGCGACCTCGGGTCCCTTGGTGCCTTTCTCCCGATGGCGGAGGTAGGAGGCGACGATTCCGCCGCCCATGCTGTCGGCCCCGAGCACGACGCGCGCGGCTCCGTGACGCGCGGCGTAGGTGATCGCGCCGTCGAGGTCGTGCCACTCGGTGCGGCCGTACTGGTAGTAGCCGGACGAGTCCTCGGCGTACCCCTTGTCGTTGCGGTAGGTGATGTCCAGCGAGGGCAGCCCGGCCGCGACCGTGGCACGCGTCATCCGATACATCTCCATCCGGGACCCGCCCTTGCCGTGCACCAGGATCGCCCAGGTCCCCGGGCTCGTCGCTGCGGCGCTCGGCTTGTCGAACCAGGCGGCGAACCGGCCGACGGGCGAGGAGTACTGCACCGTCTGCACGTCTGGCCCGAGCGCCACCTTCGGGTCGTCCGGGAAGGCGACCAGGTCGATCTCGGCCTTGGTACCGGCCTGGGGTGGGCTCCCGGTGACGACGGCGAAGCGGCGTACGACCCGGTCCTTGCTGGTCGAGACGACCGGGCCGGAGACGCGGCCGTACCCGCCCTTCCACTTCACGCCGTACGTCGAGGGAGCGGTCAGCATCTTCGTCTCGTCGGCCTCGCTCGACCTGATGCTGACCGTCCCGTCAGCGGAGGGATAGAGCGTCAGGTTGCGCTCGACGGGGTAGGGCTTGACCTCGAGCGCGTCGGAGCGGATCCGACCCGAGAAGTACCAGCCGCCGCCGAGGAAGAAGACCAGGACGAGGACCAGCAGCACCAGGAGCGCCCGCCGCAGCCACCGCAGACGGGGCTTGCTCGGTGTGCTCACCGCGCCAGTCAACACCCATGACCGAGACCCTAGAGTTCAGTCCATGGCACTCCCCACCGACACCGACCTGCAGTCAGCCGGCCTCGCGGTCTCCGTCGACGGCCCGACCCTGACCGTCACGCTGGACAAGCCGGACCGCCGCAACAGCCAGACTCCGCGGATGTGGCACACGCTGGCAGCGATCGGCGAGGACCTCCCCGAGGACGTCCGCGTGGTGGTGGTGCGCGGCTCGGGTGCCACGTTCTCGGCGGGCATCGACACCCGGCTCTTCGGCCCGGACGGTGTCGAGGGCGAGGACTCGGTCTTCGACCTGATGAAGGAGAGCGACCAACACATCATCGACACGATCGACGGCTACCAGCAGGGCTTCGTCTGGCTCGCGGACCCGCAGATCGTCTCGGTCGCTGCGGTGCAGGGTTATGCGATCGGCGCCGGCTTCCAGCTCGCTCTCGCCTGTGACCTGCGGGTGGCCGCCGACGACGTGAAGTTCTGCATGAAGGAGCCGGCGCTGGGCCTGGTGCCCGACCTCGCGGGAACAAAACCCCTCGTGGACCTTGTTGGGTACTCGCGGGCGCTGGAGATCTGCGCCACCGCGAGGTACGTCGAGGCCGACGAGGCCCAGCAACTGGGAATCGCCACCGCCGTCGTACCCCGCAACGAGCTCGAGGCGACCACCTCCGACCTGGTCGAGGCGCTGCTCGCCAGCAACGCCGGCGCAGTCCGGGAGACCAAGGGACTGCTGCTGGGGGCCGGCGATCGTGATCTCGACCAGCAACGACTGGCCGAGCGAGAGGCGCAGCTCCGTCGTTTCCGCGAACTTGTCGGTGGGGCCTGACAGGCTCTGAACAGTTGACCCGGTTCGACCCGGGCGAAGAGAGGGGGCGCAGATGAGCTCCATCAACCCGGGCACCTTGATGCGCACCATGCGCCGCGACCCATCGGTGGTCCAGCAGAAGCTGACCCGCGAGACCGTACGCCGGATCGCGGGCTTCGCCGTGCCCCACAAGAGGCTGATCGCCGGCTTCCTGGTCTTCGTCGTGCTCGACGCCGGACTCGTGGTCGTGAACCCGCTGCTGATCAAGCACCTGCTCGACGACGGCATCATCGGCAAGGACTCGAGCCTGGTGCTGTGGCTCGCCCTGGCGATGGGCCTCGTCTCCATCCTGGACGCGATCCTCGGGGTCGGCTCCGGCTACCTGTCCTCCCGCATCGGCGAGAGCCTGATCTTCGACCTCCGCACCAAGGTCTTCGGCCACGTGCAGCGGATGTCACTGGCGTTCTTCACGCGCACCCAGACCGGTGCCCTCGTGTCGCGCCTCAACAACGACGTGATCGGCGCCCAGCGGGCGTTCACCTCGACCCTCTCGAGCACGGTCTCCAACTCGATCAGCGTGGTGGTCGTCGGCATCACCATGTTCGCGCTGAGCTGGAAGGTCACGCTCGCGTGCCTCGCGCTGTTCCCGCTGCTGCTGCTCGCCTCACGCTGGGTGGGCCGCCAGATCAGCGGCCTCACCCGCCAGCAGATGGACGGCAACGCCGACCTCGGCAACATGATGACCGAGCGGTTCAACGTGGGCGGGGCACTGCTGCTGAAGCTGTTCGGACGCCGGGGCGAGGAGGACGCGAAGTACTCCGAGAAGGCCGCCGTGGTCCGTGACCTCGGCATCCGGATCTCCCTGGTCACACGGATCTTCATCGCCACGATGATGCTCATCCCCGCGCTGGCGACCGCTCTGGTCTACGGCATCGGCGGCAGCCTGGCCGTGAGCGGGGCCCTGACCATCGGCACCCTGACCGCACTGGCGACGCTGCTGCTGCGGCTGCTGGGACCGCTCCAGGGTCTGTCCAACGTGCGGGTCGACGTGATGACTGCGCTCGTGAGCTTCGATCGTGTCTTCGAGGTGCTCGACCTGCCCTCCACGGTCCAGGAGAAGCCGGACGCGTGGACGCTCACGCCCGGAGCGTCGCGCGTGGAGTTCGACAACGTGCAGTTCACCTACCCGCGCGCCGACGAGGTCTCCTTGGCGTCGCTCGAGACGGTCTCCCGCGTGGAGAAGCGCGACAACACCCAGGTCCTGCACGACGTCTCGTTCGTGGCCGAGCCCGGTCAGATGATCGCGCTGGTCGGCCCTTCCGGCGCCGGCAAGACGACGATCACCCACCTGGTGGCCCGGCTCTACGACGTCACCGGGGGAGTCGTGCGGGTGGGCGGTGCCGACGTACGCGACGTGACCCTGCAGTCCCTCGAGGACGCAGTCGGCTACGTGACCCAGGACGCGCACATGTTCCACGACACCATCGGCGAGAACCTCCGCTACGCCTCTCCGGAGGCCACCGACGAGGAGATCTGGGCTGCGCTGGCGTCGGCCAGGATCGACACCCTCGTCCGGAAGATGGCAGACGGGCTCGACACCGTCGTGGGCGACCGCGGCTACCGGCTCTCCGGCGGGGAGCGCCAGCGGCTGGCCATCGCCAGGCTGCTGCTCAAGGCGCCCGGCATCGTCGTACTCGACGAGGCGACGGCACACCTCGACTCCGAGTCTGAGTACGCCGTGCAGCGGGCCCTCGACCAGGCGCTCGAGGGGCGCACGTCGCTGGTGATCGCCCACCGGCTGTCCACGGTCCGCAACGCGGACCTGATCCTGGTCGTCGACGCCGGTCGCATCGTGCAGCGCGGCACACACAGCGAGCTCCTGGCGGAAGGCGGTCTGTACGCCGACCTCTACCGCACCCAGTTCGTCGAGGACGCTGTCGTGGAGGACACCCTCGGCGAGGATGCGCCCCAGCCCGAGACGGTCGCCTGATTCGTCGTTAGGTTTGGTCGCATGGACCTCGGACTCTCGCAACGCGTCTACATCGTGACCGGGGGAGCGCGCGGCCTCGGTCGCGCCACCGCCGACCTGCTCGTCGCGGAGGGCGCTCGCGTGGTGCTCTCCGGGCGGAGCCAGGACAGCCTGGACGAGGCCGTCGGCTCTCTCGGGCCGAGCGCGGTGGCGGTCGTGGGTGACAACGCCGACCCCGACACCGCCGGCCGCCTGGTCGACGCTGCGAGAGACACGTGGGGTCGGGTCGACGGTGCCCTGATCTCGGTCGGCGGCCCGCCCCCCGGCACGGTCATGGACACGCCCGACGAGGCCTGGACGAGCAGCTTCGAGTCGGTGTTCGTCGGCGGGCTGCGCGTGGCGCGGACGGTCGCTCAGGCGATCGAGGGACCCGGGTCGATCGCGTTCGTGCTGTCCAGCTCGGTGCGTGCCCCCATCGCCAACCTGGCGATCTCCAACGGGTTGCGTCCGGGACTGGCGATGACCGCGAAGACCATGGCGGACGAGCTCGGGCCGCGGGACATCCGCGTCAACGGCCTGCTGCCCGGGCGCGTCGGCACCGACCGAACCGCGGAGCTGGATGCCGCCAGCGGTGACGCCGAGGCCGCGCGCGCCAAGGCGGTCGCGAGCATCCCGCTGGGCCGCTACGGCGAGCCGGAGGAGTTCGCGGCGGCCGCGGCGTTCCTGCTCAGCCCGGTGTCATCCTTCGTGACCGGCGTGATGCTGCCCGTGGACGGCGGCATGCTGCGGACCCTCTGAATCGCCCTTGTCCCGCTTCTGCTTGCCTCGCTTGGCCGCACTCTGCCTGAACTCGTCCCACGCCAGGTAGCAGAACCCGAAGATCGCGAGTGCTCCGAAGAACCACCACTGCAGGCCGTAGAAGAAGTGCGGTCCGTTGCTGGTGTCGTCGGGGAGCTCGGTGGGCTGGAGCTTCGCGGACGGCGTCGGGCTCTCCTCGGCCAGGTCGACGAAGCCCCGGTAGAGCGGGTAGGGCAGCACCTCGGCGATCCTTCTCGAGGAGATCGCGCGCGTCGACAGGTCGCTGACCTTCGTGGCGTTGCCGGCCGCGTCCCGTCGTACCCAACCGGTGACCGTGACCTCTCCGTCGGAGACCTCGGGCAGCGTGGGCCGGCTCGCGCCGGAGTTCGCCGTGGGCATCCAGCCTCGGTCGACCAGGACGGCCGGACCATCCGCCGTGACCAACGGGGTGACCACGTCCACTCCGGCGCCCGCGTCACGGGTCTGGTACTTGAGCACGATCGTGTGCTGGTCGTCCCAGGTGCCGTGGATGGTCACGCGTCGCCACTCGTCCTGCGCGCTCGGCGCCCGATCAGGCGAGAGCACGTCGTCGACGGGCGTCGGAGCGAGCTTCAGGTTGGTCGAGACGATGCGGTTGTCCTGCTTGCGCTCGTCGAGCCGGTGGAACTGCCACTGACCCAGCTGGGAGGCCCCCCACGCCAGGATCACCACCACCAGGGCGAACAACACCCAGCGCCGGCTCAGCAGGAATCTCACTCGGCGAGCCTAGGTGGTTGCCCCCGTCCCTAGACTGGCCGGGTGAGTGGAACTGCGGGGGATCTCGGACTGGTCGACAGCTATGGGCGCGTCGCCTCGGATCTGCGCGTCTCGCTCACCGACAGGTGCAACCTGCGCTGCAGCTACTGCATGCCGGCCGAGGGCCTCGACTGGCTGCCCACCGAGGAGACGCTCACCGACGACGAGGTCGTCCGGCTCGTCCAGATCGGCGTCGAGCAGCTCGGCATCCGCGAGGTGCGGTTCACCGGCGGCGAGCCGCTGCTCCGGCGTGGACTGCCCGACATCGTGGCCCGGACCAAGGCGCTCGACCCGAGCCCCGAGGTGTCGCTGACCACGAATGCCCTGGGGCTGTCACGGACCGCCGAGACGCTGGCGGCCGCCGGGCTCGACCGGGTGAACGTCAGCCTGGACACGATCCGTCGCGACGTCTTCCACGAGATCACCCGGCGGGACCGCCTCGACGACGTGGTGGCCGGCCTCGCTGCTGCCGCCCGCGCCGGGCTGGGGCCGATCAAGGTGAACGCGGTGCTGATGCGCGGGATCAACGACCAGTACGCCGCCGAGCTGCTGCGCTGGTGCCTCGAGCGCGACTACCAGCTCCGGATCATCGAGCAGATGCCCCTGGACGCGCAGCACGGCTGGACGCGCGAGGCGATGGTGACCGCCGAGGAGATCTTCGCGTCGCTGGAGCGCGAGTTCGCCCTGACCCCCGACCCCGACCATCGCGGCAGCGCCCCGGCGGAGACCTTCCTCGTCGACGGCGGCCCGGCCAAGGTCGGCGTCATCGCGTCCGTCACCCGCCCGTTCTGCGGCAACTGCGACCGGGTCCGGCTCACCGCCGACGGCCAGGTCCGCAACTGCCTGTTCGCCCGCGAGGAGTCCGACCTGCGCGCCGCCCTGCGGGGATCAGCGAGCGACGACGAGATCGCCGACCAGTGGCGCCTGGCCATGATGACCAAGCGCCCGGGCCACGGCATCGACGACGAGTCCTTCCTCCAGCCCGACCCGCACGCATGTCCGCCATCGGCGGCTGAGCTCGCCGACCGGGCCCCGTAGTCCGCCGACCGAGCAGTTTTCCTTGGCTGTACGACGCCGACCGGGCAGTTTTGTCTCGCTGTAGCGGGCCGACCGGGCTTTGTTGTCACGTCGTACGGCGTCGAGCGGGCGGTCTTGTCACGTCGTACGGCGTGACAGAACTGCCCGGTCGGCGTCCTACAGGCCAGGGTCAGGTGTGGGGGGCGACTTCGCGGAGGAACTGCCGGGCGGCGAGGAACTCGGAGAGGCTCTCCCGGTGGTCGTCGCACGCGAGCCAGATCTTGCGGCGCTCGGGGGTGTGCAGCTTGGGGTTGTTCCAGCGCAGCTCGTGCACCGCGAGCTCGCGACATCCCTTGGCCGAGCAGGTCGCCGGACCGTCGGGTCCCTCGCTCACTCGAGCTCCTTGTAGCCCTGGTTGGGCTGCACGAGATCGGCTCCCTCGATCCGCGGGCTGGCGCTGTTGGCCATCACGACGGCGACGTAGGGGAGGATGAACGCGCCGGCGACGAGCACCCAGCGCACCCAGTTGTCGCCGACCACGACTGCGCCGATGAAGCACAGCGTGCGGACGGCCATCGAGATGACGTAGCGCTTCCGCCGGTGGTCGATGTCGTCGCGTCGACTGGTCGCCGCGGTGGTGATCCGAACGACCTCGGGCTCGCGTTTCGCCCTGCCTGGTGCTGCCACGTCCGCCAGCCTACGTCGCGGGTGAAGGGCCACCCGGGAGACGTGGCATTCTTGGCTGGTCCGCAACCCCGAAGCGCAGGAGTGATCGCTGATGACCAACCGCACCTACCGCGTCACCGAGATCGTCGGCACCTCTCCCGACGGCATCGACCAGGCCGTCCGCAACGGCGTCGAGCGCGCCTCCAAGACCCTGCGCCACCTCGACTGGTTCGAGGTCACCCAGGTCCGCGGCGCCGTGCTCGACGGCAAGGTGGAGCACTTCCAGGTCGGCATCAAGGTCGGCTTCCGGCTCGAGGACGACTGACGACCTCCAAGGCGCCCGGCGCGGGGAGCGAGGCTCCCGTGGAGGAGCCCGCGTCCTCGCTCGTCGAGCTGAGGGTCCTCGAGGGGCCCAACCTCTACTTCCCGCGGGCCGCGATCAAGCTCACCCTCGACGTGACCGCCCTCGCGCAGGCCCCGGAGGCTGACCTGCGCAGGCTGGCCGAGCGGCTCGGGATCGCCTCGATCCGTGCGGGAGTCCCGTTGAGCGGCTTCCGCCAGCGTTCGCTGACCCGGCTGCTGACCAAGCTCGTACGCCGCATCGCCGCCGAGTCGGGCACCACCCGGCTCGGCGTACGCGTGCGACCGACCGCGCAGGCGGAGCGCATCGTGGTCGCCTACCCGTGGCGCGACCGCAACCGGGCGCGTGCGCTGGGAGAGGCGGTGGCCTCGGTGATCGACGGTCTCGGCACCTCCGACGTCGGCACGCTCGTCGAGGACGCCGCACGCCAGGTGTCCTCGGTGGAGCGTGGTCCGGGGCCGACCACCATCCGGCCGCGCGTGCCCGTGGTGGCCGTGACCGGCACCAACG
The DNA here is from genome assembly GCA_963782305.1 of uncultured Actinomycetota bacterium. GTDB lineage: Bacteria > Actinomycetota > Actinomycetes > Propionibacteriales > Nocardioidaceae > Marmoricola. The sequence continues at coordinate 1,047 of CAWAJJ010000017.1, read as the reverse complement.
GCAAGACCACGACCTCGCGGATGATCGCGCACATCGCGCGAGAGGCCGGTCACCTCGTCGGCTGGTCCAACACGGACGGCATCTACGTCGACGGAGAGCTCGTCGAGGGTGGCGACTACTCCGGGCCGTCCGGCGCCGGCCGGGTGCTGGCGCACAAGAACGTCGACTTCGCTGTCACCGAGACCGCCCGGGGCGGCATCCTGCTCAAGGGCATCGGCCTGGTCAGCAACGACGTCTCGGTGGTCACCAACGTCACGGCCGACCACCTCGGGCTCCAGGGCATCGACACCGTCGACCAGCTGGCCGAGGTCAAGGGAGTGGTCCCCAGGATCACCAAGAAGTCCGGCTGGGCGGTGCTCAACGCCGACGACCCGCGCGTCTTCGCCATGCGTACGACGACACCCGCACGTCCCTGGGTCTTCTCACGTGACTCGGACTCGCCCGCCCTGCGCGAGATCCTCTCCCACGGCGGCCGGGCGACCACGATCATCGACGGCTGGATCACCGTGCTCGAGGGCAACCGGGCGGACCCGCTCATCGAGGTCGTCGACGTCCCGATGACCCTGAGCGGGCTCTCGCGCTTCAACGTCGAGAACGCCCTCGCCGCCGCCTCCGCCGCACTGGCTGCCGCCATCCCGCGCCAGCACGTGGTGGAGGGGCTGCGCTCCTTCCTGCCGGACGCCGAGCACAACCCGGGCCGGATGAACTTCTTCACGCTCCCCACCGAAGCCGGCGACGTGTCCGTGGTGATGGACCTGGCGCACAACGAGGCCGGCCTGGAGGCGATGATCGAGATCATGCGCGGCGTACGCGCACCAGGCAGGCGCCTCCTGCTCGGGCTCGGAGCCGTCGGCGACCGGCAGGACGACCTGCTCGAGATGCTCGGGGAGATTGCGGCGCGCGACGCCGATGTCGTGGCGATCGGCCACAAGGAGAGCTACCTCCGCGGCCGGACGGTGGAGGAGCTCGAGGCGCTGTTCCGTGCCGGGGCCGAACGTGTCGGGGTCACCGACATCGAGGCCTATCCCACGGAGCTCGACTCCCTGA
>CAWAJJ010000016.1:0-30281 GCA_963782305.1 uncultured Actinomycetota bacterium | reverse complement strand
AGCTGCCGACGATGAGCGGTCGCACCGGCGCCTTCGACGCGGACCAGACGACCTGGCTGAACGGCTGGACGATCTTCTACTGGGCATGGTGGATCTCGTGGTCGCCCTTCGTCGGCATGTTCATCGCGCGGATCTCCAAGCGGCCGCACCATCCGCCAGTTCGTCGCCTACGTCATCGTCGTCCCGAGCCTGGTGTCCTTCGTGTGGTTCTCGATCATGGGTGGCGCTGCGTTCGACCTGCAGCTCAACCAGGGCGTCCATCTCGGCAAGCAGCTGGCGGATGAGGGCACCGAGAGCATCCTGTTCACGGTGCTCCACGACTATCCGTTGTCCTCGATCACCGTTGTCCTCGCCATCTTCCTGATCGCGATCTTCTTCATCACCGGCGCGGACTCGGCGTCGATCGTGATGGGCATGCTCAGCCAGCACGGCGAGGAGGAGCCCAAGCGGTGGCTCGTCATCTTCTGGGGTGTCGCCCAGGGCGCCGTCGCGTCAGTGCTTCTGTGGTCCGGCGGCGACGACCTGCGCGCCGGACTCACCGCGTTGCAGACCCTCGTGATCATGGTCGGGGGCGCGTTCATGCTGGTCATCGTGGCCATGTGCGTCTCGCTGATGAAGGCGCTGCGGGCCGAGCCCTACGAGTCCACCCTGCGCCGGGCGACTGCGCAAGGCCGTCCAGCACGTCCAGCGCCATGACCAGGAGGAGCAGCACGCCATCGCACTCACCGCGCCCGGGCCGACCACCAGCAGATCGTGCCTCAGTCAGAGGAACTTCCCCCGGGGTCGGCCAGCACGTCGCGCCAGGAGTGACGAGGGCTGAACCCCACCAGCTCGCGTGCCTTGTCGATCGCGTAGAAGGTCTCGTCGCGACCCATCTCGCGGCGCAGGTCGATCCCGTCGTAGAAGCGTTCCCGGACCTCCTGCGTCGTCGCGGCAACCGACATGTCGGCGTTGGCGACGTTGAAGACCTCGTATCCCAGTCCGTCGGTCGCCAAGCAGCACTGCACCATCTGACCCAGGTCCCGGGCGTCGATGTAGGCGAACACGTTGCGCCTGCGCAGTGATGGGTCGGCCAGGAAGGGAGGGAACATCTCGGCGTACTCGTGTGGCTCGATGACGTTGTTGATCCGTAGCCCGTAGATGTCCGACCCGGTGCGTGCCTGGAAGGACCGAGCCGTCACCTCTCCGGCGACCTTCGACATCGCGTAGGCGTCCTCGGGGATGGTCGGATGGTCCTCGTCGACCGGCAGGTCGATCGGCCGCCGCTCCCCCTGGGCGAAGCAGATGCCGTAGGTCGTCTCCGACGAGGCGAACACGATCTTGCGCACTCCCAGCCGCGTCGCGGCCTCGAGCACGTTGTAGGTGCTCAGCACGTTCGTGGCGTACGTCGCGGCGTCGGACCTGATCAGGATCGCGGGCACCGCGGCGAAGTGGACGACGGCGTCGTACGTCGGCTTCTCCGGCAGGTCCAGCTCCGCCTGGGTCGCCAACCCCGCGAGCGCGGAGTAGGTCTCCCCGCGTCGGTGAGGTCGACCCGGAGGTCGGCCACGCCGGGTGACCCAGCGGGACGAGATCGGCGTTGGTGACGTGGTGGCCCTGCTCGGCGAGGTAGGGCGCGACGTGTCGACCGGCCTTGCCGCTGCCGCCGGTGAAGAAGATGCGCATGACCCTCCGTACCCCGTCCACAGGTGATCCAGTCAACGTCCGACTCTGCTTCGACCCGACAGTGGACGACTGGGATCAGTGGCCGCGTCCTCCTGGCTCTCCGGTGGGATCGACACGATGACCGGACGCAGTCTCGCCCACAGCACGAAGCCGGCCGCGACCACCAGCATCCCGATGCCCGCCCACAGGTTGATGTTGAGGCCTCGCGACTTCGCGGCCTGGACGTCACTGCTGCCGATGATGCCGTAGATCAACAGGACGACTCCGTAGAAGCCGATCAGACCGGCGATGAAGTTGCGCATGTCGAAGACGCCGGCCTTGCGGACCCCGGAGGTCCCCTCAGCGCTGTCAGGGGCGTGCGTGCTGGACATGATGCCTCCCCTACCAGAACACGACGTTCAGGATGATGACGAGAACGGCGGCCACAGCCGCCAGCTTATTGGGCTGCTGGTACCACGCCAGGCTGCCTTCGTCGGCGTCGTGGAAGTCCGCCCTGGGGGTCAGCGAGTAGACGAGCCCACGCAGCTCGGCTTCCTCCCGTGGTCTGGTTCCCAGAGTGACCAGGACGCTCACCACGATGTCGACGGTGAAGGCGACACCGGCGGCGGTGAAGCTCGCGCCCTGGCCCGTCAGCGGAATGACGCCGAGCGAGAGCCCCCCGAGCACCTCGGTGCCCAGGATGGCGACCACCACGGCCGCCAGCGTTCCCGAGACCAGGCCCGCCCAGCCGGCCGTCGCCGACATCCGCTTCCAGAACATGCCCAGGATGAAGGTGGCGAACAGTGGCGCGTTGAAGAACCCGAACAGGAGCTGCAGGTAGTCCATGATGTTCTGGTACGACGACGCGAACAGCGCCGTACCGATCGCGATGATCGTCGCGGCCACCGTGGCGACACGGCCCACCGTCAGGTAGTAGTGGTCGGGCCGGTCCTTCTGCACGTAGTGCTGCCACAGGTCGTAGGAGAACACGGTGTTGAAGGCCGAGATGTTCGCCGCCATGCCGGCCATGAAGGAGGCCAGGAGGCCGGCGATCGCGATTCCGAGCATGCCGTTGGGCAGCAGGTCGCGGATCAGGTAGAGCAGCGAGTTGTTGTAGTCGAACGTCGGGTTCTCCGACGCCTTGGCCTCGGCGACCTTCCCGACGAGCACTCCGGCGATCATGCCGGGGAGGATCACGATGAACGGCATGAACATCTTCGGGAAGGAGCCGATGATCGGCGCCCGCTGCGCAGCGGAGATGGAGTTGGACGCCATCGCCCGCTGCACCTCGACGAAGTTCGTCGTCCAGTACCCGAACGACTGCACGAACCCGAGTCCCAGGACCAGGCCGATCACGGCGAGCAACGGGCTGTCGATGGCGGTGAGGTTCGTCCCGGGCCACGACGAGAGCTGGTCGGCACCTCCCTTGGTCGCGCCGATCTTGTCCTCGAGGCCGCTGTAGCCACCCACCTTGTAGAGGCCCACGATGGTCAGCGGGAGCAGGGCGGCCACGATCACGAAGAACTGCAGCACCTCGTTGTAGATCGCCGCCGACAGCCCGCCGAGTGCCGTGTAGGTCAGCACCACGGCCGCCGCCACCACCAGCGAGACGAACAGCGGCCAGCCGAAGATGACCTCGACGATCTTGGCCAGCAGGAAGAGGTTGATGCCGGCGATCAGCAGCTGGGCCACCGCGAAGCTGATCGCGTTGAACAGGTGCGCCCCCGTGCCGAAGCGGCGGTAGAGGAACTCCGGGACCGAACGCACCTTGGAGCCGTAGTAGAAGGGCATCATCACGACGCCCAGGAAGAGCATGGCCGGCACCGCGCCGATCCAGAAGTAGTGCGCGGTCGGGATGCCGTACTGCGCGCCGTTCGCGGACATGCCGATGATCTCGACAGCGCCGAGGTTCGCGGAGATGAAAGCGAGTCCGGTGACCCAGGCGGGCAGGGAGCGGCCGGACAGGAAGAAGTCGAGGCTGCTCGACACCGCACGCTTCGCGAAGATCCCGATCCCGAGCACGAAGAGGAAGTACGCCCCCACGAGCAGGTAGTCGACCCAGTTGACGTCGAGTCGGAGATCAGAGCTCGTGGCCAGCACCACGATGTCCGCCGAGTGGATCCCCGAGGTCATGGGACCGATGGGCGCTCGCTCAAGGCACTCTCCTCCGTTAGCCCGATACGTACGGTGTGAGCGCTCACATGGTGGCGTCCGTCACGCAGGGTCGTCAAGAACGCGGTCCAGATGCCGTGGTCGAAAGGTCAATGACGAAAGCCCCGGGTCGTTTCCCGGCCCGACCTCGATCAGCTCCCAGGTCTGCGCAGCCCCGCCAGGTCTGTACATCGGCATGCCGTCATCGACGAAGACCGGGACCACCATCAGGGTGAGCTCGTCCACCAACCCGGCGTCGACCAGGGTCTGGCCGAACTGGCCGTGCCCGTAGACCATCAGCTCCCTGCCGGGCGTCCGCTTCAGCTCGGCGACCGCCGCCACGACATCGCCCGAGATGACCGAGGTGTTGGTCCAGGGTGCGTCGGTAAGGGTCGAGGAGAACACGTACTTCGGCATCGCGTTCAGGTAGTCGGCGTACTCCCCCGATGCCGCAGGCCATTGCCTGGAGAAGAGCTCGTAGGTCCCCCGACCCATCATCAGCGCGCTGCTGGCCTGGAGCGCAGCCAGCGACGCGGTCGCGCTCCCCGGACCGAAATGGGGGCCGGCCCAGCTCGCCGGCTCGCTGATGATGCCGTTGAGGGAGATGAGCAGGGACTGTCGCAGTCGTCGGCCGTCGGCGGACGAGGAGGATGGGGTCACACCTCTTCGACCCAGGCCTCGAGCAGAACTCATCGGCGCCGGCAACGATCATGCTCTGCGCGTCCGAAGACACCCCGGTGGTTGCCCCACCCGCTACCAGCATGCATAATCATCAGGAAACCTGTTGATTGCGCCATCGCTCCCTACTCCTGGAGGCCCCGTGCCCGAGAGTCGCGGCTCGTCCGCCACCGACCTGCCACCCACGTTGCGAACCGAGCTGCGTGGAGCGGTCGCCGTTCTGACTCTCGCCCGACCCGAGAAGCGAAATGCTCTCAGCGACGAGACGATCCTCGGGATCGAACGCTTCTTCTAGACGTTGGGCGCCGAGGTGAGCGCGGTGGTGATCGCAGCGGACGGCGAGCACTTCTCGGCCGGGCTCGACCTTGCGGAGATGGGCGAGCGGGACACCTTGTCCGGGGTCATCCACTCCCGGATGTGGCACCGCGTCTTCGATCTCATCGAGAACGGTCCGGTGCCTGTCGTCGCCGCACTCAAGGGCGCCGTGGTGGGCGGCGGCCTCGAGCTGGCGGCGGCCACACACATCCGGGTTGCGGAGCGCTCGACCTTCTACGCGTTGCCCGAGGGCCAGCGGGGCCTCTTCGTCGGCGGTGGTGCCGCGGTCCGGGTCCCCCGGTTGATCGGCGTCGCCCGGATGGTCGACCTGATGCTCACCGGCCGGAGGTACGACGCGGAGGAGGGTGCGGCCTTCGGCCTGAGCCAGTACGTCGTGGACGACGGCACCGGCCTCGACAAGGCGATCGAGCTCGCCGGACGGATCGCCGACAACGCACCGCAGACCAACTTCGCGGTGATCCAGGCGCTGCCGCGGATCGCCGAGGCCAACCCACGCGAGGGATACCTGATGGAGGCGATGATGGCCGCCATCACCCAGGGCACCGACGACGCCAAGCTGCGGATGCGTGAGTTCCTCGACGGTCGCGGCTCGAAGGTCACCGACCGGTGAGTGCCGACGCCGCACCCGTCGAGGTCGGTCAGGTCATGTGGACCCCACCCGCCGATGTCCTCGAGCACAGCAGGGTCGGCGCGTTCCTGGCGTGGCTGGAGCAGGAGCGCGGCCTGACGATGACGACCCACGCGGAGCTGTGGCGTTGGTCGGTCGATGACCTGGAGGGCTTCTGGTCAGCCGTCTGGGACTACTTCGAGGTGGTCTCCCACGCGCCGTACTCCCGGGTGCTGGCGAGCACCGAGATGCCCGGAGCCCAGTGGTTCCCGGGCGCGCTGCTGAACTACGCGGAGCACGCCCTCGGCCGACCGGAGGACTCGACACCGGGTCGCGGTCCTCGGTCGATCGCAGACGCGGGCCGACCTCGACCTGACCTTCGGCGAGCTGCGCGACCAGGTCGCTCGGGCCCGCACCCTGCTCGCCGACCTGGGTGTGAGCCGCGGGGACCGTGTCGTGGGCTATGTCCCCAACGTCCCGGAGGCGCTCGTCGCGTTCCTCGCGACGGCAAGCCTGGGAGCCACCTGGGCGAGCTGCGCGACGGAGTTCGGCGCCCGCAGCGTGATCGACCGGTTCGCCCAGGTCGAGCCGGTCGTGCTGCTGGTGGCCGGCGGCTACCGCTACGGCGCCAAGGATGTCGACCGGACCGAGCAGGTGCGCGAGATCCGAGCCGGGCTGCCGACGGTGCGCCACGTGCTCGACCTGGAGTACGGCGCGTGGCGCGTCGAGGACGCGGAGTCCTGGCCCGACCGCCTGCGTGACGTGGAGAACCCCTCGCTGACCTTCGAGCCGGTGCCCTTCGACCACCCGCTGGTGGTGCTGTTCTCGTCGGGTACGACGGGGCAGCCGAAGGCGATCGTCCACGGCCACGGCGGAATCCTGCTCGAGCACCTCAAGAACCACGCGTTCTCGTGGGACCTCGGGCCCGAGGACCGGATGCTCTGGTTCAGCACGACCGCCTGGATGATGTGGAACGCACTGGTCTCCTCGCTCCTGGTCGGCGCGTCGATCGTGATGGTCGACGGCGACCCGGCGCACCCCGACCTCACCTGGCAGTGGCGACTGGCCGAGGAGACGCAGGCCACGCTGATGGGCGCGAGTCCCGGCTTCGTGATGGCCTGCCGAGCCGCCGGGATCGACCTCCGCCACGACTTCGACCTGGCCGTCCGCGTGGTCGGCTCAGCGGGCTCCCCGCTCCCCCCTGAGGGCTACGCGTGGATCCGCGAGCAGCTCGGGCCCGACGTGATCCTCAACGTCGGCAGCGGCGGGACCGACGTGTGCACGGGACTGGTGCAGAACAACCCGCTCCTCCCCGTGCTCGCCGGCAAGATCTCCGGACGCGCACTGGCCGTCGACGTGCACGCCTTCGACGAGTCCGGCCACGAGGTCATCGGAGAGCCCGGCGAGCTGGTGATCACCTCACCGATGCCGTCCATGCCGGTCGCCTTCTGGGGTGACGCCGACGGGAGCCGCCTGCGGGCGGCGTACTTCGACCACTACGACGGCGTCTGGCGTCACGGCGACTGGATCGTCTTCGACGACGACGGCAGCTGCGTGGTCACCGGGCGCTCGGACGCGACCCTCAACCGCGGCGGCGTACGTCTCGGGACCGCGGAGTTCTACCGGGTCGTCGAGGAGCTCGACGAGGTGACCGACAGCCTGGTCGTCCATCTCGAGGACCCGGCCGGCGGCAACGGGGAGCTGCTGCTGTTCGTGGCGCTGCGTGAGGGGCTCGAGCTCGACGACGACCTCCGCACCCTCATCCGCACCCGGCTCCGCACGTCCCTGTCCCCCAGACACGTCCCGGATGCCGTGGCGCGGGGTGACGGCCGTCCCGCGCAACCTGACCGGCAAGAAGCTGGAGCTGCCCGTGAAGCGGATCCTGCAGGGAGCGCCCCTCGAGGACGTGGCCAGCCGGGACGCCCTCGCCATCCCCACCTCCCTCGACATGTACGTCGAGATGGCCGCAGCGAGAGGAGCCACCGCGTGATCGCTCCCGGCGACATCAGGACTGTCGCGATCGTCGGTGCCGGTTCGATCGGTGCCAGCTGGGCCGCGCTCGCACTCGCGCGCGGCCTCGACGTGATCGCCGCCGACCCGGCCCCCGGCGCCGAGGAGCGTCTCCGGGAGAACCTCGCCCTGCGACTCGAGGAGCTGGACGTGACGCCTGCCGACGAGCGCACGCGGTTCACCACGTCCGCCGCCGACGCGGCCGGCGGCGCGGACCTCGTGCTCGAGTGCGGGCCCGAGCGGCTCGACCTCAAGCGCGAGCTGTTCGTGGAGCTCGACGCTGCTGCCGACTCCGAAGTACTCCTGGCCAGCAGCTCCTCCGGGCTCGCGCCGAGTGACTTCCAGAGCGGCTGCCGCCACCCCGAGCGGGTGCTGGTGACGCACCCGTTCAACCCGCCGCACCTGGTGCCGCTCGTCGAAGTCGTGGGCGGCCGGCAGACCTCCGAGGACGCCCTGGACTCGGCGATGGCGGTGATGCGTCACCTGGGCAAGCGGCCGGTCCGGCTGCGCCGCGAGCTTCCCGGACACGTCGCCAACCGGCTGCAGGCCGCGCTGTGGCGCGAGGCCTACCACCTCGTGGGCGAGGGTGTCGTGTCCGTCGCCGACCTCGACCTGGCCATCTCCTCGGGACCCGGACTGCGCTGGGCGCTCCTCGGGCCGTTCGCGACGCAGCACCTCTCGGGCGGGCCCGGCGGACTCGAGCACGTGCTGGAACACCTCGGTCCGCCGATGGTGGAGTGGTGGGCGGACCTCGGGTCACCCGAGCTCACGCCCGAGCTCGTCGACCGTCTCGTCCGCGGGGTCCGTGAGGAGCTCGGTGGGCGCGAGCGCGAGGTCACCTCCGCCAGGGACCAGGCGCTGCGCGAGCTGCTGGACACCAAGCGCCGCCTCGGCCTCGACGTCGACCCAGACGTCACAGCAGAACAGGAGTCGTGATGCTGGACCAGGGACTCGGGTCGTGGCCCGCACGCCGTGCACGGATGACCCCGGACAAGCCGGCGCTCGTGCAGGCCGGCCGCGTCACGACGTACGCCGAGCTGGAGCACCGATCGACCAGGCTGGCGCGCGGTCTCCGGGAACGCGGTGTGGCGCGGGGCGACCGGGTGGCGTTCCTCGGCCTGAACTCCGTGGAGCTGGTGGAGACCATGTTCGCGGTGGCCAAGCTGGGCGCTGTCTTCCTTCCGGTCAACACGCGTCTGGCCCCGCCCGAGCTGCGTCACGTCCTCGAGGACAGCGGTGCGCGTCTGCTGATCTGGCAGGCCGGCTTCGAGTCCGGCGTGGAGTCCCCGGAGGTCACCGCCCTCGGCCTGGACGAGGTGCGGATCGTCGAGGACGGCGGGGACAGCCTCGGCCTGCTGTTCGGACCGGACGGGGCCCTGGACGAGCCGGTCGAGCTCGACGACCTGTTCATGATCCAGTACACGTCCGGCACCAGCGGCCGACCCAAGGGCGTGATGCTCACCCACGCCAACATCGTCTGGAACGTGTTCAACCTGATGGTCGACATCGACCTCGGCAGTGAAGAGGTCGCGCTGGTGACCGCACCGCTCTTCCACACCGCCGCCCTCAACCAGGTGCTGTTCCCGACCCTCCTCAAGGGCGGGACCGCGCTGATCGAGGCCAGGTTCGATCCCGACCGTGCCATCGAGCTGATCGAGCAGGAGGGAGTGACCCTGCTGTTCGGGGTGACCTCGATGTACCTCGCGCTCGCCGCCACCCAGCGCTTCGCCGACGCCGACCTGAGCACCCTGCGCAGCGCACTCAGCGGCGGGGCGCCGATACCGGAGTCGCTGCTGCGAACGTGGCTCGACCGCGGACTGATGATCACCCAGGGTTACGGGCTCACCGAGTCCTCCCCCGGGGCAACGATGCTGCGGGCCGCCGATGGTGTCCGCAAGCTCGGGTCGGCGGGCACGGCCTGCTTCTTCACCGACGTCCGGGTCGTCACCCCGACGATGGACCCGGCCCCGGTGGGCGAGCCGGGCGAGGTGCTCGTCTCCGGCCCCAACGTCAGTCCCGGCTACTGGCAGAACCCTGCCGCCACGGACGACGCATTCACCGACGGGTGGCTGCGGACCGGGGACCTGGCCGTGGTCGACGACGAGGGTTACCTGACCATCGTCGACCGGCTCAAGGACATGTACATCTCCGGCGGGGAGAACGTCTACCCGGCCGAGGTGGAGCAGGCCATCCACACCCACCCGGCCATCGCCGAGGCCGCCGTGATCGGCGTGCCCGACCAGCGATGGGGCGAGGTCGGCCGGGCCGTGGTCACCCTGCATGCTGGGGCGGAGCTCACCGAGGGCGACCTGCTCGCCCACCTCGAAGGGCGGCTCGCGCGCTACAAGATCCCCCGGTCCGTCGTCGTGGTGCAGGAGCTGCCCCACAACGCGTCGGGCAAGCTGGTGAAGTCTCGCGTGAAGGAGATGCAGGAGTGACGGCGTACACCCCCCGAATCGACGTCGAGTCCATCGAGGCGATCGACATGCACGTGCACGTCGAGCAGGACGCCCACGGGTGCCTCGCCCTGGACCACGAGCTGATGGACGCCTCCGCGGCGTACTTCAAGGGGTCGGAGAACCGGACGCCGACCGTGGCAGACCTCGCCGAGCGCTACCGGGCAGCACGGATGGCGGCCGTGATCTTCACCATCGACGCCACCACCGGAACCGGCCACCCGGCCCTCTCGAGCGAGGACATCGCTGCCCAGGCGGCGGAGCATGCCGACGTGTTGATCCCGTTCGGCTCGGTCGATCCCCACCAGGGGCCGGAAGCGGTGAATCGTGCCCGTCGGCTCGTGACCGAGTCCGGTGTGCGCGGCTTCAAGTTCCACCCGAGCCTGCAGGCGTTCTCCCCCGACGACCCGGAGTTCTATCCGCTGTGGGGGGCCATCGAGGCACTCGGCGTGCCGGCGCTGTTCCACACCGGCCAGAACGGCATCGGTGCCGGCCTGCCAGGGGGACGCGGCATCAAGCTGCGCTACTCCAACCCGCTTCTCCTCGACGACGTCGCGGCCGACTTTCCTGGCCTGACCGTGATCCTGGCCCACCCGTCCGTGCCGTGGCAGGCAGAAGCGATCTCGATGGCGACCCACAAGTCGAACGTGTTCATCGACCTCTCGGGATGGCGGCCGAAGTACTTCCCACCGGAGCTGGTCCGGGCCGCAGGTGGCATGCTGCGCTCCAAGGTGCTCTTCGGCACCGACTATCCGTTGATCACCCCGGAGCGCTGGCTCGAGGACTTCGGGGAGCTCGGGGTCAAGCCCGAGCTGATGGAGGGGATCTTGAAGCGAAACGCGGCAGGAGTACTCGGACTTGGTTGAGCAGAGCGCGCCACCGACCCTGCTCTACCTGATGAAGCAGGTCGAGCTGGCCGTGCGCGCCCGGCTCGAGGAACTGGTCCGTCCCGCGGGCCTGACCGCGTTGCAGTACACCGCCCTCACCGTGCTCGAGCGGCACCCGGACCTGACCTCCGCCCACCTCGCCCGCAACTCCTTCGTGACCGCGCAGAGCATGGCCGACATGGTCACCAGCCTGCGCGCTCAGGGCCTGATCGACCGGCACCAGGACCCCGCCGACCGGCGCCGGCTGGTGCTGTCCCTGACCGCGGACGGCAAGGCCCTGCTCGACCGCTACCGGCCGGCCGTGGTCGACCTCGAGGCCGAGATGCTCAGCGACCTGCCCGACGACCGGGCGGCCGATCTACGCTCGGCCTTGCTGTCGTGCCGCGAGGCCCTGAACCGCAGCCCGGTACGCACTTCCGGCCAGTGAAACCAACAGGTTTCCTGAAAAATAAACCATCAGGAAACCTGTACATCTAGTGGGTCGCCGTGATTGGCTTTCGAGCCATGAGCAACAGCCCTCTCGCCACCAGCACGGACGTCCTCGACACCCGCCACCGGCTCACCGCGGGGACCCTCGCCGCAGCCGCCCTCGCCGTCGCCCTGGCCCAGATCGGCCTCTCGATCCCCGCGGTCCTCAACGGCATGTTCCAGCAGGACCTCGGCACCAGCTCGACCCAGCTGACCTGGATCTCGGACGCGTTCCTGGTGCCGATCACGCTCTTCGAGCTGACCTTCGGGGTCGTCGGTGACCTCTTCGGACGCAAGCGCCTGCTCGCGATCGGTGCGGTGCTGATGGCTGCCGGTGCGCTGCTGGCCTTCTTCACCCCCGGTCCCGAGGCGGCGCACGGGACGCGGGTGGCCGTCCTGTTCACCGGCCAGGCCATCGCCGGCCTGGGTGCCGCCGCGATCTTCCCCACCAGCATCTCCATGCTGGCGGCGGGCACGCACACGGTGAAGGCCCGCTCGCAGGCCATCTCCGTGTGGGCCGCAGCACTGACCGGCGCCGGCTTCATGTCGCCGGTCATCGCCGGCGCCCTGGCGAGGGTGCACCACTCCGGCGGCCCCGAGGCCAGCTGGCGCTGGGCCTTCCTCTTCCTGGCGGGCCTGGCGGTGGTCAGCGCCATCGTGACCGCCGTCGCCGCGACCAACAGCTCCTCGCCGGTCGGCCGGTCGCTCGACTGGCCGGGGCAGATCGCCATCGCAGTCGCCCTGTTCGCCCTGCTGTACGGCGTCATCCAGGGCGCCGACTCCGGCTGGGGCAGCGTTGAGGTGATCGGCGCCTTCGTCCTCTCCGCGGTCTTCATGGTGCTGTTCGTGCTGATCGAGCAGCGCACCAAGCTGCCGCTGATCCAGCTCGACCTGTTCACCAACCGGATCTTCGTGGGCAGCGCGATCGTCACCGTGATCGGGATGTTCGCCTACCTCGGCACGGCGTACGCCACCAGCATCCGGCTCTCCGCCATCCAGGGGTACTCGCCGCTGAAGACCTCGATCGGCTTCGTGTGCCTGAACATCATGGGCGTGGTGCTCTTCCCGGTGAGTGCGCGGATGATCGAGCGACACAACCCCGGCTGGACCCTGGCCGGCGGCATGGCCCTGATCGGCCTGGGAGACCTGTGGCTCGCAGCCACCCCGGCGACCAATCTCTCGATCGCCGCCGTTGCCGCTCCCCTGCTGATCGTCGGAGTCGGCTTCAAGCTCTCGGTCACCTCCATCACGGTCGTTGCCGTGAACAGCGTGGAGACCTCCAAGGCTGGCATGGCCAGCGGGGCGACGAGCATGTTGCGCGACTTCGGCCTCACGCTCGGTCCCGCCATCATCGGAGCCGTCGCGCTGAGTCGAGCAGCCTCCGAGATCAGCGCGAAGGTCGCCGCCTCCCCGAGCCTGCAGGCTTCGCTGAAGACGTTCAACGCCTCCCCCGAGCACGCACCCGCAGCCCTGCGGCCGGAGCTCGAGGGCGCCGTCGAGGCGGTCAACTCCGGACCCCTCGGGGCCAACGGGGTGCCGGCGATGGTGCCCGGCCCGGACGGGAAGATGGTCCCCCTGAACCCGCTCAAGGAGGTGGCGTTCCACGCGCTCTCCAACGCCTACGCGATCGGTTACCTGATCTGTGGGATCGCCGCCCTCGTCGCCGCGGTCATCGCCGTCGTGATGCTGGCGGGCCGGGTGCACACGAACGCCTTCTCCGAGGAGTGACCCGACTCCCCTCGAACACGGGGCTACGTCGGCCTTGCTGCCCCCTCGAGCTCGTCGACCAGAGCGAGTCCCCGCTCGGCCCACGTCACCTCTGTGCGGGCCTGGTCGATCAGCCCGTCGTAGGCGAACACCTTGTAGCGGACGATGCGCTCGTGCTCCTCGACCGGAAACTTCGCCAACCGGTGCGCGAGCGTGGGGTGGGTGTGGTCGAGGAGTGTCTCCCGGGTGTGCTCGAGCAGCGCCAGGTGCTGCGACCAGTACGCATGATGCTGCCTCAGCTGGGAGCGCGCGGCGTCCGCGTCCGCCCACTCCAGGTAGGCCGCCTTGAGGTACGCCGGGTCGCGCTGGCGCCGGATGGAGAGTGGGGCGTCGATCCACTCGCGGAACGCCGTCAGCCCGGCGTCGGTGACGTGGTACTCCTTCTTCGTCCCGTTCGGGCCCCAGCGCACCGGGACGGACTCCAGCAGCCCGTCGTGCTCCATCCGGTTCAGCTCGGGGTAGATCTGCGAGTCAGGGGCGTGCCACACGTGCGCCACCGACTGGCTGAAGTGCTTGGCCAGGTCATACCCCGTCATGGGGCGCGAGCTGAGCAGCGCCAGCAGCGCGAACCGCAACGACATGGCCACCTCCTCGAGTTGTTCCCGCCTGACCCTAGCCAATCACTATGGAGATAGGTAGTGTGACGGAAAGGCAATACCTATCGCCATAGGGAGTGACCCATGACCCTCACCCACACCGACCGGACCGCAGGATCCGACCCCTCGGGCCTCGAGAAGCCGGTGGACCCGACCGCGCCGGCGTCGCTGACCAGCAAGCTGTTCGCACACCCGCGCAACGCGTGGTACGTCGCGGCCTGGGACCACGAGGTGACCTCGAAGGAGCCGCTGGCCCGCACGGTCGCCGGTCAGCCGCTCGCTCTGTGGCGCACCGCCGAGGGGCGCCCGTCTGCTCTGGCGGATGCCTGCTGGCACCGACTGGCTCCCCTGTCGATGGGCAAGATCCTGGGCAACGAGCTGCAGTGCCCCTACCACGGACTGCGCTACAACGGCGCGGGCCGCTGCACCGCGATGCCGGCGCAGAAGACCATCAATCCGAGCGCGACCGTGCCGTCCTTCCCGGTCGTGGAGCGTCACCGCTTCCTGTGGGTCTGGCTCGGCGAACCTGACCTGGCCGACCCGGAGACCGTGCCCGACATGCACCAGATGGACTCGCCCGAGTGGGCGGGTGACGGTGAGACGATCGCCGCGCTGTGCAACTACCAGCTGGTGCTGGACAACCTGATGGACCTGACCCACGAGGAGTTCGTGCACTCCTCGAGCATCGGGCAGGACGAGCTGTCCGAGTCCGAGTTCGAGGTGCGGCACGACGACCGGCACGTGACCGTGTCCCGCTGGATGCGAGACATCGAGGCACCCCCGTTCTGGCTGAAGAACATGCGGGACAAGTTCCCCGACTTCGAAGGTCGCGTGGACCGGTGGCAGATCATCCACTTCGAGGCACCCTCGACCATCTGCATCGACGTCGGCGTCGCCAAGGCCGGGACAGGTGCCCCCGAGGGTGACCGCAGCCAGGGTGTCAACGGCTACGTGATGAACACGATCACGCCTGAGACCGATCGCACCTCCCACTACTTCTGGGCCTTCATGCGCAACTACCGACTCGAGAGCCAGACCATCACCACCCAGCTGCGTGACGGCGTGCATGGTGTCTTCGGCGAGGACGAGGAGATGCTGATCGCCCAGCAGAAGGCCATCGACGCCAACCCGGACTACGAGTTCTACAGCATGAACATCGACGCGGGCGGGATGTGGGTGCGCCGCATCCTGGACCGGATGCTGCAGGCCGAGGGGCGTTCCTCCGACGCCCGAGTCCAGGCCTGAGTCGTGGCCGCACACTCCACGGTGCGCTGGCAGAGCGCTGAGGTCCTCGAGACGACCGACGTGGCGGACGGCGTACGCCGCATCGTGCTGCGGCCCCGCCACCCTCATCGTGCTGCGCCGGGCTCACACCTCGACGTGGAGGTGACGGAGGGCGGGCGGACGATTCGCCGCTCCTACTCCGTGGTCCGCTCCGAGGAGGAGGGACGGTCCTGGACGATCAGCGTGCAGCTCGCGCCCGCCTCCCGCGGCGGCTCCCGTGCCATGCACGCCCTGCAGGCGGGCGACTCCCTCCGCGTCTCCCACCCGCTGCAGAACTTCCCGTTGGGGGTCGGAGCACCCCGCTACGTGCTGGTTGCGGGCGGCATCGGGATCACTGCCCTGGTCGCCATGGCATCCGCGTTGAGACGCCGCGGGGACGACTACTCGCTGGTCCTCGTCGGCCGGTCCCGGTCGGTGCTCCCCTACGTCGACGAGCTGGAGGCCGACCACGGTGACCGCCTGAGGCTGCACGTCGACGACGAAGGCACCGGCCTCGACGTCGGAAGCCTCCTCGACGAGGTGGCCACCTCCGCGCGGGCATCCGAGACCGAGCTCTACGTGTGCGGGCCGATCCGGCTGATGGACGCCGTACGTCGGGAGTGGTCCGGTCACGGGTTGCCCGGCCCCAACCTGCGTTTCGAGACGTTCGGGAACAGTGGGGCGTGGGCTCCGGAGCCGTTCCGTGTCCGCATCCCCGCGCTGGAGCGCGAGGTCACCGTGGGTGCCGATGTCTCGATGCTCGACGCGCTGGAGGACGCAGGCGTCGAGGTGATGTGGGACTGCCGCAAGGGCGAGTGCGGACTGTGTGCGGTGCGGGTGCTGGGCTGCGACGGTCACATCGACCACCGGGACGTGTTCCTCAGCGACGAGCAGAAGGGGCACACCACGACGCTGTGCGCCTGCGTCTCCCGCGTCGCGAGCGGGGACGACCCTGCGGCCACGCCGGGATCACGGACCCTCACCATCGACCTGCCCTGACCGGGACGACCGGATCGCTGGGACTGCTGGCAGCCTCATCGTCACCACAGGCCTCCGCGCCCTACCCCCGTCCAGGAGGAACGAGGCGCAGGTTCTGCTCGATCTGATGCCCCAGCACCTCCAGCCCGGTCCTTTCCGCGGAGTCGAAGGACTGAGCGGCAGCCGTGGCTCGGAGTCGCTCGAGCTGGTCGAGCACAGCGGAACGCTGGTCCGGCTTCGCATTGTGGCTGAGGTCCAGGAGGACCTGGAAGATCCTCGCGAGGACTTGCGGGTCTGTCGCCCCGTAACGGCGGGGCTGGGAGATGCCGAGGTCCAGGTAAGCGGCGAAGTCGGGGCGCTGCGCCACCACCCTGACTCGGTCGTCCTGGTCGCACAACAACGTGGCGCCCAGATCACGGTCGGTCAGCGCGCACAGGAACGCTGAGATGTGCCCCAAGGCGTGGATCGCAGTCGTCGGATCGTTGATCCCGGGCGAGAGCGCCTTGTTCACGACATCGGTGAGCTGACGGAGCCCGTAGCCCACGTCCTGCGCCGAGGTTCGCTCGAATCCAGAGTGGATGCAGCCCGCGATGCGTGCGGCGATCCGCTCCGCTGCGTCCTCGTCGAAGGGCTCACCTCCGGACGGCCACGCTGCGCCCATGGGAGTGCCCACCACGAGAAAGCTGCCCGGGTAGACGTCGATGCTGAGGATCGCGTGCTCCTCGAGGGCAACCTCGAGGAGCCCACCCTGGTCGATCCGGGTGAGGAACCCACTCTCCTTCACCAGCAACCTCCGCGTGTCGGGCGGTGGCGGTGGCTGCACCCGAACCTGGCCGTGATCGGATTCGGATCGCTCGGCGAGGACCGTGTGCATGGTGTTCGACGCGTCGCGATGTACGTTGCGCAACATCGTCTCGACGCGAATCTGCTCGGTGAGGTGGGCCAGGAACAACACCAGTCCGAGCACGCTGGTCACCGCGAGCACAAAGGCCGTGGTCACTGCGATCTGTGGGACGAACTCGGCTTGGCTGCCGTCGCCGGCGCTGCGTACCGCGCGCAGGACGGTCAGGGCGTAGGTGAAGGTCCCGAGGAACAACGCCAGCGTGACCTGTACGAACAGGTCACGCGTGAAGGTGCGCAGCAGCCGCGGGGAGAACTGGCTGCTGGCCAGCTGCAGCGTCACCACTGTCAGCGAGAAGGTCAATGCCGTGACCGTGATCAGCGAGGAAGCGATGGCGTCCAGCAGGGTTCGAGCGGCATCCGCGTCACCTCCGAAGAGCCAATCGCTCGCCCGATCGGACAAGTGGACATCGACGACGCCGTCGAGCTCCGGTAGTCCGAGGCCGAGCAGCAGCGCGGTCACCACCGCGAGCGTGGGGATGGGCCACAGCTGCGCCCGGAAGACGTCCCGCGCGTTGACCAACCAGGTCTTCATGCCCACAGCCTCCCAGCCCCCATACGCCGCGGCCCTCGGCGCCACAGCACACAGGCGCAGCCGCCATCTCTGGGCTCTAGAGCACCTTGGACAAGAACAGCTGGGTGCGTTCGTGCTGAGGATCCTGCAGGACCTCCTCGGGAACGCCTCGTTCCACGATCACACCCCCGTCCATGAACACCAGGCTGTCGCCGACCTCGCGTGCGAAGCCCATCTCGTGCGTGACCACCATCATGGTCATACCGTCCTGGGCCAGTGACTTCATGACACCCAGCACATCGCCGACTAGCTCCGGGTCGAGGGCGCTCGTCGGCTCGTCGAAGAGCATCATGTCGGGATCCATCGAGAGCGCGCGAGCGATGGCGATGCGTTGTTGCTGGCCGCCGGAGAGATGCGCGGGGTAGGCATCCTCACGGTCGGCCAGACCGACCTTCTCGAGGTTGGCCCGGGCGATCTCGACCGACTCGTCCTTGCCACGCCCCTTCACCCGCTGTTGCGCGATCGTCAGGTTCCGCAGCACCGTCAGGTGAGGGAACAGGTTGAACTGCTGGAACACCATGCCGATCCGACTTCGGATCGAGTCCACGTTGACGTCGGGGTCCGTGACCTCCACACCCTCGACGAATATCTGACCCGAGGTGGGTTCCTCCAGCAGGTTGACGCACCGGAGCAGCGTGGACTTGCCCGATCCGGAGGGACCGATCACGCACACCACCTCGCCGTTCTCGACGGTGAAGTCGATCCCGGTCAGCACCTGGTTCTCGCCGAAGTACTTGTGCAGGTCCCGGACGTCGATGGCACAGACGTCGTCAGCGGGGATGTCGTCGGCGGGTGTGGACGGTTCCATCAGCGGGCCCTTTCGGCATGGGCTTCCATGCGTCTCACGACGACGGACAGCGGGATCGTGATCAGGAGGTAGGCCAGGGCTGCTGCGAACAAAGGAGTCAGATTCACGTACTGGTTGAGTCCCTCACGACCGAATGCCGTGAGCTCCAGGGTGGCTCCGGACAGTCCCAGCACGTAGACCAGCGAGGAGTCCTTGGTCAGCAGGATCAGCTCGTTCGTGAGCGGCGGTAGCACGATCCGTAGTGCTTGCGGGATGACGATCGAGATCATCGCCCTGCCGCTGCTCATGCCCAGCGACCGTGCCGCCTCCATCTGTCCCTTGGGGACAGCCTGGATGCCCGCCCGGATCGTCTCCGCCATGTACGCCGCCCCCACCAGGCCGAGCGCGATCGTGACCGTCCCCAAGGTGCCACCGGGAAGCAGCACTCCGAAGGCGATCGGGAGGCCGTACTGGAAGGCGATGAAGACGATGAGTGCCGGTACGCCACGGAAGAACTCGATGACCATCGTGGCGATCCATCGATAGGGGCCGACCGACGAGAGCCGCATCAGGGCCAGCACCAGCCCGAGCACGAGGCCGAAGGTGAACGCGCCGATGGTGTAGAGAATCGTGTTCTTGAGCGCGGTGGTGATGATCGCGGGGAAGAGCTCCGGGAGGATGTCGGGGTTCAGGAACTGCTCCCGCAGCAACCCCCAGTCGGCGATGAAGGCCAGCGTCGCCAGCAAGGCGACGAGGATCGCGTACTGGATGTAGCGACTGATCTGTGCTCGTTTCCGAGGGCTCATGGCCATGGTGGGCATCCCTTTGCCTCGAGGCTTCGTTGGGTCGGCCGGATCGCGCGGACTCAGGCGTCGGGGGAAGACCCGAACCACTGCTTGTAGACCTTGTCGTAGGTCCCGTCCTCCTTCGCCTTGCCGATGACGTCGTTCGCGATCTTGAGCAGCTCCTCGTTGCCGTCCTTCTTGACGGCGAAGCCGTACTCCTCCCCCGTGTCGAACTCCGCTGCCACCTTGGTGTCGTCGTTCTTCTGGGTGAAGTCGAGCAGGGGGCCGTTGTCCTGGACGGCGGCATCGACCTGACCGGTCTTCACTGCCGTGGTCAGCAGGCCGAGATCCTCGAAGACCTGGATCTTGACATTCTTCGGTGCGTTCTTCTTGGTGTAGATCTCGCCCGTGGTGCCTTGCTGCACAGCGATGCGCTTACCGGCGAGAGACTCCAGTGAGTCGTAGGGCGCAGCGCTCTTGACCAGCAGGGCCTGCGTCGCCTCGAAGTAGGGGTCCGTGAAGTCGATCACCTTGGCGCGCGCGTCGGTGATGGTCATGCCGGCCGCGGCGATGTCGCACTGTCCGGTGTTCAGGGCCTGCCCCGACTGGATGCCCTCGAAGGGGGTCTGGACGATGGCGACCTCGAGGTCCTGCTCGTCGGCCACGAGCTCCATCATCGAGATGTCGAAACCAACCACCTCGCTGCCACGGCGGAACTCGAAGGGTTGGTAGGGCAGCTGCGTGCAGACCGACAGCTTCCCCTTCTTGATCAGGTTGGCACCGCTGTCAGCGGTGGTGGTGGAGGATCCGCACCCGGCAACACCGAGTGCGAGGACCAGGCCGGCGGCGATCGACGTGAGGGTTCTGTTCGTCATGACTGCGACGCTAGGCCGATCACCGGTTGCAGCAGGTGTCGGGCGGTTTTCGATTCCCGTTACATTGTGTCAGTCCCAGACGTGTGTGCTCGAGTCCGAGACCACAGTGCACTCCACGGACGTCGCCCTTCTTCAGGCGGCAGAATCGGTGTCTCGAACACGTTCACAAGTGGCGACGGAACGGACCGGCGTATGACGGGCAACGGCACGCAGGTACTTCTCATCGAGGATGATGAACGGATCCGACGCGTCCTCCAGATCGCTCTTCGTGACGAGGGCTACGTGGTCCTGGAGGCGCCCGACGGGACGTCCGCACTGGAGACCCTTCGCGACCACCAGGTAGATGTCGTCCTGCTGGACCTGATGCTCCCTGACCTCGACGGGTTCGAGGTGTGCCGGCGCATCCGTCGTACCTCCGACGTGCCGGTGATCGTCGTGTCGGCGAAGGGGGACAGCCACGACGTCGTCGCGGGACTCGAGGCTGGTGCTGACGACTATGTCGTCAAGCCCGTGGTCGCCAAGGAGATCTCCGCCAGGATCAGGGCACTGTTGCGACGCAGCCGCCCGTCACCGTCGCACGCGTCCAGCACGATGAGTGGCGGGTTGGAGATCCGACCGCAGGAGGCTGCGGTGCTCCGCGAGGGTCGTGCCGTTCAGCTCACCACCACGGAGTTCCAGCTGCTGGAGACACTCGCGGAACGGGTCGGCGAGGTGGTGACCCGCCAGCAGCTCCTGCAACGTGTGTGGGGCTACGACTACCTCGGCGACACCCGGCTGGTCGATGTGCACGTCAGTCGTCTCCGGAGCAAGGTCGAGGCAGACCCGTCCACTCCCCGTCACATCGTCACGGTGCGGGGCCTGGGCTACAAGCTCGAGCGATGATGCGGCCCTTCTCCCGCTGGGGTCTGCGCCAGCGCGTGTCGGTCACCTTCGGCCTTGGTGCGCTGCTCGTTGCCGTCTTCGTGGCGGTCACGACGTACACGGTCGCCGCGAACTATCTCTGGAGTCAGCGAGAGAGCACGGCGCTGCGCCAGGCCTCCTTCAACGCCCGGGTGGTCGACGACGCCCTGGCGACCGGTGGACGCTCACCAACAGATCTTCTCGAGCGGGTCGACTCGCTGGAACAGACATCGAGTCCCCTCATCCGGTGGCGGGGTCGCTGGTACACCGATCGCTTCCGGCCGGGACTTGCCGTGCTCCCCGACGAGTTCGTGGCAGCGGCGGCTGCCGGCGAGTCGCCGCGGCAGCGCTTCGAGCTTCCGGGTGGAGAAGTCTTCGCCATCGCCATCCCCATAGGCACGGGAAGCTACGTCGAGGTCTTCCCGCTGGACGAGCTGAACCGGACGCTCGACACCCTGGCGGTCACCCTGGCGGCCACGACAACCGTGGCCACGGCGCTCGGAGTGCTCGTGGGGCGGTGGGCAAGCCGACGCGCTCTGCGGCCGCTCGCAGCGGTGACCGGAGCAGTGGGAGCGATCGCAGCAGGCGACCTCGACGCCCGCTTGGGCGCGCAGACCGACCCCGACCTCGCTGCCATCGCTGAGGCCTTCGACCACACGGCGACCAGGTTGAAGGCCCGCATCGAACGCGATGCGAGATTCGCCGCCGACGTCTCCCACGAACTGCGTTCACCACTCACCACCATGCTCAACGCCGTCGATCTCCTTCGGGATCGTCGAGACGAGCTGCGTCCGGAGACCCAGGAGATCCTGCTGCTCCTCTGGGACGACGTGCATCGGTTCGCTGCCATGGTCCAGGACCTTCTCGAGCTCGCCATCCTGCCCGTGCCGTCGCAGTCACAAGTCCAGCAGGAGGTGGCCACCGCCACGCTCGTGAGGTCGGTGGCTGACCGGGTCGCAGGGCGCTCGGTGACCCGTACCTCGCCGGGCGACGACCCGATACTGAGGATGGACCCCCGCCGCCTGGAGCGAATCGTCGAGAACCTGGTGCGCAACGCGGAGACCCATGGAAACGGGGTGACTGCCGTGTGGGTCGAGGCAGACGGCGACGTGGCCCGAGTCATCGTGGAGGACCAGGGGCCGGGCATACCCGAGACAGCCCGCCAGCGCGTCTTCGATCGGTTCGCCAGAGCCGACCCGACCGACCGGTCCACGGGTGTGGGACTCGGACTCTCCCTGGTCTCCGAGCACGTCCGCGCCCAGAACGGCCGGATCTGGATCGAGGACGGGTCGCACGGCGGTGTCCGCTTCGTGGTCGAGCTGCCCCGACAGCTTTGACAGCCTCTAGGACCCACCGCGGGCACTGTCCGGCCCCTCGGAGTCACGGGGCTCATCCGTGGCCGCGCCCGGTCTGATGGGGCTCGTCGTCCTCGAGCAGGCCAGCCGTCTCGGCCTTGAAGATGCGCAAGGCGCGCCCGGCTCCACGCGCCAGGTCCGGCAACTTCGAGGAGCCGAACAGCAAGACGATGACTGCCAGCACGATCAAGAGCTCCGGACCCCCGATGTCACCCATGGATCGATCCTACGTTCCTGAACGCGAGGACGCAGACCGGCGCCGGGGAGGCCGGTCGTAGGCTTCACAGGTGCACCGCTTCGTCGCGCACTACGTCGAGGATCATCTCTACGCTGCCGGCTGGGCACGACGGGTCGAGCTCGCAGCCTGTGCCCTCGTCTGCGGCTCCTGGATCGGCGTTGCCCTGCGCTGATCCGCCTGCTGGGTGCGGTCGTCCACTCCGGAGTGGCGCCCGACGTCGGTCCCCGTCGAATCGATGGGAGACAGGGCACCTGCGCGTCACGTCAGCCTCCGGCGAGTGGGCGCGAACCCCAGCAGTACGAGGAGCGACATCTCTCACCCGAAGTCGCGGAGCACCCTGCCCTCGATGTCGCGGAGCACCTCGTCGGCGCTGGCCGGGCTGACCCGACCACCACGTCGCGCGTCCAGGACGAACGTCCTCTCGACATCGGTCGCCCCACTCAGCACGGAGTCCAGCTGCCTCACCATGTCCTCGCTGTCCTCGCCACCACTGCGGCGCGCGTGCTCGATCGCCTCCTGGGCCGAGAGGTAGCCCTCGTACTGAAGGGTCGCTGCCCGAGAACCTCCTCGCGGACCCCCTGCAGCGCGCCGTCGCGCAGATGGTCGAGGGCCGCCTGGGCGGCGCGCCTGCGGAGTCCAGCCACTTCTTCTGAATCGTCGTCCTGGCGGCCGACCCCGAGTGCGTTCGTGAGCGGAGCAAGCGTGAGGCCCTGGACCGCCAGGGTCGCCAGCACGGTGGACAGAGCCACCACCACGATCTGGTCTCGAAAGGGGAAGGGGGTGCCGTCATCCACGACGGCAGGCAGGGAAAGGGCGCCCGCCACCGTGACCACACCCCGCATCCCTGCCCAGGAAACCACCGCGGACTCGCGCCAGCCGCTCGGCCAGGCGACGTCGTGGCGTCGGGCGTGCTGGCGCGCGAGCCACGCGCTCGCCATGACCCAGACCGCCCGCAGCGTGACGAGTGTGGTGATCACCAGCAGGGCGAGCACCGCCACACGCTCGGTCACGTCGATGTCACTGATCACCTTGACCAGCTCGTAGCCGAGGATCGCGAACACCAGTCCGGTGATGAGGAAGTCCGCGTAGGCCCACACGGCACGACCGAGCAGCCAGCCTTGGGAGGTCGTCGCGGAGTGGCCGTAGGTACGCAGGAACAGACCCAGCGCCAGCACGGCCAGTACGCCGGAGCCCTCGATCCGCTCGGCCCCCACGTAGGCCAGGAACGGCACCAGCACCGTCAGGGTCGTCTCGGCGTACGCGTCGTGGATCACCGAGAGCAGGCCCTTGGTGACGAAGGCCAGAGCCAACCCGACTGCCGTTCCCGCGACGAGACCCAGGACCAGCTCGACGCCGACCTGGGACCCACTGACCTGACCCGTGACGACCGCCGCGAGGGTGACCTTGAAAGCGACCAGTGCGGTCGCGTCGTTGAACATGCCCTCGCCCTCCAGGATCGTCACCAGCCGATGCGGGAGCCGCAACCGGCGGGCCACCGCCGTGGCCGCCACGGGGTCGGGAGGAGAGACGATCGCCCCCAAGATGAGGGCCGGCCACCAGGGCAAGTGGTAGGCGTGTGCCACCAGGGCGACAGCGGCCATCGAGGCCAGCGTGAGTCCGACAGCCAGGAACAGGACGGCACCCGCGTTCTCGCGGAACTCACGAGCGGTGGCTCTCTGGGTCGCCGCGAACAACAGCGGTGGCAGCACGACCGGCAAGATGGCATCCGGGTCGAAGCTCAGGTCGGGCGCGAACGGAACGAGCCCGAGGCCGAGACCGAAGATCGTGAGTACGACGGGCTGGGGCACCCCGAACCGGTCGGCCAGGGGTGTCAGCACCACGATGCCCAGGGCCACACCCCGAGGAGAGCCACGTTGTCCATGAGCCAGTCCTCTCGATGCGGACGATGTGCCCGCTCGTTCTCGTGATCGGTGTTCGGGTCAGCGCCGTCCGCCGTCAGGTTGGGGCGTGGATCATCCTCGCTGCTCCGTCGTGTCGTCGGACGCGGAACCCATCATCGCCATCATCGGGCATCCCCTCGTCGTCAGGAAGCGACGATCGTGACAGCCACCAGCAGCAAGAAGACGATGTGCAGGAAGGTGGCGTAGATCCAGCTCAAGCCCTCGGTCGCCACCTGCGCCGTCGGAGGACAAGTGCTGCGCGTCTCCAAGATGAGACCAAGAAAGAGGCGGCATGGTGGCCACGCCGCTCCCTCACACACCCGGAGGCACCATGTTCGACCTGATCAACGGCATCCCCGTGCACCCCCTCGTGGTCCACGCCGTCGTAGTGCTGCTGCCGATGGCGATCGTGGGCACGATCGCCATCGCGGTGGTACCGCGTTGGCGCACTCCCTACGGACCGCTCGTCGTGGGCATCGCCTTGGTCGCCACGGTCCTGGTGCCCGTGGCGACGTCGAGCGGCGAGGAGCTCGAGAAGCGGGTCGGGGTCCCCGGAAATCATGCCGAGCTCGGCGACCAGCTCATCTGGTTCGCGCTCCCTCTGCTGGTCCTGGTCACCGCGCTGGTACTGCTCCAGCGCACGCACGACCGCTCAGCCCAGCACGACGCCGTCACCACGGGATCTGCCCGCCGTGCGCCGGGCAGAGGCCTGATCCTCGGCGTCGCCGTCCTCGCCGTGCTCGCCGCCGCGGCGAGCGGGGTCCAGGTGTACCGGGTCGGCGACTCAGGGGCCAAGGCAGTCTGGGGTGAACGGGTCAAGGGGTAGGAGACACTCAGTCGTGACCGAAGCTCCGACCCTCCTGCTCGTCGAGGACGACCCGCAGCTCTCGACGATGCTCGCCGGGCTGCTCGGTGAGGAGGGGTATGCCGTGGACGTGGCCGGTGACGGCCAGCGTGGCCTGCACCTCGGGCTCACGAAGCCGTACGACGTCATGGTGCTCGACCGAGGTCTGCCGGCGATCGAGGGCCTGGACCTGTTGGGCCGGCTGCGCCGATCCGGCGTCCACACCCCTGTCCTGATCCTCTCGGCCCTGGGCAACCCGGTGGACCGCGTGGACGGCCTCGATGCCGGAGCGGAGGACTACCTCGGCAAGCCGTTCGACCTCGACGAGCTGCTGGCACGGATCCGCGCGCTGCTGCGACGTCACGTCGACCGCTCAGCCGTGACCATGGTGGCCGGCGGCAGGCTCGACCTCGCCACCCGGTCCGTACGACGCACCGACGGCACCGAGGTCACGCTCACCGACCGGGAGGCCGCCCTGCTCGACCTCCTGGCCCGGAACTCCAACCGGGTGTTCTCGCGCGCCGAGCTGTTGGACCGTGTCTTCGAGGGCTCCGGCGAGGACAACCTGGTCGACACCTACGTGCACTACCTGAGGCGCAAGCTCGGCCGCAGCGTGGTCGAGACCGTGCGTGGTCTGGGCTACCGGAGCGGTCGCCCGTGAGCCCGACCCGCGACGACCGGCAGCTGCAGCGAACCGCGCGACGACTTGGCCTGCAGGCGGGGGCACTGATCATCACGTGCCTGGCGGCGGTCGCTGTGGTGCAGTGGGTCCTCGTCGAGCAGTCCGCCTCGTCAGACGCGCGCTCCCGACTGGCTGACATCACCGCGAGCATCGACCAGCCCCAGGAGGCGCCGCGCGACGTGTTCGTGACGATCGCGGAGAACAGCGAGACGGTGTCCTCGAACGACTTGCCCGCTGGTTTTCCGGTGACACGCGACCTGACCTCCGTGGGTCGCACGGGCGCCACCTTGGAGCGCAACGTCTCGGTCGCCGGGCACGAGTACCTCGTGCGCACCGAACGATCCGGTTCCCGGGTCGTCCAGGCCGGGCTCGACAAGCAGCCCATCGAGGACGAGAGCCGCCGGTTCATCACCGGGCTCCTCTGGGCCGGTCTGTTCGGTGTGCTTCTCGCCGCGCTGATGGCCTACTGGCTGGCGCGCCGGGCGGTCTCGCCGATGGCCGACACGATCGCACTGCAACGTCGCTTCGTGGCCGACGCCAGTCACGAGCTCCGGACCCCTCTGACGCTCCTGAGCACCCGCGTGCAGCTGCTGGCCCGCAAGCTGGGGCACCAGTCGACGCCTCCGGCGGACATCCGGGGCGACGTCGAGGGCGTGCTCGCCGACACCCGCAACCTGACCGAGATCCTGGACGAGCTGCTCATCGCCGTGGACACCCGGGAGTCGACCGCCCGCGAGCTCCGCGACCTCGGAACGCTGGCGCGGGAGGTGGTCGACTCGGCCCAGGCGGCCGCGCACGAACGGACACTCGAGCTCGTGGTCCACGCGGAGGGTGACACAGCCGTCGTGGCGTCGGTGCCCGCGTTGCGTCGCGCGATCGTGGCTCTGGTCGACAACGCGATGGACCATGCCACACGCACCGTCGAGGTGCGCGTCACCAGGATCGGTCGCGAGATCCACCTCAGCGTCGAGGACGACGGTCCCGGCATCACTCCGGACCTGATCCCGCGCATGTTCGAGCGGTTCTCCAGCTCTCGACCACCAGGTGAGCATGTCGCCAGCCGGCGCCACTACGGTCTCGGACTGGCGTTGGTCGCCGAGGTGGCCAACGCCCACGACGGGCGCGTCACAGCCGCGAACCGCACCGCGGGCCACGGAGCAGTGATCACGCTCTCGCTCCGTGCCCGTCAGTGAGTCTGTGAGCCGAGCCGCAACGCCATCAGCGGACAGGCACGGACGGCGCGCCGGCCGTGGTCGACCAGCGTCGTGGGCAACGCCGGGTCTCGGTCACCGGTGAGGCTGATCGGGAAGCCCCACTCGTCCAGGGACAGGACCTCGGGAAGCAGCTCCGCGCACGATCCGTGGCCGTCGCAGCGGGTCCGGTCAATCAAGAGTCGTCTCATGGCACTCTCCTCTCAGGTGGGCATCGACGTGGTCGGCGAAGACGCGCATGGTGCTCGCCACGAAGCGAGCAGTCCCGTCCGGGTGCGCACACGCACCCCGGCCGACGACGAGCCCCCGGAGTCGAGCGACCTCGGCCACCAGGCTCGGGTCTGCCCCCGGCCGTGCGAGACGTCTCAGGGTGTCGGCCATCCGCGGCATGCCGTTGATGCACGGGCCGCACTGGCCGGCTGTCTGGGCCGCCAGGTAACCGGCGATCTCGGCACTGACGCGGAGCCCGCAGCGATCGGCATCCATCACGTGCACGATGCCGGCGCCGGTCGAGGCGCCGTACGGCGCGAGGTCCTCGCGGCACAGCCGCACGTCTCCGGCCTCGGCCGGGAGCCAGGTGCCGTGATAGCCGCCGAGCAGGATGCCCCCGACGCGGTCGAGATCGATCCCGGCACCGGTCAGCACCTCGTGCAGCCGCACGCCGCGCGGCAGCTCGAGGACGGCCGGGCCTGCCATCCCCGTGAGGGACATCAGGAACGTTCCCGGGTCCTCGGGCGTGCCCTCGGCGCGGAACCAGGTCGACCCGAACCTCGCGAGGAGCGCGAGGTGGGCGAGGGTCTCGGCGTTGCTGACCAGCGTCGGTCGGCCGTCGACACCGCGCTCGTAGACCGGTGTGTGCGGGTCCTGCGGGATGGCGGCGCGGCCGTTGAGCTGGTTGACCAGCGCGCTCTCCTGGCCGCCGAGGAAGCCACCGCCGAGCTGCCGGACCTCGACCGTGCGTCCTGGCCGCTCCGCTGCGGCGCGACGAATCAGTGCGGGTTCGATCCGCTCCCCGGTGGCGAGGACGAGCCGTCGGCTGCCGAGGGCCTGCCCCAGGATCTCGAGACCGTCGAGGACGAGGTGGGGGGCCGATCGAGCAGGGTGCGGTCCTTGTGGCTGAGCGCCTCACCCTCCATGGCGTTGCCCACCACGACCGGCGTACGCCGTGACGCGGCGATCCCTGCGATCTTGCGTGCCGTGGGGAACCCGGCACCGCCGCGACCGGTCAGGCCCGCCTCCTGCACGAGAGCGACCAGCTGGTCGGCGGTGAGCTGCGGCACGGGACCGAGCATCGCCATGTGCTCACCCCAGCTCTGGGCCTGTACGCCCAGCAGGCGCTGGGTGCCGGTGAGTGGGCGGATCGAGGTCGTGGTCATCGCGCCACCGACCGCGGGATCCGGACACGCCCGCGTTCGGCGTACCCCTCGGTGAACCGCCAGGCGAGAGCGACCCCGACCGCAGCGGTGCAGGCACCAGCGAGGGCGCGCAGCCACAGCGTCGCCGTTGTCCGACCCGTTGCCCAGTGCATGCGCGAGGGCCATCGGCCACAGTGCGTAGGTCCCCCAGTGCACCGCGCGGAACACACGGGGACCAACGCGATCGCGGAGCAGGCTGACGACGGTGACGACCAGGAGCAGATCGACGGCGAGGGTCCCGAGACCCAGCCAGATCGGCCGGTAGGAACCGAGGAAGGGCACGACGAAGTCGACCAGCCGGAGCTGGGACAACGGGTCGAGCAGCAGGGTCCCGATGTGCAGCGCGATCAGAGCCGTACCGGTCAGGGCCGCGGTGCGGTGCAGCTCGGCGACGCCGAAGCGACCGACGCCGGGGACCTCGCGGCCCGAGCGCGTCACGATGCCGAGCACCAGCGAGACCGTGAACATCAGCAGGGCGACCACCCCGGTCCCACGTCCCAGCGCCCACAGGGCCGAGTCCAGGTAGGCGCTCATGCGGCACGCTCCTGGGGCCAGCCGTTGAGGACGGTCACCCGACCGTCGCGATCGACCAGGCGAGCCGGACGGCCCGATCGACGCGACCCAGCCGACGGCACCGGCGCCCTTCACGATGGCGGCGGTGCTGAGGGTGTTGGCCTCAGCACACGTCGGCGCGACCACGGAGACGCTTCGCCAGAACGGATCCGCCGGGAGACCGGTGGCGGGGTCGAGGATGTGGTGGAGTCCATGGCCCCAGGCGCGCCGGACCGTGCTCGAGGTGGCGACGGCAGCGCCCGGTGACAGAGTGATCTGGCACGGTAGGTCGTCGTCCGTGTCCTGCACCGCGACCTGCCACCCGCCGGGAGGTGGCCCACCGGCGGTGGCGATGTCACCTCCGAGACTGACGAGGACCCCGCTGCCCGTGGCCCTCGTGATCGCTGCGGCACACCAGTCAGCGGCCACTGCCTTGGCGGTGGCACCGAGATCGATCTCGACGCCCTCGGGCAGGAACAGGCTGGTCCCCCTCCAGTCGCAGGGACTCCCAGCCGGCGACCCGTGACCACGCCACGCGCTCCCTGGTCCGAGCTCCGCACCGAGCGTGATGTCGCGGTCGTAGCCGATGGCACGCATCGCTCCGCCGAGCGTCGGATCGACCGCACCACCGGAGAGGCGTCGCGGCATCGAGTGCCACCGAGAGCAGGGCAGCCAGCGTGGGCGAGATCCTCGAGGTTCCACTCGGGAGGCGCGAGACCTCGCTGTCCTGGCGGAACCGGCTGGCGGCCAGCTCGACCTCCTCCAGGATGCGGTCCGCGATCCCTCGTGCCTCGTCGAGAGCCGACGGGTCAGTGACGCAGACGCGAGCATCGGTGCTCCACAGCTCCCAGTCACTGCGAGCGATCGCTGGCGCGATCATCACGAGCCGCTGCTCTTCGCGTGGTGGTGCCCGGACCCGCTCGACACGAGCGGGCTGGAGCCAGCCGACGACGTCGGCCTGCTGCCCGCCATTGCCCGCGGTCCCCTGCGGGGTCGCCGACCCTGTGTTGCTCGTCGGCGCGGGACTGCTTCCGTCGTCGTGGCGGCCAGCGGCCACTCCCAGGCCGGCGGCGACGGCGAGCGAGACTGCAGCTGCTCCCCCGACCAGGATGACGCGCCACTGTCGGGTCCTGCGGATGATGTCTCTTCGTGTTCCCTGCATGTCTTCTCCTGCTTTCCAACGAGGGCGTCGGACTCGGGGTAGCGAGTCCACGTTCCTGCGATGTACTCAGGATGTGTCCTGGTTCTGTGGAGCATCTCGGAGAGCGGCAGCACAGCCGTTAGGTGTTTCAACACGTGCGTTGACTTTATGTGGATCTTGCTCTGCCTCCATCAGGACCGGGCAGGGCGGAGCAATCGCCTGGTGCAGGGTTCAGTTCCGCTCGGGTTTCCGACTCGAAACGGCTACCCCGGTGAGGGTC